>NZ_JBVHUJ010000001.1:0-1318079 GCF_055565415.1 Streptomyces sp. NPDC028711 | reverse complement strand
CGGATGTGGAAGCCCAGTAATGGGTGGAGCTGACCGGTACTAATAGGCCGAGGGCTTGTCCTCAGTTGCTCGCGTCCACTGTGTTAGTTCTGAAGTAACGAACTGTGCCGATATCCGGTTGGTTAACTTCATAGAGTTTCGGTGGTCATAGCGTTAGGGAAACGCCCGGTTACATTCCGAACCCGGAAGCTAAGCCTTTCAGCGCCGATGGTACTGCAGGGGGGACCCTGTGGGAGAGTAGGACGCCGCCGAACAATCATTGTGGGAAAGCCCCGCACCTTATGGTGCGGGGCTTTTCTGCGTTCACGGGCCGGAACCCCTTTCGAAGGCCGTGCCCGGGAGCAGTTTTCAAAGGCGGCCGGCTGCCTTGAGGGCCAGGTAGGCGTCCGCCAGAGCGGGAGCCAGAGAATCGGGCGCGGCGTCGACGACCGTGACGCCTCGGCGGTGGAGCTGGTCCGCCGTGCGGGAGCGCTGGGACGATGTCTGGGTCGCGGCCGCAGCTTCGTACACGCCCTCGATCGTGCCGCGCGTCGACGCCATCCGGGCGATCTGAGGGTCGGCCACGGACGCCACAAGGACCGTGTGGCGCTGGGTGAGCTGCGGGAGGACCGGGAGGAGGCCCTCCTCGATCGGGGCCGCGTCGAGGCTCGTCAGCAGGACGATCAGGGAGCGGCGCGGTGCGCGGGCGAGGGCGGTCGCGGCCAGGCCTCGGGCGTCGGTCTCCACGAGCTCGGGTTCGAGCGGGGCGAGGGCGCTGACCACGGCGGGCAGGACGTCGCCGGCGGAGCGGCCCTGGACCTGGGCGCGGAGGTGTCGGTCGTAGGCCAGCAGGTCCACGCGGTCGCCGGCGCGGGAGGCGAGCGCGGTGAGGAGGAGAGCCGCGTCCATGGAGGCGTCCAGGCGCGGGACGTCGCCGACGCGGCCGGCCGAGGTGCGGCCGGTGTCGAGGACGATGAGGATGTGGCGGTCGCGCTCGGGACGCCAGGTGCGAACGGCGACCGTGCTCTGGCGGGCGGTGGCACGCCAGTCGATCGAGCGGGTGTCGTCGCCGGGGACGTACTCGCGGAGGCTGTCGAACTCCGTGCCCTCGCCGCGGGTCAGCACGCTGGTGCGGCCGTCGAGTTCCCGGAGCCTGGCCAGGCGGGACGGCAGGTGCTTGCGGCTGGTGAAGGGGGGCAGGACGCGGACGGTCCAGGGCACCTCGTGGTTGCCCTGGCGGGCCGCGAGGCCGAGGGGGCCGTAGGAGCGGACCGTGATCCGTTCGGCGTGGCGGTCGCCTCGGCGGGTCGGGCGGAGGCTCGTGGTGAGGCGGCGGCGTTCGCCGGCGGGGACGGTCAGTCGTTGGCGCGAGGAGGTCTGCTCGGTGCCCAGGAGCCAGCTGCTGGGCGGCCAGGCGTCGCGGAGCTGGGCGCGAAGGGTGCGGCGGGACGGGTTGGTGACGGTGAGCTGGACGTCCGCGGCGTCACCGAGTCGAACGGATGTGTCACCGCTTCGGGTGAATTGGAGCGTTCGTACTGGCGCCGCCAGGGCGTAGTCGCACAGAATTGCGAGGGAGAGGGGCGCGTTCACCGCGAGCATCCCCGTCCAGCTGGGGGCGAGGATGCCGACGGGGAGCGATCCGAGGGCGGCGAGCAGCGCGGTTCGTCCGGTGAGGGCCATGGGGCGCCGTTCTCAGCGGGGGACGGGGACGTGGGCGAGGATCGAGTTGATGACGGAGTCGGGGGTGACCCCCTCCATCTCGGCCTCGGGCCGCAGTTGGATGCGATGGCGCAGGGTGGGGAGAGCGAGGGCCTTCACGTCGTCCGGGGTGACGTAGTCCCGGCCGGTGAGCCAGGCCCAGGCGCGGGCGGTGGAGAGCAGGGCGGTGGCGCCTCGGGGGGAGACCCCGAGCGTGAGTGAGGGGGAATCACGCGTGGCACGACAGATATCGACGACATAGCCGGCGATCTCGGGGGAGACCGAGACCTTGGCGACGGCCCTCCGGGCGGCTTCGAGCTGGGCGGGGCCCGCGACGGGGCGGACGCCGGCGGCCTTCAGGTCGCGGGGGTCGAAGCCCTCGGCGTGACGGGTGAGGACCTGGATCTCGTCCGCGCGTGAGGGCAGAGGGACCGTCAGCTTGAGGAGAAACCGGTCCAGTTGGGCCTCGGGGAGGGGGTAGGTGCCCTCGTACTCCACGGGGTTCTGGGTCGCGGCGACCAGGAAGGGGTCCGGTAGGGCTCGTGGGGTGCCGTCGACGGTGACCTGGCGTTCCTCCATCGCTTCCAGGAGGGAGGACTGGGTCTTCGGGGGCGTGCGGTTGATCTCGTCGGCCAGCAGGAGGTTGGTGAAGACCGGGCCGGGCTGGAAGGAGAACTCGGATGTCCGGGTGTCGTAGACCAGGGAGCCGGTGACGTCACTTGGCATCAGGTCGGGCGTGAACTGGACGCGCTTGGTGTCGAGTTCGAGTGCGGCGGCGAGCGAACGGACCAGCAGGGTCTTGGCGACGCCTGGGACGCCCTCGAGGAGGACGTGTCCCCGGCAGAGCAGGGCGACGACGAGACCGGTGACGGCGGGGTCCTGGCCGACCACGGCCTTCGCGATCTCGGTGCGCAGGGCCTCCAGGGAGGCGCGGGCGCTGTCCGAGTCCGTAGCGGTCTCGGGGGTCGGGGCGCTCATGAGGTGCGTACCTCTCTTTCGAGGGCGTCGAGTTGGTCCGCCAGGCGGATGAGAGCGGTGTCGTCGGCGGGAGTGGGGCCGAAGAGGAGGTTTCTGGGGTCCGCGGTGGTCTCGGGGAGACGGGCGGAGAGAGCGGGGAGGAGGCGCTCGGGGGAGTGGGCGTCCCGGAGGGGGACGCCGAGCACGGGGGCGATGCGGGTCCGGGTCGCGGTGCGCAGGACGGAGGCGGCGCGGTCGCGGGCGTTCGCCTTGCGGTAGAGACGGGCGCGGCCCTCGGTGGCCTCGGAGGCGCGGACGGCGACGGGAAGTCGCTCGGTCACCAGGGGGCCGAGGCGGCGGCCTCGCCAGATCGCGGCGAGCAGGGCCGCGATCGCGAGCTGGAGTGTGCCCCACAGCCAGCCGGAGGGGATGAGGGCGAGGAAGTTGCCCGTGGTGTCGTCGTCGGGTGCGTCGGCGGTGCCGGAGGTATCGGAGAGGGAGGGGAGGTACCAGACGAGATGGGGCTGGGAGCCGAGGAGTTGCAGGGCGAGCGAGGCGTTGCCCTGCTGGTCGAGACGGTCGTTGTAGAGGATGTCGGGCGAGCCGAGGAGGACGGTGTCGGTGGTGCCGGGGCCGGGGAGGTGGACCAGGGACGGCAGACCGTCGGAGGGGTAGCAGGCTTCGTCGGCTGCGGCGGGGTCGGTGACGTAGCGCTCGCCGCCGAGGTCGACGCTGCCGGCGCGGTTGGCCGCCTCCAGGGTGCAGGAGGGGGAGCGGTTCTCCACGGGGACGCTGGTGGCGGCGGAGACGCCCGGGGCCAGTGTGGGGAGGGAAGGGCTGCCGGCGCCGAGGAGGACGGTGCGGGCCGCGGATCCCGTGATGGACCGGCGGAGCGTGGACTGCTGGGTCTCCGTCAGCAGGTCGGGTGTGGTGACCAGGAGGGTGCTCGACGTGTCGGTCGAGGCCGTGGCCTCGTCGAGGGTGGTGGCGAGGGTGATCGTGATGCCCCGGGCCTTGAGGAGTTCGGCGACGGCTCGGCTGCCGTGGGGGTCGGTGGAGCGGGGGTCGAGCGCGCCGTGGGAGCCGGTGGACCGCATGGTCGCGAGGACGATGCCGCCGATGAGGACCAGGGCGAGGACGAGGGTCGCGCCGCGGGCACGGCTCCAGAGCCTGCGCGGGGAGAGGGCGGTCGAGGTGGTGCTGGTGGCGGGGCGGCTCATGCGGGTGTCCCCGTGGAGGCGGTGTCGAGGGTGGGGCGGGTCCGCTGGAGGGCGGTGTCCAGTTCCTCGACGCGGCGGTACGCGGGCTCGTCGGCGGTGCGGCCGCCGTATGTGACGTCGTCGAAGGCGCGGGCCGCGAGGCGCAGTTCGTCCGCGTGGGAGGGCAGGGTGCGGCCGGCTTCGGCGGCGGCCTCGTCCGCGGTGCGGCCGGGGCGGGGGTCGAGCAGGGCGCGCTCTTCGAGGGAGCGGACGACGGCCCGCATCCGTTCCTGGACCGCCTGGTTCCAGCGGCCGGCGGAGGCGTGTCGGGCGGCGGCGGTCCGGTGGTCGTCGGCGGTACGGGGGCCGTCCGCGAAGAGGGAGTCGGCGGTGGCGCCGGGGGTGCGGTGGGGGGTGCCGAGGCGCCACCAGAGGGCGGCGACGGCGGCGGCCACGAACAGGACGACCACGACGAGGCCGAGGACGCCGCCGGGGGTGGCGCCGGACGCGGCGCTGAAGAGGTCGCCGAGCCACTCCCAGAAGCGGTCGAGGCCGCGCTGGAGGAGGTTCGGGTCGTTCTCGTGGTACATCGGCTTGGACAGCTCCCGTTCCGCCGCCTCTCGGGCGGGGACGCGGGAGATGTCCACCGGTACGTCGCTGTCGGCGCGCGGTCGCGCCCATGCCGTGGCCGTGCCCCCCGTGACCGTCACGGCATCAGCCTCCGACGGTCTGGTCGCCCGGTGTGGGGCCGTAGCCGGGGAGGCCCGCGGCCCGTGCCAGTTCGAGGTCCAGGGCTTCGCGGCGGATGCGCTGGTCCACGTAGAGGAGCACCGTCACCCCGGCCGAGATCGGGTAGGTGATCGCGCTGGTGATCACGCCGCCGATGCCGGTGATGATCAGGAACGGCCAGCCGAAGGTGGCGGGGGAGCCGGAGAGCAGGCCGGAGAAGCCGTCGCCGTCGGCCGCGATGCCGAAGATCGTGAACGGGATCGCGATGATCATGGAGAAGACGAAGATCAGCAGCTGGGTGAGGAGGGTGATGCCGAAGATCCGCCACCACGAGCCCTGGACCAGCTTGGCCGAGCGCTTCAGCGAGGCGATGACGCCCTGGCGCTCCAGCATGAGGGCGGGGGAGGCGAGGTTGAAGCGGATCATGAGCCAGACGGCCACGACGATGGCGCCGAGGCCTCCGACGATGGTGAGGGCCACGCCCGCGGCGCCGCCGATCAGGAGCCCGGGGAGTACGCCGACGAGGATGACGACCACGCTCAGGGCCGCCAGGAGCAGGGTGAGGCCGAGGAGCTGGAGCAGGCGGGGGCGGGCCTCCTGCCAGGCGGAGCCGAGCGACACCGGGCGGCCGAGGACGGCGCGGCTGATGACGACGGTCAGCAGGGCGGCGCAGACCAGGGACGCCATCAGCGTCACAAGGAGGGCGGGGCCAAGGCCGATCAAGGACGCCTGGGCCGACTCAAGGGACTGTTCGAGGGCCTCGGCCGGGGTGGCGTCGGGGTTCATCGCCGGGGTGGCGGGCGTGAAATACCGCTGCGCGAGAATGTTGGCGACCTGGGAGATCACCGCGACGGTGACCGAGATCGCCAGCACGGTGCGCCAGTAGGTGCGGAGCGTCTTCACCGCGCCGTCGAGGATCTCGCCCATGCCCAGGGGGCGCAGCGGGATCACGCCGGGCTTCGCGGCCGGGGGCCTGCCCCAGTGGCCGTGGGGCTGCGGGCCGTTCCAGCCCGGGCCGCGCACCGGGGCCCGGAGCGGAGGAGGGGTGCCGTCGGTCGGCGGGGACCACCGGCCGGCGGGCGGCTGGTCCTTCGACCACTGAGGGGCGGAGCCGTTCGCGTCGGACGGAGCGGGCCCGGGGATCCCGGAGCCGTTCTGGTCGTCGGAGGGGGCGGATCCGGGCGAGGTCCAGCCCGGAGTGTCGTTCACGGTCGTCCACCTCGGAGGAATGGTCGCGGTGCCGGATCGGCGAACCGGCTCGGTCACGGCGGCCGACACCTGACACGGCGGCGGGCCGGGTGCCATCGTGCCACGTGGGACCCGCCCGTGGGCGGGACCGGCCTTGTCGTTCGTACCTTTGTCCGGACCTTCATTGTGCGAGCGGCAGGCTGCACACTGTGCGGATACCCGATCATCACGCGCGAACCGTGCGATGGCGGGCCGAGCGGGGTGCGATCGACGGGGTCGCGCTCCGGGCTGGGGAGGCGCTGTGGGACAGGTCACGGCAGGTAACGATTGGCTAATGGGATGATGTCGATATGAAGGGACGCGTTCTTGTCGTCGACGACGACACCGCACTGGCCGAGATGCTCGGCATCGTGCTGCGGGGTGAAGGGTTCGAGCCGTCGTTCGTCGCGGACGGTGACAAGGCGCTTGCCGCATTCCGGGAGGCCAAGCCTGACCTGGTGCTGCTCGACCTGATGCTGCCCGGCAGGGACGGCATCGAGGTGTGCCGCCTGATCAGGGCCGAGTCGGGTGTGCCGATCGTCATGCTCACGGCCAAGAGCGACACGGTGGACATCGTCGTGGGCCTGGAGTCCGGGGCCGACGACTACATCGTCAAGCCGTTCAAGCCGAAGGAGCTGGTGGCACGGATCCGGGCACGGCTGCGGCGGTCCGAGGAGCCGGCTCCGGAGCAGCTGACCATCGGTGACCTCGTCATCGACGTGGCCGGGCACTCCGTGAAGCGGGAGGGGCAGTCCATCGCCCTCACCCCGCTCGAGTTCGATCTGCTCGTCGCGCTGGCGCGCAAGCCGTGGCAGGTGTTCACCCGTGAGGTGCTGCTCGAGCAGGTGTGGGGCTACCGGCACGCGGCCGACACCCGGCTGGTCAACGTGCACGTCCAGCGGCTGCGCTCGAAGGTCGAGAAGGACCCCGAGCGCCCGGAGATCGTGGTGACCGTCCGTGGTGTCGGTTACAAGGCGGGGCCGAGCTGACATGAGTACAGGCAGTGTTGCTCCGAAGCCCGGGGACCCGGGAGTCCGTACGGGGCGGGCTGCCGTACCGGGGCGGGGGGGCTCGCGATCCGGCCGTCTGCCGCGCGGTGGACGGCTGTTCCAGGACGGGGCGCCGGGTGGACCGGTTCTCCGGCTCTTCGCGCGGTGGGTGCGCCGGCCGCTGCTGCCCGCTGTGCGGCTGTGGCGGCGGAACATCCAGCTGCGGATCGTCGCGGGCACCCTGCTGATGTCCCTCGGGGTGGTGCTGCTGCTCGGCCTGGTCGTCATCGGCCAGGTCCGCAACGGTCTGCTCGACGCCAAGGAGAAGGCCGCCCAGAGCCAGGCCGCCGGAGGGTTCTCCGCCGCCCAGGACAGGGCGGCCACCACCTCCTCGGCCCCCGGTCAACAGGACGGCGGGCGGGCCGGTGTCTCCGTGAACTGGCGCTCCACGCTGGTCGAGCAGCTCGCCAGCGGCGGTCAGAGCGCCTTCAACGTGGTGGCGCTCTCCCTCGACACCGGTGACACCGCGAGCCGGGGCGTGCGCGCCTCCGGCGAGGTCGACCCGGCCACGAGCATCCCCGCCGATCTGCGGCAGGCCGTGGCCCAGGGCACGGGAACCTTCCAGAAGACCACGCGCATCCACTACACGAACGGCAAGGCGTCCGAGCCCGGTCTGATGATCGGCAAGCGGATGAACGACGCCGAGGGTGATCCGTACGAGCTGTACTACCTCTTCCCGCTGACGCAGGAGGAGGACACCCTCACCCTGGTCAAGGGCACCCTGGCGACCGCCGGGCTCTTCGTCGTCGTGCTGCTCGGGGCCATCGCCTGGCTCATGGTGCGGCAGGTCGTCACGCCCGTGCGGATGGCCGCCGGGATCGCCGAGCGGCTCTCGGCCGGCCGGCTCCAGGAACGCATGAAGGTCACCGGCGAGGACGACATCGCGCGGCTCGGCGAGGCCTTCAACAAGATGGCGCAGAACCTCCAGCTCAAGATCCAGCAGCTGGAGGAGCTGTCGAGGATGCAGCGCCGGTTCGTCTCGGACGTCTCGCACGAGCTGCGGACGCCGCTGACCACGGTACGGATGGCCGCCGACGTCATCCATGAGGCGCGTGTCGACTTCGACCCGGTCACCGCCCGCTCCGCCGAACTCCTCGGCGACCAGCTCGACCGCTTCGAGTCGCTGCTCTCCGACCTGCTGGAGATCAGCCGCTTCGACGCGGGCGCGGCGGCCCTGGAGGCCGAGCCGATCGACCTGCGGCAGGTCGTGCGCCGGGTCATCGGCGGCGCCGAACCCCTCGCGGAACGCAAGGGCACCCGCATCGTCGTCGTCGGCGACAAGCAGCCCGTGGTGGCCGAGGCGGACGCCCGCCGGGTCGAGCGGGTGCTGCGCAACCTCGTCGTCAACGCGGTCGAGCACGGTGAGGGCCGGGACGTCGTGGTGAAGCTGGCCGCCGCGGGCGGGGCCGTCGCCGTCGCCGTACGCGACTACGGCGTCGGACTGAAGCCGGGCGAGGCCACGCGGGTGTTCAACCGCTTCTGGCGGGCCGATCCGGCCCGCGCGCGCACCACCGGCGGCACGGGGCTCGGCCTGTCCATCGCGGTCGAGGACGCCCGGCTGCACGGCGGCTGGCTCCAGGCCTGGGGCGAGGCCGGCGGCGGGTCGCAGTTCCGGCTCACCCTGCCGCGTACGGCGGACGAGCCGCTGCGGGGCTCCCCGATACCCCTGGAGCCCGAGGACTCGCGGCGCAACCGTGAGCAGGCGGCCACCGGACGCGCCCAGGAGGGCGCCCGGCTCACGGCGGCGGTGCCGGCGCAGGCCGTCGGCGACCGGCCGCAGCTCCCCGTACCGCCGAGGCTTCCCGCGCCGCCGCGCGCGACCGTCGACCCGACGGCCCTGCCCGGCAGCGGTGCGCGGGTGGTGGCACGGGCGGCGGCGGACGGCGACACCGTCGGGGCGGGTTCGGCGACGGGCGAGAACGGGAACGTGGAGCGGGAGGACGGGACACGTGGGCGTTGACTCCCGAGAGGGGCACGCGGGGCGGGGTTTTCGAGAGGAGTCGGCGGTACGGGCGCGCGGTTCGCGCGCGCTGGTGATCGCCGCGTGCGGCGGGCTTCTGGTGACCGGGTGCGCGACGATGCCGGACAGCGGCGAGGTGCAGCCCGTCAAGGGGGCCAACCAGGGCGACTCGCAGGTGCGGGTCTACGCCGTCGCGCCCCGGGAGAGCGCGGACCCGGACGAGATCGTCGACGGCTTCCTCGAGGCCATGACCAGTGACGACCCCGGCTTCGCCACGGCACGCAAGTACCTGACGAAGCGGGCGGCGCAGACCTGGAAGCCGGAGGAGAGCATCACCGTGCTCACCACGGCGCCCGACCGCGATCCCTCCGACCGCAACGCCGACCCCGACGACCAGGGCCGCGCCTACCCGCTCTCCGGCCGCAAGATCGCGACCGTGGACGCCCGGCACGCGTACCAGCCGATCAGCCCCGCCGCGTATCTGCAGTCGATCCATGTCGTGCAGCAGCCCACCGCCAACGGCAAGGGCAAGGAGTGGCGCATCGACAGCCTGCCGCCCGGTCTGGTGCTCGGCGAGGCCGATTTCCTGCGCAACTACCGGTCGGTCAACAAGTACTACTTCGCCTCCGGGGAGGACTGGGTCGTCGCCGACCCCGTCTACATCCGTCAGCGGCAGGACCCGGTCACCCGGATGGACCCGGTGACGCAGACGGTCAAGGCGCTCCTCGAAGGCCCCACGGACTGGCTCAAGCCGGCCGTCGACTCCCGCTTCCCCTCCGGTACGGAGCTGAAGAAGGGCGTCACCACGCTGATGACCGACGACCAGTCCACGCTCAAGGTGCCGCTCAACGCCAAGGCGGACCTGGTGGGCGGCGAGGCCTGCCGGCGGATGGCGGCGCAGCTGCTGTTCACTCTCGGCGACCTGACGTCCGTACGCGTCGAGCAGGTGGAGCTGCAGGGGTCGCGTTCGCAGGCGTTGTGCCGCCTCGGCAAGGGGCAGGCGGCGGAGTTCGCGCCGGTCAGGAACACGGACCGGGACGAGAACCCGTACTTCGTCGACGAGCAGCACAAGCTGATGATGCTGGTCGTCGGAGGCCGGGAGGCGAACGTGCCCGCCGAGGTGCCCGGCCCGCTCGGCGCGGGCACGACGCCGCTCCGGTCGATCGCCGTCGACCGCGGCGAGACCCGTGCCGCGGCCGTCGGGCAGACCGGCCGGGATCTCTATGTCTCCTCCATCACCACCGAGGAGGAGCTGTCGCCGGCGGTCCTGAGCAGCAAGGCCGCCAAGCCCGCCGACCGGCTGTCAGCGCCGAGCTGGGACGGCCGGGGCGACCTGTGGGTCGCCGACCGCGATCCCGCCGCGCCTCAGCTGTGGATGGTGCCCGACGGCACAGGTGAGCCCGTCAAGGTGCGGACGCCGTGGCTCGGGGACGACGTCAGGATCGAGTCGCTGAGGGTCTCCGCCGACGGGGTCCGGATCGCCCTCGTGGTCACCCGGGGCGAGCGTACGACCCTGCAGATCGGCCGTGTCCAGCGGCAGACGACGGGCGGGGAGCCGGTCGTCTCCGTCCTCGACCTCCAGCCCGCCGCGCCCCGGATGGAGTCGGTCACGGCCGTGTCCTGGGCCGGGCCGAGCCGGCTCGTCGTCGTCGGCAGGGAGACGGGCGGCGTGCAGCAGATCCGCTACCTCCAGACGGACGGCTCGACCTCCGCGACCTCGGTGCTCCCCGGCCTCAACGGGGTGACGTCGGTGGCCGCCCCGCACGCCGACTCCGTGCCTGTGGTCGCCGACTCGGGCGACGACGGCATCGTCCGGCTGGCCCCCGGCACGAACTGGCAGCCGTTGGTCAAGAGCGGCACCGCGCCCGTCTACCCGGGCTAGGGCCTGTCCGGCGGACTACCTTCGGCAGCCGGACCTGACGTACTCCGGGGGTTTTCCACAGGGGTGGCCCGTCGGCTCGGACAGGCGCACAGTAGAGCCATGCGGGGGTGGTGGCGCGAGATCGCCGGGCTGGTGCTGCCGGTCGCCTGCGGAGGCTGCGGCAGACCGCGCGTCGAGCTGTGCCCGGCATGCGCGACCGCGCTGAACGGGGCGGGGGCGGGACCGCGCAGGGTGCGGCCCTCGCCCGAGCCCGCCGGGCTGCCCGCGGTCCATGCGGTCGCGCCGTACGCCGATGCGGTACGGCAGTTGCTCCTCGCCCACAAGGAGCGGGGGGCGCTCGCCCTCGCCCGGCCCCTGGGCGGCGCCCTGGCCCTCGCCGTGGAGGCCGCCGCCGGGGGCACCGAGGGCCCTTCGGCGGGCCCGCTGCTCCTCGTACCGGTGCCGTCCTCCCGGCGCTCCGTACGGGCACGTGGCCATGATCCGACGCGGCGGATCGCGCTGGCCGCGGCCGCCCGGCTGCGGTCGGCGGGCCGCCCGGCGCGGGTCGTTCCCGTGCTGCGGCAGCGGCGGTACGTGGCGGACCAGGCGGGGCTCGGGGCGCGCGGGCGGCTCGCGAACCTCTCCGGGGCCCTGGAGGTCGTGCCGGGCGGCGGGCGGCTGCTCGCGGCGGGAAAGGTGGTGCTCGTGGACGACCTGATGACCACGGGGGCCTCGCTGGCGGAGGCGGCGCGCGCCCTCGGAGTCGTACACCGTCCGTTCATTCCTGGAATGGCGCACGGTTTACCGGACGGTTCGGCGCAGCGCGGATTCGAACAGCGGGCGGCGGCTGTGATCGCATCCTCTCCCGTCTCGTTCGAAATAAACCGGAACTCCTCGGAAACTTGGATCGTTGCAGGTGGTGAGAGGTGAAAGCATCCGAACGGAGGTATGTCGCGGTAGCGGGTGCCGACACCCGTCCGAAGGGGCTATGTTCGGTTGTGAGGAATGGTGGAAGCCATCGCCCTCGCCGAATACTGGTTGCGCCTACAGGACAGGAGTTCAGGGCGAATTAACCTCTTGTCGATGGGGTGGGGATCTTGTCGACTGGGGAGGAGGAGGTGAAAGTCGCCAAGTCCGAGCTCCGGTAATCCACCGGAGTCTGGTGCAAAGGGAGATGCCCGGCGGCCAAGGAGCCGACCAGGGCGATCCGGGAACGGAGTTCTGCGTGGACATCGTCGTCAAGGGCCGCAAGACCGAGGTGCCCGAGCGGTTCCGCAAGCACGTGGCCGAGAAGCTGAAGCTGGAGAAGATCCAGAAGCTCGACGGCAAGGTGATCAGCCTCGACGTCGAGGTGTCCAAGGAACACAATCCGCGGCAGGCCGACAGGTCCGACCGCGTCGAGATCACCCTCCACTCCCGAGGCCCGGTGATCCGGGCGGAAGCTGCGGCAGGCGACCCGTACGCAGCGCTCGACCTCGCCAGCGACAAGCTCGAGGCGCGACTGCGCAAGCAGCACGACAAGCGGTACACCCGCCGCGGAAGCGGCAGGCTTTCGGCGGCGGAGGTCGGGGACGTCGTGCCCGGCGCCGCCCAGTTCAACGGAGACGGCCGGCTGGTCGCCGAAGAGTCCGACGAAGTGCCCACCAGGATGATGGGCTCGATCGAAGTCCAGGGCGAGGGCCCGCTGGTGGTCCGCGAGAAGACCCACCGCGCCGCGCCCATGACGCTCGACCAGGCGCTCTACGAGATGGAGCTGGTCGGGCACGACTTCTACCTCTTCGTCGACTCCGACACGAAGCAGCCGAGCGTCGTCTACCGCCGACACGCATACGACTACGGCGTCATCCACCTGGAGGGCGACCCGCTCGCCGAAGCGGGCGGTGCCGGCGGTGCGCTCGGCGGCTGAAGGCCGGCGCGCGCACCCCAGACCCACAACCCACACCTGTGCCCCTCACGGTGCCCCTGGAGCGTCTTCCGCGCCGCCAGGGGCACCCCCGCGCGTCCATGGAACACGCCGTCACCGCCCGGGCATGAAATCATGGCGTGCACGCCAACCGGTGCTCTCCGAGTACCGGTTGGAGGACCGGAAACGAATTCAGGCCACGGCCTTCAGGGGGAGGAACGATGGCGGACAGCTTCGGGCCGGTGCTCAGCGGGCGCGAGCACGGTAGTGCGGTCCCGGAGGGATCGGATTCGGACAGCGGTGCATTCCGAAAGGAGCCCATCCGCGTCCTTGTCGTGGACGACCACGCCCTCTTCCGCCGCGGACTGGAGATCGTCCTCGCGCAGGAGGAGGACATCCAGGTCGTCGGCGAGGCCGGTGACGGGGCGGAGGCCGTCGACAAGGCCGCCGACCTGCTGCCCGACATCGTCCTGATGGACGTGCGGATGCCGCGGCGCGGCGGCATCGAGGCGTGCACCTCCATCAAGGAGGTGGCCCCCAGCGCGAAGATCATCATGCTGACGATCAGCGACGAGGAGGCCGACCTCTACGACGCGATCAAGGCGGGGGCCACCGGCTACCTCCTCAAGGAGATCTCCACCGACGAGGTCGCGACGGCCATCCGCGCGGTCGCGGACGGGCAGTCGCAGATCAGCCCCTCGATGGCGTCGAAGCTCCTCACCGAGTTCAAGTCGATGATCCAGCGGACCGACGAGCGCAGGCTCGTGCCGGCGCCCCGGCTGACCGACCGTGAGCTGGAGGTCCTCAAGCTCGTCGCGACGGGGATGAACAACCGGGACATCGCGAAGGAACTGTTCATCTCCGAGAACACGGTGAAGAACCACGTGCGGAACATCCTGGAGAAGCTTCAGCTGCACTCCCGGATGGAGGCCGTGGTCTACGCGATGCGGGAGAAGATCCTCGAGATCCGGTAGACGCGGCCGGTTGGCCGGCTGGGCGTCAGGCCAGGGCGCGTACGAGCTCCGGGGTGAGTTCGGGGTGGCTCATCCGCTCCGGCACCACCGACACCGTGTCGCAGCCGACCCACTCGGCCGCCTCGCGCAGCGCCGTCGCCACCGCCGGCACGGCCTTCGGGCCGTCGAGCGTCACCTGCCGGGCGACGAGCGTCCTGCCCTCGCGCGCGGGGTCCACCCGGCCGACCAGACGGCCCCCGGCGAGGACCGGCATCGCGAAGTACCCGTGCACCCGCTTCGGCTTCGGCACGTACGCCTCGAGGCGGTGCGTGAAGCCGAAGATCCGCTCCGTGCGGGGGCGCTCCCAGATCAGCGAGTCGAACGGCGAAAGCAGTGTCGTACGGTGCCGGCCGCGCGGCTCCGTGGCCAGCGCCGCCGGGTCCGCCCAGGCGGGCTTCCCCCAGCCCGCCACCGTGACCGGCACCAGACCCGCCGCCTCGACCACGGCGTCGAACTGCTCGCCCTTGATCCGGTGGTAGTCGGCGATGTCCGCGCGCGTGCCCACGCCCAGCGCCTCCCCGGCCTGGCGCACCAGGCGCCGCACGCACTCCGTGTCGTCCAGGTCGTCGTGGAGCAGCGCCTGCGGGATCGCCCGCTCGGCCAGGTCGTACACCCGCTTCCAGCCGCGCCGCTCGACCACGACCACCTCGCCGTACATCAGCGCCCGCTCGACGGCGATCTTGGCGTCGGACCAGTCCCACCACTCGCCCTTGTTCTTGGCGCCGCCCAGCTCGGTCGCCGTCCTCGGGCCCTCGTCCCGCAGCTGGTCGATGACCTTGTCGTACGCCCCCGCCGACAGCTCGTGGTGCCACTGCGGGCGGTTGCGGTAGGCGCGGCGGCGGAAGGCGAAGTGCGGCCACTCCTCGATGGGCAGGACGCAGGCCGCGTGCGACCAGTACTCGAAGGCGTGCGCCCCCGTCCAGTACGCCTCCTCGACCGTCGGGCGGCCCACGGCGCCCAGGCGCGCGTACGGAATGAGCTCGTGCGAGCGGGCGAGCACCGAGATCGTGTCGAGCTGGACCTGACCGAGCGACCGGAGCACCCCGCGCACCCCGGCCCTGCGGTCGGGCGCGCCCAGGAACCCCTGGGCGCGCAGCGCGATCCGGCGGGCTTCGTCGGCGGACAGTTCGGCGGCGGGGCGCGGCGCAGTCGTCATGATCCGCACCCTAGGCCCCGGCACTGACAGTCAGACCGTCTCGGCCGGGCGCTCGGGGGTGGGGAGGTACGGCAGGGGGCTCGGGAGGCCGAAGTCGGTGGGGAGCAGGGCGCCGACCCACGAATCCCGGAGCGTGCCCTTGTTGGTGAGGCCGGCGCGCTGGGCGCCCTCCATCACGAAGCCGACGCGCTCGGCCACGGCCCGCGAGCCGACGTTGCCCACCTCGGCGCGCCACAGCAGGCGGGTGCAGCCGAGCGCGGTGAAGGCCCAGTGGGCGAGGGCACGCACGGTCTCCGTCATGTAGCCGCTGCCCCGGTGCTCCTTGACCAGCCAGTAGCCGACCTCCCAGACGCCCATGCCACGACTTGTCAGGGCGACGGCGGCGAGCAGCGGGCCGCCGGCCAGCGGTTCGACGGCGAAGGCGTACTCGGTGTCCTCGCGCCAGCCGTCGGGCACGAGCCGGTTCAGGAAGAGCTCGGCGTCCTGGCGCGTGTAGGGGTCGGGGACGACGGTCCAGCGCCGGATGTCCGGGTCCTGACAGATGGCGTACACCGCGTCGGCGTCCTCGGGGACGAAGTTCCGCAGGCGCAGCCGGTCGGTGGTGAGGGTGATGGGATCCATGCCGGGATTGTGGTGACCTCGCGGACCGGAAGCGAACACTTTTCGGGTGGGGCGGCACCTTCCGCCCACCTCGTGCGTTCTCTTTCCGGGCGGACGTAGGGCTCCGGCACTGCGGGCCTCCCTTCGCGAGGGCGGTCTCGCTTACGATGGCCGTTGCGGTGGGGACCACCTGCCGTGCCCGCGCTCGTGTCCATCACAAGACCCAGTGCCAGGCCCGACCGGCAAGGAGAGCAGCCTCAGTGTCCGTCTTCAACAAGCTCATGCGTGCAGGCGAAGGCAAGATCCTGCGCAAACTGCACCGCATCGCGGACCAGGTCAACTCCATCGAAGAGGACTTCGTCAACCTCTCCGACGCCGACCTGCGGGCGCTCACCGAGGAGTACAAGCAGCGGTACGCCGACGGCGAGAGCCTCGACGACCTGATGCCCGAGGCCTTCGCGACGGTGCGCGAGGCCGCCAAGCGTGTCCTCGGCCAGCGCCACTACGACGTCCAGATCATGGGCGGCGCCGCGCTGCACCTCGGCTATGTCGCCGAGATGAAGACCGGTGAGGGCAAGACCCTCGTCGGCACCCTCCCCGCGTACCTCAACGCGCTCTCCGGCAAGGGCGTCCACCTGATCACGGTGAACGACTACCTGGCCGAGCGTGACTCCGAGCTCATGGGCCGTGTGCACCGATTCCTCGGTCTGTCCATCGGATGCATCCTCGCCAACATGACGCCGGCCCAGCGGCGTGAGCAGTACAACTGCGACATCACGTACGGCACGAACAACGAGTTCGGCTTCGACTACCTGCGCGACAACATGGCGTGGTCCAAGGACGAGCTCGTCCAGCGCGGCCACAACTTCGCCTGTGTCGACGAGGTCGACTCGATCCTCGTCGACGAGGCCCGTACGCCGCTGATCATCTCCGGCCCGGCCGACCAGGCGACGAAGTGGTACGGCGACTTCGCCAAGCTCGTCACCCGCCTCTCCAAGGGCGAGCCCGGCAACCAGCTCAAGGGCATCGAGGAGACCGGCGACTACGAGGTCGACGAGAAGAAGCGGACCGTCGCCATCCATGAGGCCGGTGTCGCCAAGGTCGAGGACTGGCTGGGCATCGACAACCTCTACGAGTCGGTGAACACCCCGCTCGTCGGTTACCTGAACAACGCCATCAAGGCGAAGGAACTGTTCAAGAAGGACAAGGACTACGTCGTCATGGACGGCGAAGTCATGATCGTCGACGAACACACCGGCCGTATCCTCGCCGGCCGCCGCTACAACGAGGGCATGCACCAGGCGATCGAGGCGAAGGAGGGGGTGGCGATCAAGGACGAGAACCAGACCCTCGCCACGATCACCCTCCAGAACTTCTTCCGCCTCTACGACAAGCTGTCCGGCATGACCGGTACGGCCATGACCGAGGCCGCCGAGTTCCACCAGATCTACAAGCTGGGCGTCGTCCCGATCCCCACGAACCGGCCCATGATCCGCAAGGACCAGTCGGACCTGATCTACCGGACCGAGGTCGCCAAGTTCGCCGCCGTCGTCGACGACATCGCGGAGAAGCACGAGAAGGGCCAGCCGATCCTCGTCGGCACGACCTCCGTCGAGAAGTCCGAGTACCTCTCGCAGCAGCTCTCCAAGCGCGGCGTCCAGCACGAGGTCCTCAACGCCAAGCACCACGAGCGTGAGGCCAGCATCGTCGCCCAGGCCGGCCGCCGCGGCGCCGTCACGGTCGCCACGAACATGGCCGGTCGCGGTACGGACATCAAGCTCGGCGGCAACCCGGACGACCTCGCCGAGGCCGAGCTGCGCCAGGCCGGTCTCGACCCGATCGAGCACGTCGAGGAGTGGGCCGCGGCCCTCCCCGCCGCCCTTGAGCGCGCCGAGAAGGCCGTGAAGGCGGAGTTCGAGGAGGTCAAGGAGCTCGGCGGTCTCTACGTGCTGGGCACCGAGCGCCACGAGTCCCGCCGTATCGACAACCAGCTGCGCGGTCGCTCCGGCCGTCAGGGCGACCCCGGCGAGTCCCGCTTCTACCTCTCGCTCGGCGACGACCTGATGCGCCTGTTCAAGGCGCAGATGGTCGAGCGCGTGATGGCCATGGCCAACGTGCCGGACGACGTGCCGATCGAGAACAAGATGGTCACCCGCGCCATCGCCTCCGCCCAGTCGCAGGTCGAGACCCAGAACTTCGAGACGCGTAAGAACGTCCTGAAGTACGACGAGGTCCTCAACCGGCAGCGTGAGGTCATCTACGGCGAGCGCCGCCGTGTCCTGGAGGGCGAGGACCTGCACGAGCAGATCCAGCACTTCATGGACGACACGATCGACGACTACATCCGCCAGGAGACCGCCGAGGGCTTCGCGGAGGAGTGGGACCTCGACCGTCTGTGGAACGCGTTCAAGCAGCTCTACCCGGTGAAGGTCACCGTGGAGGAGCTGGAGGACGCGGCCGGCGACCGTGCGGGCATCACCGCCGAGTTCATCGCCGAGTCGATCAAGGGCGACATCCACGAGCAGTACGACTCGCGGGAGAAGCAGCTCGGCTCGGACATCATGCGTGAGCTGGAGCGGCGCGTGGTCCTGTCCGTCCTGGACCGCAAGTGGCGCGAGCACCTCTACGAGATGGACTACCTCCAGGAGGGCATCGGCCTCCGCGCCATGGCGCAGAAGGACCCGCTGGTCGAGTACCAGCGCGAGGGCTTCGACATGTTCACCGCCATGATGGAGGGCATCAAGGAGGAGTCCGTCGGCTACCTGTTCAACCTGGAGGTCCAGGTCGAGCAGCAGGTCGAGGAGGTCCCGGTGCAGGCGAGCGCTCCCTCGCTCACCAAGGAGGACGCCGTTCCGGCTGCCGCCGGGCGTCCGGAGATCCGCGCCAAGGGGCTCGAGGCCCCGCAGCGGCCGGACCGGCTGCACTTCTCCGCGCCGACCGTGGACGGTGACGGCGGTGTCGTCGAGGGCGACTTCGCCTCCGACGACGCGGACTCCGGTGACGGGATGACCCGTGCCGAGCGTCGCAAGGCGCAGAAGAACGCGGGCGGTGGGCGTCGCCGTAAGAAGTGACGTCGTGCCGCTGAGGCGGTGAGCGGTGACGCGGTCACGCGTCGCGTGGGGGTCGGTCGCCCGTCGGGGTGGCCGGCCCCCTTCGTCGTGGGGGCGCCGCCTGGTTCGGGTGGTCGGCGCCCTTTGTCGTAGGGGTCGGCCGCCTGGTTCCGGTCGCCGGTCCTTTGTCATGCGGGGCGGGGCGGCGTGTGGGGCGTGGTCGCGCCGAGGCCGTCGAGTTCGATCGCCGCGCAGCGCCAGCGCTGGTCGTCGCCGCGCTCAAGGCGGAACGCCATCGCCCGTACGCGGGGGCCCGTGGCGATCGTCGCGAAGGCCTCCACGGCCGTCCGGCCGGCGTCCACCTGGACCGAGCAGCGGCGCAGGACCGGGCGGGGGCCGAGCGACCTCAGGGGCGTCTCCGGGGCGATCCGGACGAGCTGTTCGTACGCCTCGCCGACGGTGTGTCCGAGCATCCAGTGGACCGGTCGCTCCCCGCTGAGCACGGCGAGGAGGCGCTCGGCGAAGACGGTGTGCGGGGGGAGCGCGCGGGGCGGGGTGACCGTGCCGGGGCGGACGCCCGCCGGGCCGCGCGGGCGGGTGCCGGCGGGGCCGCCCGGGGCGGTGCGGGGGCGCGGGGTGCGCGGGGAGCCCGGGCGGGTGGTCGCCGCCGTGGAGGGGTGCGGCTGCGGCGTCTGCGTGGCGGTCGTGAGGGTGGTGGTCATCGCGGTCCCCTGTCGTTGCGTAACCGGCTCGTACCGGTCAGTAACTTCCGTTGGGGATCTTGTACGGCTGTGCCGGGAGCTCCCGCAAGGAGCCCGGGGCCGCGAGGTGGGCCGAAAGAGGAATCACCTATCCGGGTGACGCGGTGGAAAATCGCCTCTCCGGGGTCCGGGAGAGCGCCTCCCGCGGTGGACGTCGGCCCTTGCCGGCCGGGAGCCCCGAAGGGGGACTCCGCACGTATCCTGAGGGCCTCTCCGACTACGAAAGCGGCCAGCCATGCGCGTGTACGTCCCCCTGACCCTCCCCGGTCTCGCACAGGCGCACAAGGCGGGCGAGCTGGGCCCCGGCCCGCTGACGGCCTACGCCGTCACCCCCGCCCTGCGCGAGTGGTACGTCTCCGACGACATCGAGGAACTCGAGTACGCGGCGCTCAACCGGGCCGCGTCCGCCTCCCTGCGCCTCCTCGCCAACGACCCCGACGCCCCCCGGCGCCGGATCGTCGTCGCCGTCGACGTGGCGGACAAGGACGCGGCCACGGACCCCGACCGGGGGCTCGACGCCGGTTCCGTCGGCGAGGTCCGGATCGCCGGGCCCGTGCCGCTCGCCAAGGCGGCCGCGGTGCACGCCGACGCGGACGACGCGGAGCCGGACGTGACGGCGGCCGCGGCCGCGCTGGGGGCGGCGGACCAGGGCGACGACGACGCGCAGTTCGTCGTGGACGGGGCCGAGGACCACGAACTGCTGTGGTTCGGGGTGCAGGAGATCCCCGGGTTGCTGGGCTGACGTTCGTCGGCGCCTGATCGTTGCCGCCGCTCTTCGCTGTCCGAGGCGCCGGGTACCGTCTTTCCATGGGGAAGCACGGAAAACACCTGGTCTGGGACTGGAACGGCACGCTGCTCGACGACACGAGCGCGGTGATCGCGGCGACCAACGCCGCATTTGCCGAGCTCGGGCTCGAACCGATCACGCTGGAGCGGTACCGAGAGCTGTACACGGTGCCGGTCCCCAAGTTCTACGAGCGGCTCATGGGGCGGCTGCCCACCGACGCCGAGTGGATCCTCATGGACGGCGCCTTCCAGCGGCACTACGGGGAGCAGGCCGTGAACTGCGGGCTGACCGCCGGTGCCGCCGAGCTGCTGGCGGCGCGGCAGGCGTCCGGGCTCACGCAGTCGCTGCTGTCCCTCGCGCGGCATGCGGACCTGATACCGCTGGTGCGGCGGCACGGGATCGCCGAGCGGTTCCTGCGGATGGACGGGCGCGTCGACACCTCGACGGACGGGAAGTCCGGGCACATGGTGCGGCACCTGGCGGCGCTCGCCGTACCCGCCGAGCGTGTGGTCGTCATCGGCGACGCCGCGGATGACGCGGTGGCGGCGGGGCATGTGGGGGCGAAGGCGGTGCTGTACACCGGGGGGTCGCACAGTCGGGCTTCGCTGTCGCGGGTGGGGGTGCCGGTGGTGGACTCGCTGGAGGAGGCGGTGGCTGTCGCGGAGGCGCTGGTTTAAGGCCCTTGCCCATGCGGGGCGGGGCGGGGTGCGGCGGCGGGGTCGGGCTGGGGCTGGGGGCTGCGGGCCGGTGGGGGCGGGGTTCGGGGCCGGGTGCGGCCCGGTGGGTGGTTGTGCCCACCCGTTCCGCCCTGCGGAACGTATGCCCACAACCGCGCACAACGCCGGGTGCGGCCCCGGGTCCGGCCCCGGTGGGTGTGCGTCAGGCCTTTGCTCGGAGGACCTTCAGGAATTCGCGCATCCAGGTGGGGTGGTCCGGCCAGGCCCGGGAGGAGACCAGGAGGCCGTCGACCACTGCCGCGCTGTCCTGGAAGGTCGCCCCGGCCGCCTGCATGTCGAGTTCGAGTGCCGGGTACGCCGTGACCCTGCGGCCCTCCAGGCCGCCGACCGCCGCCGTCAGGAGCGGGCCGTGGCAGATCTGGGCCACCGGCTTGTCGGCGTCGAAGAACGCCTTGAGCACCTTGCGGAGTTCCGGGTCGTTGCGCAGGTACTCCGGCGCCCGGCCGCCCGGGATGACCACCGCCACGTACGCGCCCGGGTCGACCTCCGAGAAGGCCAGGTCGGCGGGCCAGGTGTAGCCGGGCTTCTCGGTGTACGTGTCGAAACCGGGCTCGAAGTCATGGACGACGAACCGGAGCTGCTTGCGGGCCGGAGCCGCGATGTCGACCTCGTATCCCTCTTCGAGCAGCCGCTGGTAGGGGTACATCACCTCCAGCGACTCCGCCGCGTCACCGGTCACGATCAGGATCTTCGCCATGGCTCTCCCAGATCACAGATGGTCGGTCTGCCGTGCTGCGCCCATGCTCCGGTACACGCTGCCCGCGGCAGGGCACTTTGCCAAGAGGACATGTGTCGCTGTCCATAACGTCAAACTTCCACCCCCTCTTTTGTACACATACGGACCATGACGGCCCGGGGGTGGGGAGCGATAGGCTTTTCCCGTGATCAGCGCTATACGCCGAGGGGGCAATGCAGCCCCCGGCTACCGCCCGGCCCGCTTCGGCGGCCGGGCCGACCGTGCGTTCGCCGATCCTCTCCGTCCGGGCGCGCCGCACTCCGTGGCCGATAACGACCCGGGCATCTCTCATTCGGGCATAACGTCGTCTTCGACCGGAATCACCGCGTCGAGACGTTGTGTCCTTCCTTCCACCGACGTCACGCAACGGCGCGCGACCAGGAGTCAGAGGACATGCAGACCAAGCTGGACGAAGCCAAGGCCGAGCTGCTCGAAAGGGCCGCTCGGGTAGCTGAGCACAGCCCGGTCGGGGGGCGACTTCCGACGGGCCCGGAGGGTGCTGGGGAGCGCCCGGACCGGGACACCGTGCTCGAGTACCTCCAGCGCTACTACCTGCACACCGCGCCGGAGGACATCGGCGACCGGGACCCGGTCGACGTGTTCGGCGCCGCGCTCTCTCACTACCGGCTCGCGGAGAACCGCCCCCAGGGCACCGCGAACGTCCGCGTCCACACTCCGACGGTCGAGGAGAACGGCTGGACAAGCAGCCACTCCGTCGTCGAGGTGGTCACCGACGACATGCCGTTCCTCGTGGACTCGGTCACCAACGAGCTGTCACGCCAGGGGCGCGGCATCCACGTCGTGATCCACCCGCAGGTCCTCGTCCGCCGCGATGTCGCGGGCCGGCTCATCGAGGTCCTCTCGGCGCAGATCCAGGGCGAGCTGCCGCACGACGCGCTCACCGAGTCGTGGATCCACGTCGAGATCGACCGTGAGACCGACCGTGCCGACCTCAAGCAGATCACCGCCGATCTGCTGCGCGTCCTGTCCGACGTCCGCGAGACGGTCGAGGACTGGGAGAAGATGCGCGAGGCCGCCCTGCGGATCGCCGAAGGCCTCCCGGACGAGCCCACCGCCTCCGACCTGCGTCCGACCGAGGTGGAGGAGGCCCGCGAGCTGCTGCGCTGGCTCGCCGACGACCACTTCACCTTCCTCGGCTACCGCGAGTACGAGCTGGTCAACGGAGACGCCCTGTCCGCCGTCCCCGGTACGGGCCTCGGCATCCTGCGCTCCGACCCGCAGCACTCGGGCGACGACGAGGGCCACCACGCCCACCCCGTCTCGCCGTCCTTCAGCCGGCTGCCCGCCGACGCCCGCGCCAAGGCGCGCGAGCACAAGCTGCTGATCCTGACGAAGGCCAACAGCCGGGCGACCGTGCACCGCCCCTCGTACCTCGACTACGTCGGTGTGAAGAAGTTCGACGCCGACGGCAACGTCATCGGCGAGCGCCGCTTCCTCGGCCTGTTCTCCTCGGCCGCCTACACCGAGTCCGTCCGCCGCGTCCCGGTCGTCAAGCGCAAGGTCCAGGAGGTCCTGGAGGGCGCCGGCTTCTCGCCGAACAGCCACGACGGCCGCGACCTGCTCCAGATCCTGGAGACGTACCCCCGCGACGAGCTGTTCCAGACCCCGGTCGACCAGCTCCAGGCCATCGTCACCAGCGTCCTGTACCTCCAGGAGCGCCGCCGGCTCCGGCTCTACCTGCGACAGGACGAGTACGGCCGCTACTACTCGGCCCTCGTCTACCTGCCGCGCGACCGCTACACGACCCGCGTCCGGCTGCGGATCATCGACATCCTGAAGGAGGAGCTCGGCGGCACCAGCGTCGACTTCACCGCCTGGAACACCGAGTCGATCCTGTCCCGGCTGCACTTCGTCGTCCGCGTCAAGCCCGGCACCGAGCTGGCCAAGCTCACCGACTCCGACGTCGACCGCATCGAGGCCCGGCTCGTCGAGGCCGCCCGCTCCTGGGCCGACGGCTTCAGCGAGGCCCTGAACGCCGAGTTCGGCGAGGAGCGCGCCGCCGAGCTGCTCCGCCGCTACGGCAACGCCTTCCCCGAGGGCTACAAGGCCGACCACTCGCCGCGCGCGGCCGTCGCCGACCTGGCCCACATGGAGGCCCTCGCCCGTACCAGCGGCAAGGACTTCGCGCTCTCCCTCTACGAGCCGGTCATCGCGGGCCCCGGCGAGCGCCGCTTCAAGATCTACAAGACGGGCGACCCGATCTCCCTCTCCGCCGTCCTGCCGGTCCTCAACCGGCTCGGCGTCGAGGTCACCGACGAGCGCCCGTACGAACTCCGCTGCGCCGACCGTCCGCACGCCTGGATCTACGACTTCGGTCTGCGGCTGCCCGCCTCGACGGGCAACGGCGTCGTCTCCTTCGGCGACGACGCCCGCGAGCGGTTCCAGGAGGCCTTCGCCGCCACCTGGAACGGCGAGGCCGAGAACGACAACTTCAACTCGCTCGTCCTCTCCGCCGGGCTCACCTGGCGCGAGGCGATGGTGCTGCGCGCCTACGCCAAGTACCTGCGGCAGGCCGGCGCGACGTTCAGCCAGGACTACATGGAGGACACCCTCCGCAACAACGTCCACACCACCCGGCTGCTCGTCTCCCTCTTCGAGGCGCGGATGGCCCCCGAGCGCCAGCGCGCCGGCACCGAGCTGACCGACGGCATCCTAGAGGAGCTGGACGGCGCCCTCGACCAGGTCGCGAGCCTGGACGAGGACCGGATCCTGCGGTCCTTCCTCACCGTCATCAAGGCCACGCTGCGGACGAACTTCTTCCAGAAGAACGCGCAGGGCGAGCAGCACTCCTACGTGTCGATGAAGTTCGACCCGCAGGCCATCCCCGACCTGCCGGCCCCCCGCCCGGCCTTCGAGATCTGGGTGTACTCCCCGCGCGTCGAGGGCGTCCACCTGCGCTTCGGCAAGGTCGCCCGAGGCGGCCTGCGCTGGTCCGACCGCCGTGAGGACTTCCGTACGGAGATCCTCGGCCTGGTCAAGGCGCAGATGGTGAAGAACACCGTCATCGTGCCGGTCGGCGCCAAGGGCGGCTTCGTCGCCAAGCAGCTCCCGGACCCCTCCGTGGACCGTGACGCCTGGCTGGCCGAGGGCATCGCCTCGTACAAGACGTTCATCTCGGCGCTGCTCGACATCACCGACAACCTGGTCGCGGGCGAGGTCGTGCCGCCGGTCGACGTGGTCCGCCACGACGAGGACGACACGTACCTCGTGGTCGCCGCCGACAAGGGCACCGCCACCTTCTCCGACATCGCCAACGGGGTCGCCGAGTCGTACGGCTTCTGGCTGGGAGACGCCTTCGCCTCCGGCGGCTCCGCCGGCTACGACCACAAGGGCATGGGCATCACCGCCCGCGGCGCCTGGGAGTCCGTCAAGCGCCACTTCCGCGAGCTGGGCCACGACACCCAGACCGAGGACTTCCGCGTCGTCGGCGTCGGCGACATGTCCGGCGACGTCTTCGGCAACGGCATGCTGCTCTCCGAGCACATCCGTCTGGTGGCCGCATTCGACCACCGGCACATCTTCATCGACCCGAACCCGGACGCGGCCGTCTCGTACGCCGAGCGCCGCCGGCTCTTCGAGCTGCCCCGCTCGTCCTGGGCCGACTACGACCCGGCGCTGCTCTCCGCCGGCGGTGGCATCCACCCCCGCAGCGCCAAGTCGATCCCGGTCAACGCGCACGTCAGGGCCGCCCTCGGCATCGAGGACGGCATCACCAAGATGACCCCGGCCGAGCTGATGAAGGCGGTGCTCCACGCGCCCGTCGACCTGCTGTGGAACGGCGGCATCGGTACGTACGTCAAGTCCTCGGTCGAGTCGAACGCCGACGTCGGCGACAAGGCCAACGACGCCATCCGCGTCGACGGCCACGACGTGCGCGCCAAGGTCATCGGCGAGGGCGGCAACCTCGGCGCGACCCAGCTGGGCCGCATCGAGTTCGCCCGTGCCGGCGGCCCCGACGGCCAGGGCGGCAAGGTCAACACCGACGCCATCGACAACAGCGCGGGCGTCGACACCTCCGACCACGAGGTCAACATCAAGATCCTGCTCAACGGGCTCGTCGCCGAGGGCGACATGACCGTCAAGCAGCGCAACAAGATCCTCGCCGAGATGACCGACGAGGTCGGCACGCTCGTCCTGCGCAACAACTACGCGCAGAACACGGCCCTGGCCAACGCCGTCGCCCAGTCCCCCTCCCTCCTCCACGCCCACCAGCGGTACATGCGCCGCCTGGGCCGCGACGGAGCCCTCGACCGGGCGCTCGAGTTCCTGCCCAACGACCGTCAGATCCGCGAGCTCCTGAACAACGGCAAGGGCCTGAGCCAGCCGGAGCTCGCCGTCCTCCTCGCATACACCAAGATCACGGTGGCCGACGAGCTCATCGGTACGGAGCTGCCGGACGACCCGTACCTGCGCGGGCTGCTCCACGCGTACTTCCCGACGCTGCTGCGCGAGAGGTTCGCCGAGGCCGTCGACAACCACGCGCTGCGCCGCGAGATCATCACCACGATCCTGGTCAACGACACGGTCAACACCGGCGGTTCGACCTTCCTGCACCGCCTCCGCGAGGAGACCGGCGCGTCGATCGAGGAGATCGTCCGGGCGCAGACCGCCGCCCGTGTCGTCTTCCGCCTCAGCCAGGTCTGGGACGCCGTCGAGGCGCTCGACAACCGGGTGCCGGCCGAGGTCCAGACCCGGATGCGGCTGCACTCCCGCCGGCTCGTCGAGCGCGGCACCCGCTGGCTGCTCAACAACCGGCCGCAGCCGCTCCAGCTCACCGAGACCATCGACTTCTTCGCCGACCGCGTCGACGAGGTCTGGGAACAGCTGCCGTCGCTGCTGCGCGGTGCGGACCTGGAGTGGTACCAGTCGATCCTGGACGAGCTGACCGCGTTCGGTGTGCCGGAGGAGCTCGCGCTGCGGGTCGCCGGCTTCTCGTCCGCGTTCCCGATCCTCGACGTCGTCGCGATCGCCGACCGGACGGGCAAGGACCCGCTCGCGGTGGCCGAGGTCTACTACGACCTGGCCGACCGGCTGCGGATCACCGCCCTGATGGACCGGATCATCGAGCTGCCGCGCAGTGACCGGTGGCAGTCGATGGCCCGGGCCTCGATCCGCGAGGACCTGTTCGCGGCGCACTCCGCGCTGACGGCGGACGTCCTGGCGGCGGGGAACGGCACGTCGAGCCCGGAGGAGCGGTTCAAGGCCTGGGAGGAGAAGAACGCGGCGATCCTGGGCCGCGCGCGGACGACCCTGGAGGAGATCCAGGGCTCGGACACCTTCGACCTGGCGAACCTGTCGGTGGCGATGCGGACCATGCGCACGCTGCTCCGTACGCACAGCTAGAGCTTTCGTAGCTTCGCGAGAAGGGCCCCGCCGGTGTTCCGGCGGGGCCCTTCCGTCCTTCCGCTCCGGCGGTGACCGCCTCGTCATTCCGTGACGTTCGTGACCGTCGACGTCCACAGGCGGCGGGCGGCGAGCAGGGCCGCCGCGAGCAGCAGTCCGTTGCGGAGCACCATGACGGTCAGTCCCTGGGTGGTGCCGGCGATGACCTGGTCGTAGAGGACGGGGTACGCGAGTGAGCTCAGCGCGGCCGCCGGGAGCAGCAGCAGCGCCACCGGGCGCATCACGGTCTTCCGGGAGGTCAGGCAGACGGCGGCGAGGCCGAGCAGCCAGATCATGTACTGGGGGCTGATCACCCGGCTGGTGACGGTGAAGAGCAGGACGGCGGCGAAGGCCGCGTCGAGCGGGGTGGCGGCGGTCCAGCGGTCGGCCCGGACACGCCACAGGAGCAGCCAGCCGAAGGCGATGACGGTGAGCAGCAGCGCGAGGTGGCCGAGGGTGGAGACGTACGGGCCGACGTACTCGAAGGCCCCGTAACGGAACTCGACCCTCCCCGGCCAGGCGCCGGTGGCCCCGGCGAGCGCGAGGGCCGTGCCGCCGAGGGACTCGATCTGGACGCCCCGGTCGCCCTGCTGGCGCAGGAAGCCGAGGGGGCCGGAGAAGAAGAGCGCGAGGGTGGCGAGGAGGGCGAGGGCGGCGACGGCCGCGGAGGTCCAGGCCTCGCGGCTGGTACGGCCCCGGGGGGTGCCGAGCAGGGTGAGCGCCGGCCAGACCTTGACCATGGCACCGATGCCGGCGAGCGCTCCGCCGAGGCGGTGGAAGGCGGTGGCGCGGGCGCCGAGGGCGAGCAGGGCGAGTACGGCGAGGGCGGTGGTCTGGACGTCGTACCGGGCGAGGGGCAGATGGAGGAGGAGCGGCAGGCCGCAGACCCAGACCCAGGCGCCGTGGGTGAGTCGGGCACTGTCGGCGCCGGCGAGCGCGAGGGCGATGACGGCGTCGGCGAGGAGGCTGAGGGCGACGAACGCCTGGAAGTAGGTCAGCCAGGGGAGGAGGCCGGGGCCCATGATCACGAGCCCCGCGCCGGGCGGGTACTGCCAGGTGGCGTCGCCGAGGGGGAAGGTGCCCTGCGCGAACTGCCCGTACCAGTGCTGGTAGAGCTCCACCTCGCGGCCGACCCCGCCGATGCCGAGGGTGTCCCGGAGGAGCAGCAGGACCATGCCGATGCGGGTGAGGAGCCAGACGGAGGCGAGGGCGAGGAGGGGGCCGCTGCCGACCGTGACGAAGGTGGCGGAGGTGAAGGTGTCCGATTCGAAGGGGGATCCGGTCAGGGCGGGGGGCTCGGTGCCGGTCCGGGGCGGGGGCTGGGTGCCGGTGCCTGAGGAGGGCTCTTCTCCGCGGGCGGGCGGCGACTCAGGGTGATCGTTCGTCATCCCACCGTACTGTAGACCGCTTTGAGCGGTTTGCCCGTTACCTGGGCCTTGTCCCCGTGAACTCCTCGTACGCCGCGACCACCTCCTTCGCGGGGCCGTCCATCCGCAGCGTCCCGGCCTCCAACCACAGCGCCCGCTCGCAGGTCTCCGTGATGGTGGAGTGCGCGTGGCTGACGAGGAACACCGTCCCCGCCGCCGCCCGCAGCTCGTCGATCCGCCGCCGGCTGCGGAGGCGGAAGCGCGCGTCGCCGGTGGCGAGGGCCTCGTCGATGAGCAGGACGTCATGGCTCTTCGCGGCGGCGATGGAGAAGCGCAGCCGGGCGCCCATGCCGGAGGAGTAGGTCCGCATCGGGCGGGAGATCGCGTCGTCCTTCTCGTTGACGCCGGAGAACTCCACGATGCCGTCGTACCGTTCGCGGACCTCCGCGCGGCTCATTCCCATGGCGAGACCGCCCAGGATCACGTTCCGCTCGCCGGTCAGATCGCCCATCAGGGCCGCGTTGACGCCGAGGAGCGAGGGCTGTCCCTGGGTGTAGATCTGGCCCCGCTCCACGGGCTGGAGTCCCGCGATGGCCTTCAGGAGGGTCGATTTCCCTGATCCGTTCGAACCGATCAGGCCAATCGCCTCGCCCCGGTAGGCGACGAAGCTGACCCCCTTCACGGCGTGGACGCGTCCGCCGGGGACCGTGTACGTGATGTGGACGCCGTCGACCACGACGGTCGGGGTCCTCGTGCTGTCGCTGTCGCCGGTGTCGTCAACCACGGCCGTACGTCTCCTCCGCCTTCCAGAACCAGACGAAACCGCCGGCGAAGGCGAGCGCGGCCCAGCCGGCGGCGAGCGCCCAGACGTGCGGGGGCAGCTCCGCCGCGGTGTAGCTCTCGATCAGGGCGAAGCGCATGAGGTCGATGTAGACCGCCGCCGGGTTGCAGCGCAGGGCGAGCACCACGGCCTCCGGGACGCGGC
Source organism: Streptomyces sp. NPDC028711 (assembly GCF_055565415.1). Taxonomy (NCBI): domain Bacteria; kingdom Bacillati; phylum Actinomycetota; class Actinomycetes; order Kitasatosporales; family Streptomycetaceae; genus Streptomyces; species Streptomyces sp. NPDC028711. Next base: position 1,288,922 of record NZ_JBVHUJ010000001.1, on the reverse strand, counting down.
CGTCGCCCGCCAGGTTCTGGATGGACCACATGGCGCCCGAGGCGTACATCCAGGTGCGGAGCACGAACGGCATCAGCTGCGCGATGTCCGGGGTCCGTGCCGCGATCCGCGCCAGTACGAGCGCCACGCCCGTACTGAACAGCGCCTGGCAGAGCAGGGCGGGCACGGCGAGCAGCCAGCTCCACGCGGGGAACTCGCCGAAGCAGAACAGGATCGCGACCAGTGCGACGAGTGAGAGGAGCAGTTGCTGGAGCCGCTGGAGCGCGAGCGAGACCGGCAGGGCGGCGCGCGGGAAGTGGAGGGCGCGGACCAGGCCCAGGTTGCCGCTGATCGCCCGGGTGCCGGCCAGGAGCGTGTCGGAGGTGAACGTCCACACGAAGACGCCGGTGAGGAGGAAGGGGACGTAGTCGGGGATGCCGTGCTTGGCGTTCATCAGGATGCCGAAGATCGCGTAGTAGACGGCCGCGTTGAGGAGCGGGGTCATCACCTGCCAGACCTGGCCGAGGCGGGCCTGGCTGTACTGGGCGGTGAGGCGGGCGGTCGCGAAGGCGGTGATGAAGGCGCGGTGGGACCAGAGCTGCCGGACGTAGGCGGGGAGCGGGGGGCGGGCGCCGCTCACAGTGAGGCCGTGGCGCAGGGCCAGGGCGCGGAGGTCTTCGGGGGGAGCGGGGGTGTGGGGCGGTGGGGCGGGCTTCATGGGGGGTGTGGGTGTGGGTGCGTGTGCGGCTTCGGGAGCGGGTGCGGGCCTGCGTGCGGCTTCGGTCGCGGGTGCGGCTGCGGTGGCGGTCTCGGTGGGCATCGGCGGGTGCTTTCGACGGAGGGCGCGGGCATCCTCAGCGATGGAACGGATCCGTATCGTCGCTACGTGGACAGTAGGACGCATGACGTCGGAACGCAACCGTATCGTCGCTACGTGGGCGCTCGAGGTGAGCGCGTCAGGACGTGCCCGTATCGTCGTGACGACGTCGGGGCGTCGCCGTTGGCTAGGATGCCGTTCATGAGCGAACCGACCCCCCGCCGCGCCCCCGCCGGAGCCGCCGTACTCCGCGAGGACGTGACCGAGGCCATCCGCGCCGCCGTCTTCGAGGAGCTCGCGGCCGTCGGCTTCGCCCGTATGTCCATCGAGGGCATCGCGCGCCGCGCCGGAGTCGGCAAGACCGCCGTCTACCGGCGCTGGAAGTCCAAGCTCGCCCTCGTCCTCGACCTCGTCGGCGCCTTCGCCGCCCAGGGCATGCCGGCCCCCGCCACCGGCTCCCTGCACGGGGACGTGCGCGCGCTCCTCGCAGTGGCCTCGGGCGCCCTGCGCCACCCGGTCGCCTCGCAGGTCATCCCCGACCTGCTCGTCGAGGCCGCCCGGCACCCCGAGATCGCCGAGGCGGTCACCGCCACACTGCTCGACGGACAGCAGGGCGTCGTGACCCGGATCGTCCGCGAGGCCGTCGCGCGCGGCGAACTCCCCGCGGACACCGACCCGGGCCGCGCCCTCGACCTGGTCGTCGGACCGCTGTACTGGCGGCTCGTCGTGGTCCGTACGCCCCTGCCCGAGGGGTACGTGGACGACCTCGCGCGGTCGGCGGTGGCGGCGCTGCGCGCGTAGGGGGTGTCTCGTCGATCAGGCCGGGCTCGTCGACAAGACACCCCCTAGGACGTCCGGCCGTACTACTTCACCGCGCCCGCCATCACCCCCGAGGCGAACTGCCGCTGGAACGCGAAGAACACCACCAGCGGCACCACCATCGACACGAACGCCCCCGGCGCCAGCACGTCCACGTTGTTGCCGAACTGCCGTACCTGCTGCTGGAGCGCCACCGTGATCGGCGGCGACTGCGAGTCCGCGAAGATCAGCGCGATCAGCATGTCGTTCCACACCCACAGGAACTGGAAGATCCCGAGCGAGGCGATCGCTGGACCGCCGAGCGGCAGCACCACCCGGGTGAAGAGGCGGATCTCCCCCGCCCCGTCGAGCCGTGCCGCCTCGAGGAGTTCGCGCGGGATCTCCGCGAAGAAGTTCCGCAGCAGGAAGATCGCGAACGGCAGACCGAAGGCCGTGTGGAAGAGGACCACCCCGAGGGTCGTCTCGAAGAGCCCCACCGCGCCGAAGAGCTTCGACACCGGGACCAGGGCGACCTGCACCGGCACCACGAGCAGGGCCACCACGCCCAGGAACCACCAGTCGCGGCCCGGGAACTCCAGCCATGCGAACGCGTACCCGGCGAACGAGCCGATGACGAGCACGAGCAGGGTGGACGGAACGGTGATCATGACGGTGGAGACGAGGGAGCCGGTGATCGTGTCGTTCGCCAGGAGATGCGTGTAGTTCTCTGTGGTCAGCCGGGCCGGGGCCGTGAACACCTGCCACCAGCCGCCCGACGCGATGTCGGACGGCGAGCGGAGCGAGGAGAAGAGCAGCCCCACCGTCGGCAGCAGCCAGAACAGGCCGGTGAGGACGAGGAACACGCGCACCGCGCCCCCGGCGGCCCGGGCGGCGAGCCGTGCGACGAGGGGGCGGGGCCGGACGTCGGCGGAATGACTCATCGGCGGGCCTCCCGGCGCAGGCGGCGGATGTTGAAGATCATCACCGGGACCACGAGGAGCAGCAGCAGGACGGCGATGGCCGAGCCGACCCCGAGATCGGCGTCCGTACCGAACGACGAGCGGTACAGCTGGAGCGCGAGCACGTTCGCGTCGTCCTGGGCGGAGCCCGGCGCGATGACGAAGACCAGGTCGAAGACCTTGAGGACGTTGATCATCAACGTCACCAGGACGACAGCGAGGACCGGCGCGAGCAGCGGCACCGTGATCCGGCGGAACACCTGCCACTCGTTCGCCCCGTCCACCCGGGCCGCTTCGAGCAGTTCGCGCGGCACGGCGGCGAGCCCGGCGCCGATCAGCACCATCGCGAACCCGGCCCACATCCACACGTACGCCCCGATGACCGCCGGGGTGACGAACGACGGGCCCAGCCACTCCACGCCGTTGTACTGCTCCCGGAAGTTGCTCGCGGGCAGCCGCAGGACGGCTCCGTCCACCCGGTCGGCGGGCAGCGTGAAGGTGCCGTCCGCCGCGGCCGTGGCCCTGGCGACGACCTTCCCGTCCCGTACGGCCTCGATCCGCAGCCCGGCGAGGCCCCGTTCGGCCGGGTCGACCGCGTTCGGGCGCCCACCGCCGCCCCGGGTGAAGTCCAGCCAGGCCGTACCGACGACGCTTCCCGCCACGGGAGCGGGCTCCCGGGCCGGGCGGGCCTCCTCCGGCATCTGCCCCGGAGCCACGCCGATCAGCGGAAGCCGTACGGGCTCCCCGGCGCGCACCGGATCCTTCGTGACGAACGCGCCGCCACCGGCCGCCTCCAGCGGATGCACGGGCAGCGGCCGGGCCCGGGGGAAGCCGGACGACTCGGCGAACGTGTCGTGGACGCCGACCCAGACCGCGTTGGCGACCCCTCGGTCCGGATCCTGCTCGTAGACGAGCCGGAAGATGATCCCGGCGGCGAGCATCGAGATCGCCATCGGCATGAAGACGACCAGCTTGAACGCCGTACCCCAGCGGACGCGTTCGGTGAGCACGGCGAAGACCAGGCCGAGCGCGGTCGCCACCGCCGGGGCCAGGACCAGCCAGATCAGGTTGTTGCGGACGGCCGTGCGGAGCGAGTCGTCGGTGACGAGGGCGAGGTAGTTGTCCAGGCCGACGAAGGAGTCGCCCGAGCGGTCGAAGAGCGAGCGCTGGACCGAGTACCCGATCGGGTAGACGACGAGCGCGCCGAGCAGGAGCAGGGCGGGGAGCAGGAACCCCGCCGCCACCGTCCTGCTTCTGCCGTTCCTTCGGTTTCGGATGCTCCCCGGCGTGTGGTTGTCGTCGCGTGGGGGGCTCGACGTGTCGCTGTCGTGGCGAGTGGTCCCCTGCGTGTGGTCGTCGTGGCGAGTGCTCCTCGGCATGCCGGGGCCTCAGCTCTTCGCCGCGGCCCGGTACGCCTTCTCCGCGTCCGCCTCGAGGCGCGCCTGCGTCCCCGCGATGTCCTTCGGGTTCTTCAGGAAGTCCTGGAGCGCCTTCCACTCGCCCTTGCCCGGCGTCCCGCCGAAGGACTGCGGCATCTGGTCCGACATGTCGAAGCGGAAGTCGTCACCGGCGCCGATGAGCGCCTTCGCGATCTCGCGCTGGACGTCGTTCGGGTACGCCGCCGGGTCCAGGTTCTTGTTGGGGGAGAGGAAGCCGCCCTCGGCCGCCCAGATCTTCGCCGCGTCCGGGGAGGCGAGGAAGGCGAGCAGCGCCTTGGCGCCCTTCGTGTCCTTGAGGGCCACGGCCGCGTCGCCGGCCGTCACCACGGGGGTGGTGCCCTCGCCGACGGTGGGGAACGGGAAGACCTTCGCGTCCGTACCGATCTTCGCCTTCGTCTGCGCGATGTTGACGGCGGCGAAGTCGCCCTCGAAGACCATCGCGCCCTTCGGCTGGTCGCCGCCCGTGAAGGTCTGGGTGACCGAGACCGGGTACTCCGTCTGCAGGGCGCCGCTCGTGCCGCCGGCGAGCAGCGCCGGCTTGCCGAACAGTTCGCCGAGCGTCGTCAGGGCCGCGGTGACGGACGGATCGGTCCACTTGATCGTGTGCTTCGCCAGCTGGTCGTACTTGGCGGGGCCCGCCTGCGAGAGGTAGATGTTCTCGAACCAGTCGGTGAGCGTCCAGCCGTCCGCGCCGCCCACCGAGACGGGGGTGACGCCGGAGGCCGAGATCGTCTCCGCGGTGCTGAGGAACTCCTTCCAGGTCTTCGGCTCGGTGGCGCCCGCGTTCTCGAAGACGGCGGAGTTGTACCAGACCAGGGACTTGTTGGCGGCCTTGAAGTACACCCCGTACTGGGTGCCGTCGACCGCGCCGAGCTCCTGCCAGCCGCGCGAGTAGTTCGCCGCCAGCTGCGCCTCGGCCTCCGGGCCGACCGGCTTCAGCCACTTCTGCGCCGCGGCCTGCCGGATCGCGCCCACCTGCGGGAGCATCGCCACGTCGGGCGGCGCACCGCCCGCGATCTTCGTACCGAGGAAGTTCACGATCGGGTCCTGGGCCGGCACGAAGGTGACGGTCGCGCCGGTGCGCTTCTCGAACTCCTTCAGGACCTTGGTGAAGTTCTCCTGCTCCGGTCCCGTCCAGACGGCGGCGACCTCGATCTTCTCGCCCTTGAGGGGCAGATCGCCGCCGGCCGCCGGGCCGGGGTCCTTCCCGGCCTCGCCGCCGCACGCCGCGAGGGTGAGTGCGGCGAGTGCGGCGAACGCCGTCATGGTCACTGCGGCCTTGCGTGGACGAAGAGTTGTACGCATCGCTGCCCCGTCTCTCCCGTGCGCGTCGCTGTCCCGTGCCGACAGGTCTACGCCGGGTGGCGGGGCCCCGCAATACCGCCTTCCGCCTCAAGCGGGGGATCGTGACGGCCTCGTGACGTGCCGTCAGCCGTGTGTCGCGGGGGTCAGCGGGGGTACGGGGGTCGCCTCGACCGAGCGGGCGGCCCGGTCGAGCGCGCTCGCCAGGAGCGCCAGATCCGTCGGTCCGTTGCCCAGCTCCCGGACCGGGCGACGGGTGGGCGGATCGCCCATCCGCTCCCATTCCAGGGGTACGACGGTCGGGCGGAGCGTCGCCGTCCGGGGGATCCGGCCCGTGACGCGACCCGACTGGAAGGGGGTGACGCGCCCGTCCGGATGCCCGAGCCGCCCGCGTCCCGCCGTCGGCACGTCGGGGCCGGCGGTCAGCGGGGGCGCGTCGAGCACGATCCGCAGCCGGGCCCCGTGGGCCAGCTCCGTGTCGGCGGTCCGGTCCGGGCGCGCGGAGGTCGCGACGAGATGCACCCCGAGCCGCGCGCCGTTCCGCGCGACGGCCTCCAGGGCCCTGACGACGGACCCGGCGGCGGGCCGGCCGGAGGCGCCGAGCGCGGGGGCGACGAGGGCGTCGAAGTCGTCGACGAGGACGACGAGCCGCGGAAGGTAGGCGGAGCTACCGGGCCGGGCCGGTTCGCCGGAGGCGGGGCGGGGGATGCGCACGCCGGTGTCGTCGCCGGGGGGTCGGTGGGTGCGGCTGCCGGTGTCGTCCCCCGAGGGTCGGTGGGCCCGGCCGCCGGTGTCGTCAGCCGCGGTCCGGCCGACCCGGCCGCTCGGGCGGTCGGCGAGGTTGCCTTCGCCCGCGCGCAGGGTGCGGCTGCTCGGGCGGTCGGCGAGGTTGCCTTCGCCCGCGCCGCGGGAGACTCGGCTGCTCGGACGGTCCGTCAGGTCGCCGTCGCCGGTGCGCAGGGTGCGGCTGCTCGGGCGGTCGTCAAGGGGGCCGCCGTCTCTTCGCGGCAGCCGCCCGCTGGGCGTGTCGGACAGGAAGGCGTCATGGCCGGGGCGCGTCCGGGCGCTGGACCGCTCGTCGAGCGAACCGTCCCCGGTACGGGGGACGCGGCCGCTCGGGTGACCGGCGAGGTCCTCGGCGCCGGGGCGGGACGTACGTCCGCCGGAGTGACCGGCCTGGTCCTCGGCTCCCGGCCGGGGCACACGGCCGCTCGGGTGATCGCCGAGGTCGCCGTCGCCCGTGCGGAGCGTACGACTGCTGGGCCACCCGCTGAGATCGTCCCCCGGGTACGCGGTCCGGGCGCTCGACCGGCCGCCGAGGTCATCGGCGCCGGGGTAAGGGGTTCGGCCGCTGGTCCGGTGGTCGGGGTCGCCGGGGTACGGGGTGCGACCGCTGGTCCGGCCTTCGGGGTCGCCGGGGTACGGGGTGCGACCGCTGGGGCGTGCGCCGAGATCGTCGCCGCCGGGGTACGAGCTCCGGCCGCCGGCTCGGTTGTCTTCGCCGCCGGGGTACGCGGTTCGGCCGCTGGACCGGCTGTCGAGGTCACCGGCGTACGAGCCCCGGCCGCCGGCTCGGCTGTCGTCGCCGCCGGGGTACGAGCTCCGGCCGCTGGGCCGGCCGTCGATGTCGCCCGGGTACGGCGGGCGGGCGCCCGTTCGGGGCTCGGCGGTCGTGGAATACGTGATCCGGCCGCTGGGGCGGCCGCCGAGGTCGTCCGAGGCCGGGTACGGGTCGCCCGTGCGTCCGCCCCGGATGCTCGGGAGGGCGCCGATCGTGCCGTCGCCCGTGCGGAGGGTGCGGCCGCTGGTCCGGCCGTCGGGCTCGGCCGCGTCCTGGACGCGGACGGTCGCCCGGGTGCCCTGGGGCACGGACTCCGCCGGGCTCGGGGCGCGCTGGCCGATCAGCCGCTCGGCGGCGGCGGGCACCGCGCGCGTGCCCCGGCGGTCGGCGAAGTGACCGTCGCCGATGAGCTCCGCGCGGCGCTTCAGCTCCGCGCCGAGCGCCTGCGCGAACTCCCGCATCCGCACCGGGTCCGACGCCACCAGGTGCTCGGTGACGTGCGGCAGCTCCGTACAGGCCGCGAGGCCTTCGCCGCGCTCGCCGCCCGCCCCGTCCACCAGGAGCAGTCCGAGCCGGTCGGGACGCCCGCCGGCCGCGAGCGACGCGGCGATCGAGCGGAGGAGCTCCGTCCGTCCGCTTCCGGCGGGGCCCTCGATCAGCAGGTGGGGGCCCTCCCGGGTGAGGTCCACGGCGAGCGGGCCGCGTGGTCCTGCGCCCAGGACGGCCGTGCCGTCGCCGGCGGAGGCCCAGCGGGCCATCAGGGAGGCGGGGGTGGCACGGGCGAGCCCGAGCTCGTCGAGGAGCCGGGCCGACGGGGGCAGCGCGGCGGCACGGCTGCCCGGGGCCGCCGTCGTGTCCGTCCGCAGCGGGGCGAGCGCGCGTCCGAACCGCTCGGCCCAGGCGACGGACACCGCGTCGACCACGCCGACGGTGCCGTGGCCCGCGACCCGGCCGCCGGAGGTCCGCAGCAGCCGCAGCGCCGTCGCCACGTCGCCGCTGAGGAGCACGGCGGCCCCGCACTCGCGGAACGCGAGCGACGCGGCGCACGCGGTCTCGTACGTGGCGGCCACCGGCGAGACGGGGGAGGCCGAGGGCGCCTCGGCGAGGCACAGGAGGTGGATGCCGGCGGCCGCTCCGGCTCCGGCGAGCCGGGCCACCGTCTCGCGCAGCGCCGCCGAACCGGGGTCGCCGTCCACGACCACGACCGTCGTCGGCCCCTCGTGGCGGGCCGCGGCCTCGGCGACGGACGCCCGGTCGGCGCTGGGCCAGCCGGGGCCGAGCGGGCCGTCGTCGAGCCGCCGGGTCAGCTCCGCCGTACGGGCCTGGGCCTGCTCGCGGTCGTACGCCAGGAGCAGCCGGCAGTCCTGGCCGTGGGCGGGCCGGACGTGCGGGAGCCAGCCGAGCCAGCCCCAGGCACGGCGCCGCTCGTCGAGCGAGCGGTTCCGGTCGGCGCTGATCAGCACGATCTCCAGGTCGGAGGGCGAGTGCAGGGCGGCGAGCTGGGCGACCACCGAACGGGTCAGGCCGGCGAGCCGGTCGGCGGGCCCGGCGAGACCGAGGGAACCGGCCTCGCGCAGACCCACGGTGACCGGCACGCCGGAGAGCTCTGCCCGGTCCGTCGTACCGAGCCGGACCACCAGGGACTCGGGGTGGTCCAGGTCGCGCTCCCAGAGCCGGGGGCCGGGACCGAGGGCGGTGAGCAGGAGGGTGGCGGGATCGGGCCAGGTGTCGGCCGCCGGGCCGGTGGCGGGTGCGCCGCCGCGCGCGCCGGTGCCGGACCGGCCGCCGGCGTGGGTGTCGGGGGCCGTACGGGGGCCGGCGGCGGGTGCGGGGAGCTCCTCGCGGCCGCCCGCGAGGCGCCGGGCCCAGGCGCCGAGCCCGCGCTTGCCACCCGCGCGCGTGGCCGTGGTCGGGGCCTCGCCCCGGGCCTGCCGGATCCCGCCGTGGGCCTCGGCGCCGTCGGGTCCTTCGGTTCGGTCGTGGTGGTCCGCCGCGCGCGCGGAGCCGGAGTCGTACGGGCCGGTGTACGCCTCGGAGTCCGCGCCGCCGTACAGGACGCCGCCCGCACCGCCGTGGGTGGTGTCGTCCGCGGGGTGCCCGGGAGCGGTGCCGGGCACGCCCGCGTGCGTCGGCCGGTCGGGCCGCTCCGGCCCGTCCTGGCCGGCCGCTCCGCGCGCGACCCGCAGGTGGCCCTCGCCGTCCGGGGCCGTCGCCCTCGCGTCCGTACCCCTGAGGTCGTCACCGGCGCCGGTCAGGCGCAGGGCCGACTCGCCGAGCCGCAGCAGCGCGCCCGGGGGGAACCTCACCGGGCGGTCGCCGACGGGCACCCCGTCGAGGGTCGTGCCGTTCGTCGAGCCGCGGTCGGCGACCGTGACCCGGCCGTCCTCGCCGACGGTCACGGTGCAGTGCGCGCGGGAGACGTCGGGGTCGTCGAGCGGTACGTCGGCGTCGGCGGAACGGCCGATTCTGATCGGTCCGCCGTGCAGCAGGTGCACCCCGCCCGCGTCAGGGCCCGCGACCACGTGCAGCCGTGCGGAGGCCGTCTCGCCGACCCGGTCGTCGGGGCCGGGGACCTGGAGGGAGAGCACGGCGCCGTCGACCAGCGGGGGTTCGCCGAGGACGCAGCGGCGGCCGTCGAGCCGCTCCGCGCCCGCGTAGAGGACGGTCGTGCCCGAGGAGGAGGTGTCGGGGCCGGTGACGGCCGCGGCGAGGTTCGAGGCCACGGCGGCGAGAGCCGTCCCGGCGGGGGCCGTGACGAGCACGTCGCAGGCGCGCCCGGCGCCGTGGCCGGCGTACGGCGCGAGGACGGTCAGCCGGATCTGCATCGCCGTCAGCGGTCCCTTCTGCGCGACATGCCCGGCAGGGGAACCGCCCTGTGACTCCCCCCACCCGGCACGGACACGTCGTCCGGTACAGGTCGGCACGGCGCGGGGGCTCCCGACCCCTCCGATGCGACGTGCTGGAGGCATCCTCGCACCTGCCGCCGACAGCCCGCCCCCGGGTCGGCCGGAAGTGATCTTGAATGGTCGGCTGTGGACGCAAAAGTGCCTGGTTGAGCATGCCTTCGGAACGTGCCCGGCAACCGTCCCGCCCCCAGGAGCGTCTTCTTCCGGACAGGTGCCCGGTCGTTTCCGGGCAGGAGCCGGACCCGTCCCGGCGCCCCCGGTCGGGGCTCCCACCGCGAGGAACCTCCGGGAGGCTCGTACGCCACGATCGGAATCGGCCTGTGGACGACCGGCCGGTACCCCGTTCGGCGGCACTAAAGTGGGCCGGACACCCGGACGGGTCACAGAACAGAGGACAGGGACCCCGGGGCATCACAGGACCACCCCAGGACCACGGACAGCAGGGAGCGCGTGACGTGCGGCCTATCGGCAGCAAGTACCTGCTCGAGGAGCCGCTCGGCCGCGGCGCCACGGGCACCGTCTGGCGAGCCCGCCAGCGGGAGACGGCGGGCGCCGAGGCGGCCGTCCCCGGCCAGCCCGGCGAGACCGTGGCCATCAAGGTCCTCAAGGAGGAGCTGGCCAACGACGCGGACATCGTGATGCGCTTCCTGCGCGAGCGGTCCGTGCTGCTCCGGCTCACCCACCCGAACATCGTGCGCACCCGCGACCTGGTCGTCGAGGGCGATGTCCTCGCGCTCGTCATGGACCTCGTCGAGGGCCCCGACCTGCACCGGTACATCAGGGACAGCGGCCCGCTCACCCCGGTCGCCGCCGCGCTCCTGACCGCCCAGATCGCCGACGCGCTCGCCGCCAGCCACGCCGACGGCGTCGTCCACCGCGACCTCAAGCCGGCCAACGTGCTGCTCGCCGAGCAGGGCGGCCAGATGCACCCGATGCTCACCGACTTCGGCATCGCGCGCCTCGCGGACTCCCCGGGTCTGACCAGGACCCACGAGTTCGTCGGCACGCCCGCGTACGTGGCGCCCGAGTCCGCCGAGGGACGCCCGCAGACCTCCGCCGTCGACATCTACGGCGCCGGCATCCTGCTCTACGAGCTGGTCACCGGCCGCCCCCCGTTCGCCGGCGGCACCGCCCTCGAGGTCCTGCACCGCCACCTCAGCGAGGAGCCGCGGCGCCCGTCGACCGTGCCGGGACCGCTGTGGACGGTCATAGAGCGCTGCCTCAGCAAGGACCCCGACCGCCGGCCGAGCGCCGTGAACCTCGCGCGCGGCCTGCGCGCCGTCGCCGCCGGCATCGGCGTGCACGCCACGCCCGCCCAGATCGAGGCGGCCGAGGGCGTCGGTGCGCTGCTCGCCCCCGACCCGGCGCCCGCGCCCGTCCCGGAGACGCCCGGCGCGGCCGACCCCACCCAGGTGCTGCCCAGCGGCGCCGGGACCCCTCCGCGGTTCGACCCCGCCGGCGCGACCAGCGTCATGCCGACCAGCGGCGCGGCGGGCGCCGCCGACCCGACGGCCGTCATGCCGCCCGTACCGCCGCAGCCGCCGCAGCCCGGCCAGGGCGCGCAGTCCGAGGAGCCGCACCCCTGGCAGAGCCAGTTGCGCGCGGCCCGCGACCGCAACGAGCAGACGCAGGTGCAGTACCTCGACCCGAGCGAGGACCCGCTGCGCCGCCGCCCGCAGCGGCAGCAGCCCCCGCAGGGCCAGCGGCCCGGTGCGTACGGGCAGCAGCAGCCGCCGCAGGGGTACCAGCAGCAGAACCAGCAGCGCCCGGCCCCGCAGCCGTACCCGCCGCAGCACCAGCAGCCGCAGCAGTACGCGCCGCAGCAGCAGCAGCAGCCGCCGCAGTACGCCCAGCCCCAGCAGCAGTACACGCCGCCGCAGCCGCCGCCCCAGGCGCCGGCCCCGGCGCCCCGTGAGCCGCGCCCGCCGCGTCAGCGCAGCGCCAACCCGGTGCGGATCCCCGGCCTCGGCTGCCTCAAGGGCTGTCTGGTCATGATCGTCCTGTTCGTGGTCGCGGGCTGGCTCGTCTGGGAGCTGACCCCGCTCCAGGACTGGATCGCCGAGGGCAAGAGCTACTGGCAGGCCATCGGCGACGGCATCTCGACGGTGACCGACTGGATCTCCTCGATCGGCGAGAGCACCGGCTCCGGAGGTACTACCGGCGGTACAGGGCAGTAATCCCGCGTCATACTGCCGATTTGTCGACTTCCGAGGGGTGATTTCCCCTCGGAAGTGACGTCCGGCGGCCGAGGGCGCGTAACTTTGCTCGCGAACCGCAGCCGCTGAGGGAGCAGTCTTGGCACGGAACATCGGCAGCCGCTACACCACCCACCAGATCCTCGGGCGGGGCAGTGCAGGAACGGTGTGGCTCGGCGAGGGGCCCGAGGGTCCCGTCGCCGTCAAACTGCTGCGCGAGGACCTGGCCTCCGACCAGGAGCTCGTCGGCCGCTTCGTCCAGGAGCGCACCGCCCTGCTCGGCCTCGACCACCCCCGGGTGGTCAAGGTCCGCGACCTCGTCGTCGACGGCAACGACCTGGCCCTCGTCATGGACCTCGTGCGCGGCACCGACCTGCGCACCCGCCTCGACAGGGAGCGGCGGCTCGCCCCCGAGGCCGCCGTCGCGATCATCGCCGACGTCGCCGACGCCCTCGCCGCCGCGCACGCCGCCGGAGTCGTCCACCGGGACGTCAAGCCGGAGAACATCCTGCTCGACATGGAGGGGCCGCTCGGACCCGGCGGCGCCCACCCCGCCCTCCTCACCGACTTCGGCGTCGCCAAGCTGATCGACACCCCCGGCCGCACCAAGGCCACCCGGATCATCGGCACCCCCGACTACCTCGCCCCCGAGATCGTCGAGGGCCTCCCGCCGCGCGCCGCCGTCGACATCTACGCCCTCGCGACCGTCCTGTACGAGCTGCTCGCCGGCTTCACCCCCTTCGGCGGCGGCCACCCCGGCGCCGTCCTGCGCCGCCACGTCACCGAGACCGTCGTCCCCCTCCCCGGCATCCCCGAGGAGCTGTGGCAGCTGATCGTGCAGTGCCTGGCGAAGGCCCCGGCCTCCCGGCTGCGCGCCTCCGAGCTCGCCGCCCGCCTCAAGGACGTCCTGCCGCTGCTCAAGGGCATCCCGCCGCTCGACGTCCACGAGCTGGACCCGGAGGAGTCGGCCCCGGCCCCCGAGCCGGAGCCGGAGGCGTACGCCACCGGTACGGGCGCCGGCGAGCCCGGCCCGCGCCGGGCCGCCGTCCCCCTCGTCCCCGGCGCCTCCGCCGACTCCAACCGCGACACCCACACCTCCATGCGGGTCCCGGCCCCCGACGAGCTCTCGGGCGGCCCCCTCGGCACCGCCAGGGCCCCGCGCCCCGCCGGCGCCCGCCGCCCCGGCTCGGCACGCCACAAGGCGGAGGCGGTCCGCAAGCGCCGGATCACCCTCGCCGTCGCGGCCGTCGTCGTCGCGGGCGCGCTGGGCGCCGGCGGCTACCTGGCGGCCTCCGGGGACGCGGACGCCCCGCCGCAGGACTCGAAGCAGTCCTCGCTGCCGTAGGGGGCGTCCCGCCCCTGGGAACCAGCCGTGGCGGCCGAAGGTTCGGCTCCTTGCCCGGAGCCGTTACGCTGGACGCGTGGCAGTCGTCGATGTATCCGAAGAGCTGAAGTCCCTCTCCTCGACCATGGGGTCGATCGAGGCCGTCCTGGACCTCGAGAAGCTGAGGGCCGACATCGCCGTGCTCGAAGAGCAGGCCGCGGCCCCGTCCCTGTGGGACGACCCGGAGGCGGCGCAGAAGATCACGAGCAAGCTTTCGCACCTCCAGGCCGAGGTCCGCAAGGCCGAGACCCTGCGCGGGCGCATCGACGACCTCGCGGTGCTCTTCGAGCTCGCCGAGGAGATGGACGACCCGGACACGCTCGCCGAGGCCGAGACGGAGCTGACCTCCGTCCGCAAGGCCCTCGACGAGATGGAGGTCCGCACCCTCCTCTCCGGCGAGTACGACGAGCGCGAGGCCCTTGTCAACATCCGCGCGGAGGCCGGCGGCGTCGACGCCTCCGACTTCGCCGAGCGGCTCCAGCGCATGTACCTGCGCTGGGCGGAGCGCCACGGCTACTCGACCGAGGTCTACGAGACCTCGTACGCGGAGGAGGCCGGCATCAAGTCGACCACCTTCGTGGTGAAGGCGCCGTACGCCTACGGCACGCTCTCCGTCGAGCAGGGCACCCACCGACTGGTCCGCATCTCGCCCTTCGACAACCAGGGCCGCCGCCAGACCTCGTTCGCCGGCGTCGAGATCCTCCCCGTCGTCGAGTCCTCCGACCACGTCGAGATCGACGAGGGCGAGCTGCGCGTCGACGTCTACCGCGCCTCGGGCCCCGGCGGCCAGGGCGTCAACACGACCGACTCGGCCGTGCGCATCACGCACCTCCCGACCGGCATCGTCGTCTCCTGCCAGAACGAGCGCTCGCAGATCCAGAACAAGGCGAGCGCCATGAACGTCCTCCAGGCCAAGCTTCTGGAGCGTCAGCGCCAGGAGGAGCGGGCCAGGATGGACGCCCTCAAGGACAGCGGCAGCTCCTGGGGCAACCAGATGCGCTCGTACGTCCTCCACCCGTACCAGATGGTCAAGGACCTCCGTACGGAGTTCGAGGTCGGCAACCCGCAGGCCGTCCTGGACGGCGAGATCGACGGCTTCCTCGAGGCGGGCATCCGCTGGCGCAAGCAGCAGGACAAGTAACCCCGCAGCAGCGTGTGTTCGGGCCCCGCACCTTCCGGTGCGGGGCCCGACGCCGTTCCGTACAGGGCCCGTCGTCGTTCTGTGCGGGCCCTCCGGCCGGTCGGCGGATTCGCTGGCGCAAGCGGAATCGTGGCGACTGGGACGCTTTGTCGACAAGGTAACGGGTGCTGCGGAGCCCGGAGTTCTGGCTTTACGTCACAGTTGCATCGTCGCATGTGGGGCAGTCCGTGATCTTTCGGGCATCGCACGCGCAACGACCTTGACGCCTCATCGGAAACTCGGAAGGGTGGCGTACTGGCATGCGCATTTCTGGGGCGCGCGTGCGAACGGGGGCCGGCCCAGAAGTGAGCCGCCTCTGTCGCTGCCCCCGAGCGCTGCCCCATGACGAGATGAGCTACTGGGGGTAGCAGATCAGATGACCAACAAGACGCGAGTCCGTTTGGTGCGCGTTGCGGCGAGCGCCGTGATCATCGCCGGTGCGTCCCTGACGGCCGCCGGTGCCGCGACGGCCGTCGGCGGCACCGAGAGCGACGTCATCAGCCTGAACGTGGACATCCTCGGGGATGACCCGTGTGAGGAGGTCGGCGGCCTCTGCGAGACCGGCGGCACCGAGACTGGTGGTACCGAGACCGGTGGCACGGAGACCGGTGGTACCGAGACCGGTGGCACGGAGACCGGTGGCACGGAGACTGGTGGTACCGAGACCGGCGGTACGGAGACCGGTGGCACGGAGACCGGCGGTACCGAGACCGGTGGCACGGAGACCGGTGGTACGGAGACCGGTGGTACGGAGACCGGTGGCACGGAGACCGGTGGCACGGAGACCGGTGGTACCGAGACCGGTGGCACGGAGACCGGTGGCACGGAGACCGGTGGTACCGAGACCGGTGGTACCGAGACCGGCGGCACGGAGACCGGTGGTACCGAGACCGGTGGTACCGAGACTGGCGGTACCGAGACCGGCGGCACGGAGACCGGTGGCACGGAGACCGGTGGCACCGAGACGGGCGGCACCGAGACCGGCGGCAACAGCTCGTCCGGCTCGTCCGGCACCTCGGGCACGTCCGGCAGCTCCGGCTCCGGCGGCTCCGGCTCGTCCGGCGGCTCGGGCTCGTCCGGCACCTCCGGCTCCGACGGTGGCTCCTCCACCAGCGGTGGCTCCTCCGCCGACGGTGGCACCTCCACCAGCGGTGGTTCGTCCACCAGCGGTGGCGCCGGCACCTGCACCGTCGACCTCGACGGCGCCGAGTGCGTCGACACCGGCAACAACACCGACACCAACAACGCCGGCTCGCAGCCCGTGCAGCAGGGCCAGGCGAAGGAGGAGCTCGCCGAGACCGGTGCGGCCGAGACCTCGTTCCTGGTCATCGGAGCCGCGACCATGATCGCCGGTGGCATCGGCTTCCGTATGCTGCCGCGTCTCGTCGCCGGTGGTCGTACCGCCGTCTGAGACATCAGCGCATGACGAAGGGCCGGGGAGATGCTCCCCGGCCCTTCCTCATGCTTTCCGGCTCGTGTGGTCGTCGTGCGGTCCGGCTAGGCCGTACGGACCGCCGCGAGCAGTGCTATGGCGGCCAGCAGGGCGATGGCCAGCGTCAGCAGCATCGCGGGCGAAAGACCCTGGGGGGTCAGGCGCTCGCGGTTCGCGCGGCAGACACGGCAGCGGCCCTCGGCGACCGGGGCCGCGCAGTTGGCGCACACCAGTCGGTCATAGGTCATGCGCTCTCCTCCTCCCGCACGGGGGCTACACATCAGGACAACGTCCGAGGGGGCCCGGACGTTCCCCCTACCACTGTGCCAGCTCGGCGGCGTTTCGGCGCGCCCCACCGGCTCGTCTCCGTTCCGTCCCGAGGGGCGAAAAGGATAAACGTCGCAAGCCAGGACCGCGACTGCGCGGGCCTTCCCCGTTCGCGTAAGGTCACGCACACCTACTCCCGGCCGACCGTGGTGCATCCGTGATCCGATTCGACAACGTCTCCAAGTCCTATCCGAAGCAGAACCGCCCCGCGCTCCGGGATGTCTCCCTGGAGATCGAGAAGGGGGAGTTCGTCTTCCTCGTCGGTTCCTCCGGCTCCGGAAAGTCGACTTTCCTGCGGCTGCTCCTGCGTGAGGAGCGCGCCAGTCAAGGCCAGGTGCACGTCCTCGGCAAGGACCTCGCCCGGCTGTCCAACTGGAAGGTGCCGCACATGCGGCGTCAACTCGGCACCGTCTTCCAGGACTTCCGCCTGCTGCCCAACAAGACCGTCGCCCAGAACGTGGCCTTCGCCCAGGAGGTCATCGGCAAGCCGCGCGGCGAGATCCGCAAGGCCGTGCCGCAGGTGCTCGATCTGGTCGGACTCGGCGGCAAGGAGGACCGGATGCCGGGCGAGCTCTCCGGCGGTGAGCAGCAGCGCGTCGCCATCGCCCGCGCCTTCGTCAACCGCCCGATGCTGCTGATCGCCGACGAGCCCACCGGCAACCTCGACCCGCAGACCTCGGTCGGCATCATGAAGCTGCTCGACCGCATCAACAGGACAGGGACCACCGTCGTCATGGCGACCCACGACCAGAACATCGTCGACCAGATGCGCAAGCGCGTCATCGAGCTCGAGAAGGGCCGCCTCGTCCGCGACCAGGCGCGCGGCGTCTACGGATACCAGCACTGAGCAGGTAGGGGACAGAACACACCATGCGCGCTCAGTTCGTGCTCTCGGAGATCGGTGTCGGTCTCCGGCGCAATCTCACGATGACCTTCGCCGTCATCATCTCCGTGGCCCTCTCGCTCGCCCTCTTCGGCGGTGCCCTGCTCATGCGCGAGCAGGTCAACACGATGAAGGACTTCTGGTACGACAAGGTCAACGTCTCCCTCTTCCTCTGCAACAAGGCCGACGCGGCCGACGGGGCCAAGTGCCCCAAGGGCGCCGTCACCACGCAGCAGAAGGAGCAGATCAAGGCCGATCTGCAGAAGATGGACATCGTCGACAACGTCTTCTACGAGTCGACCGACGAGGCGTTCAAGCGGTACAAGGAGGAGTACGGCGACACCGCCATCGCCTCCGTCATCACGCCGGACCAGATGCAGGAGTCGTTCCGGGTCAAGCTCAAGGACCCGGAGAAGTACAAGGTGATCGCCACCGCCTTCGCCGGCCGCGACGGGATCGAGTCCGTCCAGGACCAGCGGGACACCCTGCAGAACCTCTTCGACCTGATGGACGGGATGAGGATCGCGGCTTTCGCCGTCATGGGCCTCATGCTGGTCATCGCGCTGATGCTGATCGTGAACACCGTCCGCGTCTCGGCCTTCAGCCGTCGCCGCGAGACCGGCATCATGCGCCTCGTCGGCGCCTCCAGCTTCTACATCCAGATGCCGTTCATCATGGAGGCCGCCTTCGCCGGGCTCCTCGGCGGAGCGGTCGCCTGTGTGCTGCTGCTCGTCGGCCGGTACTTCCTGATCGACAACGGCATCGCGCTCGCCGAGAAGATGCAGCTCGTCAACTTCATCGGCTGGGACGCCGTCTTCTCAGTGCTGCCGCTGGTGCTCGCCATCGGTCTGCTCATGCCCGCCTGTGCCGCCTTCATCGCGCTGCGCAAGTACCTGAAGGTGTGAGAAGAGACCACTGACAGCGGATGGCGCCGTACGGTCAAAACCCGTGCGGCGCCATCGCCTTGTCCTAGAGTGGGCGCCATGCCGGCCGACACCGAGCGCCTCTGTATCCGGCCCCGCGGAGTGCTCCGTGGGGCCGTTCTGACGTTGGTCTTCGCCGGGGTCCTCGCCACCGCCGCCGCCACCGGCTCCCTGCCCCGGCAGGAGTCCGCCGGTGAACCCGCCGGGGCGTCCACGCGCGCGGGGCAGCGGTCGCCGGGCGGCGCGCCCGTCGACAGCGCCGCCCTGAACCGCGCCGCCGCCGAGGCCATGGCCGACGGGAAGTCGGGCAAGCAGGCGGCGGAGGAGTTCGTCAGCCGCAGCGGTGACCGCTGGGGCGCGGTGTACGACAAGAAGGAGTACGCCGAGTTCGAGCAGGCTCTCGACGGGACGTACACCGGTGTCGGGCTCTCCGCGGGCCGTGCGGGCCAGGACCGCGTCCGGGTGACCCGGGTGCAGTCGGGCGGCCCCGCCGAGCGGGCCGGGCTCCGGGCCGGCGACCGCCTCGTCTCCGTCGACGGACGCCCGGTCGACGGGCTCTCGGTCTCCGAGGTCGTCGCCCTGCTGCGCGGCGACGGCGTGCCCGGCTCGGCCGTGGTCCTCAGGGTCGAGCGCGGCCGTGCCGCCTGGACGCAGACCCTGCGCAGGGCCCGGCTCGCCACGGACCCGGTCACCGTCCGCCACCTGGACGACGGGACGCTGCTCATCCGGGTCGCCGCCTTCACCAAGGGAGCCGGCACGCGCGTACGTGACGCGGTACGGACCGCCCCGGCCGGCGCCGGGGTCCTCCTGGACCTGCGGGGCAACGCGGGCGGCCTGGTCGCCGAGGCCGCCGTGGCCGCCTCCGCCTTCCTCGACGGCGGCCTGGTCGCCACGTACGACGTGGAGGGCGAGCAGCGGGCCGTCTACGCGGAGGGGGGCGGCGACACCGGCCGGCCCCTGGTGGCGCTGATCGACGGGGGCACCATGAGCGCGGCCGAGCTGCTCACCGGCGCCCTCCAGGACCGGGGCCGGGCGGTCACGGTCGGGTCCCGCACCTTCGGCAAGGGTTCGGTCCAGATGCCGAGCGCCCTGCCGGACGGCTCGGTCGCCGAGCTGACCGTCGGCCACTACCGGACGCCGGCGGGGCACGCGGTGGACGGCCGGGGCATCACCCCGGACCTGGCGGCCGGGGAACGGGCCGAGGAACGGGCGAAGACGGTATTGAGTGGCCTCGGAGGGGGCTCGTAGTGCGAAAATGACCGCACTATGGCAAAGGGACTCGTGAACGTGCAGGGCAAGCCTGCCAAGAAGAACCAGGACAAGGCGCCCGAGCGCAAGATCATCGCGCAGAACAAGAAGGCGCGCCACGACTACCACATCGTCGACACGTACGAGTGCGGTGTGGTGCTGATGGGCACCGAGGTGAAGTCGCTGCGGATGGGCCGCGCCTCGCTCGTCGACGGCTTCGTGCAGATCGACAACCACGAGGCGTGGCTGCACAACATCCATGTGCCCGAGTACATGCAGGGCAGCTGGACCAACCACTCGGCGAAGCGGAAGCGGAAGCTGCTGCTGCACCGGGAGGAGATCGACAAGCTGGAGTCGAAGTCGCAGGAGACGGGTCACACGATCGTGCCCCTCGCGCTGTACTTCCTGAACGGCCGGGTGAAGGTCGAGATCGCGCTCGCGAAGGGCAAGAAGGAGTTCGACAAGCGCCAGACCCTGCGGGAGAAGCAGGACACCCGCGAGACCAACCGCGCCATCGCGGCGGCCAAGCGCAGGGAGCGGGCGGCGAAGATCGCCTAGGGCCCGTCCTGGCGGCGCGGGTCGCGGCTAATACGCTGGCACCAGTGCCCGTCGGTCACGTACGATGGGCCGTGCACGCCTCGCAAGGGGGGTGCACGTTGATAAAAAAACATGGGGATGATCGGTTTCGACAGCGGATACCGATGCAGAGGAAGCGTGTCGAGGAAGCGGCAATGATCTCGTAAACCATATGTCGCAACCAATAATCGCCAACTCCAAGAGCGATAACTCCCGCTTCGCCCTCGCTGCCTAATTTTAGGTAACGACAAGAAGCCTCTGTGAGGAGCGTCAGCCCGGGGATGGTCCCGACCCGGATCCTGGCGTCATTTAGGGATCTAAACCTCTCAGCCCGGTCACGGGGGTGAGAGGGAAATCAAACAGTGACTGAGCCCGTCGGAGACTTGTCCGCGTGATCTCCGGGGCTGAGAAACTCGTAGCGGACTGCACACGGAGAAGCTCTGTTTCCGTACCGTTGGACGCGGGTTCGATTCCCGCCATCTCCACCGAGCGTCCGAGAGGGGCCCGCCCCGCCCGGACACCTCATCCCATGTGGGCAGAGGCCCGGCAGTCACCGCGACTGCCGGGCCTCTGTCATGCGTCAGTAGCGATAGCGGGCCTTGAGGATCTTCGCTTCCTTGTCGTCCGCCCGGTAGACGAGTCGGTGCTCGTCGTCGATCCGGCGGGACCAGTAGCCCGACAGGTCACCCTTCAGCGGCTCGGGCTTGCCGATGCCGCTGAAGGGGTCACGCTGGATCTCGCCGATCAGTCGGGTGATCCTGCGGGCCGTCTTCCGGTCGGAGGAGAGCCAAAACAGGAAGTCCTCCCAGGCCGCAGGGTCGAAGTGGACGCTTCTCACTCCTCGCCCCCGGCCAGCTCCCTCAGCTCGTCCATGGTTTTGGTGATCACCGGTGCGCTCTCGCGGTCGCGGGCCACGGCCTCCATGAGACGCAGGGCGTTGGCGGGAGAGCGGAGCAGGTAGACGGTCTCCTGCCAGGAGTCGTAGTCGTCGGCCGACATGAGGACGGCGTCGCCGTTCTTGGAGGTGATGCGCACCGGGTCGTGATCGGTGTTGACGCGCTCGATCAGGGGGAACAGGGTCGCCCTGGCTTCGCTGGCGCTTATGGACATGGCGTCCGCTCCTCCGGGTCAGGTCGTGCGAGTTTGTGGTACGGCAACCGTACCGGAAACTCGTACCACCTAGCGGGCGGAGGACTCGGTGGTTTTCAAGGTCGTCGCGCAGAGGGTCAGGGCCGCGGTCGCCGCTGTGAGCGGGATCAGGAAGCCGAAGGTGGGGAAGGGGGCGTGGTCGGCGGCCCAGCCGCCGGTGGCGGATCCGGCCGCGATGCCGCCGAGCAGGGCCGTCACGGCCAGGGTCATCCCCTCGTTGAGCTGGGACGCCGGCGTCAGGCGCTGCACCAGGGCCATGCCCGTCACCATCGTCGGAGCCGTCGCCATGCCCGCCAGGAGGAGGCCGCCGGCGAGTGCGAGCAGCGATCCGGTCGATGCGGCGAGCAGCGGCAATGTCATGAGGGCGGCCATCGCCGCCAGACAGGTCCGCAGGCGCGCGGTGCGCCGGGCGCGGCCGTAGAGAAGGCCCGCCGCGCAGGAGCCCGCTGCCTGGAGGGCGAGCACGGGCCCCGCGAGAGGGCCGTCGACGTACGCGAGGGTCACCACCTCCATGGAGCCGAAGACCGCCCCGGTCGCGAGGAAGACGGCCAGGAGAGGGGCCATGCCCGGCACCCGCAGCGGGGAGCCCGTGGCCGTGCGGGGCGCGATCGGCGGTTCGGTGGAGCGCTGGGCGGTGAAGACCAGGACTCCGCCGAGGAAGAGAACGGCGGCGACGAGGGTCCCCGCCTCGGGGAAGAGGGTCGAGCAGAGGAGCGCGGCGACGACCGGGCCGAGCATGAAGCAGAGCTCGTCGGCGGCCTGCTCGAAGGCGTTGGCGGTGTGCAGGGCGTCGCGGTCGCCCCGGAGGAGATGAGCCCAGCGGGCCCGGGACATGCCGCCCGTGTTGGGGCTCGTGGCGGTGAGGGCGACCGTGACGAACAGGGCCCAGGTCGGTGCCTTCGCGTGGACGCAGAGCAGCAGGACGAGATGGCCGAGGACCGCGTGAGCGGTCGCCGGGACCGCGATCCGCGCCTGGCCGTACCGGTCGACGAGCCGGGCGATCCAGGGGGCGGTGAGGGCCCCGGCGGCCATGCCGGTCGCGGTCACCGCGCCCGCGAGGGCATAGGAGTCGTACGCCGCCGCGATCATGATGACGGCGCTGACGCCGAACATGCCCATGGGCAGCCGGGCGATCAGATTGCCGGCGGTGAACGCGCGGGTGCCGGGGACGGCGAAGAGTCGCAGGTAGGGGTTGCGGGGGACGGCGGGCGGCCGGGCGGGGCCCTGGGGGGAGGGTTTGGCGGCGTCTTGGAGTGCGGTGAGGGACGGACCGGTGGCGGCGGAGGCGGCGGACGGTGCGGTGAGGGATGGGCCCGTGGCGTGGGGTGTGGTGGCGGACGGGGCGGTAGGTGGTCGTTCGGCGTGGCGGGGGGCGAGGGCCGGGCCCGCCGGGGTCGGGGTGAGCTCCGGTTGCGGCATGGATCAAGGCTCGGGGTGAGTGGCCGGGCGGGTCCAACACCTTTCGGTGGCCATTCACGCGCCTGTGTTGTTAAATGCGGCGGTGCCCGCCACCTCGTCCCCGTACGACATGGACCCCCGGCTCCTGCGCGCCTTCACCGCCGTCGCCGAGGAGCTGCACTTCACCCGTGCCGCCGCCCGCCTCTACCTCGCCCAGCAGGCCCTCAGCCGCGACATCCGGCGCCTGGAGCGCGAGCTGGGCGCCGAGCTCTTCGTACGGACCACCCGGCAGGTCGCCCTCACTCCGGACGGCGAGCGCCTCCTCCCGTACGCGCGACGCGTGCTCGCCGCCCACGACGAGCTGACCGAGGCCTTCCGGGCCGCGCCCCGGCCCCTCCTCGCCGACCTCAACACCCCCGGCCTCGCCCAGGAGCGCGTCCTGCGCCGGGCCCGGGAACTCGCCCCCGACCAGGAGCTGATGGCCCGCTACGAGAGCGGACTCACCGGCGCCGTCCGGGACATCCTCACCGGCCGGCTCGACACCTCCTTCGGCCGGTACGGAGGCCTCGACGCCGGGCTGCGGGCCCGGCTCGGCTCCCAGCTGGTGCGGTACGAGCGGATGGCGGTGATACTCCCCGACGACCACCCGCTCGCCCACCTGCCCGAGGTCCCGCTCGCCGGTCTCGCCGGGGAACGGATCTACGCGGGCGCGGGGAACGACCGCACGCTCGAATGGACCGACCTCGCCGCCCGGCTCTTCGCCGGACGCGGCATCGAGGTCGCCCCGCCCGCGCCGCTCGCCGTCGGCCACGAGGAGTTCCGCCGCATCATGGCCAAGCACCGCACCCCGGTCCTCGCCGTCGTCGACTTCCCGCCCATGCCGGGCTGCGTCCTGCGGCCGCTCGTCGACCCCGTACCCCTGTCACCCGTGAGCCTCGTCTGGCGCGAGGGCCTGCGCCACCCCGGCCTCGACGCGCTCCGGGCCGCGGCCGCGGAGATCGGCGCGGCGGAGGGCTGGCTGGAACGCCCACCGGGCTCCTGGCTGCCCGAGAACGAGCCGGGAGTACGCTGACCGGCACCCGGGCGGCGCTCACAGACCCCGCGAGCGCCGGGTGAGAGCAAGGTTCCGTTCCCGTCACCTCACGGCACCGGGCTGAAACGCGACCTCCCTAACGTCTGTGGCAGGTGGACCGGGGCTGTGGACGCCCCAGGACCCGACACCCGCGGAGGTACGACATGGGCGGCGGCCGGTGGATCGAACAGTGGGAGCCGGAGGACGAGACCTTCTGGCGCGAGAAGGGCGAACGGATCGCCCGGCGGAACCTGATCTTCTCCGTGCTCTCCGAGCACATCGGCTTCTCGATCTGGAGCCTGTGGTCGGTCATGGTGCTCTTCATGGGACCGCAGTACGGCGTCGACCCGGCCGGCAAGTTCTTCCTGATCGCGACCGCCACCGTCGTCGGCGCGCTGATCCGGATCCCGTACACCTTCGTCGTCGCCCGCTACGGCGGCCGTAACTGGACCGTCTTCAGCGCCCTGCTGCTCCTGCTGCCCACGGGCCTCGCCTTCGCGGTGATGGAGCCCGGCACCTCGTACACCACCTTCGTCCTGGTGGCCGCGCTCACCGGCGTCGGCGGCGGCAACTTCGCCTCCTCCATGACCAACATCAACGCCTTCTTCCCGCTGCGGAAGAAGGGCTGGGCGCTCGGCCTCAACGCGGGAGGCGGCAACATCGGCGTCCCCGTCGTCCAGCTCGTCGGCCTCCTCGTCATCGGCACCGCGGGCGCCATGCACCCGAGGATCGTGCTCGGCGTCTACCTGCCCCTGATCGTGGTCGCCGCCGTGTGCTCCGCGCTCTTCATGGACAACCTCGCTCCCGTCAAGAACGACACCGGAGCCGCGAAGGAGGCCGTCCGGGCCCGCCACACCTGGATCATGGCCTTCCTTTACATCGGCTGCTTCGGCTCCTTCATCGGCTACAGCTTCGCCTTCGGCCTCGTGCTCCAGACCCAGTTCGGCCGCACCCCGCTCCAGGCCGCGTCCCTCACCTTCATCGGCCCGCTGCTCGGCTCCCTGATCCGGCCCATCGGCGGTTCCCTCGCCGACCGGCACGGCGGCGCCCGCATCACCCTCTGGACCTTCGCCGCGATGGCCGCGGCGACCGGCGTCGTGATCTACGCCTCCGTGATCGAGTCGCTCGCCGTCTTCCTCGTCGGCTTCATCGCCCTCTTCGCCCTCAGCGGCCTCGGCAACGGCTCCACGTTCAAGATGATCCCCGCGATCTTCCTCGCCCAGGGGCACCGCAAGGGGCTCGCGGGAGAAGCCGCGGAAGCCTACGGGCGACGCCTCTCCGGGGCCGCCATGGGCCTCATCGGGGCGATCGGCGCGCTCGGCGGACTCGGCATCAACCTCGCCTTCCGCCAGTCCTTCCAGACCTCCGGCAGCGGCACCGCGGCCTTCGTCGCCTTCCTCGCCTTCTACGCGGCCTGCATCGTCGTCACCTGGGCGGTATACCTTCGCCGCCCGACCGCCGTCCCCGAGACGGCCGAGGCCGTCACCGCGTCGGAGTCCCGGCCCGGCTACGCGAAGGTGTGACCCCCGATGCCCGGCGCGGACCGTAACGACCAGGAAATACGGGCGAACCGAATCCGTCACGCGTCCCCGTCAGGCTCTGGCCTCATGGACGAGCAAGAACACGGCCCCCTCGCCGGCTTCACGGTCGGCGTCACCGCGGCGCGCCGCGCGGACGAGCTCATCGCGCTGCTGCGCCGGCGCGGCGCGGCCGTCGTCCACGGCCCCGCCCTGCGGATCGTGCCCCTCGCGGACGACACCGAACTCCTCGCCGCCACCAAGGAACTCATCGGCCACGCCCCGGACGTCGTCGTCGCCACCACGGCGATCGGCTTCCGGGGCTGGGTCGAGGCGGCCGAGGGCTGGGGATACGGGGAGGAACTCCTCGCCGTCCTGCGGGACGTCGAGCTCCTCGCCCGCGGGCCCAAGGTCAAGGGAGCCGTACGGGCCGCCGGACTCACCGAGTCCTGGTCGCCCACCTCCGAATCCATGGCCGAGGTCCTCGACCGGCTCCTCGGGGAAGGCGTCACCGGCCGCCGGATCGCGCTCCAGCTGCACGGGGAGCCGCTGCCCGGCTTCGTCGAGGCGCTCACCGCCGCCGGCGCGGAGGTCGTCGGCGTCCCCGTCTACCGCTGGATGGCGCCCGAGGACACCGGCCCGCTCGACCGGCTCCTCGACGCGGTCCTCGCCGGCGGCCTCGACGCCGTCACCTTCACGAGCGCCCCGGCCGCCGCGTCGCTGCTCTCGCGGGCCGAGTCGAAGGGGGTACGGTCCGAGCTCGTCGCCGCGCTCCGGCATGACGTCCTCGCGGTGTGCGTCGGACCCGTGACGGCGCTGCCGCTCCAGGCCGAGGGCATCGACACGTACCAGCCGGAGCGGTTCCGGCTCGGCCCGCTCGTCCAGCTCCTCTGCAAGGAGCTGCCCGGCCGCTCGCGGGTCCTGCCGGTCGCCGGGCACCGGGTGGAGGTCCGCGGCCACGCCGTCCTCGTCGACGGCGTCCTGCGGCCCGTCCCGCCCGCCGGCATGGCCCTCCTCGGCCTCCTCGCCCGCCGGCCCGGCTGGGTCGTCTCCCGGGCTGACCTGCTGCGGGCGCTGCCGGGGGCGGGGCGGGACGAACACGCGGTGGAGACGGCGATGGCGCGCCTGCGTGCGGCGCTGGGGGCGCCGAAGCTGATCCAGACGGTGGTGAAGCGGGGGTACCGACTGGCGCTGGACGCGGCGGCGGACGAGAAGTACGACGACTGAGCCTTGCGGGGACCGTTGCCCGCAACGGCGTGATCGCGCGCGCGGGTTACCGTACCCGGGTGATGGGACGTTCTTTGCTGATTCGGGCCGCGGAGCCCGGCGACGCCGGGCCGCTCGCTCTCGCCCTGTCGCGCAATCGCGCGCACATGCGGCCCCGGGAGCCCTACCGGGCCGAGCGGTACTACACCGCCGAGGCGCAGGCCGAGCGGCTGGCGGACGGTGGGGTGCGGTGGTTCGCCGTCGACGGGGAGGCGATCGTCGGGGCCGTCATCTTCTCCGGGATCGTCCTCGGGCCCTTCCGCAGCGCCTCCCTCGGGTACTGGGTCGACAAGGACCACACCGGCCGCGGTCTCGCCACCGCGCTCGTCGCCGAGGCCTGCCGGGCCGCCCGGGACGAGCTCGGGCTGCACCGCGTCGAGGCCGGGACCATGCTCGACAACCACGCCTCCCAGCGGGTCCTCGTCAAGAGCGGCTTCACGCGCATCGGGACCGCGCCCCGCTACCTCCACATCGACGGCGAGTGGCGCGACCACCACCTGTTCCAGCGGCTCCTGCACGACGACCCGCCGCCGGGAGTTCCGGCCGACCGGACCCCGAACGGTGATCGCGCCTGACACGGCCCCTCCCGGTGGCGTACGCTCGACGGCTGCCCAGTGCACGTCAGAAGGGGGCCTTAGGTGGCCGCGCAGGAAGCCGTGGACACGGTCAGAGACCGTGAGATCGGTGTCGAGCAGGAACATCTGGATCACGTCTACCGCCGGCTGGAGGAGAAGATCCACGAAGCGGAGTTCCTGATGAACGACGCCGCCCAGCGGGGCCAGGTCGGCACGCCCGGCGCCCTCGCCGAGCGCGACGCCCAGGTCTTCCGCGCCGGCATCCACCTCAACCGGCTCAACAACGAGTTCGAGGACTTTCTGTTCGGCCGGATCGACCTGCTGTACGGGAAGGACGGGAAGAAGGGGCCCGACGGCGCCTACACCTCCATCGAGCCCGCCGAGGACGCCGTACGGCCCGACAACACCGCAGAGATCGCCGAGACCCTCCACATCGGACGGATCGGCGTCCTCGACTCCGACTACTCCCCGCTCGTGATCGACTGGCGCGCGCCCGCCGCCGCGCCCTTCTACCGGTCCACACCGGTCGACCCGGGCCGGGTCGTGCGCCGCCGCGTCATCCGCTCCAAGGGCCGTCAGGTCCTGGGGGTCGAGGACGACCTGATGCGCCCCGAGCTGCGGGCCACCCTCGGCGGGCGCGAGCTGCCCGTGATCGGCGACGGCGCCCTGATGGCCGCCCTCGGCCAGGCCCGCAGCCACACCATGCGGGACATCGTCTCCTCCATCCAGGCGGAGCAGGACATGGTCATCCGCGCCCCCGCCGCCTCCGTGACGTACGTCGAGGGCGGGCCGGGGACCGGGAAGACGGCCGTCGCGCTGCACCGGGCCGCCTACCTGCTCTACCAGGACCGGCGGCGGTACGCGGGCGGCATCCTGATCGTCTCGCCGACCCCGCTCCTCGTCTCGTACACCGAGGGCGTGCTGCCCTCCCTCGGCGAGGAGGGCCAGGTCGCCATCCGGGCCGTCGGCAGCCTCGTCGACGGCGTCGAGGCCACCGCCTACGACGATCCGGCCGTGGCAAGGATCAAGGGCTCCTCCCGGATGCTCCACGTGCTGCGCAAGGCCGCCCGCGGAGCCCTGGAGACCCCGGCGCCCAGGAACAGCCAGCCCGAGCTCGGAGAGGACGACGAGGCCCCCGTACCCGCGGGCACGCCCACGCGCCTCCGTGTCGTCGCCTTCGGCCGCCGTCTGGAGCTCGAGGCCGAAGAACTGCGGCGCATCCGGCACAACGTCCTCGGGGGCACCGCCCCGGTCAACCTGCTCCGCCCGCGCGCCCGTCGGCTGCTCCTCGACGCGCTGTACTCCAAGTCGGGCGCGGTCGGCCGGCACAGCGACCCGGAGCTCGCCGCCGAGCTGCGCTCCTCCTTCGACGAGGACGTCTCCACGGAGGACTCGTTCCTCTCCTTCCTCGACGCCTGGTGGCCGGAGCTCACCCCGCGCCGGGTCCTCGACGCGATGGCCGACGAGCGGCGGCTCGGCCGCTGGGCCCGCCGCATCCTCAACCCGGGCGAGGTGCGGCGGCTCGCCCGCTCGCTGCGCCGCCCGGAGCTGTCCGTGCACGACGTGGCGCTCCTCGACGAGCTCGGCACCCTCCTGGGCGCCCCGGCCCGGCCGAGGAAGCGGCGGGAGTACGACCCGCTGGACCAGCTCACGGGCCTGGAGGAGCTCATGCCCGTACGGGAGGAGACGCAGCGCGAGCGGGCCGAGCGGCTGGCCGCCGAGCGCACCGAGTACGCGCATGTGATCGTCGACGAGGCACAGGACCTCACGCCCATGCAGTGGCGGATGGTCGGGCGGCGCGGTCGGCACGCGACCTGGACGGTCGTCGGCGACCCGGCGCAGTCGTCCTGGTCGGATCCGGACGAGGCCGCCGAGGCCCGCGACGAGGCGCTCGGTTCCCGGCCGCGCCGCCGCTTCGAGCTGACCGTGAACTACCGGAACCCGGCGGAGATCGCCGAACTCGCCGCCAAGGTCCTCGCCCTCGCCATGCCGGGCAAGGAATCACCGCGCGCGGTCCGCTCGACGGGGGTCGAGCCCCGCTTCGTCGCCGTACAGGAGAAGGCCGACCTGGCCGAAACCGTACGGTCCGAGGCGCGGCTGCTCCTGGAGCGCGTCGAGGGCACGGTCGGCGTCGTCGTCGCCATGAACCGGCGCGCCGAGGCGGCCCGCTGGCTCGCCGACCTGGGCGACCGCGTGGTGGCGCTCGGCTCCCTGGAGGCGAAGGGCCTGGAGTACGACGCCACGGTGGTCGTCTCGCCCGCGGAGATCGCGGACGAGTCCCCGGCCGGTCTGCGGGTGCTCTACGTGGCCCTCACCAGGGCGACGCAGCAGCTCACGGTGGTCGCGGGCCCGGGTGACATGCCGGACGGGGCGGGGGTGCCCGACCTGCTGCGGGACTGAGCCGCCCGGGCGGGGCCCGTGGCCGATTTCAGGTCAACCTGTGGCGCTGGAATCACCGGGCAGGGTGGTTTGTTAGCCTTGTCGTGGCACCGGCTCGATCCAAGCCCCCGGGCCCAACCTTCGTCCCTCAGAGGGACCACTTGCCGCGAGGCGAGCATGGCGGGTCGGTGCCACTTAAGACGTTTTTGTTCTCGTGTGTAGCTACGAAGTCGAGGCCCTGGTCACCCCTGGTGACCGGGGCCTCTTCTGTTTGCCCAGGGGTTCTCGTATGGTGGAAACTACTTTCCGAAAACAAAATGACCGCATTACCTGCTACCGGCAGGTAGGTGCGACCATCGGAGGGCGCCGCCGGGCAACCAGCCGGGGCGGCGTAGCAACGAAGCTCAGGGAAAGCAGAGGAACTCGGCCATGGCAACGGCGCCCAGCGTCTCGTATTCGATGACGGTCCGGCTGGAGGTTCCCGCGAGCGGAACCGCGGTCTCCCAGCTCACCACGGCGGTGGAGTCCCACGGCGGATCCGTCACCGGCCTCGACGTGACCGCCTCAGGCCACGAGAAGCTCCGCATCGACGTCACCATCGCCGCGACCTCCACCGCGCACGCCGACGAGATCGTCGAGCAGCTGCGCGGCATCGAGGGCGTCACGCTCGGCAAGGTCTCCGACCGTACGTTCCTGATGCACCTCGGCGGCAAGATCGAGATGGCGTCCAAGCACCCCATCCGCAACCGTGACGACCTCTCCATGATCTACACCCCGGGCGTCGCCCGTGTGTGCATGGCGATCGCCGAGAACCCCGAGGACGCCCGCCGCCTCACCATCAAGCGCAACTCCGTCGCGGTCGTCACCGACGGCTCCGCCGTCCTCGGCCTCGGCAACATCGGCCCGATGGCCGCCCTGCCCGTCATGGAGGGCAAGGCGGCCCTCTTCAAGCGCTTCGCGGGCATCGACGCCTGGCCGATCTGCCTCGACACGCAGGACACCGACGAGATCGTCGCGATCGTCAAGGCCATCGCCCCCGGCTTCGCGGGCATCAACCTGGAGGACATCTCCGCGCCCCGCTGCTTCGAGATCGAGGCACGCCTGCGCGAGGCCCTCGACATCCCCGTCTTCCACGACGACCAGCACGGCACGGCCATCGTCGTCCTCGCCGCCCTGACCAACGCGCTGCGCGTGGTGAACAAGGGCATCGGCGACGTACGGGTCGTCATGTCCGGTGCCGGCGCGGCCGGTACGGCCATCCTGAAGCTGCTGATCGCGGCGGGTGTCAAGCACGCCGTCGTCGCCGACATCCAGGGTGTCGTGCACGCGGGCCGCGAGGACCTCGTGGAGGCCCCGGCGGACTCGCCGCTGCGCTGGATCGCCGACAACACCAACCCGGAGGGCGTCACCGGCACCCTCAAGGAGGCCGTCGTCGGCGCGGACGTCTTCATCGGCGTGTCGGCCCCGAACCTGCTCGGCGCGGCGGACGTCGCCGCCATGGCGGAGGGCGCGATCGTGTTCGCGCTCGCGAACCCGGACCCGGAGGTCGACCCGGCGGCGGCCCGCCAGACGGCCGCCGTCGTCGCCACGGGACGCTCCGACTTCCCGAACCAGATCAACAACGTGCTGGTCTTCCCGGGTGTCTTCCGCGGCCTCCTCGACGCCCATTCCCGTACGGTCAACACGGAGATGATGCTGGCGGCCGCCACGGCCCTCGCCGACGTCGTCACCGAGGACGAGCTCAATCCGAACTACATCATCCCGTCGGTCTTCAACGACAAGGTCGCGGGCGCGGTCGCCGGAGCGGTGCGCAACGCGGCGAAGGCGGCGGCCCCGGGCTCGGCGGCGACCGGCCGCTGACGGCGCGTCGCGATTCGCGGAGCCGTAAACCCGCCTTTAGGGTGGCTTTTCGGCTCCGCGTGGTTTTCGGGGAGTCGACAGAACGTCACCACCAGGGGGCTCTGGCGCTTTTCGTGTGACCCCCGGGGGTGCCGGATTGGCGTTCCCGCCGCTGGTGGGGGCAGGATGCGTGTTTGGGCGCGAGGGTCTGTCATTAGACCCGGGTCCGGGGACTGTCCGAAGGCCCTGGCAGCATCGGCTTCGCTGTACCCAATCACGCGGCTTCCGCCGCGTGGCACGCCTCACAGGCAAGAAGAACACGGGAGTAACAACATGAACCGCAGTGAGCTGGTGGCCGCCCTGGCCGACCGCGCCGAGGTGACCCGCAAGGACGCCGACGCCGTGCTGGCCGCTCTCGCCGAGACCGTCGGTGAGGTCGTCGCCAAGGGCGACGAGAAGGTCACCATCCCCGGCTTCCTGACCTTCGAGCGCACCCACCGTGCCGCTCGCACCGCTCGTAACCCGCAGACCGGCGACCCGATCAACATCCCGGCCGGCTACAGCGTGAAGGTCTCCGCGGGCTCGAAGCTCAAGGAAGCCGCCAAGGGCAAGTAAGGCAGCCGAGGCGAGCAGGACCGCCGAAGCACGCAGGACAGCCGAGGCGAGCAGGACCGCCGAGGTACGCAGGACAGCCGAGGCGAGTAAGACCGCCGAAGCACGCAAGGCAGCCTGTCAAGGCACGTAAGGCAGCCTGGAGGCGCAGAAAGGGCGGCCACCCTGTCAGGGGGTGGCCGCCCTTTCGTATGGGCGTGTACGGGCCCACAGGGGCCCGTGACGCCTTACACCAGCGCGCTGCCCGGCAGCTCGACCTTGGCGCCGAGCTCCACGAGCTTCTCCATGAAGTTCTCGTAGCCGCGGTTGATCAGCTCGATGCCGTGCACCCGGGAGGTGCCCTGGGCCGCGAGCGCCGCGATCAGGTACGAGAAGCCGCCGCGCAGGTCGGGGATGACCAGGTCGGCGCCCTGGAGCCGGGTCGGCCCGGACACGACCGCCGAGTGCAGGAAGTTCCGCTGGCCGAAGCGGCAGTCGGAGCCGCCGAGGCACTCGCGGTACAGCTGGATGTGCGCGCCCATCTGGTTCAGCGCGGAGGTGAAGCCGAGCCGCGACTCGTACACCGTCTCGTGGACGATGGAGAGGCCGGAGGCCTGCGTCAGGGCGACGACCAGCGGCTGCTGCCAGTCGGTCTGGAAGCCGGGGTGCACGTCCGTCTCCAGGTGGATCGCGTTGAGCGAGCCGCCCGGGTGCCAGAAGCGGATGCCCTCGTCGTCGATCTCGAAGGCGCCGCCGACCTTCCGGTACGTGTTGAGGAAGGTCATCATCGAGCGCTGCTGGGCGCCGCGCACGTAGATGTTGCCCTCGGTGGCGAGCGCGGCGGACGCCCAGGAGGCGGCCTCCAGGCGGTCCGGGAGGGCCCGGTGGGTGTAGCCGTCGAGACGGTCGACACCGGTGATCCGGATGGTCCGGTCGGTGTCCATGGAGATGATCGCGCCCATTTTCTGCAGGACGCAGATCAGGTCCTCGATCTCGGGCTCCACCGCGGCGTTCGACAGCTCGGTGACGCCCTCGGCGAGCACCGCCGTCAGCAGCACCTGCTCGGTCGAGCCGACCGAGGGGTACGGCAGCCGGATCTTGCAGCCGCGAAGGCGCTGCGGGGCCTCCAGGTACTGGCCGTCGTCCCGCTTCTCGATGGTGGCGCCGAACTGGCGCAGCACGTCGAAGTGGAAGTCGATGGGCCGGCCGCCGATGTCGCAGCCGCCGAGGCCCGGGATGAAGGCGTGGCCGAGACGGTGCAGCAGCGGGCCGCAGAAGAGGATCGGGATGCGCGACGAGCCGGCGTGGGCATCGATGTCGGCCACGTTGGCGGACTCGACGTGCGTCGGGTCGAGGAGGAGTTCGCCGGGCTCCTCACCCGGACGGACCGTCACCCCGTGCAGCTGCAGCAGTCCGCGGACGACGCGGACGTCACGGATGTCGGGAACGTTGCGCAGGCGGCTCGGGCCGCTGCCGAGCAGGGCGGCGACCATCGCCTTGGGCACGAGGTTCTTCGCGCCGCGGACGCGGATCTCGCCCTCCAGCGGGGTTCCGCCGTGGACAAGCAGGACATCGTCTGTGCCGGTCATGAATCTCGCGTTCCGGAGTGGGGTCGGTCGGGTGGCCAGTGAAAAGGGTAAGGGGCCATGAGACCTCTCATGGGTGCCACGGGGGGCCTGTCAGATGTAATGAATTCGGCACAACACCCTCTGTTCCCGTGATCTTGCGGAGCGTCACCGTCCGCTTCTCTCGCCGGGGCGGCCCTTGGGCCCCTCCCGATCGCGCCGGCCGCCGATCTGAACTGCGACGGCCGCCGACTTCCGGACACCCTGCCCGCCGGTCGCGCGGACAACCCCCCGCGAACGCCGAAGATGCGGGATCATGTGTCGCATGACCGAGGTGTCCTCGCTCACAGGACGGCTGCTCGTCGCCACGCCCGCGCTCGCGGACCCGAACTTCGACCGCGCGGTCGTCCTGCTGCTCGACCACGACGACGAGGGCTCGCTCGGCGTGGTCCTCAACCGGCCCACCCCGGTGACCGTCGGGGACATCCTCGCGCCCTGGGCCGGGCTCGCCGGTGAACCCGGCGTCGTCTTCCAGGGCGGCCCCGTCTCCCTCGACGCGGCCCTCGGTGTCGCCGTGATCCCCGGCGACGAGGGCCCCCTCGGCTGGCGGCGGGTGCACGGCGCGATCGGCCTCGTCGACCTGGAGACCCCGCCCGAGCTGCTCGGCCCGGCCCTCGGCTCCCTGCGGATCTTCGCGGGATACGCCGGCTGGGGCCCCGGCCAGCTGGAGACGGAGCTCGGCGACGGCGCCTGGTATGTGGTCGAGTCGGAGCCCGGTGACGTCTCCTCGCCGCGGCCCGAGACGCTCTGGCGGCAGGTGCTCCGGCGGCAGCGCGGCGAGCTCGCGATGATCGCCACGTACCCCGACGACCCGTCCCTCAACTGAGGGCTCCGGCTTTCAGTACCCTTGGCGGTTATGAGCACTCTCGAGCCCGAGCGCGGGGCAGGTACGGGAACCCTCGTCGAGCCGACGCCGCAGGTGTCCCACGGTGACGGCGACCACGAGCGCTACGCCCATTACGTCCAGAAGGACAAGATCATGGCGAGCGCCCTCGAAGGCACGCCCGTCGTGGCGCTGTGCGGAAAGGTCTGGGTACCGGGGCGCGACCCCAAGAAGTACCCGGTCTGTCCGATGTGCAAGGAGATCTACGACTCCATGGGCGCCGGCGGTGGCGACAAGGACAAGGGCGGCAAGGACAAGAAGTAGGCGGACAGCGGTGTCCTGACGCCGGGGACGGCCCCCGTCGTACGTACTTCGGTACGTGCGACGGGGGCCGTTCCGCGTTTCCGGGGCCGGGCGGCCGTTGCGCAGGGTGCTTCCGCCGGTCACGGAGTGGTTGAGGTGGTCGAGACCTCTTGTCGGCCCGCCTCGGGCGCGCCTAACCTCACGCGTGTTGTGCAGAACGAAACGCGCATTGCGCATGTTGCAACGCACGCACCTGGAGGGGATCCGTATGAAGCTTCCTGCCCGCCTCACCGCCCCGGCCGCCGCACTCCTGCTCGCCGGCCTCACCGCCACCGCCTGCGCGCCCCAGACCTCCCAGGGCAGGGCCACGGCGGACGAGAAGACCGGCACCCTGCGCGTCTGGCTCTTCCAGGAGGTGAGCAACAAGCCCAAGGAACAGGTCGTCGAACAGGCCGTCGCCGCCTTCGAGAAGCAGCACCAGGGCGCCGAGGTCGAGGTCGAGTACATCCCCGTCGAGACCCGCGCCCAGCGCGTCAAGGCCGCCTTCAACGACCCCGGGTCGGCCCCCGACCTCATCGAGTACGGCAACACCGACACCGCCGGATACGTGAAGGACGGCGGACTCGCCGACATCAGCGCCGAGTTCGCGGCCTGGGACGACGCGAAGGACACCGACCCCACCGCGAAGCAGTCCGTCACCGTCGGCGGGAAGGTCTACGGCGCCCCGCTCTTCGTCGGCGTCCGCGCCCTCTACTACCGCACCGACGTCTTCCGGGAACTCGGCCTCACCGCCCCCAAGAGCCAGGCCGAACTCGTCTCCACCGCCAAGAAGATCCACAAGGCCAGGCCCGAGCTGTACGGCATCGCCGTCGGCGGCGCCTACACCTACGGCGCCCTGCCCTTCGTCTGGGCGGCCGGCGGCGAACTCGCCACCGCGCACGGCGACTCGTACAAGGCCGCCGTCAACAGCGAGGCCGCCCGCGCGGGCATCACCACGTACACCTCGCTCTTCGGCGACGACAACTGCCCGGCCGCCAAGTGCGCCCAGATGGGCGGCAACGCCACCGTCACCGCCTTCGCCTCGGGCAAGGCCGCCATGGCCATCGGCGGCGACTTCAGCCACGCCGCCGTCGAGGCCGGCACCGTCAAGGGCAGGTACGCCGTCGTCCCGCTGCCCGGCACCACCCCCGGCTCCATCGCCCCCGCCTTCGCCGGGGGCAACAACATCGGCGTCCTCAGGAGCACCTCCCACCGCAGCCTCGCCGTCGACCTCCTCAAGTCCCTCACCGGCAAGGAGACCCAGGGCCGGCTCTTCGACGCGATGGGCTTCCTTCCCACGTACACCGACGTACGGGCCGATGCCGCCCGGCGGCAGCCCTTCGTGAAGCCCTTCATCGACACCCTCGGCGCCGGCACCCGCTTCGTTCCGGCGTCCCCCGGCTGGGGACAGATCGACGCCTCCCTCGTCCTCCCCACGATGTTCCAGGAGGTCGTCAGCGGCCGTAAGGACGTGAGGACGGCCGCCGACGACGCCGCGAAGAAGATGGACGCGGCCTTCACGCCGGCGGGCTGAGCCGCATGACGACCCAGCTCACCGAGAAGCCGCCCGGCACGGCCCCGGCGCCGAGGCCCGCCCCGGCCGCACGGCGCACCGGCATCCGGGGCCACCGCCCCTGGACCCCCTGGCTGTACCTCCTGCCCGCCCTCGCCGTCATCGGCGGACTCCTCGTCTACCCCGTCTACCAGCTCGGCCTGATCTCCTTCCTGGAGTACACCCAGGCCCAGGTCAGCGGCGGCGAACCCACCTCCTTCAAGGGCTTCGGCAACTACACGGCCCTCTTCGCCGACCCCCAGTTCCGGCAGGTCCTCCTCGCCACCGTCCTCTTCGCCGCCGCCTGCGTCGTCACCACCCTCGCCGTCGGCTGCGCCCTCGCCGTCCTCCTCACGCGCGTGCGTGCCCTGCCCCGGCTCGTCCTGATGCTGGCCGCGCTCGGCGCCTGGGCCACGCCCGCGATCACCGGCTCCACCGTCTGGGTCTTCCTCTTCGACCCCGACTTCGGCCCCGTCAACAGGCTGCTCGGGCTCGGCGACCTCTCCTGGACGTACGGGCGGTACAGCGCCTTCGCCCTCGTCCTCCTCGAAGTCGTCTGGTGTTCCTTCCCGTTCGTGATGGTCACCGTCTACGCCGGCATCAAGGCCATCCCGTCGGAGGTCCTGGAGGCGGCCGCCCTCGACGGCGCCTCGCAGTGGCGGATCTGGCGCTCGGTCACGGCGCCGGTGCTCCGGCCGATCCTGGTCGTCGTCACCATCCAGTCGATCATCTGGGACTTCAAGGTCTTCACCCAGATCTACGTGATGACGAACGGCGGCGGCATCGCCGGCCAGAACCTCGTCCTCAACGTGTACGCCTACCAGAAGGCATTCGCCTCGTCCCAGTACGGCCTCGGCTCGGCGATCGGCGTCGTCATGCTGCTGATCCTGCTGGCCGTGACGCTGGTCTATCTGCGCCTGCTGCGACGCCAGGGAGAAGAGCTGTGACCGGATCCCGCGCTGTGACCGCGTTCCGCATCAGGCGGCCCGGGCGCCTCGCCGCCGAGGCCGCCACCCTGCTCGTCGCGGCCGCCGTCGCCTTCCCGCTGTACTGGATGGTCCTCTCGGCCTTCAAGCCGGCCGGCGAGATCCAGTCCACCGACCCCCGGCCGTGGACGCTCTCCCCGTCCCTCGACTCCTTCCGGCGCGTCTTCGCACAGCAGGAGTTCGGCCGCTACTTCCTCAACTCGCTGATCGTGGCGGGCACGGTCGTCCTCGCCTCCGCACTGATCGCCTTCCTCGCGGCGACGGCCGTCACCCGGTTCCGCTTCCGGTTCCGGACGACACTCCTGATCATGTTCCTGGTCGCGCAGATGGTGCCGGTCGAGGCGCTGACCATCCCGCTGTTCTTCCTCATGCGGGACGCCGGCCAGCTCAACACCCTCGGCTCGCTGATCCTGCCGCACATCGCCTTCTCGCTGCCCTTCGCGATCTGGATGCTGCGGGGCTTCGTCAAGGCGGTGCCGGAGGCCCTGGAGGAACAGGCCCAGATCGACGGCGCGAGCCGCACCCGCTTCCTGTGGCAGATCCTCTTCCCGCTGGTCTTCCCGGGCCTCGTCGCGACCAGCGTCTTCTCGTTCATCTCGACCTGGAACGACTTCCTCTTCGCGAAGTCCTTCCTCATCAGCGACACCTCGCAGTCGACCCTCCCCATGGCCCTGCTCGTCTTCTTCAAGCCCGACGAGAACGACTGGGGAGGCATCATGGCCGCCTCGACCGTGATGACGGTCCCGGTGCTCGTCTTCTTCGTACTCGTACAGCGCCGCCTGGTCTCCGGACTCGGCGGGGCGGTGAAGGACTGACGCGATGACCCACCCCATGGACCTGATCCCCGCCCCCGCGCGCGTGGAGGGGCCGTACCGCTGCGGCTTCCTCATGGACCGGCGGACGACCGTCAGCGCCGCCCCGGGCACCGAGAGCACCGCACGCTGGCTGCGCGGCACGCTGGGCGCCGCCTTCGCGCTGCCGCTGAGGGACACGGCCGACGAGAGCGCCACGAACAGCATCCGGCTGCGCGTCGACGACAGCCTCGCCCCGGAGGCGTACCGACTCGACGTGCTGATGAACCAGGTCGCCGAGATCACCGGCGGAGGCCCGGCCGGGGTCTTCTGGGGCGCCCAGACCCTGCGGCAGCTCCTGGGCCCCGACGCCTTCCGCGCGGCGCCGGCGAAGAAGAAGCCGGTCGCGGTGGTGACGACGCAGAGCATCGAGGACGCCCCGCGCTTCGCCTGGCGCGGTCTCCTCCTCGACGTCTCCCGGCACTTCCTGCCCAAGGACGACGTCCTGCGGTACCTGGACCTCCTCGCCGCCCACAAGCTCAACGTCTTCCACTTCCACCTCACCGACGACCAGGGCTGGCGCATCGAGATCAAGCGCCACCCCAGGCTCACCGAGGTCGGATCCTGGCGGGCCCGCAGCAAACGGGGC
Organism: Streptomyces sp. NPDC028711; assembly: GCF_055565415.1. Classification (NCBI taxonomy): domain Bacteria; kingdom Bacillati; phylum Actinomycetota; class Actinomycetes; order Kitasatosporales; family Streptomycetaceae; genus Streptomyces; species Streptomyces sp. NPDC028711. The sequence goes on along the minus strand of NZ_JBVHUJ010000001.1, from coordinate 1,250,459 downwards.
CACCGCGCCTCACCCCTCTGGGACGAGACCCCGCACGGCGGCTTCTACACCCAGGACGACATCCGCGAGATCGTCGCGTACGCCGCCGAGCGGCACATCACCGTCGTCCCCGAGATCGATCTTCCCGGCCACTCGCAGGCCGCCATCGCCGCGTACCCCGAACTCGGCAACACCGACGTCGTCGACACCACCGCCCTCACCGTCTGGGACACCTGGGGCGTCAACCCGAACGTCCTCGCCCCCACCGAGGCCGTCCTGCGCTTCTACGAGGGTGTCTTCGAGGAGGTCCTCGACCTCTTCCCCGCGGCCACCTCGCCCTTCGTCCACGTCGGCGGCGACGAATGCCCCAAGGACCAGTGGAAGGCCTCCCCGGCCGCCCAGGCCCGCATCAAGGAGCTGGGAGTGGGCGACGAGAACGGACTCCAGGCCTGGTTCATCCGCCACTTCGACCGCTGGCTCACCGCGCGCGGACGGCGGCTCATCGGCTGGGACGAGATCCTGGAGGGCGGCCTCGCCGAAGGCGCCGCCGTCTCCTCCTGGCGCGGCTACGGAGGCGGGATCGCCGCCGCCGAGGCCGGCCACGACGTCGTCATGTGCCCCGAGCAGCACGTGTACCTGGACCACCGTCAGGCGCCCGGCGAGGACGAGCCGATGCCCATCGGATACGTCCGCACCCTGGAGGACGTCTACCGCTTCGAGCCCGTCCCGCCCGGCCTCTCACCGGACGCCGCCGCCCACATCCTGGGAACCCAGGCCAACGTCTGGACCGAGGTCATGGAGAACCGCGACCGCGTCGACTACCAGGTCTTCCCCCGCCTCGCCGCCTTCGCCGAGGTCGCCTGGTCCGCGCTGCCCGCCCCCGACGCCCGCGACTACGCCGACTTCGAGCGCCGCGTGGACACCCACTACCGGCGCCTCGACGCCCTCGGCGTCGACTACCGGCCGCCCGCCGGACCCCACCCCCGACAGAGGCGCCCCGGCGTGCTCGGCCGACCCCTGGAAGGAGTCCCCCCGATCGTGTGAGGCACCCCGCCTCCCCGGTTCACCCAAGAGCGGCGAAACGGAAGTTACCGTCCCTCCTCGGGGCGTCCCGGACGGAACAGTCCTTCGCGGACCCTCGCGCCGGACCGCTCGGAAGATGTGCCAGAGTTGCCACGTCCGGCCTGTGAGCACGTACCGTACGCCCACACGCAGGCGCGACCGCCGGGCACATTCGGGGACCACCGGGACACCGGGAAGGGGCAGCGGGTTGACCACGCACGCACCACAGACGGCGCAGTCCGTGACGCTGCCCGCCTCGCTCGACGAGGCCGTGGCGGCGCTCACGGCCATGCCGGCCGCCGTCCCCGTCGCCGGTGGCACCGACCTGATGGCCGCCGTCAACAAGGGCCAGCTCCGCCCCGCGGGACTCGTCGGCCTGAGCCGCATCAACGAGATCCGCGGCTGGCAGTACCAGGACGGCCACGCCCTCCTCGGCGCCGGCCTCACCCACGCGCGCATGGGCCGCCCCGACTTCGCCGCCCTCATCCCCGCCCTCGCCGCCGCCTCCCGCGCCGCCGGACCGCCCCAGATCCGCAACGCGGGCACCCTCGGCGGCAACGTCGTCACCGCCGCGCCCACCGGCGACTCGCTGCCCGTCCTCGCCGCCCTCGAAGCCGACCTCGTCGTCCTCGGGCCGCTCGGCAGCCGCGAGATCCCCGTCTCCCACCTGCTCGCGGGACGCGACCTGCTCGCTCCCGGCGAACTCGTCGCCTTCGTCCGCGTCCCGCTGCTCCACGCCCCCCAGGTCTTCGTCAAGGCCACCGGCCGCACCGGCCCCGCCCGCGCCACCGCCTCCGTCGCCGTCGTCCTCGACCCGGCCAGACGCGGGGTGCGCTGCGCGGTCGGCGCCGTCGCCCCGATGCCGCTGCGCCCGCTCGAGGCGGAGCGCTGGATCGCCTCGCTCGTGGACTGGGACAACGACCGGGGGCTCGCGCCGGAGGCGCTCACGGCGTTCGGCGAGTACGTCGCCGCCGCCTGCATCCCGGACCCGCAGGGCGACGAACAGTTGCCCCCTGCCGTACTGCACCTGCGGCGCACCGTCGCCGCACTCGCCCGACGGGCACTGGGGAGGGCACTGTCGTGAGCAGCAACGACCAGCAGCACCAGAACTCGGGCGGCTGGGAGCCGATCCCGCAGAGCGAGGGGTACGACGGGGACGCGACCGCGTTCGTCCAGCTGCCGCCCGACTTCATGCTGGACGGCGTCCCGCTCGAAGCGCCCGGCCACGGCTACGTACCGCCGATGATCACCCCGCTCCAGCCGCTCACCCCGCCGGCGGCGGACCCGTCGGCGACGGGCTCGTGGACGGTGCACGCGCCGACGCAGGCGGAGCAGACGCAGTACTTCGACGGGAGCGAGTACGCGGGGGCCGAGGCGCCCTACCAGCGGGCTGAACAGCACTTCCCGCAGGCGACCGAGGGCTTCGAGCGGGCGGACAGCGTCGAAGGCTTCGAGCGCGCCGAGCGGTTCGGGCACGGGGAGCACGTCGAGCGGTCCGACCACTTCGAGCCCTTCGGACGGGGAGACGGCTTCGGGCAGGCCGCTGGGCGGTCCGCGTACGTGGAGGGTGACGGGCACGGCGGGCACGTCGAGTACGTCGAGCAGGACCCGCACGCGACGGCCGAGTGGCGCTTCACGGAGGTGACGGCGCCCGCGGCCGGTCCGGGCACCACGGGCCAGTGGGAGATCCCGGTCGTACCGGACACGGCGCAGGCGGCCGGGCCGGGCCGGCAGCCGGACGGGTTCGCCGCGTCGGCCGTCAGGCCGTACGCCGAGGCCCCGGCGACCCTGCCGGGCGGCGCCCCGGCGCCGTGGGCGCTCCCGGCGGAGCCGGTCGAGGAGCTCGCGGCCGAGGCGTCCGGAGACGTGGTCGAGGAGCCCGGCACGGCGTCGGACGCCGGGCGGCGGGACGGGGAGGCGGCGGCGGAGGAACGGGGCTCGGTCGGGAGGGCCGCGATCGGCACGGCCGCGGTGGTGCCGGAGCAGGCACCGGACCTCGCGCCCGGCCATGAGCCCGACCATGAGCCCGGCCTCGTCACGGATCAGGCGCCTGATCAGGCGACCGGTCACGTCACCGATCAGGCCGACGCTCACGTCACCGCTCACGTCGGCGATGCGCCCACCGGGCAGGCAACCGATCCGGCCACCGGTCACGTCGGCGATGCGCCCACCGGGCAGGCAACCGACCCGGCCACCGCTCACGCCACCGATCAGGCCGCGGGCCTCGCCCCGGCCCCCGACCTGACGCCCAGCGCGAGCGCCCCCGCCCCCGATCCCACGCCCAGCGCGAGCGCCCCCGCCTCCACCGACAGCGACGAGCACCCCCACACCTCGTACACCCTCCGGGTCAACGGCGCCGACCGTCCCGTCACCGGTTCCTGGATCGGCGAGTCCCTGCTCTACGTCCTGCGTGAGCGCCTCGGTCTCGCCGGGGCCAAGGACGGCTGTTCGCAGGGCGAGTGCGGCGCGTGCAACGTGCAGGTCGACGGGCGGCTCGTGGCCTCCTGCCTCGTCCCCGCGGCGACCGCCGCCGGGAGCGAGGTGCGGACGGTCGAGGGCCTGGCGACCGACGGGGAGCCTTCCGACGTGCAGCGGGCCATGGCGAAGTGCGGAACCGTCCAGTGCGGCTTCTGCATCCCCGGCATGTGCATGACCGTGCACGACCTCCTTGAGGGAAATCACGCCCCCACGGAGCTCGAGACCCGTCAGGCGCTGGCCGGCAACCTGTGCCGCTGCTCCGGCTACCGGGGCGTCCTCGAAGCCGTACGGGACGTCGTCGCCGAGCGTGAGGCGAGTGCCGCGGCCACCGCGCCCGAGGCCGCCGACGAGCCCCGTGTCCCGCACCAGATCCCGCACCCGCACGACGGAGGCATGGCGTGAGCAGCGACGCGACCACCGCCGTTCCCACGGCCCCGCTCCTGGACACCTCCGGTGCCCTGGGCCAGGAGCCGTCCGCGCACGGCCTCGGCACCTCGCTCCCGCAGGCGGAGGCGCGGGCGAAGACCGAGGGCACGTTCCCGTACGCGTCCGACCTGTGGGCCGAGGGCCTGCTCTGGGCGGCGATCCTGCGCTCGCCGCACCCGCACGCGCGCATCGTGTCCGTCGACACCAGCGCCGCGACCGCCATGCCGGGGGTACGGGCCGTGGTGACGGCCGCGGACGTGCCGGGCGCGGCGACGTACGGCCGGCGGGTCGCCGACCGGCCGGTCTTCGCCTCCGAGCTGGTCCGGCACCACGGCGAGGCGCTCGCCGCCGTGGCCGCCGACCACCCCGACACGGCCCGGCTGGCCGCCGCCGCGATCAGCGTCGAGTACGAGGTCCTCGAACCGGTCACGGACCCCGAGAAGGCGTTCGCGGCCGAGGCGCTGCACCCCGACGGGAACCTGATCCGGCACATCCCGCTGCGCTTCGGCGACCCGGACGCGACGGGCGAGATCGTCGTCGAGGGCCTGTACCGGATCGGGCGCCAGGACCCGGCGCCGATCGGCGCGGAGGCGGGTCTCGCCGTACCGCGCCCGGACGGCGGCGTGGAGCTGTACACCGCGTCGACCGACCCGCACACCGACCGGGACCTGGCGGCCGCCTGCTTCGGGCTGCCGCCCGAGCAGGTCAAGCTGGTCGTGACCGGTGTCCCCGGAGCCACCGGCGACCGTGAGGACCCGGGGTTCCAGATCCCGCTGGGCCTGCTCGCGCTGCGCACCGGCTGCCCGGTCAAGCTCACGGCGACGCGCGAGGAGTCGTTCCTCGGCCACGCCCACCGCCACCCCACCCTGCTGCGTTACCGGCACCACGCGGACGCGGAGGGGCGCCTGGTGAAGGTGGAGGCGCAGATCCTGCTCGACGCGGGCGCGTACGCCGACTCCTCGTCCGAGTCCCTGGCGGCGGCCGTGGCCTTCGCCTGCGGCCCGTACGTCGTCCCGCACGCCTTCGTCGAAGGCTGGGCGGTCCGTACGAACAACCCGCCGTCCGGCCACGTGCGGGGCGAGGGCGCGATGCAGGTCTGCGCGGCGTACGAGGCGCAGATGGACAAACTGGCGGCGAAACTGGGCGTGGACCCGGCCGAGCTGCGCATGCGGAACGTCATGGCGACGGGCGACATCCTGCCCACCGGCCAGACGGTGACCTGCCCGGCCCCGGTGGCCGAACTGCTCGCCGCCGTACGCGACTTCCCCCTCCCCGCGCTCCCCAAGGACACCCCGGAGGGGGAGTGGCTGCTGCCCGGCGGCCCCGAGGGCGCGGGCGAACCCGGCGCGGTGCGGCGGGGCGTGGGGTACGCGCTCGGCATGGTGCACATGCTGGGAGCGGAGGGCACGGACGAGGTCTCGACGGCGACGGTACGCGTCCAGGACGGGGTCGCGACGGTCATCTGCTCGGCGGTGGACACCGGTTCGGGCTTCTCGACGCTCGCCCGCCAGATCGTGCAGGACACCCTCGGCATCGACGAGGTGCACGTCGCGCCCGTCGACACCGACCAGCCACCGGCGGGACCGGCCGCCCACGGCCGGCACACCTGGGTCTCGGGCGGTGCGGTGGAACGGGCCGCGAAGATGGTCCGCACGCAGCTTCTGCAGCCGCTGGCCCACCAGTTCGGCATGTCGACGGAGCTCCTCCAGATCACCGACGGCAAGATCACCTCGTACGACGGGGTCCTCTCGACGACGGTCACCGAGGCGATGGACGGCAAGGAGCTCTGGGCGACCGCCCAGTGCCGCCCCCACCCCACGGAACCCCTCGACGACTCGGGCCAGGGCGACGCGTTCGTCGGCCTCGCGTTCTGCGCGATCCGCGCGGTGGTCGACGTCGACATCGAACTCGGCGCCGTACGCGTCGTGGAGATGGCCGTCGCCCAGGACGTCGGCCGCGTCCTCAACCCGGCGCAGCTCGCCACCCGCATCGAGGCGGGCGTCACCCAGGGCGTCGGCGCGGCCCTCACGGAGAACCTCCGCACCGCCCGCGGCCTGGTCCGCCACCCCGACTTCACGGGCTACGCACTCCCGACATCCCTGGATGCCCCGGACATTCGCATCGTGAAACTGGTCGAGGAACGCGACGTGGTGGCACCCTTCGGCGCCAAGGCGGCGAGCGCGATCCCGGTCGTCACCTCTCCCGCCGCAGTGGCCTCAGCGGTACGCGCGGCGACAGGCCGCCCGGTCAACCGCCTCCCGATCCGCCCCCAGGCGGCCGTCGCCGTACCCAATTCGTAACCATGTGATGTCCGTTGCTTGTGCAACCCGGAGGTGCGCACTGTCGTCGTTCCCAACTACAGTGAACTTCTAGACTTGGTAGGACGCGCACGGTTGTTCAACGGGGGAGGATCGCGGGCATGGAAGCGTATGTGGGTGGGATGACGACGTCCGGGATGCGGGCGGCGGCCGTCAAGTACAGCGCCGACTCCATGGAGACCTTCAGGAAGCAGATCGAGGGGCTCATCGAGGACCTCCAGGGCTCGCACGCCGAACCCGGGAAGTTGAAGGCCGAGAATCCGGTGACCCGCACGCAGTTCGGCGGCGGTGGCGCGGCCTGGGGCGAGGCCCAGGGCGCCTACGCGGCGTACGACGGGACCCTCTCGCGCCTGGTGGAGCTCTCCGGCCTGCTCAAGGACTGCCTTGAGGGCCTGGGGATCGCGGTGGTCGCCTCGAAGAACGGCTTCGAGGAGATGGACGACGACATCAAGCGCAAGATGATCAACATTCACCAGCGGACCTTCGAGGCCAAGGAGAAGGCGGAGAAGGAAGCGGGCCGCGGAGCGCCGGAGAGCAGCGGCGACACGGCCGCCGAGGGCGACACCTCCTTGCGGTAGGCGGGTGCGGACGGAATTTCGGGGACACGGGGAAGAGGCGAAAGATGAGCGGCGGAGGCGGCGGAACGAACTTCCGCGGCATGTCCCATCAGCAGATGCTGGCATGGCTGGACGAGGCCAGCAGCTTCTACGTCGGCGACGCGGCGGCGCGGCTGAAGGCGGTCGGGGATCAGCTGGAGAAGATCGCCGGCGAACTGAGCGCCAGCATGCGGCGCATGGACTGGGAGGGCGAGGCCGAGAAGGCCTTCGTCGAGTGGGCCACCAACGTGGCCAATTCGACGAAGGCGCTCGCGGACTACAGCAAGGGCGGGGCCAAGTGGATGGAGGAGAACTCCTCCGCCATCGCCTCGGCGCAGAGCGCCATGCCCCGGTACACGTCGCACGCGTCTGCCAAGGAGAACCTCGAAGCGGCGCTGAAGTACCGCAACGACCCCGACTCCCGGACGATCGCCGGCAACGCCCGGTCCCAGATGGCCGCGAGCGAGGAGCTCGCCGCCATCGAGGCCAAGGAAGCGGCGAACAAGGAGGCGGCGGCGAAGGAGATGGACCGCCTCTCGGAGGCGTACAAGTGGTCGTCCCTCCACATGGGCAACAACGTCCCGCCGACGTTCCCGCCGCCGCCGGGGGCGTTCGTGCCGCAGGACACCGGCCGTGGCCGGCAGGGCGAGACCGAGCGCGTCCAGTACCCGACGAGCGACAGCCGGACCACAGGCACGGACACCACGCGGTCGCAGCCGGACTCGCGGACCACGCCCGACTCGCCGACCACGCCCGACTCGACCGTGACCCGGCCGTCCGATGACACGACCAGGCCGACCCAGGTGATCCGGCCGGAAGTGCGGCCCGACGCTCCCGTGGATCTCGGCATCGACAGCGTCGACACCCTGCCGCCGACCACGACCGGACCGACGACGCAGACCCCCGGCGGTCCGCCGCCGATCACCAAGCCGGACGGCGCTACGCCTCCGTTCGTGACGACCACCGGCATCCCTCCCCTCACGGGGAAGACCGGCCCCGGCCAGGTGCGTCCCACCGGCCCCGTCACCGGCGGCACGCGCAACCCGATGACCACCGGCCCCCGTGGCCTCCCGGGCATGCCGGGCCCGCTGGGCGGCCCCCGCGAAGGCATCAGCGGCGGCCGTCAGGTTCCCCAGACGGGCCGGCCCTCGACGGGCATCCCGCGCAGCACCGTCATCGGCACCGAGACCGGCGGCCGCAACGGAAACGCCATGGGCCGCGGTCCCATGGGCGGACCGATGGGCGGCGGCATGGGCGCCGGACAGAACGGCATCAGCGGCGGACGCCGCCTCGCCGGCGAGTCCGGCGGAGTCGTCGGAGGCAAGGCGCAGCGCCCCGGCGCCGCCGGCGCCGCGCGGCCCTTCACGCCCGGTGGCTCCGGCCTCGTTCGCGGAGGCTCCACGCCGGCCGGCCGTGAGCGCGAGGAGCAGAACGGAGAGCGTCCCGACTACCTTGTCGAGGACGAGGAGACCTGGCAGCAGGGCAACCGCCGCGCGGCGCCGCCCGTCATCGACTGATCAGCGCGAGGAAGCGGAAGTAGATGCGTACCAGCAGTATTCGACGGAGTCGTGCCCGAGCTACCGCCTCGGCCGCCTTGGGGATGCTGCTGGTGGGCATCGCTTCCGTCCCCGCTCAGGCAGCGGGTGTCCGAGACCGGCAGTGGCACCTGGACGCCATGGGCGCCGAGGAGATCTGGCAGCTCAGCACGGGTAAAGGCGTCACGGTCGCAGTGATCGACAGCGGCGTGGAGGACACCCACCCCGACCTCCAGGGGCAGGTTCTGGACGGCAAGGACCTGGCTCCCGAGGCGCCGGGGGACGAGCACACCGATGTCGAAGGCCACGGCACGGGCATGGCGGGGATCATCGCCGGCACGGGCAAGGCCAATGGAGGCGCGGGGGCGTTCGGCCTCGCCCCCGGGGTGAAGATCCTCCCCGTTCGGCTTCCGGCCGCGGATCAGGACCGCAGCATGGCGGACGCGGACGCGGAGTTCAACAAGCTGGCCCCCGAGGCCATCCGTTTCGCGGTCGACTCCGGTGCCAAGGTCATCAACATCTCGCAAGGTGCCAGGTCGGGCTCGCAGGAGCTGACGGACGCCGTGAAGTACGCCCTCGACAAGGGGGCCCTCGTCTTCGCTTCCACCGGCAACACCGGCGACAAGGGCAACGTCGTGGAGTACCCGGGGGCCACTCCCGGCGTCGTCGGTGTCGGCGCAGTCGATCAGAAGCTCACGCATGTCCCGATGTCCCAGCACGGGGATCAGGTCGACATCGTGGCCCCCGGCAAGGACATCGTCGCCGCCTGCGACGACGGCGGCGTCTGCAAGTCCACCGGCACCAGTGACGCCACCGCCCTCGCCTCCGCCGCCGCCGCGCTCCTCTGGTCGAAGCACCCCGAATGGACCAACAACCAGGTCCTGAAGGTCATGCTCAACACCATCGCCGGGCCGAAAGACGGCGACAAGCGCAGTGACTTCATCGGGTACGGCGCCATCCGCCCGCTCCGCACGCTGAAGACGCCCGGCGACCCGGGTCCGGCCGACGTCCGGCCCATCGACGACCTCACCGAGGCCGCGACCGCCACGCCCTCCGCTGACGACAACCTGCCCTCGGCCGACCCGGGGCCGGTGGAGCCCTCTTCCGCGGCGCCCGCGCCCGGACCCGTCGCGAGCGACGAGGGCAGCGACACCGGCCTGTGGACCGGGCTCGGCATCGGCGCGGCCGTCCTGATCGGCGCCGCCGTCGCCGTATCCGTACTCCGTTCACGCCGGGGCTGAACACGCGCCCTGCCGCTGGACGTCCGTAACTCACGCATGGGGAAGTAGATGTCGTTCGACGAGGAGTGGAGCCAAGCCCGCGGCCAGGCGGCGGCGATGAGGCTCAACGGTGTGCCCGCCGAGCCCGGCGGAGGCAGCGGCGGCCCCAGCGACTACAAGGTGACGTCCGCCGACCTCAAGGCCATCGGCAACGAGGCCCAGGAGCTCTTCCACTGGTTCGAGCGGGACGCCTTCCACGCGGGAGCCCAGACCGACACGGCGGCCAAGAGCCTCGACGGCGACGGCTTCCTGACCGGGTCGGCGATGTGGACCATGTGGGACACGTGGCGCGACCAGTGCGAGACGCTCCTCAGCGCCTGCGCGCACATCCACAACCACCTTGAGGACACGGTCATCAGCCACGCCAACCACGAAGAGACGTTGATCACGAACTTCTCCATGTCCACGATCGACGCACACTTCAAGTAAGCCGACGGCACAGCGCGGTACGGCAACGGCTGACGAGGGACGTTAGATGCTGAAGTTCGACCAGGTTCTCCACGCCCGGCTCGGCAGCCTCAAGGAGGCTGTCACGGTCTGGTCGGAGGCGGTCTCCAAGCTGGAGAAGTCCAAGGAGAAAGCCGACACCGGTCTCAAGGGCAAGGCCGACAAGGCCGACTGGAAGGGCGAGAACGCCGGGGTCACCCGGTCCTTCGTCCGCAAGACCGCGAAGGAGTTCGGTGACGCCCTGACCGAGGCGACCAGCATCCGCAACATCCTGCGGGACGCGGAGTCCGAGTTCCGGGCCGCCAAGAGCGAGCTGGAGAAACTGGTCGAACAGGCTCCGGGCAAGGGCATCCGCATCGACCAGGACGGCGTCGTCAGCTACCTGATCCACCCCGACCGCCGGTCCAAGGACTACGACGGGCCCAAGCCGGAACAGGCCGACTTCGAGGCGATGCGGTCCGCGATCAAGGCGGCGGTCGACCGGGCGAACGAAGCCGACGACGTGGCCTCCCGCGCCCTGCGTGCCCTCGTGGGCACGGACAGGAACAACTTCTCCGGCACGAGCTACGACTCCCTCAAGACGGCTTCCAAGGCCCAGGACGCCGAGGACGCGCACGCCGCCTACGAGCTGTACAAGAAGGGCGACGAGGCCACCCCGGCGGAGATCGACAAGCTCAACGCCCTGTTCAAGGCCAACCAGAAGGACCCGTACTTCGCCGAGAAGTTCGCCCTGGAGGTCGGGCCGAAGGGCAGCATGGAGTACTGGGCCGACATGGGCGACCCCAGCGACGGTTCCCGCCTGGGCGTCGACCACCGGGACAAGCTGAAGGAGCTCCAGACGAACTGGAGTCTGACGCTCGCCACCGCGACCCACTCCACGAGCCCCGAGATGGAGCAGTGGAAGTCCGACGTCATCAAGGCCGGCAGCGAGCCGATCCAGACGCGCGGCACCAGCCCGTACGGCTTCCAGGTCATGAGCAACCTGATGCGGGTCGGCGACTACGACGACAAGTTCCTGCGCGACTACGGCAACGGCCTCGTCGTCACCGAGCGGAAGATGACCCACGACGGGCGGCTGCCCGCCGACCGGGCCTGGCAGCAGATGAGCGGCATGCCGAGCCACCTGAACTGGCAGGGCGGCGACCTCGGCAAGGACCCCATGATCGGCTTCATGGAGGCGCTCGGCCACAACCCGAAGGCATCGACGGAGTTCTTCAACAACGACATCGACGTCACGCCCGAGAACACCAAGGACGACAAGAAGCTCGACCCCTTCGACTACTTCTCCAAGGACCGCCAGTGGCCCGAGGAGCTGAACGACAAGGGTGACCTGACGAGGGAGCCGGGCTACAACGCGCTCGGCCACGCCCTGGAGTCCGCGACCACCGGGCATCCGTACGACGCCGAGACCGAGGGTCTCAAGGACGTACGGACCAAGGAGAACGCGGAGGTCATGCAGAAGGTCGTCGAGCGGTACGGCAGCGACCCCAAGTACATGCACGAGCAGCCGGGCATCGACGACAGCCTCGGCAAGATGGGCGCCGCCTACATCGACGAGCTGAACCGCTCCCTGGAGACGGACAGCGACACGACGATGGAGGAGAAGACCAACTCCCCCTTCGGCAACAACGACGACAAGGGCAAGTCGCGCTTCGGCGAGGAGTTCGACACCGGGCTGCTCTGGAACCGCGGCGACGCCGTCAACTTCATGGGCATCGTGTCGCAGAGCGAGACCGGGCACTCCACCCTCTCGGCGGCCGAGATGCTGTACACGACGAGCGTCCTCGACGAGGTGGGCCCCAAGCCCGGATCGACCTTCGACGACCGCGACCTCACCGACGCGCGGACGACCCTGCGCATCGGCTCGGAGGCGCAGGGAATCATGGACGAGTCCCGCATGGCGCAGATCGACAAGGACTACGACAAGGACTCCGAGGAGCACAAGAAGGCCGTCGGCAAGACGACCGAATGGGTCAAGTTCGGAGTGGGCGCGGTCGCCGCGGGTGGCGTCGTCGCCCTGACCGGCGGCGCCGGTGGCGTACTCGTACCGCTGGCCGCCGAGACGGTGGGCGGGGCCGTGGTGACCTTCATCGGCATGGAGGCGGACGACATGGCCGAGAAGTACGAGAAGGACGAGATGCTCAAGAAGAAGTCCGACGATCTCAAGGACGAGGCGCTCGCCATGGGCAAGGAGAACTCGCTGCGGCCCGGCATCGCCTATGCGAACGCCCCGGGCTGGAGCGAGAAGGACCGCAACTACCTCGACGAGGAGCTGGTCAAGTACGTCCGGGACTCGCGCATGCACTCCCGGGACAACTCGCTCCCCGACCCGTACGAGAAGAAGTGACGTCCATGAGCTCCATGCCGGCAAGGATCGGGGCGGCCGCCGTCGTGGCCGTTCTCCTCACGGGCTGCTCCGGCGGCGACGGTGGGGAGGCCACGACGGAGCCGCGGGGCCTGTCGGCGTCCGAGGTCTGCGGGGGATTCGCCGAGAAGGCTCCCGCCGCCGCCGCGCTCACGTCCGCCATGGACGCCGAGCGTTTCACGGACGACCTGTCGGAGCGGGACGAGGCCCTCGACGGGCTGCGTGACGCCACCCGTGCGCCACTGGCCGACTCCTACCGGCCGCAGCCGGTGACGTACTGCCGTCTCCAGCCCGCCGGGGGCGAGAAGGAGCGGAAGACCGAGCTCTCCGTCGAGCTGAACGCGGCTCAGAAGGCTCCGGGACTGAATCCGGAGCACGCCAAGAAGGTGACCTCCTACACCTCGGGGCTGCAGGCCTTCTCCTCCTCCGGCCTCGGCAGGCTCTACTTCTCCTGCCGCCTCGGGGCGCCCGCCCGCACGATCGTCGTGGAGACCGCCGTCCGGGGCCCCGCGGGCGTCCCGGAGACGGACATGGAGCAGCGGACCCGGCTGATCACCCTCGCCAACGCGGCGGCCCGGCAGGTCTCCGAGGAGCTGGGCTGCGAGGAGGACGGACTCGCGACGGGTGTGCCCTCGCCCATCGCGAACCCGACGTCCTGAGACGAACGGACCGGAGACCGTCCTACCTGCCGTACACCGGCATGGCGAAGATCTTGCCGCCGCGGGCGATGAAGAGACGGTTGCCGTCGCTCGCGAACTGGTAGTAGCCCTGGCGCTCGATCCTCGCTGTGAAGAGCTTCTCGTGGGTGGTCTTGTGGAAGACCTGGACCTCGCTGTTGTCGGTGGAGGGGACCCAGACCGTCGAGCCCGCCACCCCAGGGGGGTGGGGTGTGCCGAGGTCCGGACCCAGGCCGTCCAGGACTACGTACCAGTCCGAGAGCGGGAAGCGGAGGCCCGGTCCCGTGCTGTAGCGATTGACGCTGGGTCCGTGGACGGCGATGACGTATTCGCCGTCCGCGGCCGGTGTGCCCCAGGGCGCACTCGTGTCGCTGAGGAGCTCCTGCTCCCACAGGAAGTCGCCGCGGTCGAGGCGGCGGGCCATGAGCGTGGGGCCGACGAGGTAGGCGGTGTTGTCGCTGAGCACGGGGGGCCGGCCTTCGGTGCCCTGGTTCTTGACCTCCCAGTCCTTCTCGCCCGTCTCCGTGTAGAGCGCGGCGACATAGCCGTCCCTGCCGTGGATCACGAGCCGCTTCTTGCCGACGGCGGCCCTCGCGGGGCCGTTGTGGGAGCGGGGGGACGTCATCGGGCGCGTCCAGGCGATGGCGAGGGTCCAGGCGTTGAGCGCGCGCAACTCGTTGTCCTTCGACACCAGGTAGACGTGGGTGTCGTCGGCGGCGAGGAGGTCGTCGACGTCGTTCTGGGTCTGCCAGACGGGCTTGCCGGTGGAGGCGACGAAGGCGTGTGCGACGCCGTTCTTGTCGACGCCCACGACGAGCCGGTCGGCGACGGAGACGTAACCGGCGTCGGCGTCGATCTCCTTGGCCCGCCATCGCTCCTTGCCGGTCGTGACGGACAGCGCGCGCAGGCCGCCCGTCTTCGCCTGCGTGATCAGGACGTCCCGTACGGGCAGCGGGAGTTCCCCGTCGGCCGCGACTTCCTGGGGCCCCCATAGGGGCTTCGGGGTCTCGCCGTACGGACTGTCGACGATCGAGAGGAAGGCCGCCTCGGGGGTGGCCACGGCGGGCGGCACGCCGGCCGTCGGTGACTTCTCCTCGCGGTTCAGCCACCAGGCGCCCGCCCCGCCGCCGGCGCCCAGGACCGCCACGCCCACGGCCGCGCCGGTGAGGAAGCGGCGCCGCGTCGGCCTGGCTCCGGGTACGGCGGTCTCCTCGGGGGCCGCGAGGCGCTTCGTGGCGGTCTCGCGCCGCTTGATGTCCTCGGCGAGCGGCCCCTTGCGCCAGGCCTGGTCGGCGCCCTTCGGCGGGGCGAAGGCCTGGGCCACCTGCGGCGGTGACGGGCGGAACGCCGGGTCCTTCGCCAGGCACGGGCCGATGAGCTCCTGGAGCTCCGGCGGCACCAGACTCAGGTCCGGGGCGCCGTGGACGACCTCGTACTGCACCGCCGCCACATGGGTTGCGTCGAAGGTGCGCCGGCCGCTCGCCGCGTAGGCGAGGACCGCGCCCAGCGAGAACACGTCCGACGCGGGGCCGACGCGCTGCCCCAGGACCTGCTCCGGCGCCCCGTACCCCGGGGTGACCGGGATCTGGCCGGTCGTCGTCAGGGTGAGCCCGTGCTCGGGGCGGGCGATGCCGAAGTCGATGATCCGGGGGCCGGTGGAGGTGAGCACGATGTTCGCGGGCTTCAGGTCGCGGTGGACGAGCCCCGCGGCGTGGATGTCGTGCAGCGTGCTGGCGAGGTGGGCGGCGAGGGCGCGGACCGCCGGCACGCTCATCGGCCCGTACGTACGGACGGCGACGTCCAGCGTCGGGCCGGCGAGGAACTCGGCGGCGATCCACGGCCGCCCGCCCTCCGTCTGCGCGTCGAGGACCCGTGCCACGCCACGGCTCGTGACGGCCCGCGCCATGTCGGCCTCGCGCACGAACCGCTGGGCGAGGTGCTGGTCGTGGGCGAGTTCGGGGCGGAGGACCTTGACGGCGGCGGGGGCACCGGAGCCGTCACGGCCGATGTACACCTTGCCCATGCCGCCCTCGCCGAGGACGCCGAGGAGGCGGTAAGGGCCGAGCCGGAGCGGGTCGCCGGTGGCGAGGGGCTGCGTGGTCACGAAGAGTGCTTTCCGGTTCGGTGACGGGGAAGAGGACGAGAGTGCTCAGGCGTAGGGGATGGCCACGACGGACGACGGCCCGGCCCCGATGATGCGGGTCCGCTCCTTGTCGACGACGTAGCGCGTGGCGTCCGTCTCGAACACCCAGGCCGCGCGGTTGCTCCTTGGATCGACCGCGCTCAGGCCGCCCCGCACGGGGGCGTACACGTACCTCTCGCCGACGACGGGGGCCCTGAAGAATTCAGGGGTGAGAGGACGGTCGGAGGGAAACTGCCTCCAGGCACGGATGCCGTGCTGGGCCCCGACCGCCACGATTCCCTGGGTGTCCCCGGCCTCCTGCGCGTAGACGAACCCGCGTGAGACGACCGGCACTCCGTAGTTGGTGGTGCCGGTACCGGAGCCGTACTCCCAGGCGATCCCGCCGTCGGAGAGGCGCAGCGCCCGGAGTCGGTCGCCGCCCAGGTAGACGTGCCGGTCGTCGAGCGCGAGATGGCCGGGCCTGAAGAGGGCGGAGTCCTCCAGCGGCAGCCGTCGCTTCCACAGCTGCCGGCCCGTGCGGACGTCCCTCGACTGGACGAGGAAGGTCTTGAGGTCGCCGCTGTTCTTGCCGAGGATCAGCTGGTCGCCGACGACCTGGGCGAGCCAGGGGCGGACGCCGTCCCATTCGTACGGCTGCCGCCACGCCTCCTTGCCCGTGCGCACGTTGACGGCGAGCAGGTGCCAGCCGATGTTGTCCGCGTCCGGATCGATTTCCCGCTTGCCCAGGCGTGAGGCGGTGAAGAGGATCCCACCGACGGAGGTGAGGAGCTCCGTGGTCGTTCCGTCGATGCCCTTCAGCTCGATCGTCCGGGCGGCCTCCTTGCCGGTGCGGGCCGCGAGCGTGCGGATCTTCAGGGCGCCTGGTCCCTCGAAGTTGCCGTCGGAGACGTAGAAGTTCGTGCCGTCGGTGGTGATCTGGTGGGGTTCCATGACCATGGAGTCGGACCAGAGTTCGCTGCCGGTCTTCGTGTCGACGGCACGGAAGGAGACGGTCTCGGCGAAGCCCACGACGTCGGTGCCGGCGAGCAGCGGGGTGATGCTCTGCTCGCGGTCGAGGACCGAGTCCTGCCACAGTGCCGCGGGCGCGCCGTCGGCGGATGTCGGGGCGGGGATGGCCGTGGGGCCGGTCGGGGACGGGGTGCCGCCGGCCCCGGTGGTGGTGTCCCGGGAGTTCAGCCACGCCCACACGCCCGCGCCCGCTCCCGCGAGGCCCAGGGCGGAGCCGCCGCCCAGGGTGAGGGCGCGGCGGCGGGAGAGCGGGGTGTTCGGGGCGGTCTCCGCGACGGCCGCGCCCGCCGGGGCCGGGAGGCGGTACGGGCTGTGCAGCCAGACGTCGGTCGCCCGGCGGGCGATGTCGGTGAGGAGGAGGGGCGGGAGGTGGTCGGCGAACTCGCCGTGGCCGTCGTGGAGCTGGTCGATCAGGGTGCTGGTGGTGGGGCGGGCGGCCGGGTCCTTGGCGAGGCAGGCCGTCAGGAGCGGCAGAAGGGCCTCCGGTACGCCGGTGAGGTCGGGCTCGGCATAGCGGACGCGGTAGAGGAGGTCGGCGGGGGAGCCCGTACCGAAGGGGCCGTGGCCGGTGGCCGCGAAGACGAGGACGCCGGCGAGCGCGAACACGTCCCCCGCGGGCGGGTGTTCCTGGCCGCTCGCCTGCTCGGGCGACATGAAGGCGGGCGTGCCGGCCGCCGCTCCCGTCCGGGTGAGGTGCTCGTCGCCGGCCGCGCGGGCGATGCCGAAGTCGATGATCTTCGGGCCGTACGCGGTGACGAGGACGTTCGACGGCTTGAGGTCGCGGTGGACCACGTCCGAGGAGTGCAGCTGGGCGAGTGCCCCGGCGAGCGCGGCGCCGAGGGCGCGGACGGTCGGCTCGGGGAGCGGGCCGCCGAGCGCGACGGCGTCGTCGAGCGGCGGCCCGAGGACGTACTCGGTGGCCAGCCACGGCGTCTCGGCCAGCGGGTCGGCGTCGACGACGGCCGCTCCGTGCCGGGCGCCGATGATCCGCGCCGCGTCCGTCTCCAGCCTGAAACGGGCGCGGAAGGCGGGGTCGGTGGCGAGCCGCGCGTGCACGGTCTTGAGCGCGACCGTACGGCCGCCGGGCGAGCGGGCCAGGTAGACCGTGCCCATGCCGCCGGAGCCGAGGCGGGCGAGGAGACGGTAGGTGGCGACGTCGGCCGGGTCGTCGTGGGTCAGGGGCGACAGCATGCGATGTGGTCCGTCAGATCCGGGGGTGTGGGAAGGATGTCTTGCGGGGCGGCGGGGCGGCGGGGCGGCAGAGCGGTCGGGCGGCGGGGCGGTCGGGCGGCGGGGTGAGCCCCGCGTCGGCCCGGGGCGTTCGGTCGGGATCAGGTCCGGGCCGGCTCAGGGCGTTCGGTCGGGTCAGGCCCGCGCCGGCTCAGGGCGTTCGGTCGGGTCAGGCCCGCGCCGGCCCGGTGAGTTCGGCGGCGAGGAGTTCCGCGGACTGGCGGGCGAGCGCGGCGACCACCCGGCCCGGCAGCCAACCGGGGGCGAGGAGCGAGCTCGCCGAGGACAGGACCGTCTCGTGCGAGGTCGGTGGCGCGAGCGCGCCGGCCAGGGCGGCGGCCGCGGGCCGGTCGGCCGGGTCGCGGGCCAGACAGGAGGAGATCACCGGGCGCAGGGCGGGCGGCAGTTCGTCGCGCTCGGGCACGGTGTGCCCGGTGGCGGCATACGCGAGGACCGCGCCGAGCGCGAAGACGTCACCCGGCGGACGCGGACGGCCCCCGGAGGCCTGCTCGGGGGCGAGCGCCCCCGGGTCGAGGCCGGGCAGGCCAGTGCGGGGCTCGCCCTCGGCCGAGGCGGCCCGTACCGCCCCGTAGCAGGTCAGGCGGGGGCCGTCGGCGGTCAGCAGGACGGCGGCGGGGGAGACCCCGGCGTGGGTGAGGCCCTGGGCGTGCGCGGCGGACAGTGCCTCGGCGAGGGTGGCGCCGACGGCCCGGACGGTGGCCTCGGGCAGCGGGCCGCCGTGGACGGTGAGGGCCACCGGGAGCGGGAGCGCCGGGACGTACGGGCTCGCGTACCAGGGGGCTTCACCCGGCCCCGCCACGCCCGTCACCGGGGCGATCCACGGGCCGATGAGGTGCCGGGCGGCGTCGGCCTCGGCGGCGAACCCGGCCGGATCGGTGCCGGGCAGCGGGGTGCTCAGGAGCACGGTGTGCGCGCCGTCCTCGGTACGGGCCACGAACCGGCGGCAGGGCGTCACGGCATGGGGCGGGTCGAGACGGGTGATCAGCCGGAACGGGCCGATCCGCCGCGCGGACTCCTGCTGTGTGCGCGACTGTTCCACCGGTGCTGCCCCCCGTCGTCCGTGCGCCCCGTGGTGACGGGGGCGGGCCGAGCCTACCGAGGCGAGGGCGCGGGGCCGTGCCCGGGAGGGCCGCCAGGACGGGTTCCGCGGTGCGCCGGCCGCGGTGTGGTCCGGGAAAGTCCGGGCTGTCCGGGTTGCGAAGGTGAAGTCGGCGTGCGGCGGCCGTGAAGATCCCGGGGGCGGCGGTGATTCCCCGTGGGTGTGGCCCGCACGGATCCCCATGGGACTACGATCGCCGTGTTTCCGTGGGCACGGAACTTGCTGAGGCGAATCCCGAACCATCACCGTCACGGGGGAGAGCATGTCGTTCGATCAGGAGTGGGCCACCGCCCGGTCCACGTCCGCGTCCGGGGCCACGGACAGTGTGGGCATGCGGCTCAACCAGGTCGCCCCCGAGCCCGGCGGCGGGGGCGGCGGGAACGCCGACCTCAGCGTCGACCAGGACAAGCTCGGAGCCATCGGCAGCGCCGCCTACGCCCTGCACGGCCGGCTGGTCAAGGACGGGAACCACGCGCGTACGAACACCACGGAGGCGGCGACGGGCATGTCCAGCCACGGCTTCCTCACCGGTTCCGCGATGTCGACCGTCCAGGAGACGTGGAGCTCGCAACTGAACACGCTGCTCGACGCCTGCGCCAACATCTCCAACCACCTCGACTACAGCGCTGCCTCGCACGCCAGGGAAGAGGCGGACATCAAGGCGGCCCTCTCGGCCTCCAGGATCAACGAGTACCTCAAGTAGCCGGGGGACCTGCTGTGCTGACCTTTGACAACGTGTACCAGGCGCCCCTGGACAAGATGAAGGCCGCGGCCGACGACTGGGCCGCGATGAAGGGCAAGCTGGGCACCCTCGCCGACGACGCCCGTACGACGATGGCGGCGAAGGCCAAGGACGACTACTGGCGCGGGGTGAACGCCGAGGTCACGAAGCCGTTCGTGGACAAGACCGCGAAGGAGTTCGACGACGCGGCCAAGGCGGCGGACGGCATCCACAAGGTCCTGGAGGACGGCTACAACGCCTTCAAGAAGGCGAAGGACGAGCTCAAGAAGATCGTGGACACGGAGGCGCCGGCCAAGCGCTTCAGGGTGACCTCCAGCGGCACGGTCGAGGCCGTGGAGCCGCTGTCCTCGACCAAGGACCAGGGGATGCGGCACGACCCCGACTTCCAGGACATGGTCCGCAAGGAGCGCGCCGACATCGAGGCGATGCAGCGGCGGATCGACGCGATCGTCGAGACCTGCGACGACGCCGACGTGTCCTGCTCCAACGCGCTCAAGGCCAACATCACCGGGGACAAGCACAACTTCAGCGCCCCGAAGTACACCAGCCTCGACGCCGAGGAGGCGCAGCGCGCCGTCGACCTGGCGAAGAAGGGCCGGGACATCTCCCACGAGGAGCTGATGCGCCTCAACGAGCTGCTGAAGGACAACAGCGCCTCGAAGGAGTTCTCCCGCACCTTCTACGACGGCCTCGGCCCGAAGGGTGCCCTGGAGTTCTTCGGCCAGCTGTCCACGGACACGTACGACTACTCGAAGGTCGACAAGCAGCGCCTCGCCGATGTCCAGGACCTCCAGAAGAACCTGGGCATGAACCTGGCGACGGCGACGCAGGGCGGCGACGCGTGGACCGACAAGTGGTCGACGGAGATGCGCAAGCTGGGCACGGAGCGGATCCCGCTGGTCAAGTACGACAACAACCCGGCGTTCGGGTACCAGTTGCTCGGCGGGATCATGCGCTACGGCGACTACGACAAGAAGTTCCTGGTCCCGATCGCGGAGCACGTGACACAGCTCCACGCGAAGGACCCGTACATGTTCGCCGACAGCAAGCCGATGGGCGGCGGCTGGCTCAAGAACCAGTACAACCCGTCGGGCGTCAACGGCTCGGGCTTCGACCCGATGGTCTCGATGCTGGAAGCCCTTGGACACAGCCCGGAGGCGGCGAAGGAGTACTTCTCCAAGGAGCCGACGTCCTACAACAAGGACGGAAGTGTCGGCGGGACGATCGACCTGGACCCGAAGAAGGACGGGAACCAGAACGACGGCTACCTGAAGTACTTCCAGAACAAGGAGTACGAGTTCTTCCCCGACATCGAGGGGCACAACCCGGACGACTGGAAGAAGACCGCGGAGTACATGCCGGACGCCCTCGGCCACGCCCTGGAGGCGGCGACCACGGGCCACGGCTGGGACGACCCCACCCCGCAGCTGCACCGCGACGAGAAGTCCGCCGAGATCATGAAGCAGGTCATCGACTCGTACGGGACGAACACCGAACTGCGCGAGCAGCACAAGCCGTTGATGGACAGCCTGGGCAACATGGGCGCGGCCTACATCGACGACCTGAACTACTCGACGTACAACTTCGGTGGCACAGGCGACTCCTTGGGCAGGGACCAGCTCTTCCCGGCGAGCAGCGACGGCAGCTCCCGCACGGACTTCGGGGAGGCAGCGAGCCTCCGGTTCATGAACGCCGTGGCGAGCGACGAGGACGGGTACAAGACGATGTCCGCCGCGCAGCAGGTCTTCGAGGCCAGTGGAATCAAGGCGTTGGAGGGTGACAAGGACTCCGCCCTCAGCTTCGCGCACAACGCCACCAAGGTCCACGGAATCCTCGACGAATCGCGTGTCGCGCAGATCTCCATGGACTACAAGGATCAGGAAGACGCCAAGAACCTGGCGCTCGAGCAGCAGGCGGAGTGGCGTAAATCGGCCGTCAGCGGCAGTGTCGCCGTGGTGGTCGGCGTCGGTTCGGCCGTGGTCCTCGGCCCTGCCGCCGGTCTCGTGGCGGCGACCGCTGTCCCGCTGGTCATGGAGACCGTGGGATCCACGGTCAGCACGGGCTACGCCGCGGACACACTGCAGTACCTGAAGGACAACGAGTACAAGAACGACGACGAGGCCGACGGTGCCGTCCTGGACGTGAGCAAGGCGGGGGAGGCCGCCGCGGCCGTTCCCCTCCTGAACCTGGCCGAGACGCACGGCATGACACAACAGGAGAGGCGGGACCTGATGGCGGCGGTCGAGCACTCCTACGACGCGGGCCGCCTGGACGTCCAGAACCTGACGAGGAACAAGTGACGCAGAGAACGAGGAAGACATGGGGCGCCGCGACCGCCTTCGTCGCGGTGCTGTCGCTCGCACTGACGGCGTGCTCCGGGGAAGGAGAGTCCGGTGGGGCCGCCCCGGAGACGGCGACCGCGCTGAAGGTCTGCGAGGAGGTCTTCGGAGCCGAAGGCGTGTCCGCGGCTCGCGCGGCCCTGGGCGACTCCGACTTCCGGGCCGAGAGCCGGCCCTTGGAGGACGTCCGGGAGTCGATGCTCAAGGAAGCGCGGGCGTACGTCCCCGGGAGCGAGGACCTGTCACGTTCCAAGTACGAGCCGTGCCGGATGTCCACGGCGGACGGAGAGAACGTCAAGCGGGTCGACGCGCGGGTCCAGTGGTCCGTCCTCACCATGGACTCCGTCACCGTGGACGACAAGGAACGGAAGTGGACCAAGGTCGCCGAGGACGTGTACGTCCAGTGGGAGCAGCAGCCGATGACCGCCCTTGTCGCCGTGATTCCCTGTCGGGTTCCCGGAGCGGCCGCCGGGCAGGAGCGGGAACTGCCGCTCCAGGTGTCGGCGCGAAGCCAAGGGATCGGCGACGACGAGGAAGCCTTGGCCGGGAGCCTGCTGACGCCTCTCCTGCGGGACACGCAGAAGCGGCTCGGCTGCGAGAACGCGGTCACGGTGCCCACCTCGCTGCTGCCGAAGTGACATGGGCGGTCCAGGAGGGGTGCGAGGCGTGAGGACGGTCGGGATCGTCGCCGTGTCGCTCGCCCTGTCGGCCTGTTCCGCGGGCGCGGGCGCGGGCGGGGGCACCGATGGGGAGAGCTCCGCGTCGGCAGCCGCTCCGGGGGTGTGTGAGCTGCTCGTCGGGGAGCGGAACGTCGAGGCGCTCCGAACCGATCTCGGGGGTGGTTTCCAGCCGCACGACCGCTCGCTCACCGAGATGAAGGAGCGGATGCTCGCAGAGGCGCAGGCCTGGGATCCCGACACGGACAAGCTCTCACGAACGACCTTCCGGCCCTGCCAGATCGAGGGCCGGGTCGACGGGAAGGAAGCCTGGGTCAACGCCACGGTCGGCTGGTCGACGTACGACGTGACCTTCGTGACCGACGGGAAGCACTCGCGTGACTTCCGCGAGGTGGCGAAGGGCGTCTACCTCGACCGCCGGGAGGGGCTCGACGGCCACCCCCTCATCATGCCGTGCACGGTCCCCGGCACCCGGGCCGGACAGGGCGAGGAGCTGCCGCTCCAGGTCTCCGTGGCCGATACGGACCGCACGGACCGGTCCGTGTCCACGGATCAGCTCCTGAAGGCGCTGGCGGAGAGCACCCGGGAGCTGCTCGGGTGTGCGGAGAAGGTCACCGTGCATGAGAAGCTGCTGCCCCGCTGACCTCCTGGCTCAGTCCCCGGCCGTCTCGGCGGCCGGGGACAGCTGCGACAGCAGCAGCACCGTCGCCCGGGTGATCAGGGCCGCGAGGAGGATCGTGGCCAGGCCCTCGACCCGTAGGTCCGAGATCTTCGGGCCCAGCCAGGACAGGAGCCACCAGATGAGGGCGTCCTGGGCGAAGCCGGCGAGGCCGAGGGCTGTCAGGATCGGGAGGGGGACGCGGGCCGACGGGCCGATGTGGATCAGTTGGGTGAGCACCGTGATCACCAGCGTGGCGACGAGGACGGAGAGGACGGCTGCCGTCGTCTCCGTGCCCAGGGTGATGCCGGGCAACAGGGCTCCGGCGGCGCCCACGCCCACGAGGACGCCCAGTTTGCGTCTGCCTTGATCGCTCATGCGGCGGACCTTCGCACACCCGGTGGGTGGTTGTGAAGATCCCGTGAGCGAGATCGCTTGGAGACCGTGATCGGATTCGAACCGACGTAACCGGCTTTGCAGGCCGGCCCCTCAACCACTCGGGCACACGGTCGTGTGGTGCAACGAGTACGACGGTAGGGCGGGGGCCGGGAGGGGCTCAAGGGTTCCGGGGGCCGCGCCACGCGACTGCAATACCGCTGCCACACCGCGTTCACGGTCGTACGTCCAAGGGCTGAGCGGCACCGGGACTCCTGACAGGGGTCATTCAGCGCTTCACCACTTACTCTGGGGAAATGAGCGCCCTCGAACCCCGTGACGCCGACGTCGGTGCCGACGCGGATGACGTCGCCGGCAATCCCGGACCCCGTGCCGCCGACCACGCCACCCAGGGGTCCCTTCTCGACCCGGCCCATCGGGCGCTCAGCATCGGCATCGTCTCCGTCGTCCTGCTCATCGCCTTCGAGGCGACCGCCGTCGGCACCGCCATGCCCGTCGCCGCCCGCGAGCTGAACGGCGTCTCCCTCTACGCCTTCGCCTTCTCCGCGTACTTCACCACCAGCCTCTTCGGCATGGTCCTCGCCGGACAGTGGTCCGACCGGCAGGGCCCCCTCGCGCCCCTGACCGCCGGCATCAGCGCCTTCGCCGCGGGACTGCTCCTCTCCGGGACCGCCGGCGCCATGTGGCTGTTCATCCTCGGCCGCGCCGTCCAGGGCCTCGGCGGCGGCCTCGTCATCGTCGCGCTGTACGTGATCGTCGGGCGCGCCTACGCGGAACACCTCAGGCCCGCGATCATGGCCGCCTTCGCCGCGAGCTGGGTCGTCCCTTCCGTCGTCGGACCCCTCGCCTCCGGAACGGTCACCGAGCACCTCGGCTGGCGCTGGGTCTTCCTCGGCATCCCCGCCCTCGTCGTCTTCCCGCTGGCCCTCGCCCTGCCCGCGATACGCCGCACCGCCTCGGGCCCCGCCGACCCGGACGCCCCCGCCGTCCCCTGGGACCGCCGCCGGATCCGCCTCGCGCTCGGCCTCTCCGCCGGTGCCGCGCTCCTCCAGTACGGCGGCCAGGAGCTGCGCTGGCTCTCGCTGCTCCCGGCCGCCGCGGGCGCCGCGCTCCTCGTGCCCACCGTCCGCGGACTGCTGCCGCACGGCACCTGGCGGGCGGCCCGCGGCCTGCCCTCCGTGGTCCTGCTCCGGGGCATCGCCGCCGGCGCGTTCATCGCGGCCGAGTCCTTCGTACCGCTGATGCTCGTCACCCAGCGGGGCCTGAGCCCCACCCTCGCCGGCCTCTCCCTGGCCCTGGGCGGCCTCACCTGGGCGCTCGGCTCGTACATCCAGGCGCGGCCGTGGACGGAGCCGTACCGCGAACGGCTCGTCGTCCTCGGCATGGTCCTCGTCGCCCTCGCCATCGCGGTGGCCCCGAGCGTGCTGATCACGGCGGTGCCGGTATGGGTGCTC
The DNA here is from genome assembly GCF_055565415.1 of Streptomyces sp. NPDC028711. NCBI lineage: Bacteria > Bacillati > Actinomycetota > Actinomycetes > Kitasatosporales > Streptomycetaceae > Streptomyces > Streptomyces sp. NPDC028711. The sequence continues at coordinate 1,225,529 of NZ_JBVHUJ010000001.1, read as the reverse complement.
GCGGCGGCCTGGGGTCTCGGCTGCCTTGGCATGGGAGCCGTGATCTCCTCGACGAGCGTGCTGCTCATGAAGCTCTCCGCGCCCGACGAGGTGGGCGCGAACTCGGCCGCCCTGCAGATCTCCGACGGCCTCTCCAACGTCCTCCTCCTCGCTGCGGGCGGCGCGGCCTTCGCGGCCCTCGGCGGCGGCGCGGTCGGCCACGCGGTCACCGCCGACGCGTCCACGGGCTCCCACCCGGCGGCCTTCGCGGCGGTCTTCCTGCCGATGGCGGCGGTGGCGGCGGTGGGGGCGTGGGTCGCTACGCGGTTGGGGGCGGAGCGGGGGAGGCCAGCGGCATCGGAAAGGCCCTGACACTATGTGGTACCACGCGGTACCATGGCGTCATGGCTGCTCTGAATGTCAGGTTCACCGAGGAAGAGCTGGACGCGCTGCGGCAGCGGGCCGAGGCGGAGGGGCGCAGTATGCAGTCCTTCGCGCACGACGCCGTCATGAGGGCGATAGACGAGCACTCGCGCCTGTTCGACGAAGCGGCCGAGCACGTGCTGAAGGCCAGCGCCGAACTCAACCGGCGGCTTGCGTGACGCACTTCCTCACGCTCCCCCAACTCCTGAACCTCGCGGAGCGGCTGGGGGCGAGTGAGGTCCGTGACTACGGCCTGCTCGACTCCGCCCTGCTGCGCCCGCAGTCGAGCGTCTTCGGCCAGGACGCCTATCCCACCGTCTGGGAGAAGGCCGCGGCACTGATGGAGTCACTGGCCCGCAACCACGGCCTCGTCGACGGCAACAAGCGCATCGCCTGGTATGCGACCTGGGTCTTCCTGCACGTGAACGGACATCCCCTGGACCCCGGATTCGACGTCGACGACGCCGAGGCCTTCGTCCTGGACGTCTGCCAGGGCGCCCTTGACGTCCCCAAGATCGCAGCCTCGCTGCCCAGGTTCGCGCGCTGATCCGGACGGTGTGAGACGCGCCGCACCGGACGAGGTCACGGCCTCGTCCGGCCCGTCCCGAGTCACCCGCACCGGTAAGGTGGCCCGGTTGTCATATCTGGACGAGCGTCGAACCCGGAGATCGTGACTACTACCACCACCTCCTCCCATCACCTCTCTCCCGCCTTCCCGGGACGGGCCCCCTGGGGTACCGCCGGCAAGCTGCGCGCCTGGCAGCAGGGCGCCATGGAGAAGTACATCCAGGAGCAGCCCCGAGACTTCCTCGCCGTCGCCACCCCCGGCGCCGGCAAGACGACCTTCGCCCTGACCCTGGCGTCCTGGCTGCTGCACCACCACGTCGTGCAGCAGATCACCGTCATCGCGCCCACCGAGCACCTCAAGAAGCAGTGGGCCGCCGCCGCCGCGCGGATAGGGATCAAGCTGGACCCGGAGTACAGCGCCGGGCCGCTCAGCAAGGAGTACGACGGGGTCGCCATCACCTACGCCGGCGTCGGAGTCCGGCCCATGCTCCACCGCAACCGCTGCGAACAGCGCAAGACCCTCGTCATCCTCGACGAGATCCACCACGCCGGAGACTCCAAGTCCTGGGGCGAGGCCTGCCTCGAAGCGTTCGAGCCCGCGACCCGGCGCCTCGCGCTCACCGGTACGCCCTTCCGGTCGGACACCAACCCCATCCCCTTCGTCACGTACGAGGAGGGGAACGACGGGATCCGGCGGTCGTCCGCCGACTACACGTACGGCTACGGCAACGCCCTCGGCGACGGCGTCGTCCGGCCGGTCATCTTCCTCTCCTACAGCGGCAACATGCGCTGGCGCACCAAGGCCGGCGACGAGATCGCCGCCCGCCTCGGCGAGCCGATGACCAAGGACGCCGTCTCGCAAGCCTGGCGCACCGCGCTCGACGCGAAGGGCGACTGGATGCCGAACGTCCTGCGCGCCGCCGACCAGCGGCTGACCGAGGTCCGCAAGTCCATCCCGGACGCGGGCGGCCTCGTCATCGCATCCGACCAGGACTCGGCCCGCTCGTACGCCAAGCTGATCCGCGAGATCACCGGCACCCGGCCGACCGTCGTCCTCTCCGACGACACCGGCGCCTCGAACCGCATCGACGAGTTCAGCGAGAGCACCGACCGCTGGATGGTCGCCGTCCGCATGGTGTCCGAGGGCGTCGACGTGCCGCGCCTCTCCGTCGGCGTGTACGCGACGACGATCTCGACGCCGCTGTTCTTCGCGCAGGCCGTCGGCCGTTTCGTACGTTCACGCAGGCGCGGCGAGACCGCCTCCGTGTTCCTTCCCACGATCCCCAGCCTCCTCGGCTTCGCCAACGAGATGGAGGTCGAGCGCGACCACGTCCTCGACAAGCCCAAGAAGCAGGGCGAGGAGGACCCGTACGCCGAATCCGAGAAGGAGCTGGCGGAGGCCGAGCGCCAGCAGGACGAGGACACCGGCGAGCAGGACATGCTGCCGTTCGAGGCGCTGGAGTCCGACGCCGTCTTCGACCGCGTGCTGTACAACAGCGCCGAGTTCGGCATGCAGGCCCACCCCGGCAGCGCCGAGGAGCAGGACTACCTCGGCATCCCCGGCCTCCTCGAACCCGACCAGGTCCAGCTCCTCCTGCAGAAGCGCCAGGCCCGGCAGATCGCGCACAGCCGCAAGAAGCCGGACGACGAGGCGGACCTGTTGGAGCTTCCGGCCGAACGGCGTCCCGTCGTTTCCCACAAGGAACTGCTCGAACTGCGCAAGCAGCTCAACACGATGGTCGGCGCCTACGTCCACCAGACCGGCAAGCCCCACGGTGTGATCCACACCGAGCTGCGCCGGGTGTGCGGCGGGCCGCCGAGCGCGGAGGCCACCGCCGGCCAGATCCGGGAACGGATCAAAAAGGTGCAGGAGTGGGCCACCCGGATGCGGTGACGCTGTCCCGGTGAGCCGCCGAGGCCCGTACGACCCTGGTCGTACGGGCCTCAGCCGTTCGTGGACTTCCGTCGCGGGTCCCGTCGCCGCGGCCCCCACGGCCGGCCTCCGGGCGGCCTCCACGCCACGGGCACGACAAAGCCGATCTTGTCCGCCGAAGTCCCGCATGCGACCGACGAAGGTCCCGAACCGTCTGTATACGGTCGTCCGCGCCCGGATTCTGGACGAGGTCTTCCGCTGAGCGGAGCGGGTCGCTACTGTCCCGGCTCAAAAGCATTCGCCCCGTGGCAGCGCCGCCGCGGAGCGCAGCCGGTGTACCCCTTCCTGCCGGCGGCCTCTGACGTGCGTCGCCGACGGGACCGGCGACGCAGACCCCGTGAGAGTCCCGCCCACCACTCACTCCGAAGGAGAGGGCGTCGTGACCGCGGAGACCTCCCAGACGCTCGACCGGGGACTCAGAGTCCTCAAACTGCTCGCCGACACCGACCACGGCCTGACGGTCACCGAGTTGTCCAACAAACTCGGCGTCAACCGGACCGTGGTCTACCGGCTGCTCGCCACCCTCGAACAGCACGCGCTCGTCCGCCGCGACCTCGGCGGGCGCGCCCGCGTCGGCCTCGGTGTGCTCAGGCTCGGCCGCCAGGTCCACCCCCTGGTCCGCGAGGCCGCGCTGCCCGCGCTGCGCTCGCTCGCCGAGGACATAGGGGCGACGGCCCACCTGACGCTCGTCGACGGGGCCGAGGCGCTCGCCGTCGCGGTCGTCGAACCGACCTGGACCGACTACCACGTCGCCTACCGGGCCGGCTTCCGGCACCCGCTCGACCGGGGCGCGGCCGGACGCGCGATCCTCGCCGCCCGGCAGGGCGGCCTGATCGAACCGGGCTTCACCCTCACCCACGGCGAACTGGAGGCCGGCGCGAGCGGCGCCGCCGCGCCGCTCGTCGGCGTGACAGGTGTCGAGGGCAGCGTGGGCGTGGTGATGCTCGCGGACGCGGTGCCGGAGCGGGTGGGACCGAGGGTGGTGGACGCGGCGAGAGAGGTCGCGGACGCGCTGCGCTAGGGCGCGCGGCGGGTCCGACGGGCCGGGCCCTGCGCTCGCCCGGGGCGCGCGCGGGCACGTCCCGGGCTGAGCCCATGCCCATCGGGCCGCGCCCGCCTCCCGGGCTGCGCCCATGCCACCGGGCTGCACCTGCCTCCCGGGCTGCGCCCATGCCATCGGGCTGCACCTGCCTCCCGGGCTGCGCCCGTGCCCGCTCGTCCGCCCCGTTGTGGGCATTCGTCCCGCTGGGGCGGGACGGGTGGGCACAACGGGACGGCGCCCCTTGCCGGGCCTAGGCTTCCGGGCCTGGACGTGCACCACTTGTGCGGCGCCGTTGTGGGTTGTGCCCACCCGTTCCGCCCTTGCGGAACAGATGCCCACAACCGGTGCGGCGCCGTCGTGGGTTGTGCCCACCCGTTCCGCCCTGCGGAACGCCTGCCCACAACCGGTGCGGCGCCGTCGCCCTTGCGGAACAGATGCCCACAACCGGTGCGGCGAGCGGGGGCCCTACGGCGGTGTCAGTAGTCGGCCCAGGGCCGTCTGTTCGTGGTGGACCGTGCGGCCCGTGCGAGTCGTCGTGATCAGGCCCGCCGCCCGCAGGGCCGACGTCTGGGCCGAGGCCGTCGCGTTGCTGACGCCCGTCCGTCGCGCCAGCTCCGTCGTCGTACGGGGCTCCCGCAGCGCCCGCAACAGTTCCGTCCTCGTACGGCCGAGGACCCCCGCGAGGGAGGCCGCGCCGCCCGCCGGGGCGAGCGGCAGGCCCCGGCCCGCCGGGTACGTGAGGACCACCGGCCGCTCCGGCAGGTCCTGGACCAGCGGGCCGCCACGCCAGTGGAACGTCGGCAGCAGGATGAGACCCCGTCCGTCGAGCCGGACCTCCGGGCCGTCCCCCGGCCACGACCAGACCCCCTCCCGCAGCCGTGACCCCGGCGCCACCGCCTCAAGCGCCGCCCCCAGGCCCCCCTCGGCGACGGCCAGCGCGTGCCGGGTGAACTCCGCCCGGTGCAGGTCCTGGACCAGCGGCCACACCGGCGCCAGGACCGTCTCGTACGCGGCCCGCTGGGCCCGCTCCAGGGTCCGCCAGGCCTCGGCGTCCCCGTCGTACAGGCCCCGCACCCACGCCGGAACCCGCCGCCGCCCCGCGTACACCCGCGTGATCCCGGACCGTACGAGCGCGGGCGGCGCCGACCGGATCTGCGCGAAGCCGTCCTCCCGCGTCTCGCCGAGCACATCGAGGAAGGCCGGGGCCGCCCCGCCCGGCGCCAGGTCCGCGAGGGGCTCCGCCGCGCCCGGCAGGGCACGCAGGAGCCTGCCGCGCCAGCGCCCGAAGAGCAGCTCCTCGTGCGGGGCGCCGAGCATCAGCAGCGCCGCGTGGAGTTCGGGCACGGGCGAGGGCCGGGCCGCGAACCGCACCCGTGTGTAGTCGCCCTCCGTGAATCGGACCCGCACCGCACAACCCCCTGTCCACCGCAAGCCTTTCGGATGGGACCACAAGCTTCGCCCGCGCCACCCGCCCGCCCAAGGATGCCGTGCATGACCTTCCGCACCCCCGGCCGCCGTGCCGTCACCAAGGGCGCCCTCGCCGGTGCCGCCGCCCTGTTCCTCGGCTCCGTCCCAGCTCCCGCCGCCGCCGGCGGGACGGGGCCGGTGCTCCGGCTGCCCGCGCCCACCGGCCCGTACCCCGTCGGCGCCGTGGTCCGTCATCTCGTCGACCCCACCCGCACCGACCCCTGGGTGCCCGCGATCGGCGTACGGGAGGTCATGGTCACCGTCCTCACACCCGCCGCCCCCGCCTGCGGCCTCCCGCGCATGCCGCAGCTCACCCCGGACGCCGCCGGCGTGTTCGCGTTCCTCGGTCCGCTGATCCGCCCGCACCTGCCGCGCGAGGGTGTCGACTGGGCGGCGACCCTCACCCACGCCCGCCTCGGGGCCCCGCCGCTGCCCGGTCGGCGGCCCGTCCTCCTGTACAGCCCCGGCGGTGGTGACTCCCGCGCCCTGGGCAGTTCCCTGGCGGTCGACCTCGCCTCGCACGGCTGGACCGTCGTCACCGTCGACCACCCGGGCGACGCGAGCGAGGTGGAGTTCCCCGACACCCGGCCGGGACGCGACCGGGTCCGGGCGACGGCGCTGAGCCCCGACATCGACGCGGCGACCTTCCGCACCATGGTCGACACCAGGGTCGCCGACCTCCGCTTCGTCCTCGACGCCCTCGGCCTCGAACGGGTCGGCCTGTACGGGCACTCGGCCGGTGGCACCGCCGTCGCGCAGGCCCTCCACGAGGACCGGCGGATCGCCGCCGCCGCCGTCCTGGAGGGGTACCTGGACTGGATGGACGGCACGCTCCTGCCCATGGCCCGCGACGGCGTGGACCGGCCCGTGCTCCTCGCCGGCACCGACGGCTTCCGCGACGACCGCTTCGACCGGTCCTGGTCGGCGCTGCTCGCGCACGGCGGGCCCGTCGTCCGGCGGCAGCTCGACGACAGCGACCACTGGGTCTTCACCGACTACGCGGCCCTCGTCCCGCAGCTCCACGAGGCCGGTCTGATGACCGCCGAAGGGCGCGCCGACATGGTCGGCACGATCGCTCCCGAGGCGTCCGTACCCGCCGTACGAAGGCTCCTGCGGTCCTTCTTCGCGCGCCACCTGCCCGTACGGGCGACCGTGCCCCCGGGCCGGTGGCCGCTCGCGTCCCAGTAGATTGGGGGCGTGCTCTCCCGTCTCTCCCGCCCCCGTGCGCTCGCCGTCTGCGCCCTGCCCGTCGCCGCGCTCTTCGCCGTCGCCGGTCTCGCGCCGCTGCCGTACGCGATCGCCCAGCCCGGCTCCACCGCCGACGTGCTCGGCAAGGACAAGGGGCGGGAGGTCATCACCGTCACCGGCGCTCCCGTCCGTCCCACCGAGGGACAGCTGCGGATGACGACGATCGTCGCGACCGGACCGTCCACGGACGTGGACCTCGGGGACGTGGCCGACGCCTGGTTCCGTACCGACCGGGCCGTGCTCCCGCACGACTCCGTCTACCCCTCGGGCAAGTCCGACGCCGAGATCGAGAAGCACAACCTCGGCCAGATGAAGAAGTCGCAGGACACCGCGACACTCGCCGCCCTCGGCTATCTGAAGAAGGACCCCGACGAGGTGAAGGTGACCCTGCACCTCGCCGATATCGGCGGGCCGAGCGCCGGGCTGCTCTTCTCCCTCGGCATCGTCGACAAGCTCGCCGGGGACGGTGACGGCGGAGACCTCACCGGCGGCCGGATCGTCGCCGGTACGGGCACGATCGAGGCGGACGGCAGCGTCGGCGCGGTCGGCGGGGTCTCCCTGAAGACCCAGGCCGCCGCCCGGGACGGGGCCACCGTCTTCCTCGTACCGAAGGACGAGTGCGCGGAGGCGCGGGCGGAGCAGCCGAAGGGGCTGCGGCTCGTTCCCGTCACCGCGCTCAGCGACGCGGTGGCGTCCCTGCGGGCCCTGGGGCAGGGCCAGGAGTCGAAGGTTCCGACCTGCTGACCGCTTCCCGGGACGCGGGTTCCGGGGGCGGTGCGTCCATGCCCCGCCAGGCGGGGAAGAGCAGCGGCGAGAGCGTGGCGAGGAAGTAGACCGCGCCGATGCCGAGGAGCGTCGCCGTCAGTCCGGCCCGCTCGACCAGGAAACCGGCCGACAGGCCTCCGAGCGGGGTCGTGAGCAGCACTCCGGCGGTGCTCGCGCCCATGACCCGGCTGCGCAGCTCGTCGGGCACCTGCTCGTACATGACCGTGGTCAGGATCGGGTTGAGCGTGCCGACGCCGAACCCGGCCGCCGCCGCCGTCAGGAGCAGTGGTGCCGTGGTGTCGGTGAGCGCGGCGACGACGTACAGCGGGGCGCCGCCCAGGAGGAAGCCCGCCGTGAACACGGCCCGGCGGGGGAAGCGCTCCCCGACCGCCCCGTACAGCAGGGCGCCGACGAGGGCGCAGCCGCCGAAGACCGAGACGAGCAGGCCCTGCGCGGCCGGTCCGCCGAGCTCCTCCCGGGCGTGGAGCGGGAGGAGGACCGCGCTCCAGCTCTGGTTCAGACCGTTGGTGACCATCACCATGACGGTGATGCCGAGGAGCAGCCGGGCGCGGAACAGGAAGGCGTACCCCTCGCGCAGATCGGCCCGGTAACGGGCGGGGGAGAGGCGGGGGCCGTCCCGCGCGGGCTCCGCCGACGGCACCCCGCGCAGGCCCGCGCCGACGAGCAGCGCGGAGACGCCGAAGGTGAGCGCGTCGAAGAGCAGGACCGTTTCGGCGCCCAGGAACGCGATGAGCAGCCCGGCCGCCGCCGCGCCCGCCATCCGGGCGCCGCGCGCCACGGCGTCGTACAGGCCGGCCGCCCGGGGCAGTGACGTCCCCGCGTGCCGGGCGAGGTCGGGGACGAGGACGTGCCGGGCCATCTCCCCGGGCGCGTGACAGAGGCCGCTCAGCGCCATGAGCGCGCACAGCATCCAGAACTCCAGGACACCGGCGCGGTGCAGCAGCGGGATCGCGGCGAGCGCGAGCCCGCAGACCAGGTCGGAGACGATGCTGACCCGGCGGCGGCCGAGCCGGTCGATGACGGGACCGCCGACGATGGCGGAGACGAGGACGGGCAGGGCGGCACAGAAGGCGACGACCCCGGCCTTCCCAGGGCTTCCGGTGGTGTCGAGCGCGAACCACGGGACGCCGATGAGGGTGAGCGAATTGCCGGTGATCGAGACGGCGTTGGCGGCCAGGACGGTGAACAGCGGCCGTTTGTCTCCCCCCGGAGCGCTCATGCGGCCAGGGTGACCGGGCGGCGGTCCACGGGGGTGGCAAGGCGCAGACCCAGCTCGACGAGCCGCCAGCCGAGTTGGACGCGGAGGGGCGGGGCGGGGGCGGTGGGGACGTCGATGGCGTGGGCGGCGGCGCGGTGGAGCTCGGCGGCGGTGAGGGTGTGCAGCTGGAGGTGGATGTCGGCGTGCATGACCGGGGGTCCCTTCCGTCAGTTCTCGTGCTGCGGGAACGCGTGCAGATGGATCCGTACGCGCTCGGCGTCCGGCGCGTCCGCCTCCTCGACGTCTCGGTACGACTCGATGAGGGCGTGCATCTTCTGGTCGAGCTCGCGGAGCTTCTCGGGGGGCAGCCGCAGGGTGAAGTCGCTCATGTCGGAGGCGCCGAGCCAGCTCTCGTCCCAGTCGTGCCGGGTGCCGAGGTAGGTGCTCAGTTCCTGGGTGTGGATGGTCGCGATCTCGTGCACGTAGATGTCGAGGGCGCCGCGGACCTCCGGGTCCGGGTTCCGGTACAGCGATTCGTCGACCGTGGTGCCCTGGTAACCGGCCTTCCACCACCGCTCCCGTCCCTTGCCGCGCGTCGGGTCGTCCTCGACGAAGCCGTGGGCCGCGAGCTGGCGCAGGTGATAGCTGGTCGCGCCGCTGGACTCGCCAAGACGCTCGGCCAGTTGGGAGGCGGTGGCGGGGCCGTGGATGCGCAGGGCGCGCAGCAGCTGGATGCGGAGCGGGTGGGCGAGTCCGCGCAGGGAGCGCGGGTCCAGCTGACGGCTCAGGAATTCCTCGGGCTCGGACATGCTCAGAGCGTAGAGTTGCAAAGAACCAGTTGCAAGGAGTTTTTTGCAACTGGTTCTTTGCAGCTTGTTCTTTGCGTCGCGAGGGGGCCGGCAGCGGCTCGCTCGTCGACGACTCAGCCGACGTCCTCCGCCGCCTGCTCCACCAGCGGGATGATCCGCAACGGCACCGGGTTCTCCATCACGATCGCCGTCGACGCCCGCACGATCCCCTCGAAGGCCACCACCTTGTCGATCACCCGCTGGAGGTCCGCGTTCGAGCGGGCCACGAGCCGGCACAGCATGTCGCCGTGCCCCGTCGTCGTGTGCAGCTCGAGCACCTCCGGCACCGTCGCCAGATGCCCCCGCACGTCCGCGCCCTGCCCCTGCTTGATCTCAAGGGTCGCGAACGCCGTCACGGGATAGCCGAGCGCCGCCGGATCCACCTGCGGACCGAAGCCCCGGATCACCCCGCTCGCCTGGAGCCGGTCGAGCCGCGCCTGCACGGTCCCGCGTGCCACCCCGAGCCGGCGCGATGCCTCCAGGACCCCGATGCGCGGCTCCCGGGCCAGCAGCACGATCAGCCGGCCGTCCAAATGATCGATCGCCACGAGGGCCTCCCGATGGTCACCATGTACAAGTCGCCCGCCGATGCTGCCCGATCGCTGTACACATTGACCAGCCTCTGAGCAAACTATTGCGCACCTTGCGGGGCAGCGCGACGCTTCTCCCATGACTGAGACCATCGATCACACCCCCTCCACCGCGCGTAAGGCCGATCCCTTCCCGGTCAAGGGAATGGACGCGGTCGTCTTCGCCGTCGGCAACGCCAAGCAGGCCGCGCACTACTACTCCACGGCCTTCGGCATGAAGCTCGTCGCCTACTCCGGACCGGAGAACGGCAGCCGCGAGACCGCCAGCTACGTCCTCACCAACGGCTCCGCCCGTTTCGTGTTCACCTCCGTCATCAAGGTCACCACCGACCACGGCCGATTCCTCGCCGACCACGTCGCCGAGCACGGTGACGGCGTCGTCGACCTGGCGATCGAGGTGCCGGACGCGCGCGCCGCGTACGCGTACGCCGTCGAGCACGGCGCCACCGGTCTCACCGAGCCGCACGAGGTGAAGGACGAGAACGGCACCGTCGTCCTCGCCGCCATCGCCACGTACGGCAAGACCCGCCACACCCTCGTCGAGCGCTCCGGCTACGACGGCCCGTACCTCCCCGGCTTCGTCGCCGCGAAGCCGATCGTCGAGCCGCCGGCCAAGCGCACCTTCCAGGCCATCGACCACTGCGTCGGCAACGTCGAGCTCGGCAAGATGAACGACTGGGTCGGCTTCTACAACACCGTCATGGGCTTCACGAACATGAAGGAGTTCGTGGGCGACGACATCGCGACCGAGTACTCGGCGCTGATGTCGAAGGTCGTCGCGGACGGCACCCTCAAGGTGAAGTTCCCGATCAACGAGCCGGCGATCGCGAAGAAGAAGTCGCAGATCGACGAGTACCTGGAGTTCTACGGCGGCGCGGGCGTCCAGCACATCGCCCTCGCCACCAACGACATCGTCGCCACCGTGCGCGCGATGCGGGCCGCGGGCGTCTCCTTCCTCGACACCCCCGACTCGTACTACGACACCCTCGGCGAGTGGGCCGGCGAGACCCGGGTGCCCGTCGAGACCCTGCGCGAGCTGAAGATCCTCGTCGACCGCGACGAGGACGGCTACCTGCTGCAGATCTTCACCAAGCCGGTCCAGGACCGCCCGACCGTCTTCTTCGAGATGATCGAGCGTCACGGCTCGATGGGCTTCGGCAAGGGCAACTTCAAGGCGCTGTTCGAGGCGATCGAGCGCGAGCAGGAGAAGCGCGGCAACCTGTAGCTGCCCGCCGCCGCCGAGGCCCCGGGGCTACTGGCCCGCCCGGGGCCTCGGCGTCGCGCCTGCCGCCCGCCGTCGCCGGCTGCGCCGGGCTGCCCGCCGCTCTGGCTGCGCCCGTGCCCGTGCCCGTGCCCGTCTCTCGGGCTGCGCCCGTGCCCGCTCGTCCGCCCCGTTGTGGGCATTCGTCCCGCTGGGGCGGGACGGGTGGGCACAACGGGACGGCGCCCCTTGCCGGGCCCAGGCTTCCGGGCCTGGACGTGCACCAGTTGTGCGGCGCCGTTGTGGGTTGTGCCCACCCGTTCCGCCCTTGCGGAACAGATGCCCACAACCGGTGCGGCGCCGTCGCCCTTGCGGCACAGATGCCCACAACCCCGGGGAGCGGCCCCGCACCTGAACGTGTACTACCGCGTCGCCTTCGGCGGGTCCGGCGGGTCCGGTGGGTTCGTCGGTGCCGGGCGCACGTCCCTCGGGAGTTCGTCCGGTGGCTCCCCCACCGCCCCCAGCGCCTCCCTCGCCCGAGGGGCGTGCAGCGGTGAGAAGGCCGGGTTGATCCGCAGCGCCTCCGTCAGGTGGCGGCGGGCCGGGCCCCGTTGTTCCAGGGCGCGTTCGATCTCGCCGAGGTGGTACGAGAAGAGCGCGCTCCGCAGCCCCTCGTCCGTGGCCCGTTTCGCGTACTCGAGCGCCTCCATCGGCTGCCCCGACCGGTACAGCGCCCAGCCCAGCGCGTCCGCCACCCGCACCGAGCGGTGCCCCCGCTCCCACTCCGCCCGCATCCGGGCCACCGCCGCCGCAGGGTCGCCGTGGTCCGCGTCGAGGAGGGCGAGGGCCACTTCACCCCGCGCCCACGTGCCGGTCCGCAGCCGCTCGTACAGGGCCCGCGCGTCCCCGTCCAGGCCCAGCGACTCGTACAGCTCGCCGGCCTCCAGGACGTACTCCGGCAGCGGCAGCCTCGCCAGTGCCGCCCGCCAGTCCCGCAGCGCCTCGTCGGTGCGGCCGAGCGCCGCGAGCGCCCGCGCCCGGCCCGCGAGTGAGGGCCCGTGGTCCCGTACGAGCCGCAGAGAAGACCCGAACCGCGCCAGCGCCTCCTCCGGTTCGCCCCGCTCCCACGCCAGGTCACCGATGCGCGCGAGGGCCGCCGCCTTCTCCGTGTCCGTCTCGGCGAGCGCCGCCGCGTCGAGGGCCGCCGCGTCCGCGTCCTCGCGCCAGCCCCGGTCGCGGTACGTCTGTGACGCCCGGGCACGCACCACCGCGCCCGCGTGGAGCCTCTCCAGGGTCTCCATCGCCTTCTGGGCCGCCTGATAGTCCCCGAGGCCGTTGTACGCGTCCATCAGGACCGGGTACACCGGCCAGCGCCGCGGCTCCGCCTTCCGTACCTTCTCGCCCCACTCCTTCGCCGTCCTCCAGTCGCCGCGCGCCCCCGCGAGCGCCCCGAGCCCCAGCTGAGCGGCCGGGTTGCCCTGCGCGGCGGGCCGTTCGGCGAGGGAGCGGCGCAGTGCCCGCTCGGCCCTCGGGTAGTCCCGTACGTCTCCGGTCCGGGTGCCCCGCTCCGTGTACGCCGCGCCGAGCTCCGCCCAGGACGCGTCGTCGTCCGGGTGGGCGCGCAGCCACTTCTCCCGGTCGGTGATCAGCGCCGCCAGGTCCGGCAGCGCGGCCTGCGCGCCCGCGTGGGCCGCGATCGTCGCCCGCTCGGCGGGACCCGGCGCGCGCGGCGGGGCCTGGCCGACGAACTCGGGGACGTACAGCAGGGCCGTCGCCGCGAGCACCGCGCCCACTCCGGCCGCGAGGACCGTCCTCGACACGTTCTGCGTCTTCATGGCGCTCACTCTGCGCCCGCCCGCACCTGTACGAAGAGCACACGAAGCGCCCACCCCGGCGGGTTCACACCGATGGCCGCGGGTGCCACGCTGGACGCATGGACGATCTTCTGACGCGGCTGCGCGCCGGGCTCCCCGCCGAGGCGCTGCTCACCGATCCGGACGTGACCGCCTCCTACGCGAACGACATGGCGAGCTTCTGCGCGGCCGGCACCCCCGCCGTCGTCGTGCTGCCGCGCACCGTCGAACAGGTGCGGCACGTCATGCGCACCGCGACCGAACTCCGCGTCCCCGTCGTCCCCCAGGGGGCCCGTACCGGCCTGTCCGGAGGCGCCAACGCCTCCGAGGGCTGCATCGTGCTCTCCCTGGTCAAGATGGACCGCGTCCTGGAGATCAACCCGGTCGACCGGATCGCCGTCGTCGAACCGGGTGTGATCAACGCCGTCCTGTCACGGGCCGTCGCCGAACACGGTCTGTACTACCCGCCGGATCCCTCCAGCTGGGAGATGTGCACCATCGGCGGGAACATCGGCACCGCCTCCGGAGGCCTGTGCTGCGTGAAGTACGGGGTGACCGCCGAGTACGTCCTCGGTCTCGACGTCGTCCTCGCCGACGGCCGGCTCCTGACCACCGGCCGCCGCACCGCCAAGGGCGTCGCCGGTTATGACCTGACCAGGCTCTTCGTCGGTTCGGAGGGCAGCCTCGGCATCGTCGTCAAGGCCGTGCTCGCCCTCAGGCCGCAGCCTCCCGCGCAGCTCGCGCTCGCCGCCGAGTTCCCCTCCGCGGCCGCCGCCTGCGCGGCCGTCTGCGCGGTCATGGAGGCCGGGCACACCCCCTCGCTGCTCGAACTCATGGACCGCACCACCGTCCGGGCGGTCAACGAGCTGGCGCGCATGGGTCTGCCCGACACCACCGAGGCGCTGCTCCTGTGCGCCTTCGACACCCCGGACCCGACGGCCGACCTGGCCGCCGTCGGGGAGCTGTGCGCGGCGGCGGGCGCCACCGAGGTCGTCCCGGCCGCGGACGCCGCCGAGTCCGAACTCCTCCTCCAGGCACGCCGGCTCTCCCTCACGGCCCTGGAGACCCTCAAGTCCGCGACGATGATCGACGACGTGTGCGTGCCGCGGACGCGACTCGCCGAGATGCTCGACGGCACGTCGGCGATCGCGGAGAAATACGACCTGACCATCGGGGTCTGCGCGCACGCCGGAGACGGCAACACCCACCCCGTGGTCTGCTTCGACCACACCGACGAGGACGAGTTGCGGCGCGCGCGGGAGTCCTTCGACGAGATCATGGCGCTCGGACTCGCGCTCGGCGGCACGATCACCGGCGAGCACGGCGTGGGCGTCCTCAAGAAGGAATGGCTGGCGCGGGAGCTGGGGCCGGTCGGCCTCGAACTCCAGCGGGGGATCAAGGCGACGTTCGACCCGCTGGGGCTGCTCAACCCCGGAAAGCTCTTCTGAGAGCGCCGGTACGAGGGACAGGTGGCGGGTCACAGCTCGCCGTCCTGCGACTCGTCCGACGGCCACGGGTCGCGCAGCCACAGCTCGTCGGAGATCACGGTGGTCGCCAGGAGTTCGGTGAGCCCGTCGTCGATGCCGAGCCGCTCGGACTCCGTGCCCGGCGGCACCGCGCGCAGGGTCCGCTCCAGCCAGGCGGACACCTGCGCGGACGGGGCTTCGAGCAGGGCGTCGCCGTCGGGCGAGGAGAGCGCCATCAGGACGATGCCGCGGCCTTCGACCTTGGTGGGCCAGATGCGGACGTCGCCGTGCCCGCAGGCCCGGAAGACCCCCTCGACGAGGAGTTCGCGCGCGAACGTCCAGTTGACGGGGTGGTCCGTGCCGATGTGGAAGGTGATGTGGACGGCGTACGGATCGTCCGTGCGGTAGGCGAGCCGGGCGGGGACGGGGACCGCGCGCTCGGGGGAGAGCACCAGCTTCAGCTCCAGCTCGCGCTCGACCGTGGTGTTGTCGGTGTTCTGCATGGCCGTACTTCCTCTCGCGGACCGGCCCCGGTCGGGCCTTCACCAGGAGAGAGCGGGGTACCCACGGCTCATTACGCGACTTCGGGAAGTTTTTTTTCGGGAAGTTTCTCCGGCCGTCCCCAGGGCAGGGATCCATCGGCCCGAACATCACCATGAGTGATCGATTCCGGTACGTGTCGCCCGAAGGCGGGGCTTTCTCGCGGGCTCCTTGTCCCCTCGGGGACGTTCTTCGTTACTGTCCTCCTTGGGCGCGGCACGCCCGGCGCGCGGCCGTGCGGATCAAAGGCGTTGTGACTGAACGGAGTCGGGGCAGTGGCTACTCCTCCTGGAGGCGGCGGAGAGGTACCGCAGGCGGGGTACTACCCGGACCCGTCCATTCCCGGGTACATCCGGTACTGGAACGGGGGAGCGTGGGTTCCCGGCACGAGCCGGCCCGCGCCCTCGGAGGGCGAGGTTCCGCCGCATCCGCCCGCCTCGGCGGTCCCGGCAGGCCCGAACCTGGCCTCGGGCCCGTCCCCGGCCCCGGTCATGACCCCCGCACCGGCACGGCCCGAACCCGTGAAGCCCGAGCCTGTGCACCCCGAACCGGCGTACGCGGAGCCCGTACGGCAGTCCCGGCCCGAGCCGGCGCACACCGCACCCGTAAAGCCCGAGCCGGCGCGCGTTGATTTCGTACGGCAGCCCTCACCCGAGCCGTCACAGCCGTCGCAGCCGTCACCGTCGGCGCCCGCTCCCGCGCGGCCCGAGACCTCCGTGCCCGCCCAGGTCCGGACGTCCGCGCCCGTACCCGCACAGGCCCACGCCCCCGCCCCCGTACCGGCGGTGGAGGAGACCGGGCCCGTCTTCTTCGACGAGGAGCCGGCCGACCCGGAGCCCGCCTCCGCGTGGCAGGCGGACAGCTCCCGCCAGACCGGCTTCGGCGGCGACCGCGACCAGAAGGTCTCCTGGGGCGCGCCCGACCCGCGCACCCCGGCGGAGTGGCCGGTCGCCGGTGCGAGCGAGCCCGCCGAGGCGCGGGCGGCCACCCCCGAGCGGACCGCCGACCCCCGGACGGCCGGGGGAGCGGCGCGGCTCGGCGGGATGCCGGTCACACCGATCCCGACGCCTGCCCCGACGCCCACCCCGACGCCTGCTCCAGCGCCGCGGACGCAGCCTCAGGCCCAGCCCCAACCCCAGCCCGCCCCCGCCCCCGTGGCCCAGGCTCCGGCCCCCGCCCAGCAGGCGCCCACCCCCGTGCACCAGTCGCCCGCACCCGCCGCGCCCTCATGGGCCCAGCAGGCGCAGCCCGCGGCCCAGGTCCCGGGCAGCGCCCAGGAGCAGGGGCAGCCCGTCGTCCCCTGGAAGCCGCCCGTCGACGACCTGTTCGTCCAGGCGGCCCGGGCGCAGTCCTCCGCGCGTCCCGCCGGGCTCGGCAGGCGGCTGCTCGCCCGGCTGATCGACACCGTGTTCCTGGGCGCGCTGGTGGGCGGGGCCTCGTTCCCGTTCGTGACCGCGGCCCTCGACCACATCGACGGCAAGATCGAGGCGGCCAGACAGTCGGGCGTCACCGTCCAGGTCTGGCTGCTCGACGGGACCACGTCCGTCCAGTTCGGCATCGCGCTGGCCTCGCTGTTCGTCATCGGTGTCCTGTACGAGGCGCTGCCCACGGCCAAGTGGGGCCGCACGCTCGGTAAGAAGCTGTGCGGGATCGAGGTGCGGGACATCGAGTCGCACCAGCCGCCGCGGTTCGGGGCGGCCCTGCGCCGCTGGCTCGTCTACAGCGTCCTGGGGCTTCTGGTCATCGGCGTGTTCAACGTCCTGTGGTGTCTGTTCGACCGCCCGTGGCGCCAGTGCTGGCACGACAAGGCGGCCCGCACCTTCGTGGCGCGCTGAGCCGTCGGCCGGACGGCGGCGTCAGCCCCGGCACGGTGACGGGGGTCCCCCGAACGGGCGGTGATTCCTTGCGGGGGCGCCGTGCCCGGGATGCACTGCCCCCATGAGCACCGACCAGCCGCCGCCCGGCCAGCCGCCCGAGGAGGACCCGTTCCTCAAGAGGCCCCAGGAGCCCCCGCCGCCCTCCGCGGGCCAGCCGCCCCCGCCGCCGTCCGGTGGCGAGCCGCCGCCGGGAGGCCCCCCGCCGGGGAGCCCGTACGGCCCCGGGGGCGGTAGTCCCTACGGCCCCGGGGGCGGTTCCCCGTACGACGGCGGCATGCCTCCGCCGCCTCCGTACGGCGGTTACGGCGGGGGGTACGGCGGGACGGATCCGCTCTCCGGGATGCCGCCGCTCGCCGAGTCCGGCAAGCGCATCATCGCCCGGATCATCGACTGGCTGATCATCGCGATCCCGCTGGCGGTCATCGGCATCCCGTTCGACATCTACACGCGGGCGACCGACGACGGCAACGACTTCGGTGACACGGTCAACAGCCTCAACGGCGGGAGCCAGCTGGTCTTCCAGCTCATCACGATCGTCGCGTACGTCGCCTACGACACGGTGATGACGGCGAGGAACGGCCAGACCATCGGCAAGAAGCTGATGAAGCTTCGGGTCGCGATGCTCAACGACGGCTCGACGCCCCCGATGAGCCAGTCGCTCCTTCGGGCCCTCGTGCTGTGGCTGCCGGCACTGATCTGCTGCGCCTGTCTGTGGCCGCTGCTCATCCTCATCCTGATCCTGGTCGACAAGCCTTACAAGCAGGGTCTGCACGACAAGGCGGCGAAGACGGTGGTGGTGTCCGTCCCGCGGTGAGCCGTCACGGACGAACGGTCACGACGAAGGATCACGACGAAGGTCACGACGAAGGATCACGGACGAAGCGTCACGAACCGGTCCGGGTGTCCGCCCCCGCGCCCACGCGCGCGGTCGGTACCCGGATCTCTTCGTTCCGCCGGGGCGAGGGAACCCGCTCCGCGACCTTGACGGGCGCCGTCCGCACCGGCATCGTCACCGCCACGAGCAGGCCGAGCAGCAGTCCGGCGAGGCTGATGGCCGTGATGCCCAGGGTGGTCGTCGTACGGGTGAGCAGCAGGAGGGCGACGGTCGCGAGGACGACGGTGGCCGAACCGTAGGCGAGCTGCGCGGCGTTCGGACGCTGCATGACGGATACCGTCCCCTCCGGACATTCGGGTCGACTCTACGACGCTCGATGCCCATGGCGGATGCGGGGTAAGCGTGACCTTACCCACGGTGCTGTTGCACGGAGGGGCGCACGGGGGCACGAAAGCCCCAACTCTCCCCCTGTGTGCGCCGCCCATCCGTCCGTTTATCGGAATCCTCCTCCCACATAGTGCAGTTGGTCTGTGCAAGTCAAGATCTGTCTTTTCTTGTCTCTCTCCGGTCGAATGTCGTCACTTGTGACGCGCGACCCCCGCCGGACGGACACCCCACCTTCGGTCCGAGGCGAGGGCGCCGGGGAGGACTACATCAAGTGACCAACAGACGACGGGCGATCAGAACGTCCGCAGTCGTCGTGGCGCTCGCGGCCACCGCCGCCACCGCCTCGACCTTCACCACCGCCTGGGCCGACAATCACGGCAGCGTGACGCCGGCCGACGTCCGTCACGACCCGGCGCCCGGCGCCGGCGACGGACACGGGCACGGGCACGACCACGGCGCCGACAAGACGGCCGTGGACCACGACCTCGACGGTCCCTTCAGCAACCAGCAGGAGCAGCAGCGCAAGGCCGCCCTGGAGCAGGTGCTGAACGGCGAGGCCAAGGTCGAGCGCCGCGGCGGCTCGCAGGTCGTCAAGCTCGACAGCAAGAAGTACGTCGAGCTCGGCCGCGAGAAGACCGACAAGATCTTCACGATCCTCGTCGAGTTCGGCGACAAGGTGGACAACACCACCCTGGTGGACCGCGCCGACGACGAGACGGACGAGCTGAAGCCGAAGTTCGGCGGCACGCCCGGCCCGCTGCACAACCAGATAGAAGAGCCCGACCGTGCCAAGGACAACTCCACGGCCTGGCAGGCGGACTACGACCAGAAGCACTTCCAGGACCTGTACTTCGGTACCGGCAAGGGTGCCGACGGCCAGCCCAAGCAGTCGCTGAAGACCTACTACGAGAAGACCTCGTCCGGCCGGTACTCGGTCGAGGGCGGCGTCTCCGACTGGGTCAAGGTCGAGTACAACGAGGCCCGTTACGGCTCGAACTACTGCGGCAACAGCAACTGCGCCAACGTCTGGGACGCGGTCCGCGACGGCGTCACCGCCTTCGTCGCCGACCAGAAGGCCAAGGGCCGCACCGACGCCCAGATCAAGGCCGACATGGCCCAGTACGACCTCTGGGACCGGTACGACTTCGACGCCGACGGCAACTTCAACGAGCCCGACGGCTACATCGACCACTTCCAGATCGTCCACGCGGGCGAGGACGAGTCGGCGGGCGGCGGCGCCCAGGGCGGCGACGCCCTGTGGGCCCACCGCTGGTACGCGTACGGCACCAACGCCGGCAAGACCGGCCCGGCGAACAACAAGGCCGGCGGCACGCAGATCGGCGACTCCGGCATCTGGGTCGGCGACTACACGATGCAGCCCGAGAACGGCGGCCTCGGCGTCTTCGCGCACGAGTACGGCCACGACCTCGGCCTCCCGGACCTGTACGACACCTCGGGCCGCCCCGGCGCCGAGAACTCGACCGGCTTCTGGTCGCTCATGTCGTCCGGTTCCTGGCTCGGCCGCGGCAAGGACGCCATCGGCGACCTGCCCGGCGACATGAACGCCTGGGACAAGCTGCAGCTCGGCTGGCTCAACTACACCAAGGTGGCGAACGAGGCCCGTGCGTGGAACTCCACGCACAAGCTGGGTGTGGCCGAGTACAACACCAAGAACCCGCAGGCGCTCATCGTCGAGCTGCCGAAGAAGGCCGTCACCACCGACGTCGTCGCGCCCGCTGAGGGCGCCACGCAGTGGTGGAGCAACATGGGTGACGACCTCAAGAACACCCTCACCCGCTCCGTCGACCTGACGGGCAGGACGTCCGCCTCCCTGGAGCTCCAGGGCTGGTACGACATCGAGCTCGACTACGACTACCTCTACACCGAGGTGTCGACCGACGGCGGCGCCAACTGGACGGCCCTCGACGGCACCGCCGACGGCAAGGCGCTCCCGCGCGACGCCAGCGGCGCCCCGGCGCTGACCGACGTCTCCGGCACCCACAAGAAGCTCGTCTACGGCCTCGACGCCTACGCGGGCAAGAAGTTCGACCTCCGCTTCCGCTACCAGACGGACGGCGGCGCGGGCGGCAAGGGCTTCACCGCCGACGCCATCACCCTGACCGCCGACGGTGCCACCGTCTTCTCGGACAACGCCGAGAACGGTGACAACGGCTGGACCGCCAAGGGCTTCTCGCGGGTCGGCAAGGGCTTCACCAAGGAGTACGAGCAGTACTACATCGCGGAGAACCGCCAGTACGTCTCGTACGACGCCACCCTCAAGGTCGGCCCGTACAACTTCGGTTTCGCGGGTGAGAAGTCCAGCTGGGTCGAGCACTACCCGTACCAGAACGGTCTGCTCATCTGGAAGTGGGACCTCTCCCAGAAGGACAACAACACGGCGGTCCACCCGGGCCAGGGCCTGATCCTTCCGGTCGACTCCCACGCCACCCCGCTGAAGTGGAAGGACGGCACCCTGATGCGCAACCGCGTCCAGGCGTACGACTCCACCTTCGGCACCTACCGGACCGACTCCCTCCTCCTCCACAAGGCGGACGTCCCGACGTGGGTGAACTCGCAGCGCGGGAACCCGGTCTTCGACGACCGCAAGGGCACGTACTGGTACCCGGAGACCGAGCGCGCCGGCGTCAAGGTAACTGACACCAACACCAAGATCGAGGTCGTCAAGGAGCCGCTCAACGGCCAGACGATCACGGTCCGCGTGGGTCCGTCTGCCAAGTAATCGGTAAAACCGCAGGTCAAAACATGATCGGCCGTCGCCCTCTAGCGGGCGGCGGCCGATCGTGTTTAGGTGCGTCTGACGCTTTTCTTATTGACATTCAATCCACGGGGGAGTGGTTCCGCATGCCCAACGGAGGGTTCTGCAAGTTGCCCGGAGGCAGCGTGGTCGTCGCGATAGGGCTGCCGAGCCCGGCCCGCGACGGCGTCACCGTCCGCTTCCTGGTCCACGCGGCGAACCGGGCCCGCGCCCTCACCCGGCTGCGGAACCTGGGGCTGCGAGCGGTCTACCTCCGCGGCAACAGCGAGCCCCCCACCCCGGACGAGGTCACGGCCGTGCTGCACCACCCCGACGGTCTGCTCTGGAGATCCACCCCGGGCGCCGCCCAGGAGCTCTGGCACCCCGTACGGTCCCTCCCCAGAGCACCCGCCGCCTAGGGCGGGCCCGGCGGATCATGGCCGGGGGTCAGGCCACCACCGGCCGGCCCGTCAGCTCCACGCCCGCCGCCCGCAGCTCCTCAAGGGCCCGGTCCGTCGTCTCCTTCGCGACGCCCGCCGTCAGGTCGAGCAGCACATGGGTGCGGAAGCCCTCGCGGGCCGCGTCCAGGGCCGTCGCCCGGACGCAGTGGTCGGTGGCGACACCCACCACGTCGACCTCGGTGACGTCCCGCTCGCGCAGCCACTCCGCGAGCGTCCGCCCGTTCTCGTCGTGCCCCTCGAAGCCGCTGTACGCCGCGTCGTACGCGCCCTTGTCGAAGACGGCGTCGATCGCCCCGCTGGCGACGGCGGGCGCGAAGTTCGGGTGGAAGCCCACCCCCTCCGTACCGGCCACGCAGTGCACCGGCCAGGAGGTGACGTAGTCCGGCTCCTCGCCCTCCGGGGCGAAGTGCGCGCCCGGGTCGACATGGTGGTCACGGGTCGCGACCACGTGCCGGTAGGAGCTGCCCGCCGTCTGGCCGACCAGGTCGGTGATGGCGGCGGCGACGTCCGCGCCGCCGGTCACCGCGAGGCTGCCCCCCTCGCAGAAGTCGTTCTGCACGTCCACAACGATCAATGCGCGGTGCATGGCGGGTGTCCTTAGCGGGTCGGGGAGGGGTGGGTCCGAGCCTAGAGACTTCCCCCTCCCGCCGGGAGGGGGCGTCCCGATCCTCCGTCCGGAGGCTTCTACATGTACTCCGTCGGCAGCACCGGCTCGCCGCGGGAGAGCTGGATCGCCGACATCGGCAGCCCGCCACGGGCCGTGATGTGCCGGGACCTCGCGGCCTCGAGGGGTTCCCTCGCCACCACGTCACCGCCCTTGACCAGCTCCACCAGGAGCTGCCGGTCGGTGAGCTCGGGCGGCACCGGGCCCGTGCCCACGACCTCCGCCTCCGCGACCCCGTACGCGTCGGGCCGGCGCGCCGCCCACTTGCGCCCGCCGATCGAGGCCTTGCCGCCCAGGGACTTCTTGGCCACCGGCACGAGCGGCGCCTTCAGGTCGGCCGAGGCCGCCCGCGCCACCAGCTTGTAGACCATCGAGCAGGTCGGGTGGCCGCTGCCGGTGACCAGCTGCGTGCCCACCCCGTACGCGTCGACCGGGGCCGCCGCGAGCGAGGCGATGGCGTACTCGTCGAGGTCGGAGGTGACGACGATCTTCGTGTCCCGCGCCCCCAGCTCGTCGAGCTGCGCCCGTACGCGGTGCGCGACCAGCAGCAGGTCGCCGGAGTCGATGCGGACGGCGCCGAGCTCGGGCCCCGCCACCTCCACGGCGGTCCGGACGGCCTCGGCCACGTCGTAGGTGTCGACGAGCAGGGTCGTCCCGCGTCCGAGGCTCTCGACCTGCGCCTGGAAGGCGTCCCGCTCGCTGTCGTGGACGAGGGTGAAGGCGTGGGCGGAGGTGCCGACGGTCGGGATGCCGTAGCGGAAGCCGGCCGCGAGGTCCGAGGTCGAGTCGAAGCCGCCGACGTACGCGGCACGGGAGGCGGCGACGGCCGCCAGCTCGTGGGTGCGCCGGGCGCCCATCTCGATCAGGCGGCGCCCGCCGGCCGCGGCCGACATGCGGGAGGCGGCGGCGGCGATGGCCGAGTCGTGGTTGAGGATCGAGAGGATCACGGTCTCCAGGAGCACGCACTCCGCGAAGGAGCCCTCGACGCGCAGGACGGGGGAGCCGGGGAAGTACACCTCGCCCTCGGGGTAGCCCCAGATGTCACCGGAGAAGCGGTAGCGCGCCAGCCACTCCAGGGTCGGCTCGTCGACGATGCCGTGCTCGCGCAGGAAGCCGAGCACCGCGGGGTCGAAACGGAAGTTCTCGACGGCGTCCAGGACCCGGCCGACGCCCGCGAGGACGCCGTAGCGCCGCCCCTCGGGCAGTCGGCGGGTGAAGACCTCGAAGACGGACCGCCGGTCGGCGGTGCCGCCCCTGAGGGCCGCCTGGAGCATGGTCAGCTCGTACTGGTCGGTGAAGAGCGCGGTCGACGGCACGTCCACCGGGAGCCCAAGGTCCGCAGCGTTCATGTCAGCGATGCTAGCGCAGAAATCGTCAGAGTGACGAATAGGGGGTCGACCGGGTGACCCCGTTTGTGCGAGGGGGCCCCCGGGGTGGCAGCATGGGGTGAGTGAGCGTCGCGCCTATTGAGATCGAACGTACGGAGTCGGCCGAGGAGGTCTCCGCCGTCGTCGAGCCGGACGTGCCCTGGGTGACCCTCGTGCACAACGACCCGGTCAACCTGATGAGCTATGTGACCTACGTCTTCCAGTCGTACTTCGGTTACTCCAAGGACAAGGCGCACAAGCTGATGCTCGACGTCCACCACAAGGGCCGCGCGGTGGTCTCCAGCGGCACCCGCGAGGAGATGGAACGCGACGTGCAGGCGATGCACGGCTACGGCCTCTGGGCGACGCTCTCCCAGGACCGCTTCTGATGGCCGGACACTTCGAGGCCCTGCCCGGCGGCGGCGCCGCCGTCGCCCTCGACGACGTCGAGATCTCCATCCTCCGCTCCCTCGCCGTCCAGCTCATGGAGCTGATCGGACCGGGCGACGAGCCCACCAAGGACGAGGACCCGCTGGCCGCGCTCTTCGCCGAGGGCCCGAGCAAGCCGCCGTCCGACCCCGCCCTCAGGCGCCTCTTCCCCGACGCGTACGGGGACGACAGCGAGGAGCTGCGGGCGGCCGCCTCCGACTTCCGCCGCTACACCGAGAACGACCTGCGGGCCCGCAAGCGCGAGGACGCCCTCGTCGTGGTGCGCGCCCTCGACGCGCTCTCCGCCGACGCGGCCGGCGAGGGCGGCGCGGTCCTGAAGCTGAGCCCGGACGAGGCCCGGGCCTGGCTCGGCGCGCTGAACGACCTCCGGCTCACCATCGGCACCCGGCTTGAGGTCACCGACGACGAGGAGAGCGAGCAGCTGTACCGGCTGCCGGACTCCGACCCGCGCAAGCCGATGGTGATGGCGTACCTCTGGCTGGGGGCGCTCCAGGAGTCCCTCATCGAGACGCTGATGTCATAACGCGAGACGCGCGACCCCAGATGTTCGCTCAGCGGACGCTCAAATCCGGATAACGAATGCGTTATCAGAGCGTCCGCTTTGCCGTGTTGAGCGTCCTTTGCCCGCCGTTTTCCGTGACGTGCGCCACGCGCAACTCCCTCGATCGTGTCCCGGCCCGTGATAAATCTTCACGACCGCTCGGGGACGCCACCCCTGTCCCCGAGGGCGCTCCGACCGGCTGACCGCCGGTGGCAACTCCATCCACATCCGGGGGGATCAGGATCTGATCCGCGGCAGACGCACTCGCAGTCGCGCGGATCAGCATGGAGAAAGGCGCACCACCATGACCTCTGTGCAGGTCGACCAGCAGAACGACGGCACCGACGGGGCCGTGGACGGCGGCGAGGGCTACCAGCGAGGCCTCGGCGCCCGGCAGATCCAGATGATCGCGATCGGCGGCGCCATCGGCACCGGCCTCTTCCTCGGCGCGGGCAAGGCCATCGCCAAGGCGGGCCCCAGCCTGATCCTCGCGTACGCCATCGCGGGCCTGGTCATCTTCTTCATCATGCGGGCCCTGGGCGAACTGCTCATGTACCGCCCGGTGTCCGGCTCCTTCGCCGAGTACGCCCGCGAGTTCGTCGGCCCCTTCTGGGGCTTCGTGACCGGCTGGACGTACTGGCTCTTCTGGGTCGTCACCGGCATCACCGAGGTCACCGCCGCCGCCACCTATATGACGTACTGGTGGGACATCCCGCAGTGGATCTCCGCGCTCGTCTTCACCGTCATCCTCTACGGCGCCAACCTGATCTCCGTGAAGCTCTTCGGTGAGCTGGAGTTCTGGTTCTCCATGGTCAAGGTCACCGCGATCATCGGCATGATCCTGATCTGCGCCGGCATCCTCACCCTCGGCTTCTCCGACGCCGGCGACACCGCCACCGTCGCCCACCTGTGGAACCAGGGCGGCTTCTTCCCGAACGGCATCGGCAGCACGCTGATGACCCTGCAGATCGTGATGTTCGCCTTCCTCGCCGTCGAGCTCGTCGGCGTCACCGCGGGCGAGTCCAAGGACCCGAAGACCGTCCTGCCCAAGGCCATCAACACCGTGCCGTGGCGCATCGCCGTCTTCTACGTCGGCGCGCTGATCATGATCCTGTCGGTCGTCCCGTGGACCGAGTTCCAGCCGGGCATCTCCCCGTTCGTCGCCGCCTTCGAGAAGATGGGCCTCGGCGTCGGCGCCGCCATCGTCAACTTCGTGGTGCTGACCGCCGCCCTCTCCTCCTGCAACTCGGGCATGTACTCCACCGGCCGCATGCTGCGCGACCTCGCGCTCAACGGCCAGGGCCCCAAGGTCTTCACCAGGCTGACCAAGAGCGGCACCCCGCTCCTCGGCCTGACCTTCTCGGCCTCGCTGATGCTCGTCGGCGTCTGGATCAACTACGTGGCCCCCGGCAAGGCCTTCGAGTACGTGGTCTCCTTCGCCACCATCTCCGGCATGTGGGCCTGGATCATGATCCTGGTCTGCCAGATCCGCTACCGCGCCAAGGCGAACCGCGGCGAGCTCCCCGAGTCCACCTTCAAGGCCCCGGGAGCCCCGTACACCAGCTGGTTCGCGCTCCTCTTCATCGGCATGGTCATCGTGATGATGGGCGTCGACGAGGGCGCCCGTACCGCCCTCTACGCCGCACCGGTCTGGGGCCTGATCCTCGGCGTCTCCTACCTGGTCCTGAAGGCCCGCAACCCCGAGGGCGCGGCCTTCGCCAAGCGGTCCTGACCTGCCACGTCCCAGCATCCGGGCCGTTCCGTACCACTCCTCGGTACGGGACGGCCCGTCTGTCTATCCTGTCGGCATGCTGACCATCACCCGGGCCCTGTACGACCAGATCGTGGAACACTCCCGCAAGGACCACCCCGACGAGGCCTGCGGCGTGGTCGCGGGCCCGGCCGGCAGCGGCCGCCCCGAGCGCTTCATCCCGATGCTGAACGCGGCCCGCTCGCCCACGTTCTACGAGTTCGACTCCGCGGACCTGCTCAAGCTCTACCGCGAGATGGACGACCGGGACGAGGAGCCCGTCATCGTCTACCACTCCCACACCGCGACCGAGGCCTACCCGTCCCGCACGGACATCTCGTACGCGAACGAGCCCCAGGCCCACTACGTCCTCGTCTCCACCGCCGACAGCGACGGCGCGGGACCCTTCCAGTTCCGCTCCTTCACCATCGTCGAGGGCGTCGTGACCGAGGAAGAGGTCAAGGTCGTCGAGGCGTACGCCTAGGGCCCGCCCGTCGTACGGAAGCGCGCGACGTACGCGGAGGGCGTGACCCCGACATGCCGGGCGAACGCCCTCCGCAGGCTCTCGTCGCTCCCGAGCCCGCTCCGTGCCGCCGCCCGCGTCACCCCCGCCCCGCCTTCGAGCAGCATCCGGGCCGCCTCCACCCGCACCCGCTCCACACAGGCCCCGGGCGTCCCCCCCACCTGCTCCCGGAACAGCCGGGTCAGATGCCGGGCGCTCACCCCCGCCCGCCGTGCCATCGCCCGCGCGCTGTGGTCCGCCGCCGGATCCGCCACGACCGCGTCGAGCAGCGGCCGGACCACCGGATGCCCGGTCGGGGGAACGCGCGAGGCCGCCGAGAACTGCGACTGCCCGCCCGGCCGCTGGAGGAAGACCACCAGGTCCCGCGCCACCGCACGGGCCGCCTCCGGCCCCCGGTCCTCCTCCACCAGGGCCAGACACAGGTCGATCCCGGCCGTCACCCCCGCCGAACTCCACACCTCCCCGTCCCGCACGTGGATCGCGTCCGGGGTCACCTCCACGTCCGGGTGGCGGCGGGCCAGCTCCGCCGCGTGCTCCCAGTGCGTCGTCGCCCGCCGCCCGGCGAGCAGCCCGGCCGCCGCGAGCGCGAACGCCCCCGTACAGACCGACGCCACCCGCCCGGAGCGCGCCGCGAGCTCCGCGACCCCCGGAGCGACCGCCGCGCACCGCCCCACGTCCACCGCCCCCGGCACGATCAGCGTGTCCGTCGCCGTCACCGCGTCCGCCGCGAGGTCCGCCCCGATCCGCAGCCCGCAGGAGGTGCGGACGTCCCGCCCGCCGGGCGAGCACACCCGTACCTCATAGCCCGCCCCCGCCGTCGAGAACACCTTGAGGGGAGCCGAGACGTCGAGCAGCCGCACGCCGTCGAAAGCGAACACCATCACCGAGTGCACCGTCGTGACCGTCATGTGTCCGATTCTGTGGGATGCCTGTCCGCAGGGACATGGCGGGGCCACGGCCCCGACGGCGAGGCTTGCCCCATGAACGCTCTCGCGCTGATCCCCGACAGCAGCCTCGCCACCGCCGCCACCGAACTCGTCCGCGACACCACGAGCGAGCTGATCTACGACCACTCCCGCCGCGTCTACCTCTTCGGCGCCCTCCAGGGCCGCGCCCGAGGGCTCTCCTTCGACCCCGAACTCCTCTACGTCGGCGCCCTGTTCCACGACCTCGGCCTGGGGGAGAGGCACCGGGGCAGCGGGCGCCGCTTCGAGGTCGACGGCGCCGAGGAGGCCGCCGCCTTCCTCCGCTCCCACGGGGCCGACGAGGACGCCGTCCGCCGCGTCTGGACCGCCATCGCCCTCCACACCACCCCCGGCGTCCCCGCGTTCATGGAGCCCGAGGTCGCCCTCGTCACGGCCGGCGTCGAGTACGACGTCCTCGGCATCGGCTACGACGACCCCGCCGCCGTCACCCCCGAGGACCGGGCCGCGATCGTCGCCGCCCACCCCCGCCCCGACTTCAAGAAGCGGATCCTCGCCGCCTTCACCGAGGGCATCGCGCCCCGGCCCGACACCACCTTCGGCAACGTGAAGGCCGACGTCCTGCGCCACTTCGTGCCCGGCTTCGCCCCCGGAGACTTCGTGACGACCATCCAGAACTCCGCCTGGCCGGAGTGAGCGGAGGGAAGGAAGGCGAGGTCACCGGGGTTCCGTCCGGCAGGCGGGCAGAAAGCATCCATCATGTGAGATCACATTCCGAAACCCGGACCGGGAATCGATACGATGAGCCCATGGTTTCCCACGACGTGAGCGAAGAGACTCCGGGCACAGTCATGCTCGTAGGCCGCCTGCACGTCGACCTGTGCCGCCTCGCCAGCGCGATCTGTACCTCCCGCGCCGCGCTCTGAACGACCGGTCGAGCGCACGTCCAGCACGACCCCCCTCCGCGCGGGGGCCCCAGCCGCGCGCCCACCACGTCACTTCCGACAGGAGCCCACGCCATGGCCATCGAGGTCCGCATCCCGACCATCCTCCGCACCTACACCGACGGCCAGAAGGCCGTCGAGGGCAGCGGCGCGACCCTTGCCGAGCTCTTCGCCGACCTGGAGTCCCGCCACAACGGGATCGAGGCCCGCATCGTCGACGAGGGCAAGCTCCGCCGCTTCGTGAACGTCTACCTGAACGACGAGGACGTCCGCTTCCTCGACGGCATCGACACCAAGCTCACCGACGGCGACAACGTCACGATCCTGCCGGCCGTCGCCGGTGGCATGGTCTGATCCACATGCGCTACGACTCCTCGCTGGCCGCGGTCGGCAACACGCCGCTGGTCCGCCTCCCCCGGCTCTCGCCCTCGGACGACGTCCGCATCTGGGCGAAGCTGGAGGACCGCAACCCGACCGGCTCGGTCAAGGACCGCCCCGCGCTCCACATGATCGAGCAGGCCGAGAAGGACGGCCGGCTCACCCCCGGCTGCACCATCCTGGAGCCGACCAGCGGCAACACCGGCATCTCCCTCGCCATGGCCGCCAAGCTCAAGGGCTACCGCATCGTCTGCGTCATGCCCGAGAACACCAGCGAGGAGCGCCGCCAGCTGCTCACCATGTGGGGCGCCGAGATCATCTCGTCCCCCGCGGCGGGCGGATCGAACACGGCGGTACGCGTCGCCAAGGAACTCGCCGCCGAGAACCCGACCTGGGTGATGCTCTACCAGTACGGCAACCCGCACAACGCGGGCGCCCACTACGCCACCACCGGCCCCGAGATCCTCGCGGACCTGCCCTCGATCACCCACTTCGTGGCCGGCCTCGGCACCACGGGAACGCTCATGGGCGTCGGCCGCTACCTGCGCGAGCAGAAGCCCGACGTCAAGATCGTCGCCGCCGAACCGCGCTACGACGACCTCGTCTACGGCCTCCGGAACCTCGACGAGGGCTTCGTCCCCGAGCTGTACGACGCCTCCGTCCTCACCACCCGCTTCTCGGTCGGCTCCGCCGACGCCGTCACCCGCACCCGCGAACTCCTCCAGCAGGAGGGCATCTTCGCGGGCGTCTCCACGGGCGCCGCCCTGCACGCCGCCATCGGCGTCGGCAACAAGGCGCTCAAGGCCGGCGAGAGCGCGGACATCGCCTTCGTCGTCGCCGACGGCGGCTGGAAGTACCTGTCCACCGGCCTCTACACGGCGAAGACGACCGAAGAGGCCATCGAAGCGGTCCAGGGCCAGCTCTGGGCGTAGCCCCGCACGGGACGGCGCCCCCTGCCGGGCCCAGGCCTTCAGCGCCGGGACCCGCACCCAAGGGCCCCGCACCAGCAAGCTAGCGCGCGAGATGGCGGACCCGGTCCCACACGACCGGGTCCGCCGTCCCCGCTCTCCGCCGGAAGTCCGCCACCGGCACCTCCCGCAGCTCGTCCGTCTCCAGAAAGCTCGGCCGCCCCTGCGCATCGCCCACCGCCCCCGGCGGCAGCGCGATCACCCCCGGCCGCTCGTCGTGGTACTTGCTGGTGATCTTGGCGACGAGCGCGCAGTCCCCGCGTACGGACAGAACGAGACAGGGCCGGTCCTTCGACCCGGGCCCGTCCTCGAAGGGCACGTCGGCCCACCAGATCTCGGCCGCCCGCGGTGACCGGCCCGGTCGGGCTGGAGCCTTCCGCGGCCCGGCGGGCCGGCGGGTCGGCGGCCGGGTCCGCCCCGAGGGCCGCCGCGCGGACGACGGCCGCGACGGCCGCGACGACCGCCTCCACCCATCGGCCACCGCCACGACCAGCGCGATCACCACGACCGCGACCAGCGCGGGCCACCACGACGTGTCCATACCTCAAGACGGTACCGGCGCGTGCCTCACTCCGCCGAGGCGCCCCGCCATCCATCCGAACCGGTGACAGAGCCCGTGAGTTCGCCCACAACGGGCCACCACGAAGGAGCGACAGGCCCAGGAGCGCCTTACGCTCGACAAGCCGCACAGCCTCCCCCCTCCCCAGCGCGCTTTCCGTATCCGTCCACGGAGGTTCCCGCTCCATGAAGCTCACCGTCGTCGGCTGCTCCGGGTCGTTCCCGTCCGCGGACTCGGCCTGTTCGAGCTACCTCGTCGAGGCCGACGGCTTCCGGCTGCTCCTCGACATGGGCAACGGCGCCCTGGGCGAGCTGCAGCGACACATCGGTCTGTACGACCTCGACGCGATCTTCCTCAGCCATCTGCACGCCGACCACTGCATCGACATGTGCGGGTACTTCGTGGCCCGCTACTACCGGCACGAGGGCGGACGCTGCGACGCGATCCCCGTCTACGCACCCGAGGGCGCCGAGCAGCGCCTGACCACGGCGTACGCGGACACGCCCTCCGCCACCTCGATGAGCGAGGTCTTCGACTTCCGCACGCTGACGTCGGGCGCCTTCGAGATCGGCCCGTTCTCCGTCCGTACGGAGAAGGTGTGCCACCCGGTCGAGGCGTACGGCATCCGGATCGAGCACGGCGGCCGCTCGCTGACGTACTCCGGCGACACCGGGGTCTGCGAGTCGCTGCACGAGCTCGCCCGGGGCACCGACCTCTTCCTCTGCGAGGCCTCCTTCACCCACGGCAAGGAGGACATCCCGGCGCTCCACCTCAACGGCCGGGAGGCGGGCGCGGAGGCGTCCCGCGCGTCGGTGGGCCGGCTCGTCCTCACCCACATCCCGCCGTGGACCGACGGCGAACGGAACCTGGCGGACGCGCGCGAGGTGTACGGGGGGCCTTCGGAGCTGGCGAGACCGGGCGCGGTCTACGAGGTCTGAGCGCGGGAACGGCAGAAGCCCCCGCCCTTCGTGAGGAAGGGCGGGGGCTTCGGCGTGTGCCGCGTACGGCTTACTTCGCCTCGGCCTTCTGCAGCTCGGCGAGCTCCTCGTCGGACTCGCGGCCCGGCGTCGGAAGGTTGAACTTGGTGATCGCGAAGCGGAAGACCACGTAGTAGACCGCCGCGAAGCAGAGGCCGACCAGGGCCAGACCCCACGGGTTGGACGCGATGCCCAGGTTCAGGAAGAAGTCCACGGCACCGGCGGAGAAGCCGAAGCCGTCCTTCATCCCGAGCGCCCAGGTCAGCGCCATCGAGACACCGGTCAGGACGGCGTGGATGGCGTACAGCACCGGCGCGATGAACATGAAGGTGAACTCGATCGGCTCGGTCACACCGGTGACGAAGGAGGTGAGCGCGAGGGAGAACATCATGCCGCCGACGACCTTGCGGCGCTCGGGGCGGGCGCAGTGCACGATCGCGAGGCAGGCCGCCGGGAGGGCGAACATCATGATCGGGAAGAAGCCGGTCATGAACTGTCCGGCGGTCGGGTCGCCGGCGAGGAAGCGGGCGATGTCGCCGCTCTTGCCGTCGAACTCACCGGCCTGGAACCACGGGAACGAGTTCAGCAGGTGGTGCATGCCGACGGGGATCAGCGCGCGGTTGGCGACACCGAAGACGCCCGCGCCGACGGCGCCGGAGTTGACCAGGCTCTCACCGAACCAGTGCAGCCCCGAGCCCAGCCACGGCCAGATCAGACCGAAGACGACGCCGGTGATGAGACCCGCGAAGGCGGAAAGGATCGGGACGAGACGGCGGCCGCCGAAGAAGCCCGCCCAGTCCGGCAGCTTGGTGCGGTAGAAGCGCTGGTAGAGCAGGGCGACGATGATGCCCATCACGACGCCGCCGAGGACCTTGGCGTCGACCGCCTGCTCCACCAGGACGATCTTGCCGTCGACTATCGCTTCCTTCTTGGGGAGGCTGCTGTCCGTGAAGGTGGCGAGCACCTTCTGGAAGACCAGGTAGCCGGTCACGGCCGCGAGCGCGGTGGAGCCGTCCGACTTCTTGGCGAAGCCGATCGCGATGCCGACGGCGAACAGCAGGGCCATGTTGTCGAGGATGGCCCCGCCGCCGGCCGCCATGTAGCCGGCGATCTTGTTGATGACGGTCGGGAACGACTCCCTGCCGAGCATGTCCGGCTGGCCGAATCGGACCAGGAGCGCGGCGGCGGGCAGCACCGCGACCGGCAGCATGAGGCTGCGGCCGATGCGCTGCATGACAGCCATCGCGCCGGAGCCCTTCTTCTTCTGGGCCGCGGGGGCGGCACTGGCCGTAGACACAACTTCCTCCAGTGGGCAAGGCGCCGCCAGAGGTCAGGAAAACGGGGACGGCGGCGTCTCGTGGAACGCGGTGGTCTGGACCGCGTGGTCTACACCAATGAGTGGTGTAGACCAGTTTTAGCACGTGAGACTTAGATAAGGAACCTGCGAATTCTGTGTGCCCGCGCCATAGCGGAATGTGAACGACGAAGGCCCCCGGACCATGAGGTCCAGGGGCCTTGCGGCGAGCTAAGGAAGGGGCGAACGCCCGGAGCGGTCAGGTCACGGGGTCACTTGACGTTGTCCCGCTCCATCTCCTCCTCGACCTCCTCCGGCTCACGGCCCGGGGTCGGAAGGTCGAACTTGATGATCGCGAACCGGAAGATCACGTAGTACACGACCGCGAAACCGAGACCGATCGGAATGATCAGCCACGGCTTCGTCGCCAGGTTCCAGTTGATCACGTAGTCGATCAGACCCGCCGAGAAGCTGAAGCCGTCCTTCACGCCGAGCGCCCACGTGACCGCCATCGAGACGCCCGTCAGCACCGCGTGGATCGCGTACAGGACCGGCGCGATGAAGAGGAACGAGTACTCCAGCGGCTCCGTGATGCCCGTGACGAACGACGTCAGGGCCACCGACAGCATCAGACCGCCGACCACCTTGCGGCGGTGCGGCTTCGCGCAGTGCGTGATCGCGAGCGCCGCCGCCGGCAGGGCGAACATCATGATGGGGAAGAAGCCCGTCGTGAACTGACCGGCGTTCGGGTCGCCCTCCAGGAACATGGTGATGTCACCGTGGACCACCGAACCGTCCGGCTTCTCGTACGAACCGAACTGGAACCACACCGGCACGTTCAGGAACTGGTGCAGACCGATCACGAGCAGCGCGCGGTTGGCGACACCGAAGATGCCCGAACCCCAGGCGCCCAGACCGACGAGCCAGTCGCTGAAGCTCTCCAGGGCGTCACCGATCGGCGGCCAGATCCACAGACAGATCGCCGCGAACGCGATCGCGACGAAGGCCATGATGATCGGGACGAGCCGCCGGCCGTTGAAGAAGCCGAGCCAGTCGACCAGCTTCACGCGGTGGTACCGCTGCCAGAGGTACGCGGTGAGCAGGCCCATGATGATGCCGCCGAAGACCCCCGGGTTCTGGTACGTGTACCCGGCGAAGGTCTCGTCGGGGCCGAGGCAGCCGCCGCCGATGTCCTGCGTACCCGGCACGCAGTCCTTCGGGAACTGCCGCAGGACCGTGTAGTACACGAGAAAGCCGACGACCGCCGCGAGCGCCGTCGAACCGTCCGACTTCTTCGCCATGCCGATGGCGACACCGATGCAGAACAACAGCGGCAGACCGAGGCTGCCGTCGAGCAGCGCCCCGCCCGCGCCGTCCATCACCTTGGCGACGTTGTCCCAGCCGAGACCGTCCTTGCCGAAGACGTCGTCCTGGCCCAGGCGGTTGATGATGCCCGCGGCCGGCAGGACGGCGATGGGGAGCTGGAGGCTGCGCCCCATCTTCTGAAGCCCCTGGAAGAGCGCGCTCCCCCGGGACTTCTTCCTCGGTGCGGCCGCGGCGCTTTCGGTGGTCATCGGCGTCCTCCCTGCCCGGAACAAGCCGGGTCCGCGTCTCGTTGCACTGGTGTAGACCAGTTGCGGTAGGCTCCGGGAGCCCGCTGAGGACAGGCCGCCGGTGATCGTCATCATTCGACAGAACGGCGGCACCCGCTCGCGAAGTTGGGCCAACCGTGGGTTACCGTGACAAAGCGGACCGCAGGTGCGCCGAGATTCGCGTGCTCGCGAACGGAACGGACAGGGAGAGACACATGGCCAGCAAGGCTGAGAAGATCGTCGCTGGGCTCGGCGGCATCGACAACATCGAAGAGGTCGAAGGCTGCATCACCCGCCTGCGTACCGAAGTCGTGGACCCCGCCCTGGTCGACGAAGCCGCGCTCAAGGCCGCCGGCGCCCACGGCGTCGTGAAGATGGGAACCGCGATCCAGGTCGTCATCGGCACCGACGCCGACCCGATCGCCGCCGACATCGAGGACATGATGTGAGCAGCTGACCCCGTCAGCACACCGCATCGGCGCAGGGCCCGTTCCGGCAGGGGAACGGGCCCTTCCCCATGTCCCGCTAGGCTCGACCCATGTCTCGAATCGACGGCCGTACCCCCGAACAGCTCCGCCCCGTCACCATCGAACGCGGATGGAGCAAGCACGCCGAGGGCTCCGTCCTCATCTCCTTCGGCGACACCAAGGTCTTCTGCACCGCCTCCGTCACCGAAGGCGTCCCGCGCTGGCGCAAGGGAAGCGGAGAAGGCTGGGTCACCGGCGAGTACTCCATGCTGCCCCGCGCCACCAACACCCGCGGCGACCGCGAATCCGTCCGCGGCAAGATCGGCGGACGCACCCACGAGATCTCCCGCCTCATCGGCCGCTCCCTCCGGGCCGTCATCGACTACAAGGCCCTCGGCGAGAACACCATCGTCCTCGACTGCGACGTCCTCCAGGCCGACGGCGGCACCCGTACCGCCGCGATCACCGGCGCGTACGTCGCCCTCGCCGACGCGGTCGCCTGGGCCCAGGGCAAGAAGCTCGTCAAGGCCGGCCGCAAGCCCCTCACCGGCACCGTCGCCGCCGTCTCCGTCGGCATCGTCGACGGCACCCCCCTCCTCGACCTCTGCTACGAGGAGGACGTCCGCGCCGACACCGACATGAACGTCGTCTGCACCGGCGACGGCCGCTTCGTCGAGGTCCAGGGCACCGCCGAGGCCGAGCCCTTCGACCGCAAGGAGCTCAACGCCCTCCTCGACCTCGCCTCCGGCGGCTGCGCCGACCTGGCCGAGATCCAGCGCAAGGCCCTCGAAGGAACGCTGTAGTCGCAACCCCCCGACCTCGTACGGCGTCCTGACGGACAACGGGCGCACGGATACGATCCGTGCGCCCGTACGCGTCTACGAATCTGGGGAGGACCCGCCTTGAAGCGCCGTCTCGCACTCGCCGTGGCCACGGCCGCCGCGCTCACCACCGTCCTGAGCGGCTGCGGAGCCCTCGACACCGCCATGGACTGCGTCAAGACCGCCGACGCGATAGCCACGTCGGTCGACAAGCTCCAGCAAGCCGTCTCCAACGCCTCCAACGACGTGACGCAGATCGAGGAATCCCTCAACTCCATCTCCACGGAGCTGGGCAACCTCAAGAACACCACCGACAACGCCGACCTGGCGAAGGCGGTGGACGACCTCACGAAGGGCGTCGAGACCGTCCGCACGGCGGTGAAGAACGGCGACGCGACGCCGGACATCCAGCCGATCACGGACGCGGCGGGCGAGGTGGCGAAGGTCTGCACGCCGGGCTGACCGCCTGACCCCGGATAATCAACGGCATGACCCGTCTGATCCTCGCCACCCGCAACCCGGGCAAGATCACCGAACTCCACGCGATCCTCGCCGACGCAGGTCTCGACCTGGAACTCGTCGGCGCGGACGCGTTCCCGGAGATCCCCGACGTCAAGGAAACCGGCGTCACCTTCGCCGAGAACGCCCTGCTCAAGGCCCACGCCCTGGCCCGGGCGACCGGCCTCCCGGCCGTAGCCGACGACTCGGGCCTCTGCGTCGACGTCCTGAACGGCGCCCCCGGCATCTTCTCGGCCCGCTGGTCCGGCACCCACGGCGACGACCGCGCGAACCTGGACCTGCTCCTGGCCCAACTGTCCGACATCCCGGACGAACACCGAGGCGCCCACTTCGCCTGCGCGGCGGCCCTGGCGCTCCCGGACGGCACGGAACGCGTGGTGGAAGGCCGCCTGGAAGGCACCCTCCGACACACCCCGATCGGCACGAACGGCTTCGGCTACGACCCGATCCTCCAGCCGACGGGCCGCGAGGTCACCTGCGCGGAACTGACCCCGCAGGAGAAGAACGCGATCAGCCACCGAGGCAAGGCGTTCAGGGCGCTGGTACCGGTGGTGAAGGAACTGCTGGGCTGAGAGCCCGCATGCGAACGGCCCAGCGACACGATGTGTGCTGGGCCGTTCGTACGGGTACGCCCGGTCGGATTCGAACCGACAGACACGACCACCTAAAGATCGCCGCTCAGCCCTTGGCGTACGGGCGCGTACACGAGCCACTACTTTACTCGCCTTCCTCCCCGGCACCAGGTATCGGTGATCGCATGGCAGTTGGGGCACAGCAGCCGCAGATTCTCGCGTCGGTCGTCGGCCCAGTCCCCGTTGGAGTGATCGACCTCCAAAGTCATGCGCTTGCCGAGCCACTCGGCGCCGATGCCGCACTCGGCGCACTTCTCGGGGACGCCGGATTCGCGGAGCGCTCGACGGAGCAGGTGACTTCTGGTCCGGCGCCCCCGGTCGTGGCGCACAAGAACGTCCTCGGGCCGCTTGACCGGAGTAGGCCCCTGCTTTCCCCGCTGGTGTGCCTGCCCCAGGAAGTGGGACGTGTCGAGGCCGTCTTCCTTGACCCATTGCTGGAAC
Source organism: Streptomyces sp. NPDC028711 (assembly GCF_055565415.1). Lineage (NCBI taxonomy): Bacteria > Bacillati > Actinomycetota > Actinomycetes > Kitasatosporales > Streptomycetaceae > Streptomyces > Streptomyces sp. NPDC028711. Next base: position 1,188,263 of record NZ_JBVHUJ010000001.1, on the reverse strand, counting down.
AGCTCGCGCATCTGTCCGGTGTAGGGCCTCCCCAGGGCACGGAGGGTACCGGCTACGGAGATGGCCTGGTCGACAGCCTGCCTCAGCTCGCCCGGCGCTGGCCGGTGAGGCTGCCCGCTGCGCCGCCTCCTGCGGGTGAGGTGTGAGACGTCGATTCCGTAATGGTTGAAACGCTTCAGCAGGTAGCGGCGGAGTTTGGCACACGGCGGCGAGTCGAAGAAAGCGACGACCTCGTCCATGTTCGAGCATCGCGCGGCGGCTTCGGTCAATCGCTCGCGGGTGTATCGCGGACCGTTGGTCACGAGGTTCGCCTCTTGCCGCGCCCGCGGTAGTTGTCGGTCGCCGAGTGGCAGTTGGGGCAGAGGAAGCGAAGGTTCTCGATCCGGTTGTTGCGCCAGTCGCCGTCGACGTGGTCGATCTCCAATGGAAGCGGTCGACCCCGCCATACGGCCTCGTTGCCGCACCTCCTGCATTGCCTCCGCATCCCGGACTCCGTCATCGCCCACGCAAGGCGGTCGCTCGGGACGCGTCGGGTCAGCGGGCCGGTCTGCTCGACGAGCAAGCCTTCGGCTGTCCGTGGGCGCCTGGGCTTCCCTCGCCGGGACGGTGCGTGGAAGTGCGCAGTGTCGATGCCGTATGCCTTGATCCGGCGGCTGATGTGCGTGTGCTGCCCGCCGACGACGTCCACCCCGAGCCGCCGCAACACATCGCACATGTTCGTCGAGGCGGCCACGGCCTGTGCCAGGACTTCACGCGTCCATCGGGTCCCCTCCTGCTCGAAGTGAGAGATGTCCACCCCGAACCTCCGCATCCGCTCCCGCAGGTACCTTCGCGACCCGCTCTTCGGATCCGCCCCCAGCCGTTCCAGTGCCTCCGTCAGCGTCCGTGCCCCTCGCGCCGCCTCTTCGAGCCGTTCCCTCGTGTACACGCTCGTCCCCATCGGACCCCCTCCGATCCGGCCGCACGTTCGCGGCCTCGTACGGACTAACGAGCCGAATATCGGACGGTCACGTCATAACGCGTACGAATATCGCGTGTGGGGCGTGGTCGACGGCCCGCACCGATTCTCAGGTGCGGGCCGTCGGAGCACGGGCGTCAGAACTTCGGCCCGGGAGCCCGGGCCATCACCAGCTCCGCCGCCTCCTCATGGGTCTCCACCGACGGGGGCGAGCCCTCCAGGGGCTGCTGGGCCGTCTCCTTCATGCAGGCCACCGCGATCACGCCCACGAGCGCCGCGCCCATCGCGTAGTACGCCGGCATCAGGTTGCTGCCCGTCGCGCCGATCAGGGCCGTGATGACCAGCGGGGTCGTACCGCCGAACAGCGACGCCGACAGGTTGTAGCCCACCGAGAGCGAGCCGTACCGGACGTCGGTCGGGAAGAGTGCCGGGAGCGCCGCCGACATGGTGCCGAGCATGCAGACCAGTGACAGGCCGAGCATGAGCATGCCCGTCGTGATCGCCGGTATGCCGCCCTGGCCGATCAGCAGGAACGCGGGCAGGGAGAGGAAGAGGAAGCCGAGCATGCCCGCCATCAGTACCGGTTTGCGGCCGTAGCGGTCGTTGAGGCGGCCGACGCGGGTGATGACCAGCATCAGGAGGATCATCACGAGCAGCAGGACGAGCAGTCCGTGGGTCTCGCTGTAGCCGAGCTCGTCGGAGAGGTACGTGGGCATGTACGACAGCAGCATGTAGTCGGTGATGTTGTACGCGCCCACCAGGGCGATGCACAGGATCAGCGCCGGCCACTGCTGCCGGAAGATCTTCGTCAGGTCGCCCTTGGTCGTGGTCTCCACAGGGTCGGCGGCGTCGAAGACGTTCGCCGTGTCGGACTCCAGTTTCCGGAAGGCGGGCGTCTCGTCGAGCCGCAGTCGCAGGTAGAGGCCGACCAGGCCCAGCGGTCCCGCCACCAGGAACGGCACGCGCCAGCCCCACGCCTCCATCGTGTCGGGGCCGAGCCACGCGGTGAGCGCCGTGACCAGGCCCGCCGCGGCGACGTAGCCGGCCAGGGTGCCGAACTCCAGGAAGCTGCCGAAGTAGCCGCGGCGGCGGTCGGGCGCGTACTCGGCGATGAAGGTGGAGGCGCCGCCGTACTCGCCGCCGGTGGAGAAGCCCTGGAGCATCCGGAAGAGGACCAGGAGCGCCGGTGCCCAGAGGCCGATGGAGGCGTACGACGGGATCAGGCCGATGGCGAAGGTGCCGACGGCCATGAGGATCATGGTGAGGGCGAGGACCTTCTTGCGGCCCAGCCGGTCACCCATCGGGCCGAACACCATGCCACCGAGCGGGCGGATCAGGAAGGCGACGGCGAAGGTCGCGAACGACGAGAGCAGCTGGACGGTGTCGTTGCCGGAGGGGAAGAAGACGTGGCCGAGGGTGACGGCGAGGTAGGCGTAGATGCCGAAGTCGAACCACTCCATGGCGTTGCCCAGGGAGGCGGCCCGGACGGCCCGCTTGACGGCCGCCTCGTCGGTCACCGTGATGTCGGTGCGGCGGAGCTTGGGCTGTCGGCGCCGGGTGACGGCCCTGAACAGGCGCGGGTGGCGTCTCTGGGCATCGGGATCGGCCGCGGGTTCGCGGTCTGTGGCCGACATGACCGTACGTCCTCTCTGAGGGGGAACTCGAGAGGCACTTCTGCACGGTCATGCCGATCACAAACGGGGGCGGGCCCTGATTGGGGCGTCCGTCACATCAGCGGGGCCTTCAGGCCCCGATGGAGAGGTCCCTGAGGATCTTGGCGACGTGGCCGGTGGCCTTCACGTTGTAGAAGGCGTGTTCCACCTTGCCGTCCTCGTCGACGACGACCGTCGAGCGGATCACGCCCGTCACCGTCTTGCCGTACAGCTTCTTCTCGCCGAAGGCGCCGTATGCCTCCAGGGTCTCCTTCGACGGGTCGCCGACCAGGGTGACCTTCAGGTTCTCCTTCTCGCGGAACTTCGCCAGCTTCTCCGGCTTGTCCGGCGAGACGCCGATGACGTCGTAGCCCGCGGCGGCGAGCACGTCCAGGTTGTCCGTGAAGTCACAGGCCTGCTTCGTGCAGCCGGGGGTCAGCGCGGCCGGGTAGAAGTAGACGATGACCTTGCGGCCCTTGTGGTCCGCGAGGGAGACCTCTTTGCCGTCCGCGTCGGGCAGGGTGAAGGCGGGGGCGGTGTCACCGGGCTGCAGTCGCTCGCTCATGGCTCTCCTCGGGAAAGTGCGCTTACGCCTTCAGAGCCTAATGGGGGTCAGGGGCGGCCCATCCGCCGCGGAGCTGACAGACTGTCCGTCAACGACCGGAATACGACTACGGAGGCAGCGCGGTGTCGGAGTCCAGGACCCCTGCGCAGATCGAGGCGGACATCGTCCGCCGGCGCGAGCAGCTCGCCGTCACTCTCGACGAGATCGGCATTCGGATGCACCCGAAGACGATCATCGGAGACGCGAAGGCCAAGGTCGCCTCGACGGTCGACCAGACCGCGGGACGTGCCTTCGTGGCCGTCAACCGGGTCGTCTCGGATGTGAAGGCACGTTTCACCCATGAGGACGGCGCTCCCCGCCTGGAGCGCGTGGTGCCGGTGGCACTCGTGGCCGTCGCGGTCATCGGGCTGCTCGCCAGGTCCTCCCGCAAAGGCAGGCGATGACCCCTCCCCGCCGGGGGCGGCACGCCCGGGCAGGTAGGTTCACCCCGTGAGCGAGAACACGCACGACAAACTGCCCATCCGGATGCTGCACGACCGGGTCCTGGTCCGTACGGACTCCCCGGAGGGGGAGCGGCGCTCCGGCGGCGGCATCCTGATTCCCGCGACCGCCGCCGTCGGCCGGCGCCTGGCCTGGGCCGAGGTGGTCGCGGTCGGGCAGAACGTCCGTACGGTCGAGATCGGTGACCGGGTGCTGTACGACCCCGAGGACCGCGCCGAGGTCGAGGTGCGGGGTGTCGCGTACGTCCTGATGCGGGAGCGCGATCTGCACGCGGTGGCCGCGGACCGGTTCGCGGGCGCCACGGACTCGACCGGTCTGTATCTGTAGGCGACATCTGTAGGTGAAGGCTTCTCAGGCCCTGGTGACCACCGTCACCAGGGCTTTTGTTCGTTCTTTGCTAGCCTGGAGGGACCCCGACGAGACGCGCCGTACCGGGTTTTCGACAAGACGACGCACTCCTGTTGTTCCGTCTCGCGGAGGTGTCGTCGTCATGGCCTGGGTTCTTCTCGTCGTCGCGGGTCTGCTGGAAGTCGGCTGGTCGATCGGGATGAAGTACACCGACGGTTTCACCCGCCTCTGGCCGAGCGTGTTCACCGGCGCCGGGATCGTCACCTCGATGCTGCTGCTCTCGCACGCCGCCAAGACGCTGCCGATCGGCACGGCGTACGGCGTCTGGGTCGGGATCGGCGCGGCCGGTGCGGCGGTGCTCGGCATGGTGGTGCTCGGTGAGCCGGCGACCGCCGCCCGGATCTTCTTCGTCTGTCTTCTGCTGGTCGCCGTGGTCGGCCTGAAGGCGACCTCGGGTCACTGACGCGGGTCGCCGCCTGCGGGCCCGGGGCTGCCCGTCGCCGCGGTGCGGGGATCGGGGCTGCGTGACACCGTCGCGCCCGGGCCCGCCTCGCCCGTCCCGTACGGCGGCTCCTGCGAACCGTCCGGCCCCTCCGTTCCCTCCGGCATGTCCGGCACCGGCGGCACGGGTGGCGGTTCCTCCGCTCCGGGCATCAGCCGGAGCTCGAAGTCCCGTGGCGGTGTCCCGGCCAGGGCCTCGCGGGTGAACTGGCCCCAGATCTCGGCGGGGGCCCCGCCCCCGTTGACCCGGGGCAGTCCGAGCGCCCCGTACAGCGGTTCCTGGCGTCCCGTCTCCGGGTCCTGACCCATCAGCGCGACGACGGTCGCGAGCTCCGGGGTGTAGCCGGCGAACCAGGCCGCCTTGTCGTCCTCCGCCGTGCCCGTCTTGCCGGCCGCGGGGCGCCCGGCGGTCTGCGCGGCCGTTCCCGTGCCCGCCTCGACGACGCTCCGCAGGATCGACGTGGTCGTGTCGGCGGCCTCCCGGCTCACGGCCTGCCGGACCGGGGCGGCGGGCGGTGTCAGATCGTGGCCGTCCCTGCTGACGTGTGCGACGAGGGTGTACCTGCCGTGCCGGCCGTGCGCGGCGAGGGTGGCGTACGCCGTCGCCATGTCGAGCACGCTGGCGGTGGCGGGGCCGAGCGCGATGGAGGGGGAGGCGGTGAGGTCGGGGGTGGAGCCGGGCAGGCCGAGGGCGACGGCGGTGCGGCGTACGTGCCCGGGGCCGACGTCGACGGCCATCTGGGCGTACACGGCGTTCACGGAGAGGTCGGTGGCGGCGCCGACGGCGATCTCGCCGTAGCTCTCGTCGTCCTCGTTGGCGGGGTCGTACGGGGTGCCGTTCCAGCCCTCCACCGGGCGCCGGTTGCTGCCGTCGTAGAGGGTGTACGGGGTGATGGGTTCGCCGTACTGGGTCTGCGCCCCGCTCTGTACGGCCGCCGTGAAGACGAAGGGCTTGAAGGTGGAGCCGACCTGGTAGTCGCGGCGGGTGGCGTTGTTGACGTACTGCCGGGTGTAGTCGACGCCGCCGTACAGCGCGAGGACCTTGCCGCTCGCCGGGTCGACGGCCGCCGCGCCGACGCGGACGTACCGGTCGGCGGGGACCCGTTCCGGGTCGAGGCGCGAGATGACGCGGTCCTCGACGGCCTGGACGAGGGCCTCCTGTGTGGAGGGTTCGAGGGTGGTGGTGATGCGGAAGCCGCCGCCGGCGAGGGTCTTCTCGTCGACGATCCCGTGGCTGGTCAGGTACTCCTCGGCGGCCTGCACGAGGTAGCCGCGCTGTCCGGAGAGGCCGGTGGCGGCGCGGGCGGTCTGCGGGGCGGGGAAGCGGGCGGCGGCGCGGTCCGCGCGGGTCAGCCAGCCCTCGGTGACCATGCCGTCGAGGACGTAGTTCCAGCGGGCGACGGCCTTGGCGCGGTTCTCGGGGTGGGTGGTGACGTCGTAGGCGCTGGGGGCCTTGAGGAGGGAGGCGAGGTACGCGCCTTCGGCGGTGTCGAGGTCTTCGACGTCCTTGCCGTAGTAGGCGCGGGCGGCGGCCTGGACGCCGTACGCGTTCCGGCCGAAGTAGCTGGTGTTCAGGTAGCCCTGGAGGATCTCCTCCTTGCTCTTCTCGCGGCCGAGCCTGATCGCGATGAAGAACTCCTTGGCCTTGCGGGTGAGGGTCTGCTCCTGGCCGAGGTAGTAGTTCTTGACGTACTGCTGGGTGATGGTGGAGCCGGACTGGCGGCCCTTGCCGGTGACGGTGTTCCAGGCGGCGCGGAGCATGGCCTTGGGGTCGACGGCGCGGGAGGTGTGGAAGTCGCGGTCCTCGGCGGCGAGGACGGCCTGCCGGACGGGGAGCGGGACGCGGTCGAGCCGTACGTTCTCGCGGTTGACCTCGCCGTCGCGGGCGAGGGGGCTGCCGTCGCGGTAGAGGTAGACGTTGGACTGGGCGACGGCGGCGGCGTTGGCGGGCGGGATCTCCACCAGGAGGTAGCCGGCGACGAGGGCGCCGGCGAACAGCAGGACGCCGAGCAGGGAAAGCCCGGCGAGGGTGCGCAGGACGCGGCGGGGGCGTTTCGCGGGGCGGGGCGGGGGTGGGGGCGTCCGTGCGGGGAGGGTGGGGTCCCTCGGCTCCCAGCCCGGGCGGGGTGGCCGGGGGGTGTCGGAGTCGCTCATACCGGAGGAAAGGGACATGACATTAGATAGTGCACGGAAGGTGCGCAATCTCCCGTTTGCGACCCGGATCTGACGCGAAATCCGCTCGCGGCGCCGAGCCGCACCCCACTAGGGTCGTGCGCTTCGCTGTCATTTCGTAGGGGGGAGCCCCATGCTGCGGCTGTACGCGACGGTGGCCGCGGGCGGGTTCCGGCGCCACGCCACCTACCGGGTGGCGACCGCCGCGGGCGTGTTCACCAACAGCGTCTTCGGCTTCGTCCTCTCGTACACCTATATCGCCCTCTGGCACGAACGCCCGCGGCTCGGCGGCTACTCGATGGACGACGCCCTCGCGTACGTCTGGATCGGGCAGGCGCTGATCACGGTCTGCGGGATGATGGGCGGCGGCTTCGAGGACGAGCTGATCGAGCGGATCAGGACCGGGGACATCGCCGTCGACCTCTACCGCCCGGCCGACCTCCAGCTGTGGTGGTTCTCGGCCAACGCCGGCCGGTCCGCCTTCCAGCTGCTCGGCCGCGGGGTCGTCCCGATGGCCGTCGGCGCGCTCGCGTTCCGCTTCACGCTCCCGTCGGGACCGGGCGCCTGGCTCGCCTTCCTGGTGTCGGTGGCGCTGGGCTCGACGGTCGGCTTCGCGATCTGGTACCTGGCGGCGATGAGCGCGTTCTGGCTGCTCGACGGCCAGGGAGTGGTGCAGGTGGTGTGGCTGAGCGGCCTGTTCTTCTCGGGGATGCTGCTCCCGCTGACCGTGTTCCCGGGCGCCCTCGGCGAGATCGCGCGGATGCTGCCCTGGGCGTCACTGCTCCAGGTACCGGCCGATGTGTACCTCGGGAGGTACGAGGGCTGGGCGCTGGCGGGGGCGTACGCCTTCCAGGGCAGCTGGGCGCTCGTGCTGCTCGGGGCGGGCCGGCTGGTGCAGGCGGCGGCGACGCGGAAGGTGGTGGTGCAGGGTGGCTGAGACGACGCGGGCCGACCGCCGTACGGACAGGGGCTCCTGGCGTACGGCCGGGGACTCCCCGGAGTCGTACCGGAGTGTCCGCCGTACGGTCGGGGACTCCTGGCGTACGTACCGGATGGTGGCGGGCATGTGGATCCGGTCCACGATGACGTACCGCTCCTCCTTCGCGCTCACGCTCGTGACCAGCTTCTGCGTCACCTTCTTCGACTTCGTCGTCATCCTCCTGATGTTCGGCCAGGTGAAGGGCCTCGGCGGCTTCGGCTTCGCGGAGGTCGCCTTCCTGTACGGGACGGCGGGCACGTCGTTCGGGATCGCGGACCTCACGATGGGCTCGCTGCAGCGGATGGGGAAGCGGGTCAGGGACGGCTCGCTCGACACGTTCCTGCTGCGCCCCGCGCCGCTCCTCGCCCAGGTCGCGGCGGACAAGTTCGCGCTGCGGCGGCTCGGCCGGGTCGCGCAGGGCGTGTTCGTCCTGGTCTGGGGGCTGCTCCTGCTCGACGTGGAGTGGACGCCGGTGAAGGTGGTGCTGCTGCCGGTGACGCTGGTCTCCGGGGCGGTGATCTTCGCGGCGCTCATGGTGCTCGGCGCGTCGACGCTCTTCTGGATGCAGGACGCGGCGGAGGTGACGAACGCGTTCACGTACGGCGGGAACACCCTCCTCCAGTATCCGCCGACGATCTTCGCGCAGGAGCTGGTGCGGGGGGTCGTGTACGTCGTACCGCTGGCGTTCGTGAACTGGCTGCCCGCCCTGTACGTGCTTGGCCGGCCGGCCCCGGCGGGGGTGCCGGAGTGGGCGGTGTTCGCCTCGCCGCTGGTGGCGGTGGCCTGCTGCGGGGTGGCGGGCCTCGCGTGGCGGGCGGGAATCCGCTCGTACCGCTCGACGGGAAGCTGAAGGAAGCCGCAAGGGGAAGCTGAAGGAAGCCGAAGCAGGCCGAAGGACACCGCGAGAATCAAGGGAGGGCCGAGGCCCGTGCCGTTCATCGAACTGGACTCACTGGAGAAGACGTTCACGGTCCGCCGGAAGGCCGGCCTGTTCCGCCGGGAGAAGAAGGAGGTCCGGGCGGTCGACGGCATCAGCTTCGGCGTCGAGCGCGGCGAGATGGTCGGCTACATCGGCCCGAACGGCGCCGGGAAGTCGACCACGATCAAGATGCTGACCGGCATCCTCACCCCCAGCGGCGGCCGGCTGCGGGTCGCGGGCATCGACCCGGCACGCGAGCGGACGCGGCTCGCCCAGCGGATCGGGGTGGTCTTCGGCCAGCGGACGACGCTCTGGTGGGACCTGCCGCTGAAGGACTCGTACCGGCTGACGCACCGCATGTACCGCATCCCCGACGCCCGCTACCGGGAGAACCTCGCCCGCTGCGTGGAGCTCCTGGAGCTCGGCGAGCTGCTCGACGTACCGGTCCGGCAGCTCTCCCTCGGCCAGCGGATGCGCGGGGACATCGCGGCGGCGCTGCTGCACGACCCGGAGGTGCTGTACCTGGACGAGCCGACGATCGGTCTCGACGTGGTGTCGAAGGCGCGGGTGAGGGAGTTCCTCCGCGACCTGAACACCTCGCAGGGGACCACGGTCCTGCTGACCACCCACGACCTCACGGACATCGAGCAGCTCTGCTCGCGGGTGATGGTGATCGACCACGGACGCCTGATGTACGACGGGGAGCTGGCAGGCCTGCATGCCGTGGGGGAGAGCGAACGGCTCCTGGTGGTGGACCTGGAGCGGGTACTGCCCCCGATCGCCGACGTGCCCGGAGCCCGCCACGTACGGTCGGAAGGCGCCCGCCAGTGGCTCGCCTTCCCCGCCACCGCCTCGGCGGCCCCGCTGGTCGCGTCGGTCGCGGCGAAGTACCCCCTCCTCGACCTCTCGGTGCGGGAGCCGGACATCGAGGCGGTGATCGCGAAGATGTACGGGGGAACTCGGGAGGAGCGCCGGGAGTCCCTGAGGTAGGAGGTCGACTTGATGGTGAGTTTCTCGTACACGCTTGCGGACGAGGAGAAGAGCAGGGGTGTCCGGCGGATGAAGACGCTGGCCACGTCCCTGCTCGCGGTGGTCGCGGTGATCTACGCCCTGGCCACCTGGGCGGAGAGCGCGGGCTGGGGGGCGTGGGCGGGCTATGTCGCGGCGGCGGCGGAGGCCGGGATGGTCGGCGCGCTCGCCGACTGGTTCGCGGTCACCGCCCTCTTCCGGCACCCGCTGGGCCTCCCGATCCCGCACACGGCGATCATCCCGAAGAAGAAGGACCAGCTGGGGGCCTCGCTCGGCACGTTCGTGGGCGAGAACTTCCTCTCGGCCGACGTCGTACGGGGCCGGCTGCACGCCTTCGGCATCGCCGGCCGGCTCGGCGTCTGGCTCGCGGACCCGGCGCACGCGGACCGGGTCACGGCGGAGGCGTCGACGGCGCTACGGGGCGCGCTGACCGTCCTGCGCGACTCGGACGTGCAGGCGGTCGTCGGGGAGGCGATCACCCGGCGGGCCGAGGCGGCGGAGATCGCGCCGGGCCTCGGCAAGACCCTGGAGAAGATCGTCTCCGACGGGGCCCACCACCGGGCCGTCGACCTGATCTGCACCCGCGCCCACGACTGGCTCGTCACCCATGGCGAGTCGGTGATGGACGCGGTCCAGGGCGGGGCGCCCGGCTGGACGCCCCGCTTCGTGGACCGCCGCGTCGGCGAACGGGTCTACAAGGAGCTGCTCCGCTTCGTCACCGAGATGCGGGACATGCCGGGGCATCCGGCGCGCGGGGCGATCGACCGCTTCCTCACCGACTTCGCGGCAGACCTCCAGGCCGACACGGACACCCGGGCGCGCGTCGAGCGCCTCAAGTCGGACCTCCTGGCCCGCCCGGAGGTCCAGGACATCATCGCCTCGGCGTGGTCCTCGGTCCGCAACCTGATCATCGCGGCGGCCGAGGACGACCGCAGCCAGCTCCGCCTCCGCGCCCGCGCCTCCCTGATCTCCCTGGGGAACCGCCTGTCGACGGACTCCCGCCTCCAGGGGAAGGTCGAGGGCTGGGCGGAGGACGCGGCGGCGTACGTGGTGACGACGTACCGCCACGAGATCACGTCCCTGATCGCCGACACGGTGGCCGGCTGGGACGCCACCCAGACCTCGAAGAAGATCGAGGCCAACATCGGCCGGGACCTCCAGTTCATCCGTATCAACGGCACGGTGGTGGGCGCGCTTGCGGGTCTGCTGATCTATACGGTGAGCCATGGGGTGGGGGGCTGAGGGGGGCATGGCCATGGTCGTGGTCGGTGGTCGTCGTCGCGGTCCGGCCGGTCAGCCCGTCGTCCACGGGCGGAGCTTGTCGGGGTTGCGCACCGCCCAGATGCGCGTGATCCGGTCGTCCGCCACGTCGAACGCGTACACCGCCACGGTGACGCCTTCGTGCTCGATCACCAGACCGGCCCGGCCGTTGACCGTGCGCTCCAGGACCGTCAGCCGGCCGGCCGCCCGGCCGGTGAGGTCGGTGAGGTAGCGCGCGATCCCCTCACCGCCCTCGATCGGGTGGAGCGCGGCGGCGACCACGCCACCGCCGTCCGCCGTGAACGTGGCGCCGGGGGCGAGGAGGCTGATGAGGGCGTCGATGTCCTGCGCGTCCCACGCTCGCTTGAAGTCCCTGACGAGGCCCGCCTGGTGGGCTGCCGGGGCTTCGGGGGGCAGGGAGGCGCGGACGCGGCGGCGGGCGGCGGAGGCCAGTTCGCGGCACGCCGCCGGGGTGCGGCCGGTGATCCCGGCGATCTCGGCGAACGGGTAGCCGAAGACGTCGTGCAGGATGAGCGCGACGCGCTGGGCCGGGGTCATGGCTTCGAGGACGACGAGAAACGCCATGGTCACCGACTCGTCGAGGGTGACCCGGTCGGCAGGGTCCGCGGGGTGGGCCGCGGCGGCGGGGCGCCCGCTGATCCAGTCGGTCCGCTCGGGCAGCGGCTCGGGGATCCATTCGCCCACGTACCGCTCGCGCCGTACCCGCGCCGAGCCGAGGAGGTCCAGGCAGACCCGGGTGGCGACCGTCGTCAGCCAGGCGCCGGGGGACTCGATGGCGTGCTGCTGCCGCCGGGACATGGCGTACCAGCGGGTGTACGTCTCCTGGACCGCGTCCTCGGCCTCGGCCAGGGAACCGAGGAGCCGGTAGGCGAGAGCGATCAGCCGCCGCCGCTCGCTGATGATCGCGCCCAGGCCGGCGTCGGACTCGTCGTGCCGTGACTTCGCGTGGCCGGTCATGGATTCGGTGGCTCCCTGATCTCGGATCGTCCCCTTGCCGGTACGACGAGACAGCACGTCCGACTGTCAGGCCCGCGACTCTCCCTGACGTTCCACGGCGCCGCTTCGTCTTACTGGTCGGAGACGCCACCGGCCCGGAGAGCCCGGGTGGGACACCTCAGGAGACAGCGATGACCAGGATCGGAATACTCATCGGCAGCACCCGCCCGGGCCGGAAGGGCGACCAGGTCGCCCGGTGGGTCCACGAGCGGGCCGCCCGCCGCGGCGACGCCGAGTTCGAGGTGATCGACCTGCTCGACCACCCGCTGCCCCATCTGGACGAGCCGCTGCCCGCGCTCGCCGGACGGTACGAGCACGGGCACACCAGGGCATGGGCGGACACCATCGCCCGCTTCGACGGATTCGTCATGGTCACCCCCGAGTACAACGCCTCCATCCCGGGGGTGCTCAAGAACGCGATCGACTTCCTGTACGCGGAGTGGACCCACAAGGCCGTCGGGTTCGTCTCCTACGGCGCTCACGGCGGCGGCCACGCGGCCCGGCAGCTGCGGGCGCTGTGCGAGCTGCTGCAGATGGGTGCGGTGACCCCGCAGGTCTCGCTGTCCCTGCACACCGACTTCGAGGACCTGGCGACACTCAGGCCGGGCGCCCACCACGTCAGCGGCCTGGACGCACTGCTCGACCACGTCGTCGCTCAGAGCACGGCAGGGCGGACGGTCCCGCCCGTACATCGGGAGACGGACGAAGCCGCGATCCGCCGTCACATCGACGGAATCATCGAGGCGATCCAGGCCAAGGACCTTGAGGCCCTGAGGCGGTGCTACTCGGCGGACGTCGTGTCCTTCGACATCGATCCGCCGCTCCAGCACGTGGGGATCGACGCGAAACTCAAGAACTGGGCGAACGTGTTCGCGTTCTTCCAGGAGGTGACGTACGAGGTGCGCGACCTGATGTCCACGGTGGGCGAGGACGTGGCGTTCACGCACGGCTTCGGCCGTCTCGGCGGCACGCTGCCCGACGGGACGGCGGCGAGAGGCATGTGGGTACGGGCCACCTTCGGCTTCCGGAAGATCGACGGCGCATGGCTGATCACGCACGACCAGGTCTCGGTGCCGCTGGACATCGCGGGCGGCAAGGGGGTCGTGGACCTCGAACCGTGAGGGGTGCAGCGGACCTGCCCTACAGGGCCTACTTCCCGCGAGTGACGGCCCAGGAGGCGGCGGCCATACCGCCGGCCACGGAGAACACGGCGGGCCAGGCCCCGATCTTCTTGGCGAGCGGATGGGACCCGGCGAAGGCGGCGACATAGGCGGCGCCGAGCCCGGCGGCCACCTTGCCCCCACCCACCTGCTGCCACTCCCGAGCGGCGACGGCCCCGGCGGCAGCAAGCACCACCCCACCGAGGGGCCGCTTCTTGGTCCACCGGGCGACGGCGTACCCACCGACGAGCCCGACGGCGGCGACGGCGGGGGAGGGGATACGGGTCATGGCGGAAGCCTTCCTGGCAGCTGGAGTGTCCTCCTCCGAGCCTACGAGGGGACGAGTACGGGTTCCCTGCCGGGCACCGACAGGGCGCACGCGGGGCAGAGGGTCTCGTCGGAGCGGGGCCGGAAGAGCATGGGCTGGGTGTGCGCGCCGCTGACGCATTCGCGGGTGCCTTGGAGGCGGGGGGAGAGACGGGGACCGCCGGGGGCGGGGGCGGGCGGGGTCGGCAGGGTGCGGGGCGGTACGTCCCGGAGGAGGTAGCGCACGAGGCCGCCGGGCCGGTGGACGGACGTCCCGGCGCCGGGAAGGCTGCGGAGGATGTGCTGGTGGATGTCGGCGGGGGTGTGTCCGGCGTGGAGCCAGCGGGCGGCGAGGCGGGCGAGTTCGGCATACATGCCGGGTGGGATGTGGCGGAGGGAGGGGGAGAGGAGGGGGAGTACGCCGACGAGGGCGCGGGCTTCTTCGAGACGGGGTGTCTCGTCGGAGTTCTCTTCGACCTGGTCCGCCTGGTCCGCCTGGTCCGCCTGGTCCGCCTGGTCCGCTTCGGGAACGGGAAGGTTGGAGGTGTCTACCTTCGGGTCTTTCTTTGGATGACGGCCGGTGGGCGGGGTCACCGGGGTACCGGCGGCCGGTTTGGGGGGACTCGGTACGACCTGCGAGGGGACGGGGGTTCCGGCGAGAAGCTTGACGGCCTGCTCGGCGCTCAAGGGGGTGCTGGAGACGAGCTGTTGAGTCACCCAGCGCCCGCCGGCCACCTGAACCCGACGCTCGTGCACGAAGCCTTCGTCCTTGAGCTGCCGCTTGGCGCGGGTGAAGGCGCATGACCCGATCCGGGCACGTTCGGCGGTCCGGGAGAGGGATTCGCTGGCCCCTTGGGGAAGGGAGAGCTGCCAGGTCAGCAGCCGAACGGCGTCGGAACTGAGCCGGGGATGCCGGATGAGCTCGTGCGAGAACTGACTGAAGGCACGGGAGGGCGCGTTAAAGTGCCGGTAGATCACGGTGGAGGCCTGTTTCCACTAGTGGTTGAGGCCCTCGCCGATGGGTGCAACCGTCAGCGGGGGCCGTTTTGCGCGACCGTACGGCACGGGAAAGGCCCATGCGAGCAAGTCACTTGAGGACCGCTCGTGTGGGTGACGGGCGGGCTCAACGAGGTGATCCGGCTTCGGGGGCTTCTGGCGCGGCCGCCCTCTTCCCGAGAGTCGCACCTTCCGTCACCGCGTCAAGGGCGCCTTCGGCGTCGCTGCGCGATGGGCTGCGCCCACCCTTGACCCGGCGCCGGAAGGCGCGGAACGACTCTCGGAGGGCGGCCCGGGGGACGGGTCCACGCGGGGGCCAGTGGCGCGCAACTCGCACGTGGGAGAAGGTGCGTCGGCGACCCTCGTCCTCGAACCGCGGGGGAGTCGCCTGAGGGTGGAGCCAGCGCGCGTACACGGTTCTCGGCAGCTGTCGGGAGCTTCTCGGAGTGAGGGTGCCGCGTCTGGCCTCCCGCTCAAAGGTCGACCAGGAGGCGGCCGTCACGCTGATCGCGGACCTCCTCGTCTGGCTCACCCTTCACGGCAGTGATCCCGACGAGGCGCTCTGTCGCGCGCAGCAGCTCTACGAGGCCGGCGAGGCTGCGTGAGGGATCACGTTTCGAAAAGAGCAATCGCGTGGGTGAAGGGCAGGTCCAAGCTCTCCTTCTCTACGGAGGTTTGCTCGGGGCTGGGGCGGAAGCTTGCGTGGAGCCGACAATCACGGCTCCACTGGGTGACGGTAGAACCACCGATGAGTCCGGCGGCGGTGGCGGGGGAGTGTCTTCAGAGGAACGCGGGCGGGGCCCGCCGCCGGGTGACGTACGGGCCCGTGACTCCCCCCGATCACTTCTCCTCGGGGACCTCGAATTCCCGGCGCCCCAAGTCGTAGCGACCATTTTCCGTCTCGATCGTGCCCACAATTCCGTGCGGAGTGTGGATGAGGGAGACGGAGGCATTGCTGTCGGCGGGCACGGAGATGCTGTATTCCACCATCTTCTTCGCGGCCATGCGCTCATCCTCTCTAGGGCTTCGAGCACCACCCCCTTCGCCCGTTTTGCGAATTAAGGGAGCAAAAAGGTGCATTCGATACATCTGGGTGGTGCTCAATTTCCTGAGCACGAGAGCCCCGAGTCGCAGCCCCCGTTGCGTCAGTTCGCGCCAGCCGGATCCATATCGTCGTGTGGTGCGACGTGGACGCCGCCCCGGATCGCACATCTGTCCGGCAGGCGTGCAGCTTGATGATCGACCGACGATCCCGGAAAGGTCAACTCGATACGACCTATTGGGCGTAAAGTACCTTTCGCGGCATTCGTGATTGATGTATTCTTCATTTTCTTGATCAAATGAAATGGAGGCCTGTAAGGTCATACCGAGTGTGAAAGGGGTGGGTGAGTGTCACAGGATTTTGCCGAGTGGCTCAGCGGCATGCTCCGTCAGCGGGAGATGCCTCAGAAGGAGCTGGCGCAGCTCGTGGGGGTGACTCCGGCTGCGGTGAACGCGTGGGCGAGAGGGAGGGCCGTTCCGCGGTACGAGAAGATCCAAGCCGTAGCCTCGGCGTTGGGCGTGGCCGTGGAGGACGCGGTCAGCCGGCGGCCGCCGGAATCCGACCGTACCGAACTCTCCTGGCTGTTTCAGCGAGCCCCCGAGGACGGCAGTCGAAGCGGCGGCAACGCTGCGGCGTACGCCTTCTCGGCGGACCTGGAGGTTCTCGCCCGTGAGGCGACACAGAACAGTCTCGACGAGCGCTACGACGAGACGCGGCCTGTCAGCACGCGCTTCGTGCTGCATGAGCTGACGGGGGAGCACCTGCAGGACTTCCTTGCCGCACTGCAGTGGGAAGCGATCGAGCGGCACTTGCGCACGGCAGCGGACCCCAGTCAGAAGGCGGGGCGCGTCCTGACCGCCGGACTCGACGAGTTCCGGCGGACCGAGCGGCTTGTACTGCTCAGGGTCGACGACTACAACGCCCGCGGTCTCACCGGCCCCGAATACGGTGACGGGCGGTTTGCCCGCGTAGTGCGCCGCACGCTGGACAGTGGCAAGGAAGGGTCCCAGGGCGGCTCGTACGGCCTGGGCAAGGCGGCTCTCTGGTCGGCGAGCCGCTTCGGTCTGGTCCTCGTCAACAGCACCTTGTCGGAACAGCACGAAGGACGCCACGAGCGGCGCATGGCGGGCCGACTCGAGCTGCCCTGGCACGCTCTGGACGGAGAGGAGTACGCCGGACCTGCCTGGTTCGGTGCACCCGACAAGGAGCGTGGAAACACGGCCCGGTCCTGGTGGTCCGACCGCGCAACGGCCGAGAGTCTGCACCTCGAACGGAACGACGGTGAGCCGGGCACTTCCTTCCTGGTCGTCGGGGCGTACGACGGTTCCGGTGACGCCGAGGACATCGAAGAGATGCACGACAAGCTCGCCCTGGGGGTGGCGAGCAACTTCTGGGCCTCCATGGTCGGCGGTGAGCGCAGCGGTCCTTTGCTGCGCACGACCGTGACCTCGTTGCGGAACGGCAAGGTCGTGCGGGCCGAGGAGGAGATCGATCCACACCGTTACGAGCCGGCCAGGTCTCGTGCGGTACAGGCATTCCTCGACGGGCGAACCTCGTCCGAACTGACCTCCCGCACAGATGTCCTGCAAACCTCTGTCCCGCTCGTGCTGCCCGCGCGAAAGGGGGCCGCCCCTGACGCCGACGTCCCGAAGTCCCACGACGCCGTGCTGCTCGTGGCGCCGACCATCGAAGAGGAGGACAGGCCCGACCACATCTCATACATGCGAGCCACGCGCATGGTCGTCAGGAGCAAGCGCGTCGGCGATCTTCAGCTCGGGCACCGTTCGTTCCAGGCCGTGCTGCTCGCAGGTCTGGCCACGGGGAGGAACACCGCGGAGGCGCTGGCGGCCGAAGAGCTCCTGCGCGCCGCCGAACCCCCGGACCACAACGATTGGCGGGGGACCGAGGACCTCACCGCCAGCTATGTGCGGGGCGCCCGGCAGCAGGTGCTCAACTTCAAGAGGGCCGCCGAGCAGGCCGTGCGTGACCTGATGAAGGGACAGGAAGAGGAGAGTGACCCAGACGAGGGGCCGCAGATCCTCCGAGACCTGTTGACCCTCGACCCGCCCAAGAAGACCAAGTCCCAGAGTTTCCCGGTCGTGCATGCGGTCGAGGGCGAAGTCCTGCCGTCCGGGGCGTGGAGCGTCAGAGTGACGGTGAAGCTGCCGGAGCGGGACGATTCCTGGGTTCTGGCCCCGGCGGCGCGGTTCGTGGTCCGCTCGGGCGGGGGGATTCCCGTCCGGTTTGCCGGAGCACTGGTACCCGAACGTGACTGCGAGTTGACGCGGAGCGGCAATCTGCGATTCCGGGAAGGAGCGCGCCGCGGCGCCTTCAGGGCGGTCACCGACGTTTCAAGCCATCCCGTTGCCGCGGAGATGTCGTGCATCGAGATAGACGTTCCGAGGGCCAAGGAGAGCGCGGAGTGAAGACGGCATTCCCTTACCGGATTCTCGCGGGCGAAGTGACTCTCGCGGCCGACGAGGTACGTGTGGACAACATCCCGCTCTCGCTGAACCTCGTGTCGGACAAGGAACGCGTCATCGCGTTGCATGCCATCAGGCGGGACTGGGACGAGATTCGGATCAAGGTGTCGGTCACGGCCGATCCGGACGAGTTGGGCACCGGGGTGTGGACGTCTCCGACCTGCCTCGCGTTCGCACGGAACAGGGCGACCAATGTTCGAAAGTCCTTCCGCCTCGACTACGAGGGTGCGGGGCGTTGGTCCGGTGAGATGGAACTCCACCGGGGCGACCACGTCGGCCGGACCGAGCTCGATGCGTGCGTGGTAGCCGAGGTGGGAGGGGTCGCAGGGCGGCTGATCGGCCGGGTCGAGGAGCCCTGGAACGCCGATTTCGAGGCGAAGCAGCCGAAACGGCAGCGGAGCATCAAAATGCTCTGGAGGGAATTCGCGGAGCACCCGTTCCTGAAGGACTTCCGCGACGATCCCTGGGTCCTCGATGCGGAGGCGGGCGAGCCGATCCTCTATCTCAACTCCTCCCTGGAAGGATTCCGTTCCCTTCTGGACGGCGGCCCCGGGGTCGAGCACAAGCTGGTACGGGAAGTCATGGCGACTCAGATCGCCTCCGAGGCCTGGACGGCGATGTTCAACACAGCCCTCTACGCCGTGGAGACGGAGGAGGGCGAGGAGCAATGGCCGGGCGGCTGGCAGGAGGACGTTCTGAGGAGAATGCTTCCCGACTTCTTCCAGGGGCTCTCTCCGGACGAGGCGCTGGCCGAACTCGTCGATCGGCGGATTCATGGGGAGAACGGATCGGATCTGCACGCGCGACTCATGCACTCGTCGTCGATCCACTCCAGGAAGCAGAAGACCGTGGCCGGCACGGTGCGGGCGCTGGCTCGTTTGGCGGACGGAGGACAGGAGATATGAGATCGGTGGACGAAGGGGGCGTGGTGCGGCGCATAGGCATGCTGCCCGAGGTCGTCGCGGCCAGGGCGCTCACGCCGAGGGTCCTCGAGGGATACGAGACGCCTTCGTTCGCGGCGCTGCGGGAGAACGTGGAGTATCCGGACGACGATTCGCCCCGTTGGCACTCCGAGCCCCTGCGGGACCTGTTGAAGGAGGCGCGTCGCCGATACGCGGACGAGTCCCCGACCTCAAGTGACGCATGGTTGGCACCGAGGCTGCACTACACGCTGCGGCTGACCCGCGCCGAGGCATCGGACACACGGATCTGGAACTTCCTCGGCGTCTGCCTCGCCCCGGACTTCGTGCGCTGGAGATGGGGGCGTGGCGAGACGGGCGGCGTGGTGGCCCAGGCGGCCCGATTCGCCGGGCGCTGGGACATCCAGTGCTTCTCGCGGTTGTGGTGGGCCGCCGAGCTGTTCAGGGACGGCGGCAACTACCGCCCTGTGGAACTCGCCTGTGGGAACCAGGACATCCTCAACACCACGATGAGGCTGGACATGACGCAGCACAGGCCCGCGGCACAGGCGCTCCTCAGGCTGCACAGGGGGACGGTCCGCACGGGGCGCGATGTGAATGCGGCGGCGGCCGCAGCGAACGCTGCCGGCGCCACCCTCGTCTATGAGGCGCTGGCTCCGGACGAACCGCAGGACGCCGAGGCGCTGAGGGAATGGATAGAAGCCGCGGGAGACGACCCGGTGGTGCAGTCCGACAGCCTGCCGACCGGGCCGAACGACGGGAGCGTTCCGCACGCGGCGGCCGAGGCGCTGACCGTCCGGTTCGGGGAACTGTTCACAGAGGCTCCCGTCCGGGGAAGGACCGACCGCTGATGCGGGGAGGGCGCCGCTAGTTCTGTAGTGATTCGACCGACGACAGATGTTCGTGGATGGCCTGGGCCAGAGCACGGCCCAGGCCGATGGGCACGGCATTGCCGATCTGCCGGGCGATGTCCACCTTGGTGCCGAACCACTTGAAGTCGGGCGGGAAACCCTGGATCAGAGCGGCCTCGTAATGGGTGATCGGGCGATTCTCCACAGGGTGGAGATAGCGCCCCTTTTCGGGCTTGTAGAACTCTGTGCGGATCGTGACCGAGGGGCGTTCCTGGTGCATTCGCCCCATCACGTCGCCCGAGCCGGTGTCGTGCCGGTCCCAGCTGGTGGTTGACAGGTAGGTCCTCTCACCCTGGATGTCGGCGTACTTCTCCCGGAGGTCGTGACGGTTGCCTCCGGGGGCGATGGCCGCGTACCGGGCCAGCGAGAGGTCGGTGGGGCGACGCCCCACATGGAGTTCGGTGGTCGTATAGGGGCCGGGAAGGGGGGAGCCAAGGGGGCTGCCCGTGCGGTCCTGCGGCAGCTCGATCTTCGGGGCGTCTCGGGGGGTGTGGGCGAACACGGCCTCCCCGACGGTCACCCAGGACTGTAGCGCCGTGTCCTCGTCGCCGCCGAGAGTCGGCTGCCGGGTGCCCGCGACGCGTGAGTGGGTGGGCTCCGGGTGCGTGAGTGGTGGCACGCCGAGATCGTTGCGAGTCGCGATCACGATCGCCCGACGCCGGGCCTGGGGGACCCCGTAGTCGGCGGCGTTGAGCACCTTCCACCGCAGGGTGTAGTCGGCGAGTTCACCGCCCTCTGCGGTCGCCTTCTGCAGGTCGACGAACTGCTGGGACTTCAGAAACCGATCCACGTTCTCCAGGACGAAGATCTTGGGCTTGATAGTTGTGACGACACGCATGTACTCGCGCCACAGGAGATTACGGGGGTCGTTCCGGTCCGGCTCGAGATTGTCCTTGTTCAGGCCGGAGAAGCCCTGGCAGGGAGGGCCGCCCATGATGACGTCGACCGCGTTCTCGTAGGGAGTCGCGTCCCACTTGGCGATGTCCACGTTCGCTACATGTGCCCCCCCGAAATTCGCCGCGTAGGTGGCGGCCGCGGCCTTGTCGAACTCCACTGCCGCTACCGACTCGAACGGGGACGAACCGGGTCCGCTCGGTTCGTACGAGCGGAAGCCGGCCGAAAATCCTCCGGCCCCCGAAAAGAGGTCCACCACCTTGATCACCCGGGTGGAGAGCTGCGGGCTCGTGGGCACTGCGGAGGTCGAGGTGGTGGTGGCCATGAGGCCAGAGTCTACTTTGATCACTGCGGTCACTCAGCCCGACGGTTCGATCGACCCCAGTGTCACTCTGCAGGTCTTCGGCGTGACGAAGAGTCCATCGAGGAGCGCTCCAGGGCCGCTCGGATCTCCCTGCCCAGAGCGGCGGCGACCGGCGGAGGAGTCGCCTGACTGACCTGGCGGAATGTCGATGTCTTGAGGCCGTGGAGCTCCCAGTCCGGCGGGAATCCCTGGAGAAGGGCGACTTGGGGCACGGTGATCCGTACCAGGCCGTGCTTCGGCTCGACCGAGTGGTCGATTCTGAATTCGGGGCCGGGCACCTCGTTTCCGAGGCTCCCTCCGTAGACGTGCCGCCGGGCCCAGATCGCCTTGGCTCGACTCGCACCGAGGTCGGCCCCTCCCCGCCCGGTGGCGCCGCCCATGATCAGCGGTGCCGGTTCGGAGGCGTGTGCCACCCACGTGGCCGCCTCCGGCCAGCCGCGCGCGGAGATCGACTCGCGGAGGGCCTCGCCGAGTGAGAGGCAACGGGTGGTATCGGCCACCGGCCACGTGAAGTGCACGAGGTCGGATGGGTGCATGGCGACGATGAATCCGTGGGTCCGTTGCTGGGGAACACCGAAATCGGTGGCCGAGAGTACTCCCCAGGTCGATGTGTATCCCAGATCGGAGACTGCGTCCCTCACCATGTCCCGCTCCACCTCGAACTTCGGTGAGTGGTGGAACGTCGGAATGCTCTCGATCACCAGGACCCGTGGGCGGACGTAGGAAGCCATGTCGAGAGTCGCGCGCAGGGTGTCCCGCTTGTCCCGGGCGGCGAGCTGCTTGCCCGCGACGGTGTAGGGCGAGCGAGGCAGCCCGCAGCTCAGAACATCCGCATTGTCCAGCTGGTCGTGCTCCATGGGCTCGATCTCATGGAGATCGCCCTGAATCACGCACCACTCCGGACGGTTCCGCCGCAGTGTGGCGCAGCTGTCACCGTCGATGTCCACGGCGGCGGTGACCCGGAAGCCGGCCCTTTCCAGGCCGAGGACCTGGCCTCCCGCCCCCGCGCACAATTCGATCACCGTGAAGTCGTGCCTTCGCACCGGTTCCCCTTCCCCGCCGTGCCGTCGGGCCCCATCGTAGAAGCGCCCGTCGAGCACGACGTTCGGATCGGGCCGGCCCTGCCCGTCTTCAGAGAGCGGGATCGTCGGAGAGGTCCCCGGAGGAGTCGATCGTTGTGAACCGCACCACCTTGCCGTCGGCGCTGCGTGCCGATGCCGGTGCCACGAACGTGAACGCCATGACCATGCGGCCGGGGTCTGCCGTCCCTGTCGACTCCACTCCCGGCCGATCCTCGGGCTGGATCACGGGATAGAGGACAACGACGCCCCTACGGTCGGCGACATGTTCCTCGGTGGTCGCGTTCCCTCCCGGAGGGAGGGCTCCGGCGATGCGCAGGGGGGCGGCACGGTGCTTCGGCTCACTGATGGCGCCGAAGGCGTCCCCGCGTCGGCGCTGCCTTCCGAACCAGGCGAAACGGCGCTGCGAGGCAGCCGGGGTGAAGCACCGGCTGTTGGAGGAGTGCTGGGGAGCGAGGACCAGCCAGTCGTCCACCTTTGCGGGAGTCGAGGCAGTGATCTCCTCGAGATAGGTGAGGTGGGGAGTAAAGCGCTCAGGCACGTCCCAATGAAGTGAACGGAGCAGGCGAAGGAGTTCTTCGGCGTCGAGATTCCCCACGAGGGCAGGGAAGGCGAGTTCTCTGCCTGTTCCTTCGTCCCGGTAGGAGAAGGTGAGGGGATCAGGGCTCAACGATTCCAGTACGGGAAGCCACAGGCTGCTGTTGTGGCGGAGCGCGGACGGGTTCGAGGGATAGGCGGTCGGCTCTTCCCACTTACCGGGAGAGTGGATCTCCACGAGTCGTGTGTTGTACATCTTGTTGGTGCTTGCCGGCTTCAGCCAGGACAGGTGTTGCGACACCAGAGGCGGCACCTGCGCGGGGGTCACCTGAGGCTTCCCGTCGACCATGACGGAGTACATGTCGAGTTGGTCCCGGAATGTCTCCTCGTCACGGCAGATGGCTTCGAAGGCCTCCAGGAGGTCGAGGCCCTGCTTTCCTTCGTCCCGCCCGAGGTAGAGGCGCACCAGGTCCCGGTAGCCGTTGCGGAAACCGAACCAGCGGCCCATCTGCATGAGGGTGGACGCGTTGTTCGCCCGCCGGCGGTAGTAGGTGACGGTCAGGCCTTCCACGGTGAAGCCGCGCGCGAGCTTCTGGCCACCGACGAGGATCTTCCAGATCGGGCGCTTGTCGAAATCGGCATCGCCTCCCGACTTGAGGTCGCTGTCGCCGTTGACGACGATGATGGGCTGATCGTCACCTCCGATGCGAATGGCCGCGGTTCCGACGTACGGGGACAGCTCGTCGTACGTGTTCGGAAAGGCGAAGCCTTCGGCGCGTACCCGGGAGACGGGCGCCAGGTCGTCCTCGAAGAGCTTTCGCAGCCTTTCGTGCCCGCTCGGACCCGTGTAGCCGGAGTTCCACCACAGCTTGCTGACCTTCCCGTGGAGTTCGCGGTGGTCGGCTGTGCGCACCGATTCGTGGACGAGCATTGTGTGGTGTTGGAAGTGACGCTCGCCCAGACCGTTGTCTTCGCGGTACAGCTTCACGGCCGCAGTGAGGACGAACATGTCGAGAGCCTGCTGGAGGGCGGAGGTGTCCTCCTCCGAGGAGAGCAGGATGTTGCGTACGTGTGCCTTCTCGTTGGAGTTGGCGAACGTGCGCTCGGCGGGCGGGATCGGGGAATCCAGGTCGTGGAAATCCCGAACCCCCATGTAACCGGAAGGGCGCGGAAGCGAAACGATGAAGTCTTTCGGGAAGATGTCCTTGACGTCGCTCGGATCGATGAAGACGTTCGCGAAGGGTGTTGCCGTGTAGCCCACGTACTGGGCGCGCGGAAGGATTCCGAGAAGCTCCGCGATTTTGTCGTTGATGGCGGTGCGCTCGGCGTTCCGCCCGTCAGGGTTGGCCGTGTTGACGGACGCTTCGTCGGACTCGTCGTCGATGATCAGGACGGGGATCTGGTCCAGCGGGGTCTTGATCTTGTTCAGGTCCTTCACGAGCTTCGCGAGGACCGTCTTGTTCTTCTTGACCACCATGAGGCGGGCCGAGGAACGGTGGAGGTTGCGCGGGTCGAACAGATCGAGTGCGGGCTCCTGCTTCTCGAATTCCAGGGCGACGATTCCTTGCAGAAGGCTCTTGTAATCGTCGTTCCGCGTTGTCATGCGGACGATGTCAAACCCTCCCAGCGCAGAAGGAAGCCCGCCGTGGGTGAGGAACTTGCCCTTCGACCAGGCAGGGTCGTCGGCGTAGTCGGACTCGTACTCCGCCGCTCCCCGGAGGATGTTCTCGCGACCGACGAGCTCCATGTCCAGGCGGCGCTGGGTCTGGGCCCGCAGCAGATTCAGAGTGCCGCCGAGGACGATGACCAGGCGGTACCCGGCGTCCATGGCCTTCGCGATGACACCGGTGAAGTTGGCGGTCTTGCCGGACTGGACGTGCCCGACGACGAGACCCTTCGCCTGGTAGGCGGTTGGGGATGTGGGATCGGCCAATCGTTCGACGACCCGGTCCGTTGCAGTGTCCAGCCCGGCGACGGCGGTCTCGGACCAACCCTTCTCGGAGAGGAGGTGGCGATAGGCGGGCCAGTACCAGCTGCGCCCCTGCTGGGACTGCGGGGTGTACCAAGGGGTGAACTCGTCGCTGATGACGACGGGACCCGCTTCCTTGGGAACAGGGACGAGCGCGGTCAGAAGCTTCCGGGTGTCTTCGGAGAGGGCGAGCAGGTCCAGTATCTCCGTGCGCCGTTCGTCGGTGCGGGCCGCGGTCGTCGCCCATGAGGGGCTTTCGGCGTAGTCCCACTGTGTGAGGCGCTTGCGCCACAGCTCCACGAGCTGATGGGTGGAGTGGGCAGTGCTCAGTACCGCGCGGAAGTCGGCCTCATCGGCCAGGGGTTCCGCTTCCCGTCCCTCGTCCTCCGCCTGGTAGGCCAGGGCGCGCATCAGATTCTTCGGGCGGCTGTCCATACCGGCGAGGGCGGAGGTGTGCAGCGTGAGCCTGAGTGTGTCGTGGGGATTCATCGGCGTTTCCTCGGGCGTCAAGGGAGTGAGATGTCGGTGAGGACGGACGGAGCCCCCGTGGACGGTGGCAGACCGGATACGTCGATGGTGTAGGTGATGTCGCCGATGCGGTCCCGCATGGACGGCGGGACGGCCGAGTCGTCCAGGTGCGGGAGTGCCTCGTCGACGAGGAGGGGCACGGGAGCGCTCCGCAGGTGCCATCGTTCGTCGTCGTGGAGCCCGGGCTGCCATCCCGAAGCGGAGAGTTTGCGGTCGAGGCGGTTGGCAAGCAACGGCGCGTGCTCGGAGACGCTGTTGCGAACGGCATGAGCGCAGTCCGACAAGGTCCTGCCGTGGTTGCCTCCCCGGGTGAGCTGTATCGACACCAGCCAGAGGCTTCTGTCCACCGTGGGGCTGAGCTGCCCCAGGCCGTGGATGGTGTGACGGCGGCGCTCGGAGGCGGTGGTCTTGACCTCGATGTCAATCCCGGAGAGCCCGAAGTCGTGCTCCTCGCCTTCTGGTCCCTTCCACGATTCCACTGCCGTATCCCAACCGTGAGCACCGGCGACGGTCGTGAGCACAGCCAGCTCCCCCATGAGGCCGATACGTTTCGCCGCACTGATGTCCCGTGGCCGGCCGAGCAACGCGCTCCACGCTTGCACGGTTTCACCGAATGCCTGGTCGAGGGTCCGGTTGTGGGTGACGATGCGATCGGCCACTGCGTTGAGGAGATCGTGGAAGTCTCGAAGGAGTGTTTCCTGGGTTGTCCTGATGCGTGCCATGCGCATGCCGCGTTCAGCGATGGTGTCGATGAGGATCGACGGCAGCGGTGAGGTGGGAGGACGGTGTCGTCCCGTGAGTTCGACGTGCAGGGCGATGCCTGTTCCTCCGTCCCCGACTACGTAGGTGACTTCGGGGTGGGAGGCCGTCGGAGTCAGCCGGTAGGTCGTTTCCTGCCGGGCACCGAGGTAGTGCTCCACCGCACTCCATCGCACGTGGGCATCGGAGAATGTCACTGCTGCTCGCTCCCTCGTAGCTCCGACCGCACTGCCGATACGAGGATCGATTGCCAAAGCTGGAGGTTGTCCTTCTCCCGACTTCCGCTGTACTCCTTCTCGAAGGCCTGATGGAGGAGGAGATAGAGCATGGCCTTCACCAAGGGGGCATCGTGGGGATCGTGCGCCTTCCCTCCAAGGATTGCGTCACGGTAGTGGTCGTTGATGACGATGGCCCGATTCTCACGATCGATGTCGAAGAGGAGCTCGTTCCCGAGTCGGCGCCATTCGACGGAGACGGGAGTCTCGTGGGGCAGGACGGGTGACTCCTCGATGATGGTCTCGCGCAGGGCCGGCGTGAATCCTTCACCGGGGGCGATCACAGACCTTCGGACGGTCCCGGCCCGCTTTCGCGCCTCTCTGTAGGTGGAGTCCGCGGTGGTGAGGTAATCGAGGAATGTCGGGAGGTTGTCATCGCCGTCCGCGCTGCAGGTCGCGCTTTCCAATGCCGCGATGAACTCCGGGGACGTCTCCACCCCGGACTTTTTGACGGTGAGCCGGAAAACGTCTCCCGGTGTGTCAGGAAGGTCAACGACGACACGGGCCAGGGAGAGGTGCTGTTCGGGCTGCCGGAAGTTGTTCCAACCGCCGGCCTGTACGAGACGGTCGTGGCGGTAGAAGTAGAAACCCTGGCGATCCATGACCGAGCCGATCGCCCTGTACTCGTCGAGGTTCGACTTCGGAGTCCAGACATGGGCCACGAGGCCGACCTCGCCCAGTCCCGGCAGGGTGGTGGTGAACACCTGCGGATAGCCGGGTGCCCCCGACACCGGATACCCGAAGGGGTCCAACGGCTCCACACCGAAGTTCATGTACACCGACCCGCTACGAACGTCCTCGACCGCGATGGTGATGTTGAAGTCGTCGCATGAGAGAAACCGATGGAAGTGCAGGCCCAGATGGAGCCCCAACTTGTTGATCGTGCGCTGGAGGTAGCGATCGGTCTGGCCTCCGCCCCCGTGCTTCGGGAAGTCCTTGACACCGTCCCAGCGAACGACAGTGCCCTGCCACGTGATGGGGCGTCCGTCGTCGTAGCGGTCGATCAGCATCTGGGCGTAGTCGGGGGCGACGATGTCGCAGTGGAAGCCGGAAACAGCTCGCTCCATGAGCCAACGTCGTCCCACGGCTCGCGTGCGCTTGGTCGTGCTCACCACTGTCACCGCCGACGCGTGGCTCAGTGAAGCCGACTTCAGTCCCATGCCGAACATCCCGAGTGCATCGGCAGCGTAGTTACGGCGACCGCCCACGGTCATCGCGACGTCGAGCTCTTCGTCCGTCATTCCGTGACCGTCGTCCACCACGAGCAGACTCACCAGCTGGTCACCGTCGCGGAGGAAGTGGATGACCACGTCCTTTGCACCGGCATCGATCGAGTTGTCGACGAGGTCGGCGACAGCGACCTCGAACCCGTAGCCCTGGCTGCTCAGCGCCTCCATGTAGCGCGCGTCAGGCGGGAGAACTTTGCTCCCGGCGACAGGAACGTCGAACTGCCAGGCCTGATTCATGGGCTTGCCTCGAGTTGTCGAATCACGTGTGGTGGAAGTGTGACGGTAAGGCACCGGTCCGACAGTCGGTCAATGCTTCCGGGTCTCCCGTGATCCCTTCTCGGTCCCGGACGCGCCGGACGAGGATCCCTCCGTGCCGTCGTGGCCCGTGTTTTTTGCTTTGGCCGCGATGACGACGCCTGCGATCTGTTGCACGTCCTCGTGCTCCCAGAAGCGCAGCACCGTCCACCCCAGGGCTTCGAGGTGCTCCGTCGTCTCGCGATCCCGTGCCACGTTCTTGTCGAGCTTCGCTCGCCACCACTCGGCGTTGGCCTTCGGTTGCGTTGCGTGCCAAGGGCAGCCGTGCCAGAAGCAGCCGTCCAGGAAGACCGCGATTCTGGCAGGTCCGAAGACGATGTCGATCGTGCGACGGGGCATGTCCGGAACCGGGACGTTGACGCGGTAGCGCAGGCCGGAGGCATGCAGAAGCCGGCGCACCGCCAATTCCTGAGTGGTGTCGCGGGTGCCTTGGCGGCTCATGCGGGCCGAGACGGCGGGGGAGGACGGTACGGCTTCGGACACACCTGCATTGTGCCGGAGAAGCCGCGGGCGTCACTCGCTCCCGTGGCACTCCCCATACATTCGACCCGACCCGCACCAGCACGGAGCCGTGCGCGCCGGCGGCCAAGCCGTCGCCCGCCCCCGGGCCGCCAACGTCGTCGCGTACTGGGGCAGCAGGTCCGCGTTCGACGGGTGGGTGGATTCTGAGGCGGCGAAGGCTTCGTACGAGGGGACTGTGGCGCGGACGATGCCCAGGTTCGGGGTGCCCGCCTGGGAGAGTTCGCGGAGGGAGGCTTCGATGTCCGTGAGGTGGGCGCGGTACGTGGGGTATTCCGCTTCCAGTTCCGGGTACGCCGCCAGGAGCTCGTCCAGTTCCGGTTCCGGCCAGTGCAGGACCGCCACCGGGAACGGGCGCGAGAGGGCCGTGCGGTACGTGCCCAGCTCCGAGCGGAGGCGGTCGATCTCCGCCTGGAGTTCCGCCGGGTCCGACGAGCCGAGCGACCACAGGCGCTTCGGGTCGTGCAGTTCGTCCAGGGGGACCGCGCCGGTGTGCAGGCGGTCCGCCCGTACGTCCCAGTCGTCGTGCGGGAGCGCCAGCATCCTGCGGACCCGGTGGCGGGTGATCAGGAGCGACTGCGTCGCGTGGGGGAGTTCCGCACCGGTGGCCAGGAGTTCCGCCGCCTCCGTCAGCGTGGACTCCGCCGCCTCCAGTTCGTCGTGGGCCTCCAGCGTCTCCGCCGCGATCTCCCACGGGGACGCGTCCGAGGGCCGTGCGCTCCGCAGGCCGTCGATGATCGCCCTGGCCTCCGCCTCGTGGCCGTACTCCCACAGGTTCGCCGCCTTCAGTGCCCTGATGAGGTGCGGCTTCGCCGGTGCGGCGGACAGGAGGGAGTCGTAGAGGGCCGATGCGGCCGGGCGGTCGCCCGCCAGTTCCAGATGGGCCGCGGCCTGGAGGAGCAGGGGCTCCCGGTCCTCCGGGTACTGCGCGGCGGTGCGCAGCAGGCGCTCGGCTTCGGTGGCGTGGGCGGCAGGCGTGTCGGGGCGCATGCGCTCCACCGTACTGCTGTACGGGCCTGGAGAGTTGGCACCCCAGCGCTTATCGTGCCCGCGTGCGGGCCAGGGTGGGGCAGCGGGTGCCGGTCGTCGTCCAGTCGCGAGGGCGGCGCCGCAGGGGTGCCCGGGCGCTGTGGGTCGGCGCCGAGGCCTTCGTCACCTGTGGCGTTCTCCTGCTGCTTCTCGTCGTCCATCAGCTGTGGTGGACCAACCAGCAGGCCCGTGCCGAGGCCCGTCAGCAGGTGACCGCGCTGGAGCGGGAGTGGGGGATGTCTCCCCCTGCCCCGTACTCCCCTCACCCGCCCTCCTCCGTTCCCTCTCCCGTTCCTTCCGGCGTCGGTACGGTCGAGCCGTCCACGGCGGTGCCGGGTGAGGGGGGCCCAGGGGGCGCTGCCGGCGGGCCCGGCCCCCGTACCGCCCCGCGCGACCCGTCCCCCGAACCTTCCGCCGCCTTCGCCGTCCTCCGTATCCCCCGGATCGGCCTCACCGCGCCCGTCGCCCACGGCGTCTCCAAGCGTTCCGTCCTCGACAAGGGGTACGCCGGGCACTATCCCGGCACCGCCGGCCCCGGCCGGGCCGGGAACTTCGCCCTCGCCGGGCACCGGAACACCCACGGCGAGCCCTTCCGGTACATCAACCGGCTGGCGAAGGGCGACGAGATCTCCGTACGGACGCGGGACGCCACGTACATCTATCGCGTCGATCAGGTTCTTGCCCGGACCGCTCCCCGTGACGTCGGGGTCATCCGGGCCGTGCCCCGGTCCCTCGTCAAGCCCTCGTACGGGTACGACGCTCCCGGTGCCTATCTCACCCTCACCACCTGTACCCCCGAGTTCAGCAGCGCCTACCGGCTCGTCGTCTGGGCGAAGCTCATTTCCGCCGGAGCCCCAGTACGAGAGTGAGCGCCGCGCCGGTCACCGCCAGGCCCGCCGATACGAACAGAGCCGTGTCCGGTCCCGTCGGTGCCAGGGCGAGGGTCAGGGCCACGCCCGCCGCGGAGCCGATGTAGCGCGCGGTGTTGTTGGCGCCCGAGCCCATCGCCGCGCGCTCCGGCGGTACGGAGTCGACCGCGAGCCGGGGCAGCGCGGCGTTCAGGAGGCCGCTGCCCACGCCCGCCACGAGGAGGCCGGGGAGGAGGCGTGTCCAGGGGCCCTCCATGCCTCCGAGCAGGGCCAGGATCCCCGCCGCCGACAGGGTGAAGCCCAGGGTGAGTTGGTACGGGGCGGAGAACCGGGCCGGGAGGCGCCGGGCCTGGAGGGCCGCCACGAACGCCGTGCCCGACCACAGCACGAACAGCCAGGCCGCCTCCAGCGGTGACATCCCGGCCCCGCCCTGGAGCAGCGCCGGCACCACGCTGAACAGGCCGATCACCGCGAGGCCCGTGAACAGCGCCCCCAGCGTCGACGCCAGGAACGCCGGCCGCCGCAGCAGCGCCAGATCCACCATGGGCGTACGGCTCCGGTGTTCCACTGCCACGAACGCTGCCGTGAGGGCCGCGGAGGTCAGGAGCAGGAGGCCCACCTGGGGGCGCAGCCAGCCGTCCCGGCCGAGCGTCAGCGCCGTGAGCAGTGCCGCGAGCGCCAGGCCGAGAGTCGTCGCGCCCGCGATGTCGGGGCGGGAGCCTTTCGGTTGTCCCTGTGGCCTGTCGGTCGGCAGCAGTCGTGTCCCCGCCGCCGCCGTCGCGAGGGCCGCCGCTCCGAGGGCCGCGTACGCGAGCCGCCAGTCCACCAGGCTCAGCGCGCCCGCGAGCAGCGGGCCGAGGGCGATGCCGCCGCTGACGGACGCGCCCCAGATGCCGGTGGCCCTGATCCGGTCCCGGCCCGACGGGTACGCGTGGGCGAGGAGGCCCAGGCTGCCTGCCAGGACTGCCGCGCTCGCCGCGCCCTGCGCGATACGGGCCGCCGTGAAGGTGAGCGTGGAGCCCGCGAAGGCGCCGAGGGCGGTGGTCAGGCCGAGAGCGAGGGTGCCGAGGAGGAAGACCCGGCGACGCCCGTGCGCGTCGGCGAGGCTGCCGGCGACCAGGAGGAGGACGGCGAGGCCGAGCGGGGTGCCGTTGAGGAGCCAGGCCTGCGCGGAGGCCGGGGTCGAGAAGGCGGCGGCCATGTCGGGGAGGGTGAGCATGGGGGCCGTGTAGTTCATCAGCGCGACGGCCGTGGCCGTGGCGGTGACGGCGAGGGCGGCCCCCGAGCGGGAGCCCCGGGGTGGGGCCGAGGGGCGGGCGGAGGACGCGAGCTGGGGCACGGCAGGGACCTCCGCCTGTCAGTTCGGTGAATGAACCCACCGGGGTGGGGCCACCGTAGCAGGTAAGTTCAGTCAACGAACCTGGATTGGTTACGATGGGCCCATGGCTCTCGGCAAGGACTACGCCCATCAGCAGTGCTCCATCGCCCGCGCCCTCGAAGTCGTCGGCGAGCGCTGGACCCTGCTCGTCGTCCGCGACGCCTTCTACGGCGTCCGCCGCTACAACGACTTCCTCGTCCACCTCGGCGCGCCCCGGGCCGTCCTCGCCGCCCGCCTCCAGGCCCTCGTCGACGCCGGCGTCCTCGACCGGCGGCGCTACCAGGAGTCGCCCCCGCGCGACGAGTACGTCCTCACCGCACGCGGGCTCGCCCTCTGGCCCGTGCTGCGCTCGCTCGGCGCCTGGGGCAGGGCCGAGGCCCCCGGAGCCGTACCGGTGCGCCACTTCCACCACGCCGACTGCGGCACCGAACTCGGTGCGTACGGCGAATGCCCGGCCTGCCGCGTCCCCGTACCGCCCGCCGACGTGGAGACGCGCCCCGGCGCCGGGCTCGACCCCGACCCCGCCGACCCCGTCAGCCGCGCCCTCCTCCGGCCGCGCCGGCTGCTCGTGCCCCTGCGTCCGGACGGAATGACCTAGGCCTTCCTGTCGGACAGGCACTTCCCGCCCGGCAGGAACTTCCTGGCGTCGTCGCGCGTCCATCTGGGCAGAGAGTGCGAGATGAGCGTGCGAGGGGGGTACGGGATGGCCAAGGACCTGGTCCTGCGCGTCGTCGCGTCGCTGTTCGGCCTCCTCGCGCTCGCCGATCTCCTCCTCTCCGAAGGGGGCGGCCTCTCCACAGCCGTCGCCCTCGCCGCGACCGCCGTCGTCTGCGCCCTGTCCGGCGCGGCCCGCACCGCCCCCGCCGTACCGCCGACCCGGGTCCGTACCGCCATCCGCGACCGCGAGCGGCGCACCGCCTTCCTGCCCCAGCGCGACCCCGACGCCGCGGGCCGGCGCAGACCCCGCGCTCCCGGCCGTCCCCTCCTGACGGCCGCGTAGGGAGCGTTCCCCGAGCACCCCGAGCACGCCGAGCACCTTGAGTGCTTCGGGTACTTCGAGTGCTTCGGGTACTTCGAGTACTTCGAGCACCTCACGCGGATCCGTCATGCCGAGATCTCCCCTTTCTCCCGGCACGACGAGACCCACGGAGGGTCCCCATGTCCGCGCTCCTTTCCCTCTTCGCCTCCCTGGTCGAGCGGCTCGCCGACCTGCTCCAGCCGCTCTTCGCCACCACCGCGACGGCCGCCGCCATCGTCCTCTTCACCCTGCTCGTCCGGCTCGCGATCCACCCGCTGTCCCGGGCCTCGGCCCGTGGTCAGAAGGCCCGCACGCGGATCGCGCCGCAGCTCGCCGCGCTGCGGAAGAAGCACGCCAAGAACCCCGAGCGGCTCAGGAAGGCGATGACCGAGCTGCACGCGCGGGAGAAGGTCTCGCCCTTCGCCGGCATCCTGCCCGCCCTCCTCCAGGCACCCGCGTTCCTGCTCATGTACCACCTGTTCGCCGGCGACCGGATGGACGGGCACACGCTCTTCGCCGCCCCGCTCGGCGACCACTGGGCCGACGCCCTCGCCCACGGCGGCGTCGTAGGCCCGGCAGGCGTCGTCTACCTGGTCCTCTTCGCGCTCGTCGCCGGCGTGGCCACGTTCACCTACCGCCGTACGAAGCGGCAGCTCGCCGCCCAGCCCCTCGACCTGGGGCAGCCCGGACAGCCCACCCCGGGTGCCGGCGCCATCGCCAAGGTCATGCCGCTGCTCTCCTTCGCCACCCTGATCACGGTCGCCGTCATCCCCCTCGCCGCCGCCCTCTACGTGGTCACGAGCACCACATGGGCGGCCGTCGAACGGGCCCTTCTCTTCCGCGAGGAGAAGAGCTCTCAGGCCGTTGCTACTCGCGCGTAAGGGTCCACTGGCTGAACGGGGTCTTGCAGAGTGACCCGTTGTCTTGGAGGATCGACCAATCCTCCGATGGCCGCACTCCATCGGCCGGGGTACCTCAGGGCCCTTCCCAGGCCCGCCTCGACCACAGGGAGAAGTCCATGAAGCTGCTGCGTGTCGGTCCGCCCGGAGCCGAGCGTCCCGCCCTGCTCGACCAGGACGGAACGCTCCGCGACCTGTCCGCCCTCGTCGACGACATCGACGGCAGTCTGCTCGCCGACGCCTCCGCCCTCGACCGGATCAGGGCCGCGGCGGGGGCCGGTGTGCTGCCCGCGCTCGACGCCACCGGGCTGCGCGTCGGCCCGCCCGTCGGCCGCATCGGCAAGGTCGTGTGCATCGGACTGAACTACCACGGGCACGCCGCCGAGACCGGCCAGGCCACCCCCGCCGAGCCCGTCGTCTTCCTCAAAGCCGCCGACACCGTCGTCGGCCCCGACGACACCGTGCTCGTACCGCGCGGCTCCGTGAAGACCGACTGGGAGGTGGAGCTCGCCATCGTCATCGGCCGCACCGCCCGCTACCTGGAGACCGACGAGGAGGCCCTCGCGCACGTCGCCGGGTACGCCGTCGCCCACGACGTCTCGGAGCGCGAGTTCCAGATCGAGCGCGGAGGCACCTGGGACAAGGGCAAGAACTGCGAGACCTTCAACCCGTTCGGCCCCTGGCTGGTCACCGCCGACGAGGTGCCCGACCCGCAGGCGCTCGGGCTGCGCCTCTGGGTCAACGGCGAGCTCAAGCAGGACGGTCACACCTCGGACCAGATCTTCCCGGTCGCGGAGGTCGTCCGGTACGTCAGCCGGTTCATGACCCTCTACCCCGGCGACATCATCAACACCGGCACCCCCGCCGGCGTGGCCATGGGGCAGCCGGAGCCCAAGCCGTACCTGCGCCCCGGTGACGTCGTCGAGCTGGAGATCGACGGTCTCGGCCGGCAGCGGCAGGAGCTGAAGGGCGCCTGACCCGTAAGGGACGTCAGGGAGGGGGCGCCGCCGTCGGTCTCGTCCTCGGCGGCGGCGCGCCCGTACCCGTGGCCCTCAGTCGGCGGCGGAGGCGTACGAGCTGAGCAGGCGTTCCAGCGCCTCGACGACCAGGGCGTGGTCCTCGGCCTGCGGCAGTCCCGAGACCGTGACCGAGCCGATCACCCCCACGCCCTCGACCGCGAGCGGGAACGAGCCGCCGTGCGCCGCGTACCGGTCGGGGTCGAGGCGCGAGGACTCCTCGAAGGTCGTCCCCTTGGCGCGGAACCGGGCGCCGACCAGGAACGAGCTCACGCCGTACCGCTCGACGACCCGTCGCTTGCGGTCGATCCAGGCGTCGTTGTCCGCGCTGGACCCGGGCAGCGCGCAGTGGAAGAGCTGCTGCGGTCCGCGCCGGATGTCGATCGCGACCGGCGCACCGCGCTCCCGGGCCATGCCGACCAGCAGGGTGCCGAGCGTCCAGGCGTCCTCGTACGTGAACCGGGGGAGGGCCAGGCGGGCTTCCTGGGCCTCCAGTACGGAGATCTCGCCGTCGCTCACAGCGTCACCGTGATCCCCTCGCGGGCCGACCGCCTCGCCGCCTCAAGGACGTCGAGCGCGGCCGCCGCCTCGTACGCCGTGACCGGGTTCTCGCCGGTGCCGCGCAGGGCGGCGGCGACGGCCGCGTAGTACGCCGGGTAGTCGCCCGGCAGCGACTCGACCGGGGTGCCGCCGCCGGTCAGCGGCGACTCGCCGGCGCCGAGCCGGCCCCACAGCTCCTCCGGCTCCACGCCCCACGTCCCGCCGCCCGGCACGGGCCGAAGGCCCTCGCGCAGGTCGGCCTCCTGCGGGTCGAGCCCGTACTTCACGAAGCCGGCGCGCCGCCCGAGCACCCGGAAGCGGGGGCCGAGCTGGGCGGTGGTGGCGCTCACGTGGAGATGGGAGCGGACGCCGTTCGCGTGGGTCAGCGCGAGGAACGTGTCGTCGTCGGCCTCGGCGCCCGGCCGGCGTACGTCCGACTCGGCGTACACCGAGACCACCGGGCCGAAGAGGACGAGAGCCTGGTCGACGACATGGCTGCCCAGGTCGTAGAGCAGCCCGCCGATCTCCTCGGCCGCGCCGGACTCGCGCCAGCCGCCCTTGGGCAGCGGCCGCCACCGCTCGAAGCGCGACTCGAAGCGCTGGACCTCGCCGAGCGCGTCCTCGTCGATCAGGCGGCGGAGGGTACGGAAGTCGTTGTCCCAGCGGCGGTTCTGGAAGACCGAGAGCAGCAGGCCCCGCTCGTCGGCGAGGGCGGCGAGGTCGCGGGCCTCGGCGGCCGTCCCGGCCAGCGGCTTGTCGACGACGACCGGGAGGCCGGCCTCCAGGGCGGCGGTCGCGAGGGCCACGTGCGTCTTGTTGGGGGAGGCGACGACGATCAGGTCGAGCGCTTCCGCCCCCTCCTCCCACAGCTCCTCGGGGGTGGCGACGACCCGGACCCCCGGGTGGGCGGCGCGTGCCTCGGCGGCCCGCTCGGGGTTGCCGGTGGTGACGGCGGCGAGGACGAGGTCCTCGGAGGCGGCGATCAGCGGGGCGTGGAAGACGGAGCCCGCGAGGCCGTAGCCGACGAGTCCGACGCGGAGGGGGGTACGGGGGTCGGTGCCAGTCATACGGCCACTTAAGCAACGGTGTTGCCAAAGTGCAAGCGACCGCCACAATGGGCAGGTGAAGACCGACCTGGGTGGAGTGAACGTACCGGCCTTGCGCAGCCACAACGCGGCGCTCGTGCTCGACCTGCTGCGCACGGCGGGGGAGCCGGGCATCAGCCGCCTCGAACTGGCCGAGCGGACCGGACTCACCCCGCAGGCCGTCAGCAAGATCACCGCGCGCCTCCGGGCGGAGGGCCTCGCCACGGAGGCCGGCCACCGTGCCTCGACCGGCGGCAAGCCGCGCACGGTGCTGTGCCTCGTACCCTCCGCCGGCCACGCCGTCGGCGTCCACCTCGACCGGGACGAACTGACGACGCTCCTCACGGATCTCGCGGGCACGGTGGTGGCCTTGCGGCGGCGCCCGGTGGATCTGGGGGCGGGGGTGGGGCGGGTGCTGGATGTGGTGACGGAGGAGGTACGGGGGGTGGTGGCGGGGGCGGCGGCCCTGGGGGAGGGGGCGGCTGGTGAGGAGGGTGCGGTCGATGAGGTCGGTGCGACGGGGGTGGGCGGCGGGGTCGACGTGGTTGGCGTGGCTGGTGCGGTCAGAGCAATCGGCGTGGCCGACGCGTCTGGCGTGGCCGGTGCGGTCGACGCGACTGGTGGGGCCGACATGGCCGACCCCATAGGCGCTGCCGGCGCTGCCGACGTGGCCCGCGCTGCCGACGTGGCTCGCGCCGCCCGCGCTGTCGGCGTCCCTGGCGTTCTCGGTGTCGGAGTCGCCATGCCCGGGCCCCTGGACCACCGCGCGGGCGTGCCCGGCAGGGTGACCGGCTTCCCCGAGTGGGACGGTCACCCCGTCCGCGAGGAGCTGGCCCGGCGCCTCGGGCTTCCGGTCGTCCTCGACAAGGACACCAACGCCGCCGCCCTCGGCCTCGCCCTCCGCCCCGCCGCCCCCGGTTCCTTCGCCTACGTCCACCTCGGTACGGGCCTGGGCGCCGGCCTCGTCCTCGGCGGCGCGCCGCTGCGCGGGGACAGGACGGGCGCGGGCGAGCTCGGCCATCAGACCGTGCAGCTCGACGGGCCGCCGTGCGGCTGTGGCGGGCACGGCTGTCTGGAGGTCCTGTGCCTCGCGGCGGTCGGGCGCGGTGACCTCGCCGGGGCCGCCCGCGTCCTCGGCGCGGGCGCGGCCAACCTGGTGCGGCTCCTCGACATCGACCAGGTCCTCCTGGGCGGGCGGGTGGTGCTCGCGGCGCCGGGGGTGTTCGCGGACGGGGTGCGCGAGGTTCTGGCGGGACTCGGTCTGACGACCTCGGTGGGCGTCGCGGCGGAGGCGGACGCGGTGGCGGTGGGGGCCGCCTGGCTCACTCTCGCTCCGATCTTCGGAAAATAGGCTGATCGGGCGGATTGGTCGGGCCGTCCGGGGGCGGGTGCGGTGTCGCTGCCCGGTCAGGCCTCTCCGGGGTGGCAGCGTCGCGGCCGACCCGTACGCCCGCGAGCAGCAAAGGCCCCGCCCCATGGCATCCGCCCCCCTGCGACCGCGCAGCGCCCGCGCCCTGACGACGGCAGCCGCGATGGCGGCCGCCGCCACGGCCCACCTGACCCTGACCGCCCCGGCTCTGGCGGCCCCGGGCGCCACGGCCCCAGGCGCCAAGGTCCCGGGCCTGTCGGCCCCGGCCGCCCACGTCCCGGGACTGTCGGCCCCGGGCGCCAAAGCCCCCGGCCTGTCGGCCCCGGCCGCCCACGCCCCGGCCGCCCCAGCGCCCGTCGCGCCCCGCGCCCCCACCTCCCCCCACCTCTCCGCCCCAGCTCTGGTCAGTCTCGCCCCCGCCCCCGATCCCCCCGCCCCCACCTGCGGTTCTCCCTCCGGGGCCGCCTTTCCCCTCGACACCCGGCTGCACGGCGGGCCCGCCGTCTACGCCGCCGGCGGGGCGCCTCGGGAGTGGAGGCTCGACCTCACCAACACCACCGCCGCGCCCTGTTCCGGCATCCACCCCGTGCTCGTCCTCACCGACCGCGAGCGGGTGCTGCGCCCCGAGCAGATCCGGTTCGAGTTCTACGACGCCGGGGCCGCGCGCTGGCGGCCCGTGGCCTTCGAGGTGACCGAAGAGGCGGAGAACGTGGGCGCGTTCACCGGGTTCGGCGGCTTCGCCGTTCCCGCGGGCCGGACGCTCACCGTGCCCGTGCGGCTGGCCTTCGCCGCGGGGACCGCCCCCGACGAGGTCGTCGTCAACG
Source organism: Streptomyces sp. NPDC028711 (assembly GCF_055565415.1). Taxonomy (NCBI): domain Bacteria; kingdom Bacillati; phylum Actinomycetota; class Actinomycetes; order Kitasatosporales; family Streptomycetaceae; genus Streptomyces; species Streptomyces sp. NPDC028711. Next base: position 1,150,049 of record NZ_JBVHUJ010000001.1, on the reverse strand, counting down.
CCGCCGTCGTGCAGCGCCGGGGCGCCGACGGCGACTGGGTCGGCGAGTCCGGCGACTACCGCCTGACCGTGGGACCCGCCGCCCCCGAGACCCCGGCCGAGAGCGAAGCCGACGGAACCGCCGAACCGACCCCACCCGACCCGTCGGCCCCCGGCGCGACCCCCCGCCCACCCGGCTTCACGGCCGACCCCAGGGACCCGGGCGCCCACCCGCCGGGCCGTGAACTCGCCCGTACCGGACGGGAATCGGAGGCGTACGCGCAGCGCCTCGCCCCGCTCGCCGCCGCGCTCGTCCTCCTCGGCGCGGTCCTCGTCCGCAGCCGCCGCCCCCGCCACCTCGGCACCCTCCTCCTCCGGGTTCGCCCACCCCGGCGCCTCGGCGCTCTCCGCGCGCGGGTCCGCCGCTCCCGGCACCGCTGAGCCCACCCCGCCACCCCGGCGCCTCGACGCCCGCCGCGCGCGGGCCCCCGCACCACCGAGGCCGCCTCGACGCCCGCCGCGCGCGGGCCCCCGCACCGCCGAGCCATGTCCCGTACACCTTTCCGTTCATCCCCGTCTGCGACCATCCCCCGGTGAACTACCAGAACACCCCCGGCGCCCCCGTCCGCTCCGGCGTCCCCGAGCACGGCCGCGTGCCCAAGTACTACGCCGTCAAGAGCAGACTCGCCCTCATGCTCGACGAGTTGGGCGAGGGCGGGCTGCTGCCCACCGAGCGCGATCTCGCCGTCCGGTACGAGGTGTCCCGCGAGACCGTCCGGCAGGCGCTGCGCGAACTCCTCCTGGAGGGGAGGCTGCGCCGCCGGGGCCGGGGCACGGTCGTCGCGGGGCCGAAGCTGGAACAGCCGCTCTCGCTCGCGAGCTACACGGAGGGCGTGCGCCGCCAGGGCCGCCGCCCCGGCCGCAGTCTGATCTCCCTCGACCGTTTCCCCTGCCCGGAGGCGCTCGCGCCCGAGGTCGGCGCCGAACCCGGCGAGCCCGTCTGGCACATGGAGCGGGTGCTGCTCGCCGACGACGAGCGGGTCGGCCTGGAGAGCACGTACGTCTCCGAGGCCCGCGCCCCGCACCTGGACACCGAGTTCGACCCGGACTCCTCCTTCTACGCCTACCTCCTCGACCGGCTCGGCATCTCCTTCGGCACCGCCGACGAGCGCATCGAGACGGTCCTCGCGACCCCGCGCGAGGCCCTCCTCATCGGCACGCCGCCCGCGCTCCCGATGCTGCTGCTCCACCGCGTCTCCCGGGACACCTCAGGGCGCCCCCTGGAGCGGGTCCGCACCCTCTACCGGGGCGACCGCTTCAGCTTCACCGCCCGTCTGGGCGCGCAGGACTGACGAGGAGTGAGCCCGCCCGAGCGCGCTCCCATGTCACGTAACGATAACGGGTCTGGTCCAAGCTTGTCGGTCCGTTCACCGTCCCGTCGCCCACCCGCCCCGTCCGGGCCACCCGCCGCCGCGACCGTCATCGGCATGAAGGTGATCGTCGTAGGAGCCGGCGTGGTGGGAACCATGCACGCCTGGCACGCAGTGGAACGCGGCCATGAGGTCGTACACATCGAGCGCGAGGCCGAGGCGCGCGGAGCCTCCCTCCGTAACTTCGGCCAGATCTGGGTGAGCGGACGGGCGGGCGGCGAGGAACTCGACACCGCCCTGCGCGCCCGCGAACTCTGGGAGCGCATCGGGGCCCGCGTCCCCGGCCTCGGCTTCCGGCCCAACGGCTCCCTCACCCCCGTACGGAACGAGCGCGAGCTCGCCGTCGCCGAGGCCGCCGTCGCCCGCCCAGACGCCGCCGCCCGCGGCTACAAGCTGCTCACCGCCGACGAGGCCCGCGCCGTCAACCCGGCCCTGCGCGGCGCGTTCCAGGCCGCGCTCTGGTGCGAGCGGGACGCGGCCGTCGAGCCGCGCCTCGCACAGCTCGCCCTCCGCGAGGCGCTCCTCGCCACCGGGAAGTACACGTTCCTGCCCAACCGCGAAGTCCGCGACATCGTCGGCGAGAACGGGGTCCGTGACGACCGGGGTGAGATCCACACCGGCGACGCCGTCGTCCTGTGCACCGGCGCCTGGCTCTCCGGCCTCGTCCGCGAGGTCGCCGGCGAGATACCCGTCCGCCGCGTCCGGCTCCAGATGATGCAGACCGAGCCCCTCGGCGAGCCCCTCACCACCTCCGTCGCCGACGCCGACTCCTTCCGCTACTACCCGGCCTACGCCTCCGAGGCGCTCGACGCCCTCCAGGCGGCGCAGCCGCAGGACCCCACCGCGGCCGCCCACAAGATGCAGCTGCTCATGGTGCAGCGCCTCGACGGCGGACTGACCATCGGCGACACCCACGAGTACGAGCACCCCTTCGCCTTCGACACCCTCGAAGACCCCTACGAGCACCTCACCCGCGTCGTCGAGTCCTTCCTCGGCCGCCCGCTGCCGAAGATCAGGCGGCGCTGGGCCGGGGTGTACGCGCAGTGCGTCGACACCAGCCGGGTCGTTCACCGCCAGCGGGTCCGCGACGGCGTGTGGCTGGTGACAGGCCCCGGCGGCCGCGGGATGACGTGCTCGCCCGCCATCGCCGAGACGACCGCGAACGAACTGGGCTGGTGAACCACATGACCCCTACGGACAAGCACACGCACGGCCTCGTCGTCCTCGACATGGCCGGCACCACCGTCGCCGACGACGGTCTCGTCGAGCAGGCCTTCACCGTCGCCGCCGAGCGCCTCGGCGAAGACCCCGCCACGATGATCGACCACGTCCGCGCCACCATGGGCGAGTCGAAGATCTCCGTCTTCCGCCACCTCCTCGGCGGCGACGAGGAGCGGGCGCGCAAGGCCAACCTCGCCTTCGAGGAGGCGTACGGCGAACTCGCCGCCGGCGGTCGCATCGCCCCGATCCCGGGCGCCGCCGAGACCATCGCCACACTCACGGAGCAGGGCAGGACCGTCGTCCTCACCACCGGTTTCGCCCGGGTCACCCAGGACGCCATCCTCGACGCCCTCGGCTGGCGCGACCTCGTCGGCCTCACCCTCTGCCCGGCCGACGCCGGCGGCCGGGGCCGCCCGTACCCCGACATGGTCCTCGCCGCCTTCCTCCGCACCGGCGCCGTCGACGACGTCCGGCAGATCGTGGTCGCCGGCGACACCTCGTACGACATGCTCAGCGGCGTCCGCTCCGGCGCCGGGATCGTGGCCGGCGTCCTGACCGGCGCCCACGGCACGAGCGCGCTCACCGAGCACGGCGCCGACCGCGTCCTCGCCTCCGTCGCCGAACTCCCGGCACTGCTCCAGGAGTTCGAGGCATGACCAGCGGCATCCGCTTCGACGCCGTGTCCGTCGCGTACGGCGGCACCACCGTCCTCGACCGGCTCGACCTGACCGTCGAACCCGGCGAGGTCATGGCCCTCCTCGGGCCCTCGGGCTCCGGCAAGACCACCGCGCTGCGGGCCGTCGCCGGATTCGTGCGGCCGGCCTCCGGGCGGGTGCTCATCGACGACCGCGACGTCACCCACCTCCCGCCGCACCGGCGGGGGATCGGGATGGTCGTCCAGCAGTACGCCCTCTTCCCGCACCTGCGGGTCGAGGCCAACGTCGCCTTCGGCCTGAAGGCGCAGAAGGCCCCCAAGGGCGAGATCCCCGGCCGGGTCGCCGAAGCCCTGGAGATGACCGGCATGGCGGCGTACGCCCACCGGTACCCCCGGGAGCTCTCCGGCGGCCAGCAGCAGCGCGTCGCCATCGCCCGCGCGCTCGCCATCCGGCCCAAGGTGCTCCTCCTCGACGAGCCGCTCTCCGCGCTCGACGCGCAGCTCCGCTCCGGGATGCTCGCCGAACTGGCCCGGCTCCACCGCGAGCTGCCCGACGTGTCGATCCTGTACGTCACCCACGACCAGGTCGAGGCGCTGACCCTCGCCGACCGGATCGCCGTCATGGACAAGGCCCGGCTCCAGGACTGCGGCACGCCGCAGGACCTCTACCGCAGGCCGCGTACGGAGTTCACGGCGTCGTTCGTCGGCAACGCGAACCTGCTGCCGGTGACGGTGGCCAAGAACGGCGTGACCTTCGGCGGGGCCGAGCTGAAGGTCGCCACCGACGACGTGGCCCCCGGCGCCGCGGCCACCCTCTGCGTACGCCCCCACCTCGTCGGCCTCGGCCCCGGCCCGAACGCCCTGAGCGGCCGGATCGCCGAGGTCCAGTGGCGGGGCTCCACCCACCGGCTGTACGTCGAGATCGGCGGGCACCGGGTGAAGGCCGACGTCCGGGAGCTGCGGGAGACGCCGCTCCTCGGGGCCGAGGTCACCGTGCACTTCGCGCCCGAGGATGGCGTCCTGATCGCCGCGGGGGTGTCGAATGGGTAGCCAGGGGAGCGGGCTCAGGGAGCGGGACCCCGCAACGGGCGTTGTGCCCGCCCTCCCCCAGACTTCGTCCGGGGGGACCCCCATGGCCCCTGCGGAACGTACGCCCATAACGGGTACGCGGCGAGCGATACCCACCTGGGTCTGGGCCCTTCCCCCCGTCGCCGTCCTGGCCCTCGTCTTCCTCTACCCCCTCGCCCTCGTCGTCCAGGAGTCCCTCGCTCCCGGTGCCTACGCCGGCGTCCTCGCCTCCCCGTCCTTCCGCGAGGCCCTCGTCACCACCGTGTGGCTCGCCGTCGCCTCCACCGCCGGCTGTCTCGTCCTCGGCTTCGTGCTCGCGGTCGTCATCGCCTTCGTACCGTTCCCCGGCGGGAAGGCGGTGTCGAAGTTCATCGACGTCTTCCTCTCCTTCCCCTCCTTCCTGATCACGCTCGCCCTGCTCTTCCTCTACGGCACGGTCGGCATGGCCAACGGTGTCTGGACGGACGTCACCGGTGACACGACCGGCCCCTTCCAGTTCCTGACCACGCCCTGGGGCGTCCTCCTCGCCGAGATCACGTACTTCACCCCGTTCGTGATGCGGCCGCTGCTCGCCGCCTTCTCGCAGATGGAGACGGCCCAGCTGGAGGTGGCCTCCTCGCTCGGCGCCCGGCCGCTGCGGATCGTCCGGCAGGTGATCCTGCCCGAGGCGCTGCCCGCGCTCGCCGCCGGCGGCAGCCTCGTCCTCGTCATGTGCCTCAACGAGTTCGGGATCGTCCTCTTCACCGGCGCCAAGGGCGTCACGACGCTCCCGATGCTCGTCTACAGCAAGGCGATCCTCGAATCGGACTACGCCGCCGCCTGTGTCGTCGCCGTCGTCAACGTCGCCCTCTCCGTGGGCCTCTACGTCCTCTACCGGGGGGTGAGCCGCCGTGCTGGTGCATAGCCGTACGGGCAGGTGGACGGTGTGGACCGGGTTCGCCGTCCTCTTCGTCCCGCTCTTCGCGCTGCCCCTCCTCGTCATCGTCGCCGCCTCGTTCTCCACGCACTGGTCCGGCGCCTTCCCCTCCGGGCCGACCACCGCCCACTACGCGGCGGCCGTGCGCGGGGAGTCCCTCCAGGCGCTCACCACCAGCCTGGTCACCGCCGTCACCGCGAGCCTGGTCGCGCTGACCGTCGGCACCTGGGCCGCGCTCGCCGGGGCCGCTCTCGGCAGGAAGGGCAAGAGGGTCCTCGACGCCCTGTTCATGCTGCCGGTCGCCGTGCCGTCCGTGGTCGTCGGCCTCGCCGTCCTCGTCGCGTTCTCCCAGCCGCCGGTGCTCCTCAACGGCACGCACTGGATCGTGATCCTCGCCCACACCGTCCTCGTCACGGCCTTCGCCCACCAGTCGGTCTCGGCCGCCCTCACACGGCTCGACCCGATGTACGAGCAGGCGGCGGCCAGCCTCGGCGCCCGCCCCTCGTACGTCCTGCTCCGGGTCAAGCTGCCGCTCCTGCTGCCGTCCCTGAACGCGGCCGCCGGACTCTGCTTCGCCCTGTCCATGGGCGAGCTCAGCGCCACGATGATGCTCTACCCGCCGGACTGGATGCCGCTCCCGGTGCTCATCTTCACCGCCACCGACCGCGGCTCCCTCTTCACCGGCTCGGCGCTGGCCGTGGTCCTCATGGCCGCGACCCTGCTCGCCCTGCTCGCCGTCTCCCGCATCCGTACCAAGGCCTCCTTCCGCTAGAGCCTGCCCGAACTCAGGAGAGAACGACGTCATGCGCACGTACGCCCAGCCGATCGCCGCCGTCACCGGCTCCCTCGCCCTCGCCGTCACCCTCACCGCCTGCGGAGGCTCATCCGCCGCGTCCGACGAGAAGATCGTCACCGTCTACAGCGCCGACGGCCTCAAGGGCGAGGCGGGAGACGGCTGGTACGACAAGGTCTTCGCCGACTTCGAGAAGAAGACCGGCATCAAGGTCAAGTACGTCGAGGGCGGCTCCGGGGAGATGGTGCAGCGCGCCCTCCGCGAGAAGAGCAACACCCAGGCCGACGTGATCGTCACCCTGCCGCCCTTCATCCAGCAGGCGGACTCCAAGGGCCTCCTCCAGGCGTACGAGCCCCAGGGCGCCGACCAGGTCGACGGCGGGGACAAGTCCGGCGACGGGAAGTGGACCTCCGTCGTCAACAACTACTTCGGCTTCATCCACAACAAGAAGGAGCTCCCCGAGGCCCCGAAGACCTGGGAGGAGCTGCTCGACGGGAAGTTCAAGAACAGGCTCCAGTACTCCACCCCCGGTGTCGCGGGCGACGGCACCGCCGTCCTCATCAAGGCGATGCACGACTTCGGCGGCCAGGAGCCGGCGATGGAGTACCTGAAGAAGCTCCAGGCCAACAACGTCGGCCCGTCCTCCTCCACCTCCAAGCTCGCCCCCAAGGTGGACAAGGGCGAACTCCTCGTCGCCAACGGCGACGTGCAGATGAACTTCGCCCAGTCCGCGTCCATGCCGAACCTCGGCATCTGGTTCCCGGCCAAGGACGGCGGAAAGCCCACCACCTTCGCGCTGCCGTACGCGGCCGGCCTGGTCGACAAGGCCCCGCACACCGAGAACGGCAGGAAGCTCCTCGACTTCATGCTGAGCGAGGGCGCCCAGCGCGAGGTCAGCGCGATCGGCGGCGGCTTCCCGGCCCGCAAGGACGTCAAGGCCACCGACGCCAACGCCATCGAACTCGCCAAGCTGATGGAGGGCGTCGAGGTCTTCGAACCGGACTGGGCCGACATCGACGAGAACCTCAAGACGTACGTGGACGCCTGGAAGTCCGCGACCGGAAGCTAAGAGTTCACCGCACGACTCTGGCAGGCTCCGGGTACATCGCGGAAGGATAACGGGTACGGACCAACGCCCCTGAGAGATCAGGGGCGTTGGCATGCCCTCACCCCCTTCCACGGAGGACTCCGCATGCCGATCACCGGTATCTCCCGCCGCACCGTGCTCGCCGCCGCCGGTGCCACCGCGGCCGTCGCCGCCACCGGACTCGCCACCGCCCCCGCCGCCCGGGCGGCCGCCGCGCCCACGCTCCCCAACGGCACCAGCAAGGACAAGGTGCTCGTCGTCGGCATGGACGGCCTGCGGTACGACCGGATCGACGCCGCCAGGGCCCCGCACCTCAAGTCCCTGATGGCGAACGGCACCTTCGGCCGCTCCCTGCTCTACGCCAGCCCGATGGCCGTGACCTCCTCCGGTCCCGGCTGGTCCACGATCTCCACCGGCGTCTGGCCCGACAAGCACGGCGTCAAGGACAACAGCTTCACCGGCAAGAACTACGGCCAGTACCCCGGCTTCCTCGCCCGGCTGCACCAGATCCGCCCCGAGCTCTCCCTCTTCGCCGCCGTCGACTGGCCCGAGCTCGACACCCACGGCACCGTCACCCCCGGCGCCGACGCCAAACTCGTCTACAACAACGACTACGCCGTCAACGACCTCGTGATCACCGACATCACCGAGGACATCCTGCGCAACCAGAACCCCGACGTCCTCTTCGTCTACTTCGGCGAGACCGACGCGGCCGGCCACAGCTACGGCGCCGCGAGCCAGAAGTACCTCGACGCCATCGACGTCCAGGACGGCTACCTCGGGCGGCTGCTCGCCGCGATCAAGGCCCGCCCCGCGTACGCCACCGAGCGGTGGACGGTCATCGTCACCACCGACCACGGCCACACCGACGGCGGCGGCCACGGCGGCTCCGCCATCGAGGAGCGGCGCACCTTCGTCCTGGCCCAGGGCCCCGGCATCGCCGCGGGCCTCCGGCCCATCGACACCCGGCTCGTCGACGTCGCCGCCACCGTCTTCCACCAGCTCGGCATCACCCCCGCGCCGTCCTGGGGCCTCGACGGCAAGCCGATCCAGGAGCGCTCCACCGACCCCTTCGACGCGCTCTACGGATCCCTCTCCGGCCGCGTCGACGAGACCGGCATCCCCGTCGGCGTCCTCGGCTTCACCCACACCGCGCCCAGCGGCTGGTCCGTCATCAACAACGCCATGGGCACCGGCGGCATGACCGAGTGGCGCGGCTGGTCCTTCGCCACCGACGAGTTCTGGTCCCGCTCCCAGCGCGACCAGTCCCGCGAGCTCAACGTGCGGGCCCGGGGCGTGTTCGCCGTCGCCGACTCCGACGAGTGGGCCGACAAGACCTTCTCCGGTACGTACGACTCGACCCTGGTGACCCCCGCGTACGGCGTCTCCGGGGCGTCCTCGGTGACCCTGGACTTCACGACCTTCTACCGCCAGGAGGGCGCCCAGTCCGCCCAGGTCCTGGCGAGCTTCAACGGCGGCACGCCCACCCTGGTCAAGAGCTACACGGCCGACGTGATCTCCAGGCCGCAGTCCCTCACGGTCGCCGTCCCCGCCGGTGCCTCCAGCGTCAGCTTCCGCTTCCGCTACACCGGCGCCAACAACTGGTACTGGACGATCGACGGGGTCAAGATCAGGACATCCTGACTAGGCTTGGGGCGTCGCCACAGCGCTGTCGCGGCGCCCCCAGCACACCGCACGTTTGTACGGCAGGAGTCCCGCACCCATGGCAGAGCGCAAGCCGATCGAATCCTGGCTGACCGACATGGACGGCGTCCTCATCCACGAGGGCGTGCCGATCCCCGGCGCCGACGCGTTCATCAAGAAGCTGCGGGAGACCGGGAAGCCCTTCCTGGTCCTCACCAACAACTCGATGTACACGGCCCGCGACCTGCACGCCCGCCTCGCCCGGATGGGTCTCGAGGTCCCCGTCGAGAACATCTGGACCTCGGCCCTCGCCACCGCCAAGTTCCTCGACGACCAGCGCCCCGGCGGCACCGCGTACGTCATCGGCGAGGCCGGTCTCACCACGGCGCTGCACGACATCGGCTACGTCCTCACCGACCACGCCCCGGACTACGTGGTGCTCGGCGAGACCCGTACATACTCCTTCGAGGCGATGACCAAGGCCGTACGCCTCATCAACGCCGGCGCCCGCTTCATCTGCACCAACCCCGACGAGACCGGCCCCTCCCTGGAGGGCCCGCTGCCCGCCACCGGCTCCGTCGCCGCGCTCATCACGAAGGCCACCGGCAAGGACCCGTACTTCGCGGGCAAGCCGAACCCGCTGATGATGCGCACAGGACTCAACGCGATCGGCGCCCACTCCGAGACCAGCGCCATGATCGGCGACCGGATGGACACCGACATCCTGGCCGGTCTGGAGGCGGGCATGCAGACCTTCCTGGTGCTGACCGGTCTGACGACGCAGGCGGAGATCGACCGCTTCCCCTTCCGCCCCTCGAAGATCGTCCCGTCGATCGCGGACATCGTCGACCGCGTGTAAGGGGCACTCCGGCCGTCCCCTGCGGATGCGATCAGCGCGGATCCGGGTGACCCTGCCAGTACCAGGAGGTCACGATGCGTTCAGGTCCCATTGCTCTCCGTGCCGCAGGGGCGGCCTTCGTCCTCGCACTGGCACCCGCCGCCGGTGGCGCGTACGCCCACGACGGGGTGAAGGTCACCGTCACCCCCTCCACCGCCAAGCCGGGCGCCGACGTCGACGTCCGCGTCCAGGGCTGCAAGGGCACGACCGGGGCCGCGAAGTCCCCGGCGTTCGTCGCCGACGCGGAGCTCACCGGCCGGGACGGCGGGGGCGCCCCGCTGTTCGGCGACACCACGATCAGGTCCGGGCTCCGGGACGGTACGTACAAGGTCGGCGTGACCTGCGACGGCCATGACCACCCGGACGTCGGCACCGTACGGGTCGAACACCGGAAGCCCACCGAAGAGCCGACGCACAAGCCGACGCACAAGCCGGAGCCCAGGCCGACGCACCGGCCGACCCACCACGCGAGCCCGGTCGCCCCGGTCCGCGCGGGCGGCGGCGGCACCGCCGCGTTCGCCGCACCGGCCGCCCCCGGCGTCGCCCAGACGACGAGCGCGAGCGGCCTCGGCACCCCGTACACCCTGCTCGGCCTCGGCATGGCCGCCGTCGCCGCCGTCGCGGTCGCCTTCCGCAGCTCCCGCCGCCGCGCCGACGGCTCCGGTACGGGCCAGGAGTGACGGTGTCGTCCGGAACCCGCCCGGCGGGCAACGGGCGACTCGTCACCGGCGTGACCTGGGCGCTTCTCCTGGCCGGGCTCTGGCTCTGGGGCGGTGGGGCCACCGAGGGACCCGGCGGCAGCTCCGCGCCCACCACCGGCGACATCGCGGCGGTCGGCCGCCCGCTCGGCGCCGCCCTGCCCCCTGCTCGCGACCCGCTCGCGCCCGTCGCACCCCGGCGGATCGAGATCCCCTCGCTCGGCATCAGCGCGCCCGTCGTGGCGCGCGGCCTCGACGGCACGGGGGCGATCGATCCGCCGCCCTACGAGAGGGCGCACACGGTCGGCTGGTTCGGCGCCGGCACCCCGCCGGGCGCGGCCGGCCCGGCACTCCTCGTCGGCCACGTCGACACCGACACCCGGCCGGCCGTCTTCTACGGCCTGAGCGCGGCCCGGCCCGGCGCCGAGGTCCGCGTCACCCGTACGGACGGATCGGTCGCCGTGTTCACCGTCGACGACGTCCAGGTCCATCCCCGGGAACACTTCGACGCCCGGAAGGTCTACGGGGCCCGCGAACCGCACCGCGCCGAGCTCCGCCTGATCACCTGCGGCGGCACCTTCGACCACGCGACCCGCGCGTACACCGCGAACGTGGTCGTATCGGCGTACCTGACGGGGTAGCCCGAGCGAGAACAAGGCCGGAAAACGACCAAGACCCCCTCACCATCGGTGAGGGGGTCTTGACTCTGCGTGCGCCGCCAGGGACTCGAACCCCGGACCCGCTGATTAAGAGTCAGCTGCTCTAACCAACTGAGCTAGCGGCGCCTGCTGACAGAGAGAACTCTACCTGACGTGCGGGGGTGCTTCCGACCAATACCAGTCACCACCGGCCTGTCGGATGGTCGTATAGAGCCTTTGATCCGTCAAAATGCGATATGGCCGGACAGTTGAGACACTCGCCCAAAACCAAGGGTCAAAAGATCTTGACGAGTGTGGAGGGGAATCGCATGAGCGTGCCGGTCTTCGAGGAATTCGAACCCGCGGCCGACTGCGGCTGCCCGGGGTGCGCCCGGCAGCGGCGTGACCTCGCGCTTGGCCTGCCCGTCCGGGCGGGCGGACACCCCGCCGCCCACGGCGCCCGCCGCGCCCTGGTCCTGGTGACGGCGGCCGGAGCGGTCCTGGGAGGCGGCGGTGCCGGGGCGGCGACGGCCCTCCCGCCGCCGACGGGCCCGCTCACCCCGGCGGACCTGACGGACGGGGTGGCGCGGACCCCGGCCGACGCGGGGGCCGACACCCCGCAGGGAGGCCGGGCGCCGCTGCACGGCGCGCCGGGCCCCGGCTCCCAGCCCTCACCGACCGCGTCCCCGACGAACAGTCAGGTCACGACGGGCACCCTGCGGCAGACCACCCGGACCCAGATCATCAACCGCGCCAAGCTGTGGGTGTCGGCCCAGGTCCCGTACTCCATGGAGAAGTACTGGTCGGACGGCTACCGCCAGGACTGCTCCGGCTACATCTCGATGGCCTGGAACCTGCGCAGCAACGAGTGGACCGGCAGCCTCGACCGCTTCGCCGAGCGGATCGACCGCACCGAACTCCAGCCCGGCGACATCCTGCTCTTCCACAACCCGGCCAACCCGACGCGCGGCTCGCACGTCACGATCTTCGGCGGCTGGACCGACTACACCCACACCGCCTACGTCGCCTACGAGCAGACCAAGCCGCGCACGCGGAAGCAGCCGACGCCGATGGCGTACTGGGAGAACGCGAACCGGTACGTGGCCTACCGCTACAAGGGCGTCGTCAGCGGCGGCAGCTCCGGCGGGACCGGCGGCGGGGCGGCGCCCACGGCGACGCCGTACCCCGGCGTGGCCATGTTCGGCCCGGGCGCGAACAACGCGCACATCACCCAGCTCGGCAGGCTCCTCGTCGACCGCGGCGGCAAGAAGTACTACAGCAGGGGACCCGGCCCGAAGTGGGGTGACGCGGACCGCCGCGCGACGCAGGCGTTCCAGCTGGCGCAGGGCTGGAAGGGCAAGGAGGCGGACGGCCTGCCCGGCCCGGACACCTGGAAGCTGCTCGTCACCGGCAAGGGGAAGAGCATCGGCGGTTCGAGTGGTTCGGGCGGGTCGAGTGCGAATGCGACGGGGTTTCCCGGGCGTGGCTCCTTCCGTCCGGGCCAATCCAACGCATATGTGGAGAAGCTGGGCAAACAACTGGTGAAGCGGGGCTTCGGCAAGCACTACCTGTCGGGACCCGGTCCGCGCTGGACGGAGGCGGACCGCCGCAACGTCGAGGCGTTCCAGCGGGCACAGGGCTGGCGCGGCGCAGCGGCCGACGGCTACCCGGGCCCGGAGACCTGGCGGCGCTTGTTCCGATGACCCCGAGAGCATGAGGTGGACCCCGAATGACGGCATCGACCCCGAACCCCGCGGACTCAGGTGCGGCGGCCTCCCGAGACGCGGCCCGCACGGCCAGACGCCTGACGGACGGCACGCTCCCCCGCACGACCCCCCAGGCCTCACCCCCGGGCACCCCGCCGACACGAACGCCGACGGAACGGGGGGAGACGTCGGCATCGACAGCGGCTTCGTCCGGGGGGCCGGTCGCTGCGGGGGCTGTGGTGGCTCCGGCCGAGGGTCCTCCGGCCGGGGGTGGCGAGCAACCGCCGGGCCAGGGGGCTGAGGCGCCGCTCGCCGTGGGCGCCGCGGTGGCGCCGGCCGGGAACGGCGGGGAGTCGCCGGGCTCGGGTGGTGCCCCGCTTTCCGGCGGGGGCGGCACGCAGTCACCCGCCTCGGGTGGTGCGGCCGCGTCCGCCGCCGCCTCCGGCGGGGGAGGGGACGTGCAGGCGCCTGCCTCGGGTACGGAGGCGGCGCACACCGACACCGCTGCCTCGGGGGATACGGTCACCGCTCCGGCCGCTCCCGCCGCTCCCGCAATGAGCGAGGCGGGCTCCCTCGGGGGCCGTGTGTCGGCGTCCGCCCCGGATGGTGCCCGGGGGCCGGACGTGCCCGGAGCCGAGCCCGGGGCTACCGGGAGTCCGGAGGCCGCGCCCGCGCGGGACCGGGAGCCGGTGCCGTCCGCGCCGGGCGTGAGCGGCGGCGCCTCGCCCGGACCGTCCGCGCCGGGCGCGAGCGGCGGCGCCTCGCCCGGACCCGCCGGTACGGCGATGCCCGGTACGGCGACGGTCGGTACGGCGACATCCGGGGCGGCGACGTCCGGGGCGGCGGTGCCTTCCGCCGCGCCGCCGACCCACTCGGGAGGAGGGTCCGCCTCCGGTACGTCGTCGCCCACCCGCCCGGCCACGCCCGCGCCCGGCGGCTCGCCGGCAGGGGACTCCGGCCTGTCGGTGGTCATCCCGGCGGGGACGTCAGCCGCTTCCCCGGACCGGCCTGCCGGGTCCGCCGACGGCACGCCGGCGAACCGCTCCGACGGAACCGGCCCCGCCCGTACGCGCTTCGTCACCGTGGAGCCCCGGGAGCCCGGCGGCACGCCCACCACGCGGCCGGTCGTCGACCTCGCACTCCCTTCCGGCGCCCCGGACGAGACCGCCGAGCGCCGCGCCCCCCTGCCGGACCTCGGGCAGATCGCCGACGCGCGCGTCGGTACCGTCGCCGTGCCCGTCGCCGCCGTCGCGCGGGTGGCACGGCGGAAGAACGTGATCGGCGCGGAGACCACCGGCTCCATCCCGGTGCATCTGCTCTTCCGGGACGAGCCGGGGACGGCCGTACCCCTGGCGGCGGGTGAGGACGACGGGGGGCCCGACACGGTCGCCATGGCCGCGCCCACCCTGCCGGGGAAGGGCCGCGCGCCCGCCATCCCGGCCCCGTCGAAGGTGCAGGGCCAGACGGGGGCCGTGACCGATCCCGCGTCCAAGGGGCAGACGGAGGGACAGGCCACGGGGCAGGCGAAGACGCAGGCCAAGGCGCGGACCGGGAGGGCTCACGCCAAGCCCAAGGCCCCCGCGTCCGCCTCCCGTCCAGCACCCACCGCCGACCCCGCGCTCGTCGAGCGGCCGGGGCCGGTGCTGCCCGGGTGGGTCGGGGTGGCCGGCGGGGCCCTCGCGCTCGCGGGGTGCGCGGCGGTCGTGTGGTGGACCGGGGCGGTCCCGGCGGAGGCGGCGCGGATGCTGCGGCTGCCGGAACGCCCGTACCACGGCATTCATCTCGGCCAATGGGCGCTCCTCGCGCTCGGTGTGGTGCTCACGCTGTTCGGGTTCGGCGGTCTCAGCCGGGGCCGGGTCGGCTACGCCCTGGTGCTGAGCCTGTTCGGCGACTACCGCGGCACGGTCCGCCGTACGGGTCTGCTCTGGGTCAGCCCGCTGCTGCTGCGCCGCAGGGTCGACGTACGGCTCCGGCACTGGCGGAGTGAGCCGCTGTCGGCGGTGGACGCGAAGGGCACCGCGCTGGACGTCACCGTCCTCGTCGTGTGGCGGGTGCGGGACACGGTCCGGGCGGCGCTCGGTGTCGACGGGCACGAGGACTATCTGCGGGAGCAGGTGGAGGCGGCGATGGCCCGGGTCCTCTCACAGCTTCCCGCGGACGCCTTCCACGAGGACGCCCCGACGCTCCGGGACGCGGAGGCGGTCGGCGAGGCCCTGACGCGGATGCTGTCGGCGGAGTGCGCGCCGGTCGGGGTGGACGTGTTCTCGGCGCAGCCGACGCGGATCGAGTACGCGCCGGAGGTGGCGGCGGCGATGCGGAGGCGCCGGATCGCGGCGATCGACGCGAAGCACCGGGACAGTGTGCTGACCTCGGTGGTGGACGCGGTGGACGACGTGGTCCACCGGCTGACCAGTCGTGGTCTGGTGGAGCTGGACGACTACGAGCGCAAGGCGCTGGTCAAGGACCTGACGGTGGCGTTCTACACGGGGCGGACGGGTCCTGTAGAGGGGGCGTGAGGGGATGGACATGTTCAACTTCCGTCCATACCTTGGTACTTGGTCCAGACCAAAATGAGGGACAGGCAAGACCCGTACGCGCGCGCACGGCCCAACGGAACTCCCCCACGTTCTCCTGGAGCGACAGCATGCGCAAAAAGTCAATCGGGGCGGCGGTGGTGGCGCTCGGCGTCGCCGGCGCCACCCTCTTCGCCTCCGGCAGCGCCGGCAGCCACGGCTACACCGACGCGCCGATCAGCCGCCAGAAGCTCTGCGCCAACGGCACCGTGACCAACTGCGGCCCCATCCAGTGGGAGCCGCAGTCGGTCGAGGGCCTCAAGGGCTTCCCCGCCGCCGGTCCCGCCGACGGCAAGATCTGCTCGGCCGGGCTCACACAGTTCGCCCAGCTCGACGACCCCCGGGGCGGTGCGTGGCCGGCCACCCGGCTCACGGCGGGGCAGAGCTACAGCTTCCGCTGGCAGTTCACGGCCCGGCACCGCACCACCGACTTCCGGTACTACATCACCAGGAACGGCTGGGACCCGAGTCAGAAGCTGACCCGGGCCGCGCTCGACCCCCAGCCGTTCCTGACCGTCCCCTACAACAGCCAGCAGCCGCCGGCGACCCTCTCGCACTCGGGGACGATCCCGGCGGGCAAGACGGGCCGTCACCTGATCCTGGCGGTGTGGACGGTCGCGGACACCGCGAACGCGTTCTACGCCTGCTCGGACGTCCAGTTCTGACGGCACGTGGCCTGACGTCACGGGTGCCGGGGGGCGAGCCGCACCTCGGCACCTACCCTCACCGCCCCGCCGCCCTCGCTGTGGGCACCTGTTCCGCTGGGACGGCGCCCACCCGTTGCGGGCAATCGTTCCGCTGGGGCGACGCCCACCCCCACCGTGCCACCCCCGTTGTGGGCAATCGTTCCGCTGGGGCGGAACGGGTGGGCACAACGGAACGGCGCCCCTTGCCGGGCCTAGGCTTCCGCGCCTGAACCCGCACCCCGTTGTGCGGCGCACAGTCCGGTGCGGGTCAAGGCACAAGGGGCGGAGGCGCCGCCAAGGGGCGCCGTCCCGTGTGCCCACCCGTCCCGCCCTGCGGGACGATTGCCCACACGGGGGTGGGCGACGCGGCCGACCCGGGCAGTGGGCGCCGCCCCGGCGGGACGATTGCCCACACGGGGGGTCGGTGGGGCGCCGCCCCGGGCGGGTATCGCCCCTGCGGGACGTTTGCCCACACGGGCGTGGGCGCCGGGCGGTGGCCCGCACGTGGGCCGGGCGGATCGCGAAGGCCGGGCCCCGGGGGTAAGGCCCAGCCCCACCCCCGGACGCCCCCAGCGGCATGGGCAAGGCCACCCCCACCCCCTACCGTGGCGCCATGCCCCCCCGCACCCCCTGGCACGCCCTCGCCCACCCCCGATTCCTCCGTAGCTCCTGGCCCTGGCGAGCCGTCGGTTATCTCGCCGGCGGCGGGGTCCTCGGCAGCGCCGCCTGCCTCGTGTTTCTCGTGCTCGGCGTGTTCTCGCTCCTCCTCGTCGGGCTGCCCCTGCTCCTGCTCTCCGGCCTCGCCCTCGGCGGGATCGAGCGCCGCCGCCTCCGCCTCGTCGATCTGGATCCCGCCCCCGACCCGCACCGCGTCCCCGCCGCGCCCGGTCTGGCCGCCTGGCTCCGGCTCCGGGCGGGGGAGCAGGCGACCTGGCGGGAGCTCGCGTACGCCCTGCTGCTCGCGACCGTCCTGTGGCCGCTCGACCTCATCGCCCTCGCCACCGGTCTCGGCCTGCCCCTGGCGCTGCTCAGCACCCCGGTCCGGCTCGCGGTGGACGGCCAGGAGGCGAAGGTCGTCAAGGTGTACCTGGTCACCTCCTGGCCGGAGGCCTTCGCCGCCGCCCTCGTCGGCGCACTCCTCCTCGTCCTCCTCGCCTACCCCCTCACCGCCGTCGCCGGGGCCCGCGCCGCCCTCGCCCGCGCCCTGCTCGCGCCCCGCGAGACGGGGCAGGGCGGCGGCATCGGCGAGGTCATCGCCTCCCGCGCCCGGCTCGTCGACGCCTTCGAGGCCGAGCGGCGCCGGATCGAGCGCGATCTGCACGACGGGGCCCAGCAACGCCTGGTCGCCCTCACCATGACCCTGGGCCTGGCCCGGCTCGACGCCCCGCCGGGCGGCCCGCTCGCCGAGCAGCTGGCGAAGGCGCACACGGAGGCGGGCCAGGTCCTGACCGAGCTGCGCGAGCTGATCCACGGCATCCATCCGCAGGTCCTGGCCGACTACGGGCTCGGCCCGGCCCTCGCCGACGCCGCCGACCGTTCCGCCGTGCCGGTGGACCTCGACATCGAGCTGCCCCGGCTACCGGTGTCCGTGGAGAGCGCGGGTTACTTCGCCGGCCGCGAGGCGCTCGCCAACATCGGCAAGCACAGCGGCGCCCGCCGGGCGCGGATCACCGCCCGCCACAGGGACGGCGTCCTGCGCCTGGACGTCGAGGACGACGGCCGCGGTGCCGCGGATCCGGCCGGGGGCAGCGGTCTGACGGGACTGGCCGACCGGATCGCGGTCCTCGATGGCACACTGACGATCATGAGCCCGAAGGGCGGGCCGACCCTCCTGCGAGTGGAGATCCCGTGTCCCGCACCGACCGAAGACTCCCCACCGACCGAAGACTCCGCGTCGTCCTCGCCGAGGACGGCGTCCTCCTCCGGGAGGGGCTGATCGGACTCCTGGCCCGTTTCGGGCACGAGGTCGTCGCCGCCGTCGGTGACGCCGACGCCCTGCGCGAGGCGGTCGCCGCCCATGATCCGGACATCGTCGTCACCGACGTCCGGATGCCGCCCGGTTTCCAGGACGAGGGCCTGCGCGCCGCGGTCGCGCTCCGCGCCGAGCGGCCCGCCCTGCCGGTCCTCGTCCTCAGCCAGTACGTGCAGCGCAGCTACGCCGCCGACCTCCTCGACGCGGGCGACGGCACCGGCGTCGGCTATCTGCTCAAGGACCGGGTGGGGCAGGTGGAGGAGTTCCTGGACGCCCTGGCCCGGGTCGCGGACGGCGGTACGGTCGTCGATCCCGAGGTCGTACGGCAGCTGCTTCGGCGGCACCGCGATCCGCTGGAGGCGCTGACCCCGCGGGAGCGCGAGGTTCTGGGGCTCGTCGCGGAGGGCCGTTCGAACGGGTCGATCGCCCGCCGTCTCGTGGTGACGGAGGCGGCCGTCGGCAAGCACATCGGCAACATCCTGGCGAAGCTGGACCTGCCGCCGGCCGAGGACACCCACCGCCGGGTCCTCGCCGTCCTGACGTACCTCCGGGCATGACAAGAAAGCCCCTCGCTTCCGCGAGGGGCTTTCTCTGTCTGTGCGCCGCCAGGGACTCGAACCCCGGACCCGCTGATTAAGAGTCAGCTGCTCTAACCAACTGAGCTAGCGGCGCCTGCTGACAGAGAAAATACTACCTGGTCCCACGGGATGCCATCGACCACCCCGCGAGACACCCCTCAGGCCGCCCTCAGGCCGCCCTCAGGCCTCCGTCAGACCCACGTCACGCCTCAGATGGCCAGCGACAGCACCACCGGCGCCGCCCTCCGGTTCAGCGTGTCCGCCGCCGAGCGCAGCCGGTGGGCGTGCTCGATCGGCAGGGAGAGCGCCAGGCAGCCCACGGCGGAGCCCGCCGTCAGGGGGACGGCGGCGCAGACCGTGCCCACCGCGTACTCCTGGAGGTCGAGCACGGGGACGGTCGGAGGCTGGCTGTCGAGCTTGGAGAAGAGGATCCGCTCGTTGGTGATCGTCCGAGAGGTCAGCCGGGCGATCTTGTGCCGGGAGAGGTGGTCCCGTCGGCCGTTCTGGTCGAGCTGGGTGAGCAGGCACTTGCCGACGGCGCTGGCGTGCGCCGCCGAGCGGAAGTCGACCCACTCGTTGACCTTGGGTGTGCGCGGGCCGTCGGCGAACTGGGTGATCTTCACCTCGCCGTCGATGTACCGGCTGATGTAGACCGCCGCGCCGACGGAGTCGCGGAGCTCGGTCAGGGTCTCCTGGAGCTTGGCCTCCAGGGCCTCGCGGCGGGTCATGCCGGAGCCGAGGAGGACGAGGGAGTCCCCGATCACGTACGCGCCGTCGGCGACCTGCTCGACGTACCCCTCGCGGCGGAGCATGAGGAGCAGCGAGGAGAGGTGGGCGACGGGCAGGCCGGTCTCGCGCGCGATCTGGACGTCTGTCACTCCGCCACCGTGCCGCGAGACCGTCTCGAGGACGCGCAAGGCGTATTGCACCGAGTGGAACGGCGCGGTGGGCTCGGGCTTCAGCGCCACGGTTTCCCCCTACCAGGTTGTGACCGCAAGCTTTCGTCCCACGATAGCCGCCAAGCCCCCTTTTCGGGGCGGCTGTTGGCGAGAATGATGCGGAGCATCCGGGCCCTACGCTGGGGCTCTCCACCCTGGCATATGCCAAGGTCATGAGTGGTCCGTAGACCCTCAGGTCAGGGCCGTGCGGGAGGGCGCTCGGGCGTCAGTTCGGGCCGCGGCGGGCAGGAGATTTTTTGCGCGGAATCCAGGGGAAGCGGACGCCGTCGACGGCCTCTCCGGTGGCCGAGAACCGCCGAAACCGGTCGGAATAAACGGAGACACCCTCCTGTTATGCCTCCGAAGCGGTCGCGGAAGCAGTGACCGTACGTGTGCCGAGGAGGGTCCCGAAGGTGTCCGACGCTATTCGAGGAGAGGTGCGGGGTACCGCGCCCGTTCCGCTGTCCGTACTGGACCTGGTGACCGTCGGCAGCGGCAGGACCGCGACCCAGGCGCTGGCCACCAGCGTCGAGCTGAGCCGGCTCGCCGAGCGGCGCGGCTTCCACCGCCACTGGGTGGCGGAACACCACTCCATGCCCGGCGTCGCCTCCTCCTCCCCGGCGGTGATCCTCGCCCACCTCGCCGCCCACACCCGCCGCATCCGCCTCGGCTCGGGCGGCGTCATGCTGCCCAACCACGCCCCGCTCGTCATCGCCGAGCAGTTCGGCACCCTGGAGGCCTTCGCCCCGGGCCGGATCGACCTCGGCCTCGGCCGCGCGCCCGGCACCGACGGGGCCACGGCCGCTGCCCTGCGGCGCAGCGACACCCTGAACGAGGGTGCCGACGACTTCCCCGAGCAGCTCGCCGAGCTGACCCGGTTCCTGGACGACGACTTCCCGGACGGGCACCGGTACGCCCGGATCCACGCCGTGCCCGGACCGGTGCAGGGACCGAAGGGGCGCCCGCCGGTCTGGCTGCTCGGCTCCTCCGGCTTCAGCGCCCGTCTCGCCGGTCTCCTCGGGCTGCCCTTCGCCTTCGCCCACCACTTCTCGGCGAGGAACACGATCCCGGCGCTCGACCTCTACCGGGACTCGTTCCGGCCGTCGGAGCACCTGGACACCCCGTACGCGATGATCGGCGTCTCGGCGCTGGCCGCCGACGAGGCGGCGCAGGCCCGCCGTCAGGTCCTCACGGGCGCGCTGTCGATGCTGCGGCTGCGTACCGGCCGGCCGGGGCTCATCCCGACGCCGGAGGAGGCGGAGGCGTACGGATTCAGCCCCGCCGAGCGCGAGTTCGTGGACGGCTGGCTGGCGAACGTCGTGTACGGCACCCCGGACGAGGTCCGGACGGGTCTGGACGACCTGAGGAAGCGGACCGGGGCGGACGAGCTGATGATCACGGCCAACGCGCACGGCGGTGAGGCGCGGCTGCGGAGCTACGAGCTCATCGCCGACGCCTACGAACTCCCGGAGCTGCCGGATTCCGAGCAGGGGGCGGCCGGGTAAAAACCTCGGTCCCCGCGCGCGGCTGGTTCCTTCCCGAACGGCCCCCGCGCTCCCCCTAAGTGAACCTTAAACCGCTCGTCACCGATGGTGGCGGGCGGTTCCACTTTGTGCTGCACCCCTCTGACAAGGGCTTTCGACAGGGAATTGGTCTAGTCCTCAATCTGGTTCAGACCATTGACGAGGTGTTCACGCGCCGGTTATCACTTCCTCATCTCCTGTACGGCACCACCCCGTTCTCCCCCACTTCGGAGGCCGCACGTGCACCCCCGTAAGCCATTGATCGCCGCGCTCCTCAGCTCGGCCCTCGTCGGCGGCGCCCTCGCGGCGACCGTCGGCCTCGGCTCCGCCCAGGCGGCCGACACGACGACCACTGCCTCTGCGGGCAACGTGCGCATCGCGTACTACGACCAGTGGAGCGTCTACGGCAACGCGTTCTACCCCAAGCACCTCGACACCCGGGGCATCGCGAGCAAGCTGGACGTCATCAACTACTCGTTCGGCAACATCCACCCCACCAACCTCACCTGTTTCATGGCCAACAAGGCCGCGGGTGACGACGCCAACCCCAACGCGGGTGACGGCGCGGGCGACTCGTACGCCGACTACCAGAAGTCCTTCAGCGCGGCGGACAGCGTCGACGGCGTCGCCGACAAGTGGGACCAGCCGATCGTGGGCGTCTTCAACCAGTTCAAGGAACTGAAGGCGAAGTACCCGCACCTGAAGATCAACATCTCGCTCGGCGGCTGGACGTACTCCAAGTACTTCCACGACGCGGCGAAGACGGACGCGAGCCGCAAGAAGCTCGTCTCCTCCTGCATCGACCAGTACATCAAGGGCAACCTGCCCGTCGAGGGCGGCTTCGGCGGCGCGGGCACGGCGGCCGGCATCTTCGACGGCATCGACATCGACTGGGAGTACCCCGGCTCCTCCGGCGGCCACCTGGGCAACCACTACGGCCCCGAGGACAAGCAGAACTTCACCCTGCTCCTCGCCGAGTTCCGCAAGCAGCTCGACGCGCACGGCGCGGCCAACGGCGGCAAGAAGTACCTGCTGACCTCGGCCCTCCCGGCCGGCCAGGACAAGATCAAGTACATCGAGACCGACAAGATCGGCCAGTACTTGGACTACGCCAACATCATGACGTACGACATGCACGGCGCCTGGGACGGCGACGGGCCGACGTACCACCAGTCCCCGCTGCACCCCTCGCCGAACGACCCGACCGACGTGATCGCGCCGGGCACCGAGAAGTACAGCATCGACGCGGCCATCGACTCCTGGATCGACGGCAACCCGGCGTACGGCATCGCGGGCGGCTTCCCCGCGAACAAGCTGACCCTCGGCTACGAGTTCTACTACCGCGGCTGGAAGGGCGTCCCGGCCGGCACCACCAACGGCCTCGCCCAGACCGCCACCGGCGGCTCCAACGCCCGCCCGCTCAGCCAGCAGGCCGGCATCGCCCACTACAAGGAGCTCGGCGGCATCGTCGACAACGCGTCGACCACCTTCTGGGACGACCAGTCGAAGTCCTCGTACTTCTACAAGGACGGCGAGTTCTTCACCGGCCTGAACCAGAAGTCCATCCAGGCCCGCGTGGACTACGGCAAGCAGCGCGGCCTGGCCGGCGCGATGATGTACTCGCTCCTCGGCCTCGACGACAACGCCACGCTGCTGACCCAGATCAACACGGCGCTCGGCGGCACCACCGCCCCGCCGACCACGACGCCGCCGACCACCCCGCCGACGACGCCGCCCACCACGCCCCCGACGACGACGCCTCCGACGACGCCGCCCACGGGCTGCGGCTCGCTCCCGGCGTACGTGGCGGGCACGGTCTACACCGCGGGCAACGAGGTCTCCCACAACGGCCGCAAGTACAAGGCCCAGTGGTGGACCCAGAACGAGACGCCGGGCACGACCGGCGAGTGGGGCGTCTGGAAGGACCTCGGCGCCTGCTGAGCTCTCACCGGCGACCGTGCCTGACGCGCTGAACCCCCCATGAACCGCTGCCCCCGCCCGGAATGTCCCTCCGGCCGGGGGCAGTTCCATGTCCCCGGCCGGTCGCCTCGGGTGGGGTCGCCGGGCGCGAGCCGCCAGGGCCTGGGGCCTGATCCGAAAGACACCCCCCAGGGGTCACACCGGAAGCGGCTCCGTGCCGATCAGTTCGGCGATGCGGTCCGGGGCCACCGCCCGTGAGTACAGCCAGCCCTGCCCCGTGTCACAGCCGATCCGCCGCAGCCGGCTCGCCTGCCCCGAGGTCTCGACGCACTCCGCGGTGACCGTGAGGCCGAGCCGGTGCGCGAGCTGCACGAGCGCCTCGACGATCAGCTCGTCCGCCGGGTTGGCGTGCTCCTCGTCCTGGAAGCCGCGCACGAACGATCCGTCGAGCTTGAGCACCGAGACCGGAAGCCGGCTCAGATAGGCCAGGTTCGAGTAGCCGGTGCCGAAGTCGTCGATCGCGATCCGCACCCCCATGTCGCTCAGCGCCTGGAGCGCCTGGAGCGGCCGGCCGGCCGAGCCCATCACGGCGGACTCGGTCAGCTCCAGCTGGAGAAGATGCGGGGCGAGACCGGTCTCCGCGAGGATGCCCGCCACGTCCGCGACCAGGTCGGAGTCCCACACCTGACGGACCGCCACGTTGACGCTCACGAAGATCGGGCGCTCGCGCGGATGGTCCTTCTGCCACTGCCGGGCCTGCCGGCACGCCGTGCGCAGCACCCACCGGCCCAGCTCCACGATGGAGCCGTCCTCCTCGGCGATCCCGATGAACCGATTCGGCGCGAGCGAGCCGAACTGCGGGTGGTTCCAGCGCACCAGGGCCTCCACCCCGCGCACGGCCCCGTCCGCCAGATCCACGAGCGGCTGGTACTCAAGACCGAACTCCCCGCGCTCCACGGCGGGCCGCAGGGTGGAGGAGAGGGCCTGCCGGGTCATCCGGTGCGCGTTGCGCTCGGGGTCGAAGAGGGTCCAGCGGGCCTTGCCGTCGGCCTTCGCCCAGTACAGCGTGGTGTCCGCGGCCTGCATCAGGGCCGTCGCCGTCGTCCCGTGCCCGGAGCGCTCGACCACGCCGATCGAGGCGGAGACCGCGAGCCGCTGCCCTGCCAGGTCGAAGGGGTGCTGCAGCGAGTCGAGCACCGATCGTGCCAGGTCGGCGAGTTGCTCGGTGCCGGTGGAGTCCTCGACGAGGATCGCGAACTCGTCCCCGCCGAGCCGCGCCACCAGATGGCCGCCGCCGCGGGTGTAGCCGTCGCTGTCCGCGCACTCCGTCAGACGTCCGGCGACGGCGGCGAGGAGCCGGTCGCCGACGCGGTGGCCAAGGGTGTCGTTGACCGCCTTGAAGCCGTCGAGGTCGAGGTAGCAGAGTCCGATCCGCCCTGTTCTGCCATACCCGTACGACTCGTACGAAGAGCTGATCGCGCCCTTCGCCCCGGCTCCGCCCGTACGGCCGGAGCTCCCGGCCGCCTCCGGTTCCTGATCGTCCCCGGCGTCCTGGGCCGAGGCCTCGAGGGCGGCCGAGAGGCGCTCGAAGAACAGCGCGCGGTTGGGCAGCCGGGTCACCGGGTCGTGCATCTGGAGGTGGCGGAGCCGGGCCTGGAGCTCACGGCGGTCGCTGATGTCCGCGATCGACAGGAGGACGCTCCGGCTGTCGGGCACGGGCGCCACGGTGACCTCGGCCCACAGCGAGCGCCCGTCGGGGTGCTTGAGGCGGCGCGTACAGCGGAAGCGGGAGCGGCGGCCGCGCAGCACCTCGCGGTACGCGTGCCAGGTGCGCCCGTCGGACGCGAGGTCCACGAGATCGGACGCGGCCTGCTCGCGGAGCGCGCCGGCCTCGGTGCCGAGGAGGGTGCCGAAGGAGTCGTTGGCCGCGACGACGATCCCGTCCTGGTCGACGACGGCCATGGCGAGCTGGGCGACCCGGAAGGCGGCGTGGTAGTCGCGGAGTTCGGCGGCGTCCCGCCCGCCGTGCTGCGGGGGATGCCCGGGGTGGGGCCGGGTGGCGAGCTCGGGTCGGGGCCCGCCGCGCTGCTCGGGGTGACGCTCCGTGAGTGCGGTCTCTGCCGCGTGCTTCTCCGGCGGCTCTGGGTGCACCGGTCCTTCGGGGGTTCCGCTCACCGCTCGCTCCCGTAGTGCAGTCGGGCCGGTCACATGTGGTCGGGACGGTCGGCCAAGGAAGAGTGAGCCGATCATAGAGCCAGCGCGGGGGAGCCTTCCAGCTACAGAGCGCCTCCGGGGAGCGTCCGGCGCTGTGAGGCCGACCACCACAGGACCCTGCGTGATCGTTTCTGCGCGGGTCTGACACGGGTCGATGACGGCGTGACCGAATGTGACTTTCCGTGAGCTGAAGCGCGCCCGTGTCGCGTCGACCCCGTGGCGCCCTCTCACCCGACCGGGGCAGCGGAAACATGCGAAACGCCGCAAACCATCACAAGGTGGGTGAGGTGTCCCGCATTCCCGATCCGGAGGTCCACGTGAGGGGTCAGCAGCCACCCGGGGGAGTGGAACGCTCGCGGCTGCGTGCCGGCGCGGCGGCCTTCACCTCGCTCGCCGCCCTGGCCGCCACCGGACTCGTCGCCGGCCCCGCCGTCGGCGCGCCCATGGCGGGTCCCTGCGCCCTGCCCCGCACGGCGGCCCATCACTCGCTCGGCCTCGACACCTGGAACAGGTCGTACCCCCGCCCCGACCGCGCACTCGACGCGGTCATGATCTTCCTCTCCTTCCCGGACTCGGAGCCGCTCATCGAACCGGCCGAGCTCGCCGCCGACCACTTCCCCGCCACCAGCGACTACTTCTCGCGCGCCTCCTACGGGCGCTTCACCCTGCGCCCGCACCTCCAGCCGGCCTGGACGCCGATGCCCAGGGAGTCGAGCGCGTACGACATACGGCGTGACTGGGACGCCGGGCAGCGCGCCGCCTACCTCCGGGACGCGGTCGCAGCGGCCGACGCGAGCGTCGACTTCTCCCGGTACGACGTCGTCTACCTGGTCGCCGACCCGGACGCGCCCGGCGTGGACTCCGACGCGACCAAGGTGGTCAACCTCGAACGGCCCCTGAAGGTCGACGGCACCGAGATCAAGCGGGTCGTGACCGTCTTCGAGCGGCACCCGCCCGACCGCAACGTGCTCGCCCACGAGACCGGCCATGTCTTCGACCTGCCCGACCTCTACCACCGCCCGGTGGACGGCAAGGGCGACTGGGACACCCATGTGGGGGACTGGGACGTCATGGGCAGCCAGTTCGGACTCTCGCCGGACCTCTTCGGCTGGCACAAGTGGAAGCTCGGCTGGCTCTCCCCGGCCCAGGTGGCCTGCGTCCAGGGCGCCGAGCCCCGGATGGTCACCCTGGAACCCACCGACACCCCGCCGCCGCCCGGCGGCACCCTCGGCACCCGGCTCGCGGTGGTCCGCACGGGACCCGACACGGTCCTCGCGGTCGAGGCCAGGACCGACGCCGGGAACAACGCCGACACCTGCACCCAGGGCGTACTCGTCTACCGGGTCCGCGGCGCCGCGGCCTCCGGCGACGGCCCGGTCGAGGTCGTCGACGCCCACCCGCGCACCGAGGCCTGCTGGGACAGCTCCGTCTACCCGCCGCTCGCGGACGCCCCGCTGGACGAGGGCGAGACCCTCACCGTGCCGGGGACCGGGGTCAGGGTCGAGGTCATGGACCGCACCGGGACGGGCGGCTGGACGATCAGGGTCACCCCGCCCGCCGTCGACTGAGGGGGCGGCGCCGGAACACGAAGAAGCCCCCCGCTTCCGCGAGGGGCTTCTTCCGTCTGTGCGCCGCCAGGGACTCGAACCCCGGACCCGCTGATTAAGAGTCAGCTGCTCTAACCAACTGAGCTAGCGGCGCCTGCTGACGTCGTAGACATTAGCACCCGGATCGGCGGGAGGAAAAATCGATACCCGCACGTCGGCGGCCGCGGCCGCCCGGACTGCCCGTACGCAGGCCCAGAGCATGACCTCGGGGCCCGGCAGCCAGGGATGGCGGGTGTCGGGGGCGACCAGCCAGCGCGGCCCCGAGGAGCCGGAGGGCGCGAGCGGCGGCACGGTCACGGCGTCGCCGACCCCGTGGCAGAGCGGCCGGGGGGCCGTCTCGCCCCACTCCCTCCACTCCTCCCAGTCGAGGAGGGCCGGAAGGCGCTGGGCCGCGCCCGGCGCGGCGAAGAGCATCATCCGGCCCCGGTGGACGGCGACGGGCCCCGATCCCGGCCCCTCCGACCACAGGCGGTCCAGCATCCGCCGCCCGAAGACGGGGTCCACGTTGACGACGTCGAAGACCCTCCCGCACGGCAGTACCGCGGGCGAGGCGGGCCGGGCCTCCCAGCGGGTGAGCGCGGTCCCGCGGCCCCCGGCGGCCGACGCGAGCCAGGCGGCTCCGTCGGCGGTCACCCGGGCGGTCTGATGCCGCCCCTCGTCACCCTCCCGGAGGAACCGGAAGATGTCGTGCGAAAGGTCGTGCGAGGTCTCGTCGCGCAGCCACGTCGTCATGCCTCCAGATCTACCGGGCGTGACGACGCCGTCGCCGAGGGTTCGCGAATCCCGGACAGGAGGGGTGGGCGAGGAGTATCGTGCGGCCCGCATATGCCACGCGCCAGGGGGAGAACGTGGTCGCGCACCCCGCCTACTCCTCCGCCGGGCGGCCGTTCGTACGGATCAGGTCCCGACCGAACTCGATCATCTTCCGCGCGTAGTCCTCGGTCCACTGCGCCCGCTCGGCGACGTCCGCCGCCGTCAGCCGGTCGAACCGGCGCGGATCCGCCAGCTGCGCCGCCGCGATCGCCTGGAACTCCGTCGCCCGGTCCGCCGCCGCGCGGAACGCGAGCGTCAGCTCCGTCGCCCGGGACAGCAGCTCACGCGGGTCCTCTATCGACTCCAGGTCGAAGAAGTGCTCCGGATCGGCGGTCGCCTCGGCAGGCTCGAAGATCAGCGGAGCCGGCCTGAGCCGCCGCTGTCCGCTCCGTTCCGCGGGTTCCGCCATCGTTCGTCTCCTCCTCGCACAGGCACGGCCCGGAGACCCGGGCCTCCTCCCATTGTCCCGCGCCCCGCAAGAGCGCGCGGCTTCCACCACGCGCCCCCGGCGCCCGGACGGCAACGGCCCCGGAGCCGTACGGTTCTCCGTACGGCTCCGGGGCGCGGTCACGGGCGCGGCTGGGTGACTAGCACCGCGCGTTCAGCGGCAGGTCGGCGTACTTGTTGCCCGAGAAGTAGATGGCGCTGGCGAAGCCCCAGCGGCCGGTGTCGTTCCTGGAGTAGATCCACACGTTGTTGGTGGTGCCTTCGGCGGTCACCGTCTCGCCGTACTTCCAGCAGCTCACCGCGTAGTACTTGCCCGCGTAGAGCTTGCCGATGAGCGTGGAGCTCCCGGTCGCCGCGGACCGGTGGTTCACCGTCTTCCAGACCTTGCGGTTGACGAGGAGCGCCGCCTGGACCTGGCCGGCCTCGGTGACCTGCGTCCGCTGCGCGGAAGCGGCGGCCGGGGCCGCGCTCGCCGTGCCGGCCGTGCCCAGGATCCCGGCCAGGGCCAGTGCGCCGGTGGTCGCCGCAACGGCCGTGCGTGTCGTGAGAGTTCGCATGTCATTTCCTCCCGTTGGTGGTTCTCCGCGGCGCGGACACGCCCGCCGTCCTGCGCCGTTGGCCAACCATGACGGATCCCGGCGGAACTGGGCCATGCTGTTGCGGCTCACCGCAAATGCCGAGCTCACAAGGGGGAACGAGATGCTCCGCATCCACTTCGGGGACGCCGATCTGGCCGCGGTCCGGGTCGCCGCGGCGCCGAATCCGTTCTGGGAGATCGCCACCAGCCTGCACCGCTTCCAGACCCGGGACGGCCGCTGGGCCTACGCGGGCTGGCTGCGGAGTGTACGGGTCCGGCTGCGCGAGAAGGGGCTCGACCGGGCGCTCCGCACGGTTCTCCTGCCGCTCTTCCCCCGGGCCGCCTACTTCCCGGACTTCCTGACCCCGGGCCCGGGCGTCGGCGGCCTCGCCGAGGGGCTCGACGCGATCCTGGCGACCTCCCCGCGGCGGGTGGCCCAGGAGATGGCCCGGCTCGACCGCATGGTGGGGGCGCCGCCGTGGGCGGCGCGGCTCGGCGATCCCGAGGACCGCAGGGAGCTCGTACGGGTGCTGCGCGCCTATCACGACGTCGGCATCGCCCCGTACGCCGAGTCCACCCGCGCCCGCTTCGACGCCGAACGGGCCGCGCTCGGCCGCGAGTTCCTCGACGGCGGCGTCGGCGGGCTCCTCGGCGGCGCGGGGCCCGCGATCCGCTGGCGACCGCCGTCCTTACAGGTCGACTTCCCTCCCGCCGACCGGGAACTGCGGCTCGAAGGGCGCGGGTTGACGCTCGTCCCCACGTACTTCTGCTGGCGCACCCCGAACAGCCTCGCCGATCCGGACCTCCCACCCGTCCTCTGCTACCCCGCGCGTCGGGACATCGCCGCCCTGCCCCCCGACCACCGGCTCGCCGACGAACCGTCCGCCTCCCTGACGACGCTCCTCGGGCGGACCAGGGCGGCGGCCCTGCGCGCGGCCGCCACCGGGGCGACGACGGGCGAGATCGCCCGCGCGGCCGGGGTCTCCGCGGCCTCCGCCAGCCGCCACGCCACGGCCCTGCGCGACGCCGGGCTCATCACGAGCAGCCGGCACGCCGCGACGGTCCTGCACACCCTCACCCCGGTCGGCGCGTCGGTCCTCCGCGCGGCCGCGAACCGCCCCTGAGGTCAGGGCCTCCGGCTCACCCGGTGTTCCGCCAGGGAGGTCAGGGTCTCCAGCTCACCCGGTGTTCCTCCAGGTGGGAGAGGACCGCGTGGTTCGCCTCCCAGCCGTCCGGGAACGACACCGCCGCGCCCAGCTGGACCGGTTCCGTCGACGGATGCTCGTCGAGGAGCTCCGCCACCCCCGCCCGGCAGACCACCACGCACGCGTGCCGGTGCCGGGAGGCGAGGACGCACAGCCGGCCCGTCTCCAGATGGAAGGCCGTCGCGTCCGGGCGCCCGGACAGCGGGTGGAGGACGACCGTCACGTCGTACTCACGCCCCTGGAGCCGGTTCGCGGTGTCCACCGTCACGCCCGTCACGCCGAGCTCCGCGAGCGCCGCCCTGACCGCCGCGGCCTGGTCGCGGTGGGCGGTGCCCACGGCGACACGGTCCGGGGTCAGGGGTACGGGGGTCTCCGAGCGCTCCGAGACCGCCGCCCCGCCCCGGTCGAGGAGCCGGCGCACCACCAGGGCGACCGCGCCGACCGCCTCGGGGTCGGTGCGCGGGGTGTGCCGGGCGGGCAGTTCGAGCAGGCCCCAGCCCGACTCCGCCGCCTCGTCGAGGAC
The DNA here is from genome assembly GCF_055565415.1 of Streptomyces sp. NPDC028711. Lineage (NCBI taxonomy): Bacteria > Bacillati > Actinomycetota > Actinomycetes > Kitasatosporales > Streptomycetaceae > Streptomyces > Streptomyces sp. NPDC028711. Next base: position 1,119,741 of record NZ_JBVHUJ010000001.1, on the reverse strand, counting down.
CCGGTCGGGGCCGGAGCCGTCCGACGGCACACCGAAGGACAGCTTCCGGTCGCCGTGCCCGGTGCCGCTGCGGAACGGCGTGTACGGGTAGAAGGCGTCCGACACCAGCGGCGCCGCCGAGGCCGGCAGGCGCCAGGACACCGGAAGCCGGTGCTGCGGCAGCTCCGGGTTGTGCGCGAGCAGGGTGGAGACCGCGCTCGCCGACGGGTCGTGGCTGAGCCCCGCCCACTGCTCGGCGCCCACCACGGAGAAGGGATCGAGCTGTCCGGGGTCGCCGACGAACAGCGCCCGCTCGAAGAGGCCCGCGACGGCGAGCAGCGCGTCCGAGCGCATCTGGTACGCCTCGTCGACGATCGCGTGCGCCCACGGCTCGACGTTCTTCACGTGCCCCCACTTGGCGGCCGTGGAGATCACCACGGGAAGCCCGGCGAGCTCACCCGCCTTCGCCGACTTCCGTACGTTCTCCAGGTCGTCGAGCGCCTTGTCGTACGGGTCGCTGTCGTTCGAGTGCAGCCGGCCCACCTCGAGCGCGGGCTCCTTCTCGGCGAGCCGCAGCACCAGGTCGTCCACCTGCGCGTTCGTCTGGGCCACCACCATCAGGGGGCGCCCCGCGGCGGCGAGTTCGAGCGCGGCCCGCACCACAAGGGTCGACTTCCCGGCACCCGGCGGGGAGTCCACCACGACACCACGGGCGGTGCCGTGCAGGGTGTCCGCCAGGATGGCGTCCGTCGCCCGCCCGGCCTCGGCGGAGGGATCGAAGGTCCCCGGCGCGGTATCGGTCAGGCTCACAGCACGTCCTCGGGTGTCACGGCGTCGGGCAGTTCCACGGCGTCCGTCCGGGGAGGACCGCCGTGCGTCCAGGGCGTCTCCTCCGGGTCCGGCAGCTGCGGCCCCACCCGCTGGTCGTGCTCGAACAGCGTCCAGGCGATCCGCTCGCCCTTCTCCGGCACCGACCCCTCGGCGGGCTCCTTGGACCGGCCCATCCTGTCGAGGAGCCGGAGCAGCAGCGAGCCGTCCTCCTCGTACCGCACGAACTCCGCCGTCTGCGGCTTCCCGTCGAGCGAGCGGTAGACCCTCACCTTCTCGCCCAGGTGCGGCCGGTCGTCCGTGCGGACCGTGAGGAGCGGACGCGGTGCGGGCCGCTTCGACTCCGTCCACGCCATCGTCACCTCGGCCACCTCGGCCGAGAACGCCTCGCCCGCGAGTCTCCGCCCGGCGAGGACCAGCGGATCGTCGAGGGCCTCCTGCGCCTCCAGCTGGCCCTGCGCCTGCTCGCGGGCGGCGAGCTTCCGGGCCGCCGTCACGGCGTCGTCCCGGCGGGGCTGCGGCGGCTCGCCGGCCGTGACCCGGTCACGATGGGCCGTGAAGGACCAGCGGTCCCGGGTCCAGCGGTCTTCGACCCTGGCCCCCTCGGGCAGTTCCCGCAGCAGGTCGATGGCCCGCCAGACCGCGTCCCAGGTCGGCTTCAGCTGGGAGACGACCAGACGGCGCAGTTCCCGCTCGGCGCGGTGGAGTTCGCCGAGGCCGCTGTCGGCCGCCTCGCCGTCCTGGGCCGCGCCGAGTGCCTGCCGGGCCCGGTCGTACCGCTCGATCGCGGGCGCGAGGAGCCCGTTGTCGAAGGCCGGGTCGGTGGCCGGACCGGCGGGCGGGCAGAGCAATTGGCCCCGCTCGTCCCGGCCCGTCTCGGCCCGCAGCGCCGCCTCCGCGCCCGGCTCACCGTCGCGGGGGTCGATCCAGGCGAGCAGCGCGCCCAGGTGCTGGTCCTCCAGGGAGGACTGGCCGGTCGCCCAGTGCCGGTTGAGCAGGTCGGTGGCCGCGAGCAGCAGCGAGGAGCCCGGCACCCGGGCCCGGTCGCCGAAGTGCGTGAACCAGCGCCCGAGCAGCGGGACGCGTGGCGGTGCGGGGAACGGCGTCTCCGGGTCCTGCTCGGCCGTCCGCCGGAACCGCGTCGAGCGCCCGAGCAGCCGTACGTACTCGACGCCCGCCCGGCTCGGCACGATCAGCTGCGGCGCGTCCGAGCACAGCTCGACCTCGACCTTCACCTTCTTGCCGGTCTCGGGGTCGACCTCGCTCTTCTCCACCGCCTCGACGACGTCCGCGAAGGAGTCGACGTACGGCAGGACCTCCTCCGCGAGATCGGCGAGGAACGCGAACCGCAGGTCACGGTCGCGGGGCTGGGCCACCACCAGGAGCCGGGGCTCCTCGCGGTCGGTGCCGACCAGGGCGCCGAGCGGGGCGCCCGCCTCACCGGCCGTCGTCAGCGGCACGAGGACGAGCGGCCGCTCGGAGATCCGCCGGTGGCGGACGGTCGCCAGGGGCTGCGCCCGGCCCGACTCGACGGCCTCCATCCGGGCCAGCGTGGAGATCAGCGACATACGGGGGCCTTCCGGGGTGCGGCGCAGGAACGAGCAGCGGTCAGCGGGGGCATGCGGGGCTCTCTCCGGGCGTACGGGTGGGCGCCGACCGCGCCGACTCCAGGGCCTCCGCGCGCAGCGCCCGCGCTCTGCGCAGGGCCGCCACCGCCGGGTCGTCCGGGTCACCCTCCTCGCCGCGGGCCGCCGCGAGGACCGCGCCGACCGTCGGCAGGCCGCCCAGCTCACCCCGTACCGAACGGCCCAGGGTCTCCACGGCGCCCGCCTCCCGCGCCCGGGACCGGCAGTGGAAGGCCAGCTCGCAGGCGGCCAGGCACTCCGGCGCGTACTGGTGGGGGACGGACTCCACGGCCGCCGTCAGCTCCGCCGCCGAGCGCTCCGCCACGTCGAAGCTCGTGCCCTCGGGCAGGGCCTCCGCGATCTCGTCGATCCGGGTCAGCCGGGCGAGCTGCCGCCGGGTGACCGCCCGCTGCTTGCGCACGTCGACGACGGACGCCGTCGGCACGTTCGAGAAGTCCTTCGGGCAGACGAGCAGCACCGACCGCGCGACCCGGGCGCCCTCCGTCAGGGCCGCCACGCGCTCAAGGGCCAGCACGTACACCGCGGCCTGGCGGGCCGCGGCGCCCACCTTCGACGCGTCGGCCGCGCCGTCGACCATCGGGAACGACTTGATCTCCACGACCGTCCACCCGCCGTCGGGACGGACCACCACCGCGTCCGGCTCCAGATAGACCGGCGAGCCCGCCACATCGAGGGCGAGCAGCGGATGGTCGAGCAGCGTCCACGCCCCGGCCGCGGTGGCCTCCCGCAGCGCGAGCGCCGTCCGCGCCACCCGCCCCTCCGGTCCGGCCGCCGCCAGTTCGGGCACGGACACCGCGCCCGGCTCCTCGACGCCGATCAGGCGCAGCAGCTCACGGCCGCCGTCCGCCTTGACCTTCGCCTCGAAGGAGTTGCCCCGCACGATCGCGAACTGGGACTGCCCGAACGGGGCGGGCGAGCCGAGCTTCGCGGCGAGCGCGGACTTGTCGACCCCGGCGCCGTCGAGGAGGGCCCGCCGCCGGCAGCCGGGGTTGGCGGCGAGCGCCGCGAGCGCCCGCGCGTCCAGCGGACGCGGCACGGTGGCCGGTCCGCGCAGCTCGGCGAACAGCTGTAGACGTGTCGTCCGCGGTGCTCGTGACAGACCGCTGTCCAAGGATGCGCTCACCCGTGGAAGTCTCGCATCCGCCACTGACAACCGGAGGCGCTTCCGCCGTCAGAGGCCCCGGAGGTCGCCCGCATGTCACCCCGAATCCACGTGGGCGATGATGGGAGAGGCACGTCCGCACCGTGAAACCCCTGGAGCGTCCTTCCCATGGCACCGCGCATCCTGCTCGCCCGGCACGGCCAGACCGAGTGGTCACTTCTCGGCCGGCACACCGGCAGGACCGACATCCCCCTGCTCGACGAGGGGCGGCGCGGCGCGAAGCTGCTCGGCGAGCGCCTCCACCGCGGCCCCTGGCAGGGACTGCCGGGCGTCGAGGTGCGCACCAGCCCGCTGGTCCGCGCGAGCGAGACCTGCGAGCTCGCCGGCTTCGGCGACCGGGCCGAGCCGTGGGACGCGCTGATGGAGTGGGACTACGGGGCGTACGAGGGGATGACGCCGCCCGAGATCCAGGCCGTGCAGCCCGGCTGGTTCATCTGGCGCGACGGCGTCCCGGACGGCGAGACCCTCGCGCAGCTCTCGGACCGCGCCGACGAGATCGTGAACTGGGCCCGCTCGGCCGACCGTGACGTCCTGGTCTTCGCCCACGGCCACATCCTGCGCTCGATCGGCGCCCGCTGGCTCGGCGAGGACGTCTCCTTCGCCTCCCGCATCCGCCTCGACCCGACGAGCCTCTCCGTCCTCGGCTGGGCGTACGGCGCTCCGGCGATCGAGCGCTGGAACGACACGGGCCACCTGGAGCAGTAGCCGCCGCGGGAGGCCGAGGGGCTTCAGTACGCGGCGAGCACCCGGCGGGTCTCGGAGAGCATTCCCCGGATCCGGGCCGAGGCGATGCCGTCCAGGGAGTCCACCACCCGCTTCGCCTCCGCCGCCGCCTCCTCGGGGCGCCCGGCGTGCGCCAGGTCCTTGGCGAGGTGGGCGCGGTAGAGCGCCAGGTTCCGGGCGAAGTGCGGGTTCTGCAGGACGGTGGCCCGGTGGGCGTGGCGGGCGGCCCGGCCCCAGTCGCCGAGCGCCGACCAGCACTGGGCCTCCAGGGCCTCCCGCTCCGGCTCCCCGAAGAACGACATCCACTCCGGGTCGCCCTCGGCCTGCCCCCGGTCGAAGAAGCCGTGGGCGCGGCCGAGCGCCTGCTCGCAGGCGGAGCGGTCGCCGAGCCCCGCCCAGGCGCCGGCCTCCCGCAGCGAGAGCAGCGAGAGCAGCCGCGCCGAGTCGAGCGGCTGTGCGGCCCGCAGCCCCGCCTGCGCCGCCCGCACCGCCTCGCGGTACCGGCCGGTGTCCCGGGCCAGGAAGGACGTGTTGCAGAAGGCGTGCGCCTCCAGGGCCGCGTTCCCCGACACGCGCGCGGTGGCGAGCGCCTCGGCGTAGTGCGAGCGCGCGTCCTCGTGCCGTCCCGAGTCGTGGGCCAGCCAGCCGACGGAGAGGGAGAGTTCGCCCGCGCCCGCGTGCAGCCGGTCCTCGGTGGAGCGGCGGGTCATGGTCCCCGTGTCGAGCAGCGCGTACGCGGCTCGGAGCGGCTGAGCGGCGACCTTGTAGAGCCCGTCGGCGCCGTGCCGGTCGTCGAGCAGCCGGATCTGCCGTACGGCGTCCTCGACGGCCCGCACCTCGGACTCGCCGATGCGGTGGGTGCCGCGGGGGGTGGGGATCGCGACGGCGGGGCCGCCGAGTCCCAGCGACGCGGCCGCCAGGGTGGCGGAGCCGCTCGTCATGAATGCGCGACGCAGCACGTCGCTCTCCTCATCGTTCCGGGTCGGGATGGCGGCGGGAGTCGGAGCCCCGGCCGGGACGGCCTGCCGCCGGCCGCGCACCGCCTCCCGCGCGGAGAACCCCAGGTCGGCGAGGCCGAGTCCGGGGAACATGTGCAGGAAGACCCGCTCGTACGCGTAGTTGGGGCAGCGGATCTCTCCCGCCTCCACGCGCCCGATGTAGCGGGCGTCGCACGCGACCTGTTCGCCGATCTCCCGCGCCGCCCGGCGGACCGCCGCCGCGAACTCCGCCGGCGAGTGCTGTCCGCGGAGCCGTCGGAAGGCGAGATTGGGAACTGCCCGTGACGTCGCCATGGCCGAGCCCTCTCCTGTGCTGCCGGGTGTTCCGGCGGCAAGAACGTACCTGCTGTGACCGGATGCGTACGCAGAGTTTGGCTACAAATCGGATATCTCGCCTGCGATCTGCCATGAACTGCCATCCTTTGCGGCGGCATGGCGCCGTAGCCGTTGACGCGCACGGGCGTTGAACCGTAAAGGGAGAGACGGAACGTGTCTCCTCAGGAGCGAGGAGGGGTCCCCATGTCGGAGATCGGTTCGCAGTCGGCCACGTGGCACGCATCCGCCCCGGAGGCCGACGACCCCAAGCCCGCCGCCGGAGCCTGGGACCTGGTGACGGTCCCCGTCCGGCAGGGCCTGGAGGCCGTCGACATCCTGCGGCGCAGCGCCGCCCCCGCCGTCGGGCCCGTGGTCCACGACGGCGCCTGCGACACCCTCGGCTTCCTGGTGCCGCCGGGGACCGCCGCCGCCTGGGACATGCCGGGCAGCGCCTGTACGCGGACCTCCGGGCGCGGCCTCCGCCTCCCCGAACTGCCCGAGCTGCCCGAACCGGCGGGCGACGCGCCCCGCCCGGCCGGCTGGCTGCTGCCCCCGGGGGACACCGACCCCGTCACCGACCCCGTCGTCCTCCGCGAGGCGCTCGGTGAGGCGGCCCGGCTCATCGAGGCGGCCGACGGCTGCCACTGAGCCCCCGCCCGGGCGGGCCCGGATAATGGGGTCCGTGGCCAGGAACAAGCAGCGTGACCGGGCGGCCGCCGCCGCCCCCGTCGTCGAGACCGTCGACGGCGGACTCGCCGAACTCATACCCGACCGGGAGCGCCCGCGCGCCTGGACACTGCTCCTCGACGGTGCCCCGCAGTCCCATGTGGACCTCGACGACCCGGCCCACCTCTCCTTCGAGTACCAGCGGCGGCTCGGCCACGTCGCCGACCTCGCCGCCCCGCCGAACCGGCCGCTCCAGGTCGTCCACCTCGGCGGCGGCGCCTTCACCCTCGCCCGGTACGTCGCCGCGACCCGGCCCCGCTCCACCCAGCAGATCGTGGAACTCGACGCCCGCCTCGTCCAGCTCGTCCGCCGCGAACTGCCGCTCGACGCCGGGGCCCGCGTCCGGGTCCGCTCCACCGACGCCCGCGCCGGCCTCGCCAAGGTCCAGGACGGCTGGGCCGACCTGGTCATCGCCGACGTGTTCAGCGGGGCCCGCACCCCGGCCCATCTGACCAGCACCGAGTTCCTCGCCGAGGTGCGGCGGGTGCTGCGGCCCGGCGGCTTCTACGCGGCGAACCTCGCCGACGGACCGCCCCTGACCCATCTGCGCGGCCAGATCGCCACGGCCGCCGCCGTCTTCCCGGAGCTGGCGCTGACCGCCGACCCGACGGTGCTGCGCGGCCGCCGCTTCGGCAACGCGGTGCTGCTCGCCTCCGACCGGGAGCTGCCGGTGGCCGAACTGACCCGCCGGGTCGCCACCGACCCGCACCCGGGGCGGGTCGAACACGGGCGGGCGCTCGCCGACTTCGCCGGGGGAGCGGCGCCGGTCAGCGACGCGAGCGCCAGGCCCTCGCCCGCACCGCCCGCCTCCGCCTTCCGCTGAGCGCCGTCCGACGGCCCGCAGGCCTCAGGTGGCGCGGTCGTCGATCTCCACGCGGGGCGCGCTGTCGTGCCAGACGCAGAAGACGGACAGCTCACGGCCGTCCACGGTGAACGTGACGCGGATCCAGGCCGGCTGCTTCCACACCTGCATCTGCCAGCCGGACGCCGGGGTCGCCGAGACCAGTTCGGCCGAGGTCTCCCCGAGGTCGAAGGTGACCCGCCCGCCGTCCACCGTGTAGGTCTTCACCCGCGAGTCGGAGGGGGGCGGGGTGGCGGCCGGCGGAGTCGAAGTCGTGGGCTTCGGCGTCCGCGAGGGGGTTCCCGCGGGCGCGGCCGTGGTCGTGCGCCCGCCGCTCGGCGTGGGCCGCGCGGAGGCGGACACGGAGGACGCGGAGGGCTCGGGCCGCCGGGTCGAGGACGACAGCGGATCGCCGCCGGCCGGGCCCTGACCGGCGGCGCCGCCGGCCGGGAGGGGCAGCGCCAGCGGAGGGTCGTACACCGTGCCGGACAGCACCGTGTGCACTCCCCACCAGGACAGGGTGACCGCCGCGCCGGTGGCGAGCGACCAGGCCAGGGCGTGAACGAGTCCTCTTCGCATCCGCGTCATACTGCCCCACCCCCGGCGGGCCCGTACCGGAGGGTGGTCCGCTCCGAGACGTTCCCCCGCATGGCGTACGGTGCGGCCCATGGCAAGTGTGCTCGTGGTCGAGGACGACCAGTTCGTGCGCTCCGCCCTCATCCGGCAGCTCTCCGAGGCCTCCCACACGGTACGGAGCGTCGGCACGGCTCTGGAGGCGCTGCGCGAGGTCGCCCACGTCCGTTTCGACGTGGTCGTCCTGGACCTCGGACTGCCCGATCTCGACGGGTCCGAGGCGCTCAAGATGCTGCGCGGCATCACCGACGTACCGGTGATCATCGCGACCGCGCGGGACGACGAGGCGGAGATCGTACGGCTCCTCCACGCCGGAGCCGACGACTACCTGGTGAAGCCCTTCTCGGTCGACCACCTCTCGGCCCGGATGGCCGCCGTCCTGCGCCGGGCGCGGTCCGCCGCGGGCGAGCCGCCGCCGTCCCGGGCGCTCCGGGTCGGCGGCCTCACCGTCGACCCGCTGCGCCGCCAGGCGGAGCTCGACGGGACGCCCCTGGACCTGACCCGCCGCGAGTTCGACCTGCTCGCCTTCCTCGCCGGGCGGCCCGGGGTCGTCGTCCCGCGCAGGGAGCTGCTCGCCGAGGTGTGGCAGCAGGCGTACGGGGACGACCAGACCATCGACGTCCATCTGTCCTGGCTGCGAAGGAAACTGGGTGAGACGGCCGCGCGGCCCCGCTATCTGCACACCCTGCGCGGGGTCGGCGTGAAGCTGGAGCCGCCCCGGGAGCCGGAACCGGCGCCCGCGCCGCCGGAGCGCCGGCCGTGAGATGGGCGCTCGTCAAGGTGTCGCTCGCCGTCACCGTCATGGTCGTCGTCGCCTTCGCCGTACCCCTCGGGCTCGTCGTCAAGGAGATGGCCCGCGACCGGGCCTTCTCCAACGCCGAACGACGGGCCGCCGGGCTCGCCCCCGTCCTCGCCATCACCACCGAGCGCGACGAGCTCGACAAGGCCGTCGCCACCACCGAGGACGGGGCCGCCGGACGGCTCGCCGTCCACGTGCCCGCCGGTGAACCCGGCGCCACGGCCCTGGAGATCGGCACCCGGCGGGCCGGCGAGGAGGACCTCGCGACCACCCGCCGGCTCGGCCGCGCCTCCATCGCCGAGGTCCCCGGCGGCTTCGCGCTGCTCCAGCCCACCGCCCTCAGCAGCGGCCAGGTCGCCGTCGTCGAACTCTTCGTCCCCGAGGGCGAGGTGTCCAACGGCGTCGCCACCGCCTGGCTGGTCCTCGCCGGAGTCGGCGTCGCCCTCATCGTCGGCTCCGTCGCCGTCGCCGACCGCCTCGGCGTCCGCATGGTCCGGCCCGCCCAGCGGCTGGCGGGCGCCGCCCACGACCTGGGCGAGGGCAGACTCGGCGCCCGCGTCCCCGAGGAGGGGCCGCCCGAACTCAAGTCGGCCGCCGTCGCCTTCAACTCCATGGCCGACCAGGTCGTCCACCTGCTCGCCAACGAACGCGAACTGGCCGCCGACCTGTCCCACCGGCTCCGCACCCCGCTCACCGTGCTCCGGCTCAACGCGGCCTCGCTCGGCTCCGGACCGGCCGCCGAGCAGACCCGCGCCGCCGTCGAGCAGCTGGAACGCGAGGTCGACATCATCATCCGCACGGCCCGCGACGCGAAGCCGCAGACCCAGGCGACCGGTCCCGGCGCGGGCTGCGACGCCGCCGAAGTGGTGCGCGAGCGGATGGGGTTCTGGTCGGCGCTCGCCGAGGACGAGGGCCGCCGGGTACGGGTCGCGGGCGTCGAGCGCCCGGTCCGCATCCCGGTCGCCCGCCCCGAACTCGTCGCCGCGCTCGACGCCCTGCTCGGCAACGTCTTCCGGCACACCCCCGAGGGCACCGCCTTCTCGATCGACCTCCACAACGGTGAGGACGCCGTCATCGTCCTCGTCTCCGACGCGGGCCCCGGCATCGCCGACCCGGCCGCCGCCCTGGCCCGCGGCAACAGCGGCGGCCGGGACGGCTCCACGGGCCTCGGCCTCGACATCGTGCGGCGGATGGCGGAGACCACCGGCGGCGACGTCCGCATCGGACACTCGGTCCTCGGCGGTACGGAGGTCCGGGTCTGGATCGGTCTCGACGGGCGCCGCACGGGCGGCGCGACGGGACGCCGGGACCGGCGCCCGGCCCGCCGCCGACGCGGGGGTACGGGCACCCGCAGGGCCGCCGAGGCCTGAGTCCGCCCCGTGCGGGGGGTGAACCTTTCGTGGTTCCGATGCCTTCCTTAAGCGGAGCCTAAGGATCCCCGGCCGTGTCCCCGTACGCCCTTTTGTCCGACTTCCCCTCGCTAGCGTGCTGCCGCACCCCCTCCCCACCCCCGTACACAGAGGCAGGCACGCGATGGGCACCAGTTCGCACCGGCGCAGGGCGAGCACCAGGACCAAGGCCGTCGGAGCCGTCGTCGCCGCGGCGGTCGTCGGCGGCACCGTCCTCGCGCTCACCGGTACGGCCCAGGCCGCAGCCGTCGGCGCCGCGTACACCAGGACCAGTTCCTGGACCGGCGGCTACACCGGCCAGTACGTCGTCACCAACGAGACGTCCACCGCCCAGTCCGACTGGACCCTGGAGTTCGACCTCCCGGCCGGCACGACCATCGGGTCCCTGTGGAACGGCGAGCACACCGTCTCCGGCCGTCATGTCACCGTGAAGCCCGCGACCTGGAACAGGCAGCTGGCCCCGGGGCAGTCGGTCACCGTCGGCTTCGTCACCTCCGCCACGGGAGAGGCCGGCGACCCCGCCGACTGCCTCATCAACAAGGCGACCTGCTCCGCCGGAGGCACCGCACCCACCCCCAGCGGCCGCCCCACCGAGCAGCCCACCGCCACGGCGTCCCCCTCGGCCACCGCGAGCCCCCGGCCGACCCCCAGCGCCACGGCCACGGCGAGCCCGAAGCCGACCGCCACCACGACCACGGCACCGGCCCCCACCCCGACGCCCACCACGACCGCTCCCCCGACCGGAGCCGGCGCGAAGTACGCCCCCTACGTCGACACCTCGCTCTACCCGGCGTACGACCTGCTCGCGACCGCCGACGCCACCGGCGTGAAGGAGTTCAACCTGGCCTTCATCACCTCCGGAGGCGCCTGCGCCCCGCTCTGGGGCGGTGTCACCGACCTCGCGAACGACAAGGTCGCCGCCCAGATCGGCGCCCTGCGCGCCAAGGGCGGTGACGTCCGGGTCTCCTTCGGCGGCGCCGCCGGGCACGAGCTGGCCCTGAACTGCTCCTCGTCCTCGGCGCTCGCCGCCGCGTACGGCAAGGTCATCGACCAGTACAAGCTGACCAAGGTCGACTTCGACGTCGAGGGCGCGGCCCTGCCGGACACCGCCGCCAACACCCGCCGCTCGCAGGCCATCGCCCAGCTCCAGAAGTCCCACCCGGGCCTGAGCGTCTCCTTCACCCTGCCCGTCATGCCCGAGGGCCTCACCCAGCCGGGCGTCGACCTGCTCGCCGACGCGAAGAGGAACGGCGTCCGCGTCGACGCCGTCAACATCATGGCGATGGACTACGGCCCGGCGTACAGCGCGGACATGGGGACGTACGCGATCCAGGCCGCGACCGCGACCCAGGCGCAGATCAAGGGCGTCCTCGGGCTCTCCGACGCGGCCGCGTGGAAGGCCGTCGCGGTCACCCCGATGATCGGCGTCAACGACGTCACCAGCGAGATCTTCAGGGTCGACGACGCCACCCAGCTCGTCGACTTCGCGAAGTCCAAGGGCATCGGCTGGCTGTCGATGTGGTCCTCGACCCGTGACAAGCAGTGCGCCGCGGGCGCCGTGAACCACGCGGACGCCACCTGCTCCTCGATCCTCCAGCAGCCGCTCGCCTTCACGAAGGCCTTCGCGGCCTACAAGTGAGCCGCTGAGTCCCCCCACGAGCGCGCGCCCCGGCCGGAACCACCCCACCGCCGACCGGGGCGCGCACCCCTCATGCCTGTGACGCCCTCCACTCCTCCGCGTAGTCGTTGAAGATCGCCCGCAGATGGTGGCCGATCTTCAGGTAGTCCAGGTCGTCCAGGTTGGCGAGCGACACCCGGACCGACCACTCGGGGCCGTCGAAGCCGCCGCCGTTCAGGAGGACGACGCCGGTCTGCTCGGCGAGGCGGAACAGCGGGTCGACCGGTTCGTAGTTCTTCTCCAGGAAGTCCGCGAAGTCCTTCCCGTGCACCCGCTCGGCCTCCGCGATGAGGTCGAGCTCGATGTAGTAGCCAGCCCGCTTCGGGTCGTCGGCGATCTTCATCCGGGCGCCTTCGAGGAGCAGGCCGAGGCGCTGCCGGACGATGGCCCGGATCCTCCGCTTGTACGCCTGGCCCTCCTCCAGCATGTCGAAGAGGGAGAACAGCGCCATCATGACCTGCTGCGGGAGGGAGAGCCCGGCCGTGTGGTTGAGGGCGACCTGGCGGGAGTCGGCGACCAGGCGGTCGATGAACCGGATCTTCTCCGGCTCCAGGCTGAGGGTGCCGTACCGCTTGGCGAGGCGGTCCTTCTCGGCCTCGGGCAGGTCGGCGATCATCTCGTCGATGACGTTGTCGTCGTGGAGGCCGATGACGCCGAGCCGGTGGCCGGTGCAGCCGTAGTGCTTGGAGTACGAGTACACGAGGAGCGTGTTGCGCGGGAGGTCGGCGGCGAGCGAGCGGAAGCCCTCGACGAAGGTGCCGTACACGTCGTCCGTGACGATCACCAGGTTCGGGTTCGGGCCGGCGACGACGTCCTTGATCTGGTTCGCCACCCGCTCGCTCAGCGCGAGCGACGGCGGGTTGGAGGGGTTGACGACGCAGACCAGCCTGACCGACGGGTCGGCGAGCTTCGCGACCTCCTCGGCCGGGTAGCGCCACTCGCGCACACCGGTCTCCGTGAAGAGGTTCGCGCTGACGGTGACGACGTCGAAGTCGTACGTGTCGAGCTCGGGGATCTCGATGTACGGGGTGAAGACCGGCACCATCAGGGCGATCCGGTCCCCCTTCCTCAGGAGCCCGTTCTTCATCAGCGAGTCGAAGATGTAGCACATGGCGGCCGTGCCGCCCTCGGTCGCGAAGAGCGACAGGTTCCCGGCCGGCGGGCGCCCGTCGAACATCTCGTCGTGGACGTAGCCGCGGACGATCTGCTCGGTGTGGGTCAGGATCCGGTCCGGTACGGGGTAGTTGTCACCGATCGTGCTGTCGGTCAGCTCGTGCACGAAAGCGTCCTTGTCGAAGCCGAAGCGCTCGACCGCGTACGCGACGCACTTCTGGAGCAGTTCGATCCCGGGCAGGGCCGGGTGCTGCCGTACGAAGGTGTCGAAGCGGGCGCCGGAGCCGGGGAGTTCCGGCATGCCGCCGAGGTTGTCGGCGGTCCAGACCCGGCGGGACTCCTCGATCGCGAAGTAGCCGAGGGCGTGGAACGCCTCGCGGGGACCGGTGGCGACCCAGTTCGGGTTGCCGCGGCCCGCGTTGAGCATCTGGGTCTGCGACTTCTCCTTCTGACCGGGCTTGCCGGCCTGTGCGGCCTGCGCGATCCGGATGAACGTGTCCTTCAGCTCGAACGGCGAGAGCCGCGCGAAGGACTGGATCTCCTGACGGGTGAAGGTGGTCTTGGGCACGGCGTGTCCTTGGGAGTCGAGGTCGGTCGGCACGTCCGCTCACGCCCCGAGGATGCCGACGAGGAGCGGGCCGGTCAGCGGGAGCAGGAAGTTCGAGAGCGTGTACGTGATCGTGTAGCCGAGCATCGGGACCGAGCTCTGGGCCACCTGGGTGATCGAGGTGATCGCCGGGGTCGAGCACTGCTGGCCCGCGATGGCGCCGATGAGCAGCGGCTTCTCGATCTTCAGCAGCCTGGTGCCGACGATCAGCGAGAGGGTCGCCGGTACCAGGACCATCGCGATCCCCGCGAACGGCAGCAGCGCCCCGTACTCCTTGAGCAGCGGCCAGGCCTGCGGGCCCGACACCAGGCCCGTACAGGCGATGAAGATCGCCAGGCCCATGTCCTTGAGGGTGGAGGCGGCCTGCGGGGGGAAGGCGCCGAAGGTCTGCGTACGGGAGCGGAACCAGCCGAAGAGCAGCCCGGAGATCAGACAGCCGCCGCCCGTGCCGAGCGACATCGGGACGTCGCCGAACTTCACCACGACCTGCCCGAGGAGCGAACCGGCGACGATGCCGAGCCCCAGGTAGATGAAGTCCGTGGCGTCGTTCCTCACGACCGCGCCGACCTTGGACGCCAGCCTGCCGAGGCCCGAGCGGGCGCCGACAAGGGTGAGGACGTCGCCCCTGCTCACCACGGTCTCCGGGGTCGCCGGCAGATGCTGGTCGTTGCGCAGCACGTCCGTCACGTACACCCCGCCGGAGGTGAACTCGGGGTGCTCCCTGGCCAGGGTGTCCAGGGACTTGCCGACGGCGCTCTTGTCGGTCAGCGAGACCTGGGTGGTGGCGAGCGGGGTGTCGAGGCCGGGCACGGCCGGGGTCTCGGGGCCGATGACCCGGCCGGCCTCGATGATGTTGGCCCGCCGGCCGACCGTGAGCACCAGGTCGGAGAGCGTCAGCTCGAAGTCGGGCGGGGGAGGGGTGAGGACCTTGCTGCCCCGCTTCACCGCCTCGACGGTGACCCGGCCGCCGAGCGAGCGTTCCAGGTCGCCGACCCTGGCCCCGTCGGCGTGCGTGACGAGGAAGGTCCGGCCGACCATGCCCGGGAGCGCCTCGCGCTCGTCGGCCTCCAGACCGCCGCCGGAGCCGCGCATCTTCTCCCACAGCTCGCGGGAGGCGTCCCGCAGGTTGATCCGCAGCATCATCGGCATGATCTGGCTGCTGTAGATGACGATGGTGATGAGGCCGAAGAGGTAGCAGACGGTGTACGCGGTGGCCACGTGCCCCTGGTACTGGGTGATCTGCTCCTGCGTCAGGTCGGAGAGCTTGCCGATGGCCTCGGTGGCCGTGCCGACGACGGCCGACTCGGTGGCGGCGCCGGCGAGGATGCCGGCGGCGGTGCCGACGTCGAGGTCGAAGGCCTCGGCGAGGCCGAGGGCGATGCCGACGACGGAGACGACCTCGATGAGACAGAGGGTGAAGAAGCGCAGGCTCCTCTTGTTGAGGTTGGCGAAGAACTGCGGTCCGGCCATATAGCCGAGCGAGAAGATGAAGAGCGCGAAGAAGATCGTCTTCACGTCGTCGGAGACGGTGACCTTCGCCCAGGCTCCGAGGAGCAGCGAGACGATGAGGGTGCCGCAGATGCCGCCGAGCGTGATGGGGCCGACCCGGAGCTTGCCGACGAGGTAGCCGGCGGCGAGGCACAGGAAGAGGGCGAGTTCGGGATGGTCACGCAGGATCCCCATCGGCCCTCACCGCACCCAAAAAGGGCTAAATGTGAGGATATTGGACATGGGGGGACGCTAACAGGAGCGGAGGGCGAAGTGGATCACCGCATCGTCCGAACGGGTGGGCGAGACGCTTCCCGGAAGGGTCAGCCCTTCACCGCGCCCCGCATCACCCCGCCCACGATGTGCCGCCCGAACACCGCGAGCACCACGAGCAGCGGCAGCGTCCCGAGCAGCGCCCCCGCCATCACCACCGAGGTGTCCGGCACATGCCCCCGCCCCAGGCCCGTGAGCGCCACCTGCACGGTCGGGTTCCCGGTCTGCGTCAGCACGAGCACCGGCCAGAAGAAGTCGTTCCACGCCGCCACGAACGACAGCATCCCGAGCACCGCCATCGCCGGACGCGCCGCCGGGAACACCAGGTGCCACACCACCCGCAGCGTCCCGGCCCCGTCGACCCGCGCCGCCTCCAGGAGCTCCGCCGGCAGCGCCCGCAGCAGGTGCTGGCGCATGAAGAACACTCCGAAGGCCGAGACCAGCGCGGGCAGGACCACCGCCTGCAGCTCGTCCGTCCACCGCAGCCGCGCGACGAGCAGATAGAGCGGTACGACCCCCAGCTGCGGCGGGATCAGCATCGTCGCGCCCACGAGCAGCAGCAGCGTGCCACGGAACCGGAAGCGCAGCCGGGCGAACGCGAACCCGGCGAGCGTCGAGAAGAGGACCGTGCCTGCCGCCACCGCGCCCGCGACCACCGTGGTGTTGGCGAGCGCCTCCCCGAGACCGCCCTCGGCCCAGGCGATCCCCAGGTTCCGCGGCAGGTTCCGCCCGAACCGGAAGGGCGGCGGCGCCGACGCGAGACGCGTGCTCGTCCGCGAGGCCGCCACCGCCGTCCACAGCAGGGGGAAGAGGGAGACCACCGTGAAGAGACCGAGCAGCGTGTACGTGCCCCAGCCCGCCCGCACCGTCCGCATCAGGCCGCCCTCCCCGTCCGCGTGAGCCCTGCCCGTACGATCCGTGTCCGCATCAGGCGCCCTTCCCGCGCAGTACCGGCCGCAGCAGCCGGGCCGCGCCGAACACCACCACCAGGATCAGCAGCATCGCCCAGGCGATGGCCGCCGCCCGCCCGAGGTGCAGGTTCACCCAGCCCTGCTCGTACAGATAGAGCCCGAGCGTCTGGTACTGGTGGTCCGCCCCGCCCGACGCCCCCGCCCCGCTGTTGAACAGCAGCGGCTCACCGAACAGCTGGGTCGCGCCGATCGTCGACACCAGGACCGTGAAGAGCAGCGCGGGCCGCAGCCCCGGCAGCGTCACATGCAGGAACTGCCGCCACCGCGAGGCCCCGTCGAGCGCCGCCGCCTCGTACAGCTCGCGCGGGACGGTCTGCATCGCCGCCAGGTAGATGAGCGCGTTGTAGCCCGTCCAGCGCCAGATCACGATCGACGACACGGCGACCTTCGAGGCCCACGGACCGTTCTGCCAGTCCACCGGGGCGATCCCGACAAGCCCGAGCGCCCAGTTGACCATCCCCTGGTCCCGGCCGAAGAGCAGCGCGAAGACGAGCGTCGCCGCCGCCACCGAGGTCGCGTACGGGGCGAGCGCCACCACCCGGAAGGCAAGCCGCCCCCGCAGCCGTACGTCGAGCAGATGCGCCACCCCGAGCGCGAGCAGCAGCTGCGGAACGGTGGCGAGGACACCGATGGCGACGGTGTTGAAGAGGGCGTTCCAGAAGAACTCGTCGTGCAGCAGCCGGGCGTAGTTGTGCAGCCCGACCCACTCCCGGGCCTCCGGCGCCGTCAGTTCCACCCGGAACAGCGAGGTCCAGGCGGTCGCGGCCAGCGGGAAGAGACCGAACGCCCCGAAGAGCAGGAAGAACGGCGCGACGAGCACATACGGAGCGGAGCGCGACCGCAGCCGGCCGAGGCGCTCCCGCCCCCGGACCGGTTCCGTCCTCGGCGGGGCGGCGGCGGGCGGCGGGACGGGCGCACCGGCGGGCGGCAGGAAGGGATCCACGGGGTCCTTCGTCTCGGTCACGGACGCTCACCGGTCCAGCGCGTTGTCGATCGCCTTCATCGCCGCCCGCCACGCCGAGTCGGGCGACCGCCCGGTCTGGTCGACCTGGAGCATCCCGGTGTCGGAGAGGATCTGGTTGACGAGCCCGTCCTTCGGCCCGACCGGGGCCAGCGGCACCCCACGAGCGGCCGCCGCGTAGAGCGGGCCGGTCGGCGCGTCGCCGAAGTAGGGGTGCCGCGCGTCCGCCACCTCCGGCAGCCGGTACGCGGCGGAGGCGCTCGGGAAGGCGCCGCGCCGGGCGAAAAGCCGGGCCTGCTGCGCGGGCGCCGTCAGCCAGGCCGCGAGCCGGGCGGCCTCGGCCCGCTGCCGCCCGGCGGACGGCACGACGAGGAACGAACCGCCCCAGTTGCCGGGCCGGGGCGCCACCGTCACGTCCCACCGCCCGCGCGCGGCCGGGCCTGACTTGTCCTGGATGTAGGCGAGCATCCAGGCCGGACAGGCGATCGTGGCGAACGCCCCGCGTGCGAACGCCTGGTCCCAGTCGGGCGTGAACTGCTGGAGCCGGGCCGTCAGCCCCTGCCGGGCGAAGTCCGCGGCGAGGTCCCAGGCGGCCCGTACGTACGGGTTGGTCGCCACGACCAGTTCGCCGCGCGCGTCGTAGTAGCGCAGCGGCGCGCCCGAGACGGCGGCGGCGAGCACTCCGGAGGCGGAGTCGGTGAACGCCACGCCCTCGGGGGCCCGTTCGGCGAAACGCCGGCCGACCTCCTCGTACCTCCGCCAGTCCCCGGCCCACAGCCGTCCGACGGTCTCCCGGTCGGTGGGCAGCCCGGCCGCCGCGAAGTGGTCCTTGCGGTAGCAGAGGGCCAGGGGGCCGATGTCCGTGCCGAGCCCGAGGGTGCGGCCGCCGGGCGTGGTGGCCTGCGCCCACTTCCACGGCAGGAAGGCGCTCTCGTCGACGCCGGGCGCGGAGCCGAGGTCGTCGAGCCGTCCGGCCTGGGTGTCGACGACCTCGGAGATGTTGCCGACCTCGACGGCCTGGATGTCGGCGAGGCCGGATCCCGCGGTGAGGTGGGTGAGCAGCTGCGGGTAGTAGACGTCGTTGCGGGCGAGCGAGGTCTGCCGGATCGCGACGTCCGGGTGGAGCCTCATGTACGCGTCGTAGAGCCCGGCCTCCTGGAAGCCGAACTCCCCGAAGACGCCGACGGTGAGGGTGACCGGCCGCCCGGCGCCGTCGACGCGGTCCCGGGCGGGCACGGGGGACGGTTCCGGCGGGTCGGTGGCGCACCCGGCGGAGAGCGCGGCGCCGAGGAGGAGGACGAGGGCGAGGGCGGTGACGGGGGCGCGTGCGGTGACCCCGCCGCGTACGCGGGCGGGTGCGGTGGTGGTGACGGAGTCGCGTCCAAGGGGTTCGCGTCCGGCGCCGCCGCGCCTCCTCCTCCACCACATGGCCCCGACCGTAGTGCGAGGGTCACCCGGCGGCGGGGAGCCCACCGGCGCCACCACCCGTCCGGCCGAGCGCCGTCGAACGTCTTCGACGGTTCCTGGACCTTGACCGTGTTCTGACAGCCGCCCAATAGTGGGAGCGCTCCCATCCGCTCTCCGACAGGACCCCCATGCGCAGAACACGACACCTCCTGGCGGGGCTCGCCCTGACCGCCGGCCTCCTCGCAGGAGCGGCACCCCACGTCACCGCCGCACCGGCCCCCGCGGAGCCCGCCGCCACGAGCGCCTCGTACACCTGGAAGAACGCCCGGGTCGACGGCGGCGGCTTCGTCCCCGGCATCGTCTTCAACCGCAGCGAGAAGAACCTCGCCTACGCCCGCACCGACATCGGCGGCGCCTACCGCTGGAACCAGGCCGCCTCCACCTGGACCCCGCTCCTCGACCACATCGGCTGGGACGACTGGGGCCACACCGGAGTCGTCGGCCTCGCCACCGACTCCGTCGACCCCGACCGTGTCTACGCCGCCGTCGGCACCTACACCAACGACTGGGACCCCGGCAACGGCGCCGTCCTGCGCTCCGCCGACCGGGGCGCCACCTGGAAGCGCGCCGACCTCCCCTTCAAGCTCGGCGGCAACATGCCGGGCCGCGGCATGGGCGAACGCCTCGCGGTCGACCCGCACAAGAACAGCGTCCTCTACCTCGGCACTCCCAGCGGCAACGGCCTCTGGCGCTCCACCGACTCCGGCGCCACCTGGTCGAAGGTCACCTCCTTCACCAACCCCGGCAACTACCAGCAGGACCCCACCGACACCAGCGGCTACAACTCCGACGAGCAGGGCATCGTCTGGGTCACCTTCGACGAGTCCACCGGCACCGCGGGCAGCGCCACCGGCACGATCTACGTCGGCGTCGGCGACAAGCAGAACGCCGTCTACCGCTCCACCGACGCGGGCGCCACCTGGACCCGGCTGCCCGGCCAGCCCACCGGCTACCTCGCCCACAAGGGCGTCCTCGACGCGGAGAACGGCTACCTCTACCTCGCGTACAGCGACACGGCCGGCCCGTACGACGGCGGCAAGGGCCAGGTCTGGCGGTACGCCACCGCCACCGGCACCTGGAAGGACATCAGCCCCGTCGCCGAGGCCGACACGTACCACGGCTTCAGCGGCCTGACCGTCGACCGGCAGCACCCCGGCACCGTCATGGTCTCCGCCTACAGCTCCTGGTACCCCGACACCCAGCTCTTCCGCTCCACCGACAGCGGCGGTACGTGGACCAGGGCCTGGGACTACAGCTCGTACCCGAACCGCGCCAACCGCTACACCATGGACGTCTCCTCCTCGCCCTGGCTGACCTGGGGAGGCAACCCGGCCCCGCCCGAGCAGACCCCGAAGCTCGGCTGGATGACCGAGGCCCTGGAGATCGACCCCTTCGACTCGAACCGCATGATGTACGGCACCGGCGCCACGATCTACGGCACCACCGAACTCACCAAGTGGGACACCGGCACGAACTTCACCATCAGGCCGATGGTCCAGGGCCTCGAGGAGACCGCCGTCCTCGACCTGGCGTCGCCGCCCTCCGGAGCCCCGCTGATCAGCGCACTCGGCGACATCGGCGGCTTCCGCCACACGGACCTCACCAAGGTCCCCCCGATGATGTTCACCGGCCCCAACTTCACCTCGACCACCAGCGTCGACTTCGCCGAGACCAAGCCCACCACCGTCGTCCGCGCCGGACATCTCGACGGCGGCCCGCGTGTCGCCTTCTCCACCGACAACGGCGCCACCTGGACCGCCGGACAGGAGCCCGCCGGCGTCACCGGCGGCGGCACGGTCGCGGCGGGCGCCGACGGCACCCGCTTCGTCTGGAGCCCCGAGGGCACCGGGGTCCACACCGGCACCGGAGGCGCCTGGACGGCGTCCACCGGCATCCCGGCCGGCGCGACCGTCGAGTCCGACCGCGTCGACCCGCTCACCTTCTACGGCTTCGCCGCCGGCACCTTCTACGCCAGCACCGACGGCGGCCGGACCTTCACCGCCAAGGCCACCGGCCTCCCCGCCAAGGGCAACGTCCGCTTCAAGGCCGTCCCCGGCAAGAAGGGCGACCTCTGGCTCGCGGGCGGCGCCACCGACGCCACGTACGGCCTCTGGCACTCCACCGACGGCGGCGCCACCTTCACCCGCCTCTCCGGGGTCGAGCAGGCCGACACCATCGGCTTCGGCAAGGCCGCCCCGGGAGCCACGTACCCCGCCCTCTACAGCAGCGCGAAGATCGGCGGAGTCCGCGGCGTCTTCCGCTCCACCGACGCGGGCGCGAGCTGGGTCCGGATCAACGACGACGCCCACCAGTGGGGCTGGACCGGCGGCGCCATCACCGGCGACCCCCGGGTCTACGGCCGCGTGTACGTCTCCACCAACGGCCGCGGCATCATCTACGGCGACACGGCCGAGACCGGCGGCGGCGACAACGGCGGCGGCACCCAGCCCCCCGCCGGCGCCTGCAAGGTCGCGTACAAGGTGACCAACCAGTGGCAGGGCGGCTTCCAGGCCGACATCACCCTGACCAACACCTCCGCAACCGCCTGGACCGGCTGGAAGCTCGGCTGGGACTACCCGGCGGGCCAGCGGGTCGGCCAGATGTGGAACGCCACCCCGGCCCAGAGCGGCACCGCCGTCACCGCGCAGAACGTCGGCTGGAACGGCTCCGTCGCCGCCGGAGCCTCCGCCTCCTTCGGCTTCACCGGCACCTGGACCGGCACCAACCCCGCACCGGCCGCCTTCACCCTCGGAGGCGCCACGTGCTCCGTCGCCTGATCGCCGCGGCGGCGCTCCTGGGCGCCGCCCTGACCACCACGCCCGCGGCCGCCGCCGACGCCCCGCTGCGCGACCTCGCCGAGGCACGGGGGATCTACCTCGGCACCGCCGTCACCGGCGGAAAACTCACCGGCGGATACGCGGACGTCGCCGCGGCCCAGTTCGGCTCCGTCACCCCCGGCAACGAGATGAAGTGGGGCTCCGTCGAGCCCACCCGGGGCACCTACGACTGGGCCGGCGCCGACCGTGTCGTCGCCTTCGCCGAGGCCCACGGCCAGCAGGTCCGCGGCCACACCCTCGTCTGGCACAGCCAGCTGCCGTCCTGGGTGAGCGGCGGCACCTGGACCGCGGACCAGCTCCGTACCGTCATGACCGACCACATCGCCGCCGAGGCCGGCCGCTACGAGGGCCGCGTCGACCACTGGGACGTCGTCAACGAACCCCTCAACGAGGACGGCACCCTCCGGCAGTCCGTCTTCGGCGCCACCCTCGGCGAGTCGTACATCGCCGACGCCTTCCGCGCCGCCCGCGCCGCCGACCCGGCCGCGAAGCTCTATCTGAACGACTACTCGACCGACGCCATCGGCGCGAAGAGCGACGGCATGTACAACCTGGTGAAGCGGCTCCTCGCGCAGGGCGTCCCGGTCGACGGCGTCGGCTTCCAGGCGCACTTGATCCTCGGCCAGGTGCCCGCCTCCCTGGAGGCCAACCTGCGCCGCTTCGCCGACCTCGGCGTGGACGTGGCGATCACCGAGCTCGACATCCGGATGCCGCTGCCCGCGACGGCCGAGAAGCTCGACCGGCAGAAGGCCGACTACGCCGCCGTCCTCCGCGCCTGCCTGGCCGTCACCCGCTGCGAGGGCGTCACCGTCTGGGGCTTCACGGACTCCGACTCCTGGATCCCGGACTTCTTCCCCGGCGAGGGAGCGGCGACCCCGTACGACGAGAACCTGAACCCGAAACCGGCGTACGCGGGGATCGCCGGGGCGCTCGCTCCCGTGACCCCGCCGGCCCCGGGTGTGTGCTCCGTCACGTACACGGTCGGCAGTCAGTGGACGGGCGGCTTCACCGCCCAGGTCACCCTCCGCAACACGGGCACGGCAGCCCTCGACGGCTGGACCGTCCGCTGGACCCAGCCGGCGGGGCAGCGGGTCACCCAGGCCTGGAACGCGACGGTGACCCAGGCCGGCGCGGAGGTGACGGCCACCCACCTCCCGTACAACGCGACGCTGCCGCCCGGCGGCACCGTCTCCTTCGGGTTCAACGGCGCCTGGACGGGCACCAACCCGCCCCCGGCGGCGCTCACCTGCACCTGAGACACACGAAAACGACCGAGGCCCCGGTTCTTTCGAACCGGGGCCTCGGCCTTCAGGGTGAGTAACGGGACTTGAACCCGCGACATCCTGGACCACAACCAGGTGCTCTGCCAGCTGAGCTATACCCACCATGCCCGGCGGTTTCCCCGAAGGTTTCCCTGACCGGCCGAGAAGAAGTCTACAGGGTTCCGGAGGGTGCTCGCGCCCCCATTGTCCGAGGGCGCGAGCGGGGGGTCATCCGGCGATCATTCCGCGGGCAGGACGTGACGGGCCGCGATCTGCTTCGCGGTCTCCGAGTCGGGACCGGGCTGCGGGACGAAGACCGCCTCCCGGTAGTAGCGCAGCTCCGCGATGGACTCGCGGATGTCGGCGAGCGCCCTGTGGTTGCCGTTCTTCTCCGGACTGTTGAAGTACGCCCTCGGGTACCAGCGGCGGGCCAGTTCCTTGACCGAGGAGACATCGACGATCCGGTAGTGCAGGTGGCTCTCCAGGGCCGGCATGTCCCGGGCGAGGAAGCCGCGGTCCGTGGAGACCGAGTTCCCGCACAGGGGCGCCTTGCCGGGTTCCTTCACGTGCTCGCGGATGTAGGCGAGGACCTGGGCCTCGGCGTCGGCGAGCGTGGTGCCGCCGGGCAGCGCGTCGAGCAGTCCCGAGGCCGTGTGCATCTGGCGCACGATCTCCGGCATGGTCTCCAGGGCCGCGTCCGGCGGGCGGATCACGATGTCCACCCCGTCGCCGAGCACGTTCAGTTCCGAGTCGGTGACCAGCGCGGCCACCTCGATGAGTGCGTCGTCCGTCAACGAGAGCCCGGTCATCTCGCAGTCGATCCACACCATGCGATCGTTCATGCGTCCTACCTTAGGGGGTGTCTTGCCGATCAGGCCGGGCTCGCGACGCCTGGCACCGCACCTCGCCGCGTTGTCGTCGGTCCACAACGCTCCGCGTTGCCTCCCTCCTCCGCCTTGCGATGCACGGCACCAGACGCCGCTCCCTGATCCGGCCTGATCGACAAGACACCCCCGAGGGCCTGTCCGGCGGATCAGGGCCGGGCCGTGATCACGCCGACGGGCGCCCGGGGGAGGTCTCCCCGGGCGCCCGTCGGTCCTGCGATGCGCAGCTTGTGGCCGCGCGGGTCGGTGTTACGGCGTTACGGCGCGCTGCGCTGGCCCGGCAGGGCCGCGCGGCCCGGGGCGTACGCGTCGGAGTGCGGCTTGCCCGGGTCCAGCGGGGACGACGGGCGCCTGATGCCCGCCGAGACCTGGGCGGGCACGACCGCGTCGAGCACCGCCGTGCCCGTGTCGCCCTGCGGCCGCCGCGCGCGGTACGCCGCCCGGTAGGCGGCCGGCGAGGAGCCGAGCTGCCGCCGGAAGTGGCCGCGCAGAGCCACCGGCGAGCGGAAGCCGCACCTGCCCGCGACCTCGTCGACCGAGTAGTCGGAGGTCTCGAGCAGCCGCTGCGCCTGCAGCACCCGCTGGGTGATCAGCCACTGGAGCGGGGCCGAACCGGTCAGCGAGCGGAACCGGCGGTCGAAGGTCCGCCGTGACATGTACGCGCGGGCCGCGAGCGTCTCCACGTCGAACTGCTCGTGGAGGTGCTCCAGGGCCCAGGCGACGACCTCGGCCAGCGGGTCGGCGCCGATCTCCTCTGGTAAAGACCTGTCGAGGTAGCGCTCCTGACCGCCGCTGCGCCGCGGCGGGACGACCAGCCGGCGCGCCAGGGCGCCCGCGGCCTCCGTGCCGTGGTCGGTCCGCACGATGTGCAGACACAGATCGATTCCGGCCGCCGTGCCGGCGGAGGTCAGTACGTCCCCGTCGTCGACGAAGAGCTCCCGGGGGTCCACATGGACCGACGGATAGCGCTTGGCGAGCGTCGGCGCGTACATCCAGTGCGTGGTCGCCGGACGGCCGTCGAGCAGGCCGGCCGCGGCGAGGACGAAGGCGCCGGTGCAGAGACCGACGATCCTGGCGCCCTCCTCGTGGGCACGGCGCAGCGCTTCGAGCGCCTCCGGCGGCGGCGGCGAGGTGATCGACCGCCAGGCCGGGACGACGACGGTGCCCGCGCGGCCGATGGCCTCCAGGCCGTACGGCGCGGTCAGTTCGAGTCCACCGGTGGTCCGCAGCGGGCCGTCCTCGCCCGCACAGACGAGCAGCCGGTAGCGGGGCACTCCGGCGTCCTGCCGGTCGATGCCGAACACGGAGAGCGGGATGGAGCTCTCGAAGATGGGGCCGCCACTGAACAGCAGCACCGCGACGACTTCGCGACGGCGGCGCCCGGTCAGCTTCCGTGCGGCCTCCGGTGCGGCGGAGTCCTGGCTCATGACGCTAAGCCCCCCTCGGTGTTCGCGTCTCCCTGGTCGTGTCGCTCCTGCACGTTTCCCCTCGGTTTTGCACGAGACCCCAGTCTTCGGTACCCATGATCGAATCTACTGTGTCCCGTGGCGCCGGCGTGACAAGTTCTCCATCCGGTGGATTGTCGACAAGGCCACTTGGCGCGAAGCGATCGATCGCGAAGTCTGCCGCCCGGAGGCCCGGAGGGGAAGGCGCGGCGCGGCGAACGCCCCCGTACGCGGGGGGTGCGAGCCCTTGGGGCGGGGCATTCTCGGGTGTCGGCGCCGGGGTTGGGCAACCGTTCCGCCAAGGACTCGCCGATAGATGGAACTTGGCTGAAAACATATGGGTTCGGGTGTACGAACCTGTCAACTCGAAGAGGGGCGGGCCCTGCGGGGGCGCCGGTTCGACCCGGTTTCGCCCGTACCGCGGCGCCGGCCGCGGCCGCCCTCGCCGCGCAGCCCGCGCTCCGAGCGGCGCAGCAGCACCCGGCAGGCCGCCGTCACCGAGAGGAGGCCGAGCGCGGTGCCGGCCGCGCCGCCGAGGGAGGTGCCGTAGACGACGAGCACCACCGGGACGAGCACGCAGCAGAAGACCGCCCAGCGGACGACGTCACCGGCCTGGTCCGCCGCTCCGGCCGCCGGGACCGCCACGGTCGCCCCCGGAGCCGTTTCCGTCGCGGGGGCGGGGGAGGTCTGGCGGGCGGCGGTCGATGGTGCGGACACGGGCGGGCTCCCTGCGACGGTGGGCTGGACCTGTGGCAACGAGAAGCGGAACGTTACGGTCACTCTGGGCGACGTCCGTTTGGCCCCCGTACGGACGCCTGTAGGGCACAACCGGCATTGCCAGATCCCGAGGCGCTCGTGCATGCTCCCTGGAACGCCGCGCGCGAGCGGCGGGCACGCCGGGAGTGGTACGGCGGGCTCTGGGCAGGAGAGGAGTGTCGCCGTACCCTTGGGGGTATGGGCTTGGGAAGATGATTCCCGGACACACAGCTCCGCCGCCACCCCTGTTCCGTCCCCCTCCGTTCCCCGTCCCTTCCCACGAGGACCCTCTTCGCCGAGACACCGATGGCCGGTCACGAATTCCCCGAACCCGCGGACCGCAAGCGCGTCGCCGACTCCACGGTCGACCCCCTCGCGGTCGAACAGCCACGTCATGCCTGCGACCCGGCCTTCCGGCACGGGGTGGTCGTCGGCTTCGACGGCTCCACGTCCAGTGAGCGCGCCCTCGCGTACGCCATCGGCATGGCCCGCCGCTCCGGCTCGGGCCTGATCATCGTGCACGTGGCCAACCGGCTGCCCACCACGGTGTGGGCCGGCTGCGAGCCCCCGGTCTTCGTCGACGTGCCCGACCACCGCACCGAGGTCCTCGGCCTCGAGCTCGCCTGCGCCGAGCACCTCTCCGAGGTGCCCTGGATCCTCGTCGAGCGCGGCGGGGACATCTGCCACGAGCTGGAGGAGGTCGGCCGCGAGTACTCGGCCGACGCGATCGTGGTCGGCTCCACGCACGGGATCGTCGGACGGATCTTCGGCTCGGTCGCGGGCCGCCTCGCCCGCCGCGCCCAGCGGCCCGTGATCGTCATCCCGTAGGAGCCCCGCCGCGCGGGTCCGATCCTCAACTGCCGTCATCCGGCCATAAATTCGGCCTTCCTCAGGTGAATTGTGTGCTTGTGAAGGGTAGATAAGGGTCACCGGATCACAGCAGCTCACGCAGCACGACTGCACTCCTGAAGGGAGCCCGCCGTGGACAAAGACGTCGCCGCGGGAAACAGCACCTCCACTCTCGGCCACCTCGCGCTCGGACTGACCCTGTTGGCCTTCGGCCTGGGCGGTACGGGCGTCATCGACAACGTCGCGGCAGCGGATGCCGCGGGCCTCGCCACCTGGGTTGGCGGGGTGGCGCTCTTCCTCGTCGGCATGCTCGCCCTCCGAGCGGGCGACAAGGGCGAGGGCACGGCGTTCGCGGCGCTCGGCGCCTTCTGGTTCACCTGGGGCACCGCCGTCGGCGGCGGCGCGTCGGCCGACGCGGTCGGCGTCTTCATGCTCCTGTGGGCGCTCCTCGCCCTCACCCTGACGATGGCGTCCTCGGGCAGCGGCCTGTTCGGACAGGGCGTGTACGGGCTGCTGTTCCTCGCGCTCCTGCTGCTCGGCATCGGGGCGCTCGCCGGCAGCGGGGGCCTCGGCAAGGCCGGTGGCTGGGTCGCGGCCGTCGCGGGCCTCGTCGCCTGGTACGGCGCCACGGCGGCCGTCGCCGGCTGGCCGATGGCGCTCGGGAGGGCGAACCGCGGCGCGGCCACGGCGAGCTGACCGTACGACGGAGGAAAAAGAGCGGTCCCTGTGCACCTGGGTGTGCACAGGGACCGCTCTCGTGTCCGGCCGATCCGCCGGGGGACAGGCCCGGCGGCCGCGGCCCGGGGGGACAGGCCCCGGGGCGGCTGCTACTCGACCGTGACGGACTTGGCCAGGTTGCGCGGCTTGTCGATGTCGCGGCCCATGGCGAGCGCCGTGTGGTAGGCGAGGAGCTGGAGCGGGATGCCCATCAGGATCGGGTCCAGCTCGTCCTCGTTCTTCGGCACGACGATGGTGTGGTCGGCCTTCGCCTGCGGCTGGTGCGCGACCGCGAGGATGCGGCCGCTGCGGGCCTTGATCTCCTCCAGGGCGGCACGGTTCTTCTCGAGCAGGTCGTCGTCGGGGACGATCGCGACCGTCGGCAGGGCCGGCTCGATGAGGGCGAGCGGGCCGTGCTTCAGCTCGGAGGCCGGGTAGGCCTCGGCGTGGATGTAGGAGATCTCCTTGAGCTTCAGGGAGGCCTCCAGGGCGACGGGGTAGCCGCGCACACGGCCGATGAACATCATCGACTGGGCGCCCGCGTACTCCGCGGCGATCTTCTTGATCTCGTCCTCGGTCTCGAGGATCTCGCTGATCTGCGCGGGCAGCTTGCGCAGGCCCTCGATGATCCGCTTGCCGTCGGTGACGGAGAGGTCGCGGATGCGGCCCAGGTGCAGGGCGAGCAGCGCGAAGGCGGTGACCGTGTTGGTGAAGCACTTGGTGGAGACGACGCAGACCTCGGGGCCCGCGTGGACGTACACGCCGCCGTCGGCCTCGCGGGCGATGGCGGAGCCGACCACGTTGACCACGCCGAGGACGCGGGCGCCCTTGCGCTTGAGCTCCTGGACGGCGGCGAGCACGTCGTAGGTCTCACCGGACTGCGAGACGGCGATGTAGAGGGTGTCGGGGTCCACGACCGGGTTGCGGTAGCGGAACTCCGAGGCCGGCTCGGCGTCGGCGGGGATGCGGGCCAGGGACTCGATGAGCCCGGCGCCGATGAGGCCGGCGTGGTACGAGGTGCCGCAGCCGAGGATCTTGATGCGGCGGATGGTGCGGGCCTCGCGGGCGTCGAGGTTCAGGCCGCCGAGGTGCACGGTGGAGAAGCGGTCGTCGATCCGGCCGCGCAGCACGCGGTCGACCGCGTCGGGCTGCTCGCAGATCTCCTTGTGCATGAAGGTGTCGTGGCCGCCCATGTCGAAGGAGGCGGCCTCCCACTCGACGGTCTCCGGGGTGGGCGTGGTGGTGGCGCCGGCGATCGTGTACGTACGGAAGTCGTCGGCCTTGAGGGTGGCCATCTCGCCGTCGTCGAGGGTGACGACCTGGCGGGTGTGGGCGATCAGGGCGGCGACGTCGGAGGCGACGAGCATCTCCTTCTCGCCGATGCCGAGGATGACCGGGGAGCCGTTGCGGGCGACGACGATGCGGTCGTTGAAGTCGGCGTGCATCACGGCGATGCCGTAGGTGCCCTCGATGACCTTGAGGGCCTCGCGGACCTTCTCCTCCAGGGTGGTGGCCTGGGAGCGGGCGATGAGGTGGGTGATGACCTCGGTGTCCGTCTCGGAGGCGAAGACGACGCCGTCGGCCTCCAGCTTGGCGCGGAGCTCCTGGGCGTTGTCGACGATGCCGTTGTGGACGACGGCGACCTTGTTCTCGGGGTCCAGGTGCGGGTGCGAGTTGACGTCGCTCGGCGCGCCGTGGGTGGCCCAGCGGGTGTGGGCGATGCCGGTGGTGCCGGTGAAGCGCTTGGGGACACGGGCCTCCAGGTCGCGGACGCGGCCCTTCGCCTTGACCATCTTCAGGCCGGAGGCCTTCGGGCTGGTGACGACCATGCCCGCGGAGTCGTAGCCGCGGTACTCGAGGCGCGCCAGGCCCTCGAGCAGCAGCGGGGCGACGTCGCGCTTTCCGATGTAACCGACAATTCCGCACATAAAGGAAACCCCTCCAGGTCTGTGATGGTGCTTCTCGGCCGCACCCCCGGGCCGTGTGTCCCCGGCCGTGTCAGCCGTAGACGATGCGGCGCAGCTGCCGGAGCGAGAGCTCCGGTGGCGCCACGGCCCGGTGTGGCAGCTCCGCGGCGATCCGTTCGAAGATCTCGGTGTTCACCGATCCGCCGGACTGCAGTTCGCGGTGGCGGCGGCGGACGAACTCCTCGGTCGTCTCGTCGAAGTACGCCAGCACGTCGAGCACCACCCGGGCGGCCTCACCGCGCTGGAGCGCGGTGCTGCGGACCAGATGGTCGACGAGGTCGTCATGCGACGGGCGGCGTTCGAGCACCCGTGAATATTGAGGGGTGCGGGCCGTCTTTCGCAAGAATCCTGCCCGGAATCGGGCAGGAGTGACATGATCCACGCGTGGATCAAGGGTTTGGTCCAGACCTTGAGCATCGGCGGGGTGCGGATGCGCGGGGAGGACGCCGACCGGATATACGTAACGACAGGACGACGGACGTGCTGATCACCCGAAGGGGACCATGCCTGTGAGACAGAGCCGAAGGATTCCTCGCCTGATCGGAACCCTGCTCCTCGTCGCGACCGCCGGAGTGGGCTGCGGAGAGGGCGCCGCGGTCACCGGAAAGGACGACGGAAAGGCGGCCGCCGCCGAACCCGAGATCCGCCCGCTCGGCCGCATCGTGCCCGTACCCGCCCGCATCGCCCCCGAGGGCGAGCCCTACACCCTCACACCCGCC
This sequence comes from Streptomyces sp. NPDC028711, assembly GCF_055565415.1. Taxonomy (NCBI): domain Bacteria; kingdom Bacillati; phylum Actinomycetota; class Actinomycetes; order Kitasatosporales; family Streptomycetaceae; genus Streptomyces; species Streptomyces sp. NPDC028711. The sequence continues at coordinate 1,089,688 of NZ_JBVHUJ010000001.1, read as the reverse complement.
ACCCGCATCGGCGTCGACGGGACCTCCGGCGAGACCAAGGCCATCGGCCGCTACCTCGCCGGACTGCTCCGCCCCGCCACCGGCTTCCCGCTGCCCGTCGTCGACGACGCCGCCGCCCGGGGCGGCATCCGGCTCCGGCTCGCCCCCGACGACCCCGAGCTCGGCGAGGAGGGCTACCGACTCAGTTCCGCGCCCGACGGCCTCACCCTCACCGCCCGCGAGCCCGCCGGGCTCTTCCGCGGCGTGCAGACCCTGCGCCAGCAGCTGCCCTCCGCCGTCGAGCGGGACTCCGTCCAACCCGGCCCCTGGAAGATCGCCGGCGGCACGATCACCGACACCCCCCGCTACGCCTACCGGGGCGCCATGCTCGACGTCGCCCGTCACTTCTTCACCGTCGACGAGGTGAAGCGGTACATCGACCAGCTCGCCCTCTACAAGATCAACACCCTCCATCTGCACCTCACCGACGACCAGGGCTGGCGCATCGCCGTCGACTCCTGGCCCCGGCTCACCAGCCACGGCGGCTCCACCGAGGTCGGCGGCGGCCCCGGCGGCTTCTACACCAAGGAGCAGTACCGGGAGATCGTCCGGTACGCCGCCTCCCGCTACCAGGAGGTGATCCCCGAGGTCGACATGCCGGGCCACACCTTCGCGGCCCTCTCCTCCTACGCCGAGCTCAACTGCGACGGCGTCGCCCCGCCCCTCTACACGGGCATCAAGGTCGGCCTCAGCTCCCTGTGCGTGCCCAAGGACATCACGTACGCCTTCGTCGACGACGTGATCCGGGAGATCGCCGCGCTCACCCCCGGCCGCTACGTCCACATCGGCGGCGACGAGGCGCACTCCACCAGCCACGCCGACTACGTGGCCTTCATGAACCGGGTGCAGCCGGTCGTCGCGAAGTACGGCAAGAAGGTCATCGGCTGGCACCAGCTGACCGGCACCACCCCCGTCGAGGGCGCCCTCGTCCAGTACTGGGGCCTCGACCGCACCCCCGCCGCCGAGAAGGAACGGGTCGCCGCCGTCGCGCGGAACGGCACCGGCCTCATCCTCTCGCCGGCCGACCGCACGTACCTCGACATGAAGTACACCGAGGACACCCCGCTCGGCCTCGCCTGGGCCGGACACGTCGAGGTACGGGAGTCGTACGACTGGGACCCGGCCACCTATCTGCCGGGAGCCCCGGAGAACGCCGTCCGGGGCGTCGAGGCCCCGCTGTGGACGGAGACGCTCGCCACCACGGACGACCTCGACGTCATGGCCTTCCCGCGCCTGCCGGGCGTGGCCGAACTCGGCTGGTCCCCGGCGGAGACCCACGACTGGGACACGTACAAGGTCCGACTCGCGGAACAGGCACCGCGCTTCGAGGCACTCGGCATCGACTTCTACCGGTCGCCGCAGGTGCCCTGGCCGGCGCGGTAGCCGGTCCGTAGGTACGGAAACGCCCGGCCGGGGCTTCTCGGCCGGGCGTTCCGCGCGTGCGGACCGGTCGGGCGTTCCCGAACCCGCTCTGCGCGCGCCGGTACGGGGCTAGGGGGTGTCTTGTCGGTCAGGCCGGATCAGGGAGCGGCGTCTGGTGCCGTGCCTCGCAAGGCGGAGGAGGGAGGCAACGCGGTGGGGGCACCTCCCAGCGGTAGCTGGGGGACGTTGTCGACCGACGACAACGCGGCGAGGTGCGGTGCCAGGCGTCGCGAGCCCGGCCTGATCGGCAAGACATCCCCTAGGCTCCGTGGATGGAGCGAGCTGAGGTTCTGAGGCGAGTGATCGGCATCCTGACGGAGGCTCAGGAGATCCGGCGCGCGGTGGAGGACGGGGACGAGGAGGCTCTCGAGTCGGCGTCGGAGGTCGAGCCCCGGGTGATCACGCAGATGCTGAACGAGATGCTGCCCCACATCAGGGTGCCGGCCGACGCCACTCCGCAGGAGGTGACCCGCCTCCTCGCCACGGCCCTCGGTCCCGTGCTGTACACCATGGTCTCCGGGTTCACCCTGGCCTTCACGAGCCTCGCCATGACGCACGACGAGGGGCGGACCGACGTCTCCTCGGCCGAGGTGCTGCAGACCCTCGCCCTCCAGGTGGAGGCGGGCCGCTTCGACGAGGGCGCCTGAACGGCCGCTCCCCGACCGACCGGAGAGTGTCCCCGCCCGACCGCTGTCCGGGTCAGGTGTCGCGCCGGATCGTCTTCCGGATCCACTCCGTGTAGGCGGGCACGCTGGTGTAGAGGCCCGGCCCGGCCGAGCAGGCGAGCCCCGGGGCGCCGGGACCCGACGTGGTTCCGATGAGCTCCCATCGCCCGTGCCTGCCCTTCTGGAGCTGCGGCCCGCCGGAGTCCCCGAAGCACGCCATGGCCCGGGGCACCCGGCTGATCGTGCACAGTCGGGTCCGGTCCGCGTAGCCGGGAGCGCACTCGTCGGCGGCACCCGTACGCGTCTCCAGCTCCCGCAACCGCTCCGCGAACTTCAGCTCGGTGTCGAGGGTGGTGCCGAATCCCAGGATCCGGGTCGGGGTGCCGGGCCGTCCGACCCGCTCCGCGATCCGTACGGGCTTCTCGTCGACCGGGCGGTCGAGGCGGACCAGCGCGATGTCGTTCCTGTTGGCGGCCTTCCCCTCACCGCTCACGAAGCCGGGGTGGACGACGGTCCGCTCGATGGCCCGGACGGTTCCCCCGGACTTCCGCTCCTCGCTGCCGATCCGGACGATGCCCTCAAGGACCAGGCCGTCACCCCGCACGCAGTGGGCCGCCGTCAGCACCCACCGCGGATCGATCAGAGACGCCCCGCAGGAACCGTCGTACACCCCGTGCTCCGGGGCCGACTCCGGGATCGACGCCATGAACGGGTAGCGCTCCGTGGATTCCGTCCCGTTGACGATCGCTCCCGCGCTGCCCGTCATCAGGGTGGCGCAGGTCGCGACGGCGAGAGCGCCGACGGCGGTGAAGCGCGCCGCGCGGCGGCCCACCGACTTCAAGCTGGGCACAGGGAGTTCCTTCCCTCGTGAATCGGAATGTGTTCGTCCACCTTGCTGGGTCCAAGATCCACCGGACCATCCGGGCAGCGGGCCGGAACGCGGTGGGGGTGCCCCCCGGAGGAAGTCGGTGGGGCGCCCCAGCGCGCTCCGCGCCCTGGGGCGCCAAGATCACTTGAACGGTTCGAAAGCCCCACACGCAAGGAGCGGTCAGCATGCGCGGATACAGAACGCCGATCGGCAGGCGAGGGTTGATCTCCCTCACGGGAGTGCTCGTCGCGACGGCGCTCGCCGCCCCCGCGGTCGCCGCGCCACCGGCCGTGCGAGCGGCCCCGACCGCGTCTGCGGCGTCTCCCGCATCGGCGCTGTCCGCCGACCCCGGCGCGGCGCACCGGGAAGCGGCCCTCATACGCTCCCTGGAGCGGTCCGCCCACCCTCTGCGTTCCACGGAGCCCGGCGGCAGGACCACGGACCTGCGGGCGCTGAGCGCCATGGTCGGCGACGCGAAGGTAGTGGGTCTCGGCGAGGCCACGCACGGTTCGCACGAGTTCTTCGCCATGAAGGAACGCGTCTTCCGGCACCTTGTCGAGGAGCGCGGCTTCACCACCTTCGCCCTGGAGATGAGCTGGTCGGCGGGGCTCAGGATCGACGAGTACCTCCAGGGCGGACCCGGCGACCCGCGGACGATCGCGAAGGAGACCCTTGCCGGATCCCCCTGGGAGCGGGAGGAGTTCGTCAGCCTGATCACCTGGATGCGCGAGCACAACCGCCGCCACCCCGACCACCCGGTCCACTTCATGGGGGACGACCTCGGGGCGCCCGAGCTCGGCGACCACATCTTCGAGCGCGTGCTGTCGTCCGTCGGCAGGACACGGCCCGAGGCGCTTCCCCGGCTCACCGAGCTGTACGCCGGGCTGCGCCCCTTCGACGACATCTTCGGCTACCTGCGCAGACCGGTCGCGGAACGCGTGGCGAACGCCGCACGCGCCCAGGAGGCACTCGACCTGGTCGCGGAGCATCAGGAGGAGGGCGGCGGCGACCACGCGTGGACGGTGCAGCACGCCCGGAACATCGCGCAGTCCTTCGCCTTCGCCACCGTCGACCTCGCCGACCCCGCCTCGGTCACCGCCGCCGAGAGTCTGCGCGACCAGGCCATGGCCGACAACGTGCTGTGGTGGCAGCGCCACACGGGCCACAAGATGCTTCTCTCGGCCCACAACGGCCACGTCGGATACCTCTCGACCCACCCGGACATGTACCCGCGGACCCAGGGCGCCGTCCTGCGCGAACGCCTGGGCCGGGGTTACGCCGCGATCGGCTTCAGCTTCGCCGGCGGCTCCTTCCTCACCAAGGACGCCTCCCTTGCCGGAGACTGGAAACCGGTCACCGTCCCGGCGGCGCGTCCGGGCATGAACGAGCACGTCCTGGACCGCGTCGGCCACCGGGACTTCTACCTCGACCTGCGGACGGCGCCCGCAAGGGCCCGCGCCTGGCTCGACGGCGCCCGGCCGGTCTACGACGCCGGCTCGACCTTCACCCCCGACCCGCTGCCCGTCCTCGCCCTCGGCCGGGCCTACGACGTCCTCATTCACCTCCACCGGGTCCGGGCGGCCGACCGGCTCTGACACGAGGGCGCGGGACGCAGGGAGGCCGGCAACGGCTACCCCGACGGGAAACCCTCTTCTGACCTCTGGCGTAGAAAAAGATGTGAGCCCCGGCGGAGGACCGTACTCCGGCGGGGCTCACATCGGTCTTCAGGGAAGGTCAGGCGAACCGGGCTATCGGGTTCACCAGGTCGCCGACCAGCTGGAGTGCCGCCGACGGGTCCGCCAGGTCGACCATCTGCTTGTTGTTGCGGAGCTGGAGGCGGTTGAGGGCCGAGAGGGCGAACGTCTCCGCGAACATGTCGTACTGGGCGAAGCGGTCCGACAGTTCCGGCTTCGACGCCTCGTAGGCGCGGACGCACTCCGCGACCGTCCGCCAGAAGTCGTCCTCGGCCAGGACGCCCTCCGCTGCCAGGGTCGCGCCCAGGAAGCGGAAGAAGCAGTCGAAGACGTCCGTGAAGACCGAGAGGAGCTTCATGTCCTCCGGGATCTCGGCGCGGACGCGCTCCACCGCCGGCGGCAGGACCGCCGCCGGGTCCATGACGACGATCTCCTCCGCGATGTCCTTGAAGATCGCGCGGGAGACCGTGCCCTGCTCGTCGAGGACCAGGATCACGTTCTCGCCGTGCGGCATGAACGCCAGGTCGTAGGCGTAGAAGCTGTGGAGGACCGGGAGGAGGTACGCGTCCAGGTAGCGGCGGAGCCACGCCGCCGGCTCCAGGCCCGACTCCTTGATCAGGGCGCCCGCGAAGGACGCGCCCGCGTGGTCCACGTGGAGGAGCGAGGCCATCGTCGCCAGGCGCTCGCCCTCGGCGAGCGTCGGCACCGGCGACTCGCGCCAGAGCGCCGCCAGCATCTTGCGGTAGGGGGAGTACCGGTCGGTCGCGGCCTCGTACTCCAGGTGCCGGTAGCCGACGGCCGCCCGCTCGCGGATGATCGAGAACCGGGCCGCGGCGAAGACCGAGTCCGACTCGATGAGCTGGTGCAGCCAGTCGTTGATGGCCGGGGTGGCCTCCATGTACGCGGCCGAAAGGCCACGCATGAAGCCCATGTTGAGGACGGAGAGGGCCGTCTTGACGTAGTGCTTCGTCGGGTCAGAGGTGTTGAAGAACGTACGGATCGACTGCTGCGCGAGGTACGTGTCGTCGCCCTCGCCCAGGTAGACGAGACGCTGCTGCGCCACCTCGGCGGCGAACGTGACCGACAGCTTGTTCCACCACTGCCAGGGGTGGCAGGGCATGAGGAGGTAGTCGGCCGGGTCCAGGCCGCGGGCGGTCAGCGTCGCCGCGAAGCCGTCCACCGTCGCGTCGCCCAGCTCGGCGCGGACGAACGTCTCGTACTCGATGTCCGCGCCCGCCGTGAAGGTCGTGCGGTCGCGCCGCGCCGCCAGCCAGATCAGGTGAATGTCGCTCGCGGCCTCGGGGGCGTACGCGCGGAACTCGTCGACGCCGAAGCCGAGCCGGCCGTTGTTGGCGACGAAGCAGGGGTGGCCCTCGGTCATCCCGGTCTCGATGGCCTGGAAGCCGGCGTGGGCCAGCTCGGCGGAGGTCACCCTCGGCTTGGTCGCCTTGTAGGCCGTACCGGCGAGGGTGGAGGAGATCTCCTCCAGGTAGACCGGCAGGACCTCGTCGCTGAGGCCGAGGGCGCCGCGGAGTTCGGTGATGAACTGGAGCGCGTCCAGCGGGAGCTGCTCGTCGCCGCGGTGCCGGCTGATCGACTCGGGGTAGACCTGCCAGTGGTCGAGGGCGAACCGGTCCGCGGTGAAGCGGTACTCGGTCGTGCCGTCGTCGGCGAGCACCGCGTAGCGGCTCTCGCCCAGCTCGCGCGGGTCGAGGAGCCGCTCGTGGGCGAACTCGGCGAGGCCCTTGCGGATCAGAGCGCGGTTGGCGTCGGCCCAGAGCTCGGGGGTGAGGTGGGCGACGGGATCGGTCACGGGATTCACGCGGCGACCCCCACGGCGGCCTCGAACTGCTCGCGGGTGCAGAAGCTCAGCAGGGCCTTCTTCTCCGGCTTCTGGATCTCGCGCTCGGGCACGAAGCCGACGGCCTCGTTGAGCGCGTGGACGGCCTTGTTGGCCACGTCGGGCTCGACGACCACGCGCACGGTCGCCGGGTCGGCGAAGAGCTCCGCCATCACGGCGGTGATGACGGTCCGGGTGAAGCCGTGCACGGGGGTGTCGGTGGGCGCGACGAGGAAGTGCATGCCGACGTCGCCGGGCTGCGGCTCGTAGAGCCCGACCAGCTCAAGCTGCGACGGGTCGTACCGCTCCATGAGGAAGGCCGGCTCGCCGTCGACCTCGCCGATGAAGGCCTCGTGGTACGGGTGGGCGGTGATCGCCGCGTACTCGCGCTCGACGTCCTGGAGCGTCGCGCCCTGCATCATCCAGAAGGCGGCCTTGGGATGGGTGACCCAGGGGTGGATCAGCCGGGCGTCCTTCGAGGGGTCGAAGGGACGTATCGATACGGTCATACCGCGAACTCCTGGAAAGCGATGGTCTTCTCGACGGGGTAGTAGTCGTATCCCAGCATCGCCCCGATGATGTACGCGTTGCGGTACGCCCCCATGCCGAGGTCGGGCGAGGTGATCGAGTGGGTGTGCACGCCGGCGTTCTGCAGGAAGACCCCGCGGCCCGTCGTGTCGATCGCGTAGTTGCGGGCCACGTCGAAGCGGCCCTGGCCGTCCCAGTTGAGCCGGTCGCGGACCGGCTCCAGGAAGGCGGGGACGGCGTACTTGTAGCCGGTGGCGAGGATCAGGCCCTCGGTGTCGACCGTGAAGTCCTTCTCCTGCTCCTCCTGGTGGAAGCCGAGGGTGTACGTGCCCGTCGTGGAGTCGTACGCGGCCGAGTGGAGGGCCGAGTTGGTGAGGAGCCGGGTGGGGACCGGGCCGTTCAGGTTCTTCTGGTAGAGCAGGTCGAAGATGGCGTCGATCAGCTCGCCGTCGATGCCCTTGAAGAGGCCCTTCTGCTGGGTCTCCAGGCGGTAGCGGGTCTGCTCGGGCAGCGCGTGGAAGTAGTCCACGTACTCCGGGGAGGTCATCTCCAGGGTGAGCTTGGTGTACTCGAGCGGGAAGAAGCGCGGGGAGCGGGTCACCCAGTTCAGCTGGTAGCCGTGGACGTCGATCTCGCTCAGGAGGTCGTAGTAGATCTCGGCGGCGCTCTGGCCGCTGCCGACCAGGGTGATGGACCTCTTCCTCTGGAGCGCCTCCTTGTTCGGGAGGTAGCGCGAGTTGTGGATGAGGTCGCCGCCGAGGCCCTGGCAGGTCTCGGGGACGTACGCCGGGGTGCCGGTGCCGAGGACGAGCTTCCGCGAGCGGAACGTTTCTCCGGCCTCGGTGGTCACCACGTACACCCCGGCGGCCTCGTCGAAGGTCACGGAGGCGACGGTCGTCGAGAAGCGGACGGAGGAGAGCTTCCCGGCGGCCCAGCGGCAGTAGTCGTTGTACTCGGTCCGCAGCGGGTAGAAGTTCTCCCGGATGTAGAACGAGTACAGCCGGCCCTTCTCCTTCAGGTAGTTCAGGAAGGAGTACGGCGAGGTGGGGTCCGCCATCGTGACCAGGTCCGACATGAACGGGGTCTGGAGGTGGGCGCCTTCGAGGAACATCCCCGAGTGCCACTCGAAGTCCGGCTTCGACTCCAGGAAGAGGCCGTTCAGCTCGTCGATCGGCTCGGTCAGGCAGGCGAGTCCGAGGTTGAACGGACCGAGTCCGATGCCGATGAAGTCGTACGTCTCGGTCGTCTCAGGCGTGGACAAGGGTCTCTCCCAGGTACTGCTCGGCGTGGCCGGCGATCAGATCGAGGACGGCGGCGATGTCGGCCGTGGTCGTCTCGGGGTTGAGCAGGGTGAACTTGAGGTATTGGCGGCCGTCGACCTTGGTCCCGGCGACGACGGCCTCACCGGAGGCGAACAGCGCCTTCCTGGCGTGGAGGTTGGCCCGGTCGATGTCCTCGGGGGAGGTGACGGCCTCCGGGATGTAGCGGTAGACGAGCGTGGAGAGCTGCGGCTCGACCACGACGTCGTAGCGCGGGTCGGCGGCGAGCATCGCGAAGCCCTCGGCGGCCAGGTCGCAGACCTCGTCGAAGAGCTGCCCGACACCGTCGGCGCCCATCACGCGGAGGGTCATCCAGAGCTTCAGCGCGTCGAAACGGCGGGTGGTCTGGAGCGACTTGTCGACCTGGTTCGGAATCTGCTCCGCGAGGGTGCGGCGGGGGTTCAGGTAATCCGCGTGGTAGGTCGCGTGGCGCAGCGTGGCGCCGTCGCGGACCAGGACGGCCGAGGAGCTGACCGGCTGGAAGAAGGACTTGTGGAAGTCGACGGTGACCGAGTCGGCCCGCTCGATGCCGTCCAGGAGGTGGCGGCGGGTCGGGGAGGCGAGCAGCCCGCAGCCGTAGGCCGCGTCCACGTGCATCCAGGCGCCGTACTCGTCGGCCAGGGCGGCGATCTCGGGCAGCGGGTCGATGGAGCCGAAGTCGGTGGTGCCCGCGGTGGCGACGATCGCCATCGGGACGAGGCCCTCGGCGCGGCAGGCCGCCAGCTCGGCGGCGAGGACGACGGACTGCATCCGCTTGTTCCGGTCGACCGGGATCGAGACGACGGCGTCGTGGCCCAGGCCGAGGAGGGTGGCCGACTTCTGGACGCTGAAGTGGCTGCACTCGGAGGAGAAGATGCGGAGCTTCGCCAGGTCGCGGGTCTTGGCCTCCTCGCGGGCGAGGAGCAGGGCCTGCAGGTTGGACTGCGTACCCCCGCTGGTGAACACGCCGTCGGCGGCCGGGCCGAGGCCGATGCGGCCGGTGGTCCAGTCGATCAGCTTGCGCTCGATGAGGGTGCCGCCGGCGCTCTGGTCCCAGGTGTCGAGCGAGGAGTTGACGGCCGAGAGGACGGCCTCGCCGAGGACGGCGGGGATGACCACCGGGCAGTTGAGGTGCCCCAGGTAGCGCGGGTGGTGGAAGTAGACGGCGTCGCGGAGGTAGACGCTCTCCAGCTCGTCGAGGGCGGCGGAGGAGTCACCGAGCGGCCGGTCGAGGTCGACGGCGTCGATGACGGGGGCGAGCTCGGCGGGCGTCACACCGCTGAACGGTCCCCGCGTCGAGGCGAGTTTGGCCGCCACGCGCTCGACTCCTTCGGTGACGGAGCGGCGGTAGCTCTCCGCCGTGGCGTCATTGAGCAGGTGGGAGCGCATGTGGGGGGCCTCCGGACAGCAGAGAGGGGCGAGGGGGCGATGCGTTATTAGGTTAGCCTAACCTAATAACGCATCGCAACGTCCCCTCGCCCCTCTCAGGTCACAACCGTCAAAAGGAAGTTGAACGCCGGAAGGCGGCGAAGACCTACGCGTCTTCCTGCGTCTCGTCCGGGACCTCGCGCAGCGCGTCCTCGGAGAGCCCCTTGCGCCAGTAGCCGACGAACGTCACCCGGCGCCGGTCGAGTCCGCGCTCCCGCACGAAGTGCCGGCGCAGTGCCTTCACCGCACCGGACTCGCCCGCGATCCAGACGTACGGGGCCTCGCCGGGCAGCTCGGCGCCGCGCACCGCGTCGACGGCGGACGGCGCCCCCTCCTCCCGTACGAGCCAGGTGACCGTCGCGTCGGCCTGCGTCGCGAGCTCCATGCGGTCGCCCGCGTACGGCACTTCGAGGAACACCTGCGCGCGGGTCTCGGCCGGCAGCCACTCCAGGATCGCGGAGGCGGCCGGAAGGGCCGTCTCGTCCGCCCAGATGAGGACGGAGTCGGCGTCCTCGGGCAGCTGGAAGCGGACACCGGTGTTCTCGGCGACGGCGGGACCGAGCACGACCACCCGGTCACCGGGCTTGGCCTGGGCGGCCCAGCGGCAGGCCGGGCCGCCGTCCGCGTGGAGCGCGAAGTCGATGTCGACCTCGTTCACCGGCTCCGTGCGCTGCTCGCGGACCGTGTACGAGCGCATCACGGCCCGCTCGTCGTCGGGCATCGCGCGCCAGGCACCCAGGATGGCGTACATGTCCGGGTTGTCCAACGGCGGCAGGACGGGCGCCTCCTGGCCGGGGTGCGGCAGGAAGAGGGAGAGCGACTGGTCGCGGCCGCCGGCGGCGAAGTTCTTCAGGTCGTCCCCGGTGAAGGTGACCCGGACCAGGGACGGGCCGAGCCGCCGGGTCCGGTCGACCTGGAGGCGGAAGAACTGGAAGGGGGCGGTCTCGGCGTTCGTCATGAGAACGTAGGTTAGCCTAACCTCATCAAACTCTGTAGGGGTGGGGGAGCGTGACGGACCCCACCTGGACAGGCCTGACAGACCCCGCCTGAGCAGGCATGACAGACCCGCCTTGGCAGGCGCACGGATCCGCCTGGGCAGGCACACGGACCCCACCTGGGCAGGCGCGACGGAGCCCACCACCCCAGGGGCGGCGGGCTCCGCCGAGACGCGCGGACGGACTCAGGCCTGAAGGCCCAACTCCCGTGCGATCAGCATCCGCTGGACCTCGCTGGTGCCCTCGCCGATCTCCAGGATCTTCGAGTCGCGCCACATCCGGGCCACCGGGTACTCGTTCATGAAGCCGTAGCCGCCGTGGATCTGCGTGGCGTCACGGGCGTTGTCCACCGCCACGGTGGAGGAGTACAGCTTCGCGATCGCCGCCTCCTTCTTGAACGGCTCGCCGAGGACCAGCCGCGAGGCCGCGTCCCGCCAGCCGATCCGGGCCATGTGCGCCCGCGTCTCCATGTCGGCGATCTTGAACTGGATGGCCTGGTTGTCGCCGATCGGCCGGCCGAAGGCGTGACGTTCCTTCGCGTACTTCACCGACTCGTCCACACAGCCCTGCGCGAGCCCCGTCGCGAGCGCCGCGATCGCGACCCGGCCCTCGTCCAGGATCCGCAGGAACTGCGCGTACCCACGGCCCTCCTCGCCGAGGAGGTTCTCCACCGGGACCCGGACGTCGTCGAAGGACAGCTCACGGGTGTCCGAGGCGTTCCAGCCGACCTTCGAGTAGGGGGCGGCGACCGTGAAACCGGGAGTGCCGGAGGGGACGATGATCGAGGAGATCAGCGGACGGCCGTCCGGCTTGCGGCCGGTGACCGCCGTGACCGTCACCAGGCCCGTGATGTCCGTACCGGAGTTGGTGATGAAGCACTTCGAGCCGTTGATCACCCAGTGGTCGCCGTCGCGGACGGCCGTCGTGCGGGTGCCGCCGGCGTCCGAGCCGGCGCCCGGCTCCGTCAGGCCGAACGCGCCGAGCATCTCGCCCGCCGTCAGCCGCGGCAGCCACGCGCGCTTCTGCTCCTCCGTACCGAAGAGGAACACCGGCATCGCGCCGAGCGAGACACCCGCCTCCAGGGTGATCGCCACGGAGGAGTCGACCCGGGCCAGCTCCTCGAGGGCGATGCCGAGCGCCAGGTAGTCGCCGCCCATGCCGCCGTACTCCTCGGGGAACGGCAGCCCGAACAGGCCCATGCGGCCCATCTCGCGGACGATCTCGTACGGGAACTCGTGCCGCTCGTAGTAGTCGCCGATCTTCGGCGCCACGACGTCGTGGGCGAACGCCTCGACGGTACGGCGGAGTTCCTCGTGCTCTGCGGTGAGCCGGTGGTCGAGGGACATGGGAATCGTCACTCCTGGTGGGAGAGGGCACGGACGGTACGGGAAGGGCTGGGTCGGCCCAGTTGCTCGGCCATCCACACGCTCGTGGCGGTGAGGGCGGCCAGATCGACTCCGGTCTCGATGCCGAGACCGTCGAGCATCCACACGAGATCCTCGGTGGCGAGATTGCCGGTCGCGCTCTTCGCGTACGGGCAGCCGCCGAGGCCGCCGGCGGAGGCGTCGACGGTGGTCACCCCGTGGCGCAGGGCGGCCAGGGTGTTGGAGAGCGCCTGCCCGTACGTGTCGTGGAAGTGCACGGCGATACGGGAGGTGGGGACGCCGGCCTCGTTCAGCTCCCCGAGCAGCCGGGTGACGTGGCCGGGGGTCGCGACGCCGATGGTGTCCCCGAGGCTCAGCTCGTCGCAGCCCATCTCGGCGAGCGCCTTGGTGACGCGGACGACCTGCTCGACGGGGACGGCGCCCTCCCAGGGGTCGCCGAAGCACATCGAGAGGTAGCCGCGCACCCTGAGGCCGGCCTCTATGGCCCGCGTGACGGTCGGCGCGAACATCGCGAGCGCCTCGTCGACGGTCCGGTTCAGATTGGCCTTCGCGAAGGACTCGGTCGCCGAGGCGAACACGGCGACCTCGCGGGCGCCGAGCGCGAGGGCCCGGTCGAGACCGCGCTCGTTCGGCACGAGGACGGGCAGGCGGACGGGCAGGTCCCGCACGCGCGGGAAAAGCTCCTCGGCGTCGGCCAGTTGGGGCACCCACTTCGGGTGCACGAAGCTGGTCGCCTCGATCGTGCCGAGCCCGGCGGCGGCGAGCCGCCGCACGAACTCGGCCTTCACATCGGTCGGGACGGCCGTCTTCTCGTTCTGCAGCCCGTCCCGGGCGCCGACCTCGTGGATCCGGACCCGGGCGGGCAGCCCGGGATCCCTCACGGTCATGGGCAGGCCCGTGGTCATGACTCCTCCCGGGGTGCGACGACGGCCAGGATCTGGTCCATGGCGACGGTGCTGCCGGGCGTCACGTCCAGCTCGGTGACGGTGCCGGCGTGCGGGGCGGAGATGACGTGCTCCATCTTCATCGCCTCGACGACGAGCAGACTCTGCCCCGCCTCGACCTCGTCCCCGACGGCCACCTTGACGACGGTGACGGTGCCGGGCATCGGCGCGGCAAGCGTGTCGGCCCCGCCGTGCCTCGCCCCGCTGAGCGCGGCCTCGACCGGATCGTGGTCGAGCACGTGCCAGGAGTCGCCGTCCCTGCCGAGCCAGTTCCCGGCGCGGTGGAAGCGGTGGACGACGCCGTCCACGGTCACGGCCACCGAGTCGTCGGCGACCCGGGCACCGGCCGGCGCCTGCGCTGTCACGGGTTCATGTCCCGCCACACGTACGGGGAAGGGGAGCGGAGCCGGACGGCCGCCGAGACGCCAGCCGCTCGGCACCGAGAACGGGTCCGTCCAGCCGCCCCGGGGCGCCGGGGCGAGATCCGCGAACCGGACGGCCGCCGCCGCCGCGTACACCTCGTCCGGTACGCCCTCCGGGACGAGGCTCTCCGCGTCCCGCTCCACCAGACCCGTGTCCAGGGCGCCGGAGACGACGTCCGGGTGGGCGAGCAGCCTGCGCAGGAAACCCGCGTTCGTCGGGACGCCCAGGGTGACCGTGTCCGCCAGGGCCGCCCGCAGCTTGCGGAGGGCCGTGGGGCGGTCCTTCGCGTGGACGATGACCTTCGCGAGCATCGGGTCGTACAGGCTGCCGACCTCCGTGCCCTCGCTCAGACCCGAGTCCGTACGGACCCCGTCCCCCTGCGGCTCGTTCAGGGCGAGGACCGTACCGCCCGAGGGCAGGAACCCGCGCGAGGGATCCTCCGCGCACAACCGGGCCTCGATCGCCCAGCCGTCGAGCCGGATGTCCTCCTGCGCGAACGGCAGCGGCTCGCCCGCCGCCACCCGCAGCTGCCACTCCACCAGATCGACACCCGTGATCAGCTCGGTCACCGGGTGCTCGACCTGGAGCCGGGTGTTCATCTCCATGAAGTAGTACGAGGCCGGATCGCCGCCCGGCACGATGAACTCGACCGTGCCCGCGCCCACATACCCGCAGGACCGCGCAGCCTCGACCGCCGCCGCGCCCATCGCCGCCCGGATCTCCGGGGTCAGCAGGACGCTCGGCGCCTCCTCGATGATCTTCTGGTGGCGGCGCTGGAGCGAGCACTCGCGCTCGCCGAGGTGGACCACGTTCCCATGGGCGTCGGCGAGGACCTGGATCTCGATGTGCCGGGGCCGGTCGATCCACCGCTCCACGAGGAGGGTGTCGTCGCCGAACGAGGAGCGGGCCTCACGGCGCGCCGCCGCGATCTCGTCGTCCAGGACCGCCAGGTCCCGGACGAGCCGCATGCCCTTGCCGCCGCCGCCCGCGCTCGGCTTGAGCAGCACGGGCGCGCCGAGCGCGCGGGCCGCCTCGGCCAGTTCGGGATCGGCCGCGCCGGGGACGACCGGGACGCCCGCCGCCTTGACCGTCTCCTTCGCCCTGATCTTGTCGCCCATCAGGGAGATCGCGGAGGACGGCGGACCGATGAAGACGAGCCCCGCGTCCGCGCACGCCTGCGCGAAGCCGGCGTTCTCGGCGAGGAACCCGTAGCCCGGGTGGACGGCCTGCGCGCCGGTGCGGGCGGCGGCCTCGAGCAGCGCGGGGACGGACAGATACGACTCGGAGGCCGGCGGCGGACCGATCCGTACCGCCGTGTCCGCCTCCCGTACGTGCCGGGCGTCGGCGTCCGCGTCGCTGTACACGGCCACCGAGCGCACGCCGAGTGCCCGCAGCGTGCGGATGACCCGGACCGCGATCTCGCCGCGATTGGCGACGAGCACTGTGTCGAACATGGACTTCCTCACATCCGGAAGACGCCGAACTGGGGGTCACCCAGGGGCGCGTTGGCACAGGCGGTCAGGGCGAGGCCGAGGACCTGCCGGGTCTCCAGCGGGTCGATGACCCCGTCGTCCCAGAGCCGGGCCGTCGCGTAGTAGGCGTTGCCCTGGGACTCGTACTGCTCACGGATCGGGGCCTTGAAGGCCTCTTCCTCCTCCGCGCTCCAACCGTCGCCGAGCTGGTCGCGCTTGACGGTCGCGAGGACGGACGCGGCCTGCTCGCCGCCCATGACGGAGATCTTGGCGTTGGGCCACATCCACAGGAAGCGGGGGGAGTACGCCCGGCCGCACATCGAGTAGTTGCCCGCGCCGTACGAACCGCCGACGACGACCGTCAGCTTCGGCACCCGGGTGGTGGCCACGGCCGTGACCATCTTCGCGCCGTGCTTGGCGATGCCGCCGTGCTCGTACGCCTTGCCGACCATGAAACCGGTGATGTTCTGCAGGAAGACGAGCGGGATCCCGCGCTGGTCGCACAGCTCGATGAAGTGCGCGCCCTTCTGCGCGGACTCGGCGAACAGGATGCCGTTGTTGGCGACGATGCCGACCGGGTGGCCGTGGATCCGGGCGAAGCCGGTGACCAGCGTCTGCCCGTACTCGGACTTGAACTCCTGGAAACGCGAGCCGTCCACGACCCGGGCGATGACCTCGCGCACGTCGTAGGGAGTGCGGGAGTCCACGGGCACGGCCCCGTACAGCCCGTACGGGTCGACCTTCGGCTCCTCGACCGGCTCCACCGACCACGGCAGCGCACCGCGCTCCGGGAGCGTGGCCACGATGTTCCGCACGATCCGCAGCGCGTGGGCGTCGTCCTCGGCCAGATGGTCCGTGACGCCGGAGATCCGGGAGTGGACCTCACCGCCGCCCAGCTCCTCGGCGGTGACGACCTCGCCGGTGGCCGCCTTCACGAGCGGCGGACCGCCCAGGAAGATCGTCCCCTGGTTCCGTACGATCACGGCCTCGTCGCTCATCGCCGGGACGTACGCGCCGCCCGCCGTGCACGAGCCGAGGACCGCCGCGATCTGCGGGATGCCCGCGCCGGACATCCGGGCCTGGTTGTAGAAGATCCGGCCGAAGTGCTCCCGGTCGGGGAAGACCTCGTCCTGCATCGGCAGGAAGGCGCCGCCCGAGTCCACCAGGTAGAGGCAGGGGAGACGATTCTCCAGCGCCACCTCCTGCGCCCGCAGGTGCTTCTTCACCGTCATCGGGTAGTACGTGCCGCCCTTGACGGTCGCGTCGTTCGCCACGATCACGCACTCGCGGCCCGAGACCCGGCCGACACCGGCGATGACGCCGGCCGCCGGGGCCTGGTCGCCGTACATGCCGTGCGCCGCGAGCGGGGCCAGCTCCAGGAAGGGCGAACCCGGGTCGAGAAGGGTGTCCACCCGGTCCCTGGGCAGCAGCTTGCCGCGCGCGGTGTGCCGGGCCCGGGACTTCTCACCCCCGCCCAACGCGGCCGCCGCGAGCGTGGCGCGCAGGTTCGCGGCCAGCTCGTGGTGCGCCGCCTCGTTCGCCTGCCAGGCCGGCGATGCGGGATCCGCCGCACTCGTCAGCACAGGTGCCTGCTGCATCCCTCGAGCTCCCTTGCTCGGTTAATGAGCGTTAACGTATTGCGCTCAGGTTAACGACCGCTAACGGGGTTGTCTAGAATCGAATCCATGACCACGAGCCCGACCCGCACGGACGCCCCGACGCGACGCGAGCAGATCCTCAAAGAGGCCGCGCGCCTCTTCGCCGAGCGCGGCTTCCACGGCGTCGGCGTCGACGAGATAGGAGCCGCCGTCGGCATCAGCGGGCCCGGTCTCTACCGTCACTTCCCCGGAAAGGACGCGATGCTCGCCGAGCTCCTCGTGGGCATCAGCGAGCGGCTCCTCGACGGCGGGCGGGTGCGGGCCGGTGCGACCACCGGCGACCCCGAGGCCCTCCTCGGCTCCCTCATCGACGGGCACATCGACTTCGCCCTCGACGACCGGCCGCTCATCACCCTCCACGACCGGGAGCTCGACCGGCTCAAGGACGAGGACCGCAAGCGGGTACGGCAGCTCCAGCGGCAGTACGTCGAACTGTGGGTGGCGGTGGTGCGCGAGCTCCACCCGGAGGCGGCCGAGAGCGAGGTACGGACGGCGGTCCACGCCGTGTTCGGCCTCCTGAACTCGACCCCGCACCTGGCCACGGTCGGCCGCCGGTCCATGGAGGACCTGCTGCGCAGGCTGGCCCACGGGGCGTTCGGGGCGCTGGCCGGTCCGGGCCTCCCGTAAGGTCCACGGGGCGAAACGTGTGCCCAAGGCGTCCGCCGCTCGGCCAGAATGTGCTCCATGCCGATAATCAGCCGTGCCGCCCTCGTCGAGCACCTCGTCCGTACCCGGATCGCGGGAGACGTCGCCACCCCGCGCGACAACAACCTCTCCCACTACCGCAAGCTCGCCAACGGCGACCGGCACTACTGGCTCGGCCTCGAACTCGGCGACCGCTGGGCCGACGAGCAGGACGTGCTCGCCGTGATGGCCGAGCGCTGCGGAGTCATCGACGACCCGGCCCACCGCGCCGGCCAGGACACCATCGACCCCGAGCTCACCGTCGACGGCCTCGACCGGATGGCCGCCCGGCTTCGCAAGGCCGCCGCGGGTCGCGAGCGGGTCCTCTTCGCGACCGGCCACCCCGGCGCCCTGATCGACGTCCACAGCAGGGTCGCGGCCGCGCTGCGCGCCCAGGGCTGCGACATCGTCCGCATCCCAGGGGGGCTCGTCGCCGACGAGGGGTACGTCGTGCAGTTCGCCGACGTCGCCGTCTTCGAGCGTGGGGCGAGCCTCTGGCACACCCACTCGCCGGAGCCGATGAACGCGATCCTCGACGCGCTCGGGGAGGACGGGCGGCCGGACCTGGTGATCGCGGACCACGGGTGGGCGGGGCGGGCCGGACAGCGGGGGATCGACTCGGTCGGCTACGCGGACTCCAACGACCCGGCGCTGTTCATCGGCGAGGCGGAGGGCACGATGCAGGTCACGATCCCCCTGGACGACCACGTCCTGGACCCCCGCTTCTACGAGCCCCTGACGACGTACACCCTGAACGCGGCGGGCCTGACGAGCTGAGCGGGTCGCTGGGGGGGGCGATGCGCCGACTGGGCGGCGCCCCGCACCCGCTGAGCGGAGCCCCACCCAGGGGCTGCGCCCACGCGCGCCCGGGGGCGGCGCGCACCCGCCGCCCAACCCCACCCCCGTGTGGGCAATCGTCCCGCTGGGCGGGACGGGTGGGCACACGGGACGGCGCCCTTTGGCGGGCGCCTCCGCCCCTTGTGCCTGGACCCGCACCGATTGTGCGCCGTACATCGGGTGCGGGTTCGGGCGCGGAAGCCTGGGCCCGGCAAGGGGCGCCGTCCGGTCGTCAGCGCGGAACGCGAACGACACCCTCCTGGATGACGGTGATGGCCAGCTTCCCGTCCCGCGTCCAGATCCTGGCCTGGCCGAGCCCGCGCCCGGCGGAGGCGGACGGCGACTCCTGGTCGTACAGGAGCCATTCGTCGGCCCGGAACGGCCGGTGGAACCACATCGCGTGGTCGAGGGAGGCCCCGACCACGTCCCCGAGGGCCCAGCCGCCGCGCCCGTGCGCGAGCAGGACGGAGTCGAGCAGCGTCATGTCCGAGACGTACGTCGCCAGGCAGACGTGCAGCAGATGGTCGTCGGCCAGCTTGCCGTTCGTACGGAACCACACCTGCGAGCGCGGTTCGCGCGGCTCCCCGACGGAGCCCCAGGGCGGGGTGTCGGCGTACCGCAGGTCCACCGCGGCGCGCGCCTCGACGAGCCGGGTCGCGATCTCCTCCGGAAGGTGCCGGGGGAGCATCTCGGCGGCCGTCGGCAGCGACTCCGGGGCGGGCGCGGCCGGCATGCCGGCCTGGTGGTCGAGCCCCTCCTCGTACGCCTGGAAGGAGGCGGAGAGGTGGAATATCGGCTGCCCGTGCTGGACGGCGACGACCCGGCGGGTGGTGAAGGACCGGCCGTCGCGGATCCGGTCGACCGTGTAGACGATCGGCGCGCCGGGGTCCCCGGGGCGCAGGAAGTACGCGTGCAGGGAGTGCGCGAGGCGGTCTTCCGGCACGGTCCTGCCCGCCGCCACCAGCGCCTGGGCGGCCACCTGGCCGCCGAAGACGCGGGGGACGAGCGCGGAGCGGGACTCGCCCCGGAAGATGTCCCGCTCGATCCGCTCGAGGTCGAGCAGATCGAGCAGGCCATCCAGGGCGTTGTGTGTGTCGGGCACCAGGACTTACAGGCCCATCGACTTGGCGATGATCGACTTCATGATCTCGCTGGTGCCGCCGTAGATGCGGTTGACGCGGTTGTCGGCGTACAGGCGGGCGATCGGGTACTCGTTCATGTAGCCGTAGCCGCCGTGCAGCTGGAGGCAGCGGTCGATGACGCGGTGCGCGACCTCGGTGCAGAAGAGCTTGGCGCTGGCGGCCTCGGCCGGGGACAGCTCGCCCGCGTCGAGGGCCTCGAGGGCGCGGTCGGCGACCGCCTCGGCGGCGTCGACCTCGGCCTGGCAGGCGGCCAGCTCGAACTTGGTGTTCTGGAAGTGCGCGACCGGCTTGCCGAAGACGGTGCGGTCGGTCACGTACTCCTTGGCGAACCGGACGGCGGCCTTGGCCTGCGCGTACGCGCCGAAGGCGATGCCCCAGCGCTCGGAGGCCAGGTTGTGGCCGAGATAGGAGAAGCCCTTGCCCTCCTCGCCGAGGAGGTCCTCGACGGGCACCTTGACGTCGACGAACGCGAGCTCGGCGGTGTCGGAGGTGCGCAGGCCCAGCTTGTCCAGCTTGCGGCCGATGGAGTAGCCCTCGGACTTGGTGTCCACGGCGAAGAGGGAGATGCCGAAGCGGCGGTCCTCGGCCGTCGGGGCGGAGGTGCGGGCGCAGACGATCACGCGGTCGGCGTGGACGCCGCCCGTGATGAAGGTCTTGGAGCCGTTGAGGACGTAGTGGGTGCCGTCCTCGGAGAGCTTGGCGGTGGTCTTCATGCCCGCGACGTCGGAGCCGGTGCCCGGCTCGGTCATCGCGAGGGCCCACATCTCCTCGCCGGTGACGAACTTCGGCAGGTAGCGCTTCTTCTGGTCGCCGGTGGCGAGCATCTTGATGTACGGCAGGGCCAGCAGCACGTGGACGCCGGAGCCGCCGAACTGCACGCCGGCGCGCGAGGTCTCCTCGTAGAGGACGGCCTCGAACTTGTGGGTGTCCAGGCCCGCGCCGCCGAACTCCTCGGGCACGTTGATGCCGAAGATCCCCAGCTCCCCGAGCTTGGCGTAGAAGTCGCGGGGCGCCTGGCCCGCCGCGAACCACTCGTCGTAGACGGGAACGACCTCGGCCTCGATGAAGGCGCGGATGGTCTCCCGGAACGCCTCGTGGTCCTCGTTGAATACGGTACGGCGCACGAGCCGCCTCCTCGGAGTCCTGGGCGCCTGGCCCACTATGCCTAAGCGCTTGCTCAGTCAAGTTACCCATCAGTTCGCGCCGCTGTCCAGATCTGGGCGCCCATGGTTGTCCACGTCACGTCCCTCAGGACGCGGGCGCCGTCTCCCCGACCCAGCGGCGGCCCACCGTGTCGTACGCGAACGAGGGCCTGCCCGTGACCGAGGCGGTACGGAAGGGGCGGCCGCCGTCGGTGATCCGCACCGTCCCCGAACGGCCCTCGCTGCTCCACACCAGCTCCAGGTACCAGCGGCAGTCGCACCCCGCCGTCGCCGCCGAGACCAGCAGCTCCTCCGGCTCGGCGGCGCTGACCGCGTAGGGGAAGGAGACCGCCGGGAGCGTACGGCCTTCCTGCCCGGAGGCGTCGTACCCGTCCAGCGCCCGCGCCACCGGGCGCGGCCGGTCCAGGTCCACCTCGAAACGGCGCGGCGTCACCGCCCCGCCGCACCCGTCGTCCATCCGGTACGCCGCCCAGGGCAGCGGCGCGCCCCGCTCCACCACCCGCACGTGCAGCGCCTGGAGCACCACCGCCGCCGAGCTCTTCCCCTGCACCGACACCCGTACCAGCGTCTCCCCGCCGTCCACGGCCCCCTGCGCCGCCGCCCAGCTCCGCGCGTCGGCCGCCTCCGGCGGGGGAGGGGGTGTCCGCTCCACGAGATAGGTGTGCCCGCACCCGTTCTTCCAGATGTGCGAGGCGACCGTCCACGTCAGCGGCGCCGGTGGTTCGGCGGCCCGCTCCCGGGCCTTCCCGGGCAGGAGTACGGCTCCGAGCGTCACCGTCCCCACGACCGCCGGCGCTCCGACGACCACGCCCACCCACCCCCACCGGCGCCTCCGCCGCGCGGACGGGAGGCCCGGCACGCGCGCGTGCACGGGTTCCAGCTCGGGCTCCGGCTCCGGGCCGGGCTCCGGCTCCGGCTCCGGGCCGGGCTCGGGCTTCGGCTTCGGGCCGGGTTCCGGCTTCGGCTCCGGGCTGGGCTCGGGCGCCGGCTCCGCGCCGGGTCCCGGTGCCGGAGGGCGGCGGGCGCCGTCCGCGCGGGTCCAGGCCCCCTCCAGGGCCCGCCGCTCCTCCTCGTCCGCCCCGCACAGCAGGGCGAGGCGGTCGACTACGGCGAACTCCTCCGGGACGGTCGCGCCGGAGCAGTAGCGGTGGAGGGTGGACGCGCTGACGCTCAGGCGCCGGCCCAGCGCCTCGTAACTCCTCCCGTCCCGTGCCTTCAGCCCGCGCACGAGCCGCGCGAACTCCTCGACGGCGGCGTCCTTCGGCATTCCATCCCCCTCGACCCTGCGTCCCACCCTTCACGTCCTTGCACGTCAGCGGGGGTGGAATGGTTCCGGGACGGACGGTGGGCGCGTCACTGTTGCAGGCGGCGGGCGGCGGCCCGACGCTGGTCGAGCACTGACCGAACGACCCGACGGGGGATCCACCACCATGCACAAGCTCCGTACCGCACTCGCCACCGCCGCCGCTGCCGCCCTGGGCCTCGCGGCCCTCGCCACGGCCCCGGCGCAGGCCGCCGCCCAGCCCGCCTTCCTCGCCGCCTCCCAGATGCCGCCGTCGTCGACGCCGTGGACCGCCACCCAGGTCTTCACCGGCGTCCCGGAGAACGGCGGCGCCCTCTGCGCCCCGTACAAGATCCCTGCGCAGAACACCCGCTACCGCGAGTTCAGCACCGAGCTCGACACCAACGGCGTCCAGATCACCACCGTCGCCCGCACCGAGGCCGACGCCGTGAAGCTGGTCGACACCCTCCGCAAGGCCCTCGCCGGCTGCGGCCCCCTGCTTGAGCGGCAGAACCCGGGCCTGCGGGCCGTCAGCGCCTCCCACGGCAAGCTCGCCGTCGAGGAGGGCGCCTGGGTCTACAGCCTGGACACCGCCGACCCGCAGATCGGCATCACCGACATCCACCTCTTCTCCGTCGGCCGCGACGGCCGCACCGTCACCCTCGTCCGCTGGGGTCAGATGGGCGACTTCAAGGACGCCCCGCTGACCGCCTTCCGCACGACGACGAAGACCGCCGTCAACAAGCTCTGGCTCTGATGCGCCGTCAACTCGATGAATGCTGAACTACCCAGAGCGACAGTAACGTCGCAGAACAGCTCCATTCGGGTGATACTGGGACGTGAGCTTCCTGTGTCGGCACGCTCGTGCGTCGAGCAGAGCAGCCCATCCGTCGTGAGACCTGTACTGGTCGGGGGACCGTTTCGAACGTGATGCGAAAGGGTGCGTCATGGAACCCGTCATGGAACTCGAATCCCTCCCTGACGAGATCGTCGCGGAGATCGAAGTACGGGATCGCTGGAGGCGCGCGTCGGCCGGTGCCCTGGAGTTCCTCATCACCGACATCGGGAGGTGGCCACTGGGTTCGACGGTGCGGGTCGCGTTCCTCGACGGGAACGACCAGTTGCACGCGGACATCGCGGGAGCGACGAAGCAGATCACCGACGCCTGCAACCTGACACTCGACTTCGGGCAGAGCGGCGGGGGCGGAACGTTCCGGCGCTGGACCACGGCCGACACCGCCCTCGCCGCCGAGATCCGGGTCAGCTTCGACCTGCCGGGCTTCTTCTCCCTGGTGGGCACCGACAGCACGGACCCCACCATCGGTGCGGGAGGCGGTCAGGTCGGGGGCAACGCCGGCCAGCGCAGCCTGAACCTCGGGCGGTTCGCGGTGAACAGGCCCGCCCAGTGGGAGGGCACCGTGCGGCACGAGTTCCTGCACGCGCTGGGATTCCACCACTCCCACCAGAACATGCGCGGCACCTGC
This sequence comes from Streptomyces sp. NPDC028711, assembly GCF_055565415.1. NCBI lineage: Bacteria > Bacillati > Actinomycetota > Actinomycetes > Kitasatosporales > Streptomycetaceae > Streptomyces > Streptomyces sp. NPDC028711. Next base: position 1,066,437 of record NZ_JBVHUJ010000001.1, on the reverse strand, counting down.
GAGGGCGAGTTCCGCTGGGAGGACGAAGTCGGGTACGTCCCCACGCAGGACCCGGGCGGTGTCTTCGTGGCGGACGCCCAGGGCCGGCGCCCCGGCATCTACACGTTCCTCGCGGGGAAGCCGAACCAGTGGCCGCGCGCGAAGGTGGATCACAACCTGCGCACCGCGGACGACCCGGATCTCGTCGCCGGACCCTTCGACCCGAAGTCCGTGATGCTGTACCGGTTCCCGGCGTTCTTCTACAAGTCCACCCCCAGCAGCTGCGCGCCGACCGGTAACGGGCAGAACCTGTCGGACGGCGACAAGCGGGGGCTCGAGCTGATGTATCCGCACACCACGGACGCGTTGGCGGACCGTCAGGCCCGTGCGGACGCGGTCCTGCAATCGCTCGGGGCCGGTCCGGAGGGACTTCCCGGTGCGGACGGCGGCGACCTGGCCGAGGCGTACCGCAGCCGGGTCGAGGAACTGGCCGTCGCCCAGGCGGCGGGCGTCCGCTGAGCCGATCCGAGCCGATCCGAGCCGATCCGGCGGTGCCGGAGCGGCTGACGCGCGGCGCAGAGCACGCGCGGTGAGAGGCCGGCCTCCCCTTTCAGAGGGACTTGAGCGCGAACCACAGCTCCATGCGGACGTCCGGATCGTCCAGGTCCCGTCCCAGGAGCCCGGCGCAGCGGGCGATCCGCTGGCGGACGGTGTTGCGGTGGAGGTCCATCGCGACGGCCGTCCGGTCCCAGCCGCCGTGCAGCGAGAGCCAGACGCGCAGAGTCTCGGCGAGTGGTTCGGTCAGCGGGGCGAGGAGGGCGCGCGCGTGGGCGGTGGCCTCGTCCGGGTCCACCAGGGCGGTGATCCCGCCCGCGCGGTGCCGCACCAGCTCCGCCCCCGTCGCCTCCGCCCGCCGCAGGGCGCGCGCCGCCTGAGCGTCCGCCGCCGCGAGTTCGCCCGCCTCGACGGGGGCGCTCACGCCCAGCGTCCAGCCGGACTGAGCGGTGACGGGGGAGGAGGCGGTCAGGAGCAGGCGTACGGCTCCGAGCGCACCCCCCGGCGCCGTACGGCCCGAGCCCGCCGCCCCGGGAGCCGTACGGCCCGAGCCCGCCGCCCTGGGAGCCGTACGGCCCCCGTCCACCAGCGGTGTCCCCAGCGCCGCCGCCAGTGAGGCCGCCGCGAACGGGGTGCCGTCGCCGCCCGAGGCGTGGACCACCGTCCAGGGGCCGGGGCCCAGCGCTGCCGCGACCTCCGCCGGGGGTGCGCCGAGGAGCAGCCGGACCAGGGCCCCGTCCCGTACCGTCACGTCCGCGCCCCGGTGCGGGGCCGTCAGGAGCGAGAGCAGGACGACGGCGACCCCCGCGATCGTGTGGTCGCCGGGGCCGCGACGCTCCGTCGCCACGCCGAGGGTCAGACCGTCACCGCCCCCGAGGGCGTACGCGGCGAGCCGGAACCCGCCGCCCTCCCCGCTCGCCGAGGCCGGGCCGCCCGGGCGCGGGCCGAGCACCCCGGCGAGTTCCCGCAGCGCGCGCGCCGCCTCCGCCGGTACCTCCCGGCCCGCCGCGAGCGACTCCGTACCGTCCGCCCCGAAGAGCACCGCCCGCCCCGCGAGCCGCGAGGCCAGCGCGCCGAGGACCGCCGGGACCGGAGCGGGTCTCGCCGCCGCCGTCGCCAGGGACTGCTGCGCCTCCGTCACCCGGCGCAGCTCGTGCAGCCGCGCTTCGGCCATCAGCCGCCACAGCGCCCGCGCCACCGCCGTGAAGGGGGTCTCGGGCGGCACCTCGATCAGCGCCAGACCGTGCCGGGCGCACGCCTCGACGAGGGCCGCCGGCACCGTGTCGTACACCGGGGTGACGCCGAAGCCGAGCGCCGCGGCGCCGGCCTCCACGAGCCGCTCCACGTACCGGGCAGGGTCGGTGAGCTGTACGCCCGCCGTCATGAGCAGTTCGCCGCCGAGGAGGTACGGGTAGGGGTCGGCCATCTCCGAGGTGTGCACCCAGTGGATCGAGACGTCCTCGGGCCCCGTGAGCAGCCGGAGCCCGAGGTCCCGGCGGGCGAGCAGCGCGGTGAGCGAGACGGGTGGTGCGGGGGGAGTGGAGAGGGCCTCCGAGCGGGACGACGACATGGATCCTTCGTACACCATCGGCTCGTACAGTGGAGGGAACATACACTTCTGTGCTGCTTTCCGGCCGCTTACCGTCGTGGCATCAAGCGGGCCGGAGCCCCACAACCCGCCACACCCCAGGAGGACCCGACCATGAGCAGCGACCAGAACGCCTTCCGCGGCCCGATCGACTCGTCCCGCGTCCCGCGGTACGCCGGTCCCGCGACGTTCGCGCGGCTGCCGCGGCTCGACGAGGTCGGCACCGCCGACGTCGCCGTGGTCGGCGTCCCCTTCGACAGCGGCGTCTCCTACCGGCCCGGCGCCCGCTTCGGCGGCAACGCCATCCGCGAGGCGTCCCGCCTGCTCCGCCCGTACAACCCGGCGCAGGACGCCTCCCCGTTCGCCCTCGCCCAGGTCGCGGACGCCGGTGACATCGCCGCCAACCCGTTCAACATCAACGAGGCCGTCGAGACCGTCGAGGCCGCCGCCGACGAGCTGATCGGCACCGGCGCCCGCCTGATGACCCTCGGCGGCGACCACACCATCGCGCTGCCGCTGCTCCGCTCCGTCGCCAAGAAGCACGGCCCCGTCGCCCTGCTCCACTTCGACGCGCACCTCGACACCTGGGACACCTACTTCGGCGCCGAGTACACCCACGGCACCCCGTTCCGCCGGGCCGTCGAGGAGGGCATCCTCGACACCGAGGCGCTCTCCCACGTCGGCATCCGCGGCCCGCTGTACGGCAAGCAGGACCTCACCGACGACGAGAAGATGGGCTTCGGCATCGTCACCTCGGCCGACGTCTACCGCCGCGGCGCCGACGAGGTCGCCGACCAGCTCCGCCAGCGCATCGGCAACCGCCCGCTGTACATCTCCATCGACATCGACTGCCTCGACCCGGCCCACGCGCCCGGCACCGGCACCCCGGAGGCGGGCGGCATGACCTCCCGCGAGCTCCTGGAGATCCTCCGCGGCCTCTCCTCCTGCAACCTGGTCTCCGCCGACGTCGTCGAGGTCGCCCCGGCGTACGACCACGCCGAGATCACGGCGGTCGCCGCGTCGCACACGGCGTACGAACTGACGACGATCATGTCCCGCCAGATCGCGGCGGGCCGCGCCGACGCCGCGAAGTAACCTCCTGGTGGTCCGTGCCCGGCCGGCCCGCGGGGCCGAAGAGGCGGGCACGGACCACCCGACCGTCCGAGCCACGCCCAGAGGGACCTCATGACCCACGACCACGACCTGGTCCTGCGCCCCACCGAGGCCCAGACGACCGCCGCCCTGAACCCGCCCCCCGGGCGCAACGGCGGCGACCTCGTCGTCGAGACCCTCACCGGTCTCGGCGCCACCACCGTCTTCGGCCTCCCCGGTCAGCACGCCCTGGGCATGTTCGACGCGCTGCGCCGCTCCCCCCTCCGGTACGTCGGCCTCCGCGTCGAGAACAACGCGGGCTTCGCCGCCGACGCGTACGGCCGGATCACCGGCGAGGCCGCTCCGCTGCTGCTCTCCACCGGCCCCGGCGCGCTCATGTCGCTCGCCGCGCTGCAGGAGGCCGCCGCCGCCTCCGCGCCCGTCCTCGCGATCGGCAGCCAGATCCCGGCGGCCGGCCTCGGCGGCGGGCGGCACGGCTACCTCCACGAGCTGCGCGACCAGCAGGCGTCCTTCCGCGACATCGTGAAGTCCGTCCACACCGTCCGTACGCAGTCCCAGATCCCCTCCGCCCTCGCGGCGGCCTGGGAGTCGGCGCTCACCGCCCCGCACGGGCCGGTCTGGGTCGAGATCCCGCAGGACGTGCTCCTCGCGGAGACCGCCCTGCCGGTGGTCACGGCCATGGACGCGACGCCCGAGGAGGTCGTCCCGCGACCCGAGCTGACGGCGGTCGCCGCCCACCTCCTGGCGAACGCCGAGCGGCCCGCGATCATCGCGGGCGGCGGTGTCGTCCGCTCGGACGCCTCCGGCAAGCTCCTGGCGCTCGCGGAACGCCTGGACATCCCCGTGGTCACCACCTTCGGCGGCAAGGGCGCCTTTCCCTGGGAGCACCCGCTGTCGCTCCAGTCCTGGCTGGAGGACCGGCACACCACCGACTTCCTGGAGGACGCGGACGTCCTCCTCGTCGTCGGCTCCGGCCTCGGCGAGCTGTCCTCGAACTACCACACGTTCGCCCCGCGCGGCCGGGTGATCCAGATCGAGGCCGACGCGGGCAAGCTGGAGTCCAACCACCCGGCGCTCGGCATCCACGCGGACGCCCGCCTCGCGCTCCAGGCGCTCCTGGAGACGGCCCCCGAGCGGCGGGACCCGACGGCCCCCGAGCGGGTCGCGGCCGTCCTCGGCAAGGTCCGGGACCGGATCGCCGCGCAGGACCTGGGCCTGGAGCAGCGGATCGTGGCGGCCGTACGGGAGGCGCTGCCGGGCCGCTCCCCGAGCTTCTGGGACATGACGATCCTCGCGTACTGGGCGTGGTCGGCCTTCGACGCGAGGCACCCGAACACGATGCACTCCGCGCAGGGCGCGGGCGGCCTGGGCTACGCCTTCCCCGCCGCTCTCGGCGCGGCCGTCGCGGACCCGTCCCAGCCGGTCCTCGCGGTCTCCGGCGACGGCGGCGCGATGTACTCGATCGCCGAGCTGGCGACGGCGAAGCAGTACGGCCTCGACGTGACCTGGCTGATCGTCGACGACGGCGGCTACGGCATCCTGCGCGAGTACATGACGGACGCCTTCGGCGAGCCCACGGCCACCGAACTCACCCGCCCGGACTTCGTCGCCCTGGCGGAGTCCTTCGGCGTCCCGGCGACCCTGACGACCCCGGAGACGCTGACAACCGACCTGACGAAGTCCCTGGCGACCCCGGGCCCGTCGGTGGTGGTCCTCCCGGCCCTCCTGAGAATGTTCGAACCGACGCACCTGTGAGCCGAGGGGCCCGGGCCCGCCGCCCCCGCGGGGCCCCGGGGCCCTCGCGTGCCGGGCCTGATCGGCGGGACGCCCCTGGGTCAGACGACCAGCGACTCCCACCTCTCGCGGTACCGGGCGAGCTGCTCCTCGTACCCCCGATGGAACTCGGCGCTCTCGTCGGGACCCAGGTTCTTGTCGTGCATCTGCCCCGGCGGTACCAGCTTCATGACGTCTCCGACGAGGGCCTCGGCGATCTCGGCGTGCGGACCGCCCTTCTCCAGGGCGAACAGCACGTGCGGCCCCGCTTCCTGTAACAGCCGCACGAAGTGGCTGCGCGGGGTGTCCGTCGTCCTCTTCAGCCGGGACGGGGCTCCCAGACCGGTCTTCCCGACCGCCACCCCCTCCAGTACGTACAGCGCCGCGTGCAGCTGCCCCCACATGTAGGCCCTGCCCTGCCTCCGCGCCACAAGCACCCCTTCCGGTCCGTCCACGGCACCGCCCGCCCGGCGGCCCCAGGACGTTACCTACCCGTGGCGACCACCCGGCCACTCCCCGCCGGTTTGTTGCGGCGGGATGAAATCCCAGCCCAGCGGCGTTGGGCCTTCCGGCAGAGCAGGACGAACGGGAGGCCATTCGTGGCGGCGGTGGGGCAGCGACAGGCGGCGGACGGACAACCGGCGGACGACGGGCGGCCGGCGGTGGGCCGGCAGCAGGGCTGGGCCCGGCGGCTTGCCGGGTACGCCTGGCGGTACCGGGCGAACGTGGTCCTCGCGCTCGGGTCCTCCCTGCTCGGTATGGCCGTCCTCGCCCTCGTGCCGCTCGTCACCAAGGTGATCATCGACGACGTCATCGGGACGAAGACCCGCGACCTCGGCGTCTGGACCGGCCTCCTCATCGGCGCCGCCGTCCTCGTCTACGTCCTCACCTACGTCCGCCGCTACTACGGCGGCCGGCTCGCCCTCGACGTCCAGCACGACCTGCGCACCGACATGTACGCCACCATCACCCGGCTCGACGGGCGGCGGCAGGACGAGCTGTCCACCGGGCAGGTCGTCGGGCGGGCCACCAGTGACCTCCAGCTGATCCAGGGCCTGCTGTTCATGCTCCCGATGACCATCGGGAACATCCTGCTCTTCCTCATCTCGCTCGCCGTCATGGCCTGGCTGTCCATCCCCCTGACCCTCGTCGCCCTCGCCGTCGCCCCCGCGCTCTGGTTCATCGCCAAGCGCAGCCGCACCCGTCTCCACCCCGCCACCTGGTACGCGCAGCAGCAGGCCGGCGTCGTCGCCGGAGTCGTCGACGGGGCCGTGACCGGCGTCCGGGTCGTCAAGGGGTTCGGCCAGGAGGACCAGGAGACCGGCAAGATCCGCGAGGCGGGGCGGAAGCTGTTCGCCGGCCGGATGCGGACGGTCCGGCTGAACTCGCGGTACACCCCCGCCCTCCAGGCCGTGCCCGCCCTCGGCCAGGTCGCCGTCCTCGCCCTCGGCGGCTGGCTCGCCTACCGCGGCCAGATCACCCTCGGCACCTTCGTCGCCTTCTCCGCCTATCTGGCCTCCCTCGTCGGCCCGGTCCGCATGCTCGCCATGGTCCTCACCGTCGGCCAGCAGGCCCGCGCCGGCGTCGACCGGGTCCTCGACCTCATCGACACCGAGCCGGTCATCCAGGACGGCACGAAGGAACTCCCGACCGACGCGCCCGCCACCGTCGAGTTCGACGACGTGAGCTTCGCGTACGAGGACGGGCGTCCGGTCCTGGACGGCTTCTCCCTGGAGATCCGCCCCGGCGAGACCGTCGCCGTCGTCGGCGCCTCCGGCTCCGGCAAGTCGACCGTCTCCCTCCTCCTGCCCCGCTTCTACGACGTCTCCCACGGCGCCGTCCTCGTCGGCGGCCACGACGTCCGCGAGCTCACCCTCGACTCCCTGCGCGCCGCCGTCGGGCTCGTCCCCGAGGACTCCTTCCTCTTCTCCGACACCGTCCGCGCCAACATCGCGTACGGCCTCCCGGAGGCCACCCAGGAGCAGATCGAGACCGCCGCCCGCGCCGCCCAGGCCGACCGGTTCATCGCCGAGCTGCCCGAGGGCTACGACACCAAGGTCGGCGAGCACGGCCTCACCCTCTCCGGCGGCCAGCGCCAGCGCGTCGCGCTCGCCCGCGCGATCCTCACCGACCCCCGGCTCCTCCTCCTCGACGACGCCACCTCCGCCGTCGACGCGAGGGTCGAGCACGAGATCCACGAGGCCCTGAAGTCGGTGATGGCGGGCCGTACGACCCTGCTCATCGCGCACCGCCGCTCCACCCTCAACCTCGCCGACCGCATCGCCGTCCTGGAGGACGGCCGCCTCGCCGACATCGGCACCCACGCGGAACTGGAGGAGCGCTCCCCGCTCTACCGCCGGCTGCTCACCGACCCCGAGGAGCTGGGCGCCGTCTCGCCCGGCCACGTCACCCCGCCCGAGGTCCCCGAGGACCGCACGCTGAGGGCCGAGCTGGACGCGGAGTTCGACGCCGAGCGGGGCATCACCCCGACCCTCTGGGTACGGGACGAGGCCGCCGGCGAGGAGAGCGCCGCACCCGGGGCCACCCCCGAACTGCTCGCCGCCGTCGAGGCCCTGCCGCCCGCCGCCGACACCCCCGACGTCGACGAGGCCCGCGCGGTGTCGCCCGAGGACACGTACGGCCTGCGCAGGCTGCTCCGCGGCTTCGGCGTCCCGCTGCTCATCAGCCTCGGCCTTGTCGCCCTCGACGCCGGCGCGGGCCTGCTGCTTCCCGTCCTCATCCGGCACGGCATCGACGAGGGCGTGAACCGGCTCGCGATCGGCGCGGTCTGGGCGGCCTCCGCGCTCGCCCTGGTCACGGTGCTCGTGCAGTGGGTCGCGCAGACCGCGGAGACCCGGATGACCGGCCGCACCGGCGAACGGGTGCTCTACGCGCTCCGTCTGAAGATCTTCGCCCAGCTCCAGCGGCTCGGCCTCGACTACTACGAGCGCGAGCTCACCGGCCGGATCATGACCCGGATGACGACGGACGTGGACGCCCTGTCCACCTTCCTCCAGACCGGCCTCGTCACCGCCTTCGTCTCCGTCGTGGCCTTCTTCGGGATCATGGTCGCGCTGCTCGTGCTCGACCTCCAGCTCGCCCTGGTCGTCTTCGCGACCCTGCCGGTCCTCGCCGTCGCCACGTACTTCTTCCGCCGCTCCAGCGTGAAGGCGTACGAGCTGGCGCGCGAGCGGATCAGCGTCGTCAACGGCGACCTCCAGGAGTCGGTCTCCGGTCTGCGGATCGTGCAGGCCTTCCGCCGCGAGCGCTCGGGCGCGGCCCGGTTCGCCGAGCGCAGCGACTCCTACCGAGAGGCGCGCGTCCGGGGCCAGTGGCTGATCTCGATCTACTTCCCGTTCGTGACGCTGCTGTCCTCGGCCGCGGCCGCCGCCGTCATGATCGTCGGCGCGAACCGGATCGAGGCCGGCACGCTCACCACCGGCGCGCTCGTCGCCTACCTCCTCTACATCGACCTGTTCTTCGCCCCCGTGCAGCAGCTCTCGCAGGTCTTCGACGGCTACCAGCAGGCCACCGTCTCGCTGAAGCGGATGCAGGAGCTCCTCCAGGAGCCGACGTCGACGGCCGCCGCCGACGCGCCCCTGGACGTCCGCTCGCTGCGCGGCGAGATCGCCTTCGAGGACGTCTCCTTCGCGTACGGCGGAGAGGACGGCACCGCGAAGAAGGAGACCGCCCTCACCGGCATCGACCTGCGCATCCCGGCCGGGCAGACCGTCGCGTTCGTCGGTGAGACCGGCGCGGGCAAGTCCACCCTGGTCAAGCTGGTCGCCCGGTTCTACGACCCGACGGGCGGCCGCGTCACCGCCGACGGCACCGACCTGCGGGACCTCGACCTCACCGCGTACCGCCACCGCCTCGGCGTCGTCCCCCAGGAGGCGTACCTCTTCGCGGGGACGGTCCGCGACGCCATCGCGTACGGCCGTCCCGAGGCGACCGACGCCGAGGTGGAGGCGGCGGCCCGCGCGGTCGGCGCCCACGACATGATCGCCACCCTGGACGGCGGCTACCTCCACGAGGTCGCCGAGCGCGGCCGGAACCTCTCCGCCGGGCAGCGCCAGCTGATCGCCCTCGCCCGCGCCGAGCTCGTCGACCCGGACGTGCTGCTCCTCGACGAGGCCACGGCGGCGCTCGACCTGGCCACGGAGGCCCAGGTCAACCAGGCGACCGACCGTCTCGCGGGCCGCCGTACGACCCTGGTCGTCGCCCACCGGCTGACCACGGCCGCCCGCGCGGACCGGGTGGTGGTCATGGACCACGGCCGGGTCGCGGAGGACGGCACCCACGAGGAACTCCTCGCTCTCGGCGGCCGGTACGCGGCGCTGTGGAGCACCTTCATCGGGGAGCCCGTGGACGAGGAGGAGTCGGAGCGGGTGTGAGTACGGGGCGTCCGCCCGGACGCCGGGCGGCGTTCCTGACCCAGCTCGGCGCCGAGGCTCTCTTCCTGCTGCTCCTCCTCACCGCGCTCTCGTAGGAGCCCGGGCCGGAGGCAACCATTCCGGGGCCTGGCGCGTCGTACGCCCGTACGCCGATTCACTCGGGAGGGGACCGCATGCCCACGGACACGCAGAAGCCACGACGTGGCCGACGGCTGCTCACCCGTGTCCTCGTCCCGCTCCTCGCCGCCCTCAGCCTGCTCGTGCTCCCAGGACCCGGCGCCGGGACCGCCGACGCCGCCTCCGTCTGCCACGGCCGGCCGACCAAGACCTACCGCTTCGCCACCGGCGAGCTGCGCCTCTACAAGACCCGCCACTACGCCTGCGCCGTCACCGTCGCCAAGCGCCCGGGAGCCGCCCGGCCGATGAGTGTCTCGCTCCAGCCGCGCGGCGGCCGCCCCGCCGTCAAGGCCGGACGGTACGGCCGGCAGACCGGGCCCGTCACCGTCCACGCCCTCAACCGCTGTGTCCGTGCGGTCGCTTCGGTGTCCGGGCGGGGGACGTCCACGGGCTGGATCCTGTGCTGATCCGAAGGAAAGTCCAAGGGTAAGGACCAACTGGGTCTGGCGGTCCACACGTTGCCCCCGCTAGGTTCGCGACACCGTTGTGAACCAAGGGGAGGACGAATGCGCAAGTCGCTCAGATGGCTGGTGTCGCTCTCGGTGCTCATAGGCACCGTCGGCTCCACGGGCGTGGCCACCGCCGCGAACACGGAGGCCGACAGCAGCACGGCTGTCGCCGACTCGCCGAGCACGGACATCAAGGACCGCATCCTGGCGATCCCCGGGATGAGCCTGATCGAGGAGAAGCCGTACGCCGGCTACCGCTACCTCGTGCTGAACTACGAACAGCCGATCGACCACCGACGCCCGTGGGCGGGCACCTTCCAGCAGCGGATCTCCGTCCTCCACAAGGGCACGGACCGTCCCACCGTCTTCCGCACCAGCGGCTACGGCCTGAGCACCACCCCGAGCCGTGCCGAGCCGACCCGGATCGTCGACGGCAACCAGATCTCCATGGAGTACCGCTTCTTCACGCCGTCCCGCCCGCAGCCGGCCGACTGGTCGAAGCTCGACATCTGGCAGGCGGCCAGCGACCAGCACCGGATCTTCACCGCGCTGAAGAAGATCTACAGCGAGAACTGGCTCTCCACCGGCGGCTCGAAGGGCGGCATGACCGCCACCTACTACGAGCGCTTCTACCCGCGTGACATGGATGGCGTCGTCGCCTACGTCGCCCCGAACGACGTGGTGAACAACGAGGACTCGGCCTACGACCGGTTCTTCGCGAACGTCGGCACCCAGGAGTGCCGCGACCGCCTGAACGGCATGCAGCGCGAGGCCCTCGTCCGCCGCGAGCCGCTGCAGAAGAAGTACAAGGAGTGGGCCGAGACCGAGGGCGCCACCTTCAACACGGTCGGCACGCTCGACAAGGCCTACGAGGCCGTCGTCCTCGACTTCGTGTGGGGCTTCTGGCAGTACTACGGCGAGGACGTCTGCGACCAGATCCCGGACGCGAAGACCGCGAGCGACGACACCGTCTACGAGACGATCGACGCGTACTCCGGCTGGGCCGCCTACACCGACCAGGGCCTGGAGTACTACACGCCGTACTACTACCAGGCGGCGACCCAGCTCGGCTCGCCGACCATCAAGCAGCCGCACCTGGACGGACTCAGCCGCTACGGCTACCAGCCGGCCCGCAACTTCGTCCCGAGCTCGATCCCGATGAAGTTCCAGCCGCAGGTGATGCGGGACGTCGACAACTGGGTCCGCAGGAACGCGAACCAGATGCTCTTCGTCTACGGCGGCAACGACCCGTGGGGCGCCGAGCCGTTCCACCTCGGCAAGACCGCGCGCGACAGCTACGTCTACACCGCGCCGGGCGCGAACCACGGCGCGAACGTGGCCGGGCTCGTCGACGCCGAGCGGGAGAACGCCACCGCCCGCATCCTGGCCTGGGCCGGCGTCCCCGCCCCGGCCGTCCAGGCGGCGCAGCCGCTGGCCCGCTTCGACGCCCGCCTCGACAAGCCGGTCGACGAGGACGTGACCCGGGAACACGGCCTGCGGCCGTAACCGCCTTGCGCGGTGAGGGGGGTGCGCCCGACCGGGCGCACCCCCCTCGTCCGTCCGTCAGCCGTACGACAGGCCGTGGCCCACCGGATACAGCACCTTCGCCGGGTCGTCCGTGCTCTGCACGGGCACCGGAAGGCGGCCCTGCGGCCGGGCCCGGCCCGCCAGGACCCGTACGGCCGCCCGGAGTTCGACATCGGTCCAGGAGTAGGAGGCGAGCGTCGCCCGCTGGCCGGCGATCCGGGCGATGTCGTACGGGTTGCGGATCGCGATCGTCACCACGGGCACCCCGGTCGCGACGAGCCGCGCCACGAGCGTGCGCTGCGGGCTGGTCGCCGTGACGTTGTACGTACCGACGACGACCACGTCCCTGCCGGCCGCGGCCGCCACCGCCTCCTCGATCCGCGCGCCCGTCGGGGTGATCCCGGTGGAGAGCGCGGTCGCGGTGAACCCGAGCTCCTTCAGCGCCGTCGCGAGGGTGGTGGTGGGCGGCCCGGTGGTCCCGGACGGCGAGGCCGGATCCGCGCCGACGACGAGGACCGAGCCGTGCGTGGCCGGGCTCAGCGGCAGGAAGCCGTCCTCATTGAGCAGCAGCGTCGTGGTGGCCTCGGCGATCCGGTCGGCCTGCGCGAGATGGGCGGCGGTGCCGACCACCCGCTCGACGCCGGCCCGGGACACGTACGCGTTACGGAACAGACCGAGCTTCGACTTCAGCCGCAGGATCCGCAGGATCGATTCGTCGAGCCGTTCCTCCGTCAGCTCACCGTCCCGGACCGCCTTCAGGACCGCGTTCCACGCCACATCGAGCTTCGGCGGGTTGAGCAGCTGGTCCACGCCCGCCTTCAGCGCGAGCACCGCCACGCGGTCGTCCCCGTACTTGGTGCGCACCCCCTCCATGCCGAGCGAGTCGGTGACCACCACGCCGTCGTAGCCGAGCTGTTCGCGCAGGATGCCGGTGAGGATGGGCCGCGAGAGGGTCGCCGGGTCCTCGCTGGGGTCGAGCGCCGGGACCACGATGTGCGCCGTCATGATCGAGTCGATCCCGGCGGCGATCGCGGACCGGAAGGGCGGCGCGTCGAGCTCCGCCCACTGCGCCCGGGTGTGGGTGATCGTCGGCAGCCCGTAGTGGCTGTCGACGGCCGTGTCGCCGTGCCCCGGGAAGTGCTTGGACGTGGCCGCGACGCCGGCCCGCTGGTACCCCTTGACCTGCGCGGCGACCAGACCGGCGACCGCCGTGGGGTCGGAGCCGAAGGAGCGGACGCCGATCACGGGGTTGGCCGGGTTGACGTTGACGTCCGCGACCGGCGCGTAGTTCTGCCGGATGCCGACGGCCGCGAGCTCGGTGCCCGCGATCTGCGCCGCCTTACGGGCGTCCGCGAGCGAGCCCCCGGCGCCGAGGGCCATCGCCCCGGGCACCAGGGTGGCGGGCTCGCCCACCCGGCAGACGATGCCGTGCTCCTGGTCCGTCGAGATGAGCACCGGGACCGGGGTGTCCTGCGCGAGGGCGGCCTGCTGGATGCCGTTGGACAGCTCGGCGATCTGCTGCGGGTCGCGGGTGTTGTGGGCCCAGGCGAAGTAGATGACCCCGCCCACGTGATAGCGCTCGACCAGCTCGGCGGCCGTACGGACGCCGATCTCCTGGAGGTTGGCGTCGATGTCGGCCTGGTCCGGTGCGGTCGCGGAGTGGCCGTACACCCGCATCACGAAGAGCTGGCCGACCTTCTCCTCGAGCGACATGCGGTCGATGATCCGCCGGAGCCTGTGGTCCTGGTCGGCGTGGGCGGGCGTACTCACTCCGGTGACGGCCGCCGCGGCGGCTGCGGCGGTCACCGTGAGGAGGGTGCGTCGGGAGGGGGCGGGGGCGCGGTGGTGCACTGATGCTCCTTCCGGCCGTGCGAGGTTGGGGGAAACCGCGGAAGCCTCCCGCTGAAGGAAACTTCCAAGGAGTCACGGATAGCCCGAAAGTAACTGCCAGGTCAAGGACCCGCGCACGAATCGCCCACGGCGGCGATCCCGGGCCGGGGTTCCTGGAGCGTACGGACCGGCACCCCGATCGGCGGGCGCCGCGCCGCTCCCGTCCGCCACATGGTCGCCCGCCCGGCCCGCCCGGAATCCCCTGGCGGCCCCGCCGCCCACGGCCGTATCGTCGACCGGTCGCGCACGCGAGATCCCGCCGCCCACGGTCGTGTCGTCGGACCGGTCGCGCACGCGAGATACCGCCGTCCACGGTCGTGTCGTCGACCGGCCCACCCGCGAGAAAGGCCCGTATGACCTTCGAGCACATCGCCGTCGACGCGCCCGAACCCGGCCCCGGCGCCGTCCTCCTCGCCGGCATCCCCGGCAGCGGCAAGTCGACCGTCGCCAAGGCCCTCGCGGCCCGCTTCGCCCGCTCGGCGCACATCGAGGTCGACCACCTCCAGGAGCTCATCGTCCGGGGCTGCCACTGGCCCACCCCGGACGGCGACCCGGAGGCGGACCGCCAGATCCTGCTGCGCGCCCGCAACGCCTGCCTGCTCGCCGGCAGTTTCACCGCGGCCGGCTTCCTCCCGGTGATCGACGACGTGGTCGTACGCCGCTCCCACCTGGACTTCTACCGCGCCCACGCGAAGGCGGGCCCGCTCCATGTGGTGGTCCTGGCCCCGGGCCCGGACAAGGCCTGGGAACGCAACAACGCCCGCCACAAGAGGCTCACGACGAACTGGGCGTTCCTGGACGAGGCGATGCGCGCCGAACTGGCCGGCGAGGGCACCTGGATCGACAACGCGGACCAGACGGTGGAGGAGACGGTGGAGGCGGTCCTGAGGGCGACGGGCCTGGCCGCCGAGGCGAACTGACGCCCCGGGGCCCCCGCCCCACGGGCCGCCCACGGCCCGCGCGGTCCGGCTCGGCCCCGCCGTCACCCGCGCGGTCCGGCTCGGCCCGGCGTCACCCGCGCGGTCCGGCTCCGGCCCAGGCCCGCCGCCGCCCCCGGCGGTCCGGCTCGGGCCCGCCGCCGCCCCGGCGCCCCGCCTACCCCCGCGGCCGCCCCGTGGACCCCCGTACCACCAGCTCGCCCGGGACCGTCTCCAGGCCTCCCGCCGGAGGCTCCTCCGTGCCCATCGCCAGGCGGCCCGCGCGGACCCCCGCCTCGTGGAGCGGGAGGCGTACGGTAGTCAGGGCCGGGACCGCGTCCACCGAGAACGGCAGGTCGTCGAAGCCCGCCACGGACACGTCGCCCGGGATGTCCAGGCCCCGTTCCCGCAGGGCCGCGCAGACGCCGAGTGCCACCGTGTCGTTGGCGGCGACGACCGCCGTGAGGTCGGGGTCGCGGGCGAGGAGTTCGGCCGTCGCCTCGTAGCCGGCCTGCCGGTCGTACGCGCCGTGGACCGTCGGGCCCTCCGCGATGCCCGCCGCCGCGAGCGCCGCCCGGTGGCCTTCGAGGCGGTGCCGGGTCGTCGTCCGGTCGGCGGGCCCCGCCGCGTACCCGATGCGCCGGTGGCCGAGGCCGAGCAGGTGCTCGGTGAGCTGCCGCGCGCCGGTCCGGTTGTCGAAGACGAGCGCGGCCGCGTTCGCGTCGCCCGGCACCGGCGGGCGTCCGCACAGCACGACCCGGGTCCCCGCCTCCGCCAGCTTGCTGAGCTTGCCGGCGGTCGCCGCCAGGTGCTCGGGGTCTTCCAGGGAGCCGCCCATGAGGATCACGGCGGCGGCGCGCTGCCGCTGGAGCAGGGTGAGGTAGGTCAGCTCGCGCGCGGGGGAGCCGCCCGTGTTGCAGACGACGGCGAGCTTCTCGCCTCCGCCGCGCCCCGAGGCGCCTTCCCCGATCGCGCTCTGCGCCGCGCTCGCCATGATCCCGAAGAAGGGGTCGGCGATGTCGTTGACGAGGACGCCGACCAGGTCGGACGTGGCGGCGGCGAGGGAGCTCGCGGGGCCGTTGAGGACGTAGTCCAGCTCGTCCACGGCCCGCAGGACCCGTTCCCGGGTCGACTCGGCGACGGGGTAGTTGCCGTTGAGGACGCGGGAGACGGTGGCGGGGGAGACCCGTGCGCGGGCGGCCACGTCCGCCAGGGTGACGGTCATCGTGTGCGTACCTCCGGGGGCCTTGTCGACGGCGATGTCGGCAGGCTAGCGTCATCCCCGATAGAAAGCGCTTTCTTCCGAGAGGGTGCCGCACACCGGGGAGAGGAACCCTTCGTGACACGCAGGACAGTCCGCATCGCCATGAACGGCGTCACCGGACGCATGGGATACCGCCAGCACCTCGTCCGTTCGATCCTCGCCCTGCGCGAACAGGGCGGCCTCGACCTCGGCAACGGTGAGACCCTCTGGCCCGAGCCGGTCCTCGTCGGCCGCCGCGAGCACGCCCTGCGCGCGCTCGCCGAGCGCCACGGCCTCACCGAGTGGTCCACCGACCTCGACGCCGTCCTCGCCGACGACAGCATCGACATCTACTTCGACGCCCAGGTCACCTCCGCCCGCGTGGACGCGCTCACCAAGGCCATCGGCGCCGGGAAGCACATCTACACCGAGAAGCCGACGGCGGCGGACCTCGCGGGCGCGCTGGAACTGGCCAGGCTCGCCACGGAGAAGGGCATCAGGCACGGCGTCGTCCAGGACAAGCTGTTCCTGCCGGGCCTGCTCAAGCTGAAGCGCCTCATCGACGGCGGCTTCTTCGGCGAGATCCTCTCCGTGCGCGGAGAGTTCGGCTACTGGGTCTTCGAGGGCGACTGGCAGGACGCCCAGCGCCCCAGCTGGAACTACCGCTCGGAGGACGGCGGCGGCATCGTCGTCGACATGTTCCCGCACTGGGAGTACGTGCTCCACGAGCTGTTCGGCCGGGTCACCTCCGTCACCGCCCAGGTCGCCACGCACATCCCGCGCCGCTGGGACGAGCAGGGCAAGCCGTACGAGGCCACCGCCGACGACGCCGCGTACGGCATCTTCCAGCTGGAGGGCGGCGCCATCGCCCAGATCAACTCCTCCTGGACCGTCCGCGTCAACCGCGACGAGCTCGTCGAGTTCCAGGTCGACGGCACCCACGGCTCCGCCGTCGCCGGACTGCGCGGCTGCCGCGTCCAGCACCGCTCGGCCACCCCGAAGCCCGTCTGGAACCCCGACATCCCGGTCACCGAGTCCTTCCGCGACCAGTGGCAGGAGGTGCCCGACAACGCCGAGTTCGACAACGGCTTCAAGGCCCAGTGGGAGCTGTTCCTGCGGCACGTCACCCTCGGCGAGCCGTACCACTGGGACCTCCTCGCGGGCGCCCGGGGCGTGCAGCTCGCCGAGCTGGGCCTGCGGTCCGCCGCCGAGGGCCGCCGCTTCGACGTCCCGGAGGTCAGCCTGTGATCCGCCTGCCCGCACCGGACGGCACCGTACGGGAGTACACCCCCCGCACCGAGCCCCTCGCGCTCACCACGAGCGGCCCGCTGAGCTCTCGTACGGTCTTCTCCGCCGCCCACGTCGTCGCCGACCCCTACGCCGACACCAGCCCCGACTCGCCGGCCGCCGTCGACTGGGACGCCACCCTCGCCTTCCGCCGCCACCTCTGGTCCCAGGGCCTCGGGGTCGCGGAGGCCATGGACACCGCCCAGCGCGGGATGGGCCTCGACTGGACCGGCGCCGCCGAACTGATCCGCCGCAGCGCGGCGGAGGCCCGAAGCCTGGGCGGCCTGGTCGCCTGCGGCGTCGGCACCGACCAGCTCACGGGCCCTGCCGATCTGGCCGCCGTCCGCAAGGCGTACGAGGAGCAGCTCGCCCTCGTCGAGGAGACCGGCTCCCAGGCCATCCTGATGGCCTCCCGCGCGCTCGCCGCCGCCGCTTCAGGACCCGAGGACTACCTCGACCTGTACGGTCATCTCCTCCGCCAGGCGAGCGAGCCGGTCATCCTGCACTGGCTCGGCCCGATGTTCGACCCGGCGCTTGAGGGCTACTGGGGCTCCGCCGACCTCGACGCCGCCACCGAGACCTTCCTCGACGTCATCAAGGCGCACCCCGACAAGATCGACGGCATCAAGGTCTCCCTCCTCGACGCCCGGCGCGAGGTCGAACTCCGCCGCCGCCTCCCGGAGGGCGTCCGCTGCTACACGGGCGACGACTTCCACTACCCGGAGCTCATCGCGGGCGACGAACAGGGCTTCAGCCACGCCCTGCTCGGCATCTTCGACCCGCTGGCCCCGCTCGCCGCGGAGGCGGTCAGGACCCTGGACACGGGTGACGTCGACGGCTTCCGCGCGACCCTCGACCCGACGGTCGCCCTCTCCCGGCACCTCTTCCAGACCCCGACCCGCTTCTACAAGACGGGCGTCGTCCTCCTCGCCTGGCTGGCCGGCCACCAGGACCACTTCACGATGGTCGGCGGCCTCCAGTCCGCCCGCTCGCTCCCGCACCTCGCGCGCGCGTACGAACTCGCCGACGGCCTGGGCCTGTTCCCCGACCCGGCGCTCGCCGAGGCCCGGATGCGATCCCTCCTCACGGTGTACGGAGTGCCCCGGTGAACCTCGACCGCTTCAGCGTCAACCAGATGACGGTCAAGCAGCTGGCCCTGCCGGAGCTGGTCGCCGAGTGCGTCCGGCTCGGCGTCCCCGGCGTGGGCCTGTGGCGCGCGCCGGTCCAGGAGTACGGGGTGGAGGCGGCGGCCGCGCTCGTCCGCGACGCGGGCCTCACCGTCACCACCCTCTGCCGGGGCGGGTTCTTCACCTCGGACGGGTGGGAGGAGGACAACCGCGCGGCGATCGACGAGGCGGTGACGCTCGGCACCGACACCCTCGTCCTGGTCTCGGGCGGCCTCACCGCCGCCTGCCCCGACCTGCCGTCGGCCCGCGCCCGCATCGCCGAGGCGATCGGGGCGCTCGCCCCGTACGCGGGGGAGCGGGGCGTCCGGCTCGCCATCGAGCCGCTGCACCCGATGTACGCCTCCGACCGGTGCGCGGTCTCCACCCTGGACCAGGCCCTGGAGATCGCGGAGCGGTTCCCCGCCTCCCAGGTGGGCGTCACGGTCGACACGTACCACCTGTGGTGGGACGACCGCGCCCCGGCGGCGGTGGAACGGGCGGGCGCCGAGGGCCGGATCCACAGCTTCCAGCTCGCCGACTGGACCACCCCCCTGCCGGAGGGAGTCCTCAACGGCCGGGGCCAGCTGGGCGACGGCTGCGTCGACCTCAGGGCCTGGGCGGACCTGGTGGAGAAGACCGGCTACACGGGCCCGGTCGAGGTGGAACTCTTCAACGACGAACTGTGGGCGAGGGACGGCGTGGAGGTCCTGGAGGAGACGCTGGAACGCTTCCTGAGGGTGTGAAACGGGGGGCTCGGGAGACGTCGGGGTCTGAACGCCCCGGCGGCCCGGCCGCCCGACCCACCCGCTGACCCACCCGCTGGGCGACTCGCGGACCGGCCGTGTGCGGCGGTCGGGCCGTGTCCCGCGGTCGGGCTGTGTGCGGCAGCTCGGCCGTGTCCCGCACCACCGGCGTGTCCGGTGGTGCGGGGTTATTTCTTCGGGCTCCCGCGCAGGATGTCGCCGAGGCCGCCGGCCGCCGGGGCGCCGCTCTTCCTCGCCGCCGCGCGCTTCGTCATGACCGTGAGGACCACGGGGATCAGGATGTCGACCGCCCGGGTCACCGTGGCAGCGGGGATCCCGGTCCTCTTCGCGATCGCGTGCGCCGCCGGGCGGGCCAGTTGGCCCAGGACGCCGGCCATGAGGCCGCCGGCCGCCAGGCCGCCGAAGCCGGCGACGCCCTGGAGCGGGGGATCCGCCGCGCTCACCTCGTCGACGGCGGCGCGTACCTCGTCGGCGCTGGACGGCTCGGCCGCGGCCTGGCGCAGCCCGCCGGAGAGCTCGGCCACCGAACTGCCCACGAGCTCCTGGGCCCCCGCGGCGTCCGTGCCGAGCAGCCCGGCGATCTCCTGGAGCCGGTCGTCGCCGAGCTCGGACAGGACCTCGTCCTGGAAGGAGGGTTCACTCATGTCCGCAACGCTAGGACCCGTCCTTCACGTCGGCATGTCGAGATTCACGCCGGAGCCGTCACCCCGGCCGCAAGCGCCGCGACCACGCGCCGGACCAGCTCCCGGTCGTCGCCCGGCCGCGCGCCGCCCGTCATCAGCAGGTGGTGCACGGTGCCGGTGATCGCAAGGGCGAGCATCGGGCAGTCCGCGGACGGCGCGACCCGCCCCCTCCGCTGTTCCTCCTCCAGGTAGGCGGCGAGGGCGTTCTCCACCGTGGCCGGGCCCGGCGCTCCGCCCG
Organism: Streptomyces sp. NPDC028711; assembly: GCF_055565415.1. Classification (NCBI taxonomy): domain Bacteria; kingdom Bacillati; phylum Actinomycetota; class Actinomycetes; order Kitasatosporales; family Streptomycetaceae; genus Streptomyces; species Streptomyces sp. NPDC028711. The sequence continues at coordinate 1,046,694 of NZ_JBVHUJ010000001.1, read as the reverse complement.
CCCATGCCGCCTTGACCCGCTCGGAGACGCCCTGCCGTGACACGGCGACGGCCGCGATCACCTGGCCGTGCGAGCCGAGCAGGGCGAGCGCCGCCTCGGTCAGGTTCTCCACCACCGTGGACTCGCCCGCGCGTGCGGGGAGCGGGGCCACCTCCTCCGCCACGCGCCGGAACCGGTCGAGGACGAGCTGGGTGACGAAGTCGTCGAGATCGGTGAAGTGGTTGTAGAGCAGGCCCTTGGCGCAGCCGGCCTGGTCGGTGACGGACCGGTTCGTCAGTCCGGCGGGGCCCTCCCGTCCCAGGACCACCTCGGCGGCCTCGAAGAGCCTTTCCCGGACGTTGGGCGTGGCGACTCCACGTGGGGACAACGGACTCCTCCAGGAAGGGGCTTGCGAGTATGGGCACTTGCCCATACCTTGATGGGCGTACGCCCATACTAGCTCTGTCACGACAGGAGACGCGTGATGCGCCCGCTCGTCAACACCGCTCAGTCCGAGGCCTGGAACGGCTACGAAGGCCACCACTGGAGCGACCACCACGACCGCTGGAACGCGGTGAACGAGGGCTTCAACGCGCCGCTGCTCGCCGCCGCGGCCATCCGCCCGGAGGACAGGGTCCTCGACATCGGCTGCGGCGCGGGGCAGGCGACCCGGCTCGCGGCGCGGGCGGCGCACCGGGGCTCCGCCCTGGGCCTCGACCTCTCCGAGCCGATGCTGGCCCGCGCGAAGGAGCTCGCCGCGGCGGAGGGGCTGCCCCACGTCGACTTCCAGCAGGGCGACGCCCAGGTGCACCCGCTGCCGCCCGCCGCCTTCGACGTGGCCGTCAGCCGCTTCGGCGTCATGTTCTTCCAGGACCCGGTCGCCGCCTTCACCAACATCGCCTCCGCGCTGCGCCCCGGCGGCCGGATCGCCTTCGCCTGCATGGCGGACCCGTCCCGTACGGACTGGGTCCAGGTGTTCGAAGCGCTCGGTGACCTGATGCCGCCGCCCGAGGCCCAGGAGGCCCCCGACGCCCCCGAGGCCGAGGTCCGGGAGGACCCCGGCCCCGGCATGTTCTCGCTCGCCGACCCGGACCGGATCCGTCGCGTCCTCACGGCGGCGGGTTTCGACGCCGTGTCCGTCGCGCCCTGCGACGCCGACGGCCTCTGGGGCCGGGACGCCGAGGACGCCGCCGCCTTCGTCCTCGCCTCAGGGCCGGCACGCCACTTCCTCGCCCGCCTCGACCCGGACACCGCCGAGCGGGCCCGCGTGGAGGTGACGCGGTCCCTGCGGAGCTTCGAGCGCCCCTCCGGAGTCCATCTGCGCACCGCCGGATGGCTCGTCACGGCGACCCGTCCGTAACGGCCGCCGCTCCCCTCCGCCCACTGGATGAAACGGCGTTCCTCCACAGTCCCGGCGCGGTGTCCGAGCCCTTCGCTACCTTCGGAGCATGTCCAACCAGGGTCAGGCTCCGGCTCAGGCGGTGCTCGAAGGCGTGCTCGAGCGCATCACGTACGCCAACGAGGAGAGCGGCTACACCGTCGCCCGCGTCGACACCGGCCGCGGCGCCGGTGACCTGCTCACGGTCGTCGGCTCGCTGCTCGGCGCGCAGCCGGGGGAGTCGCTGCGGATGGAGGGCCGCTGGGGCTCCCACCCGCAGTACGGCAAGCAGTTCACCGTCGAGAACTACACGACCGTGCTGCCCGCCACGATCCAGGGCATCCGCCGCTATCTCGGCTCCGGTCTCGTCAAGGGCATCGGGCCCGTCTTCGCCGACCGCATCACCCAGCACTTCGGCCTCGACACCCTCGACATCCTCGAAGAGGCACCCGCGCGCCTGATCGAGGTTCCGGGCCTCGGCCCCAAGCGCACCAAGAACATCACCGCCGCCTGGGAGGAGCAGAAGGCGATCAAGGAGGTGATGGTCTTCCTCCAGGGCGTCGGCGTCTCCACCTCCATCGCGGTCCGGATCTACAAGAAGTACGGGGACGCCTCGATCTCCGTCGTGAAGAACCAGCCCTACCGCCTCGCGGCCGACGTCTGGGGCATCGGCTTCCTCACCGCCGACCGCATCGCGCAGGCCGTGGGCATACCGCACGACAGCCCGGACCGGGTGAAGGCGGGCCTGCAGTACGCGCTCTCGCAGTCCAGCGACCAGGGCCACTGCTTCCTGCCGGAGGAACGGCTGATCGCCGACGCGGTGAAGCTGCTCCAGGTCGACACGGGCCTCGTCATCGAGTGCCTGGCCGAGCTCGCCGAGGACCCCGAGGGGGTCGTACGGGAGGTGGTTCCGGGCCCCGAGGGGACGCCCGTCACCGCCGTGTACCTGATCCCGTTCCACCGGGCCGAGCTGTCGCTCGCCGGGCAGCTCCGCCGGCTCCTCGGCACCGGGGAGGACCGGATGCCCGCCTTCCGGGACGTGCCCTGGGACAAGGCCCTCGCCTGGCTCGCGGACCGGACCGGGGCCTCGCTCGCGCCCGAGCAGGAGGAGGCCGTGCGGCTCGCCCTCACCCGTAAGGTCGCCGTCCTCACCGGCGGGCCCGGCTGCGGCAAGTCCTTCACGGTCCGCTCCATCGTGGAGCTCGCCCGCGCCAAGAAGGCCAAGGTCGTCCTCGCCGCGCCCACCGGCCGGGCCGCCAAGCGGCTCGCCGAACTGACCGGCGCCGAGGCCTCCACCGTGCACCGGCTCCTGGAGCTCAAGCCCGGCGGCGACGCGGCCTACGACCGGGACCGGCCCCTCGACGCCGATCTGATCGTGGTCGACGAGGCCTCCATGCTCGACCTGCTCCTGGCGAACAAGCTGGTCAAGGCGGTGGCACCGGGCGCCCATCTGCTGCTCGTGGGCGATGTGGACCAGCTACCCTCGGTGGGCGCGGGCGAGGTCCTCGGCGATCTGCTCGCCCCGGGAAGCCCCGTACCGGCGGTCCGGCTGACCCGGATCTTCCGCCAGGCCCAGGAGTCGGGCGTGGTCACCAACGCGCACCGGATCAACGCGGGCGTCCCCCCGCAGACCCAGGGCCTGCCCGACTTCTTCCTCTTCGTGGAGGAGGAGACCGAGGATGCCGCCCGGGTCGCCGTGGACGTCGCGGCCCGCCGGATTCCGGCCAAGTTCGGCCTCGACCCGCGCACGGACGTCCAGGTCCTCGCCCCCATGCACCGGGGCCCCGCGGGCGCCGGCTCGCTCAACGGGCTGCTCCAGCAGGCGATCACCCCGGCCCGCCCGGACCTGCCGGAGAAGCGGTTCGGCGGCCGGGTCTTCCGGGTCGGCGACAAGGTCACCCAGATCAGGAACAATTACGACAAGGGGGCCAACGGCGTCTTCAACGGCACGGTCGGCGTCGTCACGGCCCTCGACGTCGTCGAGCAGCGGCTGACCGTGCGGACGGACGAGGACGAGGAGGTGCCGTACGACTTCGACGAGCTGGACGAGCTCGCCCACGCGTACGCGGTCACCATCCACCGTTCGCAGGGCAGCGAGTATCCGGCGGTCGTGATCCCGGTCACGATGAGCGCGTGGATGATGCTCCAGCGGAACCTGCTCTACACGGCCGTGACCCGCGCCCGGAAGCTCGTCGTCCTGGTGGGCTCCCGCCGGGCGATCGCCCAGGCGGTCCGTACGGTCTCCGCGGGCAGACGCTTTACCGCACTCGCCTTCCGGCTCACAGGCGGCGCCCCCGTGTGAAAGATCACGGAGGACTACCGGAACCGGGGCGAAGGGGGCAGGATATGAAGGTTGGCGGCACTGAGTGCCGCCGATTGGCCCAATGGTCGACCCCGAGTGCACTCTCCTGAGCCAAATGGGGGATGGTAGAGACAGTCAGGGCACCTCGAAGAAGAGGCACTACGTCGGTGAGGGATGACGTGAGCGACAACTCTGTAGTACTGCGGTACGCGGACGGTGAATACACCTACCCGGTGGTCGAGAGCACCGTCGGCGACAAGGGCTTCGACATCGGGAAACTCCGAGCCCAGACCGGTCTGGTCACCCTGGACAGCGGATACGGCAACACCGCCGCCTATAAATCCGCGATCACCTATCTCGATGGTGAGCAGGGGATTCTGCGGTACCGCGGCTACCCCATCGAGCAGCTGGCCGAGCGCTCCACCTTCCTTGAGGTGGCGTACCTGCTGATCAACGGTGAGCTTCCCAAGGTCGACGAGCTCGCGACCTTCAAGAACGAGATCACGCAGCACACGCTGGTCCACGAGGACGTCAAGAACTTCTTCCGCGGCTTCCCGCGGGACGCCCACCCGATGGCGATGCTGTCGTCGGTGGTCTCCGCGCTGTCCACGTTCTACCAGGACAGCCACAACCCGTTCGACGAGGAGCAGCGTCACCTCTCCACGATCCGGCTGCTCGCCAAGCTGCCGACGATCGCGGCGTACGCGTACAAGAAGTCGATCGGTCACCCGTTCGTCTACCCGCGCAACGACCTCGGGTACGTCGAGAACTTCCTGCGCATGACCTTCTCGGTCCCGGCGCAGGAGTACGACCTGGACCCGGTCGTCGTCTCGGCGCTCGACAAGCTCCTCATCCTGCACGCGGACCACGAGCAGAACTGCTCGACCTCCACCGTGCGTCTGGTCGGCTCCTCGCAGGCGAACATGTTCGCCTCGATCTCCGCCGGCATCTCGGCCCTCTGGGGCCCCCTGCACGGTGGCGCCAACCAGTCGGTCCTGGAGATGCTGGAAGGCATCAAGGCCAACGGTGGCGATGTCGACTCCTTCATCCGCAAGGTAAAGAACAAGGAGGACGGCGTCCGCCTGATGGGCTTCGGCCACCGGGTGTACAAGTCCTTCGACCCGCGCGCCAAGATCATCAAGGCGGCGGCGCACGATGTCCTCTCGGCCCTCGGCAAGTCCGACGAGCTGCTCGACATCGCGCTGAAGCTCGAGGAGCACGCGCTCTCCGACGAGTACTTCGTCTCGCGCAACCTCTACCCGAACGTGGACTTCTACACGGGTCTGATCTACCGCGCGATGGGCTTCCCGACCGAGATGTTCACGGTGCTCTTCGCGCTCGGCCGTCTCCCCGGCTGGATCGCCCAGTGGCACGAGATGATCAAGGAGCCGGGCTCCCGCATCGGCCGCCCGCGCCAGATCTACACGGGCGAGATCCTCCGCGACTTCGTCCCGGTCGAGGCCCGCTAGTCGCTGTGACTGATGGCGCGCCCGGCGAGTGAGCCGAAGGGGCGCGTCGGTGTCGAGGTGACGAACGCGCGGAGGCCCGACGAAGGAGGGTCGAGCACGATCGTCACCTCGACACCGGCTTGAGCGCCCCGGTGGGGGTCCCCCCGGCGAAGCCAGGGGGAGAACCGAGCCCGAAAAAAAGAGGAAGCGCCCCGCGCTACCGATCCCCCCACGGGTCGGTAGGCGGGGCGCTTCCCATGTCCCCGGTGCGGATTCCCCCCACGGGATCCGGGCCGGGCGTCTGCCGCGTCAGCGGAGGCGACGCGGGTCGGGCCGCTGCGCGGTCTGCCGGGGTACGTACGGGAGGGCCGCTCAAAGCTCCCCGGTGCACGTCCCCCGGCCAACGCTTGCCAATGTCGGGATGTCCCCCAAGACCTCCCGATGAACGTCCCCCAAGACGTTCTCTGGCATCGCCCACTTAGACTCGCGAACAGCCCAGATGGTTACCCCCCAATATCTGTGATCTAGATCTCCTTGTGAAGGTCCTGTGCGTCACGTGTGGGTGAATTCACGCGAAGCGCCGCAGCCGCAGGCTGTTGGAAACGACGAACACGGACGAAAGGGCCATGGCCAGGCCCGCGATCATCGGGTTGAGCAGTCCGGCCGCCGCGAGGGGCAGCGCCGCCACGTTGTAGCCGAAGGCCCAGCCCAGGTTTCCCCTGATCGTCGCCAGGGTCCGGCGGGAGAGCCGGATGGCGTCCGCCGCGACCCGCAGGTCGCCCCGGACGAGGGTCAGATCGCTCGCCTCGATGGCCGCGTCCGTCCCCGTTCCCATGGCGAGGCCGAGGTCCGCGACGGCGAGCGCGGCGGCGTCGTTCACCCCGTCGCCCACCATCGCGACCGTCCGGCCCTCGGCCTGGAGCCGCCGGACCACCTCGGCCTTCTCCTCGGGGAGCACCTCGGCGATCACCTCGTCGATGCCGACCTCGGCCGCCACGGCCTCCGCGACCGCCCGGTGGTCCCCGGTGAGCAGCACGGGCCGCAGGCCCAGGGCGCGCAGCCGGGCGACCGCCTCGGCGCTGGTGTCCTTGACGGTGTCGGCGACGGTCAGGGTGCCCCGGGCGACCCCGTCCCAGGCGACATGGACGGCGCCGGGGTCGGGCGCGCCGGCCGGGACCTCGACGCCTTCCGCCGTGAGCAGGGCGGCGCGGCCGACGAGGACGAGGTGGCCGTCGACCGAGCCGCGCACGCCGAGCCCGGGGACGTTCTCGAAGGTCTTGGGTACGGGGAGCGCGCCGCAGCGTTCGGCGGCGCCGGCGGCGATCGCGCGGGCCACGGGGTGCTCGGAGGAGTGTTCGAGGGCGCCCGCGAGCCGCAGCAGCCGGAGTTCGTCGGTGGCGTCGGTGCCGTACTTCCCGCCGTACACGCGGACGCCCGTCAGCCGCATACGGCCGGTGGTGACCGTCCCCGTCTTGTCGAGGACGACGGTGTCGACGCGGCGGGTGGACTCCAGGACCTCGGGTCCCTTGATGAGGATGCCGAGCTGCGCGCCGCGCCCGGTGCCGACGAGGAGGGCGGTCGGAGTGGCGAGGCCCAGGGCGCAGGGGCAGGCGATGATCAGGACGGCGACGGCGGCGGTGAACGCGGCGGTCGGGTCGTCCGTCATGAGTAGCCAGGTGACGAGGGTGCCGAGGGCGATGAGGAGCACCACGGGGACGAACACGGCGGAGATCCGGTCGGCGAGCCGCTGCACCTCCGCCTTGCCGTTCTGGGCGTCCTCGACGAGTTTCGCCATCCGGGCGAGCTGGGTGTCGGCGCCGACGCGGGTGGCCCGGACGAGCAGTCGGCCGGAGACGTTGACGCAGCCGCCGGTGACGGTGTCGCCCTCGGTGACGTCGAGCGGCAGGGATTCGCCGGTGAGCAGGGAGGCGTCGACCGCCGACGCGCCCTCGGTGACGGTGCCGTCGGTGGCGATCTTCTCTCCGGGGCGTACGACGAAGAGGTCGCCGGACCGCAGGTCGCCGACGGGGATCCGTACCTCTCCGCTGTCCCGGAGGACGGCCACGTCCTTGGCGCCGAGCTCCATCAGGGCCCGGAGCGCCGCGCCGGCCTTCCGTTTGGCGCGGGCCTCCAGGTAGCGGCCGAGCAGGATGAAGGTGACGACCCCGGCCGCGACCTCCAGATAGATCGCGGAGGTGCCGTCGGCGCGGTCGACGGTCAGGTCGAAGCCGTGCCGCATGCCGGGCATGCCCGCGTCGCCGAGGAAGAGGGCCTGGAGCGACCAGCCGAAGGCGGCGAGGGTGCCGACGGAGACGAGGGTGTCCATGGTGGCGGCGCCGTGCCGGAGGTTGGTCCAGGCGGCCCGGTGGAAGGGCAGTCCGCCCCAGACGACGACGGGGGCGGCGAGGGTGAGCGAGAGCCACTGCCAGGTGTCGAACTGGAGCGCGGGGACCATGGCGAGCAGGACGACGGGCGCGGCGAGGAGCGCGGAGACGGTGAGCCGCTGCCGGAGGGAGGCGAGCTCGGGGTCCTCGGGCTCTTCGGCGGGCCGGGGCTCGTCCCCGGGCTCCTTCGCGGGCTCGGGCTCCGGCGGCGGGGGTTCCTCGGCGGTGTAGCCGGTTCTGACGACGGTGGCGATCAGGTCGTCGACCGTCAGTTCCGGCGGGTGTGCGACCCGTGCCTTCTCGGTGGCGTAGTTGACCGTCGCGGTCACCCCGTCCATCCGGTTGAGCTTCTTCTCGACGCGGGCGGCGCAGGAGGCACAGGTCATGCCACCGATCGTCAGCTCGGTGATGGTGGACGTCATGAGCGGTTCCAAAGGGGAGCAGGGCCGTACCAGGTAAACGGTACGGCCCTGCGGGGTGTCGGCGGGGTGCCGGTCAGACCAGCTCGTATCCGGCCTCGTCGACGGCGGCGCGTACGGCCTCCACGTCGAGCGGGGACTCGGAGACGACGGTGACCTCGCCGGTCTTGGCGACGGCCGTGACCGAGGAGACACCGGGAAGCTCGGAGATCTCGCTGGAGACGGCGCCTTCGCAGTGGCCGCAGGTCATGCCCTTGACCTGGTAGACGGTGGTGAGTTCGGTCTTCGTCTCTGCGGACATGGCGTGCTCCTCCGGGTGCGGATCCTTACAGGAACAGATGATACCCCTAGGGGGTATGGATTGCACGTACGTCCGACGTGTGCGGCGGGTCACGGTCGACGGCGGCGAGCCGGAGCCGCGGAGCCTCAGGTGGGAGCCTATGGTAAATACCCGATATGTCGCATTCGGGGATCACGCTCATCCTGATCATGGCGATCGCCGTCCTGGCGCCGCTGCTCGCCTACGCGGTCGGGCGGAAGCTCCCCGTCCCCCTCGTCATCTTCGAGATCCTGCTCGGCATCGTCATCGGCCCCGACGTCCTCGGCTGGGCCCGTCCGAGCGAGCTGATCGACGGCCTCTCCGAGCTCGGCCTCACCATGCTGATCTTCCTCGCGGGGTACGAGATCGAGTTCGGCAAGGTCCGCGGCGACACCCTCCGGCGCTCGATCCGGGCCTGGCTGATCGCCCTCGTGCTCGGACTCGCCGCCGGCGTCCTGCTCGGCGGCGGCTACACCAAGGGCGTCTTCATCGGGGTGGCGCTCACGAGCACCGCGCTCGGAACCGTCCTGCCGGTGCTCCGGGACGCGGGCGACCTCCACGGACGGTTCGGCTCCGTCGTCATGGCCTTCGGCGCGGTCGGCGAGTTCGGCCCGATCATCGCGATGGCGCTGCTGCTCAGCGGGCGCGGCGCGGGCGAGTCGACCGCGCTCCTCGCCGTCTTCGCCGCGCTCACCGCCGGAGCCGTGTACTGGGCGCTGCGGCCGCGCCCCCCGTGGTTCTCCGCGATCATCGCCAGGACCCTGGACACCAGCGGCCAGTTCGCGGTCCGGTTCGTCTTCCTGCTGCTCGCCCTGATGCTCGGGGCGTCGACGGCCCTCGGCCTCGACGTGCTGCTCGGCGCCTTCGCGGCGGGACTCGTCACCCGGCTCGTACTGACGGGGGCCGCGCCCGAGTCCGGCCCGCGCGTCCTGGAGAAGGTCGAGGGTGTTGGTTTCGGCTTCCTCGTGCCCGTCTTCTTCGTCGTCACCGGGATCGAGTTCGACCTGGACTCGCTCCTCGGCGGCGGCAGGACCCTGCTGCTGCTCCCGCTCTTCCTGCTGCTCTTCCTCCTTGTGCGCGGCGGGCCGATCTGGCTCCTCGCACCGCGCGACCTCGACCGGAGGGACAGGACGGGGCTCGTGCTGTACGGCTCCACCGCGCTGCCGCTCGTCGTCGCGATCACCACCATCGGCGTGGACGACAAGGTGCTCGGGGCGGGGGAGGCGGCGGCGCTCGTCGGGGCCGCCATGGTCTCCGTCCTCGTCTTCCCGCTGCTCGCGCTGAAGCTGCGGGCGGGGGCGGGAGCCGCTCCCGGGGCCGGCGCTTCTCCGGGCGCCGGGGCCGATGGTGCGGCCAGTCCCGGGGGGTCCGTCAGCGGGTCCGAGTCGTGGTGACCGGCGCCGCCGGGGGAGAGCCCTCGGTCAGCGGGGTGAGGTAGCGGAGGAGCAGGGTCTTCAGCTCGGCGATCACGGCGTCCCGCTCGGGCCCCTCGGGCGCGGCGAGCACGAGGTCGAGGCCGCCCTTGAAGGTCGCGAAGGTCATGTCGGCGATGCGGGCACGGTCCTGCGCCGGTATGCCGGGGGCGTAGTGCGCGATCACCTCCTGCACCCGGGCGAGCAGCGAGACGTGCAGGGCGTCGTGCTCCTCGGCGATCCGGCCGGGGGCGTCGGAGCCGTGCATCAGGGCGAGGAAGGCCGGGTTCGCGCAGTTGAACTCGATCATCGGGTCGACCACGGCGTCGAGCAGCTCGGGCAGCGGCAGGGCGAGGTTCTCCGGGGTGAACGCCTGGCCGTGGGCCTCCCGCATCTGGTGCAGGAGGCGCTCGCCGAGCTCGATCGCGATGGCTTCCTTGTTCGGGAAGTACTGGTAGAGCGTGCCCGGCGAGACATGGGCCTCGCGCGCGATGGCGTTGGTGCTCGCCGCCGTGTAGCCGTTCGTGCAGAAGACGTTCGCGGCGGCCTGGAGCAACTGCGCGATACGCCGCTCGCCGCGCGCCTGACGGCGGCGCGGCTTCGGCTCCTCGGAGGCGCCTCCGGAGCCGTCTCCGGACGCGGCGCCGGACATGTCCCCGGAGCCGTCTCCGGGCACGCCGTCGGGCATGTCTTCGGACATGACTGTCCCCAGCTTTCCTCAACACGTTTGACAAATGCGAGAGGTCGCTCGCATTCTTGAGAAACGCGAGTGATCACTCGTGTTTGCCAGTCTATGGCAATGGGTGACCCATGTGACCTGCCGGGAAGCGAGCACACGGGTCAGGTGAAGGGGACACCTCGTCATGGCCGAAGTCAAGAAAGCAGCGCCCGAGGGGGTCGCGCGCGGGGGTGGGAGCCCGGGCGGATCCGGGGGATGGACGCGGTTCGTGACCGCACGGCCGCGCCTCACGCTCCTCGTGGCCCTCGTCCTCACCGCCCTCGCCGTCCTCGCGGGCGGCGGGGTCGCCGACCGCATGGGCAGCGGCGGCTGGGAGGACCCGGCCGCCGAGTCCACGTACGCGACGGAGGCCCTGGAGCGCCACTTCCCCGGCTCCCAGCCCAATCTGCTGCTGCTCGTCGACGCGGGACCGGCCGGCGTCGACGCCCCGGCGGTCGCCGCCGAGGCCCGGCGGCTCGCCGAGCGGCTCGACGCCGAGCCGGGCGTCGACGGCGTCGGCTCCTACTGGTCCACCGGCTCGCCCGCCCTCCGCTCCGAGGACGGCGGGCAGGCCGTGATCGCCGCCCGCATCGCCGGCGAGGAGAAGGACGCCGCCGTCGTCCTCGACCGGATCGCCCCCGAGTACCGGGGCACGCACGGCCCCGTCGAGGTCACCCTCGGCGGCGGACTCGCCGTCCGCCACGAGATGCAGGTGGTCATCCAGGAGGACCTGCTGCGGGCCGAGCTCATCGCCCTGCCCCTCACCCTCGTCCTCCTCGTCATGGTCTTCGGCAGCGCCGTCGCCGCCCTGCTGCCGCTCGGCGTCGGCATCGTCGCCATCCTCGGGACCAACGCGGCCCTGCGCGGCATCACCGAGTTCACCGACGTCTCCGTCTTCGCGCAGAACCTGACGACGGCCCTGGGACTCGGACTCGCCATCGACTACGCCCTGTTCGTCGTCCGCCGCTACCGCGAGGAGCTCGCCGCCGGGGCCGACACGTACACCGCCGTGCGCACCACCCTGCGCACCGCCGGACGGACCGTGCTCTTCTCCGCCCTGACCGTCGCCGTCTCGCTCGCCGCGATGCTGGTCTTCCCGCAGTACTTCCTGCGCTCCTTCGCGTACGCGGGGATCGCCGTGGTCCTGCTCGCGGCGACCGCCGCACTCACCCTGCTCCCCGCGGCCCTCGTCCTGCTCGGTGACCGGGTCAACGCGCTCGACCTGCGGCGCCTCCTCCGGCGCGGCCGCGCCGCCCGGGACACTGCCACCGGCGCGGGCGACGCGAGCGCGCGCGAAGGGGGCGACGGGGCGGGCTGGGCGCGGGCCGCCGGGCTCGTCATGCGCAGGGCGCCCGTCTTCGCCGTCCTCACCACCGCCGGACTCGTCCTCCTCGGACTGCCCTTCCTCGGCGTCGAGTTCGGTACCGCCGACGACCGCCAGCTCCCCGCCACCGCCTCCTCCCGGGTCGTCCAGGACCAGCTGAGGGACGGCTTCCCCGGCGACCCCGGGGGCGGGATCACCATCCTCGCCGAGGGCCCGGCCACCCCCGCCGAGTACGCCGCCTACCGCGAGCGGATCACCATCCTCGACGGCGTCGCACGGGCCGACGGGCCGGTGACCGCCGGCGGCGGCCACGCCTACTTCACCGTCGTGCCCGAGGGTGAGACCGTCGGCGCGGAGGCCCAGCGGACCGTGGCCGAACTGCGGGCGGCGCCCGCCCCGTTCGAGACCTCCGTCACCGGACAGGCCGCCGTCCTCGTCGACTCCAAGGACGCCCTCGCGGAGCGGCTGCCCTGGGCGGCGGGGATCATCGTCCTCGTCACGCTGCTCCTCGTCTTCCTGCTCACCGGCAGCGTCCTCATCCCCGTCCAGGTCGTCCTCCTCAGCGGCCTCAGTCTCACCGCGATGTTCGGCGCGGTCGTCTGGGTCTTCCAGGACGGCCACCTCTCCGGCCTCCTCGGCTTCACCCCCACCGGAGACATCGAGACGACCCTGCCGGTCCTGATGTTCTGTGTGGCCTTCGGACTCTCCATGGACTACGGGGTGTTCCTGCTCTCCCGCATCAAGGAGGAGTACGACGCCACCGGCGACCACGAGCACTCCGTCCGCTTCGGCCTGCGGCGCACCGGCGGCCTCATCACCGCCGCCGCCGTGATCCTCGCCGTCGTCATGGTGGCCATCGGCACCTCCCGCGTCACCAACACCAAGATGCTCGGCCTCGGCGTCGCCCTCGCCGTCCTCATGGACGCCATGGTGGTCCGCAGCCTCCTCGTCCCCTCCGTGATGAAACTGACCGGCCGGCTCACCTGGTGGGCACCGGGGCCCCTGCGGCGCTTCCACGACCGCTTCGGCATCAGCGAGTCGGACGGAGCCACCCCCGGCCGGCCCTCGGAGGCCGGAAGATCACCCGAGGTGCCGGAGGCCGATGCGCCCGAGGTGTCGGACGCGCCCGAGGACGGGGCATCCGGCGGGCGGCGGCGTGAGGCCGCACCCCTGAGCGGATGAGACGGCGGGACGCCGGGCCCCGGAGCGTTCCGAGGCCCGGCGATCCCCGCCGCGGCCGGCGCCGTGACGGGCCCGGCGCTTCCCCCCCGACCGGCGCCGTGACGGGCCGACGGTCCCCCCGAACGGTGCTGTGAGAGGCACCGGCGGTCCCCCCGGCCGGTGCCTCTCGTCATTCGCGGCGGCCCCGGTTGCCGGGGCGGCTGGCGACCCAGGCGCGGATCGTGTCCGCGTACCAGTAGGGCTTGCCCGATTCCACCTGGTCGGGAGCCGGCAGCAGTCCGTGCTTCCGGTAGGAGCGGACCGTGTCGGGCTGCACCCGGATGTGTGCGGCGATGTCCTTGTACGACCAGAGCCTCTTGTCCGTCATGCCTGGTACCTCCCTGCTCACCGCGCAGCGGCGGCGGGGGTGCCGTTCGGGGGCGCTGCGGGTGGGCGTGTGGCGATCACTGAGCCTGTGCCCCCTGCAACGGCCGCTCCAGACCGGAGGAGAACGCCTGTCGAGCGCCTGTGACGGAAAGCCCGCGTAACGGAGATATATGTGACGCCGGAGGGACGTACGTGACGAAAGAGATGTATCCGAAGGGCGGTGTGGCCGCGTGCGTCACCCCTGGCCATACAGGTATGCGCCGGTCACACGCCGCAGGAACGAAGAAAGCGCCGGGTGCGCAGCGCGATGGGGTACGGGACGTCCGGCTCGCATGGGTACATGTCCTGCTCGACGATCGCGAACAGGTCCACGTCCAGGGCCTCCGCGGCGGCCAGGACGGGCTCGAGCGCGGGTACTCCCGACGGCGGCTCGCACATCACACCCCGCGCCACCGCGGGACCGAACGGCACCTCCTCGGCCATCACCCCGGCCAGGACCTCCGGGTCGACCTGCTTGAGATGGAGGTAGCCGATCCGCTCGCCGTACGTCTCGATCAGCTTGACGCTGTCCCCGCCCGCGTACGCGTAGTGCCCGGTGTCCAGGCAGAGCGAGACCGCCTCCGCGTCGGTGGCGTCGAGGAACCGGGTGACGCTCTCCTCGCCGTCCAGATGGGTGTCGGCGTGCGGATGGACCACGATCCGCAGCCCGTACCGCTCCCGCACCTCCCGGCCCAGACGCTCGGTGAGCCGTGTCAGGTCCCGCCACTGCCCGGACGTCAGGGTCCGCTCCTCCAGGACCTCGCCCGTGCGGTCGTCCCGCCAGAAGGACGGGATGACGACGAGATGGTCCGCGCCCATGGCCTGCGCGAGGGCCGCGTTCTCGGCGACGTGCGCCCAGGTGCGGTCCCAGACCTCGGGGCCGCGGTGGAGACCGGTGAAGACCGTCCCCGCCGAGACCCTGAGGCCACGCCGGGAGGTCTCCTCCGTGAGGACGCCCGGATCGGTGGGCAGATAGCCGTACGGACCGAGCTCGATCCACTCGTAACCCGCGCCGGACACCTCGTCGAGGAAGCGCTGCCAGGGCACCTGCCGGGGATCGTCGGGGAACCACACCCCCCAGGAGTCCGGGGCGGAGCCCACCCGGATCCGGGACGGGCGGGGGGACGGCGACGGCTGCGGCGACGGCTTCGTCATGCCTGCCACCTTGGCCGGGGTCCGCGAGCAGCGTCAAGCAGGCCGCTCCGCCAGGACCGATCGTCCGAATGTCCGGACATATCGTTGACACGCCTCCGGACGGACGGCTAGACCTGGGTGCGGGCAGACCCGGGGCGGGGCCGAGCCGAGAGGTGGCGCGTGGAGACGGAGCCGTACGACCTGATCACCATGGGGCGCCTCGGCGTGGACCTGTACCCACTCCAGACCGGCGTCGGGCTCGACCGGGTCGAGACCTTCGGCAAGTTCCTCGGCGGCTCCCCGGCCAACGTGGCCGTCGCCGCCGCCCGGCTCGGCCGCCGCACCGCCCTCGTCTCGCGTACCGGCGCCGATCCCTTCGGCACCTATCTGCGCCGCGAGCTCAAGGGCTTCGGGGTGGACGACCGCTGGGTGGCCGAGGTCGAGGAGTACCCGACGCCCCTCACCTTCTGCGCCCTCTTCCCGCCCGACGACTTCCCGCTCACCTTCTACCGCCGGCCCAAGGCCCCCGACCTGGAGATCCATCCGCACGAGCTCGACCTCGACGCGATCCGAGCCGCCCGCGTCTTCTGGGCGACCGGCACCGGCCTGAGCGCCGAGCCGAGCCGCTCCGCGACCCTGGCGGCGCTTCGGGCCAGGTCCGGCCGGGAGGTGACGGTCCTCGACCTGGACTGGCGGCCCATGTTCTGGACGGATCCGGCGGCGGCCCGCCCGTACTACGCCGAGGCGCTGCGGTACGCGACCGTCGCCGTCGGCAACCTCGACGAGGTCGAGGTGGGGACGGGGGAGCGCGAGCCGTACGCGGCGGCCCGCGCGCTCCTCGCCGCCGGCCGCGACAGCGAGGGTGGCGGGCTGCGGCTCGCCGTGGTCAAGCAGGGCCCCCGGGGTGTCCTCGCGCTCGCCGCCGACGGCACGTCCGCCGAGGTGCCGCCGCTGCCGGTGGAGGTCGTCAACGGCCTCGGGGCGGGTGACGCGTTCGGCGGGGCGCTCGTCCACGGACTGCTCGCCGGCTGGGACCTCGACACGGTCCTGCGCCACGCCAACGCCGCCGGCGCGATCGTCGCCGGCCGCCTCGCCTGCTCGTCCGCCATGCCGTACGCCCGGGAGATCACCGAGGCCCTCGCCACGGGCAGCGGAACCCTCCCGGAGAGCACGGGCAGCGGAACCCCGCCCGAGAAGGGGTAGGGATGGCCGTCATGAGTCCTGACCGATCCCCGTCCCTCCATCTGCCCGCCGGGACCGCCGCCCGAGGCCCGTACGCGGTCGACATCGACCCCCGCCGGGCCGGATGGACGTACTCCGCCCTACGGGTCCTCACCCTCGGACCCGGGGAGGTCCACTCCTTCGGGAGCGGGGATTCCGAATGGGTCGTGCTTCCCCTCTCCGGTGCCTGTAGCGTGCGCGTCGACGGTGAGATCCTCGAACTCCTGGGCCGCGCGAGCGTGTTCGAAGGGGTGACCGACTTCGCCTATGTACCGCGCGACGCCCACGCCCAGATCGCCTCCGGTGCGGGAGGCCGCTTCGCTTTGGCAGGAGCGAAGTGCGAGCGACGACTCCCCGCCCGCTACGGCCCCGCGCCGGAGGTTCCCGTCGAGACGCGGGGCAGCGGCAACCGCGCCCGCCAGGTCCGCAACTTCGCCTCGGCGGACGCCTTCGACTGCGACCGGCTCATCGCCGTCGAGGTCGTCACACCCGGCGGCAACTGGTCCTCCTACCCGCCGCACAAGCACGACGAGCACCGTCCCGGGGCCGAGTCCGTCCTGGAGGAGATCTACTACTACGAGATCGAGGGCCCGAACGGCCTCGCGTACCAGCGGATCTCGCCCTCACGGCCCGGCGGCGCCGAGCTCCTCGCCGAGGTCCGCGACGGCGACGCCGTCCTCGTGCCCGACGGCTGGCACGGCCCCTCGATCGCCCAGCCGGGTCACGCCCTCCACTACCTCAACGTCATGGCGGGCCCCGGCCCCGGCCGGGAGTGGAAGATCTGCTTCCACCCGGACCACACGGAGGGATACGCATGAGCATCCGGCTGACCGTCGCCCAGGCGCTCGTGCGCTTCCTCGTCGCGCAGCACACCGAGCGCGACGGGGCCAGGCACCGGCTGATCGCCGCCACCTGGGGCATCTTCGGCCACGGGAACGTCGCCGGGATCGGCCAGGCGCTCCTCGAAGAGCCCCGCATGCCCTTCCACCAGGGCCGCAACGAGCAGGCCATGGTCCATGCCGCCGTCGGCTACGCCCGCCAGCGGAACCGGCTCTCCGCGCACGCCGTCACCACCTCCATCGGCCCCGGCGCCACCAACCTCGTCACCGGCGCCGCCCTCGCCACCGTCAACCACCTGCCGGTCCTGCTCCTCCCCGGCGACACCTTCGCGGGCCGCCCCGCCGACCCCGTGCTCCAGCAGCTCCAGGTCCCGTACGCGGGCGACGTGTCCGTCAACGACTGCCTGCGTCCCGTCTCGCGCTACTTCGACCGGGTCACCCGGCCCGAGGCCCTGATCCCGGCCGCCCTCGAAGCCGCGCGGGTCCTCGCCGACCCCGCCGGGACCGGCGCCGTCACCCTCGCCCTGCCGCAGGACGTCCAGGCGGAGGCGTACGACTGGCCCGAGGAGTTCTTCGCCGAGCGGGTCTGGCGGATCCGCCGCCCCCGCCCCGACACGGCCGAACTCGACGCGGCCGTACGGGCCGTGAGGAGCGCCGCGCGCCCGCTGGTCATCGCGGGCGGCGGGGTGCGGTACAGCGGCGCCGAGGACGCCCTGCGCACCCTCGCCGAGCGCGTCGGTCTGCCCGTCGTCACGACCCAGGCCGGCAAGGGCGTCCTGCCGTACGACCACCCCTGCGAAGCCGGTGGCATCGGCCACACCGGCAGCTCCACCGGCAACGCCCTGGCCCGCACCAGCGATCTGGTCATCGGTGTCGGCACCCGCTACACCGACTTCACCACCGCCTCCGGCACCCTCTTCCCCGAGGGCACCCGCTTCCTCAACCTCAACATCACCGGCTTCGACGCCCACAAGCAGGGCGCGCTGCCGCTCGTCGCCGACGCGCGCGAGGGGCTCACCGCCCTCACCGAGGCGCTCGGCGACCACCGCCAGTCCATGGCGCAGTGGCTGTTCTCCAAGCGGGACTGGCAGGAACGGATCGACGCGGCCTACGCCGTCCACGACGAGGACGCCCGCCCCACCCAGGCACAGGTCCTCGGCGTACTCGACACCCTGGTCGACGGCAGCGACATCCTGATCAACGCCGCGGGATCGCTCCCCGGCGACCTCCACAAGCTCTGGCGGACCCGCTCGCCCGACCAGTACCACGTCGAGTACGGCTATTCCTGCATGGGCTACGAGATCCCGGCGGCCATCGGCGTCCTGCTCGCCACTCCCGGCCGGCCCGTCTGGGCGCTCGTCGGCGACGGTACGTATCTGATGAACCCCACCGAAATCGTCACCGCCGTGCAGGAGCGCCTGCCGCTGCGGCTGATCGTCCTGCAGAACCACGGCTACGCCTCCATCGGCGGTCTCTCGGAGGCGGTCGGCGCCGAGCGGTACGGCACCGACTACCGCCACCGGGACGAGGACGGCGGCTTCACCGGACCCCCGCTCCCCGTCGACCTCGGGGCCAACGCCGCCTCCCTCGGGATACGGGTGCTGCGCCCCCGCACCATCCGTGACCTGCGGGAAGCTCTCGCGGACGCGCGTGCCGCGACGGTTCCCACATGTGTCTACGTCGAGACCGAAACGGCAGACACAGTGTCGGGCCCGCCCCCGGCCCAGGCGTGGTGGGATGTGCCCGTGGCCGAGACCTCGACCCGCCCGTCGGCGGTCAAGGCCCGCGAGGAGTACGACCGGCACGTCACCGCCCGACGCCGCCATCTCTGAAGGAGTAACTCGTCATGACGAAGACCGTCCACCACTGGATCGGTGGCAAGACCGTCGAGGGCACGTCGGGGAACTGGGGCCCGGTCACCGACCCGGCCACCGGCGCCGTCACCACCCGGGTCGCGCTCGCCTCCGTCGACGAGGTCGACGCCGCCGTCGCCGCCGCGAAGGACGCCTTCGCGACCTGGGGCACCTCCTCGCTCGCCCAGCGCACCACCATCCTGTTCAAGTTCCGCGCGCTGCTCGACGCCAACCGCGACGCCATCGCCGAGCTGATCGTCGCCGAGCACGGCAAGGTCCACTCCGACGCGCTCGGCGAGGTCGCCCGCGGCCTGGAGATCGTCGACCTGGCCTGCGGCATCACCACCCAGCTCAAGGGCGAGCTCTCCACCCAGGTCTCGAACCGCGTGGACGTGGCGTCGATCCGCCAGCCCGTCGGCGTCGTCGCCGGCATCACGCCCTTCAACTTCCCGGCCATGGTGCCGATGTGGATGTTCCCGATCGCCATCGCGACCGGCAACACCTTCATCCTCAAGCCCAGCGAGAAGGACCCGTCGCCGTCCCTGAAGATCGCCGAGCTGCTCGCCGAGGCGGGCCTCCCGGACGGTGTCTTCAACGTCCTGCACGGCGACAAGGTGGCCGTCGACCGTCTCCTGGAGCACCCGGACGTCTCCGCGATCTCCTTCGTCGGCTCGACGCCGATCGCCCGCCACATCCACACCACCGCCTCCGCCCACGGCAAGCGCGTCCAGGCGCTCGGCGGCGCCAAGAACCACATGCTGGTCCTCCCGGACGCCGACCTCGACGCGGCGGCCGACGCGGCCGTGTCGGCGGCGTACGGCTCCGCCGGCGAGCGCTGCATGGCGATCTCGGCGGTCGTGGCCGTCGGCGCCATCGGCGACGAGCTGGTGCAGCGGATCCGCGAGCGCGCCGAGAAGATCAAGATCGGTCCCGGCACCGACCCCACCTCCGAGATGGGCCCGCTCATCACGGCCGTCCACCGCGACAAGGTCGCCTCCTACGTCCACGGCGCGGCGGACGAGGGCTGCGAGGTCGTCCTCGACGGCACCGGATACACGGTCGAGGGCCACGAGAACGGCCACTGGATCGGCCTCTCCCTCCTGGACCACGTGCCGACCACGGCCAAGGCGTACCAGGACGAGATCTTCGGCCCGGTGCTCTGCGTGCTGCGCGCCGACACGTACGAGGAGGGCCTCGCCCTCATCAACGCCTCGCCGTTCGGCAACGGCACCGCGATCTTCACCCGCGACGGCGGCGCCGCCCGCCGCTTCCAGCTGGAGGTCGAGGCCGGCATGGTCGGCGTGAACGTGCCGATCCCGGTGCCGGTGGGCTACCACTCCTTCGGCGGCTGGAAGGACTCGCTCTTCGGCGACCACCACATCTACGGCAACGACGGCGTGCACTTCTACACCCGCGGCAAGGTCGTCACCACCCGCTGGCCGGACCCGTCCGAGGCCCCGGCGGGCGTGGACCTGGGCTTCCCGCGCAACCACTGATCCCATGACGTCGGCCGGGCCCCCGGGGTGTGTGTCCCCGGGGGCCCGGCCGTCCGCCGTGGGTGCGCCTACCAGCGCGCGTACAGGAGCCTGTTCGGGGAGCCGGTCCTCGGGTCCTGGACCTTGCCGCTCGTGGCATTGGTCGCGAGCGCGGTGCTCACCTGGGCCGGGGTGGCCGTGGGGTGGGCCGCGAGGTAGAGGGCGGCGACGCCCGCCGTGTGCGGGGCGGCCATCGAGGTGCCGGAGATGGTGTTCGTCGCGGTGTCGTTGTCCTTCCACGCCGAGGTGACGGAGACGCCCGGCGCGAAGAGGTCCACGCAGGTGCCGTAGTTGGAGAAGGAGGCCCGCTTGTCGGCGGAGTCCGTGGCGCCGACGGTGATCGCCTCGGGGACGCGGGCGGGGGAGTAGTTGCAGGCGTTGGCGGGCCAGCCGAGGATGTTGCCGTTGCCGGCGGCCACCGCGTAGGAGACGCCCGAGGCGATCGAGCGCTTCACCGCGTTGTCGAGGGAGGTGTTCGCGCCGCCGCCGAGGCTCATGTTGGCGACGGCGGGCTTGACCGCGTTGGCGGTCACCCAGTCGACGCCCGCGATGACACCGGCGGTGGTGCCGGAGCCGGCGCAGTCGAGGACCCGGACGGCGACCAGCTTCACGCCCTTGGCGACGCCGTACTTCGCGCCGCCGACGGTCCCGGCCACATGGGTGCCGTGCCCCTGGCAGTCCTGGCCGTTCTGCCCGCCGCCGACGGTGTCGGTGCCGACGGTGGCCCGCCCGCCGAACTCGCCGTGCGAGGTACGTATGCCGGTGTCGATGATGTAGGCGGTGACGTTCGACGCGCTCGTGTCGTACGTGTACGTCGTCGAGAGCGGCAGATCGCGCTGGTCGATCCGGTCCAGGCCCCAGGTGGCCCCGGGCTGGGTGTCGGCGATCCGTACGGTCGCGTTCTGCTCGACGTACGCCACCCGCGGGTCGGCGGCGAGCTCGGCGGCCCGGGCCTTCGACATCGTGGCGGAGAAGCCCTTGAGGGCGGAGCGGTAGACGTGCTGCGGGGTGGCGCCGAGGTCGGCGGCGCGTGTCGAGCCGTCCTTGAGGACGACGATCCAGCTGTTCTCGAGGGCGGTGGCGGCCGGGGCGAGCCGCAGATCACCGGGGGAGGGGGCGCTCTGGGCGGTGGGGGAGACGGCGAACTGGACGCCGGCGGCGAGCGCGAGGACGGGGACGAGTGCCGTGAGGCGGCGGGGGATGCGATGCATGTGGAGGGGCACCTGAACCCTTCGTGGAGCGGGTGGGGTGCCCCACAGGGTGACGGCTTGTCATGACCAACACAAGAGTTCGGTCCGGTCGTTCGCCGTTCCCCCACGCTCTCCTCACCGGACGGCGCGTACTGCGCCCGCTGTACGCCGGCCGTCCCGCGTACGACTCCAGGAGGCCGCCGAATCCCTCTGCGGGCAGCCGTGGTCCACAGGGAGCCCGCTTAGGCTCGAACCATGCGACTCCGACTTCCCCGGTGGGCCGCGGTCACCGCCGTCCTCGCCGTCCTCGCGGGTGCCGGCACCTGGACCGCCGTCGCCTCGGACGATCCGCCGCCCGTGCACCGCGCGGACCGGATGCTCGACCTCGACGGCGTCACGCTCGACACCTCGTACTTCACCGGCGACGGCGACGGGCGCAGGCCCGCCGTCCTCCTCGGCCACGGCTTCGGCGGCTCCAAGGACGACGTCCGCGCCCAGGCCGAGCAGCTCGCCCGTGACGGGTACGCCGTCCTCACCTGGTCCGCCCGGGGCTTCGGCGCCTCCACCGGGCAGATCGGCCTCAACGACCCCGACCACGAGGTCAGGGACGCCCGGAAGCTGATCGACTGGCTCGCCGCCCGGCCCGAGGTCCTCCTCGACAAGACCGGCGACCCGCGCGTCGGCGTCACCGGCGCCTCCTACGGCGGCGCGGTCTCCCTGCTCGCCGCGGGCCACGACCCGCGCGTCGACGCCATCGCCCCCCAGATCACCTACTGGAACCTCGCCGACGCGCTGTTCCCCGACGGCGTCTTCAAGAAGCTGTGGGCCGGCATCTTCTTCTCCGCCGGAAACCAGCCGGGGGCAGCGGGCGAGCGACCGGCGACCGCACCGGGGACGGGCACCGGGACCGGGACGGGCACCGGCACCGGCACCGGCACCGGCACCGCCACCGGCGCGGGCACCGCCACCGGCGCGGGCACCGCCACCGGCGCGGGCACCGCCACCGGCGCGGGCACCGCCACCGGCGCCGGAAAGGCCGTCGGCGCGCCCGACGCCTGCGGGCGCTTCACCCCCGAACTCTGCGCCCTCTACCAGCGCGTCGCCGTCTCGGGGAAGCCCGACGCCGCCGCCCGCGCCCTCCTCGAAGCCCGCAGCCCCTCCGCCGTCGGGGCCGGGATCAAGGTCCCCGCCCTCCTCGTCCAGGGCCAGTCCGACTCCCTCTTCACCCTCGCCCAGTCCGACGCCATGGCCCGGACCCTCACCGCCAACGGCGCCCCCGTCGCCGTCGACTGGATCTCCGGCGGCCACGACGGCGGCGACCGCGAGACCGAGCGCGTCGAGCGGCGCATCAGCACCTGGTTCGACCGCTGGCTGAAGCGCGACACCTCCGTCGACACCGGCCCCGCCTTCCGCGTCAGCCGCACCGGCGGCGTCGACTCCACCGACGGCCGGGCCACCCTGCGAGCCGCGACCGCCGACCGCTACCCGGGCCTCACCGCCGGCACCACCGACGTCCCGCTCGCCGGACGCCCCCAGTCCTTCACCAACCCCGCAGGCGCCGCCCCGCCCGCCGTCTCCGCCGTTCCCGGCCTCGGCGGCGGAGTCGCCGGACTCTCCTCGCTCGGCGTCGGCATCTCCCTCGACTTCCCCGGCCAGCACGCCCGGTTCGACGCCAAGCCGGTGACCGAACCGCTCCGCGTCACCGGCACCCCGACCGTCCGCGTCAGGGTCACCTCGACCGCCACCGACGGCTCCGCCGTCCTCTTCGCCAAGGTGTACGACGTCGGGCCCGACGGCCGGCAGCAGGTCCTGCCCGCGCAGCTCGTCACGCCCGTCCGCGTCGACGGCGCCGCGGCCGGGAAGAGCGTCACCCTCACCCTGCCCGCCATCGACCACGAGGTGGAGGCCGGGCACCGGCTCCGGCTCGTCGTCGCCGCCACCGACCTCGGCTACGCCTCCCCGGCCGTCCCCGCCGGCTACACCGTCGCCGTCGAGAGCCCGCTCACCGTCCCGACCGCCCCCGGCGTCGACACCCAGGCCGCCACCCTGCCCTGGTGGGTCTGGGGCCTGCCGCTCCTCGGCCTCGCCGTCGCCGCCGCGCTGCTGCTCACGGCCCGCCGCCGCACCGCGGCCCCCGCGCCCGACCCCGAACTGACCGACGTACCGCTCCAGATCACCGGCCTCTCCAAGAAGTACAAGGGCGGCGAACGGTACAGCGTCCGCGACGTCTCCTTCCGCGTCGAACAGGGCCAGGTCCTCGGTCTCCTCGGACCGAACGGCGCCGGCAAGACCACCACCCTGCGCATGCTGATGGGCCTCATCACCCCCGACGAGGGCGAGATCAGGGTCTTCGGCCAGGCCATCAGGCCCGGCGCCCCGGTCCTCTCCCGGGTCGGCTCCTTCGTCGAGGGCGCCGGCTTCCTGCCGCACCTCGACGGCCGGGAGAACCTCGACCTGTACTGGAAGGCCACCGGCCGCCCCGCCGAGGACGCGCACCTCGACGAGGCCCTGCGGATCGCGAACCTGGGCGGCGCCCTCGACCGCGCGGTGCGCACCTACTCGCAGGGCATGCGGCAGCGCCTCGCCCTCGCCCAGGCCATGCTCGGCCTGCCGGACCTGCTGATCCTGGACGAGCCCACCAACGGACTCGACCCGCCGCAGATCCGCGAGATGCGGGAGGTGATGATCCGGTACGCGGCCGGCGGCCGCACCGTCATCGTCTCCAGCCACCTCCTCGCGGAGGTCGAACAGTCCTGCACCCACCTCGTCGTCATGGACCGGGGACAGCTCGTGCAGGCCGGTCCCGTCGCCGAGATCACCGGTTCGGGCGACACCCTGCTCGTCACCCTCGCCGGGGACATCGACGACGCGCTCGTCGAGAAGGCCGCCGCCCTGCCCGGCGTCGGCTCCGCCACCCGCACCGACGGCGGACTCCTGGTCCGTCTCGACGGCACCGACGCCACCACCCTCATCGGCGAACTCGTACGCCTCGACGTCCCGCTCACCGGCGTCGGACCGCACCGGCGCCTCGAAGACGCGTTCCTGACCCTGATCGGAGGAGGATCCGCATGAGCCAGTCGCTCGACACCCCCACGGCCCCCGCGGAGTCCGCCCCCGGCTACCGCGCCGGACGCACCCTGCCGCTGCGCGTCGAGGCCCTCCGCCAGTGGAAGCGGCGCCGCACCCTGATCATGGGCGGCATCCTGGTCGCCCTGCCGTTCATCCTGATCATCGCCTTCGCGATCGGCGGCGAGGACGGCGACCGCAACGGCCGGATCACCCTGATGGACACGGCGACCGCGTCCGGCGCCAACTTCGCCGCGACCTGCCTCTTCGTCTCGGCCGGCTTCCTCCTCGTCATCCCGGTGGCGCTGTTCTGCGGGGACACCGTCGCCTCCGAGGCGAGCTGGTCCTCGCTGCGCTATCTCCTGGCCGCGCCCGTGCCCCGGTCCCGGCTCCTCGCCTCCAAGCTGGCGGTCGCCCTCGGCTACAGCGCGGCCGCGATGGTCCTCCTTCCGCTCGTCGCCCTGGCCGTGGGCACGGTCGCCTACGGCTGGGGCCCGCTCCAGCTGCCGACCGGCGGTTCGGTGCCCGCGGGGGACGCGCTGTTCCGCATCGCCGTCGCCGTCGCGTTCGTCTTCGCCTCCCAGCTGGTCACCGCCGGTCTCGCCTTCTGGCTCTCCACCCGCACCGACGCCCCGCTCGGCGCGGTGGGCGGCGCCGTCGGCCTGACCATCGTCGGCAACGTCCTGGACGCCGTCACGGCCCTCGGCGACTGGCGCGAATACCTCCCGGCGCACTGGCAGTTCGCCTGGATCGACGCGCTCCAGCCCCAGCTGGAGTGGGGCGGCATGGTGAAGGGGACCGCGATCTCCCTGACGTACGCCCTCGTCCTCTTCGCGCTCGCCTTCCGGGGCTTCGCCCGCAAGGACATCGTGTCGTAGAAGCTCCTACGGTCGTCTCACAGCCACCCCCTCCGAGCCGCTTCCGCGCCCGCGCGGAAGCGGCTCGTCGTGCCGAGGGCGGCCATCAGCTCGCCGACCCGGCGGCTGTACGTCCGCGCGGACATGCCGAGCCGGGCCGCCGCCGTCTCGTCCGTGACCCCCGACAGGAGGGCGTCGAGCACCGGACGCAGCTGCGGCGGCAGATCGCATGGCGGCGCCGGGGGCGGCGTCGTGTACGTCAGCTCCTCGGCCGTCGCCCAGCAGGCGTGGTGAGCCCGGGCGAGGGCCTGCACCACCACGGGGTCGCGGATCAGCAGCAGTCCGTTGTAGAGCAGCTCCAGATCGAGCGGGACCGCGGCCACCGTCCGGTCGACGACGATCATCTTGAACGGGATGGCCTCCGCGAGACGGGCCCGGCCGGGGAGAGCGAGCCCCCCTTCGAGCCTCGCGAGGGCGTGCCGCGGCACGATCCGTCTGACCTCGGCGGCCCGCTCGGCCGCCGCACGCATGCACGCTCCCGCCAGCTGGAGGAACGGCTCGGGGATCGCACAGCCCGCCGAGGCGACCGGGTCGTCGAAGGTCAGCAGCTCGTACCGGGTGGAAGCGGCGAGCCCGGCGAGCGCCGCGCTGATGCGCCGCGCGCCCCGGACCGGCCGCCCCGCGGGCCGCTGTCCCTCGGTCACGGCCCGGTTCATCGCCGAACGGGCGAGCACCACGGAGCCCGCGCTCTCTGCCACCGCTGACCACCCCCGCCCGATCGATGTCCACTCCATGTACGCATGCGACTGCACACGGTGACAAGCCCTGTTGAGAAGGATGGCGAATCCATGCCACCGGTCGTCACGCCGGCCGCCGTTGCCGCATCGAGATCCATCCGCAACCCCTTCGACGGCTCCGGGCGGACCTCTCGTTCGTCACAGTCACAAGTGCCATACGAAGTGGGGGAGATGAGATGCATCGACACAAGACCCGGACACCCGCGCGACGCCGGGCCCGGTTCCCGGCCGTGCTCGCGGGGCTGCTCGCGGCCGGGCTCGCCGTCGGAGGCTGCTCGGACGGCGGCCACGAACGCACCGTCGACCGGTCGAGCGGGACGGGCGGCAGGACCGCCCCCGCGGCCCCCGACGGCGCCCAGAGCGTCCGCCCCGACGGCGCGTACGAGGAGGGGAAGGAGAGCGCGGGTGGCTCCAGGGCGCCCGCCCCCGACTACCTGTCCACCTTCGCCCTGGACGTGGACACCGCCTCCTACGGCTACGCCCGCCGGACCCTCGCCGAGGGACGGCTGCCCGATCCGGTGACCGTGCGCCCCGAGGAGTTCGTCAACAGCTTCCGCCCCGACTACCCGCGCCCCGCGGACAACGGCTTCAGCGTCACCCTCGACGGGGCCCGCACCGGGCAGGACGGCTGGTCCCTCGTCCGGGTCGGGCTCGCCACCCGGGGCGCGGACCGTGGCGCCGAACGGCCGCCCGCCGCCCTCACCTTCGTCGTCGACGTCTCCGGCTCGATGGCCGAGCCGGGGCGGCTCGACCTGGTCAAGGAGTCCCTCGGGCTGCTCGCGGGACGGCTCCGCGACGACGACTCGATCGCCCTCGTCACCTTCAGCGACGAGGCCGAGACCCGGCTGCCGATGACCCGGGTGGGGGAGGCGCGGGGCCGGATCCGCGAGGTGGTGGACTCCCTCGCGACGAGCGCCTCCACCAACGTCGAGGCGGGCGTCCTCACCGGCTACGACGTCGCCGTCGAAGGCCACAGGAAGGGCGCCACCAACCGGGTCGTGCTGCTCTCCGACGCCCTCGCCAACACCGGTGCCACCGAGGCCGCGACGATCCTCGAACGCATCGACGAGGAGCGGAGGGAGTACGGGATCACCCTCTTCGGCGTCGGTGTCGGCAGCGAGTTCGGCGACGACTTCATGGAGCAGCTCGCCGACCGGGGCGACGGCCAGACCACGTACGTCTCCACCTCCGCGCAGGCCCGCAAGGTCTTCGTCGACCAGCTGCCCTCCCATCTCGAGCTGCGCGCCCGGGACGCCAAGGCGCAGGTCTCCTTCGACCGGCGGACCGTCGAGAAGTTCCGGCTGATCGGCTACGAGAACCGGGAGGTCGCCGACGAGGACTTCCGGAACGACCGGGTCGACGGCGGCGAGGTCGGTGCCGGCCACACCGTCACCGCGCTCTACGCGGTCAAGACCCGGCCCGGTGCGACCGGTCAGGTCGCCACCGCCACCGTCCGCTGGCTCGACCCGGCCACCCGGGCGCCGCACGAGCGCTCCGGCTCCGTCGCCACCGGCGGGCTCACCGCCGACCTCTGGGGCGGCGGTCACGACAGTCTGCAGCTGACGGCGATCACCGCCTACTTCGCGGAGGCCCTGCGCGGGGGCGACCTGCCGGGCTCCCCGGGGCTGCACCGGCTCGCGAACCATGCCGGGGCGATCGCCGACCGGTCGGGTTCGGCGGTGGTCCGCGAACTGGCCGACGCCGTCCGGCAGGCCTACGGCCTCATCGGGGACGGGCAGGGCGAAAACCCCTCCCAGGAAGGCGAGTGGGAATCGGGGGACCCGTACAGCTGACGCCTGCGGCGGGCAGCGGGACAGAATGGCCCCATGGCCTCCCTGCTGCTCGCCCTCGCCGTCGGATGCACCGGCCTCTACGCCGGTTTCATGCTGATCTTCCAGACCGGGATCATGCCCGCGCTCGCCCGGCTGACGGACGCCGAGTTCGTCACGGCGATGCGCCGGATCAACGAGTACGTGCCGAGGGCCGTGTTCCTGACCGTCTTCCTCGGAGCCGTCGCCTTCCCCGCCGCCGCGTTCCTCGTCCCCGCCGACGGTCGTACGGACACGCAGAAGTGGCTCGTCCTCGCGGGGCTCGTGTGCGCGGTCCTCAACCACGCGGTCACCATCGGCGGCAACATCCCGCTCAACAACGCGCTGGCCGCGTCGGAGACCCCGGGCGACGACCCGGCGACGGTCCGGGCGGCCTTCGAGAAGCGCTGGAACGGCTTCCACCGGGTCCGTACGGCTCTGGTCACCGTCGCGTTCGCCCTGCTGACGGCCGCCGCCGTCCTCTAGACAGAGCCCCGGGCGCGGCCCGCCTCCGCCCCTCCCTGCCCCGCCGACCCCCTCAGGCCGCCTCGGAACCGTACCGAGCGGCCTGATTCTGGCGTGAACTCGCGCGTGTCGGCCGCTCAGGCATCCGCAAGGACCCTGCGAAAGCGTACCCCCGAGTCCGGAAACAGTCTTCCGGCGTGCGCACACCCCCCTGTGTGACCAAACCCTGACGCCCCAATACCCCCATAAAGGGGGTGAATCACCCTGATATCCAGGGTCGGGTTTCCATACCCTCCGGTTTCTTATTGACATGCCTACGGGGGTCTTTTCTAATCAACGAGAGTCATCCCGCGCGCAGACACCGCACAGGCACTGAGGGGGCAAGGTGGACGTCCGGATCCTGGGGGGACTGTCGGTACGTGAGCACGGGGTGTCGATCACCCCGACGGCGGCCGCGCCCCGGCAGCTCCTCGCCCTGCTCACCGCCAGCGCCGACCAGGTCGTCCCCGTGACCGTGCTGACCGAGGAGCTGTGGCCGTCCGGCGCCCCCCGCGGCGCCCGCACCGAACTGCAGGCCCACATAGCCGAGTTGCGCGCGCTCATCGCGGCCGCGCTGCGCGGTGCCCACCCCGCGGAACCCGGCGTCGGCTGGTCCGAGCGGCGGACCGCCGACGCGATCCTCGTCTCCCAGCCCGGCGGCTACCGGCTCGACACCGGCGGCGGCGCCCACGACGTCTGGCAGTTCGAGCGCGCGGCCGGCGCCGGCTACCGCGCCATGGAGGCGGGCGACCTCCCCCGCGCCGCGCTCCGCCTCGGCGAGGCACTGGCCCTCTGGCGCGGCGAACCGTACGCGGGCGTCGCGGCCGGACCGCGCCTCCGCAGAGAGATCGAACGCCTGGAGACCTCCCGGCTGAGCGTCCTCGACCAGTGGGTCGAAGCGCAGCTCGGCCTCGGCCGGCACGCCGAACTCGTCTCCGAACTCTCCGGGCTCGTCGCCCGCTACCGCACCAACGAGCCCCTCCACGCCCACTACATGGTCGCCCTCCTCCGCTGCGGACAGCACGACGAGGCCCTCACCGTGTACGAGCGGCTGCGCGTGGCGCTCAAGGGGGAGACCGGCATGGAACCCTCGGCCCGGCTCCGCCGTCTCCAGCGCTCCGTCCTCACCGTACGGAACACCACGGTCCGCCCCCTCTACACCCCGCGCATCCCCGCCCAGTTCAGCCCGCCACGGGCCCGGCTCGTCCCCGCGGGCTCCGTCGGCTGACCACCCGGCGGGACGACCGGTCCGCCATGCGGACCACGGCGCTCACGGCGGGACCGTGACGGGGAATGAAGTGCGGCAACTCACCGTTGACCGACTCCCGAAGCCGAATTAGTTTCGGCGAGCAGTACGGGTTTCCTCCCAGGGTGCCCGATTTCGCTCGACCACGGGGGACGGGAACCATGACCTTGCACGGCGCCGACGGAGCCGGTGGTGCCGACGCGCTGCTCACGGTCCTCGAACTGCTCGCCCGACAGGCCCCGCCCGCCCGCTTCGACGCCCTCCTCGACGAGGCCCGCCTCTCCGGACTCGCCGGCGAGGACCTCCACCGCCTCGAACGGGCCGTCGCACTCGCGGGCGAGGTCCGCTCCGGACACGAGCAGGAGGCGCGCCGCGAGGCCGGAATCGCCGCCCTCACCGACACCGCCCGCGACCTGACCTCCTCCTACGACCTCGACAGCCTGCTGCGCGTCATCACCCGCCGCGCCCGCCGGCTGCTCGGCCTCGACCTGGCGTACGTCACCCTCCGCGGCCCCCACGGAGCCTGCTACGTCCACAGCACGGAGGGCTCCCGCACCGGACGCGCCGAAGGACCCAGGCTCGCCCCCGGACTGCGGATCGCCGAGGGATACGGGCTCGCCGGCGCCGTACAGCTCCACGGCGAACCCGTCTGGACCGCCGACTACCTCGCCGACGAGCGCTTCGCCCCCTCCGGCTCCCTCGACGCCGGCGTCCACGCGCCCGCCTTCGACGAAGCCGCCGAAGCGGCCCTGCGCTCCGAGGACCTGCACGCCATCATGGCCGCGCCGCTGCGCAGCGGCGACACCGTGATCGGCGCCCTCCACGGCGCCGACCGCCGCGTCCGCCACCACACCTCCGAGGAGATCGGGCTGCTCGCGGCCCTCGCCGACCTCGCCGCCCTCGCCGTCGACAAGGCCGGACTCCTCGACCGCACCCGCGCCGAGGTCTCCGAACTGGAACGCGACAGCTCCCGGGTCCGTACGAGCCTCACCCGCATGCGGCACGTCAGCGAGGCCCACGGCCGCATCATGAACCTCGTCCTCGCGGGCGGCGACCTGTGCAACGTCGCCAAGGCCGCGGCCGACGCCCTCGACGCGACCGTGATGATCCGCGACCAGGGCGGCCGCTGCCTCGCCGTCGCCGGAGACCTCCCCGGACTCGACGAGGAGGCCGTCGCCAAGGCCTCGCTCGACGCCCACGCCCGCCGTCGCCCGGTCCTCGCCGCCGACGACACCTGGGTCGCCCCCGTCATCGCCGGCTCCGAGGACCTCGGAGGCCTCGTCATCCGCGCCGCCGGCGGGCTCACCGGCGAGGACGAGCGGCTCCTCGAACTCGCCGCCCAGTCCGTCGCCTTCCTCCTCCTCATGCGGCGCTCCACCGCCGTCGCCGAAGGACCCGTCCGCGACGAACTCCTCGACGACCTCATCGCGGACCCTCCGCACGCTCCGCAGCAGATAGCCCAGCGGGCCCGCCGCCTCGGCGTCGACCTGCGCAAACCGCACGTCCTGGTGCTCGCCCGGCCCGAGGGCGGCGAGCAGGGCAGGGCCGTGGTGTGGGCCTCCTCGTACGCGTACCGCCTCTCCGGTCTGAAGACCGTCCAGGGCGGCTGCATCGTGCTGCTGCTCCCGGGCATCGACGCCTCCGCCGCCGCCAAGGCCGTCGCCGCCGAACTGTCACCGCTGCTCGGCCACCCCGTCTCGGTCGCCGCCGCCGGACCCGGCTGGAGCCCGGACGGCGTCGCGCGGATGCACCAGGAGGCCGGGCGCTGCCTCGACGCGATGAGCGCGCTCGGCGGCACCGGCTCCGCGGCCTCCGTGCAGGACCTGGGATTCCTCGGGCTGCTGCTCTCCGACGACAACGACGTCGACGGCTTCGTCGAGGCCGCCATCGGCCCCGTACTCGACTACGACGCCGAGCGGTTCACCGACCTCACCCACACCCTCGAGGCGTACTTCGCCTCCGGCGGCAGCCCGACCAACGCGGCCGAGGCGCTGCACGTCCACCCGAACACGGTCTCCCGCCGTCTGGAACGGATCAGCGAACTCCTCGGCCCCGAATGGCAGAAGCCCGGCCAGGTCCTGGAGGTCCAACTGGCCCTGCGCCTCCAGCGCACCCGGGAGGTCCTGGCCCGCGGCCGCGCCACGACGGACCCGCCCCGCCAGCCGGGGCCGCCGGAACGGGGCAACTGACGGGGCCTTCCCACGCGCGCGTACGTGGGGAGGGCTCTCCCCCCGCGCGCGTACGTGGGGAGGGCTCTCCCCCCGCTCGCGTACGACCCCGCCGGGCGTACGCGCGCGCGTACGCCCCGCGCCCGTCGCCCCGTCAGCTCGCCGTGCGGCGCGAGCCGTAGCCCGAGGCGTAGGCCGCCGACCAGTCCGTGGCGGCCATGACCGTCGCCGCGTGGGCCGCCGAGGCCAGCGTGATGTGACGGTGCCAGCCACGGAACGAGCGGCCCACGAAGTCGCGGAGGCCCGCCCCCTCCCCGACCTCGAGGAAGTCCCGCTCCACCCGCCGGGCCAGCTTCGTCAGGCGCAGCAGGGAGCCGACCGGAGACCCGGTCAGATCGCTGATCCACACCCGCGCCGG
This sequence comes from Streptomyces sp. NPDC028711, assembly GCF_055565415.1. NCBI lineage: Bacteria > Bacillati > Actinomycetota > Actinomycetes > Kitasatosporales > Streptomycetaceae > Streptomyces > Streptomyces sp. NPDC028711. The sequence continues at coordinate 1,014,788 of NZ_JBVHUJ010000001.1, read as the reverse complement.
CGCCCGCCGGGGATCGTCCCACTCGCCGAGCAGCACCAGCGGACGCATCCGCTCCCCGCCCGGCGTCGGCAGCGCCACCCGGACGGCCGTGGCGAGCGACGTACGCGAGGTCCGCGCCCCGGCCACGGTGTCCACCCAGCTCACCGGCCTCCGCAGCCCCTTGAGCGACTCCAGGATCTGTACGGCGGTCAGCGGGCCCGCCCCGAACCCGGGCAGCGACCGGTCGGCGATGGCGAGCCGGGAACCCGGACCGATCCGGGCCACGACCGGCACCCCCGCCCCGGCGAGCCGGGTGAGGGCCGCCCGCCCCGCGCCGCCCCGGATGTCGAGCAGCACCGGCTTGCGGGTGACGTCGGACCAGCGGGCGGTGTCGAGCGCCGCGGCGACCGCGCACTCCTCCAGGGTCTCCTCGCCGGCCTCCTGCGGAACCTCCGCGCGGTCCCGCCGGGTCCGGTCGTTGACCCAGGGGTCCGGCAGGAACAGGCGCCAGTTCACGGGGACGCTCAGCTCGTCGCTCGCGAACCACACCCCGAACGCCTGCTGGCCGTGGAAGACCTGCCCGCGCTCCGGGTCGAAGCGCCGGTCCACGCCCACCGAGTGCTCCCCGGCCTTCGGGATCGGCATGGGACGCACCACCCAGGCCTGCGGGCAGCTGTTCCGCTCGAGGAACCGGGCGAGCGCGGCCCGCATGGGCTGCCAGTCCCAGGTCGAGCTGGACACGAAGTGGTGCAGGCTCTGCTCGGCCGCCGGACCGCCTATCTGGGCGGCGATGTTACGGATGGACTTGCGGCCCTGCGCGGTCAGCAGACCGTGCAGATACTGCTCGGCCTTCAGACGCTGATCGCGGCGCGGAAAACCGGAGAACAGCGCGCCGCACAGCTCGGCGTAGACGTCCTCGCGCGAGCCGGCCACGCCGACGGAACTGACGACGCCCAGGGGAACGGCCGGCGGAACAGCCCCGGCGACGGCCCTGCGCTTGATTGCGACGGATGTACTCACGACACTCCTGCCCGAAGGTTGCGCAGCTCCCTCCCGCTGCTCCACCACCGTCGCCCGTCACCGCCCGCCGGGACGAGGTGTACCCGGCACCCGAATCGGCCGCCGGATGGTGGCCGGACCACCTCCCGCCGTGTCGTCGCAGGTCGCAGCCCTTTCCGGCCGGCCGCTCCCGGCCCCGATGCGACCTCCTGTCCGCCTTCCGGGATACCCCGGGGGAGAACCGCCGGGGATCTGACAGACTCGCCCCCTCCGCTTTGACCCGTCGCGGTGCGTGGCCGGACCATCGCAGAGCGAGGCTGCACGGGCCGGACTCCGGTTAATGCCCCAGGCCGGGGACCGAGCCTGTGCGCCTCGCCTTCTCCGTCCCCTCGTAGTCTGTGGGGATGCGAGTGCGTGCCGAACTGCCGGTCGTCGCGGTGGTGGCCGCCGGCGGCGCGCTCGGCGCGACCGCCCGCTACGGCGCGGGGCTGCTCCGGCCGACCCCGGAAGGCGCCTTTCCCTGGACGACGTTCGTGGTGAACGCGGCCGGGTGCGCACTCCTCGGTGTTCTGATGGTCCTTCTCACGGAGCGGTCGACCGAGTGGTCGACCGCCGTCCCGCACCCGCTTCTCCGCCCGTTCCTCGGCACCGGATTCTGCGGCGGGTTCACCACCTTCTCGACGTACGGCCTCGAAACGGAGCGGCTGTTGAGCGCGGGTGACCCGACACGGGGCCTGCTCTACCTGGGCGGGACCGTGGTCACCGCGCTCGCCGCCGTCCTGGCCGGGGTCACCGCCGCCAGGGCCGTACGCGCGCGGACCGGCCGGGGGCGGGTGGGGCGCGCGTGAACTGGCTGCTCGTCGTCGCGGGAGCCGCCGCCGGCGCGCCCCTGCGGTACCTCACGGACCGTGCGGCACGGGCCCGGTTCGGCCCCGACTTCCCCTGGGGCACGTTCCTGGTGAACGTCGTCGGCTCCTTCGTGCTCGGGCTGCTCACCGGAGTCGCGTCGACCCACGTCCACCTGTTGCTCGGCACGGGCCTGTGCGGGGCGCTGACGACGTACTCCACCTTCTCGTACGAGACGCTGAAGCTCTACGAGGACGGCGAGAAGGGGTACGCGCTGCTCAACGTCGCCGTGAGCCTGGCCGCCGGGCTCGGAGCCGTATGGCTGGGAGTCCGGGCGGCCGGGCTGTGGTGAGCCGGGTACGGCTCAGGCGGTGATCCAGTCGCTGGTCGCGTCACTGGCAAGGGGATCGGCCGCGCGGAGGACCGGGGCCTCCGGCTGAGGGGCGTCTTCGGCCGAGGAGCGGGCCGGGCGTCAGGCGGCCGGGAGGAGGCGGGTCTCGACGGCCGGCAGGCCCTTGGTCCACCAGTGGTCGTAGCGGCGGTAGACCCCCGGGTCCCGGGCGGCGAGGAGACCGCCGAGTGCCCCGGCCTCCTCCGCGAGGCCCTCCCAGACGGCGGCGGGCAGCGGGTGGAAGGCCGAGGCCTCGATGCCCCCGCCGGCGACCGGCCGCCAGACCCCGGCGACGTACCCGTCGACGAGGAGCGTCGGCAGCGTGTCGCCGTTCACGCGGATCACATGCTTGCGGTACGCGGGCGGGATGACCCGGCCCCGGTCCGCGTAGGCCAGCAGGACGCTGTCCCACATGGCCATGAGACGGGGCGGCGCGTGGACCTCCTCGCCGGGCAGGGGCGCGCCCAGCACGTCGTACAGCACCGTCCCGTCGGGCCCCTCCAGCTGGTCGAGCTCCCCGCCGAGCGCCCGCACCGCCTCGCGGACCTTGCCCCGCGGGGCCATCGTGAACTGGGCCATGTCGGGTACGGACGCCGGACCGAAGCCCTCCAGATAGCGCCGGAGCAGAGTGGCGAGGCCCGCCGTCGCCGCCTCCGGGTCGGCGAGCACCGGCAGGGTGCTCGCCGTCACGAACGCCTGCGCCGTCCCGAACGACCACGGCGGCCCCGTCGGCGCGTGCCACAGCGGCGCGTACTGGCGGATCATCCGCCAGACGACGGCCTCCACGGGCCCGCCCCGCGCCTCCTCGAGACGGGCCCGGAGCTGGGCGCCGGTCCGTGCCTCCCCGGCGTACGTCAGGAGCTCCGGCAGCAGCGCGTCGGCGTCGGCGGCCGTGAACCCGGCGGCCTTGAACCGGGGATCGTGCAGCCGCGCACCGCGCATCGTCGGCTCCATGCCCTCCCGGAAGGCCCGCCAGTCCCCGGCGTGCACCAGGTGCAGCGTGAGCCGCATCAGGGTCGACCTGACCAGCCCGAAACCACCGACGGCCCCGTCGAGCCGCGCGGGATCGAAGTCCGCGACCCGGTTCCACAAGGCGACGTAGGGCGAACCCGGTTGCTGCGCCTGAAGCGCCACCACCCGCCGGACGGCGTCCTCGACACCTATCGGGGCGCGGTCGAGGAGCAACTGCCGGGCGAGAGTGGAGCGGTTGAGGGCGCGCGGGGTGATCACCATGGCGCGATTGTCCTCCAGCCCGCGGCCGTCCCTCACGCCGCCCGCAGCTCCCGCTCCGCCTCCTTCGACAGGCTGACGCGTACGAGGGCGGCAGCCAGACGGGCCGTGTCCTCGCCCGACACGTGCCGGGCGAGCCCGGCCGCGGTGTGGGGCAGGCCGAGGGCACCGGCGGTCGCGAGCGCGCGTTCGTCGAAGAACGGCCGCAGCTCCGGCCAGACGGCCTGTACCTCCCGGCAGAAGATCCCGGCGCCCACCGGCCCGATCCTGGGCACCTCCCGCAACAGCTGCCGCAGCTCCTCCCCGGAGCCGTCGGCCTGCTCGCGGAGCCGGCGCAGATCGCCGTGGTACCGGTCGAGGACCAGCGTCGCGCCCTCGCCGAGCGCGGTCGCGGTGCTCTCGTCGTACCGCACGTAGTGAGCCCGCCCGAGGGCGTCCACCCGCTCCTGCCAGGAGGAGTCGACCATGGCCCGGGGCGTCCGCAGCCCGGCGGCGAAGAGCTCGCGGGCGGCGGCGGTGGCGATGTCCGCCTTGATGCGGATGGAACAGAGGACGGTGAGCACGAGCAGCTGGTAGAGCGGTGACGGCTTGTCCCGCAGGGCGATCCCGGCCTCGTCGGCGTAGGTCCGCCCGTGCTCGCGGAGCAGCTGGTCGATCGTCTCGACGGTGTCCACGGAACGCTCCCTCCTCCCGCCCCTGCGGCCTACCTCCGAGCGACTACCCGAAGGGAGGCCCACGGATTCGTCCTGGGAGGGGGTGACGCGTGGGCGGGTACGCGGTTCTCGCCGGTGGCGTCAGAGCCGGTGGCAGAACGCGCTGATCCGGGGGTACAGGACGCCCGGAGGGGCCGTCACATCGGGAGGGAGAGGAGTCGCACAGGCCCTGCGGGCCAGTGCGCGTCGTCGCGCAGGGGCGTCACCATGGTCCGCAGCGGCATGGTCACCACGCGGGTCTCGGGCTGTTCGACGAGTACGTCCTGGTCGAGCGGATGCCACCCGAGGCGCTGGTACAGCGGCACGAGGGGAGGCCGGCAGAACAGGAGCGCATGGTGGGGACCCATCGTGCGCGCGTGGTCAAGTGCCGCTGCGACGACGAGCCGAGCCAGACCATGACCTCGCACATCGGGCGCGACGGCCACTCCGCCGACGCCCACCACCTCCGTCTTGGCGGCACCGATCGCGACAGCCAGCCGTAGCAGGCCGGCGTGGGCCACAAGCCGGCCGCCGCGCCTGACACCGAAGTGTTCTTCCTTGGGCAGCCAGGTCAAGCCGGTCGCGGCAACCCCGAAGGGGTCATCGCCGCCACCGAGAATCTCTTGCTGCTCCGCTTTCGTGTACCGGGTGAGCCGCACCACGGCCGGTGCTGCAGAGGATGGGTTCTCAGGCATCCCCACATGATGATCTCTCCACCGCGGCGTGGCCAAGCGCTCGGCAGTCGCTCGTCACAAGGAGGGGCTCAAGCCCGGTGAGCTGCTGATGCAGGGAGAAAAATGCGGCGACCTCGCGGGGTCCGTGATCAGGCGGGCGTGGCGGCGGGCTCGAAAAGAAGTGCTCAATTCGTACGAATTCGGCACTCTGCTCGGTCGTCGCGTATACGACCTCCGCACACCTGCCTGACGAACTGGCTCAACGCCGGCGTTCCGGCCGCGAGCGTGGCCGAGTGGGCGGGCAACAGCGTTCCCGTCCTCCTGGCCGCGTACGCCCGACGGGCAGCTCGACGACCTGAAGCAGAGGATCGAGGAGGCGGGGGAGTTCTCGGACCCGCCGCGCCGAGGTGCTGAAAACTTCTCCGCGTATTCTCCGCGGCCACCCGCGGAAACCCGGAATCAGCCGGATACCGCCGGACGTGCCCCCTGCCCGCCGAGGGCCACGTCCGGCCTCTGTGCCGCTCGCTGAAAACCGCCCCTGACCAGCAAAAAGGACCCTCCCGAAGGAGGGTCCTCGTGTGGTGCCCCCGGCAGGACTCGAACCTGCGGCCAAGTGCTTAGAAGGCACCTGCTCTATCCACTGAGCTACGGGGGCCGGGTGGTGGCCGTGTGGCCAGGAGCCCCTTGTGGGTGGGGTGTGGCCTGACGGGACAAGGATAGGGCTCCGATCGCCTTGGCCCGGTTGCTTCACCTGCGTGGCACGATGTGGAGGTTCGGTGAAGCGGAACGATAATCGCAGGCAGGTGCGATTCGCGCAGCGCTTTTCGCGTCGCTCCGGGCGGGTGTTGTGCACTCGTTATGCCCGTGGTTCCGGTCACCGGCCCTCTCTTCGGCGCGCAGGGCCGCAATAGGCTTCAAAAACACTCATAAATTGGGCATTCTTCGCATGTGGTGACCTTGGACGAACGGCCTCAGCTGATCGACGCACTCTCCGCCCTGCGCGACCGTGTCGCCGCCGTGCGTCTCCCCCTGCCCCTGCCCGACACGCCACGCGCCCGGCAGACCCGGGCCGAATTGCTCGCCCAGCTCGACGACTATCTGGTGCCACGACTGAAAGACCCCGACGCCCCGCTCCTCGCCGTCGTCGGCGGCTCGACCGGGGCCGGCAAGTCCACGCTCGTCAACTCCCTTGTCGGACGGCGCGTCAGCGAGTCCGGCGTGCTCCGACCCACCACCCGGACCCCCGTGCTCGTCTGCCACCCCGAGGACCACCACTGGTTCGCCGGGATGCGGGTCCTCCCCCAGCTCACCCGCGTCTGGCTGCCCCAGGCCGACGAGGACCACCCCGCCGACGAGGCCGCCCTCGAGGAGAACGCCCTCCGCGTCGAGACCGCCTCCTCCGTCCCCCGGGGGCTCGCCCTCCTCGACGCGCCCGACATCGACTCCCTCGTCGTCGAGAACCGGCTCCTCGCCGCCGAGTTGATCTGCGCCGCGGACATCTGGGTGATGGTCACCACCGCCTCCCGGTACGCCGACGCCGTGCCCTGGCATCTGCTCCGTACCGCCAAGGAGTACGACGCCACCCTCGTCACCGTCCTCGACCGCGTCCCCCACCAGGTCATCGGCGAGGTCTCCCGGCAGTACGGAGCCCTGCTCGACAAGGCCGGCCTCGGCGACGTACCCCGCTTCACCATCCCCGAACTGCCCGAGTCCGCCGACGGCGGCAGCGGACTCCTGCCCGACAGCGCCGTCGCCGCCCTGCGCGGCTGGCTCGCCCACCGCGCCGAGGACCCGGCCGCCCGGCAGCAGGCCGCCGACCGGACCGCCTCCGGCGTCATCGACTCCCTCGACACCCGGCTCCCCGAGCTGGCCGCCGCCGTCGCCGCCCAGTACGCCGCCGCCGTCCGCCTCGGCGGCGCCGTCGAAGCCGCCTACGGGGAGCAGGGCACACGCGTACGCAAGGAGCTGGGCCGCGGCGCCGTCCTCGCCGGGGACGCCCGCACCCGCTGGCGCGCCTACCCCCGCGACAGCACCGCCGACGAGCTCCTCGACGCCCTCGCCGAGTCCCTCGCCGCCCTCCTCCACTGCGCCGTCTCCGCCGCGGAGGAGCGCGTCTGCGACGCCTGGCGCCGCGAGCCCGCCTCCGGCGCCCTGGGCCCCCTCCGGGCCGGCGGCGACCGCGAGGCGGGGGAGCGGATCGGTGTCGAGGTGCGGCGCTGGCGCCGGGTGCTGGAGGAGCTCGCCGAGGAGGAGGTACGGACCGTGGAGCGCCCCTCCACCTCCCGTACGGCCGCCCCCGAGGCCGACACCGTCGCCGCCCTCCTCGCCGCCTCCCTCCTCGGCGGCCGCCGTACCCGGCCCGCCGGTGAACGCCTCGCCGAACTCCTCGGCGCCCAGGCCGCTCTGCGCCTGCGCGACAAGGGCGGCGAACTCGTCCTCTCGTACGTCGACCGAGTCCTGCGCGCCGAGCGCGACCGGCGCCTCGCGCCCCTCGCGGCACTCGACGTGACCCCCGAGCCGCAGGCGGAGCTGATCGCCGCGCTCTCCGTACTGCAGAAGGAGAAGTGACGTGGCGGACGACCGCGACCGGAACCGGGACCTCCGGAACCAGGAGCACGACCACGACGGCGACCACGACGGCGACCGGGACCGGGGCCGGGACCAGGGCCGGGACCGTGAGCGCGACCACGGCCGGAATCGTGCACCCGGATCCGTATCCGCGTCCCTGCTCGTTCCCGCGTCCCCTTCCGATTCCGACTCCGGCCGTCGTCCCTGGGACGACGGCCTGATCGCCCGCCGCGCCGCCGAGCGGGCCGCCGCCGTCGAGCTGTCTCCCGGTGAGGCGGGAACGGTCCAGCAGGAGGAGGACACGTTTCCGCCCCTCGGCGGGAGCTACGGCGGCCCCCTCCGTGCCCGCCTCGACGCCCTCCACGAGCTCGTCGGGCTCTCCCGTACGCGGGTCGAGAGCGAGGCGCTCGCCGAGGCCGGGCGGGTGCTCGACGAGGCCGCCGCCCGGCAGCGGCTCTCCTCCCGGCACACCGTGATCGCCATCGCGGGCGCCACCGGAAGCGGCAAGTCCACGCTCTTCAACGCCCTCGCCGGCGTCCCCGTCTCCGAGACCGGACTGCGCCGCCCCACCACCTCCGCGCCCATCGCGCTCAGCTGGTCCGAGGGCGCCGCCGGACTGCTCGACCGGCTCGCCGTCCCCGGCCGCCTGCGGCGCAAGCCGCTCGCGGGCGGCGCGGCCGACACCGAGCTCCAGGGCCTCGTCCTCATCGACCTGCCCGACCACGACTCGGCCGTCACCGCCCACCGCGACCAGGTCGACCGGGTCCTCGGTCTCGTCGACGCCGTCATCTGGGTCGTCGACCCCGAGAAGTACGCCGACGCCGCCCTCCACGAGCGCTACCTCCGGCCGCTCGCCGGGCACGCCGAGGTCACCTTCGTGGTCCTCAACCAGATCGACCGGCTGGGTACGGAGGCCGCCGACCTCGTCCTCGACGACCTGCGCCGCCTCCTCGACGAGGACGGCGTGGCGCTCGGCGAGCACGGCGAGCCCGGCGCCACCGTCCTCGCCGTCTCCGCGGTGACCGGCGAAGGCGTATCCGAACTGCGGGAGGTGATCGGCCAGTTCGTGCAGGAACGCACCGCTCCCGAACGTCGGCTCGCCGCCGACGTGGACGCCGCCGCCGCCCGGCTGCGCCCCGCCTACCTCGCCGACGGGCGGCCCGGCCTCGACGAACGGGCCAGGGACGCCTTCACGGACCGGCTCGCGGTCGCCGTCGGGGCCCAGGCCGCGGGCGAGGCCGCCGAACGGGTCTGGCGCAGGGGCGCCATCCGCGCCTGCGGCACGCCCTGGCTGCGGCTCTACCGCTGGTACGAGCGGATCCGCGCCCACGGTTCCACCGACCCGCACCTGTCCTCCCCGGTGGAGGACGAACTGACGGCACGCCAGCGCGTGGAGCAGGCGGTACGGATCCTCGCCGCGGAGGCCTCGCGCGGGCTCCCGACGCCATGGGCGCAGGCGGTGCGCGAGGCGGCGGCCCGCGGGGCGGACGGGCTGCCCGAGGCCCTGGACGAGCTGACGGCCACCATCGGAGACCCGGCGGCCCGCCCGCCGCGGCCCGCCTGGTGGCCCGCGGCCGTCCTCGCCCAGGTCGTGATGACGCTCCTGCAGATCTTCGGCGCGCTGTGGCTGGTGGGTCAGATCGTCGGCGTCGTGGAACCCGGGCTGCTTCCGCCGGTCCTCGTGATGCTCGGCGGCATCATCGGCGGACCGCTCGTCGAATGGGCCTGCGAGGGTGCGGTGAAGGGCCCGGCGCGGCGGTACGGGCAGGAGGCCGAACGGCGCCTGCGGGAGGCGGCGGCGGCCTGCGGCCGGGCCCGGGTGCTCGACCCGGTGGCGGCGGAGCTGATGCGCTACCGGGAGGTGCGTGAGCAGTACGCGGCGGTGGTGGGCACGCGGTCCTCCGCGCGGATCGTCGGCGGGAGCCGCTCCGGCGCGACCCGGCTGGGCGCGACGCGTGCGGGGGTACGGGGAAGGTGACGGGGCTCGTACCGTCCCGGGCTTCCGTTCCCTCTTCCGGGTGAGGACGTCGTCCCCATCCGCCCGGCTGTCCACAGGCGCGAGCGGGATCTCGCGGGCCGCCCCAGCATGGTGGTGACCGAGAGAAACGCAGAGGTTGGGGGCGGGACCATGAACGACACGACCGTGACGCTCGTCGGCAATGTGGCGACGGCGGTGGAGTACCGGGACACGGTGACGGGCGGGGTGGCCAGGTTCCGCTTCGCGGTGACCGCACGCCGCTGGGACCGGGAGCGGAGCCTCTGGACCGACGGGCACACCAGCTTCTACACGGTGTCGGCCTGGCGGTCGCTCGGGGCCAACCTCGCGGCCTCGGTCTCCGTCGGCGAACCCCTCGTGGTGCACGGCCGGCTGAGGATCCGTGAGGAGGAGCGCGACGGCCTTCGAAAGACGTTCGTGGATGTGGCCGCGGTGGCCGTGGGGCACGATCTGACGCGGGGTACGGCGGCGTTCCGGCGCGCGGTGCGGACGGAGCCGTCGCCGCGTGCCGAGCCGTCGCCCCACCCCGAACCGGCGGAATCACTCCTTCCGGAGCCCCAACGGGACCCGTGGGCAGGGGCGGTGACGGACGCCGGGGCGGAGGCGACAACGCGGCTGGTGACCGTCCCCTGACCTTGTGTTGTGGGGATTTGTCGACCAACTCGCGCTGCTGATAACGATTCCGAGTCGGAATGGTTATCTGAACGTATGGCAGGGCACCGGGGGGTTCCGCATCCCTAGGATTCGCGAGTACTCATGTGGCACATGAGCCCATCGGGTCTGTGAATCTGCTGGCGTGCGCTCCCCCCACGCGAATCGACCAAGTTCGCGGAGCGGCTCGCCCGGAGGGGAATGCAATGTTTTCAGTTCGTGGGCGCGGCGCTGCCCGCCTTGCCGCTGCGACGCTGGTCTCGGGCCTCGTCGCGGTCGGATCCATCGCGACCGCCGGTCCGGCACTCGCCGATGACGGTGCTTCGGGTACCGGTGGCGTCATGGCGAAGCTCGGCGGTATGACCGACGACGCCGGCGCTGTCGAGATCACCGAGAAGAACGGCGAGAAGTGGCCGGTCGACGGTGGTCTGTTCAAGATGGAGGTCGAGGGCGGGGGCACTCTCTTCACCTACTGCATCGACCTCCGTACCGGGGCCAAGCAGGACTACGACTACAAGGAAGTCGGCTGGGAGGAGTCCTCCCTGCACAACAACGGGAACGCGGGCAGGATCCTCTGGATCCTTGAGAACGCCTACCCGAAGTTCTCCGCCGAGGCCCTCGGCGCCAAGCTGGGCGTCGACCTCTCCAAGAAGGAGGCCGCGGCCGGCACGCAGGCCGCGATCTGGACCCTCTCCGACGACGTCACGGCGACGCCGAAGGACGAGGACGCCGAGAAGCTGAAGGCATACCTGCTCGAGAAGGCCGTCCAGCTCGACGAGCCGACCGCCTCCCTGAGCGTCTCGCCGTCCTCCGTCGCGGGCAAGGCCGGCGAGAAGCTCGGCCCGATCACCGTCGACACCAACGCCGAGACCGCCAAGATCTCGGTCGTGCCGGGCGCCCCCGCGGGCGTCACGGTCGTCGGCAAGGACGGCAAGCCCGTCACCGAGGTCCCCAAGGGCAAGACCGAGCTCTTCTTCGACGTTCCCGCCGGCACCGCCGACGGCTCCGCCGAGCTGACCGCCGAGGCCACCACCAAGGTCTCCCTCGGTCGCGCCTTCGTCTCCGTCGACGGCCCCTCGCAGACCCTGATCCTGGCCGGCTCCAGCGAGTCCACGGTCACCGGCAAGGCCTCCGCGACCTGGGCGAAGACGGGTGCCGTCCCGGCCATCACGGTCGCCAAGGACTGCGCCAAGGGCGGCCTCGAGGTCATCGCCTCCAACGAGGGCGACGAGGCCTGGACCTTCGACCTGAAGGGCACCTCGCACACGATCGCCCCGGGTGAGCGCAAGACCATCCCGGTCCCGCTCGCCGAGGACGAGGCGTACAAGTTCACCGTCACCGGCCCGAACGGCTTCGAGGAGACCTTCGAGGGCGTCCTGGACTGCAAGACGGCCACCCCCGGCCCGAAGCCGTCCGAGACCCCCACCACGGAGCCCTCGGCCGAGCCCACCCCGTCGACCTCTCCGTCGACGTCCACCGGCACCACCGGTGACACCACGGGCGGCTCCACCGGCACGACCGGCTCCACCACGACCGGTGGCGGCGACCTCGCCGAGACCGGCAGCTCCAACGCCACCCCGATGATCGCGGGCATCGCCGCCGCGCTCGTCGTGATCGGCGGCGGCGCGGTGTTCTTCCTCCGCAAGAAGAAGACCGCCGGCCACTGAGCCCGGACCCCCGGCGCCGGCCCCGCCGGCACCGGGGGCACCTGACCCCACGGGATGACCCGCCACACACCGGCCCCACCCCGTGACCCCCGCCCGACCCCGGACCGCACCAGCGGCCGGGGTCGTCGCACGTCCGGGCCCCACGCCCTCGCCCCACTGCGCTGCTGACAGTGAGCGGACCGCTACGGACCGACCCGGGAAAAGGGCGGTCGAGCCCTTCCCCCGTCAACGAGTTCGCCCCCGAGGGTGGCGGTCAGGCAAGATGGGGTGTATCTGCCCACTCACTCTTTGCCGGACGGTTTCTCTTGGCTGAGTACATCTACACGATGCGCAAGACGCGCAAGGCGCACGGCGACAAGGTCATCCTCGATGACGTGACGCTGAGCTTCCTGCCCGGTGCGAAGATCGGTGTGGTCGGCCCGAACGGTGCCGGTAAGTCCACCGTTCTGAAGATCATGGCGGGCCTTGAGCAGCCGTCCAACGGTGACGCCTTCCTGTCGCCCGGCTACAGCGTCGGCATCCTCATGCAGGAGCCGAAGCTGGACGAGGCCAAGACGGTCCTGGAGAACGTCCAGGACGGCGCCGCCGAGATCATGGGGAAGCTCAAGCGCTTCAACGAGGTCGCGGAGCTCATGGCGACCGACTACTCGGACGCGCTGATGGACGAGATGGGCAAGCTCCAGGAGGACCTGGACCACGCCAACGCCTGGGACCTCGACGCGCAGCTCGAGCAGGCCATGGACGCCCTGGGCTGCCCGCCCGGCGACTGGCCCGTCACCAACCTCTCCGGTGGCGAGAAGCGCCGTGTCGCGCTCTGCAAGCTGCTGATCGAGGCCCCGGACCTGCTCCTCCTCGACGAGCCCACCAACCACCTCGACGCCGAGTCGGTGAACTGGCTGGAGCAGCACCTCTCGAAGTACGCGGGCGCCGTCGTCGCCGTCACGCACGACCGGTACTTCCTGAACAACGTCGCCGAGTGGATCCTCGAGCTCGACCGCGGCCGCGCGATCCCCTACGAGGGCAACTACTCCACGTACCTGGAGAAGAAGGCCACCCGTCTCAAGGTCGAGGGCCGCAAGGACGAGAAGCGCGCCAAGCGCCTCAAGGAAGAGCTGGAGTGGGTCCGCTCCAACGCCAAGGGCCGGCAGACCAAGTCCAAGGCCCGTCTCGCTCGCTACGAGGAGATGGCGGCCGAGGCCGACAAGATGCGGAAGCTGGACTTCGAGGAGATCCAGATCCCGCCGGGCCCGCGTCTGGGCTCCATCGTCGTCGAGGTCAACAACCTCTCCAAGGCGTTCGGCGACAAGGTCCTCGTCGACGATCTGTCCTTCACCCTGCCCCGTAACGGCATCGTCGGCATCATCGGCCCGAACGGCGCCGGCAAGACCACGCTGTTCAAGATGATCCAGGGTCTCGAGGCGCCGGACTCCGGCGAGGTCAAGATCGGCGAGACCGTCAAGATCAGCTACGTCGACCAGACCCGCGCCAACATCGACCCCAAGAAGACCCTCTGGGCCGTCGTGTCGGACGAGCTGGACTACATCAACGTCGGCCAGGTCGAGATGCCGTCGCGCGCGTACGTCAGCGCCTTCGGCTTCAAGGGGCCGGACCAGCAGAAGCCCGCCGGTGTCCTCTCCGGTGGTGAGCGCAACCGCCTGAACCTGGCGCTCACGCTCAAGGAGGGCGGCAACCTGCTGCTCCTCGACGAGCCCACCAACGACCTCGACGTCGAGACCCTCTCCTCGCTGGAGAACGCGCTGCTCGAGTTCCCCGGTGCGGCCGTGGTCATCTCCCACGACCGCTGGTTCCTCGACCGGGTCGCGACGCACATCCTCGCGTACGAGGGCGACTCGAAGTGGTACTGGTTCGAGGGCAACTTCGAGTCGTACGAGAAGAACAAGATCGAGCGCCTCGGCCCGGACGCGGCCCGTCCGCACCGTGCCACGTACAAGAAGCTGACCCGAGGCTGAGCGTGCGCCACATCTACAGCTGTCCCCTGCGCTGGTCGGACATGGACGCCTTCGGGCACGTCAACAACGTCGTCTTCCTGCGGTACCTGGAAGAGGCACGGATCGACTTCATGTTCCGGCTGGCGCCGGGGGACGGTTCCCCCTCGTTCTCCGGCGGGTCCGTCGTGGCCCGGCACGAGATCGACTACCTGCGGCCGCTGGTCCACCGGCACGAGCCGGTGACCATCGAGTCCTGGGTCACGAAGATGGGCGCGGCGTCGCTGACGATCGCGTACGAGATCAAGGACCCCGACGTCACGTACGTACGGGCGTCCACGGTCGTCGTGCCCTTCGACCTGGAGGCGCAGCGACCGCGCCGGATCTCCGCCGAGGAGCGCGCGTTCCTCCAGGAGTACGTCGACGACGCGATGACCTCCGGAGGGGCGAAGTCCGCCGCATGACCGTGTTCGCTCCGCTGCACTTCGACGACGCCAGGGAGGCGGCGGCGCTCGCCGCCTTCCTGACGCGCCTGGTCCACTACGACCGGGCCGCCGCCGTCCGCCTCCAGGCGGGCGGCGGAGCGCTGGCCGTCTTCGGCCGGCCCGCGTCCTTCGAGGTGCTCGCGATCCGTACGGCCCGGCTCGTCGACGCCGTGGAACTCGACGTCACCGTCTCCGCCGGCGAACTCCTCGAAGGCATCGAGGAGTCGGCGGGCAAGGCGGTCGTCCCCCAGTCCGTGACCGGGCCGGCCTGGGCGGGCGTGCTCCCGCCCCGCACCGGCTGGGCGCCGGTCGCCGGGCTGCCGGGTGCCGCGGAGATGCGGGGCGCCGTCGCCGCCGCCGTCGCCGAGTTCCGGGCGCGGGACGAGGAGTTGCCCGAGGAGCGGCGGACCAGGGCGGAGCGCGACCGCATCGGCCGCGAGATCTGGTCCCGGACCCTCGGGCCCACCGGTCTGCCCCTGCGTGCCGTGCACGCCGCACAGTCGCTGGGCTTCCTGCCGTCGGCGGACCCGGATGCCGCCGTCGCGCTGTTCGCCTCCGGGCCGTGGCTCCGGCTGCGCACCGCGTACGGCTCGATCGCCCTCCGTACCGCACCGATGTCCCTGACGGTCGCGCCCCGCTGAAACGTCGGGCCTGAGGGTCCGATGAACGTCGGGCCTGAGGCGACGCCGATGACTGTCGGGCCTGAGGGTCCGATGACCGTCGGGCCGGCTTCCGGCCCACCGTCGCCGGGCTCATTCCTCCGGACTGCCGCCCTGCCGGCTGAACCGCCTCGCCCCCGCGGTCGCCGCCGCCAGCAGGAGGACGGCGAGAACCGCCTGCCGCAGCGGCGAGGTGGAACCCTCGAGAGCCGGGGCCACCCGGCGTCGCGGGTCGTACGCCACCCGTACCTCCCCGCCGTCCTCGGCGGCCCGGTGGTCCTCCGTGACGGTCGACGGGTAGCCGCCCGGGCAGCGCAGGGTGTGGTGGTACACCACCGTGGTCGCACCGCCCTCGCCGACCGAGGTCCGCTCCTCCGCTCGGACCGTCACCACCACACACGTGGCGACCGCCCCCCGCGAGGCCGCCTGGTCCGCGGTGGCCACGGTCAGCAGCAGCCCGCCGACCAGCGCGAGCGCGCCGAAGAGGCCCATGGCCCCGTCGACGAGCAGGAAGTACGCCACGGCCGCCGCGAGGATCGCCGCCCCGCCGACCGATACCGCGACCGTGGTGGACGGCGCGCTCTCGCCTCCGAAGCACCAGGCCGACCAGGCGTAGAGCGCGGCCGCGCAGACCGCGGGCAGAGCCACGATCCCCCAGGCCCGCATGTTTCCCGACGACTCCGTCGATGACATGGACATCACCCCGGGAGTGGGACGTCCGCCGCCGCTCCCCGGTTTCACCCCCACCCGCCCCCTCTCACCGCTCCGCGTCGTCCGGCCACACCCCGATGTGGTCCTGTTCGAGCTCAAGGGCCACCCGGTGCTCCATGCCGAGGGCCTGGGTGTACTCCGCCGGGAGCTGGAGCCGGCCCGCGCGGTCGAGCATCGCGTACTCCCGTGCCACCAGCGACTCCTGACCCTGCTCGTCGACCTCCGTGCGCCGCAGCACCTCCGAGGAGGTGCGGCCGTCGCGGATGGCGACCGTCCGGCGTACCTCCGAGGCGACGGCCTGGTCGTGGGTGACGATCACGATCGTCGTGCCCAGTTCGTCGTTGGCGCGGCGGAAGGCCGCGAAGACCTGCTCGCCGGTGGCCGAGTCCAGCTCGCCCGTCGGCTCGTCGGCGAGGAGCACGGACGGGTTGTTGGCGAGGGCGACCGCGATGGCCACCCGCTGCTGCTGGCCGCCGGACAGCTGGTGCGGCCGCCGGTCCCTGACCTCCGCGATGCCCAGCATCGCGAGGAGCTCCTCGGCCCGCCGCGTCTTCTGCCGGGCCCTGCCCCGCAACTGCATGGGCATCGCCACGTTCTGTGCGGCCGTCAGGTAGGGCAGGAGGTTGCGGGCGGTCTGCTGCCAGACGAAGCCGACGACCTCGCGGCGGTAGCGCAGCCGCGCCCTGCCGTCCATGGCGAGCAGATCGCACCCGGCGACCCGGGCCGCGCCGGCGGTCGGCACGTCCAGGCCCGCGAGGATGTTCATGAGCGTCGACTTGCCGGAGCCCGAGGCGCCGACCAGGGCCATCAGCTCGCCTTCCTTGACGAGGAGGTCGAGCCCCTGGAGGGCCTGCACCTCCACCCCGTCGGTGGTGAAGATCCGGACCAGCCGGTCGCAGGCGATGAGCGCGTCATGACCGTACGAGGGCCGGTCGCGGTGCGCGGTCGCCCGCCGTTCCAGCTCCTCCAGGGTGGTGTCCGAAGCGGTGCTGAGGGTCGTCCCGGTCTTCGTCATCGTGCGTCTCCTGCCCTGAGTTCCTTGATCGAGCCCTTGCGCCCCGCCCACCAGGCCTGTCCGGCCGCCGCCGTCGCCGTCAGGAGGACGACCCCGAGCGCCGGCACGAGCAGCGACCACGGGTCCGCGCGCAGCGGCGCGCTGTCCAGCGGCGCGTACCCCGGTGTCGTCGCGAGCGCGAGCCGGAACAGGTCGATGCCGGGGGCGAGCAGCGGCACCGTCGCCCAGCCGACGAGCGTCCCGCCGAGCGCCGCGAGGACCGCCTGCGGTACCGCTTCGAGTCCGAGCAGCCGCCGCCCCTGCTTCCGGGTCAGCCCCATCGTCCGCAGCCGTGCGAGGAGCGTCGTCCGCTCCGGCGCGTTCTGCGTGAGGGAGAGCAGTACGGCCACCACGGCGAAACCGGCGCCCACGCCGATCGCGCCCAGGTACATCCGCTCGGCGCCCGACTGGAGCGGCGAGTCCACATAGCCGGCCCGCTCCTCGCTGCGCATCGTCACGAGCAGGGCGCCGGACTTCGCCTTCACGGCGGCCCGCAGCGCGGCACCGTCCTTCGGGCCCGTGACGAGCAGCGCCGTCGGGGTCCGGTGGGTGAGGTCGGCGGCGTTGACGAGCAGGAAGTCCTCGCCGGGCAGGGCCGGGGTGGCCGACCGGACGGCGACCACCCTCACACGGAAGACGCCGGCCGCCGACACGATCTCCTGCGGCGCGCTGCCGAGGCGTTCGGCGACCGAAGGGGAGGCGACCGCGGGCAGCACCCGCTCGGTGTCGGCCGCGGCCTCCTTGCCGCCCTTGCCCGTCGACGCGAGCAGCCCCGCGGGGAACGGGCCGAAGCCGGTGCGTTCCGCGTGCCGGGTGTACGAGCCCGGTTCGACGCCCACGAGCGTGCCGCTCATCGGCTGGGCGGAGGTCCCCTGGAAGGACGGCAGCGCCACGCCGTACTCGATCTGCAGCGGCGCCACGTCCCGTACCCCCGCCGTCCCGCGCACCGACTCGGTGAGACCGGCGGGCAGCGGGGTCCACTCCGCGGAGCCGTCGATCCGGGCGTCCGCGCCGGTCGCCAGGAGAGCGGCCCGGTCGCGGGCGTCGGCGACCCCGGCGAGGACCGAGCCGCCGAAGGCCGCCGTGGTCAGCGCGAGGACGAGCGCGAGCAGGGGGAGCGTGCCCGCCGATGAGGAGCGTCCGGCGCGGGCCAGGGCCAGCGGACCGACCGCCCCGCGCAGCCGGCGGGCGGGCCGGGCGAGCCACCGCAGCGGCAGCGGATAGATCCGTACGAGGAGCGCGGCGGCGATCAGTCCGACGAGCACCGGGGCGGCGCTCACCAGATGGTCCCCGGAGTCGCCGGTTCCGCGGAGTCGGAGGGAGGCGACCGCGCCCACGGCGAGGACGAGGACGGTGAGTTCGGCGACCGTACGGCGCCGGGAGGGGCGCGCGGTGAGCAGGTCGTCGCGGCCGCCGTGCAGGCGCGGCCGCCGGTGCAGGACGACCGCCCGCACCGGCAGGACGAGCATCGCGAGCAGGGCGACCACCGAGGCGGCGAGGAGCGAGGGGCCGAGGGGGATGTCGCCGGACCCGCCGGCGGGCGCCCGTACCGTCGCCACCGCGAGGGCCAGGGCGAGCGCCGCGGCCGGTACGGCGACCGCCGAGGTCTCGCCGAGCAGCCGCAGCCCGATGCCGGTGAGCGAGGCGCCGCGCGAGCGGAGCAGGGCCAGTTCGCCGTCCCGGCGGGCGACGAAGAGCCCGCCGGTCATGGCGAGGACGACCGCGGCGACCGCGCCGATCCCGAAGACGGCGACGGCGACGACCGGACCGATCGCCTCCCGCATCGAACGGTACGCGTCCACGATCGCGTCGAGTTCGGTGGTGAGCGCCCCGGTGGGCCCGAGGACCTTCCGCATCCTGACCAGGTCGGGGCCGCCGGCCGCCGAGTCGAGCGCGGCGGCGAGCCGGTCGGTGTCCCGGCCGGTGAGATGGCCGGACGTCGGCATGAACCGGAAGAAGACCTCCGGGTCGCCCATGGTGGAGGGCAGAACGGGCGCGGACGTGGGGGAGAGGAGCAGCGCGCCCTGCCAGTAGTGCTTCACCTCGCCGTTCTCGACCAGCGCGGCGAGCGCGGGGGTACGGAGGAGCGGCTCCACCGCCCAGTACGCCCCCTCGGGGCCGCGCGGCTCGACGATCCCGGTGACCGTGACGGCGATCGGCTCCGCGCTGACCTTGCTCGGCACGTGCACCACGGAGCCGGGCTTCAGACCCAGGGACGCGGCGGTCCTCGCGGTCACCACCGCTTCCGGCGCACGGGCCGTGCCCGCGGCGAGCCGGCCCTTCCGCAGGGTGGCGTGCCCGGTGAGGTCGGAGGGGGAGGAGAGCACCAGCTCGGGGGACATGCCGTCGGGCCGGGGCAGCCAGGGGTCGAGCGCCTCGACGCGCTTGACCGTACGGACGCCGTGGACGCTCTGTCCCGGGTCGGTCCGGATCGGCTCGGGGAACAGGCCGCGCACCGCGTCGCGCTGCTCCTGGAGGACACCGGGGGCCAGGCTCGACTCGGGCGGGGCCACGGGGA
The DNA here is from genome assembly GCF_055565415.1 of Streptomyces sp. NPDC028711. Lineage (NCBI taxonomy): Bacteria > Bacillati > Actinomycetota > Actinomycetes > Kitasatosporales > Streptomycetaceae > Streptomyces > Streptomyces sp. NPDC028711. The sequence continues at coordinate 995,722 of NZ_JBVHUJ010000001.1, read as the reverse complement.
GCGGGACGGTGAGTTCGAGGACGGAGGTGCGGGGTGCGGCGGTCCGGATGTCGTGCCGCAGCCCCTCGGTCTCGTACACGTCGACCGCGCGCGGCAGCGCGGCCGCGAGGTAGGCGGTGACCAGGACGAGGAGGGCGAGGGAGGCGGCGGCCCACGGTGCGGTCCGCAGCCGGGTCCGCACCCAGGGCGCCACGGCGCGGGCGGGCTTGTCGGACCGGGACGGGCGAGACCGGGGCCGGGTCATGTCGGGAGCCTTCCTGCGTACGGCGGGCATGTCGGTGCGGTCGCGGTCGCCGTGGCCTTCGCGGTCGCTGTCGTGGTCGCCGTGGCCGGCACGGTCGTCGGCAGTGTCGCGGTCGCCCTGACCGGCCCGGTCGCCGTGGCTGTCGCCGCTCTCGTCGCTGCGGCCGTCGTACGGCGTGGCCGGCGCCATCAGTTCTCCCCCTGGTGGCGCAGGGTCACGGCCGGGTCGGTCGGGCGCAGGGCGATCGCGGCGACCATGGCCAGCGGCAGCGCCGCGACGCCGGCGAGCAGCAGGGCCACCTGGCCGACGGGCAGTTCGACCAGGACCGGGGGCACGGGACGGGCGGCCTGGCCGGTGAGGACGACGAGCGGGACGACGGCCCGGGCCAGGACGGTGCCGAGTCCGATGCCGACGAGCAGGCCGATGCCGATGAGCAGTCCCTGCTCGGCGGCGATCAGCCGGGCGAGGCGGCGGCGCGGCGCGCCGAGCGCCCGCAGCACCCCGAACTCGGCGGAACGTTCCCGCATCGCGCCGGCCGAGCCGACCGCGAAGCCGACGGCGGCGAGCGCGGCCGCGGCGGCGGCGACCGCCATCAGGGCGGCGTTGGGGCCCGCGCCGAGCGGGTCGCCGAGCAGCTCGGCGGCGAGCTCGTCGCGTACGAGGACCTGGGCGGGGTCCGCGTCGGGCCGGGCGCGCAGGGCCGCGGCGACCTCGTCGGCCCGGCCGGGAGCGACGGTCAGCCACCATTCGGTGGCGGGCACGGTCGACGCCTCGCCGGTGGACAGGTACTGGTTGACCGAGGCGAGGTCGAGGAGGATCGCCCCGCCGTCGTTGGGGGTGGTGAGGGGAGTGGTCGCGGAGGGTGCCCGGCCGCCCGGCCCGGTGGTGGGCAGTTCCCCGACGACGTGGTCGACGGTGACGTCGACGTTCCGGCCGCCGATGGGGACCTCGATCGGCTCGCCGGGTTCGGCTCCGGTAGCCGCCATGAAGGCCCCGGTGGCCACGGCCGACAGCCGTTCGGGTGCCTTGGGCCCGGGGGCGGTCATCCGGAGGAGGTACTCCTCGGGCCCCCGGTAATTCTCTTCGGGGGGCGCGCCGGTGACCGCGAAGGAGACGGTGTACGGGGCGGGCCGGCCCCCGCGGCCGGGGGCGCCGGGGACGCCGGACGTGGGACCGCCGCTCTTCGTGTCCTCCCCGGCCTGCTCGGAGAGGTGCGTCCAGGCGGCGAGGAGCTGCCCCGGGGCGTGGACCCGCTCGCCGGCGCCACCGATCACGCCGAACCGTTCGACGCGCACGGTCTGCGTGTCCTCCGCGCCGTCGTCGATCAGGGCGGCGGCCTCCAGGCCGGTGAGGGTGAGCAGGCCGCCGGAGCCGCGGCTCGCGTCGGTGCCCGGTACGGCGGTCACGCCGCCGAGGTCCAGGGTCAGCCGGTGCGTCCGGCCGTCGGAGGGCACGGACCCCATGGTCTGCCGGTACGGGATGCCGTTCGGGTCCTCCAGGACGGCCGTGACCCGGGCGGCGGCGGTCGGCCCGGTGAGGCGCAGGTCGGCGGTGAGCGCCCGGGTGCCCGCGGGCAGCGCGAGACCGGGGCGGGTGGTCGCCCGGGGAGCGAGCGGGGCGAGCAGGGAGCGGACGGGGACGTCGGCGAGGTCGGGACGGAGGAGCAGGCCGCCGGCGGCGTTGCGGGTGTCGACGGCGAGGACGGTCGCGTTCTTCCCGGCGACGTCCATGGTGGTGCGGTGCACCGGGGCCACCGCGCGGACGCCCGGTACGGCGCCCAGCTGCTCGGTCCTGGTGGGCTCGCCGGGGCCCGTGCCGAGGACGCGGACGGCCGCGCCGGTGCGGAAGTCGGCCTGGTCGCGCTGCGAACGCTCCCACGATCCGCTCTGTCCGATGGCGAGCATGCCCATCGCCACGGCGAGGACGAGGAGGAGGACGGGGCCCGCGCCGCGCAGCGGCCGGCGGCTGAACTGCCAGCCGGCGAGGGCGGCGGAGAGCCCGCGGCCGCCCGCCGCGCGCCGCTCGGCGAGCCGGGCGGCGGGCGGCAGCAGACGCAGGGTCAGGACGGTTCCGGCGAGCAGGGCGAGGGCGGGCGCGGCGATGAGCACCGGGTCCACGGAGCCTCCGCCGGACTCCCCGGAGCCGAGGGCGCCGCCCGCCGCCGACGGGCGCTGCAACTGCCAGTACGCGACGGCGGCGACGGCAAGGAGAGCGACGTCGGCCCCGGCCCGTACGGGACCGGGCAGCGAGGCCGAACGGGCCTTGCGCAGCGAGACGACGGAGCCGTCACCCGCGGCGAGCGCGGGCGCGACGACGGCCGCCGCGCAGCACAGGGCCACGGCGGCGGCGACCAGCCACACCTGGAGCGAGGGCGTCGTGTCGAGCCGTACGCCGAGGGAGGAGAGCGCGGACCGCTCGGCGAAGAGCCGGGTCAGCGGTCCCGAGAGGAGCGGGGCGGCGATCGCCGCGGGCAGGGCGAGCAGCAGCGCCTCGACGGCGGCGAGGCCGGCGATCCGGCGCCGCGAACCGCCGCGGGCCCGCAGCAGCGCCGTCTCGCCGGAGCGCTCGGTGCTGAGCAGCCGGGCGACGAGCAGCAGCGCGTACGCGGCGAGGAGCACCAGCTGGACGGCGACGATCAGCAGGGTGGAGCGGGAGACGAGCAGCGACCGCTGGGTCTGCTCGAGGACGGTCGGGAGGGCGGTGGTCGCGGAGATCGTCGTACCGAACCGGGCGTGGTCGTCGGCGAGCGCCTTCGGGCCCTCGGTCGCCGTGGCCCGCAGGGCGTCGATGCGGTCGGTGGTGAGGCCGGTGAAGTCGGCGATGCCGAGCCAGGAGGTGTCGCCGGAGCTCAGCGTCCCGGAGACGACGACCGCCGGGTCGACGAGGAGCGGGCCGTACGTCGTGAAGGCGACCGTCCGCACGCCCCGGCCGCCTGCGGGGTCCAGCCGCCAGTACAGGTCACCGGGGTCGGCGGGCCGGTAGACGCCGGTGATCCGGGTCCTCAGCCGCCGGTCTTCGAGCCGGTCGCTCAGGTCGAGCACGGTCCCGGGGCCGACCCGCAGCCGCCGTGCCGCCTCCTCGGGCAGCGCCGTCTCGACCACGCCGGCCGTGCGGGCGGCCGAGGGCCAGGCGCCCCGGACGAGGGTGAGCTTCGAGCGGTCGAGGGCGGCGAAGTGGGTGAGGTCGGGTTCGCCCTTGCGGGCGGCGGACGCCTGGAGACTCCGGGGCAGCGCGTACGGCCCGGAGCGTTCGAGCCGCCGTACGGTCACCGGCAGCCCGTCGAAGGTCTTCCGGGCCCCCTCCCGGACGGCCTCCTCGGCACCGGGCCGCCGGGCGGCGGGCACCTGCCCGCTGACGTGCAGCGAGGCGGCGGCCGCGGACCCGCCCCGCAGCCCGGCCTGGAGCGCCGCGTCCCCGATGGCCCCGGAGAACGCGGCGAGGGTGGCGAGCACCGAGGTGGTCAGGAGCACGGCGAGCAGCGCCGCGGAGAGCAGCAGCCGGTGTGCCCTGACGCGCAGAAATACGAACCCCGTCACCCATCCCCCTGGCCACCCTGATCACGGTGCGCACGTCGACGACGCTCCGAGCGCTCCCGAAACTTCCTTCGGATGCTTTCAGAGCGCATGTGCCGCTGGAAACCGCTTACGGGCGCACCTTGATGCGATCGTGACCGTTATCCGGCGTTCCGGGTCCGGAATGTGTCCGTCCAGGGCCGACGGGCCGCGAACGGGAGATGAGGGGCCGTCAGCCCGCCGTGTTCACCATCGAGGCCGCCGCGTAGGTCAGATAGCGCCAGAGCTCCCGCTCGTGCTCCGGGGCGAGCGACAGCTCGTCCACGGCCGCGCGCATATGGCGGAGCCAGGCGTCGTGCGCCGCCTGGTCCACGGTGAACGGGGCGTGGCGCATACGGAGACGGGGGTGGCCGCGGTGGTCGCTGTAGGTGCGGGGACCGCCCCAGTACTGCATCAGGAAGAGCGCGAGGCGCTCCTCCGCCGGGCCGAGGTCCTCCTCGGGGTACATCGGGCGCAGCAGCGGGTCCTCCGCGACGCCCTCGTAGAAGCGGCGGACCAGACGGCGGAACGTCTCCTCGCCGCCGACCAGCTCGTAGAAGGTCTGCTCCTGTGTTGTTTCCCCGGGAATCTCGTTCACCGTTCCATCGTCTCAGATGCCCGGCCCTAGGACCGGAGGTCCAGGACCGCTCGCCCGAGACCACCGGCGGCGGGAGAGTGGAGGCATGGAAGAGCGGCGGGACGAGTTCGCCGAGGCCGGCGCGCGGGCGCGACGGGCGCTCGTGCGGGAGATCGAGGCGGAGGGCGATCTGACCGACCCCACCTGGCGCGCCGCCTTCTCCGACGTCCCGCGCCACCTCTTCGTCCCGTACTACTACGTCCCCGGGCCCGGCGGCTACGAGCGGCTCTGGTCCGGCGACCCCGACCCCGAGCGCCGGGAACGCTGGCTGCGCGGGGCGTACGAGGACACGGCGATCGCCACCCGCGTGCGGGACGGCGAGCTGTTCTCGTCCGCCAGCCAGCCCTCCCTGATGGCGCTGATGCTCCAGGCCCTCGACGTACGCGACGGGGACGACGTCCTGGAGATCGGTGCCGGGACCGGCTACCACGCGGCGCTGCTCTGCCACCGCCTCGGCGAGGAGCACGTCACCACCGTCGACCTGGACGAGGAGATCACCGAGTCCGCCAGGACCCATCTGGCCGCCGCCGGATACCGCCCCGCGGTCGTCGCCGCCGACGGCGCCCGGGGCTGCCCCGAGCGCGCCCCCTACGACCGGATCGTCGCGACCTGCGAGGTCCCCTCGGTGCCGTACCCCTGGCTCGCCCAGTGCCGGCCCGGCGCCCTCGTCCTCACCCCGCTCTCCACGGGGCTGCTCCTGCTGCGGGTGCGCGACGGGACGCACGCGGAGGGACGGTTCCTCGCGACCTCCGCGTACTTCGTGGCGCTCCGGGGCGCCACGGGCCACGCGACCCCGCCCGACCTGGCCGGGGACGAGCGCTTCCGCTTCCTGCGGGGTCTCGTCGGCGGAACCCTCGACAGACGCGAAGCGCTCTCGCTCTGGCTGCGCGAGGGGCGGCCGGAGCGGGAGCGCTTCGGGGTGACGGTCAGCGGCGACCGGCAGTGGGCCTGGCTCGACGACCCCGGAGGGCCGTACGCCTGGCCCCTGCCCGGCGACCGCTGACGGGCGCCGTCAGCCCAGCCGGACCGTGATCGTCGTCCAGGCGCCGACGTGCACCCGGTCGCCGTCCTGGAGCTGGACCGGGACGTACGGCTGGATCGGCTCCTCGCCGCCGTTGACCGTGGTGCCGTTGGTGGAGTTCTGGTCCACCACCGCCCACGAGCCGTCCGGCTGCTGCACGAGCACGGCGTGCTGGTGCGAGACGCCCGGGTCCTCCGGCGGCACCGACAGGTCGATGTCGGGGGACTCGCCGGTGGAGTGCCGGCGGCGGCCGATGGAGATCTGGTTGCCCTGGAGCGGCAGGTGCTTGGCCGGCGAGTACGCGGGCAGGTTCAGGCCCGTCGCCTCCGGGCCGCTGCGCTGCATCATCGCCATGAAGTAGTCGCGGTCCGGGCCGATGACCGCGGTCCAGGAGAGCGGCTGCCGCGGCGGCTGGAACTGCTGCGGGGGCTGCTGGCCCGGGTGCTGCCCCTGCTGTCCGTGGTGAGGCTGCTGTCCCTGGTGCTGCGGAGGCCCCTGGTGCGGCGGCGGTCCCTGGGGAGGCTGGTGCTGCGGCGGGCCCTGGTGCTGCGGCGGTCCCTGCGGCGCCTGGTGCTGCGGAGGCGGCGGGGGAGCCTGGTGCGGCGGGGCCTGCGGTGCCTGCGGGGCCTGGTGCGGCGGGGCCTGGTGCTGCGACGGCGGGGAGAGGACCCAGTCGTCGTCCGCGCGCGGCTGCGGCGGCGCGGGCGGGGCCGGAGCCTGGGCCGGGGCCTGGAGGTACGCGGGCGGGCCCGGCTGCTGCTGGCCCGGCTGCTGCTGCGCCGGCGGGCGCTGCGGCGGGGCCTGGTGGTGCGTGGGGTCGCCGCCCAGCGGCTCGGCCGGGCGGTTCACCTGCGAGGGCCGGGAACCCTGGTAGCCGAACGGGTCCTGCGGCTGCTGCGGCGGCCCGGGCGGCGGGGACTGGAACCCCGGCGGCAGGTTCAGGCCGGGCGGCGGCCCGGGCTGCTGCGGCGGGGCCGGGGCGTTCTGCGGGGCCAGCGGCGTATAGGAGGTCGCCGTGTTCGTGAGGAAGTTCCAGCGGCACTCCTCGCAGAACGGCGCCATGTACTCCCGCGGCGTACGGCACTGCGGGCACAGCTCCGCCTGGGCCGTCGCGTTCGGGTCGCCACCGGGACCGAAGCCGCCGGGAGCGGCCGGAGCACCGTGACCGCCGTGACCGGGCGCGCCGGGCGGCGGGCCCGCCGGGGGCTGTCCGGGGCCGGGGTATCCGTACGCGGGGGGCGGCGGCGGGGGAGGCGGCGGTACGGCACCCGTCGGCGCACCCGCCCCGGCCATGCGATGGCCGCAGACCTCGCACCAGTCGTCGGAGACCGACTGGTGTCCGTTCGGGCAGGTCGGCATGTCGGTGCTTCCCCCTCTCGTCGTCCGGCCCGGTGGCCGGGCTACCTCTTGACGCGAACGGTCTTGGTGGAGCGGGTCTCGAGTGTCATCTCGTCCGCTTCCGCGACCTTCGCCTTCAAACGCACAGTACCGGTCGCCGCGTCGACGACGTCGACCACCTTCGAAAGCAGTTTCGCCGTATCCGCGTTGCCCGATGCCGCCGCGAGCTGCACGGCACGGCCCAGTTTCGCCGTCGCGCCGTCCTGATCGCCCGATTTGCGGGCATCGAGTCCCTGCTGGATGACGTCCGCCAGCTCGGCCTGGCCCGTGTAGTGCGCGACCTGCGGGTTGATCGACGTGGACATCGCCAGGTCGTCCGTCCACACCGCCCGTACCAGTCCTTGAGACAGCGGGCGCGGATCGCCGCCCGCCGGGTCCGGGGCGATCAGGGAGACGCGGGCGGCGAGCATCTCCTGCCCGACCGCGGCCCGGGGGACCCGCACGCTCACGTGGTAGTCGCGGGACTCGTCGCCCCAGGAGCCCGTCGGGTAGTCCCCGGCGCGCGGCCCCGCCTCCGTACGCCGTCCGGTCAGGTCCTCGACCGTCGGCGCCACCTGCTTCACGAAGGCGATCTCCACCCCGACCGGCGTCCACAGGCGCAGCGCGACGTCCGCGACGCCCTTGCCCATCGCCTGCTCCATCATCGTCGTGAAGTCGTCGGCGAGGCCGGACGGGTCGGCGACGATGTCGGCGGTGCCGAGGAGCGCGGAGGCGATCCCGGTGACCTCCTTGACCTCCCAGTCGGTGCCCACTCCGCGCGCGTCGCAGGTGAAGCGGCCCGCGCAGGCGTCGAGCGCGGCCCGCAGCTCCTCCGGCGACTCGTGCTCGTTGCGGCCGTCGGTGAGCAGGATGCCGTGCCGGATGGTGAGGCCGGCGGCGGAGGAGAGCAGCCGGTCGGCGAGCCGCAGCCAGGTGCCGATGGCCGTGCCGCCGCCCGCGCTGAGCCGGCGCAGCGCCTCCTTGGCCTCGGCGCGGGTCCTGGCGTCGGCGACGGCGAGGCCGCCGTTCCCCGGGTAGACCTCCTTCGCCACGTGCGTCCCGGCGACGACGGCGAAGGACGTGCCGTCGCGCAGGGTGTCGACGGCGGCGGCGGTCGCCTCACGGGCGCCGCGCATCTTGGTCGGGGGATAGTCCATCGACCCCGAGCAGTCGACCATGATGACGACCCCGGCCGCGCCGCCCGCCGGGCCGAACAGCCGCTGTCCGCTCGTGCCGCCCCCGGTCGACGTGACCGTCACGATCGCGCTGACGTCACGGCCGCCCTCGGGCAGGAACTCGTTCTGGTAGACGTCCACCGAGAACTGGGGCACGGTCGACTTGGAGAAGTTCGCCATCTGTTACGGCTCCTCGGACAACAACGGTGAAGGGACAGGGGATCGGCGACCGCTCAGGCGGATCCTGCCCCTGGAGTGGAGACGGTGAACGGCACGACGGCGACCGTGATGTTGTCGTGGCCGCCGCCGTCCAGGGCGTGGCCGACGAGGACCTGGGCGCTGTGCAGGGGGCGGTCCGCCGCGTCGGCCGGGACGACCCGGGCCATGTCGTCGGCGCCCTCCGCGTAGTTCCACAGGCCGTCCGTGCAGACCACCACCACACCGGAACGGTCCGGCTTGAACGCGGCCGTGTGCGGCTCCAGCTCGTACGCGTCGGCGCCGAGCCAGCCGGTGATCGCGTGGGCGCGCTCGTCCGCGTACGCCTCGGCCTCGTTCATCAGGCCCGCCGCGACCATCTGCGCGGCCCAGGAGTCGTCCTCGGTGAGCCGGGCGGGCGGGGTGGCGCGGTCGTCCGGCACCCAGTAGACGCGGCTGTCGCCGATCCAGCCCACGACGAGCAGGCCGTCGGCGACGACGGAGCCCACGATGGTGCAGGCCGGGGCGTTGCGGTGGCGGTGCGGATCGTGCTCCGCCCCGTCCTGACCGGGCTCCTCCGCGAGGGAGTTGACGGCCTCGGACGCTGCCACGATCGCCTCGTGCATCGCCTGCTGGGGGTGGGTGCCCCGGGGCAGCGCCGCGTGCAGCGAGGCGCCGGCCGCCGCGGCGGCGGCCGCGGAGGCCTCGTCGGGCCGGGTCGCCGAGGACACGCCGTCGCAGACGATCGCGACGGTGGCGGGGGAGCCGTCGGGGAGCGTGGTCGCGGAGACGGCGAACGCGTCCTCGTTGCGGTGGTGGCGAAGGCCGCGGTCGCTGACGGCGGCGACACCGGTGACCTCGCGCTCCATGTGGTCGCGCTCGCGGGGCTGCGCGTGCCCGCAGTTCTCGCAGTAGCCGTCGGTGTCGACGCGTCCGGCACGGCAGGCCACACACACGGCGGCGGCGTGGGCGGCCGGCGCCTGACCAGCGGGGGCCGGGGCCGGGGCCGGAGTGGGAGCCGGAGTAGGGCTCGGGCCCGGGTTCGGGGCAGGAGGGGCCGGGGCCGCCCGTACCGCCGTACGCGGATCCGGCGCGGCCAGTTCGAAGTCCCCGGTGCCCGCCGTCGTGTTCCCGCCGGGCGGGACCGGGCCGTCCGTGCGCACCGGCATCGTGGGCAGGTCGCGGCCGCCGGAGTCGGTGCCCGGCAGGTCGCCCGGGTGCTGGGTCATGGTCGACAGCGAACCGGGCTCGCGGGGCGGGGCGTCCGGCCAGGCCACGGGGGTGGCGATGGCCACGGTCGGGCGGTCGGGCTCCACCCCGGCGGCCGGCACGGCCGTCAGGTCGTGACCGCACGCCCCGCAGAACCGGTCACCCGACTCCAGCGGCTCCGCGCACTCCGGGCAGACGGCGAGACCGTGCGACGGCTTCGGCTTCTGGGACATCCTCACACCCACGTCCGGGGGCGGAAGCGGTTGGCCCGCTCCACCAGTTCGATCCTCTCCTCGCCGCGCTGGGCGAGCCGGGCCAGCACCCGGTACGAGCGCTCCAGGCCGAAGCGCAGTCCGCGCTCGTCCAGTTCACTCCCGAGCAGCAGCGCGCCGCCGCCCGGTTCCGCACCGGGACTTCCGGAGAGTACCCAGTCCAGGGCCGCTCCGAGGACCTCCGTCGACAACTGCTCCCGGCGCACCGCGTCTAGACCGAAGCCCTGGAGCGCGGAGACCTGCGCCGCGGCCGCCGTCAGATCGGCGCCCAGCGGGTCCCGCGCGGGCCGCCGCCGCAGCCGCGCCCGCACGGCCGCCACCCGGGCCGCCGTGTAGTGGATCGACGCCTCCGGTACGGACTCCAGGGCCTGGACGGCTCCCGTACGGTCACCTGCCGCGAGCCGCACCCGGGCGAGTCCGAAGGCCGCGCTGACGAAGCCGGGGTCGGTGGCCCACACCAGCCGGTAGTACTCGGCGGCGTTGTCCAGCTGGCCGAGCACCTCGGCGCAGATCCCGAGGGCCAGCTTCGGCGCCGGTTCCCCGGGGAAGGCGTCGTAGACCGCGTCGAAGGCGAGCGCCGCGTGCTCGTGGTCCCCGGTGACCAGGGAGGTGACGCCCCGGTACCAGACGACCCGCCAGTCGTCCGGGTCCCGCTCCTCGATCCCGGCGAGGGTCCGTACGGCGGCGGGCAGGTCGCCCAGCTGCAGCTGGGCCCGCAGGGTGCGCAGCCACAGCTCGGCGGAGGGCGTGGGCGCGGCCTGGAGCGCGCCGAGCAGCTCGCCGGGAGCGGCGGCGGCCAGGCCGGCGAGGAAGCCGGCGTTGGGGTCGCCCGGGTCGACGCGCGGCACGGGCAGCGCGAGCGCGGTGGCGGGCGTGTCGAGCGGAGCGAGCGACCCACCGAGCAGCCCCGGCGCGACGGAGGGCACGGCACCGGGAGCCGGCCTGGGGGAGGGCACGCCCCCGGAAGCCGACCCAGGGGAGGGCACGCCACCGGAAGCCGCCCCGGCGGACGGCACGGCACCCGAAGCCCCGGCGGCGCCTCCCGGCAGCGTCCGCCGCTTGCGGGCCCCGCGGCCCCCGCGCGCCCCGAGCAGTGACACGTCCTCCGCCAGTTCGGCGAAGAGCGCGGTGTCCGTGACGCGGACCTCCGTGCCGAACAGCGTCGAGAGCGCCGGGCGCGGCCGCCCCGACTGGAGCGCGACCACCTCCCGCAGCACACCCGTCAGCTGCTCCGCCATCTCCTGCGCGGAGGCGAACCGGCGCGCCGGGTCGGGGTCGGTGGCCCGGACCAGGAACCGGTAGAACGACTCGTAGGTCCGGAACACCGCGATGTTGTCCGGTTCGGGCAGCGAGTCCACGAAGACGTTCGTGTAGCCCTGGAAGTCGAAGGTCATCACGGCGAGCGTGCGCGCCACCGTGTACAGGTCGCTCGCCACCGAGGGGCCGACCTCGCCCACCTCGGGCGCCTGGTAGCCGACCGTGCCGTAGATCGCGGACTCGTCGTCGTCCATCCGCCGGACCGCGCCCATGTCGATCAGCTTCAGCTGGTCCTCGGACTGGATGGCGTTGTCGACCTTGAAGTCGCAGTACAGCAGGTTCCGGCTGTGCAGGTGCCCGAGCGCCTCCAGCGCCTCGATCCCGTACGCGCAGGCCTGTTCGACCCGCAGCGGGTCGCGCCGGCCGTCGGGGGTGCGCCGGTCGTTGGCGATCTCCTTGAGCGACTTGCCGCCGACGTACTCCATGACGATGTAGCCGTCCATGGAGCCCGTGCGCTGGTCGAGGTGCTCGACGAAGTTGTAGATGCGGACGATGTTGGAGTGCTCGATCTCGGCGAGGAAGCGGCGCTCGGAGATCGCGGCGGCCATGGCGTCCTGGTCGCCGGTGTCGAGGAGGCCCTTGAGGACGACCCACCGGTCGGAGACGGCCCGGTCGACGGCGAGGTAGATCCAGCCGAGGCCGCCGTGCGCGAGACAGCCCGCGACCTCGTACTGACCGTGGACGATGTCGCCGCCGCGCAGCTTCGGCACGAAGGAGTACGGATGCCCGCACTTGGTGCAGAAGCCCTCCGTACGGCCCGGCCGGTCACCCCGCGAACGCCCCACCGGCGCCGCGCAGTCGGAGCGGGAGCAGAATCGCTTCCGCTCGGGGACCTCGGGGTTCTCCATCACCGCGCCCCGAGGGTCCGGACGCGGCACCTCCGGGATCGACACCAGACCCGCGCCAAGCCGGTTCCTCGCGGACTGACCGGTCGAGGTGCCCGAGCTGCGCACCGACACCGAGCGGGACGTGGAGGCCCCGGAGAGCGAGCGCGAGAGCCGCCCGGAGACCGAACGGCGAGACGTGGACGAGCGGGAGGAGCGCGACGAGGCCCGTGAGGACGCCCGCGAACTGCTCCGCGCGGAGCCGGAGTCCGCCCCTCCGACACCCGCTCCGGAACCCGTACCGGTGCCCCGGCCGGGCACGGCCATCCCCGTCGGCGTCGAGCCGATCAGGCCGCCGGGGGCCACCACCGGGGCGAGCCCGCAGGTGTCGCAGTACAGCTCACCGCCTCCCATGTCCTCGTACGAACCCTCGCACGAAGGACGCTGACAGCTCCCCACGCCCGTCTCCCCGCTCACCACTCTCGTCCTTCCGCGTCTCTCGGGCCGGACAGTACGTCCGCCGCCGCCTGCTGGTAGCGCAGCACGGCCTGTTCCGCCACGCGCAGATCGCAGGGCGCGCTCCACAGCATCCTGCGGGCCGCGTCGTACCGCTCCACGAGCAGCGGATCCTCCGCCGCGCCGAGGCGCGCCACCTTCGCCTTGTACGCGTCGAGCCGGCCGCGCAGCTCCGCCCGGACCGCGAGCGGCGCCGTGACCGCCGTCAGCGACTCCCGTGCCCGCAGCAGTTCGTCCTCGGCCTCCCGCTCCAGGGACTCCAGGAGCGGGGAGAGCCGGTGCCACCGGGCGTGCCTGCGGTATTCGGCGGCGGCGGCGAGCCGCTCCTGGAGCGCGGTCGGCGGCCCGCTGACGGCCGGCACCTCGGAGGCGGCGATCTTCGCGAGGACCTCGCCGCGCGCGGCCCGTGCCTCGGCGAGCGTACGGTCCGCCCGCGAGAGCACGTCCCGCAGCCTGAGGAGCCGCTCCTCGGAGTCCTGCCGGACCGCGAGCACCGCCTCGATCTCCCGCCGGACGTCCTCGAGGGCCAAGGCGGCCCTGTCGTACCGCCCGGTGTCGGGACGGCCCCCGCCGGGCGCCGAACTGCCGACAGCGGGACGCCAGAACGCCAGCGGGTCCGTCACCACCTGGGAGCGCAGCAGGGTCAGCTCGGCGGTGATCGCCTCCAGCTCGTCCCCTGCCGGGTGCTCTCCCGGACGTACGCCGACGGAGTGGGCGAGCGAGCGCGTACGGCGCAGTTCGGCGGCGAGCAGGTCTATCCGGGCGGGCAGCGCCGACCAGACGGCGTCGGCGGTGACCACCACGTCGAGCGAGGACGCGTACAGCTCGTTCATCCGCCGGACCAGGCCCTCCAGGGTGAACCGCTCGGAGAGCAGCCCCTGTTCGCCCGCCCCGCCCGCGACGTGCACGCTCTCGCCGCGCAGCCGGTCGGTCAGCTCCACGAGCTCCTCACGGCCGGGCCAGCGGCGCCGGGCGCGCAGCTCGCGGGCTTCCCGCAGGGCGCCGGTGTACACGTCGAAGCAGGTCCAGAGCAGGGTGATGGTCCGCTCGGTCGCCGCCCAGCGGTCCCGGGTCGTGCCGGTCAGCTCGGCCCCTTCGAGCAGTCTGCGGCCCGCGTGGTCCTGGAGCGCGAGGAGCGAGTCCTCGATCGCCTTGTGCTCGGCGCCGAGCCGTCCCAGCGCACGGTCCACCTCGTCCCGGTCCATCACCGGCCCAGGGGGTCCCGTGACGCCCATCGGTCACCTCTTCCTCTCCGCGTACAGGGCTGTCGTTCGGGCGGGGCTACTTGTACAGGGGAGCGGGCGGGCCGGGTATGCCGGGCAGGTCCTTCTCCAGCCAGTCCTTGTACGCCTGCTGCCAGGGGCCCTGCCGGTAGTTCACCAGGACGTGGTTGACCCGGCGGATCAGGTCGTCGTTGCCGAGTTTGGCGGCCACGCCGTAGAACTCCGTGGTGAACGGCCGGCCCTTCAGCTCGACCGCCGGGTCCTGGGCGGCCTGGCCGGCCGCGAGGGCGTTGTCGGTGACGACGGCGTCGACCTCGCCCAGCTGGAGCCGCGCCAGACAGTCCAGCTGGTTGGGCACGGTCAGCAGGTCCTCGTCGTCCTTGGTGCCGTCGCCCTCGTCCTTGAAGATCGCGCCGAAGGAGTTCTCCTCCAGGGCCTCGTAGGCCGTGGAGCCCTCGGCGGTGCAGATCCGCTTGCCGCGCAGCGAGGAGTCGTAGCCGGTGATGTCCTCGGCGCGCTTGGGCGCGAGGACCTGCTGCCCGGCCTGGAAGTAGGCGGTGGAGAAGGCGACCTGCTGGATCCGCTTGCAGTTGATCGTCATCGTGCGCACGACGAGGTCGACCTTGCCGCTGTCGAGGGCGGCGATCCGCTGGTTCGTCGGGATCGCCCGGAAGATGACCGCGTTCTCGTCGCCCAGGACGTCCCGGGCGATGGCGCGGGCCAGATCGATGTCGAAGCCCTCCAGGGTGCCCTTCTCCGGGTTCCGGTAGCCCCAGCGGTAGCTGGACTGGTCGACGCCGACGACGAGCTTCCCGCGGTCCTTGATGGCCTGGATCGACGGACCGTCCGCCGGCGAGGGCCGCAGGGACGCCTCCGGGTTCTCGCAGGTGTCGGCGGTGACCTGGACCGCGGTGCCCACGCCCGCCGCGGACGCGGCCGTGCCGGGTACGGCCGCCGCGTCCCCGCCGTGGTGGGCCAGCGGAAGCAGGGTGAGCGAGGCGGTGAGCCCGCAGGCCACGGCCATGGCGGCGACCCCGCCCCAGCCCCGGAAGCGCTGCGCCGTCCGCCGCACCAGCGGGTACGTGCCGTTCGGCATCCCGCCCCCTCTCACCGGTACTCCGACAGTCTGCGGTTGATGCCGAGCACGGCGCCCGCCGCGCCGAGGATCCCGAGGGCGGCGGCGCCGAGGGGCAGCGCCGTCAGCGCGTCCCTGGCGTTCCCGGCGGCGAGGGTGAACTCGTCCTGCTCGTGGTCGAGGGCCTCGTCCAGGGCCGCGTCGACCTGGTCGAAGGACTGGCCGGTCGTCTCCCTGGGGCCGACGATCCGGCCGAGGGCGCCGTCGAAGTCTCCGGCCTCGTCCTTCGCGCGGGCGTCCTTGTGGCGCTTCTGCCACTCGCCGGTGCGGGAGACGGCCTCGTCGACAGGGGTGCGACCCTTGTCGTCGTCGGCCCGCTCGCGCGCCGTGGCGAGCGCCGCCGTCAGGGCGTCCATGCTCGCCGTGTACTCGGCCTCGTACTTGTCGTTCTTGCCGTCCTCGGTGAGGACGGCGCCCCGGGCGACCAGGGTCAGGTTCTCGTTGGCGCGGGCCGTGAGCGAGCTGATCCGGGCCGTGTTGAGCACCTGGAGGGACTCCTGCCCGTGCTTCCGCGCGCTGTCGAGCCCGCCGCGCGCGATCGTGTGCGCGGCGAGGAGCCACAGCACGACGGTCACCGTGGCGGCGGTGGCGGCGAGCAGCCCGTGGTTGAAGACCCGGTTCGTCCTGGCGTAGTTGCGGCGCTGGGCCCAGACGAGGACGGCGAGGGTGAGCAGGCCGAGGCCGAGGGAGAGGAACGGCCAGGAGCGGGCCGACTCGTCGTCCTCCTGGAGCCGTACGGTCTCCGCCGCGTACAGCCGCTCGGCGGCGGGCAGCAGCGTGCTGGTCATCTGCTGGTTGGCGTACCGCAGATAGGCGCCGCCCAGCGGAAGGCCCTGCCGGTTGGCGGCCCGCGCCCGCTCGATCAGGCCCGTGTAGCGGGGGAGCTGCTGGTTGAGGGTGGCGATCTCACGGGCCGACTCGCTGGAACCGCCGGTGCTCGCGGCGGCCTTGACGAGGAGCCGGGCCGCGGTCGCGATGTCCCGGTCGTACCGCGCGCGTGAATCCGCCGGCTCCAGGGTGCCCGCGAGGAAGCCGCTGGCGGCCGTGGTGTCGGCGTCGGCGAGGGAGCGGTAGATCGCGGCGGCGTCGGCGGACAGCGGCTGGCTGCGGCTGACGACGTCGTCGGCGGCGGTGGCCCGGTCGTCGACCTGGAGGGCGGTGACGGCGCCGAACGCGACGACGAGCAGCGCGAGGACGGCCCCGAGGATCTGGAGCCGTCCCGGCTCCGTCGTCGTGGCGACCCGCAGCCGCTCCCGGCCCACGGCCAGGGCACCGCGTCCCGCGGGCGGGGCGCCGGGCGCGGGCGACGGCTGCGCGGGCACGCCGGCCGGGCGTGCGGGCGCGGGCGCCGTGCCCCGCGCCGCCGAGGCGGCGGACGCGTTCGGCGGGTGTGTCACTTGACCTCCCCCTCGGTCGCTGACGTCGGCCCGTCCGGCCGGTGCTCCGGTGGTCACCGGTCCGGTGGACGACCACCCGGCCAGCAGTATGGCCGCAGGGGGCCGTCCGCACACCGGTATTGACTCGATCTTGTTCTTATCGTGCCGTATGCCTCCGGCACATCCGCGAGCGAACCCCCTCACTGTGAATACGTCGCGGGGCGGAGATCGGTTCCGCGAGGGGCATCGCTCGAACAGGTGAACATGGCCGTGGGGCGTCCCTCCGAAGAGAGGAGACGCCCCACGACCCGCCCGTCCAGAATCTGTTCAGGCCCCGTAGTGCTCCCGCAGCCTGGCCGCCGCCTCCGGCCCCGCCGCCACCTCGTCCAGGGCGAGCAGCCCCGCCCCGAGCACCGGCGGCGCCGTCACGAAGCCGACGACGGCCTTCGGCGCCCGCTCGGCGAGGAGTTCACGGATCCGCTCCTCCAACTGCGGGTGCCGCGCCGCGAGCACGCTGCCGCCCAGCATCACCGGAGCCTCCTCGTCGAGCAGACCGAGCCGCCCGAGAGCCACCGCGGCCAGCGCGACGACCTCCTCGGCGAGCCGGTGCACGAGCGACAGGGCGACCTGGTCACCCGCCGCGCTCACCCGGAACAGCACCGGCGTCAGCTCGTGCCGCCGCTCGAAGGGCAGCAGACCCAGGTGCAGCGCCTCGATCAGCGCGTACATCGTCTCCAGACCGAAGTGCTCCGGCAGCGCCCGCGCGAGCTCCGTCGGCTCGCCGCGCCCGTCCTCGGCGCGCGCCGCGAACCAGAGCGCCTCCTCGGCCATACCGCTGCCGCCGCCCCAGTCCCCGGAGATCTTCCCGATCGCCGGGAAGCGCGCGGTCCGTCCGTCCGGGGTCATCCCGACGCAGTTGATCCCCGCCCCGCACACCACCGCCACACCGCGCGGCTCGTCGAGCCCGGCGCGCAGGATCGCGAAGGTGTCGTTGTGGACCCGTACCGACCCGCTCCAGCCCCTGCCGAGGAGTTCGGCCTGGAGCGCGGTCTCCTCGACGGGCAGGTCGGCGTTGGCGAGACAGGCCGAGACATGGGCGAACCCTGCCGGGACGCCCGCCTCCGCGCCCGCCCGGCCGACGATCTCCGCGAGCGCGTCGACCGCCGCCGTCACCCCCACCAGAGGAGGCTGGAACCCGCCGCCGCGGGCCGCGCCGAGGACGGTGCCGTCCGCGCCGAGGACCGCGACGTCGGTCTTGCTGTTGCCGGCGTCGATGGCGAGCACGGCTCCGGTCAGGCCCACGCGAGGTGCTCCCGGTTGTGCGCGATCAGCCGGTCGGTGAGCCCGTCGGCGTACGCGTACTGCCCCACCAGGGGGTGCGCGAGGAGCGCCTTGAACACCCGGTCGCGGCCACCGCGCAGTGCCGCTTCGAGGGCCAGGTCCTCGTAGGCCGTGACGTTCGCGATCAGACCGGCGTACAGCGGGTCCACCGGCGCGACCGGCAGCGGGGTGGCGCCGTGGGCACCGACCGCGGCCTGCGTCTCGATCACGGCGTCGTCCGGCAGGAACGGCAGCGTGCCGTTGTTGTACGTGTTCACCACCTGGTACGGCGAACCCCCGCCGCCGAGGAGGGAAGCCGCCAGGTCCACGGCCGCCTCCGAGTAGAAGGCGCCGCCGCGCTTGGCGAGCAGGGCCGGCTTCTCGTCGAGCGCCGGGTCCCCGTACATCTCCAGGAGCTCCTTCTCCATCGCGGCGACCTCGGCGGCCCGCGAGGGCTTCGTGCCGAGCTCCCGCACCACCTCGTCGTGCGCGTAGAAGTACCGCAGGTAGTACGAGGGGACGACGCCGAGCCGGTCCAGGACCGGGCGCGGCAGACGGAGGTCGTCGGCGACGGCGTCGCCGTGCTCGGCGAGCAGCCGGGGCAGCACGTTCTCGCCCTCGGGGCCCCCGATCCGTACGGCACGCTCCCAGGTCAGGTGGTTCAGCCCGACGTGGTCCAGGTGGACGTCGGACGGGGCCACGCCGAGGAGCCCGGCGAACTTCCGCTGGAAGCCGATGGCCACGTTGCACAGGCCGACGGCCTTGTGCCCGGCCTGGAGCAAGGCGCGCGTGACGATGCCCACGGGGTTGGTGAAGTCGATGATCCAGGCGTCGGGGTTGGTGCGCCGGACCCGCTCGGCGATGTCCAGGACGACCGGGACGGTGCGCAGCGCCTTGGCGAGACCGCCGGCGCCGGTGGTCTCCTGGCCGACGCAGCCGCACTCAAGCGGCCACGTCTCGTCCTGCTGCCGGGCGGCCTGTCCGCCGACCCGCAGCTGGAGCAGGACGGCGTCGGCGCCCTCGACCCCGGCGTCCAGGTCGGTGGTGGTGACGATCTTCCCCGGGTGGTCCTGCCGGGCGAAGATGCGCCGGGCGAGCCCGCCGACGAGTGCGAGCCGCTCGGCGGCCGGGTCGACGAGGACGAGTTCGGTGATGGGCAGGGTGTCGCGCAGGCGCGCGAATCCGTCGATCAGTTCGGGGGTGTAGGTGGAACCGCCCCCCACGACAGTGAGCTTCATGGTTGAGTCAGCCCTTCACTCCGGTCAGTGTGACTCCCTCGACGAACGCCTTCTGGGCGAAGAAGAAGACGAGGATCACAGGGGCCATGACCAGGACGGTCGCGGCCATGGTCAGATTCCAGTCGGTGTGGTGCGCGCCCTTGAAGGACTCCAGGCCGTAACTGAGCGTCCAGGCACCCGGGTTCTCCGAGGCGTAGATCTGCGGCCCGAAGTAGTCGTTCCAGCAGTAGAAGAACTGGAAGAGGGCCACGGCGGCGATGCCGGGCTTCGCCATCGGCAGGACGATCCGGATCAGGGTGCGGAACTCGCCGCAGCCGTCGATCCGCGCGGACTCGATGTACTCGTTCGGGATGGTCAGCAGGAACTGGCGCAGCAGGAAGATCGCGAAGGCGTCGCCGAAGGCCATCGGGATGATCAGCGGCCACAGCGTGCCGGAGAGATCCATCTGCTTCGCCCAGAACAGGTACATCGGGATGATGACGACCTGCGGCGGCAGCATCATCATCGAGATGACGAGCAGCAGCGAGAGGTGCCGGCCGCGGAAGCGGAACTTGGCGAGCGCGTACGCCACGGGGACCGAGGACACCACGACGAGTGCGGTGCCGACGCCCGCGTAGAGCAGCGAGTTCCGCCACCAGGTGAGGAAGCCCTCCGTCTCGAAGACCCGGACGTAGTTGTCCCAGTGCCAGGAGTTCGGGGTCAGGTCAGGGGTGAGCGCCTGCTGGTCGCTCATCAGGGAGGTGAGGAGGACGAAGACGAACGGCAGCACGAAGAAGAGGGCCGCGGCGATGCCGAGCGAGTGCACGGCGATCCAGTGAAGGAGCGCTTTGCGGCGGGCGGTCTTCTCGGCCGGGCTCGCCGTCGCGGGACGGTAGGGGAGGGGCGAGGTCGTCATGGTTCAGTCACCCGAGCCGATCAGGCCGCCGCGCCGGCGCATGAGGAGCGCGGTGAAGGCCATGGAGAAGGCGAAGAGCACCAGCGCCACCACACAGGCCGCGCCGTAGTTGAACTGGCTGAAGCCGAGGCTGTAGACGAGCTGCGGCAGGGTGAGCGTGGAGTCGTCCGGGTAGCCGGGGACGAAGACCTCGCCGGAGCCGCCCATCTTCCCCGAGGCGACCTTCGCGGCCACGATCGGCTGCGTGTAGTACTGCATCGCGCCGATGATCCCGGTGACGACCGCGAAGAGCACGATCGGCGAGATGTTCGGCAGGGTCACGTAGCGGAACCGCTGCCACGCGGACGCGCCGTCCAGTTCGGCGGCCTCGTACTGCTCCTTCGGTACGTCGAGGAGCGCGGCCATGAAGATGACCATGAGGTCGCCGACGCCCCACACGGCGAGGACGGTGAGGGCCGGCTTGGCCCAGTCCGCGTCGTTGAACCAGGAGGGGGCGGGTATGCCGACCGCCTCCAGGAGCGAGTTGACGGGTCCGGTGCCGGGGTTGAGGAGGAAGACGAAGGCGAGCGTGGCGGCCACCGGTGGCGCCAGGTACGGCAGGTAGAAGAGGGTGCGGAAGACTCCCGTACCCGTCTTGATCCTGGTGATGAGCATGCCGATGCCGAGGCCGAAGACCACCCGGCAGCTGACCATCACGACACAGAGCCAGAGGGTGTTCTGCAGGGCGGGCCAGAACTGGGGGAACTCGCCGAAGACGTACGACCAGTTGTCCGTGCCCCGCCAGGTCGGCGGGTTGAGGCCGTCGTACCGCATGAACGAGAAGTACAGGGTGGAGATCAGCGGATAGGCGAAGAAGACGCCGAAGCCGATCAGCCAGGGCGACATGAACGCCAGGGTGCGGAGCGCGTCGCGGCGGCGCTTCGACCGCAGCGTGTTCCGTCCCCCGGCGGAGGGGGCGGCCGGGGCGGCCGCCTCCTTCGCGGGCAGGGTGTCCGTGCTCATGGATGGGTTCCGGTCGTCACTTCGCCGCGGCGATGTCGCGGTCGATCTGGGCCGCGGTCTCCGCGAGGCCCTTCTTCAGGTCGGCGACCTCGCCCTTCTCGTACTTCTGGGCGAACTTCTGGAGGCTGTCCTGGTAGGCGGAGCCGTTGACCGCGCCGTCCGAGGTCGTGGAGGCGGGGTGCCGGGCGATGTCGAGGAAGACCTTGAAACGCTCGTCGAACTTCAGGTTCGGCGACTTCAGCGCCTCCAGGGTGGAGGGGACGTTGCCGATGTCGTTGGCGAAGCCCACCACGGCGTCGGTGTCCGTGGTCATGTACTTGACCAGCTCCCAGGCCGCGTTCTGCTTCTTGCTCTGCGGCGCGATGCCCATGATCGTGCCGGAGAGGTAGCCCTTGCCGTACTCGGCGACCTCGTCGTCGGCGACGGGCATCGGCGCGACGCCGACCTCGAAGTCCACCTTGGCGGCCTTGACGAAGTTCAGCCGCCACTCGCCGTCCAGCTGCATGGCGACCTGGCCGGTGTGGAAGGGGTGCTTGGCGCCCCACTCGTCACCGAAGGTGGTGCGGTACTTGTCGAGCTTCTTGAAGCCGCCCAGGGCGTCCACCAGGGACTTCTGGTACGTCATCATCTCGGCGAACGCCGGGTCCTTGGCGATGTTCGACTTGCCGCTCTCGTCGAAGTACCTGTGGTCCCACTGGGACATGTAGTGGGAGACGACGGTCTCGTAGCCGAGGTAGTTCGGCATGAAGCCGAGCTGCTCGTACGAGTCGCCCTTGGACTTCGTGAGCTTCTTGGCGACCTGGGTGAACTCGGACCAGGTCTTCGGGGCCTCCTTGATGCCGGCCTTCTCGAACGCGTCCTTGTTGTAGTAGAGCCCGTACGCGTCGGAGAGCAGCGGCAGCGTGCAGCGCCTGCCCTCGAACTGGGTGTACTCCTGGAGGACCTTCGGGAAGGTCTTGTCGAGGTCCAGCTTGTCCTTCTCGATGAAGGGCTTGAGGTCCGCGAGGGCGCCCGAGGCGCAGAACTTGCCGACGTTGGCCGTCGTGAAGGAGGAGACGACGTCCGGGCCGTTCGAGCCGCCCGCGCGCAGGGCCTGGCCCAGCTTGTCGTCGTTGATGTTGCCGACGACCTTCACCTTGATGTTCGGGTGGGCCTTCTCGAAGCGGGCGATGTTGTCCTCGATCGCCTTGACCTCGGCGGGCGCCACCCAGCCGTGCCAGAAGGTGATGGTCGTCTCGGCCTTGGGGTCGTCGGAGGCCGCGTTGTTCGCGGAGCCCGTGCAGGCGGAGGCGAAGAGGGCGATCGAGGCGGTGGCGGCGAGCGCGGCGGCTGCTCCGCGTGGGCGTACGGGCATGACGGTGTCTCCCTGTGGCGGGGGTGATGGGCGGGAATCGGTCAGGTCAGCGCGAGGTGTCGAAGACCTCGTCGCGCGTGGTGGCGAGGGCGCTTTCGAGGGCGCCGCGCAGGACGGGCCGCACGGGGACGGCGGCGAGGACGAGCCGGGGCCGGGAGGCGGCGAGGTCGGCGAGTTCGGACTGCACGCGGGCGCGCAGGGCTTCGCCGCCGGCGACGAGGACGTCACCGGACAGCACGATCAGTTCGGGGTCGAGGACCGCGACGATCGAGGCGAGGCCGGTGGCGACCCGCTCGGCGTACCGGTCGAGCAGCTCCGCGTACCGGGGGTCCTCGCCGTGCGCCTCGGCGGCGTGGGCGAGCAGCCGGGACGCGACCGGGACGTACGGCTGCTCGGGCGTCTCGATCCCGGCGGCGCGGGCGATCCGGGGGACGGCCTGGACGCCGGCGAGCTCCTGGTAGCCGCCGGAGTTGGCCTTGGCGACCTGCCGGACGAGCGGGGTGCCGGGGACGGGCAGGAAGCCGACCTCGCCGGCGCCGCCGGTGAAGCCGCGGTGCAGTCGCCCTCCGAGGACGAGGGCGGCGCCGAGGCCCTCCTCGTTCCAGAGGAGGGCGAAGTCCGTGTGGCCCCGGGCGGCGCCGACCCGCTGCTCGGCGACGGCGACCAGGTTGACGTCGTTCTCGTACTCGAACGGCATGGGCAGGGTGGCGGCCAGTTCCTCCAGGAGCGTGGGGGAGTGCCAGCCGGGCAGGTGGGAGGCGTACCGCAGGCGTCCGGTGGCCGGGTCGAAGGCGCCGGGGGTGCCGATGACGAGGCGCCGGACGTCCTCGCGGGTGAGGCCGGCCGCCTTCACGGCCCCGTCGAGGGCTTCGGTGACCTGGCGGACGACGCCGGAGGAGGCACGGCCCGGGGTGCGGAGCTCGTACTCGCCGACGATCTCGCCCGCGATGTCGGCGACGGCGGCGTGGATGCGGAACTGGTTGACGTCGAGTCCGGCGGCGTACGCGGCCCGCGCGTTGACCGCGTAGAGCTGGGCGTTGGGTCCCGGCCGGCCCGCGGTGGTGCCGGTGGCGACGACGAGCCCGGCGGCTTCGAGGCGGGCGAGGAGCTGGGAGGCGGTCGGCTTGGACAGGCCGGTGAGCTTGCCGATCCGGGTGCGGGAGAGCGGCCCGTGCTCCAGGAGCAGGTCCAGGGCGGCACGGTCGTTCATGGCGCGCAGCACGCGCGGTGTACCGGGGGTTCCCGGGGTCGTACCGGCCATGGGTCGCACCTGCCCTTCCGTTCCGCTCGGGCCATTCTGCTGCCTCGCGGCGGCCCGCTCTCCCACGGTGCTGTCGGAGAAGCACTGTTAGGAAAGTTTCCTATTCGATGGGAGGAAAATAAGGCGGCCGTCACGGAACCGTCAATACCCGGGAACGCAGGACGCCCCCGAAGGCAACCGAAGCGTTACCTGCGGGGGCGTCGGGCCCTGCGTTCCGCGCTACTTGGAGAGGTCGGACCTCGGCAGCGGGGTCGCCGCCGCCGACTGCGGCGAGGTCGCCGAGGCGAACGCCGAAGGGGCCGCCATGCCCGCCGTCGGATCGGCCGCCGACTCCTCGGCCTGCGCCGGGAGCCCGCCGACGATACGGATGCCCGCCGCGTCAAGACCCTGCTTGATGCGCCAGCGCAGCTCGCGCTCCACGCCCAGCGCCTTGCCCGGCATGGTCTTCGCCGAGACCCGGATCGTCATCGAGTCCAGGAGCACCTCGCTCAGACCGAGCACCTCCACCGGACCCCAGAGGCGCTCGTTCCACGGCTCCTCCTTCGCCATGGCCTCCGCCGCCCCGGTGATCACGGACCGCACCCGCTCCAGGTCCTCCGTCGGCCGGACCGTCACGTCGACGCCCGCCGTCGCCCAGCCCTGGCTGAGGTTCCCTATCCGCTTGATCTCGCCGTTCCGCACGTACCAGATCTCGCCGTCGACGCCGCGCAGCTTGGTCACCCGCAGACCCACCTCGACGACCTCGCCGGAGGCCACGCCCGCGTCGACCGAGTCACCGACGCCGTACTGGTCCTCCAGGATCATGAAGACACCCGAGAGGAAGTCCGTCACGAGGTTCCTGGCGCCGAAACCGATCGCCACACCGGCCACACCGGCCGAGGCGAGCAGCGGCGCGAGATCGATCTTGAACGCGCCCAGGACCATCAGTCCCGCCGTGCCCAGGATCAGGAACGACGCCACCGAACGCAGCACGGAGCCGATCGCCTCCGAGCGCTGCCTGCGCCGCTCGGTGTTGACGAGGAGACCGCCGAGAGCCGTCCCCTCCACCGCCTGCGCCGAACGGTTCATCCGCTCGATCAGCTTCGTCAGGGCACGGCGGACGGCCATCCGGAGCAGCAGCGCGACGACCAGGATCAGCAGGATGCGCAGGCCCGTGTTCAGCCAGGTGGACCAGTTCTCCTCCACCCAGCTCGCCGCGCTCGTCGCCTTCTGCGCCGCCTCGTCCAGGGTCGTCGGCAGGGGTTCGGGCTCGGTGGCAGCCGCCAGGGCGGACCAGGACACGGAAGACCTCCAGGCATCGTGTACGCAGGCCATCCACAGTAACGGGGCGGCGGGCATGGTCCCGTAGCCCTGTTCGAGGGAGAGACCGACCTCACCAGGGCAGAAAGAGAACAGACATGCCGATGTGGTCGAGAACACGCCGGGCCCGTCACCCCGATCCCCGAACGTGGTGGCGTTCCGACCAGGCATGAGGGGAAACTGAGAGCAGTTCGTCCCGGCGCGAGCCACGCGCCGCCGGCGTCATAGGAGGCATCCGTGCCGCATGTCCTGGTCCTCAACGCGTCGTACGAGCCGCTCGGCGTCGTACCGCTCCGCCGCGCACTCGTCCTCGTCCTGGAGAACAAGGCTCTCTGCCTCGAGGAATCCGGCGCCTTCCTGCACAGCGAGACCCAAGTCCTGCCCGCACCCAGCGTGGTGCGACTGAAACGCTTCGTGCGGGTCCCCTACCGGGGGCCCGTTCCCTTGACCCGCCGGGCCCTCTTCGCCCGCGACGGCGGGCGCTGCATGTACTGCGGGGCCGTCGCGACCAGCGTCGACCACGTCATCCCCCGCAGCCGCGGGGGCACGCACGCCTGGGAGAACGTGGTGGCGGCCTGTCGCCGCTGCAACCACGTCAAGGCCGACCGGCACCTGCGCGAGATCGGCTGGCGCCTGCGCCACCAACCGGCCCCGCCGACCGGCCTGGCCTGGCGGATCATCGGGACCGGACACCGGGACCCCCGCTGGCTGCCGTACCTCAAGCCGTACGGAGCCGAGGACGTGATGGCCCGGATCGACTCCGCCGCCGACGCCCCTGTGAGGGCGCTGACGACGGGTTGAGCCGGGCCTTCCGCGTACGCGGGGGGTCGCCGGACCGGGAGCCTCCTCGCGTACGCGAGGGGTGGCGGGACCGGGAGCGGCGCGCCGTCAGGGGGTGGGCTGCTCCTCCGGCGTGCCCTCGGGCGGTGTCCCCGGCCCCTGAGGCGTGTCCCCGGTCGGCGTCCCGGGCGTGTCCTCCGTAGGTGTCTCCGGCGTGTCGGGGGTGTCGGGCTTGTCGGCCGTGCCGGGTGTGTCGGGCGCGTCCCCGGCCGGCGCACCCGGCTTCTCCGGCGCGTCCTGCGGGGCCACCGCGTACGACTCCACCGACCAGAGCGAGTAGCCGTACGGAGTCGCCCGCTGCTCGCCCTGCACCCGCAGGAAGCGCGTGTCCGCCGCGTCCATCCGGACCGACTCCCGGCCGCCCTTCCCGTTCGCGACCGTCGCCGCCGTCCGCCAGACACGCCCGTCGGCCGACACCTGGACCCGGTAGCGGGAGGCGTACGCGTCCTGCCAGTGCAGCACCACCTGTCCTATCCGGGCCGGCTCGGACAGCTCCATCTGCCACCAGGCGCCGTCCTCGGCGGGGGACGACCAGCGGGTGGCCGGATCGCCGTCCACCGCCGAGGACGCGGGGAAGTCCGCCGTCTCGTCGCCCGAGGAGGAGGCCGTCGCCGTCCGCGCCAGGTCCGGGCCAGCCGTCCGCGGGAAGGCCCGCACCGTCAGGACCCGCTCCTCGCCCGCGAAGGACACCGGCACCCGGTACGCGCCCGCGGGGGCGTCCGCCGCCACCGACACCTCCAGGGGGACGGTCGTCCGCGCGCCTCGCTCCACCACCGCCTGCTCCGGCAGCCGGACCGTGATCCCCTTCGGGGCCTTCGCCGTCACCGGCCCGCGCACCTCGCCCGCGCGCCGGCCCGAGAGCTCCACGTCCACCCGCTGGGCCGGGCCGCCGATCTCCGCGTCCGTCTCCGTACGGGCCAGGTCGAGCCCCGCGCGCGGACCGTCCGCGAACCACGGCACCAGGGAGCGCACCTCGGGGGCCGGTCCCTCCTCGCTCCACACCACCCGCAGCGCCTCGGCCCGCAGCCCCTTGAGCGCGGCCTGCGTCCACCCGGACACCGACAGCGGGCCGAGCGGCCGCCAGCCCTCGCCCGGGACGTACGCCTCCACGCGCGCGTCGCCGCCTTCGCCGTTCCCCGGCTCCGCCATCACCGTCAGGGCCTCCACGGGCCGCGCCCGGTCGAGCCGCACGGTGTACGAGCCGGTGGCGCGGTCGGCGGGGGCAGCGGGAGGCCGGTCGGCGCCCGTCCAGGCCGCCGCCCGCTCCACCGCGCGCGTGAGGAACGGGTCGAGCACCCCCGCGCCGACCGTCACCGGGCTCGCCTTCAGCTCCTCGCGCAGCGCTTCGAGGCGCAGCTGCGCCTTCCACGCGGCCGCGCCGTCGCCGGCCGCCTGGGCGAGCAGCATGTCGACGGCCGTCTCGCCCGCCTCGCCGTACCGGGAGAGCTGGTCGAGCCAGGGGCCGGTCTCGTCGTCGAGGGTGCCGCCCGCGGTGCCCGCGAGCCGCGCGGGGGCCTCGCGCATCACGGTGAAAGCGGCCCGCAACTCGCGCGCCGCCTTCTCGCGGCCCGTGCCGCCGCCGCTCGTTCGGGAGGCCCAGAAGGCCGCGAGGAGCGGCTTCAGATAGGCCGACTCGCCCGCCGGGTCGAGGACCGAGGAGGCGCCGTTCCCGGCGAGCGCGCGGAGCGCCTCGCGGGCGGCGGGATCCGGTCCCGCCAGGTCGTCGACGGCCGCCCGCCAGGACTCCTGGGGCCGGTAGCCGCGCGGGTTCCAGGCGTAGTCGGCCGTGGTGAAGAGCGGGACGCGGGAGGCCGCGGGCTGCTCCATGGCGTGGGCGAGGAAAGCAGCGGAGCCGGCCGCCACGCCCGGCTCCCGGCCCGTGGCGGGGCCGAGGAACAGCCGGTCCTGCGCGTAGTCGTTGACCGGGTAGTTGTCCATGGTGACCAGCGGGTGGCGCAGGGCGCCGCGCGCCCCCGCGAGTTCGCCGCCGGTGATGGTGCGCGGCACGACGCCGACACCGGTCCACGCCACCCGTACGTCCGCGTCGAGCGCGTCGGCGAGCTTCGTGCGGTACGCGGTCGCGCCGTCCTGGTAGTACTCCGTCGGCATCACCGTCAGCGGCTCGGCGTCCGGGTGCCGTGCGGCGAGGTGACGGGCGACCGCGTTCGCCACGCGCGCGTGGGCGTCGGCCGCGGACTCGGGGCCGCGCCCGAAGGTGTCGGCGTCCCGGTCGCAGTGCCACTCGTCGTACGAGGCGTCCTGGAACTGGAGCTGGAAGGCGCGCACCCCCAGCGCCCACATCGCGTCGATCTTCCCGGTGAGCGCCGCCATGTCACCGGCCGATGACAGGCACATGGACTGGGCGGGCGCGACGGCCCAGCCGAGCGTCACATGGCGGGCGCGGGCCCGCTCGGCGAGCGCGCGGAACTCGGCCTGCTGCGCGGCCGGGTAGGGCTCGCGCCACTGCGCCCCGCGGTACGGGTCGTCGCCGGGCGCGTACAGATAGCGGTTCTGCTTGGTCCGGCCGAGGAAGTCGATCTGGGCGAGCCGCTGTTCGGCGGTCCAGGGGCGGCCGTAGAAGCCCTCGGTGATCCCGCGCTCGGCCGTACCGGGCCAGTCGCGCACGACGACCCCCGGGATCCGCCCGTCGCCACCGACGAGCTGACGCAGCGTCTGCACGGCGTGGAACAGGCCGTCCTCACCCACCCCGTCCAGGACGACCGTGTCCCGCCCCTGGAGGCGGCCCGTGGCGAGCCGGTAGCCGCCGCGCGGCAGATCGAGACGGTCGGGCACGCGCAGGGCGGTCAGCGCGTCTTCGGCGGCCTCGCCGGAGGGGCCCGAGGCGCGGAGGACGGGCCCGCGGCCCGGGAGGCCGGTGTGGACGCTCCGTACCCCGGTGGTCCGCAGCAGCTCACGGAGGGCGGCGAGGGCGTACGGGTCGGCGTCGTCGTCCGCGAGCAGCGTCACCTCGTCCCCGAGGCGTACGGCGGGCCCGGCGGCGGCCAGGGACTGCGGGCGGGGCCAGACGGCGGGGAGCGGGCTTCCCGGGGCGGCGGGAGCGGAGGGCGAGGTGGCCGGTGCGGTCGGTGAAGTGACCGGTGGGGCCGGTGCCGCCGGAGCGAGGGGCAGCGCCGGAAGGCGAGCCGCCGTCGGGGTCGCGAGCGCCGAGCCCGGCACCACGCCGCCGAGGAGGCCGCCGATGACGGCGGCGGCCACGGCCGTCGCGGTGCGCTTCCTGCGCCCGAGGTGCACGGGGTCTCCCTTCGGCAGGGCCGGCCGCTCCGCCGGGTTTGGTCACGAGTGGGTCACGAGCCCACCACCCGTCGCACTGAGGTGTCAATGCGCGTGGCCGATGTGTCGCCTTTGCCCGGCGAGCCGTCGGCGAGGTGACGTCACTCCGCCACTTTCCGCCGGTAAAACGTGGTGCGGTGGGTAGGGCTCAGTCGCTACCCCTGGTCCCACCAGTCGAGACGAAACCCGGGAGACCCCCGTGACCACGACCGCCCGCCACCTCGGACGGATACGCCTGCCGGAGCAGCCGGCTCCCGCAGGCGAACCGCTGACCAGCGAACCGCCGCTCCCCGACGCCGCTCCCCTCACCAGCGAACCGCCCCTGACCGAGGCGGCCCCCCTCACCAGCGAACCCACCGCCCCCGGCAGCGCGGGCGGCACGGAGTCCCCCGGAGTGTGAAGTGACCCTGGCCCGTCTCGCCGCCCGTCACGGCGTCGCCACCGCCTACAGCCCCTCCGAAGGTGTCACCGTGCCCGTGCCGGAGGCCACCGTGGTGGCCGTCCTCGGCGCCCTCGGCGTGGACGCGGCCACCCCCGAAGCGGTCGAGGCCGCCCTCGGCGCGGCGGAACGGGCCGACCGGGAGCGCCTCCTGCCCCCGACGCTCGTCCGGCGGCGGGGCGAGGAGCCGGCCCGCCCGCCCGCGGGCCTGCCGCCCGGCACCCGGCTCCGGGTCACCACCGAGGACGGCGCCGTCGTCACCGGCCCCGACTGGGAGCGGCTGCCCCTCGGCGTCCACACCGTGGAGGCCGAGGCCCCCGACGGGCGCGCGGCCACCAGCACCCTGATCGTGAGCCCCGCGCGCGTGCCCGGCCCCGGTCGGCGCTCGTACGGCCTCCTCGTCCAGCTCTACTCACTGCTCTCCCACCGCTCCTGGGGCATGGGCGACCTCGGCGACCTGCGGGAGCTCGCCACCTGGGCGGGCCGCACGCACGGCGCCGGTTTCGTCCAGGTCAACCCGCTCCACGCGGGCGTGCCCGGGGCTCCCAGCGACCCGTCCCCGTACCGCCCCTCCTCGCGCCGCTTCCCCGACCCCGTCCATCTGCGGATCGAGGAGATCCCCGAGTACGCCCTGGTCGGCCCCGAGCGCCGCGAGGAGCTCGACCGGATCCTCGCCGAGGCGGCCGAGCTGCGCGAGCGGGTCCTCGGCAAGGGCGCGGTGATCGACCGGGACGCGGTCTGGGAGGTCAAACGCCGGGCCCTCGAACTCGTCGTCGAGAGCGTGGAGCTCGGCCCGGGGCGGCGCGCCGACTTCCATGACTTCCTCGCCGCCCGCGGCCGCGCCCTGGAGGACCACGCCACCTACCAGGCCCTCGCCGAGCGGCACGGCCACCACTGGCGCGACTGGCCCGAGGGGCTGCGCGATCCGCGCGCGGCCGAGACCGCCGTCCGCGACGACCCCGCCCTGGCCGCACGGGTCGACTTCCACTGCCGGCTCGCCTGGCTGACGGACCGACAGCTGGCCGACGCCGCCGCGGCCGCCCGTGAGGCCGGGATGGAGGTCGGGATCGTCCACGACCTGGCGGTCGGCGTCCACCCGGAGGGCTCGGACGCCTGGGCCCAGCAGGAGGCCTTCGCGGCCGGCATGTCGGTCGGCGCGCCCCCCGACGCCTTCAACTCCCGTGGCCAGGACTGGGGCCTGCCCCCGTGGCGCCCCGACGCCCTCGCCGCCGCCGGGTACGCGCCGTACCGGGGGCTCCTCAAGGAACTCCTGCGCCACGCGGGCGCGCTGCGCATCGACCACGTGATGGGCCTGTTCCGGCTCTGGTGGGTCCCCGAGGGCCGCGAGCCCACCGAGGGCACGTACGTCCGGTACGACGCCGAGGCGATGCTCGCCGTCCTCGTCCTGGAGGCCCATCGCGCGGGGGCCCTGGTGATCGGCGAGGACCTCGGCACGGTCGAGCCCGGCGTACGGGAGGAGCTGGCCGGGCGCGGGGTGTTCGGCACCTCCGTGCTCTGGTTCGAGCGGGACTGGGCGGGCACGGGACGTCCGCTGCCCCGGGACGGGTGGCGCGCCGAGTGCGTGGCCACGGCCACCACCCACGACCTGCCGCCGACGGCCGCCCGGCTCTCCGGCGACCACGTCACCCTGCGGCACCGCCTCGGGCTGCTCTCCGGGGACCTGGAGCGCGAGCGGGCGGAGGACGCGGCGGAGACCGCCGAGTGGCTGGGCCTGTTCCAGCGGCTCGGTCTGCTGCCGGAGGGCCCGGGCGACGAGGAGGCCGAGATCAGGGCCGTCCACCGGTTCCTGCTCGGCACCCCGGCCCGCATGGTGGGGGTCTGGCTGCCGGACGCGGTGGGGGACCGCAGGCCGCAGAACCTGCCGGGCACCTGGGACCAGTACCCCAACTGGCGGCTGCCGCTCGCGGGCCCGGACGGGCAGCCGCTCACCCTGGAGGAGCTGGCCGCCTCGCCCCGGGCGCACGCGCTGCTGCGCGAGCTGCACGCCCGTACGGCGGCCCCTTAGGGCGCTGGCGGCCCCGTACGGCACCCCCGGGCGCGCGGCCCGTTCGGGCGTTCGCTAGTTTTGCACCGTGGACAAGAAGAACGCTCTGCGCGCCGGCTCGCTCGCGGCCGGTACGACGCTGATGATGCTGCTCATGTCGTCCCCCGCGCTCGCGCTCACCCGCGACGACGGCGACGACCCGGCCCCCAAGCTGGAGGTCGTCGAGACCCTCGGCCTGTTCGTGGCCGCACCGCTGGTGCTGTTCCTGGTGATCGCCGGTCTGGTGATGGTGCTCGACAAGTCCAAGAAGGCCTGACCGCCTCCTCCTTCTTCACCGAGGGCGCCGCACGGTACGACGTACCGCGCGGCGCCCTCGCGTGCGTCCACGCGACCCTGATCCGCCGGACACGCCCTACGCCGTGGTCGCGAGGAGCTTGCGCAGGAGCCCGGCCAGCTGGTCCGCCTCCTCCTCGGTGAGCGCGGCCTCAAGGGCGGCCCGCTGCTCCGCGAGACCGGCCCCGACGGCCTGGTCCACCAGTTCCCTGCCGCGCTCGCTGAGCGTGACCCGCAGGCCGCGCCGGTCGTTCGGGTCGGGGCTGCGGGTGAGCAGCCCGGCCTTCTCCAGCTTGTCGAGCCTGCCGGTCATCCCGCCGGTGGTGATCATCAGCGTGGCGGTCAGTTCGCGCGGTGAGAGCGTGTACGGCGCTCCGGACCTGCGCAGGGTCGCGAGGACGTCGAACTCCCCGAGTGCCATGCCGTAGGGCGCGTACGCCTTGTCCACCTTGCCGCGCATGGCGTTGGCGAGCCGGTAGATCCGCCCGAAGACCGCCATGGGGACGGTGTCCAGGTCCGGGCGGACGGCCGCCCACTGGTCGGTGATGGCGTCGACGGCGTCGTGTCCGGGGGTCTGCGTCTTCATGACCTCAGTGTTCCCTTCTTTCCTCCTCGATGGCAACTAAGTCACTTGCAAGTAAGTAGCTTAGTGGTAAGTTAATTACTGCCAAGCCAGTCCGGCTCCGCACCGGCCGGCACTCCACAGCAGGGGGGAACCCGTCATGTCCCGCAAGGCGGCCGTCGTCGCGCTCACCGCACTCGCCCCGATCTCCTGGGGCTCCACCTACTTCGTCACCACGGAGTTCCTGCCGCCCGACCGGCCGCTCTTCACCGGCCTGATGCGCGCCCTGCCCGCCGGACTCCTGCTCCTTGCGCTCACCCGCAAGCTCCCCCGGGGCGCCTGGTGGTGGAAGTCGGCCGTCCTCGGCGCACTCAACATCGGCGCCTTCTTCCCCCTGCTCTTCCTCGCCGCCTACCGGCTCCCCGGCGGTGTCGCCGCCGTCGTCGGCTCCGTCGGCCCGCTCTTCGTCGTCGGCCTCGCCGCCCTCTTCCTGGGCGACAAGCCCACCGTGAAGTCCTTGCTCACCGCCGTCGCCGCCGCCTTCGGCGTCAGTCTCGTGGTCCTCAAGGCCGGGGCCGCGCTCGACCTCGTCGGAGTGGTCGCCGGGCTGCTCTCCGCCCTCTCCATGTCGGCGGGAGTCGTCTTCACCAAGCGCTGGGGCCGCCCCGAGGGCGTCGGAGCCCTCGCGCTCACCGGCTGGCAGCTCACGGCGGGCGGCCTGGTCATCCTGCCGGTCGCCTTCCTGATCGAGGGCGCACCGCCCGCCCTGACCGGCACCCACCTGGCCGGCTACGCCTACCTCGCCTTCGGCAACACCGCGATCTCGTACTTCCTCTGGTTCCGTGGCATCGAGCGGCTGAGCGCCTCCTCGGCCACCCTCCTCGGCCCGCTCTCGCCGATCACCGCCGCGATCATCGGCTGGGCGGCGCTCGGCCAGGCGCTCGGCCCGGTGCAGCTGCTCGGCATGGTCATCGCCTTCGGCGCCACCCTGGTGGGGCAGCTGGGGCCGCGTACCCCGAAGAAGGCCGCAGCTCCGGAGGGCACCGAATCGTTCAGCTCAGCTGAAGGAACTGGTCAGGAAGTTTCGATGGACCTTGAGGGTTCCGTGGTGCGACGGTAGGCGGCATGAGCCTGATCACCGCCCGCCACCCGACCGCCCCCCTCGCCACCCCGACCGAGACCGCCGCCCCGACCGAGACCGCCACCACCGTCACCACCGTCACCACCGCCACCGAGAGGCCGGCGCCCGCGAGGAAGCTCGCACGGGGCGCCGGCCTCGGCGTGCTCCTCGCCCTGCTCGCCACCGTCGTCTGGTCCGGCAGCTTCGTCGCCACCCGCGACATGGCCGACACCGTCCCGCCCGTCCAGGCCGTCTTCTGGCGCTGGATCATCGCGCTGACCGCCGTCGCGCCGTTCGCCGCCCGCCCCTTCCTGCGCCAGTGGCGGACGATCCGCCGTCACCTCGGCTTCGTCGCCCTCGCCTCGCTCTTCGGCGTCGCCCTCTACAACACCCTCGTGCACCAGGCGGGCCTCACCACCTCCGCCTCCAACATGGGCATGATCATGGCGGCGTCCCCGGTGATCATGGCGGTCTACGCCCGGCTCGGCGGTGAACGCCTCGGCGCCCGGCGCGTCCTCGGGATGCTGACCGCCGCCCTCGGAGTGCTCCTGCTCGTCGGAAAGGGTTCGCTCGCCGTGGAGTTCACCAGCGGCGACCTGTGGATGTTCGCCGCGGCCCTGTCCTTCGCCACGTACAGCGCCCTGCTCAGGCGCAAGCCCGCCGAGATCGACGGACTCGCCTTCCTCTTCACCACGTTCCTGCTCGGCGCCCTCATGCTCGCCCCCGCGTACGCCGTGTCCCTCGCCGTCCAGGGCGGGTTCACCGTCGGCGCCGCCACCGCGGGCCCCCTCCTCTACGTCGGGGTCTTCTCCTCCGCCGTCGCCTTCTTCGCCTGGAACAAGGCCATCGCCCTCATCGGCGCGGCCCGCGCGGGCGTCGTCTACTACCTCCAGCCCGTCTGCGTCGCCCTCCTGTCGTACGCGCTGCTCGGCGAACGGCTCGGCCTCCTCGGGGGCGCGTGCATGGCGCTCATCCTCGGCGGGGTCGCGCTCAGTGCCGCCCGGTAGGTTGCGCCCCATGACCGAGTGGGACATCAAGAAGCTCCAGATCCTCCGCACCCTCCGCGACCGCGGCACCGTCACCGCGACCGCCGAGGCCCTGCTCATGACCCCCTCGGCCGTGTCGCAGCAGCTCACCAACCTCGCCAAGCAGCTCGGCGTACGGCTGCTCGAGGCGCAGGGCCGCCGGGTCCGGCTCACCGACGCCGCCCATCTGGTGCTGCGGCACGCGGAGGTGGTCTTCGCCCAGCTGGAGCGTGCCGACGCCGAGCTCGACGGCTATCTGCGGGGCGACGCCGGGCAGGTGCGGGTGGCGGCCTTCTCGACCTCCGTGCCCGCGCTCGTCGTGCCCGCCGTGCGGCAGCTGCGGACCGCACACCCCGGACTCGACGTCCGCGTCCGGGAGGCCGAGGCGGCGGAGGCGTACGAGCTGCTCTCGGCTGGCGAGGTCGACCTGGCGCTCTCCCTCGCCGCCCACGCCCCCTCCGTACGCGACCCCAAGTTCAGCCGCGTGCCGCTGCTCGCCGATCCGCTCGACGTCGCCCTGCCCGCCGGCCACCCCTGCGCCGACGCGCCCGGACTGCGGCTCGCGGACCTGGCCGCCGAGCCGTGGATCTTCGGGGGCTCCGGGCCCTGGTCCGAGATCACCACCGCGGCCTGCGAGGCCGCCGGATTCGTGCCCGAGCAGGCCCACAGCGCCTCCGGCTGGACCGCGATCCTCGCCATGGTCGAGGCCGGGATGGGCATCGCCCTCGTACCCCGGATGGCCTCGGCGGAACGCCGGGGCGGCACCGGGGCCTCCTCCACACAGGGCGGCGGCACCGGCGTCGTCATGCGCGTCCTCTCCGCCGACCAGCCGCGCCGTCATGTCGTGGCGGCGGTACGGCGCGGCGCCGAGGAGGGCCCGGCGGTGGCCCGGGTGCTCGCCGCGCTGCGACAGGCGGCCGCCGCGCGCGAGACCGTTCAGCAGAACTGAACATGTCCGTCGAAAACATTCGATGGACCGCCGGGGCGGGCTCGCGGGAGAGTCGAGCCATGAGCAGCTTCGACGGGAACGACGCGAACACCGACCCGCACGCGAACGACGCCGCCCCCTACTCCGGGGGCGACCCGTACGCCGACTACCGCACCGGTGACTTCCCCTTCACCGAGCTCGTCGACCTCGCCGACCGCCGCCTGGGCGCCGGTGTCGTCGCCGCCAACGACGAGTTCTTCGCCGAGCGGGAGAACCTCCTCGTCCGCGAGCGGGCCGTCTTCGACCCCGAGCACTTCGGCCACAAGGGCAAGATCATGGACGGCTGGGAGACCCGCCGCCGCCGTGGCGCCGACGCCGGGAACGTCTTCCCCGCCCCCGAGGACCACGACTGGGCGATCGTCCGCCTCGGCGCCCCCGGCGTGATCCGCGGGATCGTCGTCGACACCGCGCACTTCCGGGGCAACTACCCCCAGCGCGTCAGCGTCCAGGCCACCTCCGTGGAGGGCTCACCCAGCCCCGAGGAGCTGCTCGAAGCGAAGTGGGAGGAGCTCGTCCCGCCGACCCCCGTCCGCGGCCACGCCGCCAACGGCTTCACGATCACCGCCGAGCGCCGCTTCACCCACCTCCGGCTCTGCCAGCACCCCGACGGCGGCATCGCCCGTCTCCGCGTCCACGGCGAGGTCGTGCCCGACCCCGAGTGGCTGGAGCTGCTCGGCACCCTCGACCTGATCTCCGTGCTCAACGGCGGTTCGTACGAGGACGCGTCGGACAGGTTCTACTCCTCGCCCACCCAGATCATCCTGCCCGGCACCTCCCGCAAGATGGACGACGGCTGGGAGAACCGCCGCCGCCGCGTCCGCGGCACCAACGACTGGGTGCGCTTCCGGCTGGCCGCGCAGGGCGCCGTCCGCGCCGTCGAGATCGACACCGCCTACCTCAAGGGCAACTCGGCCGGCTGGATCGCTCTCCAGGGCCGCAACGGCGAGTCGGGCGAGTGGTTCGAGATCATCCCCCGGACGAAGCTCCAGCCGGACACCCTCCACCGCTTCAAGCTGCCCGCCCGGGCCGTCGTCACCCACGTCCGCCTCGACGCCTTCCCCGACGGCGGCGTCGCCCGGATGCGACTGCACGGCACCCTCACGGAGCAGGGCGCGGCCGACCTGCGCGCCCGTTTCGCGGCACTCGGCGGCTGACGCCGCAAGGACCTCCGCCCGGCGGCAGCGGCAGCGCACCGACGCCCGCCCGCCGGGCGGACACCACGACCGCGTTCCATGATCAGTACGCTGATCCGAATGACACACCTTCGAAGATCGGCCCTGCGCTGGGGAGTTCGCCTCACCGCCGTCCTGGCCCTGCTCGCCGGCACGGTGACCGTGGCCGCGGCCGACACCGTGGACCCGGCCACCGCGCCGCCGGTGCGCACGATCACGTACAACGTCTGCGGCGCGTGGGACTGCCAGAGCGAACTGGACCTCGCGACCTGGACCGGCAAGGTCCGTGACCAGACACTCGCGTGGGACACCGACGCGCTCATGCTCCAGGAGCTCTGCTTCGGACAGTGGGCCGCCCTGCGCGACGCACTGCCCGGCTACACCGGCGTGTGGACCAGTGCCAGGTCCCATGACGGATGCGCCAAGTGGTCCGCCACCGACACCCGGTTCGGCATGGGGGTCTTCCTCAAGGCACCGTCGGCCGACCGGTACGCGGCCCAGCTGAGCGTTCCCGACGGGCAGACCGCGCGGGCCGTGCTCTGCGCCCGGGGTCCCGTCGACGGCCGCACCACCCTCGCCTGCACCACGCACCTCGCCCAGTACATCGTCCCGGACTTCGGGACCTCCGAGACGCTCGCGAAGATCGACGCCTGGGCCGCGGGCGTCCCCGTCATCCTCGGCGGCGACTTCAACGCGGGCCCCGGGTACTCCCAGCTCGACCCGATACGCGCCGGGCTGCCCGGCACCGGCCCGTTCGCCGAGGCCGACGAGAACGACACGGAGTTCTTCACCAAGGCGTGCGAGGACGACCACGCCACCGTGTGCCGGTCGGGCGAGAGCACGACCTACGAGAACATGAAGTTCGACCACGTCTTCCTCAGCTCCCGCGACTTCCACACCGTGCGCGCCGACGCGATCGAACCCGAGCCCGAGGGCACGCCCCCGCTCTCCGACCACAAACTGCTGCGCGCCGCCGCCCACCCCGAGACCCGGACGGGCTCCGGCACCGGCGGTGACCTCACCGGCGACGGCCGCCCGGACTTCCTGGCCGCCAAGGACGACGGCAACCTGCGTCTCTACTCCGGCACCGGCGGCGGCACCCTGGCCGGCATGCGCCAGATCGGCACCGGCGGCTGGGCCGACGCCGTGATCAGCCACCGCGGCGACTGGACCGGCGACGGGCGCGAGGACGTCCTCGCCCGCATCGGCGACGCCCTCTGGGTCTACCCCAACACCGGCAGCGGAGAGCTCGGCACCCGGATCGCGATGGGCGGGCGCCCCACCGGCTGGACGGGCACCACCCCGCTCGCCGCCGGTGACGTGGACGGCGACAGCCTCCCGGACGTCCTCGTCCGCAGCGTGACCGGCCTCTGGCTGCACCGCGGCGGCCCCGCCGTCGACGGCAGGCCGACCTTCGCCGCCAAGGCCGCCGTCAAGATCGGCGAGGCCGAGTGGGCCGGTCACGACGTGATCCTGCCCGGCGACGTGACCGGCGACGGCAGGGCCGACGTCTGGGGCCGCGACCGTGCCACCGGCGAGATCGAGCAGTACGCGAGCCAGGGCAGCGGACTCCTCCTCGGTCCTGCCGCACTCACCGGCGGCCCGTGGACCGTCGCCGACCGCCGCCTCGCCGTCTCGGCCGGCGACGTCACCGGGGACGGACTTCCCGACCTGTGGACCACCCGTACCTCCGGCACCGCGGAGAACCTGGAGTTCCTCCCGGGCACGGCCACCGGCCTCGGCACCCCGAGGACCATCGGCACCGGCGGCTGGCAATGGATGAAGGCCCTGGGCTGACCACGCCCGAAACGCCGAAGGGCCCCGGACCGCTGCCGGTCCGGGGCCCCTTCACCGGGTACCGCTACTTCGCCGCGTCCGCCGCCCGCGCCCGGAGCGCGCGCTCGACACCCGCGCGGCACTCCGTCACCAGACGCCGCAGCGCCGGGGCCGGGTCGTGCTCGGCGATCCACGCGTCCGTCGCGTCCAGCGTCTCCTGCGAGACCTGGAGCGTCGGGTACAGACCGACCACGATCTGCTGGATCATCTCGTGGCTGCGGGTCTCCGAGACGCCCTTGATCGACGCGAAGTACTTCGCCGTGTACGGGGCGAGCAGCTCACGCTGGTCGGACTGGACGAAGCCGCCGATGACGGCCTCCTGCACGGCGTTCGCCAGCTTGTCGTCCTCGACGACCGAGGACCAGGCCTCGGCCTTCGCGGCCTCGGTCGGACGGGCCGCGCGCGCCGTCGCCGCGTGCCGCTCGCCCGCCGCGGTGCGGTCGCGCTCCAGCTCGCCGGCGATCTCCGTCTCGTCGTAGACACCGGTCGCCGCGAGCCGCTGGACGAACGCCCAGCGCAGCTCGGTGTCGATGGCCAGGCCCTCGATCGACTCGCGGCCCTCGAGGAGCGCGGCGAGCAGGTCGAGCTGCTGCGGCGTGCGGGCGGTCGCGGCGAAGGCACGCGCCCACGCCAGCTGGTGGTCGCTGCCCGGCTCGGCCGCCTGGAGGTGCGCCAGCGTCGCCTCGGTCCAGCGGGTCAGCCCCGCCTCCCGCCACTCCGGCGCCGCGTACAGGTCGAGGGCCGCCTTGACCTGGCCCTGGAGCGACTGGACCACGCCGATGTCGGACTCCTTGGCGATGCCGGAGAGCACAAGCTCCAGGTAGTCGCGGGTGGCCAGCTCGCCGTCGCGGGTCATGTCCCAGGCCGAGGCCCAGCACAGGGCGCGCGGCAGCGACTCGGCGAAGTCGCCGAGGTGCGCGGTGACGTTCTTCAGGGACACGTCGTCGAGG
Organism: Streptomyces sp. NPDC028711; assembly: GCF_055565415.1. Lineage (NCBI taxonomy): Bacteria > Bacillati > Actinomycetota > Actinomycetes > Kitasatosporales > Streptomycetaceae > Streptomyces > Streptomyces sp. NPDC028711. The sequence goes on along the minus strand of NZ_JBVHUJ010000001.1, from coordinate 956,720 downwards.
CGGACCTTGGCGTACGACAGGTCGTCGTCGTTGAGGAGGACGACCGCCGGGCGGGACTTGCCCGCGAGCTGCGGTACGGCGGTCAGACCGGCGGCCTCGATGTCGAGTTCGAGACGCTCGGTGCGGACCAGCTTGCCGGTCTCGTTCAGCTCGTAGAAGCCGATCGCGATCCGGTGCGGGCGCAGGACGGCCTCGCCCTTGGCACCGGCGGGCAGCGCGGGCGCCTCCTGCCGTACGGCGAAGGAGGTGATGGAACCGTTCTCGTCGGTCTCGATCTCCGGCCGGAGGATGTTGATGCCGGCCGTCTCCAGCCATGCCTTCGACCAGGTCCTGAGGTCGCGCCCGGAGGTCTCCTCAAGGGCGCCGAGCAGGTCGGAGAGGCGCGTGTTGCCGAAGGCGTGCGCCTGGAAGTAGGCCTGCACGCCCTTGAAGAACTCGTCCTGGCCGACGTAGGCGACGAGCTGCTTCAGGACGCTCGCGCCCTTGGCGTACGTGATCCCGTCGAAGTTGACGAGCACGTCCTCCAGGTCGTTGATCTCGGCCATGATCGGGTGCGTCGACGGCAGCTGGTCCTGGCGGTAGGCCCAGGTCTTCTCCGCGTTCGCGAAGGTCGTCCAGGCGTTCGGCCAGCGGGTGCCGGCCACCGAGGCCTGGCAGGCGACGGAGGTGTAGGTGGCGAACGACTCGTTCAGCCACAGGTCGTTCCACCACTCCATGGTCACGAGGTCGCCGAACCACATGTGGGCGAGCTCGTGCAGGATGGTCTCGGCGCGCCGCTCGTACGCCGCGTCCGTCACCTTCGAGCGGAAGACGTACTGGTCGCGGATGGTGACCGCGCCCGCGTTCTCCATGGCGCCCGCGTTGAACTCCGGCACGAAGAGCTGGTCGTACTTCGCGAACGGGTAGTCGTACGCGAACTTCTCCTGGAACCAGTCGAAGCCCTGCCGCGTGACGTCGAAGATGTGCTCCGCGTCGAGGAACTCGGCGAGCGACGGACGGCAGTAGATGCCCAGCGGGACCGTCTGCCCGTCCTTCTCGTACGTCGAGTGCACCGAGTGGTACGGGCCGACGATCAGCGCGGTGATGTACGTGGAGATGCGGGGCGTCGGCTCGAAGACCCAGATGTCGTCCTTCGGCGTCTCCGGCGTGGGCGAGTTGGAGATGACCTTCCACCCGCTCGGCGCCTTCACGGTGAACTGGAAGGTCGCCTTCAGGTCGGGCTGCTCGAACGAGGCGAAGACGCGGCGCGCGTCCGGGACCTCGAACTGCGTGTACAGATAGGCCTGGTCGTCGACCGGGTCGACGAAGCGGTGCAGGCCCTCACCGGTGTTGGTGTACGCGCAGTCGGCGACGACCTTCAGCTCGTTGCGGCCCTCGACGAGGTGGGCGAGCGCGATCCGCGCGTCGCGGAAGACGGCGGCGACGTCAAGCGCGTGGCCGTTCAGGACGACCTCGTGGACGGCGGGCGCGACGAGGTCGATGAAGGTCGAGGCACCGGCCTCGGCGGAATCGAAGCGGACGGTGGTGACGGACCGGTAGGTGCCGCCCTCCTGCGCACCGGTGAGGTCGAGTTCGACCTCGTACGCGTCCACGGTCAGCAGCGCCGCCCGCTGCTGAGCCTCTTCACGGGTCAGGTTCGTGCCAGGCACCCGGTCAACTCCTCGGTTTCGTGACGTTTGGCCCATCCTTCCACGGGGCCCTTCCCCGGCGCACGACACATTTCCCAGGGCGAACACGGGAGGGGCGGCCACCCACCCGGGTGGCCGCCCCTCTTCCGTACGACCGGTGTCAGCCCTTGAGCTCGGCCGCGACCAGCTCCGCGATCTGCACGGCGTTCAGCGCCGCGCCCTTGCGCAGGTTGTCGTTGGAGAGGAAGAGCGCCAGACCGTTGTCGACGGTCTCGTCCACGCGGATGCGGCCGACGTACGAGGCGTCCTTGCCGGCCGCCTGGAGCGGGGTCGGGATCTCGGAGAGCTCGACGCCCTCGGCGTCCTTGAGGAGCTCGTAGGCGCGCTCGACGCTGATCGGACGCTCGAAGCGGACGTTCACCTGGAGGGAGTGGCCGGAGAAGACCGGGACGCGCACGCAGGTGCCGGAGACCTTCAGCTCGGGGATCTCCAGGATCTTGCGGGACTCGTTGCGGAGCTTCTGCTCCTCGTCGGTCTCGTGCGAGCCGTCGTCGACCAGGTTGCCGGCGAGCGGGACCACGTTGAAGGCGATGGGGCGCCGGTAGACGTTCGGCTCGGGGAAGGCGACGGCCTCGCCGTCGAACGCCAGCTGGTCGGCGGTCTCGGCCACGGCACACGCCTGCGTGCGCAGCTCGGCGACACCGGCCACGCCCGAGCCGGAGACGGCCTGGTAGGTGGTGGCGACGAGCGCGGTGAGGCCGGCCTCCTGGTGGAGCGGCTTGAGGACCGGCATGGCGGCCATCGTGGTGCAGTTCGGGTTGGCGATGATGCCCTTGGGGCGGTCCTTGATCGCGTGCGGGTTGACCTCGGAGACCACCAGGGGGACCTCGGGGTCGCGGCGCCAGGCGGAGGAGTTGTCGATCACGACGGCGCCCTGGGAGGCGACCTTCTCGGCGAGGGCCTTGGAGGTGGCGCCACCGGCCGAGAACAGGACGATGTCCAGACCCGTGTAGTCGGCGGTCGAGGCGTCCTCGACCGTGACGCCGTCCACGACGGTGCCGGCGGAGCGGGCGGAGGCGAAGAGCCGCAGCTCGTCGACCGGGAAGTTCCGCTCGGCCAGGATGCTGCGCATGACTGTGCCGACCTGACCGGTGGCTCCGACGATTCCGACCTTCACGGGGACTCCTCCGTACGTATGTGCAGGGTGCTGCCGGACCATGATGCGTATGTCCCCGGCCACCTTGTCCAATCCATTGTCCACAGGCCGGGACGAGTGTCGGGACGTGAAAGGGGCGGACACCGGTTCCGGTGCCCGCCCCTCACTGGTCCCGCGGTGTTACGGGGTGACGTTCCCGATCAGGACGCTGCCGGAGCCCGCGACGGTGCCGCGGGCGTTGAGCAGCTGGACCTCGCCGAAGAACTGCCGGCCCTCGGGGGCCGCGCCGGCGACGACGACCTGGGCCGCGACCTCGGCGCTCGCGCCGTGGGCGAGCGGGTAGGTCGCGCCGCTGTCGACCTGGACGCTGCCGAGCGAGGCGGAGTAGTACACGTCCTTGTAGTCGTAGGTCGTGCCGCCCTCGGCGTGGACCGCGTAGCCGTCGATGACGACGGTGTACGTGCCCGCGGCCGGCTTCACGAGGGAGACGGACTCCTCCGAGTCGCCGTCCGCCGACTGGCCGACCTGCTTGCCGCCGAAGGAGACGGTGAGGTCGAGGTCGGCGGCCTTGTCGGAGGTGTTGCCGATCGCGATGTCGAGCCGCTCGACGCCCTCACCGATGGTGACCGTCTTCGTCTGCTTCTCGTGGTGCTGGATGGTCGGGGTCTCGACCTTGGCCGAGCCCAGCGAGCCGCCCTTCAGCTTGCCGTCGATGCCGGCGAACTTGTTGGTGACGGTCCACTCGACCGGGGCCGGGGTGCCGACCTTCGCCTCGGCGACGGTCCGCACGGCCGGGTCGAAGGCGGCGCCGAGCACCGAGACACCCAGGGTGTACGGGTTGTCCAGGTCCGGCGACGTCCGGCGGGACTCGACCTCGATCTCCCACACGCCCGGCGTCGGGTTGGCGTAGGAGCGCAGGTCCGGGCGGCAGGTGTTCGCCGGGTTGTAGTGCGGGTAGCACGCGGTGGACGCGGTCGACTCGATGGCCACGCCGTACGGGTGGATCGCGATGAACCGGGTCTGGCTCTTCGACTTCAGACCGCCGAGGGAGACCTCGAGGGAGGTGGCGCCCGCCGGCACGGTCACGAAGTACGACTTGTGGCTGTTGCGCTGGACGGAGCCGGCGGCGGAGAAGCCGTAGCCGGGGGCGACCAGGTCGCTCGCGACGACCGAGGTGGCGAGGATCTGCTTGTCGACGCCCTCGGTGCGCTCGTCGTCGGCCTCCAGGATCACGCTGTGCACGCCGGCGGTGGTCGGCCGGGCCTGGATCCTGACGGTGACCGGCTTGTTCAGCGGCAGGTCGATCTCGTCGTCGCCGAGGATGCGGAAGGTGCCGTCGTTGTATTTGAGGTCCAGCTCGTGCTCGATGGCACGGTCCGGGCCGCTCGTGCGCGTGACGGTGACGTCGTAGACCTTCTTCTGGCCGACCTTGAGGCCGCCCTCACGGTCGTACACACCGGTGCCGGTGTGCGGGGCCGGGAAGATCGCGGTGTCGACCGGGGCCTCGACCTTGTAGTCGTGGGCGGTCGCGCCGTCCTTGATCGAGTCCCAGGCCTCGTTGATGTCGATGAGGCCCGAGCCCTGCTCGTGGGCCGCGACACCGGAGATCCGCTGGGCGGTCGAGGTGAGCGCGGTGCGCAGGGTGAGCGGGGAGAGCGCGATGCCCTTCTGCTTCGCGGCGGAGAGCAGCAGCGCGCTCGCGCCCGCGACCTGCGGGGAGGACATCGAGGTGCCGTTGAGCATCCCGTAACCCGCGGGCAGCGCGTAGCCGGACTCGGCGACGCCGGCGCCGGCCAGCCAGGTCGGGATGGTGTTCACGGCCGAGCCGGGACCGGTGATGGTCGGGGTGAAGCCGCCGTCCTCACGCGGGCCGCGCGAGGAGAAGGGGAACATGGCGTACTTCTTCTCGACCGCGGAGCCGTAGTTGGCGGCCCAGGTCGACTGGGAGATCGCCGCGCCGACCGAGACGACCTTGTCGGCGAGGCCGGGGTCGCCGATCGTGTTGATGCCCGGGCCGGAGTTGCCGGCCGAGATGATCAGCTGCACGCCGTACTGGTCGATCAGACGGGTGTAGAGCCGCGAGCGGACGTTGTCGCCGTCGTTCTGCGCGGGCAGGCCGCCGATCGACATGTTGACGATGTCGACGCCGCGGTTGACGACGAGGTCCGTCATGCCCTCGGTGAGGGCGGTGTTGGTGCAGCCGCCGGTCCAGGTGCACGCGCGCGAGGAGACGATCTTCGCGCCGGGGGCGGCGCCGTTCATCTTCCCGCCGAAGAGGCCGTGGGCGGCGGTGATGCCGGCGACGTGCGTGCCGTGGGACGACTCGACGATGCCGATGTTGACGAAGTCGCGCTTCTGGCCGACCCAGGTCCCGCCCAGCGGGTCCATCGCGACGTCCTTGCGGATCTCGACGACGAACGGCGTCTTCTCGACGACCTCGGTGGCCGGGTCGTCGGTACCGAAGTAGCCGATCTGGTACCCGTCCTTGTACGGCTTCATCGGCGCGTTGTCCGTGAAGTCGTTGTTCTGGTCGGTGTCCAGGCGGACGGTGCCGGCGGCCGGGTCGTACAGCATGCCGAAGACGTCGGTGGTGTCGCCGTCGCGGTTGATGTCACCGGCCGGGTCGCCGCCCGCGGTGATCGACTCGCTGAAGCGGCTCCACTGGTAGGAGCCCTCGGGCGCCTTCCAGCTCTGGGTGGCCGCGGTGAAGACGGGGCCCGCGACGGGGGTGATCTGGGCGCGCCAGGTGGCGTCGCCCTCGGTCAGCGGGTCGGTGGCGGTGACCCAGTCGACGATCTTGCGCTCGCCGGTGGTGGTCTTCTGCAGCGCCGGGTGGCCCAGGTCGACACCGGAGTCGAGGACGCCGATGGTCACGCCGCGGCCGTCGGCCCTGGGGTGGTCCTCGACGAACTCGACCGCGCCCGTCTCGTGCGACGGGTTGTACGGGTTCTTCGCCGGGGTGCTCTTCGACGGGGCCGGGTAGGTCCGGCTGACCGTGGTGCCGTCGACGGCACCGGCGTCCGGGGTCGGGTCGTCCAGCTTGATCTCGGCCTGGAGGTCGATCGACTGGACGGAGGAGAGCTTCGCCGCGGCCTTGATGGCCGCCTCGGCCTTGGCCGTCGGCAGGGTCGCGCGGACGTAGCCGAGCGCGTCCTGCCGCTTGCCGACGGAGGCGCCGGCGACGGCGTCGAGCTGGCCGGCGACCTGCTCGGTGGCGCCGGGAGCGGTGGCGACGAGGATCGTGACGTGCTTGTCGCCGCTGACCTCGGCCTCGGTGAGGCGCTGGGCGTCGGTGGCGCCGAGCTTGTCGGTCTCGTCGGAGGGCTTGGTCGCCTTCACCGGGGGAGTGGTCGCCGGATCGTCGACGGCCAGGACCGGGGCGGCACCGGCCGCGACGAGCGCGGCGACGAGTCCTGCGGCGGCCGCGATGCGGGCCGCGCGTCTCCCGGAGGGCGAGCGCCCGGGTATGGAGCTCTGGGGGGTCATGTACATCCCTGGTTGTGAAAGAGAGGGTCCGGATTTCGGTACCGGATGACCGCTCAGCCTTTCGTAAACGACAGGGATTTGTGGAGGGCTGACAGGTGGCGGAATGCGTCGATGGCATACATCCGCCACCGTCGACGACACGCCATCAGGGACCAATCACCCTCAACCGGGGCGAACGGGTGGGGTGTCAGTGGTCCTTCGTACGGGCGTAGTGGCGCGAGGCCTTGGCCCGGTTGCCGCAGGCGGCCATCGAGCACCAGCGGCGGGTGCCGTTCCGCGAGGTGTCGAAGAAGTGCAGGATGCACGCCTCGTGGGCGCAGGCCCGGATGCGGTCGGGGGCGGTGCGCAGCAGGTCGAGGTAGTCGCGGGCGGCGGTCCAGCCGGGGCCCCAGGCGGGGTTCGCGAACTCGGGCTCCTCGCCGGGGCCTTCGGTGGTGAGGGTGGCCCGGATGCGGCCGTGGCCGAGGACGGCGTCGACGCGGGCGGTCGCGGCGGGGTCGCCGGGGTGGTCGACGAGCGCGGCGAGCGCGTCCCTGGCGGCGAGGGTGTGGCGCAGGGTGCCGGCGTCGGCGGCGAACCGTCGGTCGAGGCCGTTGGCGGCGAGCCAGACGGCGAGCCCCTCGACCCCGGTGAGCAGGTCCTGGCGGACGCCCTCCTCGTTCCAGCGGGTGTTGAGGAGGTCGAGGGAGACGGGCTCGCCGGTGAGGGGCCGGGGGTCGATGACGGTCATGGCGGCGGCACCCTCCTCGATGAACTAACCCCTCAAGAGTACGTGAGCGGTTGACGCCCCCTATTTCTAACCCCTAAAGTTGTATTAATCGGTTAGGCTGCGTCGTCCGCTGCCGTATCGGGCGCACGGTCGAGACCCCGGCGGGCAGCCCCCTGCGCTGGCCGCCCCCGGAGTACTCCCCCGCCAACCCGACCGAGCCCTGACCCCGGCGCACGCTCCCACCCCACCGACACCCGAGGACCGCCCGTGACCACCACCCCGGCCCCCGACGCGACCCTGCCCACGACGGGAATCGCGACGGTAACCGCGACCGGAACCCCTGCCCCCCGCCCCGGCCCGCCCCGCGCCCCCGGCCCCGGATCCTGCTCGTCTCCACCGCGGGCAGCGTCGCCGCGCTCCTCCTCCTGGTCGCCGTCGGTACCGTGCTCGACGAGCCCCTGCTCATCCCGCCCCTCGCGGCGAGCATGGCGCTCGTCGCCGGCGCCCCCGATCTCCCGCTGTCCCAGCCGCGCTCGGTCGTCGGGGGCCAGCTGCTCTCCGCCCTCACCGGCTTCGCCGTCCTGGCCGTGGCGGGTCCCGGCCTCTGGAGCGCCGCCGTCGCGGGCGGTCTCGCCCTCGGCGTGATGATGTGGGCCCGCACCCCGCACTCGCCCGCCGCGGCCACCGCCGTGATCGTCGCCCTCCAGGCCCCGCACTTCTGGTCGTTTCTCGGCCTTCTCGCCCTCGCCTCCCTCCTCCTGGTCGCCGTCGGCCTCGGAGCCGCCCGCGCCTCCGGCCGGACGTATCCCGTCTACTGGTTCTAACCTCTCCTCATGAAGCAGGAGTTGAGGGTGGCGGCCTACGCCGTGTGCGTACGGGACGGTGAGGTGCTCCTCGCCCGCTGGGTGGCGAGCGACGGGACCAAGCGGTGGACCCTGCCCGGCGGCGGCATGGACCACGGCGAGGAACCCGTACGGACCGTGGTCCGCGAGGTGGAGGAGGAGACCGGCTACCTCACCGAACCCACCGCCCTCCTCGGGATCGACTCCATCCGGCGCGCCTGGCTGCGCCGCCTGGCGAGCCCCGGCGACTTCCAGGGGCTGCGGATCATCTACGAGGCCCAGGTCACCGGCGGCGCGCTGCGCAACGAGACCGGCGGTTCCACGGACCTCGCCGCCTGGCATCCGCTCGACGCCGTCGCCGGACTACCCCGGGTCGAACTCGTCGACATAGGCCTCGACCTGTGGCGCGAACGGCCCCCGGTCGGCCGCTCCCGGCTCGCCGACCCGTCGAACGGCTGACGCCTCCTCCGCCACGAAGCCGGACCCATGCCAAACACCCGGCCCCTCCGCCGCCAGGCCGGCCCCTCTTCCGAACGGCTGAAAAGCGCTCAACCGTCACCCTCCCGCTCAACCATCCCGCCGGCCCCACGGTCCTCCCCGCCGACCGCAGCACACGCACCGCAGAGTTTCAGGGGAGCCCGCATGTCAGCCGTACGCACGACCCGCACCGTCCTCGCCACCGCCCTGGTCGCGGGGCTCACCGCCACGGCGCTCGCCACTCCCGCCCTCGCGGCGCCCGCGCCCGTGAAGCAGGACCACGCCGCCACCCAGCAGGCCCTCCAGGCCGCGGTCGACGCCGGCGTCCCCGGTGTCGTCGCCTCGGCCCGCGACGGCCACGACCGGTGGACCGGCACCGCCGGGGAGCGCGGGGGCGACGATCACTACCGCGTCGGCTCCATCACCAAGACCTTCGTCGCCACCGTCCTCCTCCAGCTCCAGGCCGAGGGCCGCCTCGACCTCGACGACCCGGTCGAGAAGTGGCTGCCCGGCGTCGTCCGGGGCAACGGCCACGACGGGAGCACGATCACCGTCCGCCAGCTGCTCAACCACACCAGCGGCATCTACAGCGTCACGTCCGACGCCGGTTTCCAGGAGAAGGTCTTCGGCCCCGGCTTCCTGGAGCACCGCTACGACCGGTGGACCCCGCGTCAGCTCGTCGACATAGCGATGACCCACGCCCCGGACTTCGCCCCCGGCACCGACTGGAACTACTCCAACACCAACTACGTCCTGGCCGGCATGGTGATCGAGAGGGTTACCGGACGCCCCTACGGCAAGGCGGTCGAGAACCGCATCATCAAGCCGCTCAAGCTGCGCGCCACCAGCGTCCCCGGAACCGACGTGAGGATGCCGAAGCCGAGCTCCCCCGCCTGGTCCAAGCTCTTCGGCGGCCCGGACGCACAGGTCCACGACGTCAGCCGGCTCAGCCCCACCCTCGCCTACGCGGCCGGCGAGATGATCTCCGACTCCAACGACCTGCAGACCTTCTACCGCGCCCTGCTCAAGGGCAGGCTGCTCCCGAAGGCGGAGCTGAAGGAGATGACGACCACCGCCCCCGGGGCGGGGTACGGCCTCGGCCTGATGCAGTCCGAGCTGAGCTGCGGCAAGGAGGTCTGGGGCCACGGCGGCGGCATCCACGGCTCCGGCTCGATGGCCGTGGTCACCAAGGACGGCAGCCACTCGCTCGCCATGAACTTCAACGCAGACTGGACGGGAGACTCCTCGGCCGTCGTGGAGGCCGAGTTCTGCGGCACCGCGCCGAAGAAGTAGCGTCACCGCGGCAGGACGACGACATACGCGGCCGGCTGCCGGTCGGCCGCGGCCATCAGGGCCGTACGCACCACGGTGGCCTGCTGGTCCATGGCCTCGCGCAGCTTGCGCGGGGTGAGGTGGACGACCGTGATGCCGAGCCGCTCCAGGTGCTCCCGCTTGCGGGTGTACTCGGACCAGAGCGCGTCGTCGTCCTGCCGCGGGGCCCGGGTGTCGAGCTCCACGGCGACCGCCTGGTCGGGCCAGTAGGCGTCCACCCCGCCCAGGTGGGGGCCGCCCGGCAGGCGCAGGTCCACGTTCCACAACGGGTCCGGCAGGGCGAACTCCCGCACCATCTCGTACAGGCGCTGCTCCGAGAGCGACCGCCCCTCGGCGAGCAGCGCGTCCACCGCGTCCACCACGTGCGGCCGGGTGAGCAGCCGGGCCCGGTTCAACTCCCTTACGACCGCCCCCGGTTCGCAGTGGCCGCCGCGGACCGCCTCGGTGAGCAGCCGGCGTACCGTCTCCGCGTCCGAGAGCCCGGACACCGCGTCGGCGACGGCGCGGGCGACGGGGGCGACGGTGATCCCGGCCAGTTCCATCGGTTCGGGGGACTCGGGGGAGCGCACCACCCGCACCCAGCCGGTCGAGCGCAGCCGCCGGGTGCGCGGCACCAGGACGTCGATCCGGTCCAGGGCGGTGAGCGGGGGTGAGGAGGCGAAGCGGTGCAGGGTCAGCGCGGCGAGTCCGGTGATCATCGCGTCGGGCCCCTGCGGGGGGACGGCTCCGGTCCTGCGGGCGTAGAGCAGTGCGGCGCGCAGCCGGTCCTCGCTGGTGGGCGGTCCGGGCTGGAGCAGGAAGACGCCGGGCAGCAGCTGCTGCCAGCCGCCTGGCCGGCAGTGTGCGGCGACCTCGGCGGCGGGGATGCCCCGGGCCCTCAACTCGTCGGCGGAGGCGAGGCGTTCGGGCCGTCCGGTGCGGGAGGCGAGGGGGAGGGGACGGGGAGTGATGGGGGTGTTGTGGTTCATGCCGGGGGTCTTCCGCTCCCGAAGGCTCCCCTAACCCCTGTTACACGCTCGTCGACAATCAGGGACAAGCCCGCCCTAAAGTACGCACGTTCGAGTGCCGATGAGGGGCCGCGCGCCCGAGGCCCGCGACCCCCGCCGATGAGAGGCCGCGCGCCGGAGGCCCGCGACCCCCGCCGGTGCCGGAGCTACGCCGCCAGGCGGTCGCAGGCCTGGGCCCGGAGCGCCCGAGCCAGGTCGTCCCGTGCCTCGACGACCAGACGGCGCAGCGCCGGAGCCGCCGACGCGTGGGCCGCCAGCCAGGCGTCCGTCGCGGCCAGCGTCGCCTCGTCGTCCTGGAGCGCGGGGAACAGGCCCCGGACCACATGGATGCCGATCTGGATCGACCGCTCGGCCCACAGCCGCTCGATCACCTCGAAGTACTTCTCCGCGTACGGCGCGATCAGCTCACGCTGCGAGGGCTGGGTGAAGCCCGCGATCGTCGCCTCCACCAGCGCGTTCGACAGGGTGTCCGACTCGACGACCTGCGCCCATGCCTGCGCCTTGACGGCTGCCGAGGGCCGCGAGGCGAGCAGGCGGACCTGGTGGCGCTTGCCCGTCGCCGTGTCGTCCCGGGCCAGCTCCTCGTCGATCCGCGCCTCGTCCGCCCGGCCGTGCGCGGCGAGCGGGGAGAGCAGGGCCCAGCGCAGCTCCTGGTCGACGTCGAGCCCGTCGATCTTCGCCGTGCCGTCGAGCAGCCCCTCGAGGAGCTGGAAGTCGGCGTCGGTGGAGGCCGATGCCGCGAAGAACCGCGCCCAGGTCAGCTGGTGCTCGCTGCCCGGCTCGGCCAGACGCAGCTCGCGGAGCCCGCCCTCGGCGAGCAGCCGGCCTCCCTGCTCGCGCCACTCGGGCGTCGCGTAGAGCGTGACGGCCGTCCTCGTCCAGGTGTGCAGCATCTGGAGGACGCCGATGCCGGTCTCGCGGCCCGCGTGGGCGAGCGCCACGGCGACGAAGTCCCGGGCGGGCATCAGCCCGTCGCGGGTCAGGTTCCACAGGGCCGACCAGCACAGGGCCCTGGCCAGGGGGTCGGTGATGTCACCGAGGTGCGCCCGCAGGGTGTCGAGGGAGCCGTCGTCGAAGCGGATCTTGCAGTAGGTGAGGTCGTCGTCGTTGACGAGGACGAGGTCGGGCCTCGTCTCGCCCCTGAGGTCGGTGACGACCGTCCGGACGCCGGTGATGTCGGTCTCGGCCCGCGCGTACCGGACGAGCTCCCCGCCGGAGAGCCGGTAGAGGCCGACGGCGGCCCGGTGCGGACGCAGTTCGTCGCCCTCCTGGACGACGGCGAGCTCGGTGATCCGGCCCTCCGCGTCGTAGGTGACGGCCGGCGTCAGGGTGTTCACGCCGGAGGTCTGGAGCCAGGACTTCGCCCAGACCTTCATGTCGCGCCCCGAGGTCTCCTCCAGGATCGCGAGGAGGTCGGCGAGCCGGGTGTTCCCGTACGCGTGGCGCTTGAAGTAGCGGCGCGCGCCCTCCAGGAACGCGTCCCGGCCCGCGTACGCGACGAGCTGCTTGAGCACCGAGGCGCCCTTGGCGTACGTGATGCCGTCGAAGTTGAGCTTGGCGTCCTCCAGGTCACGGATGTCGGCCGTGATCGGGTGGGTGGAGGGCAGCTGGTCCGCGCGGTACGCCCAGGACTTGCGGTTGTTGGCGAACGTGACCCAGCTGTCGGTGAAGCGGGTCGCCTCCGCGTTCACGAAGGAGCCCATGAAGTCCGCGAAGGACTCCTTCAGCCAGAGGTCGTCCCACCACACCATGGTGACGAGGTCGCCGAACCACATGTGCGCCATCTCGTGCAGGATGACGTTGGCCCGTGCCTCGTACGCCGCCCGCGTGACCTTGCCCCGGAAGACGAGCTCCTCGCGGAAGGTCACCATGCCCGGGTTCTCCATCGCGCCGAGGTTGTACTCGGGGACGAAGGCCTGGTCGTACTTCCCGAAGGGGTACGGGAAGTCGAAGTTGTCGTGGAAGAAGTCGAAGCCCTGCTTGGTGATCAGGAAGATGTCGTCCGCGTCGAAGTGCCTGGCGAGCCCCTTGCGGCACATCGCGCCGAGCGGGATCTCGAGCTCCGTCCCGTCGGCCAGCGTCCGCTCGAACGTGTCGGTGACGTAGTGGTACGGGCCGGCGACGACACAGGTGATGTACGTGGAGATCGGCTTCGTCTCCGCGAACCGCCAGACGCCCTCGGCGTCCTGCTCGCCCGCGCCGTTCGACCAGACCGTCCAGCCCTCGGGCGCGGTCACCGAGAAGCGGTACGGGGCCTTGAGGTCGGGCTGCTCGAAGTTGGCGTACACCCGGCGGGCGTCGGCCGGCTCGTACTGCGTGTAGAGGTAGACCTCGCCGTCCTCGGGGTCGACGAAGCGGTGCATGCCCTCGCCGGTCCTGCTGTAGGCACACCGCGCGTCCACCACGAGCGTGTTCTCGTCGGCGAGGCCGTCGAGCGCGATCCGCGAGCCGTCGAAGACGACCGCCGGATCCAGGGCGCGCCCGTTGAGCGTGACCGCGTCCACGGCCGGGGCGATCAGGTCGACGAACGTGCTCGTGCCCTCGCCGGTGCGGCGGAAGCGGATCGTCGTCTCCGAACGGAAGGTGCGCACCGCCTCGGCGGAGTCGCCGACCGCCGACCTCAGGTCGAGGACGACCTCGTACCCGTCGACGGACAGCAGGGCCGCCCGCTCGTGGGCCTCGTCGCGGGACAGATTCTCACCGGGCACGGTCACTCCTTCGTGGCGCGTTCGAAACAGCACCGATCCTCCCATGTGCCACTGACGCCCGGTGCACGGGAATGCGGTCACCGGCCGTGGCGTTGGCTCCTTTCGGCGCACCACCTTCTGACGGCCGTACCGAGGAGTGACATGTCCGAGAGCAGGACCACCGCCGAGTTCTTCTTCGATCCGCTGTGCCCGTGGGCCTGGATGACCTCGCGCTGGATGCTGGAGGTCGAGAAGGTGCGGCCCGTGGACGTCAGCTGGAAGGTCATGAGCCTGGCCGTGCTCAACGAGAACCGGCTCGACGAGCTCCCGGCCGAGTACCGGGAGATGCTGGAGACCCAGGCCTGGGGCCCGGTCCGGGTCGTCGTCGCCGCCCAGCAGCTGCACGGCGACGAGGTCGTCGGCAAGCTGTACACCGCGCTCGGCACCCGCTTCCACAACGACGGCGAGGGCCCGACCCGCGAGTCGATCGTCGGCGCCCTGACGGACGTCGGCCTGCCCGCGGAGCTCGCGGACTACGCAGACAAGGACACGTACGACACCGAGCTGCGCGCCTCCCACAAGGAGGGCATCGACAAGGTCGGACAGGACGTCGGCACGCCGGTCATCGCGGTCCCCGGCCCCGAGGGCGACGAGGTCGCCTTCTTCGGTCCCGTCGTCACCCCGACCCCGCGCGGCGAGGCGGCGGCCCGGCTGTGGGACGGCACCCTGCTCGTGGCGTCGACGCCCGGCTTCTACGAGATCAAGCGCACCCGGACGGCGGCGCCCAGCTTCGAGTGATCCGTGCCAGCAGGCACAGAAGAACCCCCGTGATTCCTGTCATCACGGGGGTTCTTCGTCATTCCGCCCGCACGTGAAGGGTGAGAAGACGATCACGAGCAGGACGAGCGGGGGCCGGTCAGAAGGAGATCAGCGGGACCGAGGCCCTGGCGGCGTGGTACCGCTTGCTGACGTCCTGCCAGTTGACGACCTGCCACATGGCCTCGATGAAGTCGACCTTCTGGTTCTTGTACTGGAGGTAGAAGGCGTGCTCCCAGGCGTCGAAGACCAGGATCGGGACCGAGCCCTGGCCGACGTTGCCCTGGTGGTCGTAGACCTGCTCGACGATCAGCCGGCCGCTGATCGGCTCGTACGCGAGGACGCCCCAGCCGGAGCCCTGGGTGGTCGCGGAGGCCTTGGTCAGCTGGGCCTTGAACTTGGCGAAGGAACCGAAGGACTCGGTGATCGCGTCGGCGAGGTCGCCGACACCGTCGGCGGCCAGCGGCTCGCCGCCGCCCCCGTCCTTCGGGCTGTCCATGTTGTTCCAGTAGATGGAGTGGAGGATGTGGCCGGAGAGGTGGAAGGCCAGGTTCTTCTCCAGGCCGTTGACCGCGCCCCACTGGTCCTTGTCGCGGGCCTCCTCCAGCTGCTCCAGGGTGTCGTTGGCTCCCTTGACGTACGCGGCGTGGTGCTTGTCGTGGTGCAGCTCGATGATCTGCGGATTGATCACCGGCTCCAGCGCCGCGTAGTCGTACGGCAGCTCGGGAAGTGTGTAGATCGCCATGTGCCCGGTCCCCTTCGACTGCTCCTGCTTATTGCAACCTATATGCAAGTGCAGGCTAACAGCAGATGCACCCCGTAGTTGATCAGCCCTTGGTCCTAGGTCCCGTGTCCCGGCCGCCCCCTCGTCAGGACACGACGGAACCCCCGGACCGAGCGGCGGTCCGGGGGTTCCGTGGGTGCGCGGGGAGCGGAGGGGACGTCAGGACGTACGGTCCCCGGCGGTCTTCTGGCGTACGAAACCGGCGACGGCGAGGAGCAGCGTCAGGCCGCCCGTCCAGTACAGCTGCACCCGCGTGCCCTCCTCACGGGCCATCAGGACGAAGATCGCCGTCATGCCGGCGAGCGCCACCCAGGTCAGCACCGGGAAGGCCCACATCCGCACGACCAGCTTCTCGGGCGCCTCGCGCTCGGTGCGGCGGCGCAGCACCAGCTGGGAGGCGGCGATGAAGAACCAGACGACCAGGATGATCGCGCCGATCGTGTTGAGCAGCCAGACGAAGATGTCCTCGGGACGCCAGTAGCTGAGCAGCACACAGCCGAAGCCGAAGACGGAGGAGACGAGCACCGCCGGGCGCGGGACGCCGCCGAAGGTACGGCCGAGCGCCTTCGGGCCCTGACCGCGCGCGACCAGCGAACCGGCCATGCGGGAGGCCCCGTAGATGTTGGCGTTCATCGCCGAGAGCAGGGCGACGAGCACGACCACGTTCATGATCTGGCCGGCCGCCGGGATCCCCAGGTGGTCGAGGGTCGCCACGTACGGGCCCTTCTCGACGACCGCCTTGTCGCCCCACGGGACGAGCGTGACGATGACCGCCATCGAGCCGATGTAGAAGAGCGCGATCCGCCACATCGCCGTCCGCACGGCCTTGGCGACGCCCTGCACCGGGTGCTCCGACTCGGCCGCCGCGATGGTGACCGTCTCCAGACCGCCGTACGCGAAGACGGAGGCGAGCAGACCCACGATCAGGCCCTCGGAGCCGTGCGGGAAGAAGCCGCCCTCGCCGGTGAGGTTCGCGGTGCCGGGGGAGTCCGTGCCGGGCAGGACACCGACGATGGCGAGCACGCCGATGCCGAGGAAGAGGACGATCGCGCCGACCTTGAGCGCGGCGAACCAGAACTCGAACTCGCCGAAGTTCTTCACCGCCGCCAGGTTGGTGGCGCAGAAGGCCAGCATGAAGAGCGCGACCCAGGCCCACTCGGGGCTTCCCGGGAACCAGCCGGTCATGATCTTCGCGGCGCCGATGCCCTCGAGGCCGACGGCGACACAGAGCAGGAACCAGAAGGCCCACCCGGCGGTGAAGCCCGCCCAGGGGCCGAAGGCCCGCTCGGCGTGGACGGAGAAGGAGCCGGAGGCCGGGTTCGCCGCGGACATCTCGCCGAGCATCCGCATCACGAGCATCACGAGGACGCCCGATATCGCGTAGGCGATCACGATCGAGGGCCCGGCGGCGGCGATGCCGGCGCCGGAACCGACGAAGAGTCCGGCACCGATCACACCACCGAGGGCGATCATCGAGAGATGGCGCTGCTTGAGGCCGTGCGTGAGGCCCTCCGCAGGTGCGGTCGCGCCGTCCTTGCGGTCGGCGGGCGCCGGCGCGGTGGTCCGAGACATGGGCGAGCCCTGTTCACTAGCTGAGACGGGGAGAGCCCACAGTCTGGGCGGCCACCCCGCTCACAGGGAACCGGAGTCCGCTATACGGTCACGAGCCTCACACATTGTGAAGGACTGGTTCCGGTTCGTACGCGGTTCCCGCACCCGTGCTTTCAGGCGGACCGGTTCCGGTTCGTACGCAGTTCCCGCAGCCATGCTCTCAGGCGGACCGGTTCCGGTTCGTACGCACTTCCCGCAGCCACGCCACCAGGAGCACCGCCCCGGTCGCCGCCCCCGACCACAGCACCTGCGGCCGCGCCCCGTCGTCCCAGAGCATCAGGACGAGCACCGCCGCCATCGCGGCGAGCGCCACCCACGTCAGCCACGGGAAGCCCCACATCCGCAGCGTCAGCGTCTCCGGCGCCTCCCGCTCGATCCGGCGCCGCAGCCGCAGCTCCGAGACAGCGATCAGCGCCCAGACGAAGAGCAGCACCGCCCCGACCGCGTTGAGCATGTAGAGGAAGACGGAATCCGGCCACTTCAGATTGAGCAGGACGGAGACGAAGCCGAAGGCGACCGAGGCGAGCACCGCCCGCCGCGGCACCCCGCCGCCCGAGACCCTGAGCAGCCCCTTCGGGGCCTCCCCGCGCTCGGCGAGCGAGAACACCATCCGGGAGGAGCCGTACAGGTTCGCGTTGAGCGCCGAGAGCAGCGCCACGAACACCACCACGTTCATGATCTGCCCCGCCGCCGGCACCCCGATCGTGTCCAGGACCGCCACGTACGGCGACTCGCCCGGCTTCATCGAGGTCCACGGCAGCAGCGTCACGATGACCAGCATCGAGCCCACGTAGAAGAGGAGGATCCGCCACACCGCGCTGCGCACCGCCCGCGCCACGTTCCTGGCCGGGTCCTCCGACTCGGCCGCCGCGATCGTGACGACCTCGAGACCGCCGAAGGCGAAGACCACCGCGAGGACCCCGGAGACCACGCCCGCCCAGCCGTTCGGCAGGAAACCGCCCTGACCGGTCAGGTTCGCGAGCCCCACCGGATCGGTCTCGGGCAGCCAGCCGACGATCGCGAGCACGCCGAGCACCAGGAAGAGGACGATCGCGCCGACCTTGAGCGCCGCGAACCAGAACTCGAACTCGCCGAAGTTCTTCACCGCCGCCAGGTTGGCCAGGGTGAACACGATCATGAAGATCAGCACCCAGCCCCACTGCGGCACGTCCGGCACCCAGCCGTGCGCGATGCGGGCCGCGCCCGTCGCCTCCACGGCGAGGACCACCACGAGCAGGAACCAGTACAGCCAGCCCACCGAGAAGCCCGCCCACCGGCCGAGCGCCCGCTCGGCGTGGACCGAGAAGGCCCCCGAGGCCGGCATGGCCGCCGACATCTCGCCCAGCATCCGCATGACCAGCATCGCGAGCGCGCCGGCAAGCAGATACGAGACCACGATGCCGGGCCCGGCGACGGCGATGCCCGCGCCCGAGCCGACGAAGAGCCCGGCGCCGATCACACCGCCGAGACCCAGCATCGTCAGGTGACGCTGCTTCAGACCGTGGGAGAGGGGCTCCGGTTCGGTGGTGAGTGAGTCGCGCATGTGGGGGCTCGTGCTCTCTGGCGGTTTATGGAGACTCCACAGTCTCTCCAGCGAACCTCCCCTGGCGCAAAAGGGACCTCCGTGTACGAGTTCCCAGTGACAAGCGTCACGTGGCGCGAGGGGTGGACGGCGGGTTTTGTTCGATCCCCACGAAGCGCGCGGCAGCCGCTTTGTCGACGCCTTACGGTGATCGAGCGTTCACTCCTGGCATACCGTCAACCTGTCCCACCCACCCTCACCCTCGCGGAGTACCGATGAGCACCGCCGCCGCCCCCGCCCGTACCCTCCGTGCGGGCACCGTCCTCGCCGACCTCCTCCCGGCGAGCCGCACCCGCGACATCGCCCTCGTCGTCGGCGGCGCCGCCCTCACCGGCCTCGCCGCGCAGCTCTCCGTCCCGGTCCCCGGCTCCCCGGTCCCCGTCTCCGGCCAGACCTTCGCCGCCCTGCTCGTCGGCACCGCCCTCGGCGCCCGCCGCGGCTTCCTCGCCCTCGCCCTGTACGCGGTCGCCGGCATGGCGGGCGTCCCCTGGTTCGCGCAGGCCACCTCCGGCTACGGCATGCCGTCCTTCGGCTACATCCTCGGCATGCTCCTCGCCGCGACCGTCGTCGGCGCCCTCGCCCGCCGCGGCACCGACCGCTCGGTGCTCCGCACGGCCGGCGCGATGGTCCTCGGCTCGGCGATCATCTACGCGGTCGGTGTGCCGTACCTGGCGCTTGCCACGGGTATGACCCTCGGCCAGGCCGTCGCCGCGGGCCTGACCCCGTTCCTCATCGGCGACGCCCTCAAGGCCGCCCTCGCCATGGGCGCCCTGCCGTCCGCGTGGAAGCTCCTCGGTCGCAAGGGCTGATTCCCGTACGCACACGAAGAGGGCCCGTCGTTCCCCGAGGAACGGCGGGCCCTCTCGCGTACGTACGGGAATCAGTCCCGTACGGCCTTCGCGAACCGCTCCCTGACGAGCGCGACCACGATCACGAGCGCGGCGACGAGGAGCGAGAGCACGACCTGCTCACGGGCGCTGCCGCCGTCGTACAGCATGTAGCCGAGGACGAAGACGATCATGGCGATCGTCGCCCAGGTCAGATACGGGAAGAGCCACATCCGCACGACCAGCTTCTCCGGCGTCTCGCGCAGGATGATGCCGCGCATCCGCAGCTGGGTCACGCAGATGACCAGCCAGACGAAGAGCGCGACCGCGCCGGAGGAGTTCAGCAGGAACGCGAAGACGGTGTCCGGCCACTTGTAGTTGAAGAAGACCGCGACGAAGCCGAAGACGACCGAGCCGAGGATCGCGGCCGTCGGCACGCCCCGCTTGTTGACCTTGGCGAAGGCCTTCGGCGCGTCACCGCGCTGCCCGAGCGAGAAGGCCATGCGGGAGGCCGTGTAGAGGCCCGAGTTCAGGCAGGACAGCACGGCCGTCAGGACGATCACGTTCATGATCTGGCCGGCGTGTGCGATGCCGATGGAGTCGAGGGCGGCGACGTACGAGCCCTTGTCGACGATCGACTTGTCGTTCCACGGCAGCAGGGTGAGGACGACGAAGATCGAGCCCAGGTAGAAGACGCCGATCCGCCAGATCACGCTGTTGGTGGCCTTGGTGACCGCCTTCTGCGGGTCCTCGGACTCGCCGGCGGCGAGGGTGACGATCTCGCTGCCCATGAAGGAGAAGACGACCATCAGCACACCGGTGAGGATCGCTCCCGCACCCATCGGGAAGAAGCCCCCGGCGTCGGTGAGGTGGGCGAACCCGGCGCCCGGGTTGTCCGAGCCGGGCAGCACGCCGAAGACCGCGAGCAGTCCGATGGCGACGAAGGCGGCGATGGCGACGACCTTGATGCCGGCGAACCAGAACTCGAACTCGCCGTACGAGGCGACCGAGGCGAGGTTGGTGGCGGTCAGCACGACCATGACGATGAGCGCCCAGCCCCACTGCGGCACGGCCGGGATCCAGCTCTCCAGGATCTTGGCGCCCGCCGTCGCCTCGACGGCGAGGACGACGACCCAGAAGAACCAGTAGAGCCAGCCGATGCTGAAACCGGCCCAGCGGCCGAGGGCCCGGTCGGCGTAGGCGGAGAAGGAGCCGGAGGAGGGCCGGGCGGCGGCCATCTCACCGAGCATCCGCATGACGAAGACGACCATGGTGCCGACGAGTGCGTACGAGAGCAGGATCGCGGGGCCGGCGGCGGCGATGCCGGAGCCGGAGCCGACGAACAGGCCGGCGCCGATGACGCCACCGATGGCGATCATCGACAGGTGACGGTTCTTGAGTCCGGCCTTGAGACCGTCGGAGGAGTGCGGTGTCCCGGGGTTGCCGGTCTCCTCGCCGTCCTTCGTCAGGGTCGGTTGCGTGTTCATGAACGCTTCCTCGTGTGTGGGGGGCGCTCGGGTCGCGAGCCTGAGCATTGAACACCGCGGACGGGGATGATCGGAAGACCTCATTCCGGATCGTTGTACGGACGACCTCGCGAGAGCCGAAAGTCCGTACCGGGCCGGGTGAAGGTCCCGACCCCGCTGCCTGCTACCCGCTCCCTGACATGCCACACTCGGCACCATGCGCGTCTACATCGGTTCCGACCACGCCGGATACGAACTCAAGAACCACCTCGTCGAGTGGCTCACGGCACACGGCCACGAGCCCGTCGACTGCGGTCCCCACATCTACGACGCCCTCGACGACTACCCGCCGTTCTGCCTGCGCGCCGCCGAGAAGACGGCCGCGGACCCGGACAGCCTGGGCATCGTCATCGGCGGCTCCGGCAACGGCGAGCAGATCGCCGCGAACAAGGTGAAGGGGGTGCGCGCCGCCCTCGCCTGGAGCGAGCAGACCGCCGCCCTCGGCCGCGAGCACAACAACGCCAACGTGATCTCCGTCGGCGGCCGGATGCACACCCGGGAAGAGGCGACCAAGTTCGTCGAGATCTTCCTGGCCACCCCGTACTCCGGTGACGAGCGTCACACCCGCCGCATCGACATGCTCACCGCGTACGAGACCACCGGCGAGCTCCCCCCGATCCCGGCCCACCACCCGCAGGAGCCGACCGCCTGATGCCCGAGGGGCACACGATCCACCGGCTGGCCGAGGACTTCCTGAAGAAGTTCGCCGGCCGGCCGGTGCGCGTCTCCAGCCCCCAGGGCAAGTTCGCCGACTCGGCGGCGCTGCTCGACGGCGCTGTCCTGGAGACCGCCGAGGCCCACGGCAAACACCTCTTCCTCGCCTTCGAGGACAGGGAATGGATCCACATCCACCTCGGCCTCTTCGGCAAGGTGAACTTCGGTGACGCCCCCGCCCCGCCGCCCACGGACACCGTCCGGCTGCGCCTCGCGGACCCCGAGGGATACGTCGACCTCCGCGGCCCCACCACCTGCGCGTACATCACGCACGCGGAGAAGCAGGCGATACACGAGCGCCTGGGCCCCGACCCGCTCCGGAGCGGCGACGACCCCGACAAGGCCTGGCGCCGGATCTCGAAGTCCCGCACCACCATCGCCGCCCTGCTCATGGACCAGAAGATCATCGCCGGCGTCGGCAACGTCTACCGCGCCGAGGTCCTCTTCCGCCACGGCATCGACCCGTACCGCGCGGGCAGGGACCTCACGCCGGGGGAGTGGGACGCGATCTGGACCGACCTAGCGGCCCTGATGCGCGAGGGCGTCCGCCTCAACCGCATCGACACCGTCCGCCCCGAGCACACCCCCGAGGCGATGGCCCGCCCGCCGCGCGTGGACGACCACGGCGGCGAGGTCTACGTCTACCGCCGGGCCACCATGCCCTGCCACATCTGCACCACGGAGATCCGCACGGCGGACCTGTCGAACCGCAACCTCTTCTGGTGCCCGACCTGCCAGCACGCGTAGGACCAGGTGTGGGCACCACCACCAGGGCGGCGCCCGTCCCCGTCTCGCTCACCCCTGGAACCCGTTAGAACCCGTGCGGCAGCCAAGGCGCGACCGGAGACCCGAACGCCACCGACGCCTCCACAAGCGCCCCCTCCCGAAGCTCCCGCACCCGCCCCGCCGAGGCCAGGGACACCAGCGAGGTCCCGCCCAGATACGCCGCGCCCAACTCCCGTACGGAGAGCGCCAGGTCAGGTGCGTCCTCCGTACGGGTACAGCTCGCGCCCTTCTGGTCCCCGGTCAACCGCCAACGCCCCGCGTTCCAAGGACAGAACGCGTCCTCCACCTCGAACACCACGTCCACCGGTGCCTGATACGTCCGCGCCTCGAGCGCCGCGCCCAGCTCCACGAGTCGGACGTGCAAGGCGTCCCGCAGTGTCGGCTCGCACCGCCTCACGTCGCTCACCAGGTGCTGCCAGCCGTCGTCCACGGGCCGGCTGCGGAACCGTACCCTTGAGGTCAGGTCCACCGAACACAGGAACCGCCACAGCGCCGCCTCGGCCACCGGGTCGAGCCCCATCAACTGGTGCACGTCCACGGAACCCTCGGCCCCGGCGAGCGACCAGTCCGGCTTGATCGCGTAGTGCGCGAACCCCACGACCTCCCCGCCCCGCTCCGCGAGCACGCACAGCCGGGGCGACGCCCCCGACCGGTCGCCCGGAGGGTCGATCAGCGGCTGCCGCTCCCACTCCGGCTGCCGCGCGAGCATGCCGGGCCGCGCCGGCACCAGCTTCGCGTAGACCGCCTCGCACACCGCGGAGGACTCCGCCGGGTCGACCATGCGCAGGGAGACCCCGTCCGTGCCCTCCGGCACCGAGAGCCGCACCCGGTTCGTGTCGATCGTCGCGTGCACCGCGTACGCGGCGACGCCGTACCCGAACCGCCCGTAGATCTCCGGCTCCGATGCCGTGAGCACCGCGAGCGGCTCGCCCGCGGCCCGCAGGTCGTCGAGCTGCCGCCGCATCATCGAGGTCAGGATCCCCCGCCGCCGGTGCGTGCCGGCCACGCTCACCATCGTCACGCCGCCCGCCGGGACCGAGGCCCCGCCCGGCACCGTGAGCCGGAACGTGAACGCTCCCGCCGTCCCCACGCACAGGTCACCGTCCCAAGTCCCTATGAAACGGTCGAACTCGGTCAGGTCGCGCCAGAGCTGTCGCTCCTCCGGCGCCTCCGGCACACCCCCGAAGGCGAGTTCGAGAACTCCGTACCAGCGGTCCCACTCGCTCGGGTGAAGAACCCGCAGTTCAGTCGTCATATGCCATCGATATCAGCGGCGCGCGCCCGGGGCGACCCGATTTCGCGCACATTGTCACAGGGGTACCCCTGCGCGATGTCGGACGGGATGGATAGGGTCCAGGCCAATGGGACACCGCGCCGGAGTGAACACGTACGCGGCCCGGATGCGCAGACGCGCCCGCCGGGCCCGCACAGCGCTGCGCAGATCCGGCGTCGACTACTTCCGCGGGGACGGTTCCGACTGGCTCGCCTTCGCCGGACTCCTCCTGATGATTCCGGCCATCGCCTGCGCGACCCTCCTCGACCCCGTCTGGTTCGCACCCGCCGCGCTCGTCCTGCCCATCGTGGCCGGCGGCCTGCTGCTGCGCCCGGCGAGCCTGCTCGGCCTGTACGCGGCCGCCGCGGGCGCGCTCATCGTGGAGTCGGTCGTCCTCGGCCCGTACACCCAGGGCCCCGCCCGGGTCACTCCCGGAACCGTCCTCGTCGTCGCCGCCTGCGGACTCTTCGGACTGCTCATCGCCCAGTTCAGGGCCCGGGTCGGCGTGCCCTGGCGGCGCGGCGGCACCATGCTCTTCGACCTGCGCGAACGCATCCGCGTGCAGAGCGCCCTGCCCCGGCTCCCGCAGGGCTGGCACCGGGAGATGGCGCTGCGGCCGGCCGGCGGCCAGTCCTTCTCCGGCGACTTCGTCGTCGCGGCCCGCACCCACGGCGGCCGCACCCTGGAAGTGGTCCTCACCGACGTCTCCGGCAAGGGCATGGACGCCGCCTCCCGCTCCCTGCTGCTCTCCGGAGCGTTCGGCGGCCTCCTCGGCTCGCTCCCGCCGCACGGCTTCCTGCCCGCCGCGAACGGCTATCTGCTCCGGCAGAACTGGGAAGAGGGCTTCGCCACCTCCATCCACCTCGTACTGGACCTGGACTCCGGGGACTACGAACTCTTCTCCGCCGGCCACCTCCCCGCCCTCCAGCTCCACGCGGGCAACGGCCGCTGGGAGGAGAAGGCCGCGGAAGGCCCCCTGCTCGGCGTCTACGACGGCGCCGACTTCCACCCGGTGAAGGGCTCGCTGCGCCCCGGCGACGTCCTCATGCTCTTCACCGACGGTCTGGTCGAGGCCGCGGACCGGGACATCGCCGAGGGCATCGACCGCCTCACGGGCGAGGCCGACCGCTGCGTCGCCGAAGGCTTCGAGGGCGTCGCCTGGCACCTGATCGAGGCGGTCGCCAAGGACGTCAACGACGACCGCGCCCTGCTCCTCATCTCCCGCCCCGCCTAGCCAGTCGTCTCGCTTTCCCCGCCGGCCCGCGCCGAGACGATTCGTCACCGGGCAGCGAGG
Organism: Streptomyces sp. NPDC028711; assembly: GCF_055565415.1. NCBI lineage: Bacteria > Bacillati > Actinomycetota > Actinomycetes > Kitasatosporales > Streptomycetaceae > Streptomyces > Streptomyces sp. NPDC028711. Next base: position 932,183 of record NZ_JBVHUJ010000001.1, on the reverse strand, counting down.
GCAGGGGGGTTGGTGGCACGATGGAGGCAGCGGGGGGTGTTCCGGGACACGGGCTCCCTGGTGGGCAAGGCGGGACCGACCGAGGGTGTGATCAGTTGTGGCCATTTCACTGTCTGTGGTGTTGCTGTTGGCAATCATCCTGGTGGTGCTGATCCGCGGGGGAAACCTCAAGGGCGGCCCAGCCGTGGTCGCGGTCCTCTTCGGCTTCTTCCTCGCCTCCACGGGCATGGCGGACGACATCCAGCGCTTCCTGGACTCGATAACGCAGACGGTCGCCTCGATAAAGTTCTGAGCGAGCACGACGCGCGTACGACGAAGGGCCCCCGCCGAGACCGGCGGGGGCCCTTCGTGTGAGACCGGACGGCTCAGAACAGCCGCGTCCCGGACGGCACCGCACCCTGGACCGTCTCAGGGGCGGCCGGAGTCCCGCCCGTCCCCACCGCGCGCAGGGCGAGCCCGCCCTGCCGGTCACCGGTGATCAGGTCGACGCGCTCGTCCCCGGTCAGATCCCCGACGGCGACCAGCGACGGCATCTGCCGGGTGCTGAACCCGGAGGCGGCGACCGTCACCGGTGCGACCAGCGTGTACGGGGCATCCGTCCCGTAGTCGATGCCGAAGAACTCCAGCGTGCCGCTGCGGGTGTCACGCGCCCAGAACGTCCCCAGGGCGGTACCCGGGTCCGTGTCCGAGGCGACGAGCTCCTTCGTGTCCCAGCCGCTCGCGGCGAGAACCGTCGGCTCCGCGGCACGGATGCCGTTCCCTCCCACATACACGTCGAAGTGGAGCAACTGCCCGTTCTTCACGGCGACCAGACTCGGATTCCCGAAGTTCTGGTGGCTGATCGCGAACCGGGTCACACCGGACCAGTCGAACCCGGTGATCTCCACCGGCTCCCCGAAGCCGCCCTCGCCCATGCCCGGGTACGCGTACAGCCGGCCGTCCCGCAGCGCCACGAGGTCGTTGCGCACGTCGTTCGCCTCCTGCGGCCCGTACCGGTTGATCAGCCAACCGGCGCGAGCCACCCGCGTGTTCGTCCAGTCCCGGGTGTCGGCCACGGCCTGGGCCGCGAAGCCGCCGCCCTCCAGGCCCGCGAGCAGCGTCAGCCGGCCCGCCGTGTCGACGCCGAGCAGATCGGGTCGGCCGTCACTGTCGTAGTCGCCGAACGGCTCGATGAACGGGTAGGTGACCCAGTAGTCGGCACTCGCGGTGTCGGACAGGTTCCCCGCCCGGTCGAAGGCCCGCACCCACACACTCGCGGGCCCGGTGCGCTCCGGGGTCACGAACGTGGTGGTGGCGGTGCCGTCCGCACCGACCGGGATGCGGCGGTCGGCGGCGCAGCCGTAGGTGCCCGTGGTGGCGAGCGGGTCGAGGCAGAAGTACGCGGCCTCCGTCCCCGCCGGCAGGCTGATGCGCACCGTACGGACGGTCCCGGAGGGCGCCCCGTTCGGGTACGACGCCGCGTCCAGGAACGCGACGGTGGGAGCGGCGGGCCGGGTCTGGTCCGTGCCGAACCCGCACGGCGCGGTCCATGCCGAGGCGCCGTCCGCGGACTCCACCCGGGCCTGCCACCAGTACGGGCCCTCCGCCGGGATCAGTTCCTTGGGCACCACCAGGGTGGCCACCGATCCGAGCGATGTGTGAACGACGACATCGGCGACGGGAGTCTCCGCGGCGCCCTCCTTCCACACCCGGAACCGGGCGTCCAAGGAGTTCCCGTCGGGCTCCTCGCCCACGGTCCGGACGGACAGACTGACGTCCGTGTTCCCCACCCAGGGCAGCTCGCCGCCCGTCACGCACCCGCCGGGCCGCGCCGACGGCTCGGCCACCGCGTACGGAAACTCCGCCGCGAGCGCGGTCTCCCCGCCCAGCAGCCCCGCCGCGCAGGCCAGCGCGAGCGCGGCCACCACCGTGGGTCTTCCCGTTCTCTTCTCCATGAGGTCCCCTCCCCGGATCGCGTCGTTCCACGGCTGATCAACAGCTGATCAACGGCTGATCGACAAGGGGGAACGTAGCCACCGGCGAGGCGGAAGCGCGCGCGATTAAAGCGGACCGGCGGGTGCGAGCCGACACATGGCCGGGAAACGACCACGGCCCGGATCGCTCGAGGCGAACCGGGCCGTGGACTCGAGATCCTGATCACGACCGGCCGATGCTGGGCGGAGCCGCACCGGCCACTGCGCGCGATTCCGGCCCTGGAAGACGCCCTGGCGCGCTACGACGACACACGAGCTCGGGACAAAACCCTGTACCTGTCGTGGCTGGCGTCGGCGTACCTGGACGCCGGAGAGGTCGAGCACGCCGCAGCGATCACCTCGCGGGTGCTGGACCTCTCGGAGGGTCTGGCCTCGAACCGCCCGGCGGGACGGGCCCGGCTGACGATGCGACGACTGGAGCCGCACCGGGCCCTCGCCCCTGTCGGGGAGCTACTGGAACGTGCGCAGGTCTAACGGGTCGCGCGGGTGCTCCACTCCAGGTACTCGGCCCGCCCGGCGTCGATCCCGAAGGAGATGACCTCCGGGGAGTCGTAGGGGTGCGCGGCCACGATGTGCTCCTCCAGGGCTTCGCGCTGGTCGGCGGCCGTACGGAAGGTGACCTGCCACTCCGTCCCCTCGGAGACCTCTCCGAGATGCCGGTACGTCGTCTCGATCGGGCCGGTCACTTGACCGGAGGCGGCCAAGCCCTTCTCGACCGCCGAGCGGGAGAGGGAACGAGCGGCGTCATGGGTGTCGGTCGTCGTGATCACGATCACGAAGTCAGCCATGCGGGCACCGTAGCCGTGCTGTGTCAGGCCGGTCACGGAAGCGCGGCCACGAGGAGCCAGAGCGTCAGAGAGCGTTTCTCGGGCGGCAGCGCGTCCAGCGAGGCGCGCGCGTGGGCGGCGCCCCAGCGGTCGCCGGAGGCGGGCGAGACTGGGGCCGCGCTGCAGAACTGCGAGCCTTCTCCAACCTCACGCTGAGGCGGAAGTACAGGGCCCGGACCCGGTGCGATTCGCGTTCCTCAACGCTCTAGCCGTCCGGTCGGCCGAGTGTGAAAACCAACGCTCTGGCGAGTAATGGTTCTTGACCATTTGGTAGTTCGACATCAAGCATGAGAGTCAAGCAGCCGTCGCCGACTGACCTGAAGGCGACGGCCTCAGCAGCAGGTATGGGGAACTGATGCTTGCTCTTCTACGGCGTCGTACCGCAGTGGCGGCTACCGCGGCCGCCTTGTGCCTGTTCGGAGCAGGGGCAGTACCTGCCCAGGCTGCCACGAATCCCAACCCCATCGACTGGACGGTGTATTCCACTCACTTCGGCCCGGAGGGCGAAGACTTGCCACTCCGAGTCGGACAGAAGGACGCCGGGAACGTGGATGGGTTCGGTAAGCGGCACATTGAATCGGGCCACTCGGATGAGATCTCGAGCTGGACGAACATGAAGCGGGACATCGACAAGACACTGGATCGTGGCGCGTGCGCGACGTCCGGCAGCAAGACCACATGCAACCTGCGGAGCAACTCTCTCTCCAACCCTCGCGCGGGCGGCATGAAGGTCGTGTTCACCGAACGCGTGGACTCCCGGTCCAGGGATCGCCGTCCCGTCGGTATCATCACGGCCTATTATTACGGCTGTGGATGCTGACAAAGTGCCGATGATCATTACGTATCGGGAGTACCTCGAGGAGTTCCGCTCCGAGGTGGCCGATGGTGTCGCCACCGAACTCATGGAGCGCGGCTCCAGGCTGGGCAGCCTCTCATTTTCTGAGAATGAAGAAGGAATCTGGGTGGAAGCGGAGGTTGAACTCCCCGACCAGCAGGAGACCTGGATCCGGCGGCGTCTCATCATTCCGAAACTGGGGCCAGACAAAGACGCTTGGCTTGCTGGGACCATCTTCTCCTCGGCTCTGATCGAGGAGCTCGACACGAAGTAGAGCACCCTTCCACGGTGCGGTATTGGCAAGGCAGCAAGGGTGCCACTTCTCGGAAGTGGCACCCTTGCTGCCTTCGCTCACTCCTTCAGCTCGGGTGGTAGTTCGATCCACCATGACAGCCGCCTTCTTGTCGCTGCGCTCGTCGTCGGTCTCGGCCGCGACGAGGTGTTCCGCCCGGTACCCCGAGGTGCCGTCCCGCTCGATGCGGGCGCAGTCGACGTTGGTTGCCTCGACCAGCTGGTAGACCATCGTCGGAGGCTTGACGGCCACGTTCATCTTCACCGGGGCCATCAGCCGGCGAGGACCGCCCGGGTCGTCGGGGTCGGGGGCGTTGAGGTACCGGCACGTGCGGCGCCGATGATCCCGATCGACACCCCGCCCCGGTACATCGCTTTGCCCCCTGCGCTCTTGTTGAGATCCGGATGACGACGAAGGCGGCGCCGGTCGACTCGGCCGGCTTCGCGATCGGGTGCAGCGCCCGCCGGACGCTCTGGTCGTTGTGGGAGTCGACGCCGGCCAGGAACGCCATCAGCGGGTCGATCACGACCATGCGCACGCCCTCCTCTCGGATGATCCGGGCGACATGGGGCAGGTCTGCAGGTAACTCCACAGGGCGTATGTGCGCGTTGTCGTAATCGTCCGGCTCGCTCACCTACGACATCACGATGGCGCGCGCCATATCGGCATCGGCGGCCGATGCGATGGTGCGGATGGCCTCTGTCGGACCGAGACCAATGGACGCGGCTGCCTCCTGCAAGGCGAATTCCACAGCCTCGGGCGAGAGCTGGCCGTAGCCCGCCCGGGTGCCCAGGCTGAACGCGGCACGGTGCAAGGTGTCGTTCCGGGCCCCGGGTCGAGCACGCAACACGGCCTCGACCTCTCGCCACGAGGCGGCGGCGCTGTCCCCCGGAACAGCATGCGGCCGGACAATGGGTGCCGCGACCTCGACGACGGGCGCGGCGAGATCCGCCAACCAGTCAGGCAACGCGGTGAGCATGTGTCCGGGGGAGCCTCCGGCCCACCGGTGGGCACGCCCGGAAACAGTCGTCGGAGGGGCCACGACGTATCCGCCGACACCCCGCGCTGTTACGGATCTCCCGGTCAGCCGGGGCCTTGTAGTACAGGTGCAGACCACCTGAGCCCGTCAGCGCGATAGCTTCGTGATCTTGGGGTTCGTCTCCAGCCACAGGAACAGGTAGTCGGGAGGGGGCGGTCGCCTCTGCTGGGGTCGAACCAGTCGCCCCGGTCGATCGCCGCGAGGTGCTGGCGGTTCCACGCCTGCGCCTCCGTCTTCGTCGCGAACGTAGCCGGGGCGTAGTGCCGCTCGCTCGTGGCCGGATGCAGATAGCTCGCGCGGTACCTGCCGGACTTCTGTCGCTCGGGCGGCCTGTCTTCGGGGTCGATGCCTCGGAGGAAGGAGACGAGGAAGGAGACGAGGAAGGGGAAGGGGACAAGGGACTCGTGCCTCTCGGGTGCCGGTGGTTGATCACCAGCCATTCCCTCCGGGGTGACTTCCTCGCGCTATCCCGCGTCATCCCGGCTCGGCGGTACGGGAACGGAAGGAGCCGGTCTCCGTAGATCACGGAAAACCGGCTCTGACCAGGCAACTCGCCACGTGGAGCGGGTGACGGGAATCGAACCCGCGTAGCTAGTTTGGAAGACTAGTGCTCTACCATTGAGCTACACCCGCACAGCATCGCGCCGCAGGTCAGGAGGACCGCGGCACGAAGAGCATGGTAGCGCTTCCGGGGCCGTTCGTGCACACCTCGAAATCGAGGGGCGCCGGACAGTCCCCGTCCATGTACCCTACGTGTCGCACCGACGGGGTGTGGCGCAGCTTGGTAGCGCGTCCGCTTTGGGAGCGGAAGGCCGTGGGTTCAAATCCCGCCACCCCGACCATGACGATCGCGCGGCCCACCTCGCGTTCTTGATCACGTTGTGGGCGCCATCCCGCTTGCGGTTACTATGCAAGCTGCGTGCCCGTGTGTCTTTCTGACCGGGCCGACCCGCCGGAACCGCCACACGCGGCGCCGGTGGATTCCAGGAATCAGCCACAAGGAGACCGAACCGTGAAGAGCGCCGTGGAGACCCTGAACCCGACTCGGGTTCGGCTCACTGTCGAGGTGCCCTTCGAGGAGCTCAAGGACAGCCTCGACGCGGCGTACAAGAAGATCAACCAGCAGGTCACGGTCAAGGGCTTCCGTAAGGGCAAGATCCCTGCTCGCGTGATCGACCAGCGGTTCGGCCGCGGCGCCGTGCTGGAAGAGGCCGTCAACGACGCGCTCCCGAAGTTCTACACCGAGGCCGTCAACGAGGCCTCTGTCAACCCGCTCGGCCAGCCCGAGGTCGACATCACCGAGCTGAAGGACGGCGAGCTGCTGGCCTTCACCGCCGAGGTCGACATCCGCCCGACGATCGAGATCCCGGACTACTCCGGCATCGAGGTCACCGTCGACGCGGTCGAGGTCACCGACGAGGACGTCGAGAAGTCCGTGGAGCAGCTCCGCGAGCGCTTCGCCTCGACCTCCCCGGTCGAGCGCGCCGCCCAGGACGGGGACGTCGTCACCATCGACCTCGAGGCCAAGGTCGACGGCGAGGTCCTCCCCGACGGTGTCGCGAGCGACGTCTCGTACACCATCGGCTCGGGCGAGCTGCTCGACGGCATCGACGAGGCCGTCAAGGGCCTGGAGGCCGGCGGCGAGGCCACCTTCACCTCGCAGCTGAAGGGCGGCTCCGCCGAGGGCAAGGACGCCGAGGTCACCGTCAAGGTCACCACGGTCGCCGCCCGTGAGCTTCCCGAGCTGGACGACGAGTTCGCGCAGATGGCGTCGGAGTTCGACACCCTCGACGAGCTCAAGGCCGACAGCCGCAAGCGCCTCGAGAACATGAAGCAGTTCGACCAGGCCACCCAGGCCCAGGAGCGCGTCCTCGACGAGCTCCTCAAGCTGGTCGAGGTCCCGATGCCCGAGAAGCTTCTCGAGGACGAGATCAACACCCGCAAGCACAACCTGGAGCACCACCAGCTCGGCCAGATGGGCCTCGACCTCGCGAAGTACCTGGAGATCCAGGGCAAGACCGAGGAAGAGTTCCTGGCCGAGACCAAGGAGCAGGCCGAGAAGGGCATCAAGACGCAGTTCATCCTCGATGAGCTCGTCAACAAGGAGAAGCTCGACGTCTCCCGCGAGGAGCTCACCGAGCACCTGTTCCGCCGTGCCGCCTCCTCCGGCATGAGCCCCGACCAGTTCGCCCAGGCCGTGGCCGAGGGCGGCCAGGTGCCGATGCTCGTTGGCGAGGTCGCCCGCGGCAAGGCCCTCGCGGTCGTCGTCGAGGCCGCCAAGGTCGTCGACACCAACGGTGAGGTCGTCGACCTCTCGGACGACGAGGACGAGACCGAGACCGCCGCGGACGCCGTCGAGGCCGTCACCGGCGAGGCCGAGGTCTCCGAGGACAAGTAAGGGCTCCCGCCCCGCGCGGACCCTGTGCCACGGGCCCGTACGCACTCCGGTGCGTGCGGGCCCGTGGACGTACGCGGACCCCTCGCACGCCCCCAACTACCTTGCGCTCCCAGCGAACAGTTCGGGAACCGGGATGGCTCTGTCCTACCTGCGCGTTAGGGTCCATGAATACGAGGGCAGTGCCCTCAGAACGAGACGCTGAGACGGCCCCGGCCGTCGGAGACGAGCAGGTGGATACGTGACGAATCTGAAGCCTTACGCCGCGGGTGAGCCGTCCATCGGTGGCGGCCTCGGCGACCATGTCTACAACCGGCTGCTCGGCGAGCGCATCATCTTCCTCGGCCAGCAGGTCGACGACGAGATCGCCAACAAGATCACCGCCCAGATGCTCCTCCTGGCCGCCGACCCGGACAAGGACATCTTCCTCTACATCAACAGCCCCGGTGGCTCGGTGACGGCCGGCATGGCCATCTACGACACCATGCAGTACATCCCGAACGACGTCGTCACCATCGGCATGGGCATGGCCGCCTCCATGGGCCAGTTCCTGCTCACCGGCGGCAGCGCCGGCAAGCGCTTCGCCCTGCCGAACACCGACATCCTGATGCACCAGGGCTCCGCCGGTATCGGTGGCACCGCCTCGGACATCAAGATCCAGGCCGAGTACCTTCTCCGCACGAAGAAGCGCATGGCCGAGATCACCGCGCTGCACTCCGGCCAGACCGTCGAGGCGATCATCCGCGACGGCGACCGCGACCGCTGGTTCACCGCGGAGGAGGCCAAGGACTACGGCCTCATCGACGAGATCATCTCTGCCGCTTCGGGCGTTCCGGGCGGCGGCGGCACGGGCGCCTGAGCCCCGGCAGTCCGCTCAAGAGCCCCAGCCCACCGAACGCCACCAGGACGGTGAACACCCAGATGCAGAACAACCTCTCCGCGAGCGGCCTCTACACCGGCGCGCCGATGGACAACCGCTACGTCGTGCCGCGCTTCGTCGAGCGCACGTCGCAGGGCATCCGCGAGTACGACCCCTACGCGAAGCTGTTCGAGGAGCGCGTGATCTTCCTCGGCGTGCAGATCGACGACGCCTCCGCGAACGACGTCATGGCGCAGCTGCTGTGCCTGGAGTCGATGGACCCCGACCGCGACATCTCCATCTACATCAACAGCCCCGGTGGCTCCTTCACCGCGCTGACCGCCATCTACGACACGATGCAGTTCGTGAAGCCGGACATCCAGACGGTCTGCATGGGCCAGGCGGCCTCCGCCGCGGCCGTGCTGCTCGCCGCCGGTACGCCGGGCAAGCGGATGGCCCTGCCGAACGCCCGTGTGCTGATCCACCAGCCGTCCGGCGGCACCGGCCGTGAGCAGCTCTCCGACCTGGAGATCGCGGCCAGGGAGATCCTGCGCATGCGCACCCAGCTCGAGGACATGCTGGCCAAGCACTCCTCGACGCCGATCGAGAAGATCCGCGACGACATCGAGCGTGACAAGATCCTCACGGCCGAGGACGCGCTCGCGTACGGCCTGGTCGACCAGATCGTCTCGACCCGTAAGAGCACGTCCGCCGCGGCACAGTGACGCCGACCTTCCCCTGGCACGGTCCGCGTGGCCGAATCGCGACCATGTGAACCGTGCCAAGGGGGGCCCGAACGGGGGGCCCGGCAAGGTACCGTCGAATATGAGGCACCAGGAGTCGCTGAACCAAGCGCTCCCAGGCGAAGGGGAAGCACCTCGTGGCACGCATCGGTGATGGCGGCGACCTGCTCAAGTGCTCGTTCTGCGGAAAGAGCCAGAAGCAGGTGAAGAAGCTCATCGCGGGACCCGGTGTGTACATCTGCGACGAGTGCATCGACCTCTGCAACGAGATCATCGAGGAAGAACTCGCGGAGACGAGCGAGGTGCGCTGGGAGGAACTCCCCAAGCCCCGCGAGATCTACGAGTTCCTCGAGGGGTACGTCGTCGGGCAGGAGCCCGCGAAGAAGGCCCTGTCGGTAGCGGTGTACAACCACTACAAGCGCGTCCAGGCCGGTGAGAACGGCGGCGCGCAGGGCCGGGACGACGCGATCGAACTGGCGAAGTCCAACATCCTGCTGCTCGGCCCCACGGGCTCGGGGAAGACGCTGCTCGCGCAGACCCTGGCCCGGATGCTCAACGTCCCGTTCGCCATCGCCGACGCGACGGCGCTGACGGAGGCCGGCTATGTCGGCGAGGACGTCGAGAACATCCTGCTCAAGCTGATCCAGGCCGCCGACTACGACGTCAAGAAGGCCGAGACCGGGATCATCTACATCGACGAGATCGACAAGGTCGCCCGTAAGAGCGAAAACCCGTCGATCACGCGCGATGTGTCCGGTGAGGGCGTGCAGCAGGCCCTCCTGAAGATCCTCGAGGGCACGACGGCCTCGGTCCCCCCGCAGGGCGGACGGAAGCACCCGCACCAGGAGTTCATCCAGATCGACACGACGAACGTGCTCTTCATCGTGGGCGGCGCCTTCGCCGGCCTGGAGAAGATCATCGAGTCGCGGGCGGGCGCCAAGGGCATCGGTTTCGGAGCGACCATCCGCTCCAAGCGCGAGATCGAGGCGAGCGACCAGTTCCAGGAGGTCATGCCGGAGGACCTGGTGAAGTTCGGGATGATCCCGGAGTTCATCGGCCGTCTCCCCGTCCTCACCTCCGTCCACAACCTGGACCGCGAGGCGCTCCTCCAGATCCTGGTCGAGCCGCGGAACGCCCTGGTGAAGCAGTACCAGCGCCTCTTCGAACTCGACGGCGTGGAGCTGGACTTCGACCGCCCGGCCCTGGAGGCCATCGCCGACCAGGCGATCCTCCGCGGCACCGGCGCGCGTGGCCTGCGGGCCATCATGGAGGAGGTCCTCCAGTCGGTGATGTACGAGGTCCCGTCCCGCAAGGACGTGGCCCGGGTCGTCATCACGGCGGACGTCGTCCGCAACAACGTCAACCCGACGCTGGTCCCGCGGATCGTGAAGAACGACGGCAGGCACGAGAAGTCGGCCTGAGCCGTACGGACAGGGAAGGGGCGCCCCACCGGACCGGTGGGGCGCCCCTTCCGCGTGTGTGCGTCAGAGCTTGACGCGGACTTCCTTGCGGAGCTTGGCGGTGGTCGCGGCGGCCTCCTCGGCCGAGCCGCCCCCGCCCGTGAGCATGGTAGCCATGTCGATCGGGATGACGAGGCCCACCGTGCTGTGGTCGGCCCACACGCACATCGTCATGGTCATCGAGGGGACGCTCTTGGCGGCGTCGGCCTTGGTCTTGAGCTGCTGGCACTTCAGGACGGCGTCGCCGAGCTCGGCCGGGCTGTAGCCCTGCGGGCTGCCGACCAGCTCCGGTGCGTCGGCGTCGCTCTTGTCCTTCTCGGTCTCGACCTTGGCGGCGGCGAAGATGGAGTCGACGACCTTCTCCGGGTCGTCGACCTCGCCGTAGAGGCCGCTGAGGGAGAGCATCTTGCCCCCGAGCGGGTTGGCCGCGTCCTTCACCTCCCAGGAGGCGTCGACCTCCGTGGCGTTCGTGACGCCGTTCTTCTCGGCCTCCTTCAGGAACTCCTTGTCGGACGAACCACCCTTGCCGGGAGACTTCTTGTACTCCGTGAGCACCGTCTCCGGGGTGGTCAGCTTGTGGGGGCCGTCGTTCGCGACCGAGGCACCCCCACCGCCGCCGAACACGAAGTACGCGCCCACGCCCAGCGCCGCGACCACCGCGACCGCGGCGATGACGATGCCCGCCTTGGACTTCTTCGGGGCCGGCGGGTGGGGGACGTAGCCGCCGGGGCCCTGGGGGGCGCCGTACTGCGGCTGCTGGCCGTAGGGGCCGGGCTGCTGCTGCGGGTAGCCGTAGGGGGGCTGCTGCGGCGGGACGCCCTGCGGGGCCTGCTGGGGGTATCCGTAACCCGGCTGGGGAGCCTGCGGCTGGCCGTACGGGCCCGGCTGCTGCGGCTGCTGGCCGTACGGGCCCGGCTGGCCGTAGGGGCCGGGCTGCTGGGGCGGCTGGCCGCCGTACGGGCCGGGCTGGTTGTAGCTCATCGACAGGTTCCCCTCACAGGATGTTTATGCCTGCCGAACATCCTGACGGAACCGTCGGCGGGGAAGTGCGGCGGGGGCCACACCGTTACCGAACCAAAGCGTTTCAGGACAGGGCGGCGACACCCCTAAACTGGCCCCGTGACCGAGAACACTCAGCAGCAGACAGCGCCCACCACCGAACTGCCGACCCAGTACGCGCCGGCCGAGGTAGAGGGGCCGCTGTACGAGCGCTGGGTGGAGCGGGGGTACTTCGAGGCCGACGCGAAGAGCGAGAAGCCCGCGTACACCATCGTCATCCCGCCGCCGAACGTCACGGGCTCGCTCCACCTGGGTCACGCCTTCGAGCACACGCTGATCGACGCCCTCACCCGCCGCAAGCGCATGCAGGGCTTCGAGACGCTGTGGCAGCCCGGCATGGACCACGCCGGCATCGCCACCCAGAACGTCGTCGAGCGCGAGCTCGCCAAGGAGGGCAAGTCCCGCCACGACCTGGGCCGCGAGGCCTTCGTCGAGCGCGTCTGGGAGTGGAAGGCCGAGTCCGGCGGGCAGATCGCCGGGCAGATGCGGCGCCTCGGCGAGGGTCTGGCGTGGAGCCGGGACCGCTTCACCATGGACGAGGGCCTGTCCCGGGCCGTCCAGACCGTCTTCAAGAAGATGTTCGACGACGGTCTCATCTACCGCGCCGAGCGCATCATCAACTGGTGCCCGCGCTGTCTGACGGCCATCTCCGACATCGAGGTCGACTACCAGGACGACGACGGCGAGCTCGTCTCCATGCAGTACGGGGAGGGTGACGACACCATCGTCGTCGCCACGACCCGCGCCGAGACGATGCTCGGCGACACCGCCGTCGCCGTCCACCCCGACGACGAGCGCTACGCCCACCTGATCGGCAAGCGGATCAAGCTGCCGCTGACCGACCGGACGATCCCGGTCGTCGCCGACACGCACGTCGACCCGGAGTTCGGCACCGGCGCCGTCAAGGTGACCCCGGCACACGACCCGAACGACTTCGCCATCGGCCAGCGCCATGACCTCGAATCGATCGAGGTCCTCGACGAGCGCGGCGTGATCACCGTCCACGGCCCCTTCCAGGGTCTGGACCGCTTCGAGGCGCGCTCCGCGATCGTCGCCGCCCTGCGCGCCGAGGGCCGGATCGTCGCCGAGAAGCGTCCGTACGTCCACTCCGTCGGCCACTGCTCGCGCTGCAAGACGACGCTGGAGCCGCGTCTGTCGCTGCAGTGGTGGGTCAAGGTCGAGACCCTCGCCAAGGCCGCCGGTGACGCGGTCCGCGACGGGCAGGTGAACATCCACCCGGCCGACATGTCGCAGCGGTACTTCGACTGGGTCGACAACCTCAACGACTGGTGCATCTCGCGCCAGCTGTGGTGGGGCCACCGCATCCCCGTCTGGCACGGCCCCGACGGCGAGCTCGTCTGCGTCGGCCCCGACGAGGAGCCGCCCACGGGTGAGGGCTGGACGCAGGACACCGACGTCCTCGACACGTGGTTCTCGTCCGGCCTGTGGCCGTTCTCGACGATGGGCTGGCCGGAGAAGACCCCGGACCTGGAGAAGTTCTACCCGAACTCCGTCCTGGTCACCGGCTACGACCTCATGTTCTTCTGGGTCGCGCGGATGATGATGTTCGGCCTGTACGCGATGGACGGCCAGCCGCCGTTCCGCACGATCGCGTTCCACGGCATGGTCCGCGACGAGTTCGGCAAGAAGATGTCGAAGTCGTTCGGGAACACGGTCAACCCGCTGGACTGGATGGACAAGTACGGCTCCGACGCCCTGCGGTTCACCCTGGCCAAGGGCGCCAACCCGGGCGTCGACGTCCCGATCGGCGAGGACTGGGTCCAGGCCTCCCGCAACTTCGCCAACAAGATCTGGAACGCGACCCGTTTCGCGATGATGAACGGCGCCACGGTCGAGGGCCCGCTGCCGGACGTCTCCGAGATGACGGCGACCGACCGCTGGATCCTGTCGCGGCTGAACAAGGTCGTCGCCGAGGCGGACGCGTACTACGACGACTACCAGTTCGCCAAGCTCGCCGACGCCCTCTACCACTTCGCGTGGGACGAGGTCTTCGACTGGTACGTCGAGCTGTCCAAGACGACGTTCTTCGCGGGCGGCGAGCAGGCCAAGGTCTCGGCCCGTGTCCTCGGTGAGGTCCTCGACGTCACCCTGCGCCTGCTGCACCCGATCGTCCCGTTCGTCACCGACACCCTGTGGACCACCCTCACCGGCGGTGAGTCCCTCGTCGTCGCCGACTGGCCGAAGGACAGTGGCTTCCGCGACGAGGCCGCCGAGCGGGAGATCGAGCTCGTCAAGGAGGTCGTCACCGAGGTCCGCCGGTTCCGCTCCGACCAGGGTCTCCAGCCCGGTCAGAAGGTCCCGGCCCGCCTCGACGTGACCGGCACCGCGCTCGCCCCGCACGAGGCGGCCATCCGTCAGCTGCTGCGCCTCCAGCCGGAGGGCGAGGGCTTCTCCGTCACCGCCTCCCTGCCGGTCGCCGGCGCCACCGTCGCGCTCGACCTGTCGGGCACCATCGACGTGGCCGCCGAGCGCAAGCGCCTCGCGAAGGACCTCGCGGCAGCGGAGAAGGAGAAGGCCCAGGCGAACGGGAAGCTCGGCAACGAGGCCTTCCTCGCCAAGGCCCCGGACAACGTGGTCGACAAGATCCGTACCCGCCTCGCCAAGGCGGACGAGGACATCGCCCGCATCGAGGCCCAGCTGGCGAACCTGCCGCAGGCCTAGCACGCGGAGGGAAGGGCCCGGAACCGGTACACGGTTCCGGGCCCTTTCCGTCCCCCCCCCACGAGGGATCCCCGACGAGGGATCCCCCCCAAGAGGGACGAAGTGCCCGAAGTCACATCAGACGGGACTTCAGGTCCTCGGCGTCGGGACGAAAGACCTTGGATGATGGAAGGCATGCACCGCCTCCCCACCGTCCCCGCGCTGCGCCGTCGCGTGGACCGGTGGGCCGGCACGCCCCGCGCCCTCGACGCCGTCGCCGCGCTCAGCGCCTTCGCCCTCATGGTCCTGGACGTGCCGGGGCTCGCCCGCGCCGACAACTCCCTCACCGGCGTCACCGCGACCCTGGTCCTCGCGGCCGGAGCGGCCACCCTGGCGCTCCGGCGCCGACTGCCCTGGCTCCCGTACCTGGTGGCCCTGGCCCTGCTCGGCTGGCTGCACGAGCTGACGATGGTCCAGTTCGCCCTGTACTCCATCGGCCGCTACCGGGGGCGGCGGGCCGCCGTCGCCGCGACCCTGCTGTACGTCGGCGTGGCCTACGCGCTCTTCCACGCGACGCCCGGCCGGCCCGCCCCGCACGGCGACACCCTGAGCGACTTCCTGAGCCTGGTCGTCCCCATCGGCGTCCTCGCCGCGGGCGTCGGCATCGCCGCCTACCGGCACGACCTCGTCCGCGCCCTGGAGGCCCAGCGGGCCGAGGCCGCCGCCCGGCAGGCCGTCCAGGAGGAGCGGATCTCCGTCGGCAGGGACGTCCACGACCTGGTCGGCCGTGAGCTCACCGTCCTCGCGGTACGGGCCGAGGTCCTCGCCGTACGGGCCAGGGGAGACGCCCACCAGAAGGACTTCGAGGAGCTCGCGGACACCGCCCGGCGCGCCCACCTCATGCTCAACGAGACGATCGTGCGCCGCGCCGACCGGGACACGGCCACGCCGTGTCTCGAGGGGCTCGCCGAGCTCGCGGGGGAGACCGAGCGGATGGGCAGCCCCGTGGAACTGGCGGTCGCCGAGGAGGCCAAGGCGCTGTCGCCGCTGCGGCAGGCGGCCGTCCACCGGGTCGTCCAGGAGTGCCTGACGAACGCCGCCAAGCACGCGCCCGGCCTGCCGGTGACGGTCGCGATCACCCTGGAGGGCCCCGATCTGCGGATCGAGGTGCGCAACCCGCTGCCGAAGTCCCCGCCGGACCCGTCCCCCGTCTCGACGGGCACCGGCCTGCTCTCCATGGAGGAGCGGGTCACCAGCATGGGCGGCACGCTGAAGGCCCGCCACGAGGACGACGGCTATGTGGTGACGGCGCTGCTTCCGGCGGGCCTGGACCGCTGACGGCACTCCTTCCGACGGGGCTCGGTGCCCGCCAGGGGGATGTACGGCGGACCGAAAAGGCCCGAAAGGGGCGGGTCCGTGGTCCTGTCGGTCGTCGTGTCGGTACCCCTCCGTAGACTGGGCCTGTGAGTGAGCCGAGCGACCAGAGCGACGACCAGTTCGACGACATCGTCGACGCCGAGACCCATCGTGACCCCGACCTGGCGGTGATCGAGGCCGGCAGCCGCACCCTGCGCACGCAGGCCGGGCCGCCCCAGGGCGACCCCGTGCCGAGCCGCCCGGAGGACCCGGAGCTCGACAAGGCGCTGCGCGAGGTCGAGACCGAGCTGTCCACCCGCTGGGGCGAGACGAAACTGGAGCCCTCCGTCACCCGGATCGCGGCCCTGATGGACGTCCTCGGCGATCCGCAGCGCGCGTACCCCTCGATCCACATCACCGGCACCAACGGCAAGACGTCGACGGCCCGCATGATCGAGGCCCTGCTCGGCGCCTTCGAGCTGCGCACCGGGCGGTACACCTCGCCGCACGTGCAGACCATCACCGAGCGCATCAGCCTGGACGGCGCCCCGATCTCCGCCGAGCGGTTCATCGAGACGTACCAGGACGTCAAGCCGTACGTGGAGCTGGTCGACTCCCGCGAGGAGTACCGCCTCTCCTTCTTCGAGGTCCTCACCGGAATGGCGTACGCGGCCTTCGCCGACGCCCCGGTCGACGTGGCCGTCGTCGAGGTCGGCATGGGCGGCACCTGGGACGCGACGAACGTCATCGACGCCTCCGTCGCCGTCGTCACCCCGATCGACCTCGACCACACCGACCGGCTCGGCGGGACGACCGCCGAGATCGCCGGCGAGAAGTCCGGGATCATCAAGCAGGGCGCGACCGTGATCCTGGCCCAGCAGCCGGTGGACGCGGCGCAGGTCCTGCTCAAGAAGGCCGTCGAGGCGGACGCCACCGTCGCCCGCGAGGGCATGGAGTTCGGCATCGTCTCCCGCGAGGTCGCGGTCGGCGGCCAGCTCCTCACCCTGCGCGGCCTCGGCGGCGAGTACGACAACGTGTTCCTGCCGCTGCACGGCGCCTACCAGGCGCACAACGCGGTGGTGGCGCTCGCGGCGGTCGAGGCGTTCTTCGGCATCGGCGCCGACCACGCCAGGACCCTGGACATCGACACGGTCCGCCGGGCCTTCGCCCAGGTCGCCTCGCCCGGCCGCCTGGAGATCGTCCGCTCCTCCCCGACGGTGATCCTGGACGCCGCGCACAACCCGCACGGCGCGCGGGCGACGGCGGAGGGCGTGAGCGAGGCCTTCGGCTTCTCACGGCTCGTCGGCGTGGTCTCCACGAGCGGCGACAAGGACGCCCGGGGTCTCCTCGAGGCCTTCGAGCCGATCTTCGCGGAGGTCGTGATCACCGCGAACTCCAACCCCCGGGCCACGGACGTCGACGCGCTCGCCGCGATCGCGGTCGAGGTCTTCGGCGAGGACCGGGTCGTCGTCGAGCCGCGGCTCGACGACGCCATCGAGGCGGCCATCACCCTCGCGGAGGAAGAGGCCGAGTACGGCGGCGCGGGCGTGCTGGTGACCGGATCGATCTTCACGGTCGGCGACGCCCGGCTGCTGCTGCGAAGGGGCTGAACGGGATGCGTACGCTCTGTTCGTCGACGCTCATCGGCGAGTTCTTCGTCATCGGCTTCGCCGGGCTCGTCGCCATGAAGGACGACAGCCTCGCGATGTCCACCGTGTGGTGGGTCTGCGGTGTCGCGATGGTCTTCTCGGTGCTGCTGTGCGGGATGGTCACCCGGCCCGGCGGGGTGCAGCTCGGCTGGGCCCTGCAGATCGGCCTGGTCCTCAGCGGCTTCGTCGTCCCCACCATGTTCTTCCTCGGCGCGGTCTTCGCCGGCCTGTGGTGGGCCTCGGTGCACTACGGACGGCGGATCGACGACATCAAGGCGCGCTGGGCCGAGGCGCAGACCGCCGGGGCCTCGGCAGGGCCTGACGCTGCGTAATCGACGGGGGTCCGGGGCCTGTAGCCTCGGAGGTCCCGCACACCGCTTTTCCGAAGGAGTTCCCCCGTGAGCCAGCGCACGCTCGTCCTGCTCAAGCCCGACGCCGTCCGCCGCGGCCTGGTCGGCGAGATCATCGGCCGTATCGAGCGGAAGGCCGGCTGGACGCTGGCGGCCCTGGAGCTGCGCGAGCTGGACCAGGAGACCCTGGAGCAGCACTACGGCGAGCACAAGGGCAAGCCCTTCTACGAGCCGCTGATGGGCTTCATGTCCTCCGGTCCCGTCGTCGCGCTCGTCGTCGAGGGCGAGCGGGTCATCGAGGGCGTCCGCCAGCTGGCCGGCCCGACGGACCCGATCGCCGCCGCTCCCGGCTCCATCCGGGGCGACTTCGGCACCATCGTCCGGGAGAACCTGATCCACGCGTCCGACTCGGAGGAGTCCGCCCTCCGCGAGCTGAAGATCTTCTTCCCGGGTCTCGTCTGAACCGACCGGTACTGACCCCGCGTCAGCCGAACGCAGGACCCTGTGGGGCGACCGAAGGAATTTCGGTCGCCCCCAGGCATATGAACGCCGATCGCGGGAACGGATCGCCGCGTCCTTCCGTCACCTGTACAGAGGTGGACCACCGCGCGGTATCCGGGCGGGCGGCACTACGATGGAAAACTCCACGCCGCACCACCCTCAGCCATGGGAAACAAGGGGAACTCTATGTCGTTCATCGGCCGTGACATGGCTGTCGACCTCGGGACCGCCAACACGCTGGTGTACGTCAGGGGTCGAGGCATCGTCCTCAACGAGCCCTCCGTCGTCGCCATCAACACCAACACCGGCGGCATCCTCGCGGTCGGTTCCGAGGCGAAGAAGATGATCGGCCGGACCCCTGGCAACATCGTCGCCGTCCGGCCTCTGAAGGACGGCGTGATCGCCGACTTCGAGATCACCGAGCGGATGCTCCGCTACTTCATCCTCAAGATCCACAAGCGCCGCTACCTGGCCCGCCCCCGCGTCGTCGTCTGCGTGCCCTCCGGCATCACCGGAGTCGAGCGCCGCGCCGTCATCGAGGCCTCGACGCAGGCCGGCGCCCGCCAGGTGCACATCATCGAGGAGCCCATGGCGGCGGCCATCGGCGCGGGCCTCCCGGTCCACGAGGCCACCGGCAACATGGTCGTGGACATCGGCGGCGGCACGACCGAGGTCGCCGTCATCTCCCTCGGAGGAATCGTCACGGCACAGTCGATCCGGGTCGCCGGCGACGAGCTGGACAACGCGATCATCCAGCACATCAAGAAGGAGTACTCGCTCCTCCTCGGTGAGCGCACCGCCGAGCAGATCAAGATCACCATCGGTTCCGCGTACGACCTCGACAAGGACGAGCACACCGAGATCCGCGGCCGCGACCTCGTCTCCGGTCTCCCCAAGACCGTGGTCATCTCCGCCGCCGAGGTCCGCAAGGCCATCGAGGAGCCGGTCAACGCGATCGTCGACGCCGTGAAGACCACCCTCGACAAGTGCCCGCCGGAGCTCTCCGGTGACGTCATGGACCGCGGGATCGTTCTCACGGGTGGAGGCGCGCTGCTGCGCGGCCTCGACGAGCGTCTCCGCCGCGAGACCGGGATGCCGATCCACATCGCCGAGGACCCGCTGGACTCGGTGGCGCTCGGCTCCGGCAAGTGCGTGGAGGAGTTCGAGGCCCTGCAGCAGGTCCTGGACGCCCAGCCGCGCCGCTAGCACCACCCGTACGGCCCACCGCACAGCCGTTTCACCCGCACAGCCGAACAACCGAACCACGAGGAAAGGCACGGCCGCCGCACGTGAGGGACACACGAGAGAGCCGGCTGCTCCTGGTGCTGCTGATCGCCATCGCGTTCGCACTGATCACGGTGGACATCCGCGGCGGTCAGGAGTCACCCGTCGACGGTGCCCGGCAGGCCGCAGCGGCGGTCTTCGGCCCGGTCGAGAACGGCGTGGCGGCCGCCGTCGACCCCGTCGGCAACGCCATAGGGGCGGTCCGGGACTCGGGCGAGCGGCACACCCGTATCGCCGCCCTGGAGAAGGAGAACGCCGAGCTCAAGGCCGCGCTCGGCAGCGACGACCGCAACCGCAACCGGCTGCGCGAGCTCGACTCCATCCTGAGGACCGCGGGCGCCGGGCAGTACGGCATCAAGGGCGCCCAGGTCATCGCCATAGGAGCGGCCCAGGGCTTCTCCTGGACGGTCACCCTCGACATCGGCGCGCGGGACGGCGTCAAGCGGGACATGACCGTCCTCAACGGCGCAGGGCTCGTCGGCCGCGTGACCACCGTCGGCCCGTCGACCTCCACGGTCCTCCTCGCCAACGACCCCGACTTCACGGTCGGCACCCGCATGGAGAAGTCGAACGAACTCGGCTTCGCCACCGGCCAGGGCGACCGGCCGCTGCTCGTGCAGCTGCTCAACGGCAAGGCCAAGGTGAAGCCGGGCGACCGGCTCGTCACCTTCGGCTCGGCCGGCGACAAGCCCTTCGTGCCCGGTGTCCCGGTCGGCGAGATCGTCCGCGTCGACCCGGCGGGCGGCGGCCTGACCCGTAACGTCTACGTCCGTCCGTACGTCGGCTTCACCAAGCTCGACATCGTCGGCGTGGTCGTCCAGGCACCCGCCTCCGACCCGCGCGACATGGTCCTGCCGCCGAAGCCCAAGCCCGCGCCGACCGTCACCGTCACGGTCACGCCACCGCCACCGGAGGGCCAGGCGAACCAGCAGAACCAGGGTCAGAAGCCGGACCAGGGACAGGATCAGGGCCAGAACCAGGGTCAGAACCAGCAGGCACCGCAGGACCAGGGGGACGCGACACCGTGAAGTTCAACCGCATCCTCCTCTCCGCGACGCTGATCGTGGTCGCCCTCGTCGTCCAGGTCTCCGTCCTCGCCCGCCTCCAGCTCCCCGGCGCCGTCCCCGACCTGGTCCTCCTCACCGTCGTCGGCCTCGCCCTCGTCTACGGACACGTCAGCGGCGCCCTCATCGGCTTCAGCGCGGGACTCCTCGCCGACCTCGCCCCGCCCGCCGACCACGCCGCCGGCCGCTACGCCCTGGTGCTCTGCGTCGTCGGCTACCTCGTCGGCCTGGCCCGCCCGGAGAACGGCCGGCTGACGTCCGCGAGCGGCCCCATGGCCGTCGTCGTCGTGGCGGCCGTCGGCTCCACCCTCCTGTACGCGGGGGTCGGCGCCCTCGTCGGCGACACCGCCGCCCGCCACGTGGGCCTCGGCTTCCTGCTGTTCACGGCGGCCGTGTACGACCTGCTCCTCGCGCCCTTCACGGTGCCGCTCATCATGGCGCTGGCCCGCCGCGCGGAGAACGACCCGATCGCCGACGCCGGCGGGGGCGGCGGCACCGACGTCGCCTCCGGCTGGCTCTCCTCAGGCACCGGCCTGAGGATCGGCACCCAGCGCGGCGGCCTGCGCGTGAAGGCCGCCCGGAGCCGTGCCTCACGGGCCGGACGCATCAAGGGAGTCAAGCGACTGTGACCGAGGGGGCACCGGCGGTATGAGCAACATCCCCGAGACCGGGCGGACCCCGCGGGTCCAGATCCGGCTCGTCGTCATCCAGATCCTCGTCTTCTCGCTGTTGCTGACCCTGGGGGGCCGGCTCTGGTACCTCCAGATCCGCAACGGCAAGGAGTACGCCGACGAGGCCAAGAGCAACAACATCCAGCAGGTCGTGCAGCCCGCCGTGCGCGGCTCCGTCCTGGACGCCCGCGGCGTCCCGCTCGCCGACAACGAGACCCGGCTCGTGGTCTCCGCGTCCCGCACCGAGCTGATGAAGATGAAGGACCGCGGCAAGGCCGTCCTGACCCGGCTCGCCGGCGTCCTCGAGATGAAGCCCGACGAGGTCATCAACAAGATCCGGCTCTGCGACTCCAAGACGCCGAAGCCCTGCTGGAACGGCTCGCCCTACCAGCCGATCCCCGTCACCGACGAGGCCACCACCCAGCAGGCGCTGACGATCCGTGAGAGTTCCGAGGACTTCCCCGGCATCACGGCCGAACCCACCGCCGTACGCCGCTACCCCGCGCCCGGCAAGGCCCGTACCGCGCAGGTGCTCGGCTACCTCTCGCCCGTCACCGACGGGGAGATCGAGAAGGCCAAGGACACCGACTCGCCGTTCCTCCGCTCCGACCAGGTCGGCCGCTCCGGGATCGAGCGCACGTACGACAAGGAGCTGCGCGGCAAGGCCGGCGTGACCCGCTACGAGGTCGACAACCTCGGCCGTGTCATGGGCCAGACGAAGTCCGACCCGGGGGTGGCCGGCTCCACCCTCATCACCAGCATCGACGCCCGCGTCCAGGCCGTCGCCGAGTACGAGCTGAACGAGGCGATGAAGGTCGTCCGCAAGGAGACCGACAAGATCACCGGCCGCACGTACGAGGCCGACGCCGGCGCCGTCGTCGTCATGGAGACCAAGACCGGCCGTGTCGTCGCGATGGCCTCCCAGCCCGACTACGACCCCAACGCCTGGGTCGGCGGCATCTCCGCCAAGGACTACGCCGCGATGACCAGCAAGGGCTCCAACTACCCGCTGCTCAACCGGGCCATCCAGGGCCAGGCCCCCGCCGGCTCCATCTTCAAGGTCGTGTCCGCGAGCGCCGCCGTCCGCGCCGGCTACGACTTCAACGACACGTACAACTGCAGCAGCTCCTACAGCCTCGGCAGCCGCAGCTTCGCCAACTTCGAGTCGAAGGGCCACGGCCCCATCACCCTCGGGGACGCCCTCAAGTTCTCCTGCAACACCGTCTTCTACGCCCTCGGCCACAAGGAGTGGCAGCGCGACGGCGGCATCACGCCCAAGAAGGACGCCCACGACTGGTTCTACCGGACCGCCCGCGACTTCGGATTCGGCTCCGAGACCGGCATCGACCTGCCGAACGAGGTCACCGGACGGATCCCCGACCGGAAGTGGAAGCAGAACTTCTGGGAGGCCAACAAGGACTCCTGGTGCAAGCAGGGCAAGAAGGGCGGCAGCTACGTCGAGCAGATCGCGTACGAGAGCTGCCTCGAAGGCAACCAGCTGAAGGCCTACGACAGCATCAACTTCGCCATCGGCCAGGGTGACGTCCTCGTCACCCCCATCCAGATGGCCACCGCCTACGCGGCCATCTCCAACGGCGGCACCCTCTTCAACCCCACCGTCGGCAAGGCCGTCATCAGCCCCGACGGCAAGACGATCCGCGAGATCAGGCCCACGCCCCACGGCAAGCTGCCCGTCGGCGCGCAGACCATCCGCGACCTCGACAAGGGCCTGCGCTCCGTCGTCGAACCCGGCGGCACCGCGGCCTGGCGGTTCGGCGGCTGGCCCCAGGACAAGATCCCCATGCGGGCCAAGACCGGCACCGCCCAGGTCTACGGCAAGCAGACCACCTCGTGGCTGGCGACGTACACCGACGACTTCACGATCGTCATGACGATCTCCCAGGGCGGCACCGGCTCCGGAGCCTCGGGACCCGCCGTCCGCAACATCTACGACGCCCTCTACGGCCTCGACGACGCCGGCAAGCAGGACCTCAAGCGCGCCCTGCTGCCGAAGCCGCAGAAGACGCTGCCGAAGATCAACGCCGACGGCACCATCGACGCCCCCGCGATCAAGCCGTACGACCCGAAGTCGCAGCTGGTCGACCCCGCCGAGGGTGGCGCCGTACCACCGCTCGCGGGCCCGCCTCCCCACCTGAGGGACTGACACGATGACGACCCGTACGAGCTTCTCCGTGTCCCGCTACGCCCCCGACCGCGGGCCGGTCGCACGCCTCACCGCCCGCGACTCCGTGCTGCGCCGGCTCGACTGGCCGATCCTCCTCTCGGCGCTCACGCTCTCCCTCCTCGGCGCCCTGCTCGTCTGGTCCGCCACCCGCGGCCGCACCGAGCTCAACCAGGGCGACCCGTACTACTTCCTCTTCCGCCACCTGCTCAACACCGGCATCGGTCTCGCCCTGATGATCGGCACGATCTGGCTCGGCCACCGCACCCTCCGCGGTGCCGTGCCCGTCCTCTACACGATCTCCGTCGTGCTGATCCTCGCCGTCCTCACCCCGCTCGGCGCCACCATCAACGGCGCCCACGCGTGGATCGTGATCGGCGGCGGCTTCTCCCTCCAGCCCAGCGAGTTCGTCAAGATCACGATCATCCTGATCATGGCGATCATCCTCGCCGCCAAGGTCGACGCGGGCGACCAGCTCCACCCCGACCACCGCACCGTCGCCAAGGCCCTCGTCTTCGCCGCCCTGCCCATGGGCATCGTCATGCTGATGCCCGACCTCGGTTCGGTCATGGTCATGGCGGTCATCGTGCTCGGCGTCCTGCTCGCCTCCGGCGCGTCCAACCGCTGGGTCCTCGGTCTGATCGGCGCCGGCGTCGGCGGCGCGGTCCTCGTCACCGCCCTCGGCATGCTCGACGAGTACCAGATCAACCGCTTCGCCGCCTTCGCCAACCCCGAGCTCGACCCCGCCGGCGTCGGCTACAACACCAACCAGGCCCGCATCGCGATCGGCTCCGGAGGCCTGTACGGCGCGGGCCTCTTCAAGGGTCACCAGACCAGCGGCCAGTTCGTGCCCGAGCAGCAGACCGACTTCATCTTCACCGTCGCGGGCGAGGAGCTCGGCTTCGTCGGCGCCGGACTCATCCTCGTCCTCCTCGGCGTCGTCCTCTGGCGCGCCTGCCGCATCGCCCGCGAGACCACCGAGCTCTACGGCACCGTCGTCGCGGCCGGCATCATCGCCTGGTTCGCCTTCCAGTCCTTCGAGAACATCGGCATGACCCTCGGCATCATGCCCGTCGCGGGCCTGCCGCTGCCCTTCGTCTCGTACGGCGGCTCGTCGATGTTCGCCGTCTGGGTGGCCGTCGGGCTGCTCCAGTCGATCAGGGTGCAGCGCCCCATGACAGCGTGACCGCTGGGTAGATGCGAGACATGGCCGAGACGAAGCGAGAGACCGAGCGGAAGTACGAAGCCACCGGCGAGACCCCGGTGCCGGACCTCACACGGGTCCCCGGAGTGGCGTCGGTCGTGGACCGGGGCGTCATGGAACTCGACGCCGTCTACTACGACACCGCCGACCTGCGCCTCGCCGCCGACTCGCTCACCCTCCGCCGCCGCACCGGAGGCGACGACGCCGGCTGGCACGTCAAGTTCCCCGTCGCCCCCGGCGTCCGCGACGAGATCAGGGCCCCGCTGGCCGACACCCTGCCGGATGAGCTGGCGCGGCTGCTGCGCTCCCGGGTCCGCGACGAGGAGATCGTCCCCGTCGTCCGGCTCGGCTCCGCGCGGGACGTCCGCCACCTCGTCACCGACGACGGCACCCTCCTCGCCGAACTCTCCGTCGACACCGTCCACGCCGAACGGCTGCCGGGCGGCGCGCGGGCCACCTGGACGGAGATCGAGGTGGAACTCGCCGACGGCACCGACCCCGCCGTCCTCGACGCCGTCGAGAAACGCCTCGGGAAGGCCGGCATCCACCCCGCCACATCCCCGTCCAAACTGGCCAGGGCCCTCGCCGAGACCGGCGCGGCGCCCCAGGAACCGCCCGCCCCCGGGAAACCCGGCACCGCGGCGGCCGCCGTCCTCGCCTACGTACGGGAACAGGCCGAGGCGATCGTCACCTACGACCCCGCCGTACGGCGCGACCTGCCCGACGCCGTCCACCAGCTCCGCGTCGCCTGCCGCCGGATGCGCAGCGCCTTCAAGACGTACCGGCGCGTCCTCGACCGGAACGTCACCGACCCCCTCGGCCAGGAACTGAAATGGCTCGCGGGAGAGCTCGGCGTCGCCCGCGACCAGGAGGTCCTCGACGAACGCCTCCGTGCCCACGTCGACGGGCTGCCCGACGCGCTCGTCCTCGGCCCGGTCAAGGCCCGGCTCCGCCGCCGGGACGCCGCCCGTGGCCGGCACGCCCGGCGCCAGGCGCTCGCCGCCCTCGACTCGGCCCGCTACCTCGCGCTCCTCGACCGCCTCGACGCGTTCCTCGCCGACCCGCCCCTGCGCAAGGCCGCCCGCCGTGACGCCCCCGAGGTCCTCGCCCGGGCCGTCCGCAAGGACCACGGCCGTCTCGCCGCCCGGGTCGAGCACGCCCTCTCCCTCGACCCCGGCCACGAACGCGACCTCGCCCTCCACGAGGCCCGCAAAGCCGCCAAACGCGCCCGGTACGCCGCCGACGCGGCCCGCCCCACCCTCGGAAAGCCCGCCAAGCGGCTGTCGAAGCGGGTGAAGGCCGTCCAGTCGCTGCTCGGCGAACACCAGGACGCCGTCGTCGCCCGCACGGCGCTGCGCGAGCTCGGGCTCCAGGCCCACGGAGTCGGCGAATCGGCCTTCACCTGGGGACTTCTCTACGGACGCGAGGAGGCCGCCGCCGAAACGGCCGAGCGGGAGCTGCCCGAGGTCTGGGCCCGCGCCGCGGCCCCCGGCCTCGGGGCGGCTCTGACCCGCTGAGCACCGGGGTACGCTTGAGAGTCGCCCCCCTGCCAGCTCACGAAGGTTCGAGATGTCTGCTGCCGAGTCTGTCTTCCCGCAGCTCGAAGCTCTGCTCCCGCACGTGCAGAAGCCGATTCAGTACGTCGGTGGAGAGCTGAACTCCACGGTCAAGCCGTGGGAGTCCGCCGATGTCCGCTGGGCGCTGATGTACCCGGACGCGTACGAGGTCGGCCTGCCCAACCAGGGCGTCATGATCCTGTACGAGGTGCTGAACGAGCGCGAGGGCGTCCTCGCCGAGCGCACCTACAGCGTCTGGCCGGACCTGGAGGAGCTGATGCGGGAGCATCAGGTCCCGCAGTTCACCGTGGACAGCCACCGGCCCGTCGGCGCCTTCGACGTCTTCGGCCTGAGCTTCTCCACCGAGCTCGGCTACACGAACATGCTCACCGCGCTCGACCTGGCCGGCATCCCGCTGGAGGCGAAGGACCGGACCGTCGACCACCCGATCGTCCTCGCCGGCGGCCACGCGGCCTTCAACCCCGAGCCGATCGCGGACTTCATCGACGCGGCGATCATCGGCGACGGCGAGCAGGCCGTCCTCGACATGACCGAGATCATCCGGAAGTGGAAGGCCGAGGGCCGGCCGGGCGGCCGCGAGGAGGTCCTCTTCCGTCTCGCGAAGACCGGCGCGGTCTACATCCCGCGCTTCTACGACGTCGAGTACCTGCCGGACGGCCGCATCGGCCGTGTCGTGCCCAACAGGTCCGGTGTGCCGTGGCGCGTCTCCAAGCACACCGTCATGGACCTCGACGAGTGGCCGTACCCCAAGCAGCCCCTCGTGCCGCTCGCGGAGACCGTCCACGAGCGCATGTCCGTCGAGATCTTCCGCGGCTGCACCCGAGGCTGCCGTTTCTGCCAGGCCGGCATGATCACGCGCCCCGTGCGGGAGCGAAGCATCACCGGCATCGGCGAGATGGTCGAGAAGGGCCTCAAGGCGACGGGCTTCGAGGAGGTCGGTCTCCTCTCGCTCTCCTCGGCGGACCACTCCGAGATCGGTGAGATCGCCAAGGGCCTCGCGGACCGCTACACGGACGACAAGGTGGGCCTGTCCCTCCCCTCGACCCGCGTGGACGCCTTCAACGTCGACCTGGCCAACGAGCTGACGAGGAACGGACGCCGCTCCGGCCTCACCTTCGCCCCCGAGGGCGGCTCCGAGCGCATGCGCAAGGTCATCAACAAGATGGTCTCGGAGGAGGACCTCATCAGGACCGTCTCCACCGCGTACGGCAACGGCTGGCGCCAGGTGAAGCTGTACTTCATGTGCGGCCTGCCGACGGAGACCGACGAGGACGTCCTCCAGATCGCCGACATGGCGATGAACGTGATCGCCGAGGGCCGCAAGGTCTCCGGCCAGAACGACATCCGCTGCACCGTCTCCATCGGCGGTTTCGTCCCCAAGCCGCACACCCCGTTCCAGTGGGCCCCGCAGCTCTCCGCCGAGGAGACCGACGAGCGCCTGCGGAAGCTCCGCGACAAGATCCGCGGCGACAAGAAGTACGGCCGCTCGATCGGCTTCCGCTACCACGACGGCAAGCCCGGCATCGTCGAGGGCCTCCTCTCCCGCGGCGACCGCCGCATCGGCGCGGTCATCCGCGCGGTGTACGAGGACGGCGGCCGCTTCGACGGCTGGCGCGAGCACTTCTCGTACGACCGCTGGATGGCCTGCGCCGAGAAGACGCTCCCCGACTTCGGCGTGGACGTCGCCTGGTACACCACCCGGGAGCGCACGTACGAGGAGGTCCTGCCCTGGGACCACCTGGACTCCGGTCTCGACAAGGACTGGCTCTGGGAGGACTGGCAGGACTCGCTCGACGAGACCGAGGTCGAGGACTGCCGCTGGACCCCGTGCTTCGACTGCGGCGTCTGCCCGCAGATGGACACCCACATCCAGATCGGCCCCACGGGCAAGAAGCTGCTCCCGCTCACGGTCAAGAAGTAGCCCACCGCCGCGACAGGCACGCGAGAGGCGCCCGGAGGATTCTTCCTCCGGGCGCCTCTTCGTTCGTGTCGGCGGCCGTTCGTCCTAGCGGTCGGCCTCGGCGAGTTCGTCGTGGTCCGACAGGCGGGGGGCGAAGGGGCCGGTGGCCTCCGCCACGTGGGGTGCGGGGGCCGGGGTGCGTTCCGTCACGGGGACCACCGGCGGGCGGAGCCTCTCCTCGCCGAGGAAGACGCGGCGGACGACCCGCTCCGCGGCGGAGCCGTCGTCCCACATGCAGAACCGCTCACGGAAGGCCTGGCGCAGCGCGGTGGCGCGCTCGCCCTCCCAGGCGCCGCCGCGGAACGCCTCGATCAGCTCGTCCTCGGTGGTCGTGATCACACCGGGGGTCTCGCCGGGTTCGCCGGAGAGCAGGTCGAAGGTCACACCGCGGCAGGTGCGGTACGCCTCCCAGTCATCGGCGTACGTCACGATCGGCCGGTCGAGGTTGGCGTAGTCGAACATGATCGACGAGTAGTCGGTGATCAGCGCGTCCGCCGCGAGGCAGAGCTCCTCCACCGACGGGTACCGCGACACGTCGACGAGCGCGCCCCGCTCCGCGAGGGCGTTCAGCTCCGGGTCGCCGCCGTAGAAGTAGTGGGCGCGGACGAGGAGGACGAAGTCCGGGCCGAGCTCGCGGGAGAAGCGGGCGAGGTCGAGCCGTGAGACGAAGGCGTTCTTCTGGTGGTCGCGCACGGTGGGCGCGTACAGGATCGCCTTCTTGCCCGGCTCGATGCCCAGCTCGCCGCGGATCCGGCGGACGTCCGCGGCGGTGGCCCGGTAGTAGACGTCGTTGCGTGGGTAGCCGGTGTTGAGCGACCGGAAGGCGGCCGGGTAGACCCGCTCCCAGTGCTCGGTGGAGTGCTGGTTCGACGAGACGCTGTAGTCCCAGCGGTCGACGCGCTCAAGGAGCTTGTCGAAGTCCATGCTGCGGGCGACGGCCGGGTAGTTCTGCTGGTCGAGGCCCATCCGCTTGAGCGGGGTGCCGTGGTGGGTCTGCAGGTGGACCTGGCCGGGGCGCTTGATCACGGCGTCGGGGAAGTTGACGTTGTTGACCAGGTACTTGGCCCGGGCCATCGCCTTCCAGTAGCCGAAGGTGGCCGGGGCGATCCGGGTCAGGCCGGCCGGGGTGCTGCCGGCGTACGCCTGGTTCACCACCCACACCCCGCGGAGTTCCGGCGCGAGCTTCTTGGCGGCCTCGTGCACGGCGAGCGGGTTGCAGCCGGGCGTGCGGCCCCAGTACGCCGAGTAGACGGCGAGGCTCTCGTCGAGGGGGAGGCGGCGCTGCACGGCGTAGTAGGCGCGCAGGGCCTTGCGGCCGCCCCAGCGCTTCGACCGGCCGAGGGCGCCGAAGGCCGTCTCACGGGTGCCGTTGACCGCCTTGAGGGCCTCGAAGGCGGCGTACGAGCCGGTCTTGAGGACCTTGAACTTCAGGCCGATCATGCCGGGCGGCGGGGTGAAGCCCGCGGGCTCGTTGCGGCGGTACGTCTGGCCCGCCTGCTTCAGGTAGGCGCGCCGGTGGCTGCGGGGTATTCGGAAGCCACGGGCGAAGGTGTAGAGGAAGTGGGTGACCATCCGCTCGAAGACGAGCTTGCGGTACTCGTCGAGGCCGGGGCGGCCTTCGAGGTAGTCGAAGACTCGCTGGTACTGGTCGAAGATCACGAAGTGCTTGCGCGGGGAGCTGCTGCGCATCGAGCTGCCCTGGCGGCGCTGGCGGTACTCGACGACCACGTACTCCAGGCCCGCGACGCGCCGGGCGGCGGCCATGGACGTGTAGACCATGAGCGCGTCCTCGTACAGGCCGTCGGTGAAGGCGTAGCCCTCGCCGGTGAAGAAGTCGCGGCGGTAGACGCGGTTCCAGACCACGGCGAAGATCCGCAGGAGTTCCAGGTGGTCGACGGGGCGGACGACCTCGCCGCGGATGCCGGCCAGGTACGGGCCGGTCTTGCTGGCCTCGACGCTGCCGTCGACATGGGTGCGGACGTGGTCGAAGAGCAGGATCTCGGGGTCCTCGGCCTCGGCGAGCCGGTCGGCCATGGCCTGGAGGGAGCCGGGGCGGATCGAGTCGTCGCCGTCCACGAAGAGCAGGTAGTCGCCGCGGGCGTGCTCGACGCCGGTGTTGCGGGCGGCGCCGATGCCGCCGTTCTCGGCGCGGTGGACGGCGCGCACCCGCGGGTCGCGGGCGGCGAACTCGTCGATGATGGCGCCGCTGCTGTCGACGGAGCAGTCGTCGACCGCGATGACCTCGAAGTCCCGGTAACCCTGCGAGGTCACCGACTCGAGGCACTCGCGGATGTAGCCCTCGACCCCGTAGACAGGGATGATCACGCTGAATCGGGGGTTAGCTGCAGCCGGCATGCCGTGTGTCTCCTCAGTCGAACCGCTCGAACGCAGTATGACAGGAGCACAAACGACGGCAGAACGCCCGAGGGGGCGGATCGTCTATCCTGGAGAGCTGCGGTGGCCTGGGGCCGCCGCAGCGTCATGTAGGCCGAGGTCCTGTGCTCCCAGCCGGGGCGGATGAGCCGGCAGCTAAGCTGCGGACCGGGTACCGGGAGAAGTACTGCAGTTCGACGGCGGGCGTGCGGCCGTCAGGCGGGTCTTCCTCGGAGGGTGGAGACGCTCGCCGTCGGTCCGCTGGAAAACCGAAAGCACGCCCCGTCACCCCTCAGGCGCTCGGCTTGTCGAGCGGGTCTGAAACGGAAAGGAACGCAGAACTTCATGGCACCCCGGCTCAGCGTCATCGTCCCGATCTACAACGTGGCGCAGTACCTGCCCGCCTGCCTCAACTCGTTGGCCGTGCAGACCTTCCAGGACCTGGAAGTGCTCATGATCGACGACGGCTCCACGGACGAGTCCAACGAGATAGCGGCGGGGTTCGCGGCCAAGGACCCCCGCTTCCGGCTGATCCGCAAGGAGAACGCCGGCCTGGGTGCCGCGCGCAACACGGGTCTCGACAGCATGGCGCCGGGGAGCGAGTTCCTGGCCTTCGTCGACAGCGACGACATGATCCCGCCGGACGCCTACCGGCTGATGATCGAGACCCTGGACGAGACCGGCTCCTCCTTCGCCACCGGCAACGTGGAGCACATCAACTCGACCAGGGTGTGGCAGTCCCCGATGCACCGGTTCCTCTCCCGGGGCGCGGTCAAGCAGACCCACGTCCGGAAGAGGCGGATGCTCCTCACGGACCGGATCGCCTGCAACAAGGTGTTCCGCCGTGACTTCTGGGAGGCGAACGCCTTCCGCTTCCCCGAGGGCGTGCTGTACGAGGACACCCCGGTCATCGTCCCGGCCCAGTACCTCGCCGAGTCCGTCGACATCATCAGCCAGACCACGTACTACTGGCGGCTGCGCGAGGGCGAGGCGAGCCCGTCGATCACGCAGCGCAGGAACGAGCCCAAGGCCGCCCGCGACCGCGCGTCCGCCGTGGAGTCCGTCAGCCGGTTCCTCGCCAGCCGCAAGGAACCCCTCGCCGACGAGCTGAAGCGCGAGTACGACAAGACCGTGCTCACCGGTGACCTGCGCATCTTCCTCAACGTGCTGCCCGACGGCGACGACGAGTACCGCGCCGAGTTCATGCGCGTGGCCAACAAGTACCTCGACCAGGTCGACCTCAAGACGGTCACGGCGCTGCCCACGCCGCTGCGCGTCAAGTGGCTCCTCGTCCGCAAGCACGCCCTCACCGAGCTGCTCCAGTTCATCGAGTCCGAGCGGCTCGGCGAGCCCGTCGAGCTCGACGGCGCCTTCCGGAAGTACGCGAAGTTCCCGTCGCTCGACGAGGACCTGCTGCCCAAGAAGGTCCTGCGCATGGACCAGGACCTCCAGCTGCGCTCGCCGCTGACCGAGATATCGTGGCAGGACGGCAAGCTGCGGCTCGCCGGCAACGCCTGGGTCGACCGCGTCGACCAGGACGGCAAGCGCAGCGTGGTCAAGCTGCTGCAGCTGAAGAAGGACGGCACGCAGCGGCGTGTGTTCATCCCGCTGAGCAACATCTTCACCTCCGAGGCGACCACGGCCTCCGGGTACAAGGGGCGCGGCCACAGCTTCGACTGGGCCGGCTGGGAGACGGTCATCGACCCGGCCCGCTTCCGCAAGGGCGGCCAGTGGCAGGAAGGCCTCTGGCACGTGGGCATGCGTGTCCTGTCCAGCGGCCTCGTGCGCTCCCGTTCCGTGCACTCGTACGGTTCGGACCGGCTGGCCTACCCGCCGTACCAGTGGCTCGACGACGACTACCGCCTGGTCCCCGAGCTCCGGCGCGCCGCGCTCAAGCTGCGCGTCGAGAAGGTGCCGTTCCTCGTCACCGGCTTCGAGTCGGCCGGCGAGGAGATCGTCATCGACGGCGTGTTCCGTGAGACGGCCCCCGCGGGCACCACGTTCTCGCTGCGGGTCATCAACCAGAGCAGTGGCGAGGTGCTCCTCTTCCCGGCGGAGACCGTCGCATCCGCCGGTGAGCGGACCTCGCTGCGGATCCACATCCCGCTGCGTGACATAGCCCTCCTTCCCGAGCACCTGGACACCACCGAGACCGGCGGCGCCGACCCCGCCAAGTCGATGCGCCGCAACTGGAGCACGCAGCTCCAGCTGAACGCGGCGGACGACCCGGAGAAGGCGGCCCGCAGGGTCAGGGTCGTCGTCAAGGACGGCGTGGCCGACCACCAGATCGGCCTGCCCGCCGCCTTCGGCGAGGGTGCCGAGCTCAACGAGGTGGCCATCCTCTCCGGCACCAACGGCTACCTGAAGTTCTCCGGCCGCCCCCTCCGCGCCAAGATCACCGAGATCACCTGCGAGGACGGGACCTTCACGGTCCGGGGCACCGCCCCCGTCGCCCTCTCCGGCCACCACCTGGTCGTCAGCGCCAAGAACCGCTTCGACGAGCGGACGGTCCCGCTGACCGTCCGCCCCGACGGCTCCTTCGAGGCCTCCTTCCGGCCCTCCACGATGTCGGGGACCGGCGGGCGGCTGCCGCTCAAGGCCGGCCGCTGGGTGTTCCGCCTGGAGGCCGACGGCGACGGCCCGTCGATGCCGCTCGTCGTGGACCGGCTCGCCGTGCCCCAGTTCCCGCTGGAGGGCTCGCACAACGGCCGCGAGTACCAGCTGGAGGTCCACTGGCAGGACCACCCGCAGCTCAACTGCCTCTCCGACCTCACGCCGATGGAGCGGGGCGACAACCGCCAGTACCAGCTCCGCCAGGAGGTCTACGAGGCGGGCCGCGAGCTGCCGCTGCGCGACCAGGTGCTGTACGTCAGCTACAACGGCAAGCAGTTCTCGGACAGCCCGCGCGCCGTCCACGAGGAGCTGCTGCGCCGCGGCTCGGACGTGGAGCACCTGTGGGCGGTCAGGGACGGCCAGGTCGAGCTCCCCGACACGGTCAAGGCGGTCCGGTTCCAGGGCACCGAGTGGTACGAGGCGCTGGCGCGCTCGCGGTACATCGTGACCAACGGACACCTCCCGCACTGGATCAAGCGCCGGGCGGGGCAGGTGATCGTGCAGGCCTGGCACGGCACGATGCTCAAGAAGATCGGCCTGGACATCGACGCGCCCAAGTTCGACCCGAACTACCACGAGCGGCTGGTCCAGGAGGCGGCGAACTGGAACATCCTCGTCTCGTCCAACCGGTTCAGCACGCCGATCCTGAAGCGCGCCATGGGGTACGACGGGCTGATCGCCGAGACGGGCTACCCGCGCAACGACTACCTCTACGCCGAGGACCGCGAGGAGCGGGCCAAGGCCGTGCGGGAGCGGCTCGGGCTGCCCGAGGGCAAGAAGGTCGTGCTGTACGCGCCGACCTGGCGGGACGACCTGTCGCACAGCCGCGGCCAGTTCAAGTTCGACCTCCGGGTGGACCTGGAGGACGCCCGCCGTCAGCTGGGTGACGACCACGTCTTCCTCATCCGGCGCCACTCCAACATCGTGGACAGCATCCCCGGTGCCGGGAACGGTTTCGTCTTCGACGCCTCCGACTACCCGGACATCGCGGACCTGTACGTGGCCGCCGACATCATGATCACGGACTACTCGTCGGTCATGTTCGACTACGCCCACCTGCGTCGTCCGATGCTGTTCTTCACGTACGACCTGGAGCACTACCGCGACAAGCTGCGCGGCTTCTACTTCGACTTCGAGAACGACGCCCCCGGGCCGCTCATCAGCACCTCCGAGGAGCTGATCAAGGCGATCCGCGAGGTCGACGAGGTCGCGGGCGAGTACCAGGAGAAGTACGACAGGTTCCACCACCTGTTCTGCGACCTCGACGACGGCCACGCGTCGGCGCGTCTCGCGGACCTGATGTTCAAGATGGCCGAGGAGGGCGCGCCGCTGTAGGCGGTGCCCCCCGGGCGTACGGAAGAGCCCCGGTCCGCAGGTCTCCCTGCGGGCCGGGGCTCCGTCGTGCGGGCCGGGGGCCGGCGACCGGTGGCCTGGGCCGGGGCCCAGGAAGCGGTGGCCGGGCGGGGGCCCGGCTACCGCTCGCCGGTCACTTCTTGTCGATGATCTTAAGCGAGAGCTGGCCGTTGCTGGAGAAGTACGGGCGCAGCTCGTTCCGGACGGGCGCGCCGGGGACGGCGGACAGCCGGCTGCGCCAGACGCTCTTCGCCTTGGTCTCCACGGCGGCAGGGGCGCCGGACTGCTTCACCACCGGGTACGGGTAGGTGAAGACGTCCATCGGGGTGAGGACGTCGGTGGCCAGCTTGCAGACGCGGATCCGGGCGGAGTCCCGGTCCGGCAGCAGCCAGAGGTCCCAGACGTCCTCCGCGCCGGCCTGGTGGAGGCGGGCCGCGGCGGCGTTGTCCAGGGTGGCCGTGAAGCGACCGTCGGCGCCGGCCTTGACCGGGAAGGTGAAGTTCCGGTCGGCCTCCTTGCGGTGCACGGCCTCGATCACGCTGCCGGCGCCGGGCTTGACGCCCCAGGCAGCGGCTTCGATGACGATCGAGGTGGCGCCGGCGTTCAGGGCCGCGACCTCGACGTGCTGGGCGCGCACCCGGCTCTGCACCCGCAGGGTGCCGTCCGTGTGAGTGTGCGGCAGCAGCAGCGACAGGGCGGGGCCCTCGGTGCGGGGCAGCTTCAGCGACAGGATCTGGAGGGTGTCGCAGCCGGCCGACCGCAGCGGCATGTCGAAGCCGGCGGCGCGGATCTGCAGCTCCCAGTCGCCCTCGACGAGCTTGCCGAGCGCGGGGACCATCGCCTCGCCGTCGACGAAGGGGAGGACGACCTCGTCGGCCTTCTTGCGGATGTCCTTGCAGACCAGCTGGGCGTCGCTGTCGGCGGCCAGCCCGTCGACCAGCACCCGGACGTCGCCCTGCGGGGCGACCACGGCGGTGGCCGTGCTCGGGATGGCCCGGCGGGCCCGCATGGTCTCCACGAGCCGCTCGAAGCGGGCGACGGTCTCGGCCTCCTGGAAGCGGACCACGTTGGCCACCGCTGCGGCCGCCATCTTCCGGCGCAGGTCCTCGTCGGAGATCAGCTTCTCGATGCGCTCGGCGAGCGCCTTCTTGTCGCCGAGCGGCACGACGTAGCCGTCCTCGCCCTGCGTGATGATGTTGCGCGGGCCGTGCGGGGCGTCGTAGCAGACCGCCGGCAGGCCGGCCGCCATCGCCTCGACGGTGACGTTGCCGAAGGCCTCCAGGTGGGACGGGAGGACGAACACGGAGGCCTTGGCGAACTCCGGCGTGACCGGGGTGGCCGGGCCCATCAGGAAGATCTGGTTGTTGCTGTCCGTGTCGTTGATCTTCTTGCGCAGGTTGGCGCGCTCGGGGCCGGAGCCGTAGATCCGCAGGCTCCAGTCCGGGTGGCGCGGCGCCACGGTGGAGAAGGCCTCGATGAGGTCGGCGAAGCCCTTGTGGGACTTGAGCAGGCCGGCGGTGACCACGATCTTGTTGTCGCCGGTCGACATCTGGCCCTCGTGGGCCGGGATGCAGTTCGGCATGGGGGAGAGCAGGTGGCTCACGGCGGGGACGACCCCGGCGATGGTCCGGCACTCGTCCGGCGTCGGCGCGGTGATCGCGTCCATCTTCGGGTACGCGTCCTTGAAGAGGGCGTCCCGGATGTGCGCGCCGTACCGCGCGGGCCGGGAGTGCTCCATCGCGACCTTCAGGAAGTCGCGCTCCGCGTAGGCCAGCATGATCGTGATCTTCGGGTTGTTGCTGACCACGACGTCGGCGTCGGTCGTGGCCAGGTACTCCATCAGCCGCCGCTCGGCCAGACGGCTGATCCACGGCTTCTTGTCCGTGGGCTCGTTCGGGTAGATGTGCGGGAAGACCTCGATCATCGGGTCGTCGCCGTCGTACGTGTGGGAGTGCTTCCGCATGTCCGAGAGAGCGAGCGTCTTCACCCGGGGGTCGAGCGGGAAGAACGCCTGGTCGCGGTTGCGGCGGAGGGCGACCAGCTCGACCTCGTGGTGGTCCGCGAGCGCCTTGGCGAGGTTGTGGATGGCGCTGACCACGCCGCCGATGTGACAGCGATCGACCAGAAGGAAGGATATTTTCATACCAAGCCTCAACGTGTACGGGTAGGAAGAGCGGAAGCCGAGAGGGGCACACGGCACGGACGTCGGCCCCTAGGCTACGGGCCCACCCCCGAAGGCGGAGCCTGCCCGTCCGGGCCGATCTAAACCGCGCGCGGCCGTTTCGCGTCCTCACCTTCATGGACCTGGAGAAAACCGCCCCCCGGCCGCCGGAGCCCGAAGGCTGTCTGACGACGGCCATCAGGATTCCCGTACGGATCGTGGTGCTGGTCGTCGTCGTCCCCGTGCGCCTCGTGTGGGACGCCCTGGTGCTCTGCGGTGCCTTCCTCGGCCGGGTGCTGCTGCGCCCCCTCGGGCGGGCCGGCGCCTGGCTCCGCCGGACGGTGCTCGCCCCGGTGGGACGCGCCCTCGCCCGGACGGCCGAGCTCCTCGGCCTCGCCGTGTGGTGGCTGCTCAGGGCGGTCCTCTACTGGCCCTGGCGCGCGCTCTGGCGCCATGTGGCCGTACCGCTCGCCGTCCATCTGATCGCGAACCCGGCGGCCTGGCTGTACCGGACCGTCCTGAAACCCCTCGGACAGGCACTGGCCCGGGGAGCGGCCTGGGCGTACGCCCGCCTGCTCACACCGCTCGGGCGCGGGACCGGCCTCGTGCTGTGGGCGGTGCTCGTCCGGCCGTGGACCGCCCTGTGGCGGTACGTGGTCGTGCCCGTCGCGCGGGGGACGTACCGCTTCGTCCTCACCCCGCTCGGCCACGGGCTCGTCCTCCTCGGTCGCGGCCTCGCCTGGCTCGTGAAGCGCCTCGTGAGGGTTCTCGTCGTCATCCCGGCCGTGTTCCTGTACCGATGGGTGCTCGCCCCCGCCGGACGGCTCCTCGCCGTGATCGGCCGCGAGACCGTCGACGCGTTCAAGGTCGCCTGGCGCGTCGCGGGATACGTCACACGGGCCGCCGGGCGCGCCCTGAAGTGGCTGGCACGCCACCTGATCGGCCGCCCCGCCGGCTGGTTCTACCGGAACGTGTGCACCCCGGTCGGCCACGTCGTGCGCGACGCCCTGTGGCGCCCGGCGCGAAAGGTCGCCGTGGAGACCGGCCGGGCGGCACGCGCCGCCCTCGCCTCGGCACGCGCGACCGTGCGCCAGGCCCGCCGGGACGCGTGGCGCGCGCTCGTCGGCGGAGCACGGCAGCCCGATCCTGTGACCGTCCTGCCGGGTCGGGCGCGTAACCTGGGAGGTACTGCACCACGACACACCGTTCCCGGCGTGGCGGCCGAGACCGAGATCTCCCTGCACGAGCGAGGGTGAACCGGCCGGCCCCGAGGGAACCCCCTGGACGTCCGTGGGCGGCGCGACACCCGCGCCCGCCCCGCAACGAGGAGAAGAACCACTGGGCAAGCGACAGCCCGAAGGCCCGCCGCCCGCACCGGCGGTGCAGCGCATCCGACTGCGCTACACCAAGCGCGGCCGCCTCCGGTTCACCAGCCACCGTGACTTCCAGCGCGCTTTCGAGCGTGCACTGCGCCGTGCCGAGGTGCCCATGGCGTACTCGGCCGGCTTCACCCCGCACCCCAAGGTGTCGTACGCCAACGCCGCCCCGACGGGCACGGGCTCCGAGGCCGAATACCTGGAGATCGCCCTCACCGAGGCGCGTGACCCGGAGACCCTGCGGGCCCTGCTCGACGAGTCCCTCCCGGCCGGCCTCGACATCACCGACGCCGTCGAGGCCCGCACCTCGGGCCTCGCCGACCGGCTCACCGCCTCCGTGTGGGAGCTGCGGCTCGAAGGCGTCACCGTCGAGGACGCCGAGAAGGCCGTCGACACGTTTCTCGCGGCCGAGACCGTGGAAGTACAGCGCAAGACCAAGAACGGCGTCCGCACCTTCGACGCGCGTTCCGCGGTCACCGAGCTGACGGCGACCCGTCCCCAGGGTGATCCCCAGGGTGATAGGCCGCTGGACAGCGCTTGTGCGATACTGCGGCTGGTTGTTCGGCACGTGACACCTGCCGTGCGACCCGACGACGTCCTGTCCGGTCTCCGAGCTGTGGCCGACCTGGCGCCGCCGGTCCCCGCTGCGGTGACCAGGCTGGCGCAGGGGCTCTTCGACGAGGAGTCCGGCACGGTGACCGACCCGCTCGCGCCCGACCGCGAGGCAGTCACGGCCGCTTCTACCACGGCCGCCCCGACCGCCTCTGCGACGGCGCCGGGTACCGGCATCGCGTAGGGAGCGGTCGTTGTAGCGATGCCCTGGTACTCGGGAGCCACCTGGGTCGGGCACCGCACTGACCAGGAGACTTTCGCCAGGCCGTCCGCACAGGGCGTACGGAACCGGCGAGCCAGACATAGAGCTCCCGTGCGGCGCCCGCGCCCCGGGCGGCGGCACCGCGCCACAGGCGCGACCGCCGGACCGGAACAAGGCGCGGCGCCCGGGAGCGTGACGGGAGAACCCCGCATGCTCGAGTCCAACGAAGACACCAACGCGCCCGGTGACAAGCTGCCGCCGCGCCGCAGGCGCCGCGCCGCTTCCCGCCCCGCCGGTCCGCCGGTGACGGGTGCGACCGCAGAGGTCCCGGCCGTCACCGCCGAGGCCGCGGCCGTCGAGACGTCGGCCGCGGAGGCCGCTCCGGCCGCGGAGGCCGAGGCCGCACCCGCGCCGCGCACCCGCCGCCGCGCCACCCGCAAGGCCACCGCGCCCGCCGCGGAGACCGCCGAGACCGTGGCGCCCGTCGCGCAGACCCCGGAACCGGTCGTGGAGACCGCCACCGGGTCCGAGGCCGTCGAGGAGGCCCCCGAGGCCGCCCCCGCCCGCCCGCGCCGCCGCGCCACCCGTAAGGCCACCGCGCCGGTGACCTCCCCGGCCGCCGCCGAGGAGCCCGCCGAGACCACGGCGCCCGCCCCGGCCGCCGAGGCCGTCGCGGAGGAGGCCCCCGAGGCCGCCGCGCCCGCCCGTACCCGCCGCCGGGCCACCCGTAAGGCCACCGCCCCGGCCGGCGCGCCTGCCGCCGCCGAGGAGACCGCGGTCGCGGCCCCCGCCGCCGAGCCGGTCGTGGAGACCGCCGAGGCCGCGGAGGAGGACGCCGCACCCGCCCCGCGCACCCGCCGCCGTGCCACCCGCAAGGTCACCTCTCCCGAGGTGGCCACCGAGGCCCCCGCCACCGGCGAGTCGCTGCCCGCGGCCGCCGCCGCGCAGATCGCCGCCGACGAGGCCGAGGTCACCGCCGCCGAGACCGCGGCCACCCGTGGCCGCGGCCGCCGCCGCGCGACCTCGCCGCAGTTCACCTCCGAGCCGGCCCCGGTCAGGGAGACGCGCCGTGCCGCGCGCCCCGCCGTCGCCGTCTTCCAGGCCCCGGTCTTCGCCGAGCCGATGTTCCAGACCCCGGAGACCGCCGCGGCCGCCGCCGCGACCGCCGTGGAGCCGGAGGACGAGGAGGAGACGGTCGAGGAGACCGAGGCCGTCGAGGCCGAGGTCGTCGAGACCCCCGAGCCCGCCGAGCGCGCCGAGGCCGGCTCCCGCCGTCGCCGTCGCCGCCGCGGCGAGCCCGTCGCCGTGGAGCCCGTCCCGGCCACCGTCGCCGACGAGCCCGAGGTCGAGGCCGTCGCCGACGAGGTCGACGAGACCGTCGAGATGGAGGAGCCCGAGGCGGCCGAGGAGACGGACGAGTACGAGGACCGCCCCTCGCGCCGGCGCCGCCGTGGTGGCCGCCGCCGCCGTCGCGGTGAGCTCAGCGACGTCGAGGAGGGCGAGGAGCCCCGCTCCGACGAGTCCGACGACACCGAGGAGGCCGAGGAGCCCGAGGAGTCCGAGGAGGACCAGGACGAGGCCTTCGCCGGCGGCTCCAGCAGCTCCCGTCGTCGCCGTCGCCGCCGCCGTCGCAGCGGGGACGCCTCCGCCGACGCCGAGGGCGCCGACGAGGAAGGCGTCCGTACGGTCGTCAAGGTCCGAGAGCCCCGTCCGGCCCGCGAGAAGGCCGAGCCCGGCACGGGCGCCGACGAGGTCCAGTCCATCAAGGGCTCGACCCGTCTGGAGGCCAAGAAGCAGCGCCGCCGCGAGGGCCGCGAGCAGGGCCGCCGCCGCGTCCCGATCATCACCGAGGCCGAGTTCCTGGCCCGCCGCGAGGCCGTCGAGCGGGTCATGGTCGTCCGCCAGAACGGCGAGCGCACCCAGATCGGCGTCCTGGAAGACAACGTGCTCGTCGAGCACTACGTCAACAAGGAGCAGGCCACCTCGTACGTCGGCAACGTCTACCTGGGCAAGGTCCAGAACGTGCTGCCGTCCATGGAGGCCGCCTTCGTCGACATCGGCAAGGGCCGCAACGCCGTCCTGTACGCCGGCGAGGTCAACTTCGAGGCGCTCGGCATGGGCAACGGCCCGCGCCGCATCGAGACCGCCCTCAAGTCCGGCCAGTCGGTCCTCGTCCAGGTGACGAAGGACCCGATCGGCCACAAGGGCGCCCGGCTGACCAGCCAGGTCTCGCTGCCCGGCCGCTACCTCGTGTACGTGCCCGAGGGCTCGATGACCGGCATCAGCCGCAAGCTCCCGGACACCGAGCGCGCCCGCCTCAAGACCATCCTCAAGAAGATCGTCCCCGAGGACGCGGGCGTCATCGTGCGCACCGCCGCCGAGGGCGCGAGCGAGGACGAGCTGCGCCGTGACGTCGAGCGTCTGCAGGCGCAGTGGGAGGACATCCAGAAGAAGGCGAAGAGCGGCAACGCCCCGACGCTGCTCTACGGCGAGCCGGACATGACCGTCCGGGTCGTCCGCGACATCTTCAACGAGGACTTCTCCAAGGTCATCGTCAGCGGTGACGACGCCTGGGAGACCATCCACGGGTACGTCCACCACGTCGCCCCCGACCTGACCGACCGTCTGTCCCGGTGGACGAGCGAGGTCGACGTCTTCGCGACGTACCGGATCGACGAGCAGCTCATGAAGGCGCTCGACCGCAAGGTCTGGCTGCCGAGCGGCGGCTCGCTGGTGATCGACAAGACCGAGGCGATGATCGTCGTCGACGTCAACACCGGCAAGTTCACCGGCCAGGGCGGCAACCTCGAAGAGACCGTGACGAGGAACAACCTCGAGGCGGCCGAGGAGATCGTGCGTCAGCTGCGGCTGCGCGACCTCGGTGGCATCGTCGTCATCGACTTCATCGACATGGTCCTGGAGTCCAACCGCGACCTGGTGCTGCGCCGCCTCCTGGAGTGCCTGGGCCGTGACCGGACCAAGCACCAGGTGGCCGAGGTCACCTCGCTCGGCCTGGTCCAGATGACCCGCAAGCGGGTCGGCCAGGGACTCCTGGAGTCCTTCTCCGAGACCTGCGTCCACTGCAACGGCCGCGGTGTCATCGTGCACATGGAGCAGCCGACCACCGCCGGTGGCGGTGGCGGCGGCAAGCGCTCGAAGAAGCGCGGCCGCGGCGGCGCCGAGCACGTCCACGAGCACGAGCACGCCGAGGCGGCGGAGACCGAGGCCGAGGCCCTGGTCGAGACCGAGGCCGAGGTCGCGGCCGAGCTGGCCGCCCCGGTGGCCCTTCCCGAGCCGATCGCCCCCGACGAGGAGCTGTACGGCTCCGTCGCCGAGGCGGAGGCCGCCGCCACGCGCGGCCGTGGCCGCCGTCGCGCCACCCGCAGGGTGTCGGCGCCGGTCGCCGCGCGGCCGGTCGTGGAGACCGAGCCGGTCGAGTTCGAGGCGAAGCCTCAGCCCGTCGCGGAGCCGGAGCCGGTCGTGGAGCAGCCGGTCGCCGAGCCGGAGCCCGTCGTGGCGCCCGAGCCCGTCGCCGAGCCGGTGGCCGACGAGGCCGCCGCGCCGGCCCCGCGCGGCCGCCGTCGCGCCACGCGCCGGGCGACCTCCCCGGTCGTCTCGACCACGGAGCCGGCCGCCGAGCCGACCGTCGTCGAGCCGACCGTCGTCGAGCCGACCGTCGTCGAGCCGGCGCCGGCCGAGCCGGTCGCCGTCGAGCCGGTCGCCGAGGCCGCCCCGGAGCCCGTGGTGGAGCCGGTCGCCGAGCCCGTCGTCGAGGAGGCCCCCGTGGCCGCCCCGCCGCGTGGGCGCCGCCGGGTGGTCCGTAAGGCCACCGCCCCGGCCGGTTCGCCCTCGGGCGCCGAGGAGGCCGCCGTGGTCGTGGTGACCACGGCCCCGGCCGAGGCCGCCGAGGCGGTCACCGAGGCCACCGAGGCGCCCGTCGAGGCCGAGCCCGCCCCCGTCAAGAAGACGGCGGCGCGCAAGACCGCGGCGAAGAAGGCCACGGCCAAGAAGGTCGCCACCAAGAAGACGGCGGCGACCAAGAAGACCGCGGCGAAGAAGACCACCGCCAAGAAGGCCCCGGCGAAGAAGGCGGCGGAGAAGACCGCCGCCCCTTCCCAGGACTGACCGGCGGGCACGGGCCGCCCTCCCCGGACGGGGCGGGCGGCCCGTGCCGATCGGGCGAATTTGACCCTCCGTGGCAGCCGCCCGTAACCTAGACCGTCGGCGTGTCTATCGATGCGCCGCGCCTCTGAGCACTTCCCTCCCGCTCGTCGGGAGAGGCCGCTCGTCCGATTCCGGAACGCCGCGGGCCCTCGGGTCCGTGTGAGCGGCTGGCTTCAGAGGTTTCGATCCCGAGTGAGAGAGAGATCCGCGTGTACGCCATCGTGCGCAGCGGTGGTCGCCAGCACAAGGTTGCTGTCGGCGACATCGTTGAGGTTGACAAGATTCCCACTGCCAAGGTTGGCGACACGGTCGAGCTCTCGACCCTGCTCGTTGTCGACGGCGACGCCGTGACCAGCGACCCGTGGGTCCTGGCCGGGATCAAGGTCCAGGCCGAGATCGTGGACCACCACAAGGGCGCCAAGATCGACATCCTGCGCTACAAGAACAAGACCGGCTACCGCCGTCGCCAGGGTCACCGCCAGCAGTACACGGCGATCAAGGTCACCGGTATCCCCGCGGCTGCGAAGTAAGAGGGACTGAGACATGGCACACAAGAAGGGCGCATCGTCCACCCGGAACGGGCGCGACTCCAATGCCCAGCGGCTCGGCGTGAAGCGCTTCGGCGGTCAGGTCGTCAACGCGGGTGAGATCCTGATCCGCCAGCGTGGCACCCACTTCCACCCGGGCTCCGGCGTCGGCCGTGGCGGCGACGACACGCTGTTCGCCCTGCAGGCCGGTTCGGTGCAGTTCGGCACCCACCGTGGCCGCAAGGTCGTGAACATCGTTCCGGTCGCCTGATCGGATCTTTGCGGAGGCGGACCTCACTTCCCGTAACGGGAAGCGGGTCCGCCTTTCGCGTGTTACTAGATAGACATTCCACCCAGAAGTAACTGGAGGCACAGAACCATGACCACCTTCGTGGACCGCGTCGAGCTGCATGTCGCCGCGGGTAACGGAGGCCACGGCTGCGCCTCCGTTCACCGGGAGAAGTTCAAGCCGCTCGGCGGACCCGACGGCGGCAACGGCGGCCGTGGCGGCGATGTGACCCTGGTCGTCGACCAGGCCATCACCACGCTCCTCGAATACCACCACTCGCCCCACCGCAAGGCCACCAACGGCCAGCCCGGCGCCGGTGACAACCGCTCCGGCAAGGAC
Organism: Streptomyces sp. NPDC028711; assembly: GCF_055565415.1. Taxonomy (NCBI): domain Bacteria; kingdom Bacillati; phylum Actinomycetota; class Actinomycetes; order Kitasatosporales; family Streptomycetaceae; genus Streptomyces; species Streptomyces sp. NPDC028711. The sequence continues at coordinate 888,233 of NZ_JBVHUJ010000001.1, read as the reverse complement.
GGCCAGGACCTGGTCCTGTACGTGCCCGACGGCACCGTCGTCCTCGACAAGCAGGGCAACGTGCTCGCCGACCTCGTCGGCCAGGGCACCACCTTCGTCGCGGGCCAGGGCGGCCGCGGCGGCCTCGGCAACGCCGCGCTCTCCTCCGCGCGCCGCAAGGCCCCCGGCTTCGCGCTGCTCGGCGAGCCGGGCGAGGCGCGCGACATCGTCCTGGAGCTCAAGACCGTCGCCGACGTGGCGCTCGTCGGCTACCCGAGCGCCGGCAAGTCCTCGCTCATCTCGGTCCTCTCGGCCGCCAAGCCGAAGATCGCGGACTACCCGTTCACCACCCTGGTCCCGAACCTGGGCGTCGTCACGGCCGGCTCGACGGTCTACACGATCGCCGACGTGCCGGGCCTCATTCCCGGCGCCAGCCAGGGCCGCGGCCTGGGCCTCGAGTTCCTGCGCCACGTCGAGCGCTGCTCGGTCCTCGTGCACGTCCTGGACACGGCGACGCTGGAGTCCGACCGCGACCCGGTCACCGACCTCGACATCATCGAGGAGGAGCTGCGGCAGTACGGCGGCCTGGAGGACAGGCCCCGCATCGTCGTGCTCAACAAGATCGACATCCCGGACGGCCAGGACCTCGCGGAGATGATCCGCCCGGATCTCGAGGCCCGCGGCTACCAGGTGTTCGAGGTCTCCGCCGTGGCCCGTCTCGGCCTCAAGGAGCTCTCCTTCGCCCTCGCCGGCATCGTCGCCGAGGCGCGCGCGTCCAAGCCGAAGGAGGAGGCGACCCGCATCGTCATCCGCCCGAAGGCCGTCGACGACGCGGGCTTCACCGTCACGTACGACGAGGCCGAGGACGTGTACCGGGTGCGCGGCGAGAAGCCGGAGCGCTGGGTCCGCCAGACCGACTTCAGCAACGACGAGGCCGTGGGCTACCTGGCCGACCGCCTCAACCGCCTCGGTGTCGAGGACCGGCTGATGAAGGCCGGTGCCCGCGCCGGCGACGGCGTCGCCATCGGCTCCGAGGAGAACGCGGTCGTCTTCGACTGGGAGCCCTCGATGATGGCGGGCGCCGAGATGCTCGGCCGCCGGGGCGAGGACCACCGCCTCGAGGCCCCGCGCCCGGCGGCCCAGCGCCGCCGCGACCGCGACGCCGAGCGGGACGACGCCCAGCGGGAGTTCGACGAGTTCGACCCCTTCTAGGGCCTGTCCGCCTCTTTTGCGGCCGTCCGTCGCCCGTGAGGTCCTCAGGGACCGAGCGGTGCGCGGGCGGCCGTTCGCGTTTCCGGCGGACGGGAGTGGAGGGCGGCGGGAGTCCCGTACCATCCTCCGTGTGAGTAGTATCACTACCCCTCAGGTAGCAGGAAAGCTCGGCGTTGTGGTAATCGCACACAATGACGAGGTGCTGGTACGCGACGCGATCCGGTCGGTGCTCGACCAGGGCCCGGTCGTCGCGGAGGTCGTGGCCGTCGACGACGGATCGAGCGACGGCACGGCCCGGGTCCTGGACGAACTGGCCGCGCTGCACCCCCGGCTCCGTGTCGTCCACCGCGCGGAGAACAGCGGCGGCTGCGGCACCCCCCGCAACGACGGCTTCCGGGCGGTCACCGCGCCCAGCGTGATATTCCTCGACAGCGACGACATCCTGCCCGAGGGCGCCGCCGAGGCCCTGGTGGCGGCGGCCGAACGCCACGGGGCGCCCGTCGCGGTCGGCGCCTGTGTGCGGCGCGAACTGCCCGAGGGCCGCGACGTCCGCTGGCAGCCCGCGCTCTACCACGAGCCCGCCCTCCTGGAGACGGCGGCGGACCTCATGCCGCTCGTGCACGACACGCTCTGCGTCAACAAGGTGTACGACCGCGCCTTCCTCGCCGAGCACGGCATCCGCTTCCCCGACGGCCGCTGCGTCTACGAGGACTTCCTCTTCACCGCCCGCGTCCTGGCCGCCGCGCCGCGCGTCGCCGTCGTCCCCGACACCGTCTACATCTGGCACGTACGGCGGGCCACCGCGCGGCTGTCGATCTCCCTCGACCGCGACGGCATCGCGAACTGGCAGGCGCGGATCGCCGCTCACCGCATGGCCGTGGAGACCTTCGAGACGGCCGGCCGCAAGGAACTCGCCGCCGCCTGCCGCACCAAGTTCCTCGAACACGACCTGCTCCTGTACGCCCGCGAGCTGAGGCTGCGCGACACCGCGTACCGCACCGGCTGGTGGGGGTCGGCCAGGGAACACCTCGCGACCTTCGGGGAGGGCGACATCGCCGCCGCGTCCCCGCCCGCCCGCTGGGCCGCCCGGTTCCTCCTCGCCGCCGAGGAGCCCCGGGACCTGCTCAGGCTGTCCCGGCTCGCCGCCGATCCGGCCCGGCTGCTCCCGCCGTACGCCCGGATCGGGGACGCCGCCGTCTGGTCCGAGGACCTTCCCGTGGAACTCGACGGCGTGGAGACCCTGCCGCTCGCCGGGCTCCCGCTGCTCGTCGACGGCGACCTGCGGCGCCCGGCCACCGGGGGCCAGGTGCGGTTCACGGTCCGCGACCTGTACGGACGGCTGGGCGCCGCCGTCCCCCGTACCGCCACGGTCGACTTCCTGCCCCGGGGCGCGGACACGCCCGCCCGCACCGAGCGGGCCGAGCTGAGCGAGGTGGCGGGCGGCTGGTCCGGCCGCGTCCCCGCCGGGCTCACGGGCCTGGCCCGGGAGGGCTGCCGCCGGGGGCGGCGGGGCGTCCAGCTCTGGGACGTCCGGATCACGGTGACCTGCGCGGACGGTGAGACCTTCACGACGGCGCTGCGGCTGCCGGAGGACCGGCAGCGACGGTCGGTCGTGCCGAGCAGCCGGTACGGTGTACTGCTGGTGCGGCAGTACACCACGGCGAACGGCTCGCTGGCGGTACGGCTCGCACCCGGTGTCCGTGACGGGCTCCGGGCGGTGGGGGCCAGGCTCCGACGGCTCTCCCGCAGTTCTCAGTGAAAAGGGGTTTGGGCATGACTTACCTGATCACCGGCGGCGCCGGGTACATCGGCTCCCATGTGGTCCGCGCCATGACGCAGGCGGGCGAGCGGGTCGTCGTCCTCGACGACCTGTCCACGGGGTACGAGGAGCGGGTGCCCGAAGGCGTCCCCCTGGTGGTCGGCTCCACCCTGGACCGCGAGGTCCTCGACCGGACGATCGCCGAGCACGGCGTCACGGGCGTCGTCCACCTCGCCGCCAAGAAGCAGGTCGGCGAGTCCGTCGAACTGCCGCTGCACTACTACCGCGAGAACGTGATCGGCCTCACCGTCCTCCTTGAGGCGGTCGCCGCGGCGGGCGTGCGCAACTTCCTCTTCTCCTCCTCGGCCGCCGTCTACGGCATGCCGGACGTCGACCTCGTCACCGAGGAGACCCCCTGCCTGCCGCTCAGCCCCTACGGCGAGACGAAGCTGGCCGGCGAGTGGCTGGTCCGCGCCGCGGGCGCCGCGCACGGCATCTCCACGGCCTGCCTGCGCTACTTCAACGTGGCCGGTGCCGCGGCCCCGGAGCTCGCCGACACCGGCGTCTTCAACCTGGTCCCGATGGTGTTCGAGCGGCTCGACGCGGGGGAGTCCCCGCGGATCTTCGGCGACGACTACGACACGCCCGACGGCACCTGCATCCGTGACTACATCCACGTCGAGGACCTGGCCGACGCGCACCTCGTCGCCGCGCGCAAGCTCGCCGAGTGGGCCGAGGCGGGGGAGCCGCGCGACCTCACGGTCAACATCGGCCGTGGCGAGGGCGTCTCCGTCACCGAGATGGTCGAGCTGATCAACGAGATCACCGGCCACGCCGTCGCCCCCGTCGTCACGCCGCGCCGCCCCGGCGACCCCGCGCGGGTCGTCGCCGCCGCCGACCGGATCGCCTCCGAGCTCGGCTGGAAGGCCCGTCACGACGTGCGCGACATGATCGGCTCCGCCTGGGCCGGCTGGGTCGCCCGCCGCGGCGCGGCGGTCTGACCGCGAGGAGACCCCGCGCACCGGGGGGTCTCCTCGCGAGCGCCTGAGGAAGGGCCGGGGGTACGCACCCCCGGCCCTTCTCTCGTTCCGACCGCCGTTTTTCCCGCCGGCCGCTCCGGCGAGGGTCAGCGCTCCAGGAAGGCGAAGAGCTCCTCCCAGCGGTCGGTGATCTCGTCCGAGGCGTACCGCTTCACGTTCTCGAAGGCCGCGTCGCCCATGCGGTCCCGCAGCTCCTTGTCGGTGATCAGCGTGCTGATGTGGCCGCCGAGCTCCACGGTGTTGCCGAGCCGGGCGAGCAGACCGTCCTCGCCGTCCCGGATGATCTCCCGGACGCCCGGCGCGCAGTCGAACGCGGCACAGGGCACCCCGGCCGCCATCGCTTCGAGCAGGGTGATCGGGAAGCCCTCGGCCCGGGAGGCCTGGGCGAAGACCGAGGCCCGGGAGAGCGCACCGAGGACGTCGTTGGTGCGTCCCATCCACTCCACCGAGCCGTCGAGACCGAGGTCGGTGGTCCGGCGGCGCAGCGCTTCCTCCTCGTCGCCCGTCCCGTAGATCCGCAGCTTCCAGTCGGGGTGGCGGGGCGCGATCTCGGCCCAGCTGTCGAGCAGTATGTCCACGCCCTTCTCGTGCGAGAGACGGCCGACGCTGGCGACGGCCTTCTCGGTGCGCGGCGCCGGGACGTCGGGCATGAACGGCAGGGCGTTGGGCATGTGGCCGACGTTGTCCATGCCGGCCCGGATCCACCGGTCCGCGTCGCCGGGGGTGAGGACGAGGAGCCGGTCGACGTCCTTGTAGTACCGCTTCACCCGCCCGTGCCGCGAGGTGGCCGCGGTCGCCGCGTACGACTCGTGGCTCATGCCGATGACGACGAGGCCCTTGGTGTCGGCGAGGGACACCCACTCCATCGCCCAGGCCTGCGTCACGATCACGACGGCGCCGGGCCGGGCGGCGGCGAACAGGGCCGTCATCCGGTCGGCCCGCTCCCGCATGCCGGCGGCGCGGACCGCGTTGCGACGGCGCTCGACCGCGTTCAGCCTGCCCTTGATGCCGCGAAGCGAGCGGAACTTCGGCGGGTGCTCGTCGTACAGCGTGGTGGTGTCGTACGGCAGCGGCTCGGGGAAGTCGTGTCCGCGCCCGGCGGGGGCCGGACGGATGCCGATGACGTGGACCCTGTGGCCCCGGCCGGTGAACTCCCGGGCCATCTGGTGGGTCCAGGTCGTCACCCCGCCCATCTCGTCCACGCTGTTGGAGACGATGAAGATGTCGCGGCCGCCGGACACGGTGGGCTGGTTGGTCACTTCCCGCTCCTGGTGAAGAACTGGTCGACGATCCGACGGGCCGCGTCACCCCGGTCGTACTCGCTGAAGTCCGCGTTGAACCGCCGGCGTGCCGCCGCGTACTTGATGTCGGCCTCGTCGTGCAGGTGGGCGACCGCGTCGAAGAACTCGTCCTCCGTGGCGACGACCGGGCCGGGCGCCCGCTCCTTCAGGTCGAAGTAGGTGCCCCGGTTCTCCTTGGCGTACTCCTCGTAGTCGTACGCGAAGAAGATCATCGGACGGTCGAGCAGCCCGTAGTCGAACATCACGGAGGAGTAGTCCGTGACGAGCCCGTCCGCGAGCGCGAGCAGCGGGGTGACGTCGTGGAGGCGGGAGACGTCGACGACCCGTCCCCGGACCGACGCCGGGAGCGTCACGCTGTTCAGGTAGTGCGTCCTGATCAGGAGCGTGTGGGTCTCGCCGAAGCGCTCGGCGAACTCCTCGATGTCGAAGGGCGCGGCGAAGGGACGCACCTTGCCGCCCGGATGGGCGCGGAACGTCGGCGCGTACAGCAGCACCTGCTTCTCCGGCTCGATGCCCAGCTCGGCCGCGAGCGGCCCCCGTTCCCGGTGCCCGGTCCTGCTCTCCTCGACGCGGGCCCGCACGAGCTCGTCGTTGCGCGGGTAGCCCACCGGCAGCAGCACCTCCTCGCGCAGCCGGAAGCCCTTGGCGAGGGTGCGCCGGTCGTGCTCGCCACGGATCAGGAAGTGGTCGAAGCGGTCGAGGGACCGCTGGAACGACTCCTGCGCGGCCAGGCCGCGGGACTTGGTGTGCGGCTCGTCGAAGCCCATCCGCTTCAGCGCCGTGCCGTGCCAGGTCTGGATGTACGTGGTGCCCGCCCGTTTCGTCAGGCGCAGCGGGAACCCCTGGTTGTCGATCCAGAACTCGGCCTGCGCCAGCGCCCGCAGGTACTGCCAGCTCCAGCGCCGGACGAGGGTGACGTCCTCGGGGAAGCCGGTCGGCTTCGCCCCGGCGTAGGACCAGACGGCCTCGAACGCGACGCCCCGGCGGCGCATCTCCTCGTAGATCGCCCGGGGGCTGTCGCTGTACTGCCTGCCGAGGTGGCTCTCGAAGACGACGAGCCCCTTGCGGATCGGCAGCTTGCTGTAGAACTCGTGGTACACGCGGAGCTTGGTCTCGCCCGAGTGCAGGTCCTTCTTCGCCTTGAGCAGGCGCCGCAGGCTGGTCTTCGCCAGTTTGGCGGCGCGCCCGTGCATGGCTCCCTCGATCATCGCCGAGGTGTGCACGGCCGCCTTGCCCTCGGCGACGAGGACGTACGACAGGTTGCCCTTCTTGGTGACCTCGGGGACGAAGCGGTCGGAGACCAGCTTGGTCAGCCGGGGCCGGATCCGCAGGCTCTCGGCCTCGTCGACGGGGGTGCCGCCGACGGACACCCGGGTCCTGAGGCGCTGACCGTCGACCGTGAGGATCAGCCGCGCGTCCCAGACCACGTCGATGACGCCGAGGGGCCGGACCGTGCGGGCGATGTCCGCCCGGCCCTCCCACTCGATCCAGTCGCCCGCGTGGCGGAGCGCGGTGACCGGGACGCGGGCGGTCCGGCCGCCGACGCTGCGGCGGGGCGAGAACTCGAGGACCGCTTCGAGCTTCGCGTCCGGGCCGATCCGGCCCAGCGGGTTGACCACGCGCCCGGCGAGGCTGACGACCCCGTCGTCGCTGGAGTACGAGGTCAGCCGGTTGCCCAGGGCCAGCGAGGTCAGCGGCCTGGTGTGGTAGTTGGACGGGGTGACGTCCAGGATCCGGCGGCCCTGCTCGGTGTCCAGGTGCTCGGCGCACCAGTAGATCTGCCCGTCCCGCTCGGCGAGCGGGTTGGTGAGCCGGCCGGGGTTGGTGAGCGCCTCGGTGGCGGGGAGGAGGTTGGTCCAGTCCTCCTTGCTCAGCAGATACGCGCAGATGGCCTGCAGGCGGTTGACCTCCTCGTACGCCTGCGGATCGATCTCCGCGAGATAGCCGTTGGCCAGCTCGGCGAACTCGCGCCGGTACGCGTCGCCGAGCAGCGGCAGGTCCCGCAGATGGAGGACGAGGTCGTGCTTCAGGAACTTGATGTCCTTGCGGTACTTGAGCTCGTCGTGGCCCCTGCTCTCCAGAAGGGCGTCCACCCGGCGGTGGATCTCCATGCGGTGCACGAAGTTGGCGATCTCGTGACGCCGGTTGCTGATCGACTTGGCGGCTGCGCGCTCCTGCACGTTCCAGTAGTAGACGTGGTTGGGGATGAGCGTGATCCGGTTCGCGGCGACATACGCCCTGGCCGAGAAGAGCAGGTCCTCGTAGTGGATGCCGACCGGGAACTCCAGCCCCTGTTCGAGGAGGAACGCGCGCCGGTAGCACTTGTTCGTCGACAGGGTGTCGAAGACCAGCAGGTCGGGCAGCTCGGTGATCGAGTCGATCGTCCGGGTCCGCGAGTAGAGCCAGGGGTACCACTCGGTGGTCCTCCGGTTGCGGCTGTCCAGATGGACCCGGACGCACAGGCCGGAGACCAGGTCGGCGCCGGTGCTCTCGGCGGCGGCCAGCATGTTGCGGCAGGCGTTGCGCTCCAGCACGTCGTCACTGTCGAGGAACATGACGTACGTGCCGGTGGCGCGCCGGATGCCGTGGTTGCGAGGCGCACCGCAGCCACCGCTGTTGCGCTCCAGCTGGAACGCCCGTACCCGGTCGGGGTGTTCGGCGGCGAGCGCCTGGGCGACCGCGTACGTGTCGTCCTTGCTGCAGTCGTCGACGATCACCACTTCGACGCCGTGCAGGGTCTGATCCAGCACCGACCGTACGGCCGTCGGCAGACGCTCTGCGTCGTTGTAGGCGATGACGACCACGGAGACGTCAGGCACTTGCACCTCGATTCACTTGTCTTTCCTCCAGACAGCTCCAAACTACCTTGTGTTCAGGGCCCGTCACGCAGTGTCATATGCCGCCGGGTCCTCGGTCAGGGGCGGTTCAGCCGGTCCACGCCGTAGTACGAGGCCGCGCACTGGGCGGCCCAGTCCCGTGCGTACACCGTGGTGAAGAACGGTTCCGCCAGCCCTCCGATGAGCAGCGGGCGGTACGTGACCTCCCGGGCGCCCGCTTCCACCTCCGCCCGGATCCTGGCGTCCTGCCGGTCCCACACCAGGCTGCGGGCCACCGTCTTCGTGGTCAGCGTCCGCACCGCGGGTGCCAGCGCGGCCGTACCGGCCAGGGCGACGGCTCCGGCGGCGACGAGGACGGCGTACCGCGCGACGCGGACGCCCGTGGGTGCCGGGCGCGCGGCGAGCCGTCGCCCGAGCCGGAGTCCGAGCCAGGTCCCGTAGGCGCAGAGCGCGATCAGGAACGGCACGAGGAAGTTGGTCCACGCGCGCGCGTACGTCCAGCCGCCCTCTCCGTATCCGCCGCGCAGGCCGTACGTGGCCACCAGGCTCCCCAGCGCGATCAGGGGGACCGGCAGGACGGCGGCGGCCAGGAACGTTCCTCTCGGCGGCCGGGCGGCGTTCTCCGGCGCGGAGGAGCGGCGGCCCTGGAACGCCATCGCGAGCCCGATGAGGACCCCGACGGCGAGAGCGCTCGCGTACGCCCACTGCCCGCCGATCGTCTCCCAGATCCGGTGCCAGTCCCGCAGCGTCGCCCCGAGCTCGGCCAGGGACAGCGGCCGCTCCGTCCGCTGGTCGCGTCGCCAGCGGGCGCCGGGCGACGTGGAGAGGATCACGAACCCGGTCAGCAGGCCCAGGCACCAGGCCGCACACCAGGTCGACGCGTACCGGTCACGGGTGACACGGAGCTGGGGAAGGCACAGCACGCCCGCCGCGGCGGCGATGAGACCGGACATCGCGACGAAGGCCTCGCTGAGCATGCCGGTCGCCGTGCCGAGCAGGACCGCCGAGCCGACGGCGGTGCTGCGGGCCCAGCGCCGCCGGCTGCGGGCCGCCCACACGGCGGAGAGGACCGCCCAGATCCCGATGAGGCTCGGCAGGGTGTGGGACACGGTGGCCGGGGCCCAGAGCAGTGCCTGGTAGGAGCGGGTCCCCGCGAAGAACAGCAGCGCCTCCAGGACCAGGACGGCCGCCGCCGTCGCCGCCGTGGGGAACGGCAGACGCAGGGCGCGCAGTGCCTCGCGGGCCAGGAGGAAGAGGCCGGCGGCGAGCGCGACCACCAGGAAGACGGGGAGCAGTTTCGGCCCCCGCATGTCCTCGGAGTAGAGCAGACCGGTCAGGACGGCGTTCGTCACGCGCCCGTTCTGGGTGCGGTAGAAGTCCGCCGTGATGCCCAGGACGCCCAGGTCCCGGGATTTCCACAGCGCGCACCAGTCGTCCGATGTGGGGCGGATGTAGACGCCGAGGAAGGCGCCGACCGAGAGCAGGGCCCCGGCGCAGGCCGCGACGACGAACGCGACACCGCGCAGCGCCCTCGGCAGCCGGCCTCCCTCGCCCGTCCCGGTGTCCTCGCCGTCGTCCGGTCTCCGTACCTCGCCGCGCTCCGAGATGGTCGTCCTGCTCACCGGTGATCGCTCCCGTTGGCCCGAGGTCGTCTCTATGGGTGACATGTGAGTCAAAAGGCCACGTATACCAATACCTTCCCCACATGCTTTGCTGCATGGACGACATGCCGACCAGGGGCGGTCACTCGGGCGACCCCGGGCGGTCACCGCCGCTTCGTACCCTGGCCGCGCTGCTCGAAGGAGAGTCCGGTGGCGGTCCCCTCAGGACGTACTCTCGCCCATCCCTCTGGAGTGACCGTTCATGACCCGGCTTTCCGTCGTCGTCCCCTGCTTCAACGAGGAGGACGTCGTCGAGCTCTTCGACGCACGAATGCGACAGGTGCTCGACACCCTCCCCGTCGGCTACGAGATCTGCTACGTCGACGACGGCAGCTCCGACGGAACCCTCGGCAAACTGCGGGAGATCGCCGCCCGGCACCCGCACCGCACCCAGTACGCCTCCTTCAGCCGCAACTTCGGCAAGGAGGCCGCCATGCTCGCCGGCCTGCGCAAGTCCACCGGCGACGCCGTGGTCATCATGGACGCCGACCTCCAGCACCCGCCCGAACTCCTCGCGCGCATGCTGGACCTCCACCACCAGGGCCACGACCAGGTCATGGCACGGCGGACCCGCGAAGGTGACAAGAAGCTCCGCTCCGCGTTCAGCCGGATGTACTACCGGGCCGTCAACCGCTGGGTCGACGTCGAACTCACCGACGGCGTCGGCGACTTCCGGCTGCTCTCCCGCCCCGCCGTCGACGCCCTGCTCTCCCTGCCCGAGTACAACCGCTTCTCCAAGGGGCTCTTCTCCTGGATCGGCTTCGACACCGTCACCTTCGACTACCAGAACGCCGCACGCGAGGGCGGTGAGACGAAGTGGAAGTTCAGCTCCCTGGTCAACTACGGCATGGACGGCCTGATCTCCTTCAACAACCGGCCGCTGCGCATCGCGCTCTGGCTCGGGATGATGCTCACCGGCCTCGCCGCGCTCTACGCCGTCTGGGTGACGGCCGCCGCCCTCACCCAGGGCGTCACCGCCCCCGGTTACGTCACCCTGGTCGCGATCATCGTGGGCCTCGGGGGTGTGCAGATGGTGATGCTGGGCCTGATCGGCGAGTACATCGGCCGCATCTACTACGAGACCAAGCGCCGGCCGCACTTCCTCGTGAAGGAGACCCACCGCTCCTTCGGCCGCGGGGCCGCCGAACGCGCCACCGCCGAACGGATCCGCGTCGTGGCCACCGACGGGGAGCGCTGATGGCGACGGGGCCCGAGGAGAGGTCCGGCGCGGGGGCGCCGGCCGGGCCGGGTCCCGGGCCCCGCTCCGAGCCCGGTTCCGAGTCCGGTCCCGGGCCCTGTTCTGCGCCCGGCTCCGAGCCCATTTCCGAGCCCGGTTCCGAGTCCCGTTCCGAGCCCGTCGGGCCGCGGCGCGGGCGGCTCGCCGAGATCGTCCGCTTCGCTCTGGTCGGCGGCGTCAACACCGGCACCTTCTTCGGGTGTTACCTGCTGCTCCACCCCTGGATGCCGTACTTCGCCGCGTACTCCCTCGCCTTCCTCCTCAGCATGGTCGGCTCCTTCTTCCTCAACACCTACTTCACCTACCGCACCCGGCCCACCTGGAAGAAGTTCGCCCTCTTCCCCCTCACCAACGTCACCAACTACCTCGTGCAGAGCGTCGGTCTGTACGCGCTCGTCACCTGGGCCGGCATGGACGACAGGATCGCGCCACTCGTCGCGGCCGTCGTCGCCATCCCGTTCACCTACCTGATCTCCCAGCGCATCCTGGTGCCCCGGAGCGCCGGACACGATCCCTCCGCCCCGGGTCCAGGGAGCGAAACGGACGAGCGGCAGCCCTCCCGGCTCGCGTAGATTGCCTGGCAGCCGCGGCGGGGAGCACGCGTCGCGCGGGACAGCCGAGTGAGGACGACGCAGGTGACGACGCAGGTGACGGGACAGACGGACGTGGCGAGGCAGTACGTGACGGAGGCCCGCAGGATCGTCGTCAAGGTCGGCTCCTCCTCGCTCACCACGGCCTCCGGGGGACTCGACGCCGACCGCGTCGACGCCCTCGTCGACGTGCTCGCCAAGATCCGCAGCGGCGGCGAGAAGGAGATCGTCCTCGTCTCCTCCGGCGCCATCGCGGCGGGCCTCGCACCGCTCGGCCTCACCCGCCGCCCCAAGGACCTCGCCCGCCAGCAGGCCGCCGCCAGCGTCGGCCAGGGACTCCTCGTCGCCCGGTACACCGCCTCCTTCGCCCGCTACGGCGTCCGCGTCGGACAGGTCCTCCTCACCACCGACGACACCAGCAGGCGCGCCCACTACCGCAACGCCTACCGGACCCTCGACCAGCTCCTCGCGATGGGCGCGCTGCCCGTCGTCAACGAGAACGACACCGTCGCCACGGACGAGATCCGCTTCGGTGACAACGACCGGCTCGCCGCCCTCGTCGCCCATCTGGTCCGCGCCGACCTGCTCGTCCTCCTCTCCGACGTCGACGGCCTCTACGACGGCGACCCGTCCAAGCCCGGCACGTCGAGGATCGCGGAGGTCACGGGACCGGAGTCCATCGCCCACGTGGAGATCGGCTCGGCCGGCAAGGCGGGCGTCGGCACCGGCGGCATGGTCACCAAGGTCGAGGCCGCCCGGATCGCCGCCGCCGCGGGCATCCCCGTGGTCCTCACCTCCGCGAGCCGCGCCGCCGACGCGCTCACCGGCCGTGACACCGGCACGTACTTCCACCGCACCGGCCGCCGCTCCGCCGACCGGCTCCTCTGGCTCGCCCACGCCTCCACCCCGCAGGGCTCCCTCACCCTGGACGCCGGAGCCGTACGCGCCGTCGTCGAGGGCAAGAAGTCGCTGCTCGCGGCCGGTGTCGCGGGAGTCGAGGGCGACTTCGTGGCCGGCGACCCCGTGGAGCTCCGCGACACCGAGGGCCGGGCCGTCGCCCGCGGTCTCGTCAACTTCGACGCCAAGGAGATGCCCCGGATGCTGGGACGCTCCACCCCTGAGCTCGCCAAGGAACTCGGACCCGAGTACGAGCGCGAAGTCGTCCACCGCGACGACCTGGTCGTCATCGGCTGACCCTCGCGGCCCTCCCGAAACGGCTGAAAGTGTGGCCATCCGGAAGGGACGTTTACCAAAACCGCCCCACGTGCCGCCTCGGGCTGGTCAACTTTGTCTCGGGGGTTAAGAGCAGGGCGGGGTACAGCACCACACGCATCACACAGGAGGCCGCCGGTGAGACGAGCGCGCCCAGGGGCACCGCCCCGAGGGACTGCCGAACGCGCCCTGACCAGTGTCGAGGCCGGAGCCGACTTCGACGAGGCACGGGACAGGTCCACGGACAGAACGACCGAGACCACCACCGAGACACATGAGGTTCGCGAGGCGCGTGAGGCACGCGCCAGGGAACAGCCCGTGTCCAGACTCTGGCACATCACCCTCAGCGTGTCGGGTGTGGAGTCGCCGCTGAAGGAGGTGCGACGCGGGCTCGAGCAGCTGGCCCACGACCACCCCTTCCTGCTGACCAGCCGGTACGCCAACGATCACGCGGAGATCCGGTACTGGGAGGAGGCCCGCGACCTCCACGACGCCGCGGCCGTCGCCCTGCGGCTCTGGGGCGAGCACCGGCAGACCGCCAAACTGCCGCCGTGGGAGATCGTCGGCCTGGAGGTCATCGACCGCGAGACCTACCACCAGCGGATCGCGGAGGGCTACGGCCCACCCCCGGCCGCCCCGGTCGGCGTCCACCCGTACTGAGCGGCGGAGGGGCCCCGCTACGGCGCCCGTCTCGCGCCGGTGGATGTACGTCTCGGAGTGCGGGATACGTGAGGGATGTCCGCAGGGGTGCCAGTACCCTGCGGGCATGACCTCGCTCACGCCCCTCGACAACCTCTCCCCGGTCACCCGGGCCGCCTACCGGGCCCGTGGCGCCGCCGCCGAAATCGCGCCACTCCCGCGCGCGGCCAAGGACGACGCCCTGCTGGCGATCGCGGACGCCCTCGAAGTCCGCACCGCCGAGATCGTCGAGGCCAACGCCGAGGACATCGCCAAGGCCCGCGAAGCCGGGACCAGCGAGGCGATCATCGACCGGCTCACCCTGACCCCGGAGCGCGTCCGGGCCATCGCCGCCGACGTCCGTCACGTGGCCGCGCTGCCCGACCCCGTCGGCGAGGTCGTCCGCGGCTCCACCCTCCCCAACGGCATCGACCTCCGCCAGATCCGCGTGCCGCTCGGCGTCGTCGGCATCATCTACGAGGCCCGCCCCAACGTCACCGTCGACGCCGCCGCCCTCTGCCTCAAGTCCGGCAACGCCGTCCTGCTCCGCGGCTCGTCCTCCGCGTACGCCTCCAACACCGCCCTGGTGAAGGTCCTGCGGGACGCCGTCGGCGGCGCCGGGCTGCCCGCCGACGCCATCCAGCTCGTCCCCGGCGAGTCCCGCGAGTCGGTCCGCGAGCTGATGCGCGCCCGCGGCCTCGTCGACGTCCTCATCCCGCGCGGCGGCGCCTCCCTGATCCGGACGGTCGTCGAGGAGTCCACCGTCCCGGTCATCGAGACCGGCACCGGCAACTGCCACGTCTACGTCGACGCGCAGACCGACCTCGACATGGCCGTGGACATCCTGCTCAACTCCAAGGCCCACCGGGTCAGCGTCTGCAACGCGGCCGAGACCCTCCTCGTCCACCAGGACGTCGCCGAGGCCTTCCTGCCCCGGGCCCTCGACGCCCTCGCGGAGGCCGGCGTCACCGTCCACGCCGACGAGCGGGTCCTCGCCCTCGCCGAGGGCTCCAAGGCCACCGTCGTCCCCGCCACGGCGGAGGACTGGGAGACCGAGTACCTCTCGTACGACATCGCCGCCGCCGTCGTCGACTCCCTCGACAAGGCCGTCGAGCACATCCGGACCTGGTCCTCCGGCCACACCGAGGCGATCGTCACCACCTCGCAGGCCGCGGCCCGCCGCTTCACCCAGCTGGTCGACTCCACCACGGTCGCCGTGAACGCCTCCACCCGGTTCACCGACGGCGGCGAGTTCGGCTTCGGCGCCGAGATCGGCATCTCCACCCAGAAGCTGCACGCCCGGGGCCCCATGGGCCTTCCGGAGCTGACCTCGACCAAGTACATCGTCACCGGCGACGGTCACGTGCGGTAATCCCTCCTTTCCGTACGGGCGGGGAGGGTTCGCACTCTCCCTGCCCAAAACCACCTCCCGGGTCTACTCTGAATCCGTGCCGGACGACGTGGGGGGCAGGCCGTTCCAGGACGGCGGGGACCCTGAGGACTCTGTCGACCGCGGAGGCGCCGACGAGGTCCACGCCGACGTGGTGTTCGACGAGGACTTCGTACGGGCGGCCACCGTGCACGAGCCGACCGCGGTCGAGCGGCTCCTCGCCGCCGCACAGGCCCGCGCCGAGGCCGAGGCGGCCCGCGCCCGCGCCGGCGGAGGACCGGCCGACGACGACCCCTACGAGGACCTCCACGACCCCACCGGGCCGACCTACGAGCCCGACGACGTCGGCGACGACGCCAGCCCCTACGGCCGTCACGGCGGCGCGCTGCGGCCCTACCGGGGCGGCCCCCGCTGGCACCGGCCCGTCGCCTGGCTGCTCGCCGTCCTCATGGGAATCGGGATGGTCGCCCTGGCTTTCAGCGCCGTCTACCGGGGCGCCGCCGCCAACCGCCAGGACCAGGTCCCCCCGCCGGCCACGACCGGAGTCGACACGCCCAAGCCGCACCCGGCCCCACCCGCCGCCCACGCCCCCGCGGCACGGTCGGCAGCCCCCGAATAGCGGCCGCGTCCCCCGAACGGCACTCGCCGTCCCCCGAGCGGCCGAACCGCCCGGTCCGACCTCCGCCGGCCCCGGCTCGTCCCGCCGACGGAATTCCTCGGAACTTGTCGTGTACCTGGGCGTTTACCGAAGCCCCCGCGGACCTACCCTGAAGGTATGGCAGGGCGTGGCGACCCGCCTGAGGGGACACCCGAGGGGTTCCCCGGCGGTGAGGACGAATACCGATCCGTCGTCTTCGACGAGGCGTTCGTCCGCGCTGCCCACCTCCAGGAGTTCTCGGCCCAGGAGCGGATGGGCGAGCACGCCCTGGCCGTCCGCAGCCGTACCTCCTCGGGGGAGGGCAGGAGCGGCTCCCGCCAGGCCCTCATGCTGGTCCTGCTGATCCTCCTCGCCTTCGGCACCGCCATCTACCTCGGCGTCCGCAACCCGTACCAGCCCCCCATCGACCAGCGGGCCGAGCCGCTGCGGACCACCGTGGTCCCACTCGCTCCCCAGGGCCCCGTGCCGGGCGGCGTGCCGGCCCGGCTGTTCGACCACAGCCCCGCCGCCGAGCACCGCACCGGGGCCGCCGGCATCAACCTGCCCATCACGGGACGCACCACCCACTTCGCCGAGAGCCAGGTCGTCACCGCCCTCAGCATCGCCAAGGACTATCTGGTGGCCTCCGCCCTGGAACCCGACGTCCTGTCCGGGGCGACCGTCCGGCCCCCGCGCCTGCTGATCGACCCGGACCAGCTGGCACAGTTCGACCGCAGCGTCGAGGAACCGGCCGACGACGGCCGGCACGCCCTCGCGGGCTGGATCGTCCGCTTCGACCCCCGGCAGGTGGTCCTCGCGGATCCCGCCACCCGCGTCCAGGGCACCCTCCGCTTCGAGGAGACCGGGCCCGACACCCTGGACGTCACCGCGGACCACACGTACACCTACGCACTCCGCCCGGCCGTGCGGGGCGCGGGACCGGTCGCCGAGGCGTCGCTCTTCACCGTCCACCGCGAGCTGCACTTCCGGTTCGACCGCGAGGACCTGCGCATGCACCGCGCCGAGCTGGTGACCAGCACCGTCGAGGCGGGCCCCCAGGCGTGCGGCGCGGACGCCACCGGCTCCCTGAAGCCGCTCCTGGCGGGGGCGAGGGCCTCCGGGGCGGGTGACGGCCCGGCGGTCACCGACCCGTACGCCACGGGCCGGCCCGCCGCCCCCTCGCTCTGCGGAGCGCTGGCGCCGAAGGCTCAGCCCTCGTTCTGACCGTCCCCGGGGCCCTCGCCGCCCTCGGGGCCCTTGCCGTCTCCGGCCGCCGTTCCGCCGCCGTCCGGCCCCTTCGGGGCGGGACCGCCGCCGAACCGGTTGCGCAGCCGCCCGCCGAGGTCGCCCGCCAGGTCACCGGCGCCTCCGGCTATGTCCCCGACCAGCTTCATCAGCGGATCCTTGCTGGTCCGCACCGTGTCGGCGTAGTGCCCTGCCGACTCGCGGAAGGAGTCCGTGACCGAGGTGTCCTTGTCCTCCGAGCGCTTCGGGTAGTGACCGTCCATGGTCCGCTGGAAGTCGCGGCTCTCCGACCACTTCTTCAGCTCCGCCGCCCGGACGGTGGTGAAGGGGTGCGACCGCGGCAGCACGTTGAGGATCTTGAGGACCGAGTCCCGCAGGTCCCCGGACTTCTCGTACTCGTCGGCCTGGGCGAGGAACGCGTCCACGTTCATCTCGTGGAGGTGGTTGCCGCCGGCGATCTTCATCAGACCGCGCATCGAGGCCTGGACGTCCTGGCCGACGAGCAGCCCGGCCCGGTCGGCGGAGAGCTCCGACTTGCGGAACCACTCGCGCAGCGCCGTCACGATGGCCATGATCGCGACGTTCCCCAGCGGGATCCAGGCGATCTTGAGCGCCAGGCCGGTGAGGAAGAGCAGCACCGTGCGGTACACGGAGTGCCCGGAGAGGGCGTGTCCGACCTCGTGGCCGACGACCGCCCGCATCTCCTCCTCGTCGAGGAGCTCCACCAGACCGGTGGTGACGACGATGATCGGCTCGTCGAGGCCGATGCACATGGCGTTGGGCTTCGGGTCCTGCGTCACGTACATCGGCGGGACCTTCTCCAGGTCCAGGATGTAACAGGCGTCCCGCAGCATGTCGTTGAGATGGCTGAACTGCGCGTCGCTCACCCGGACGGAGTCCGAGAGGAAGAGGAGTCGCAGGCTGCGCTCGGGCAGCAGCCCGCTGAGCGCCTTGAAGACCGTGTCGAAGCCGCTGAGCTTGCGCAGCGCCACCAGCGCCGAGCGGTCGGCAGGATGCTCGTAGGCCCGCGAGGAGATGCCGGGGAAGCGCTTGCGCTGCCTGCTCGGCACGTTCCCCTGGTCGTTCTCGGTCATGGATGCCCCCTGTTCGTACGAGTCGGTGCTCGTCCCCCTGACGCCCCCCAGCCTAGGCGTTGGCGCTACCGCGTGCCGGGGCCTGTGGATAACTCGGGCACCGAGGACGACGGAGGAGCACGGCCGACATGCCGGACACCGCCGACACCGCTGACGACGGCAACGGCGGCGGCACGGACGGCGGCACGGACCGCGGCGTCAAGGCCTGAGTCGGCGTGAGCCCGTCGGGACGGCCCGCATACGATGTGCGCGAAGTCTCCGCTCCCATCCCCGATCGATAGGTCTGTCGAAGATGAGCCTCCACAGCACCGCCGCCAACCTGGTCTCTCTCGCCGAGGGCGCCGAGCACGGCGGCAACCACGAAAGCCTCAGCCCCTACCTCACCGGCTTCGGCGCCTTCGGTGTCCTGATGCTGATGCTGTGGATCACCACCCGCTTCAACCGCGACCGCTGAACCGGCGACCCTGATCAGGCGTCCGCTGCCGTGCCAGTAGGCTCTGCACGCATGGGAGAGCAGGAAATGCCTACTGGCGGGCGCGGGAAGCGCCGACTCGGCGTGATGGGCGGAACCTTCGACCCGATCCACCACGGACACCTGGTGGCGGCCAGCGAGGTCGCCGCCCTGTTCCACCTGGACGAGGTGGTGTTCGTGCCGACCGGGCAGCCGTGGCAGAAGAGCGACAGGGCCGTCTCGGCGCCCGAGGACCGCTATCTGATGACGGTCATCGCGACGGCCTCCAACCCCCAGTTCTCGGTCAGCCGCATCGACATCGACCGCGGCGGCGCGACCTACACCATCGACACCCTGCGGGACCTGCACGCCCTCAACACCGACTCGGACCTGTTCTTCATCACCGGGGCCGACGCGCTGTCGCAGATCCTCACCTGGCGCGACGCCGAGGAGCTCTTCTCGCTCGCCCACTTCATCGGCGTCACCCGCCCGGGCCACGACCTGACCGACGACGGACTGCCCAAGGGCGGTGTCTCGCTGGTCGAGGTCCCCGCGCTCGCCATCTCCTCCACCGACTGCCGGGCGAGGGTCGCGCAGGGGGATCCCGTCTGGTACCTGGTCCCGGACGGCGTGGTGCGCTACATCGACAAGCGCCAGTTGTACCGCGGCGAGTGAGCTTCGGGGAGGGGCACCGGTGAACGATCAGCAGCATCCGTACGACCCGTACTATCCGCAGCCGCAGATCATCGGCTACGACGAGTACGGGCAGCCGGTGTACCAGCAACCGCAGGCGCCGCAGCAGGCGCAGGGACAGTACGACCCGCAGCAGTACGACCCGTACGGCGGCGGCCCCCAGCAGCAGGCCCAGCAGCCGCAGCAGGGGTACGGCTACGACCCCTACGCGGCCCAGCAGCAACAACCGCAGCAGCAGTCCCAGGAACCGCAGTACGACCCGTACGGGCAGCAGGGCTACGCCTACCCCTCGTACGACACGGGACAGCAGTGGGCCACCCCGGCCGAGCCCGCCGCCACTCCCGCGACCGGCCCCTCGCAGGCGGCTCCGGCCGCCCCCGCGGCTCCTGCGGCGCCCGTCGCGGCCCCGGCCGGTGTCCCCGGCCAGCGCCCCGCGCCCGAGCGGTCCACCCCGGCCCGGCCGGCCGGTGACGACGAGCGCGAGTACCGCACCGAGCAGTTCTCGTTCATCGAGGAGCCGGACGAGGACTCCGAGGACGTCATCGACTGGCTCAAGTTCACCGAGAGCCGTTCGGAGCGGCGCGAGGAGGCCAGGCGGCGCGGCCGCAACCGGGTCGTCGCGCTCGTCGTCGTGCTCGTCCTCGCGGTCGTGGGAGGCGTCGGCTACCTCTGGTCCGCGGGCCACCTCCCCGGCTCGTCCGACGAGGAACAGAAGGGCGGCACCGCGACCGGCGGCCCCCAGAAGCGCGACACGATCGTCGTCCACCTCCACGACACCAAGAACGGCGGCACCTCCACCGCTCTCCTGGTGGACAACACGACCACCCGCCAGGGCACCACGGTCCTCATCCCCAACTCCGTCGTCGTCGCCGACGACGAGGGCTCCGCGACCACCCTCGGCAAGTCCGTCGAGGACGACGGGGCCGGCGGAACCCGGGAGGCGATCGGCAACCTCCTCGGCACCCGGATCACCGGCACCTGGCGCCTGGACACCCCGTACCTGGAGAACCTCGTCGAGACCGTCAGCGGTATCGAGACCGACACCGACACGGACGTCCCCGACACCAAGAAGGGCGCCGAGCCGCTCGTCAGGAAGGGCGAGAAGCAGACGCTCAACGGCCGCGCCGCCGTCGCATACGCCACCTACCGGGCGCCCAGCGAGGCCGAGGCCGCGCAGCTCCAGCGCTTCGGACAGGTCATGTACGGCGTGCTGCGGAAGATCTCCTCCGACCCCGAGGCCGCCACGGTCACCATCGAGACCCTCCAGCAGATCCTCGACCCCTCGCTCCCCGAGAAGGACCTGGCCGCCTCCCTCGCCAGGCTCGCCGAGCACGCCAAGATCGGCGACCACAAGACGGCCCTGCTCCCGGTCGCGGAGGACGGCACGCTGAACGAGGACGACGGCGCCAGTGTGGTGAAGGACATCCTCGGCGGAAAGGTCACCGCACCCGAGGCGGGCGAGGTGCCCAAGGTCTCGCTGCGGGACGGATCCGGGAAGGACGCGGCCGAGGCCGCCAAGATCGTCCTGATCAACGGCGGATACGCCTTCGTCGGCGGCGCCGAGACGGGCACCAGGGAGAAGTCGCAGGTCCTCTACGGTGACGACGCCCACAAGGCGACGGCGGCCGAGGTCGCCACGACGCTGGGTCTGCCGGCCGACTCGGTGACCAAGGGCAAGCCCTCGGGCGCGGCCGCGGTCACCGTGGTCCTGGGCAGGGACTACGAGGTTCCGGGAGCCCGGTAACGGCACTCCGTAAATCGTTGGCGGGGGCGTCGGCGGTCCGTGAGACCCTGGAGGGGTACTGGACCGCCTACGAAAGCCTGCTTGTGACCGCCACGGATCGTTCCATCGAACTCGTCAACGCCGCCGCTCAGGCGGCCGCCGACCGGCTCGCGCACGACATCATCGCGTACGACGTCAGCGATGTGCTGTCGATCACCGACGCCTTCCTGCTCGCCTCCGCGCCCAACGACCGCCAGGTCAAGTCGATCGTCGACGAGATCGAGGAGCGCCTGAACAAGGACCTCGGCGCCAAGCCGGTCCGCCGCGAGGGCGACCGCGACGCCCGCTGGATCCTCCTGGACTACGTCGACATCGTCGTCCACGTCCAGCACAGCGAGGAGCGCGTCTTCTACGCCCTGGAGCGGCTCTGGAAGGACTGCCCCGAGCTGCCGCTCCCCGAGGACGCGCAGAAGACGCGCGGCAAGGGCGCCGAGCACGCGGAACTCGCCGGGATCGACCTCAGCGACCACGCCGCCGGACTCCCCGACGAAGCGGACGGTGAGCTGCGCTGAGCACCACCAAGGGCGGCAGAGGCCGCCGCATCGTCCTCTGGCGCCACGGCCAGACCTCCTGGAACCTGGAGCGCCGCTTCCAGGGCTCGACGGACATCGAGCTGACGGAGGCCGGCGTCTCCCAGGCGCGCCGGGCCGCACGGCTGCTCGCCGCGCTGAAGCCGGACGCCATCGTCGCCTCCGACCTGAAGCGGGCGGCGGCCACCGCCGCCGAGCTGGCCGCGCTCACCGGCCACGCCGTCGCCCACGACTCCGCGCTGCGCGAGACGTACGCGGGGGAGTGGCAGGGGCTGACCCATGACGAGATCGTGGCGCGGTACGGCGACCAGTACGCCGCCTGGAAGCGCGGCGAGCCCGTGCGCCGGGGCGGCGGAGAGCTGGAGACCGAGGTGGCCGACCGGGCCGCCCCGGTGGTCCTCGAGCACGCCGACAAGCTGCCCGAGGACGGCACGCTCGTCGTGGTGAGCCACGGCGGCACGATCCGCACCACCATCGGCCGGCTCCTCGAGCTGGAGTCCCGGCACTGGGAGAGCCTGGGTGGCCTCTCGAACTGCTGCTGGTCGGTCCTCGGCGAGGGCGCCCGTGGCTGGCGTCTGATGGAGCACAACGCGGGCACGCTGCCCGAGCCGGTGCTCGGCGACGACGACTGAGCCCCGCGACCGGCCTGCCGGACCGGATTTCACTTTCCGGCAGGTCACAGGCTAAAGTTCTTCTTGTTCGCAGCGCGGAGCGCGAAGAACACGAGGGGCTATAGCTCAGTTGGTAGAGCGCCTGCATGGCATGCAGGAGGTCAGGAGTTCAATTCTCCTTAGCTCCACAATCACCGGATCCCGTCCCCAGCAGGGGGCGGGATTCGTCGTTACGTCACCTGGCTCAGGGACGCGAGCCCCTGGCGGCTCTCCTCGTCGTTCGGCGTGTACGTCACGATCCGGCACTCCGGCATCCCGTTCACGGAGAGGGAGACCGAGGTCAACCGGAGCTCCCCCGCCCGCTCGTGGCGGAAGACCTTCACCCGTGTCCCCGGCGGGACCACGTCACCGCTGTGCCACAGCCGGGCGAACTCCGGACTGGCCTCCGCGAGCGCCCGTACGAACTCCTCCCAGGCGGGCTCGCCCACATGACGTCCGTACGCGCCGCGCAACTGGGCCACCATCAGCGGCAGCTCCCGCTTCCGGTCGACGACCGGGCACGTCGGGCCCGGGACGCTGAAGAGCGCCCACAGCACGTTGCGTATGCCGAACGGGCCGGTGTCCAGGTCGTTCCGTCCCTCCTGGAAGAAGAGCCGCTCGTACATGGCGTTCGTCGCGAGCACGTCGTACCGCGCGTTGTAGAGCACCGCCGGGTGCGGGTCCAGGGCGTCGAGGATGCCCTGGAGCTCCGGGCTGACCGCCTCGGTGTCCGCGGCGGCCCGCTCGGGGGCGTACGGCACCTCCGCCAGGTGGTAGAGGTGCTCGCGCTCGGGCCGGTCGAGCCGCAGGGTGCGGGCGACCGCGTCGAGAACCTGCGCCGAGGCGTTGATCGGACGCCCCTGTTCCAGCCAGGTGTACCAGGTGACGCCGACCCCGGAGAGCTGGGCGACCTCCTCACGGCGCAGCCCCGGCGTACGGCGGCGGAGTCCCGGCGGCATCCCGACGTCCTCCGGGGTCACCCTGGCTCTGCGGCTGCGCAGGAACGCGGCCAGTTCCGGCCGTCGCCGCCGCTGTGTCGGTGCTGCTGCCACGATCGTCACACCCCCATGGTCGAGTCCCCGTGCCGCCGCTGCCAGGTGGTGTCAGTACCAGCATCAGCGGGCTCTCGTTACCCGTATTCGATCAGGGTCACGCTCGGCGCATGACCCCGACCACAACACGTCCCGCACTCAGTAAAGACGGTGGCACCGACAATCGCCCCAGACCGCTGCTCGGTGTGCTCCTCGCCGCCCAGTTCATGGCGCTGCTCGACGTCTTCATCGTCAATGTCGCCGCGCCCACGATCCGGGCCGAACTCTCCGCGTCCGGAGCCGGACTGCAGCTCGTGGTCGCCGGATACACCATCGCCTACGCCGTGTTGCTGATCACCGGAGCGCGTCTCGGGGACCTGCTCGGGCACCGCCGGATGTACCTCTTCGGCCTCGCCCTCTTCACCGCGGCCTCCCTCGCCTGCGGACTCGCCGCCGGGACCGGGCAGTTGATCGCCTTCCGGCTCGCGCAGGGCGCGGGCGCCGCCCTGATGATCCCGCAGGTGCTCAGCCTCATCCAGCGTCACTTCACCGGCGAGCGCCGGGTCCGGGCGCTCAGCGCCTACTCCGCGGTCCTGGCCACCGGCGCCGCCGCGGGGCAGGTCGTCGGCGGCGTCCTGGTGAGCGCCGACCTCTTCGGCACCGGCTGGCGGCCCGTCTTCCTCGTCAACGTCCCGATCGGCGTCGCCCTGCTCGCCCTCGGCGCCCGCGTCCTGCCCCGCGACACCAGGACGGCACCCACGCGCGCGCGTGACCTCGACCTGCCGGGCCTGCTCCTGCTCGCCGCCGCCGTGTCCCTGCTGACCGTCCCGCTGGTCCTCGGCCAGGAAGAGGACTGGCCGCTGTGGTCCTGGCTCTCCCTCGGCGGTTCCCTGGCGTTCCTCGCCCTCTTCGGCGCGTACGAGTCGGGGCTGGCCCGGCGCGGCGGCGCACCGCTCATCGCCCCACGGGTCCTGCGGCTCCCCGGTATGGGACGGGCCGTCCTCGGGATCACCCTGGCGATGGGTGTCAACGCCGGCTTCCTGTTCACCCTCACCCTGCACCTGCAGGGCGGTCTCGGGCACAGCGCCCTGCGCGCCGGGCTCACCTTCGGTCCCGCCGCCGTCGTCTTCGGCGCCGTCGGACTGACCTGGCGACGCCTGCCCGCCCGGCTGCACCGCGCTCTCGTCCCGGGCGGCTTCCTGATCACCGCCGCGGCGGTCCTCGCCGTGGGGCTGCTGCTCGCGGACGGCGGCACCGGCGGCTGGGGTCTCTATCCGGCCCTGGGCGCGCTCGGCGCCGGGATCTCGCTGGCCTTCAGCCCCGCCCTGACCGGCGCCCTCGCCGCCGTACGGCCCGAGGACGCCGCCGACGCCAGCGGACTGCTCGCCACCGTCACCCAGCTCGGCCAGCTCATCGGGGTCGCCGCCTTCGGCACCGTCTTCCTCGGCGCGGCGGCCGGATCCGGGGCGCGGGACTCCGCCGACGCGTTGTGGGCGGCCGCCCTCGCCCTGGCCGTCGCCGCGCTCATCGGGGCGGCCGCCGGACCGTCACGCCGAGCACGCTGACCCCCTTGCGGGGCCATGGCAGAATCGGACGGCCGGAGGGGGACGACGATCCGGACGGGAGGGTGGCCCAAGTGCTCGGCGACAACGGCGGGGTGTCCTGTGGGTGCACGGCCTGCGGCCACAGCTGGAGCTGACTGATGGGTGCACACAGGCGGAAATGCGACTGGTGCGGCAGCGGCACGCCCATCGTGCGCGACATGGACCCCGTCAATCCGGGGTTCCAGTACTGGTGCGAGGAGTGCGCGAGGGCGCTGATCATAAAAGGCGACCCCATCGAGACGTACCGCGAGCTGGAGGGGGAGCCGATCTACGGCCGGCTCCTCGATGAGCACTGCACCCTCAAGCGGTTCTACTCCTTCGCCACGGCCTGACGCCGCAGGGTCAGGGCGTACCCCACGAGCAGCGCCGTCGCCGTCAGCGGATAGACGGCCGACAGCACCATCTGACCCGCGTTCTGGTCCAGCTCGGGCCGGCCCGGGTCGTGCGGGACCCACCACAGCGCGAACGAGGCGAAGGCGAGGGCCACCGCCCCCGTCACCTGCCACGCGCGCGTGGCGCGGTCCGCGAGCAGGATCAGCAGGGGCACGCACCAGACCCAGTGGTGCGACCACGAGATCGGGCTGATCATCAGCGCCGTGAACGCGCAGACGACCACCGCCACCGCCTTGTCGCCGCGGAGGGCGGCCCGTACCGCGAGCACCATCGCCGCGCCGCCCAGGAGCGCCGCGCTCACCGCCCACCACATGCCCGGGTCGTCGGTGTGCATCAGCCGCGCCAGGACCCCGCGGATCGACTGGTTGGCGGTCTCCTCGGCGAAGCCGACCCGGCCCGTCTCGAACAGGGTCTCCGTCCAGAACCGCTTCGAGTCCGCCGGCAGTACGAGCGCCACGGCCAGCGTCGTCCCCAGGAACACCCCGGTCGCCGTCGCGGCCGTGCGCAGCCACGTGTTCCAGACCCGGTCACGGCGCCACAGCAGCACTCCCGCGACGAGCAGCAGGACCACGAAGAGCCCCGGTGTGAGCTTCACCGCCGTCGCCAGGCCGATGCCGAGCCCGGCCCAGCGGCTGCCCGGCCGGCGG
Organism: Streptomyces sp. NPDC028711; assembly: GCF_055565415.1. Taxonomy (NCBI): domain Bacteria; kingdom Bacillati; phylum Actinomycetota; class Actinomycetes; order Kitasatosporales; family Streptomycetaceae; genus Streptomyces; species Streptomyces sp. NPDC028711. The sequence goes on along the minus strand of NZ_JBVHUJ010000001.1, from coordinate 862,579 downwards.
GTCAGGTCCCAGAGCACCGCCACCGCTATGAGCAGGTTGATCTGGCCGTACCGCAGGGTCGTCCACACCGGCTCGCACCAGACCACGGCCGCGGCGACCCACAGCGTCGTACGCCACAGGTCCGTACGGGACAGCGAGGGGCGGACCAGCTGGAGCGACAGCTGGACCAGGGCGACGACCAGGAGCAGGTTCCCCGCCGTGGCGAGCGTCCGCATCAGCGGCACGCCCACCAGGGTCAGCGGGACGAACAGCAGGGCCGCGAAGGGCGGATAGGTCATGCCGAGGTTCGCCGATGTGGCGCGCATCGCGTACAGGTCGCCGCCGGCCCGCACCGTCTCGCCCTCGGCCCGGTAGACCATCACGTCGAGCATGTTCACGTGGGCGAGGCGTTGCGCCACCCAGAAGGCCGCGAACGAGAGCAGACAGACCGCCGCGGCGGTGGCCAGGGGCCACGGCCGGGCGCGGGTTCGGGAGAGCACGGAGACGGACACAGTCGGCGACCCTACCTCGCAGGTCAGAGGGGCCAGGAGAATCGATTTGGAGATCTGCGGGGGAGCCGGTTAATGTTCTGTCTGTCGCCGCGAGGGAAACCGAGACGGAGACGGAAACAGGCAAGGGGCTATAGCTCAGTTGGTAGAGCGCCTGCATGGCATGCAGGAGGTCAGGAGTTCAATTCTCCTTAGCTCCACAGAAAAGAAGCGGGCCACCCGGATCGGGTGGCCCGTTTCTTCGTGTGCCCGTTCCCCTCGCCGTACACACCGCGCCGCTCCGTGGAACGCCGGTGCGGCCCGCTCGGGCCCTGCGGTACCCTGGCGCCATGCGTGCCGTACGCCTTCTGCTTACCGAGCCGCGCTGATCAGTCCCGACGGATGACAGACATCTGTCGGAGTCGGCGCGGCGTCCCCTCCTGTGCGAGGGGATTTTTCATTTCACGGCAGTCCGTGGCAGTGGGCAGAGACGATCGATGGAGCTTCAAGGACCATGACCGAGATCAATACGGCCGCCGAGACGGCGGCCCCGCATCGCTACACGGCGGCCATGGCCGCCGACATCGAGGCACGCTGGCAGGACTTCTGGGACGCCGAGGGCACGTACGAGGCGCCGAACCCCACCGGTGACCTGGCGGGCGACCCCGCGGTCGCCGCCCGGCCCAAGAAGTTCATCATGGACATGTTCCCGTACCCCTCGGGTGCGGGCCTGCACGTCGGCCACCCGCTCGGCTACATCGCCACGGATGTCTTCGCCCGCCACGCGCGCATGACCGGCCACAACGTGCTGCACACCCTGGGCTTCGACGCCTTCGGCCTGCCGGCCGAGCAGTACGCCGTGCAGACGGGCACGCACCCGCGTGTGTCCACCGAGGCCAACATGGAGAACATGAAGGTCCAGCTGCGCCGCCTGGGCCTGGGTCACGACAAGCGGCGGTCGTTCGCCACGATCGACCCCGAGTACTACAAGTGGACCCAGTGGATCTTCCTGCAGATCTTCAACTCCTGGTACGACGACGAGGCCGGGAAGGCCCGTCCGATCGCCGAGCTGATCGAGCAGTTCGAGAACGGCACGCGTGAGGTGCCGGGCACCACGCGCGCGTGGAGCGAGCTGAGCGCCGCCGAGCGCTCCGACGTCCTGGGCGAGTACCGCCTGGCGTACGCCTCCGACGCGCCCGTCAACTGGTGCCCCGGCCTGGGCACGGTCCTGGCCAACGAGGAGGTCACCGCCGACGGACGCTCCGAGCGCGGCAACTTCCCCGTCTTCAAGTCCAAGCTGCGCCAGTGGAACATGCGGATCACCGCCTACGCGGACCGCCTGCTCGACGACCTGGACGCGCTGGACTGGCCCGAGGCCATCAAGCTGCAGCAGCGGAACTGGATCGGCCGCTCCGAGGGCGCCCGCGTCGACTTCCAGGTCGGCGACACCGGTGCGATCACCGTCTTCACCACCCGCCAGGACACCCTGTTCGGCGCCACCTACATGGTTCTGGCCCCCGAGCACGAACTGGTCGAGAAGATCGTCCCGGCCGCCTGGCCCGAGGGCACCCACGACGTGTGGACCGGCGGACACGCCACCCCGTCCGAGGCCGTCGACGCCTACCGCAAGCAGGCCGCCTCCAAGTCCGACGTCGAGCGGCAGGCCGACGCCAAGGAGAAGACCGGCGTCTTCACCGGCGCGTACGCGACCAACCCGGTCAGCGGCGAGCAGGTCCCCGTCTTCATCGCCGACTACGTCCTGATGGGCTACGGCACCGGCGCCATCATGGCCGTCCCGGCGCACGACTCCCGCGACTTCGCCTTCGCGCGCGCCTTCGAGCTGCCGATGCGCTGTGTCGTGCAGCCCAGCGACGACCGCGGCACCGACCCGTCCACGTGGGACGACGCCTTCTCCTCGTACGAGGCGAAGCTGGTCAACTCCACGAACGACGACATCTCCCTGGACGGCCTGGGCGTCGTCGACGCCAAGGAGAAGATCACCGCCTGGCTGGCCGACCGCGGCATCGGCGAGGGCACCGTCAACTTCCGGCTGCGTGACTGGCTGTTCAGCCGCCAGCGGTACTGGGGCGAGCCCTTCCCGATCGTCTACGACGAGGACGGCGTCGCCCACTCGCTGCCCGAGTCGATGCTCCCGCTGGAGCTGCCGGAGGTCGAGGACTACTCACCGCGCACCTTCGACCCGGAGGACGCGGACACCCAGCCGGAGACCCCGCTGTCCCGCAACGAGGACTGGGTCGACGTCACCCTGGACCTCGGCGACGGCGCCGGCCCGCGCCGCTACCGCCGCGAGACCAACACCATGCCCAACTGGGCGGGTTCCTGCTGGTACGAGCTGCGCTACCTCGACCCGCACAACTCCGAGAAGCTGGTCGACCCGGCCGTCGAGCAGTACTGGATGGGCCCCCGCGAGGGCATGCCGACCGGTGGCGTCGACCTGTACGTCGGCGGCGCCGAGCACGCCGTGCTGCACCTGCTGTACGCGCGCTTCTGGTCCAAGATCCTGTTCGACCTGGGTCACATCTCCTCGGCCGAGCCGTTCCACAAGCTGTACAACCAGGGCATGATCCAGGCCTTCGTCTACCGGGACGCGCGCGGGATCGCCGTGCCGGCGGCGGAGGTCGAGGAGCGGGACGGCGGCTTCTGGTACCAGGGCGAGAAGGTCAGCCGAGTCCTGGGCAAGATGGGCAAGTCCCTGAAGAACGCCGTGACGCCCGACGAGATCTGCGCCGAGTTCGGCGCCGACACCCTGCGCCTGTACGAGATGGCGATGGGCCCGCTGGACGTGTCCCGGCCCTGGGACACGCGCGCGGTGGTCGGCCAGTACCGGCTGCTGCAGCGGCTGTGGCGCAACATCGTCGACGAGTCGACCGGCGAGGTCACCGTCGTCGACACCGAGGCCGACGAGGACACGCTGCGCGCCCTGCACAAGGCGATCGACGGCGTCTCGCAGGACATGGCGGCCATGCGCTTCAACACCGCCATCGCCAAGGTCACCGAGCTGAACAACCACCTGACGAAGTCGGGTGCCCCGCTCTCCCGGCCGGTCGCCGAGAAGCTGGTGCTGCTGGTCGCCCCGCTGGCCCCGCACATCGCCGAGGAGCTGTGGCGCAAGCTGGGCCACGCCGACTCGGTCGTCCACCAGGACTTCCCGGTCGCCGACCCGGCGTACGTCGTCGACGAGACCGTGACCTGTGTCGTGCAGATCAAGGGCAAGGTCAAGGCCCGCCTGGAGGTCTCGCCTTCGATCACGGACGCCGAGCTGGAGACGCTGGCGCTCGGTGACTCGCACGTGGTCGCCGCTCTGGGCGGCGCGGAGATCCGCAAGGTGATCGTGCGGGCGCCGAAGCTGGTCAACATCGTGGCCGGCTGACGGCATGTGTGACGGCACATAGGGGTTTCCCCTACGGGCAGGTTGGGGGTTCCGATGGAACCCTCGGCCTGCCCGTTCCGTTTACCGTGGAGGAACCACATCCGTGGGGACTCGACGGACGCCGGAGGGGCGCACATGAACGCCGCGATTATCACGATCATGGCACTGCTCTTCTTGTCGTTCGTGGTGCTCGGGGTCTACGTCACCGTGAAGGCGGCCAAGGCCGCCAAGCGGGGCGTCGACCGCACCATCGACCAGGCCAGGCGCACGGTCGAGGACACGACGCTGCGGGCCAAGAGCTTCGGCCAGACCGGCGTCGCCGGCGAGCTGGCCAGACTGCGGCTGTCGCTGCGCACCTCGATGCGGGCCACCCAGGAGGCGCTGCAGGCCGGGGTCGGCGAGGACGCCTCGCTGAAGGAGTCGCTCGACCTGTTCCACCGGCTCAGCGGGCACGGACTCGAACTGGACGAGGACCTCAAGCGCCTTGAGCGGGAGCCCGACCGGGCCTACGTGTCGGCGCAGCTTCCCGAACTCACCGCGCGGACCGAGCGGATCACCGGCTCGGCCGAGGCGCTGCGCCGCGCCGCCCGGGACCGCGCACTCAAGTTCGCCGAGGACGACCTGTCGGCGCTCAGCGACCAGATCGACGTCGAGGCGGGTGCGCTGCGCCACTGGACCGGCCCGGAGACCACCCAGGGACCGGTGCCGGGGACCGCCGCCGGAACCGCCGCCGGAACCGCTCCCGGAACAGGTACCGGTATCGGGGAGGAGCGGGCGCGCCCTGCCGGGGCGTCAGGGAAGTCGGCGCAGGGCGGCCCGGGGGTCGGCGGCGAGCAGCCCGCGATCACGGCGCCCGATCCCCGACTGACCGCCTACCCCTGGGAGAAGTCGGCCCGCCCGGAGACCACCACCTGACGGGGGGCCGGGCTGCCGTGCGGCGGCTTCGGCGGGTAACCTCCCGCTCATGTCCCGGCATGTCGCGATCGTCACCGATTCCACGGCCTACCTGCCACGCCAGACGAGGGAGCGGCACGCCATCACCACGGTCCCGTTGACCGTCGTCATCGGCGACCGCGCCCTTGAGGAAGGTACGGAGATCTCGGCCAGGGCCCTCGTCGAGGCCCTCCAGAAGAAGCGGTCCGTCACCACCTCGCGGCCGAGCCCCGAGATCTTCGCCGAGGCCTACCGCGCGGCCGCCGAGGCGGGCGCGCCAGGCGTCGTCTCGCTCCATCTGTCCGCCGAGGTCTCCGGGACCTATGACGCGGCCGTCCTCGCGGCGAAGGACGCCCCCGTACCCGTGCGAGTGGTGGACACCCGCATGATGGGCATGGCGCTGGGCTTCTGCGTGCTCGCGGCGGCGGAGGTCGCGGAGGCGGGCGGCTCGCCGGACGAGGCGGTCGCGGCCGCCGAGAAGCGCGCGGCGGGAACCTCCGCCTACTTCTACGTCGACACCCTCGACCATCTGCGCCGCGGCGGGCGCATCGGGGCGGCGCAGGCCCTGCTCGGCTCCGCGCTCGCCGTGAAGCCGCTCCTCGAACTCGACGGCGGGCGGATCGAGCTGCGGGAGAAGGTCCGGACGGCCTCGAAGGCCATCGCACGGCTCGAGGAGATCGCCGTCGAACGCGCCGGTTCCGGCGCCGTCGACATCGCCGTCCACCACCTCTCCGCGCCCGAACGGGCCGCCGTCCTCGCCGACCGGCTGAGGGAGCGGGTACCGGGCATGGGGGAACTCCACGTCAGCGAGGTGGGGGCGGTCATCGGCGCCCACACGGGGCCCGGGCTCCTCGCGGTCGTCGTCTCGCCGCGCTGAGACGGGCCGTCCCCCGAGGGAGTGACGGAGTTGTCCACAGGGACCTCCCCGTCCACGGAAGCCGGGTGAGTCCCGCACGGCACGGCGGTGATCCCTACCGTCAGCCGCATGACTCTTCGTACACGCATCGCAACGACCACTCCTGACGTCCTCGGCGCGGCGGGCGCTCCGTCCAGCGGTCCCGGCAGGCCGCCGGGTTCCGACGGGCGGAGCCGCCCCGGGGCGCGTGGCGCGTCCGTGGGGCGGGCCCGGAGGCGGGCCCGGGTCAGGACGGCCGCGACGGTTCCCGGGGGCGTCGTACGGCGGCGGGGGGACGCGCTGTTCCCGTCGGCGGCACCCTCGGCACCGGCGGCTCCGCCAGAAGAGCCTGCGGTGGCGGAGTCCCCAGGGGCTCCCGAGGCTGTGGAGCGGGGGTCCCCGCCCGGTGCCTGGAAGCGGATGGCGGCGACGCTCCGCGAGCGGACCCCGGTGTGGGTGCAGACCCGGTGCGGGCTCGAACCGAGGGCGCTGGGCGCGCTGTCGGTGGTCCTGGTCGCGGCAGCGGCCCTCGCCGGCGGCTACTTCTGGACGGGGCGGCCGGAGCCGGTGCGGGCGCCGGACCTCGTCCGCGCGGTCCCCGTGGCGGCCGCGCCCACCTCACGGGCCGGAGGAGGGGCGGGACCGGGTTCGGGGCCGACGGCGGGCGGTGCGAAGGTGATCGTCGACGTCGCCGGCAAGGTGCGCAGGCCCGGAGTGCTGACCCTGCCCGCGGGCTCGCGTGTGGCGGACGCCCTGCGCGCCGCGGGCGGGGCGAAGCCCGACGCCGATCTCACGGGGCTCAACCGGGCCCGAGTCCTCTTCGACGGTGAGCAGGTCCTCGTCGGGCTGCCGGGGACACCGGTCGGCGGCTCCGGCTCCGGTCCGGGGACCGGCGCCGGTGGGGCCGGGCCGGGGGTGCCGTTGAGCCTCAACACGGCCACGGTGGAGCAGCTCGACACCCTGCCGGGCGTCGGCCCGGTCCTCGCCCGGCACATCGTCGACCATCGAACCGAGCACGGGGGCTTCCGGTCCGTGGGGGAGCTGCGCGAGGTCAACGGCATCGGCGAGCGGCGGTTCGCCGACCTCGAACCCTTGGTCCGGCCATGAACCGCGAGGGGACGACGGGCGACGAGCGGGGGGCCTCGGAGCCCCCGTGGAGGGAGGGGCCCACCGATCTCCGGCTCGTCCCGCTCGCGGTGGCGGCCTGGGTGGCGGCGGCCTGCGCGGTGGGTGTCCCGGGGTGGTGGACGCTGGCCGGTGTCGCGGTCTGTCTGGCCGGAGCCGCCGTCCTGATGGCCCCGGCCGTGGCGCGGCGGCTCGGCGGCGGGGGCGTCGCTCGGGGCGCGCCCGGGTGGCGGTTGCGGGCGACCGCCTGCGCGGGAGTCCTGCTGTGTGCCGCGGCCGGGGCCACCTCGGCGGGGCTGCACGCGGCGGACCTGCGGCGGGGCCCCGTACCTGCCCTGGCACAGGAGTACGCGCGGGCTCAACTGGAGGTGACGGTGACCTCCGACCCCCGGCTCACCCGGCCGCGCGTACGGGGCAGCGAGACGGTTCCGGTCTCGGTCGTCCTGGACGGCGAGGTGACCCGGGCGGAGAGGTCCGACGGTACGGTCCACCGGACCCGGGCGCCGGTCCTGGTGATCGTGCCGCCGGGGGACGGACGGGAGGCATGGCTGCGGCTCCTGCCCTCCACCCGGCTGAGGATCGCCGCCCGGCTCGCGCCGCCGTCGCATCCCGGCGAGCCCTTCGCGGCCGTGCTCAAGGTCGCGGGTGGCGGCCCGCCGCACGTCATCGGGCCCCCGAGCGCGACGCAACGGACGGCGGGGGAGCTCCGCGCCGGTCTGCGGCGGGCGACCGAGGGGCTCGATCCCGACGCGCGGGCCCTGCTGCCCGGCCTGGTGGTCGGGGACACCTCCCGGATCGGGCCCGAGCTGCGGGACGCCTTCGAAGCCACTGATCTCACTCACCTGCTCGCTGTCTCCGGAAGCAACCTCTCCATCGTCCTGCTCCTGCTCGTCGGCAGGCCCGGGCGGGCGCACCAGGTGGAGCGGGGCGGGCTCGCGCCCCTGCTGGGGATGTCTCTGCGGGCCACCGCGCTGGCCGGGGGAGCGCTGACGCTCGCCTTCGTGGTCGTCTGCCGGCCCGACCCGAGTGTGCTGCGCGCCGCGGCCTGTGGGCTCGTCGTGCTGCTCGCGATCGGTACCGGCCGCCGGAGATCGCTGATCCCCGCGCTGGCCGCCGCCGTCCTGCTCCTGGTGCTCTACGACCCCTGGCTCGCGCGGAGTTACGGATTCCTGCTCTCCGTCCTCGCCACCGGGGCGCTGCTCACGGTCGCCCCCAGGTGGAGCGAGGCGCTGAGTCGGCGCCGGGTGCCGGGCAGGCTGGCGGAGGCGCTGGCGGCCTCCCTCGCGGCGCAGGCGGTGTGCGCTCCGGTCGTGGTGGTGTTCGCCGCCCGGGTGAGCCTGGTCGCGATCCCGGCGAATCTGTTCGCCGAGCTCGCGGTGGCGCCCGCGACGGTGTTCGGCTTCGCCGCGCTCGCCCTTGCCCCGGTCTGGACGCCGGCCGCGGAGGGCCTTGCCTGGGTGGCTGGTTGGCCCGCCGGGTGGATCGCGGGGGTGGCCCGTACCGGCGCCGCTCTGCCGGGGGCGGAGCTCGCGTGGTCCGGCGGATGGTGGGGCGGCCTTGCCCTCGCCCTGCTCACCGCTCTGGTGGTGCTCGGGGTGCGAAAGCTGCCGTACCGGGGGCCGGTCGGCGCGCTCGTCGCCGTACTGCTGGTCCTTGTGGTGGTGCGGCCGGTTCCGTTGGCCCGATGGGCCACCGGCTGGCCGCCGCCGGGCTGGGTGTTCGCGATGTGCCAGGTGGGGCAGGGGGATGCGACGGTGCTCGCGGCGGGCGGGGACGCGGCCGTCGTCGTCGACGCGGGCCCCGATCCCGTGTCGGTGGACCGCTGTCTGCGTGAACTCGGGGTGCGGCGGGTGCCGTTGCTGGTCCTGACCCACTTCCACGCGGACCATGTGGCCGGGCTGCCGGGGGTGTTGCGGGGCCGGTCGGTGGGGGCGATCCAGACGACGGGGCTGGAAGAGCCGCCGGCCCAGGCCCGGTTCGTACGGCGGACGGCGGCGGCCGCGCGTGTGCCGGTGATCCTCGCGGGGCCGGGGGAGCGGCGGCGGGCCGGAGCGCTGGAATGGCAGGTGCTGTGGCCGACGGAGGGCCCGGGTTCCGGGGTGTCGTCCGACGGGCCGAACGACGCCAGCGTCACGCTGCTCGTCCGGACCGCCGGAGGAGTGACCCTGCTGCTTCTCGGCGATCTGGAACCGCCGGCCCAGCGGGCCTTGCTGCGGGCCCATCCGGGGCTCGCGCCGGTGGATGTGCTCAAGGTGGCCCACCATGGATCGGCCCATCAGGACCCCGGGCTCATACGGGCCGTACGGCCGCGGCTCGCGCTGGTGTCGACGGGGCGCGACAACCCGTACGGGCATCCCTCGCCCCGGACGATGGAGGCGTTGCGGGGCGGTGGGGCGCGGGTGCTGCGGACCGATCGGGACGGGGCGATCGCGGTGACGGGAGCGGGGGCGGGGTTGGTGGCCGTACCGCGAGGAGGCTTGTAGAGGAGTCTTTCTAAAGATACCTTTTCATCATGCCGGAGACCAGCGACCCGCAGCCCGGGGGCGAGCAGCCCCGCAGTATCCGACTCACCGACCCGCGAGCCCTGCGGGCCTACGCCCACCCCCTGCGGATGACCCTGGTGGGCCTGCTGCGCAGCAGCGGACCCTTCACCGCCACCCGGGCCGCCGAACTGACCGGGGAGTCCGTGGCCAGCTGCTCCTACCACCTGCGGATACTCGCCAAGTACGGGCTCGTGGAGGAGGCACCGGGCGGCCGGGGGCGGGAAAAGCCCTGGCGGGCGACGGCCCGGTACACGGAGTGGCCGGAGTACAGCGAGGACGCGACGGTCGCGGAGGCGGCCGACGCGCTGAGCGCCGCCGTCGCCGAGCGCTACTTCGAGCGGGTCACCCGGGCCATGGAGAACCGGCACCGGCTGCCGAAGGAGTGGCGGGAGGCGGAGGAGTTCGGCGACTCCCTGCTCCACCTCACGCCGGAGGAGCTGACCGGCCTCGGCGAGCGGATCGACGCGCTGCTGCGGCCCTACGAGGCCCGTCAGTCGGATCCCTCCCTCCGGCCGGAGGGCGCCCGGCCCGTCACGGTCCTGCGGATCGCCTACCTGGACCAGGACTCGCCCCAGGACATCCCCCACATCCCTCAGGAAACCTCCCAGGACGCCCCTCAGGTCACCCCTCAGGACCTCCCCGGAAGCGAAGAGGAGTAGAGACGTGGCCCTCGTGGAACGCGTACCGGCGCTGCTGCGCGAGCGGTCCTTCCGCCGCTACTGGACCGGGCAGACCATCTCCCTCGCCGGGGACCAGATATCCCTGATGGCGATCCCGCTCGCCGCCGTCCTGGTCCTCGGCGCCGACGCGGCGGCGATGGGCTGGCTCAAGGCCGCCGAACTCCTGCCCGCACTCCTGCTCAACCTGCCGCTCGGCGCCTGGGCCGACCGGCAGGCGAGCCGCAGGCGCGCCATGATCGCGGCCGACCTCGGGCGGGCGGCGCTGGTGCTGACCCTCCCCGTGGCCTACGCCCTCGACGCGCTGACCCTCACCCAGCTGTACGTGGTGGCCTTCGGGATCGGCGCGCTCACCGTGCTCTTCGAGGTCTGCAACACCACGCTCTTCGTGGCGCTCGTCCCCACCGAGAGCTACGTGCAGGCGAACGCGCTGGTCAACGGCAGCCGTTCGACAGCCTGGCTTGCGGGGCCGGGGATCGGCGGCCTGCTCGTGCAGTTCCTCACCGCTCCCCTGGCCCTGCTCGCGGACGCCCTGACCTATCTGGTGTCGGCCGGGTACCTGGCGCGGATCAGGCCGGTCGAGCCCCCGCCGGCCCCCGTGGAGAAGGGCCACTTCACCGAGGGTCTGCGCTGGGTGCTCCGGGACCGCTCGATGCGAGCCCTGTTCGCCGCCTCCGGCACGGTCCAGTTCTTCAACTACATGTTCCACACCCTCTTCGTGCTCTACGTGACCACCGAACTCGGCATCACCGCGGGCCTGCTCGGGCTGATCCTCGGAGCCGGGGCCGTGGGCGGTCTCCTCGGAGCCGTGTTCAGCGGGGTGGTCGTCCGGCGGATCGGCATCGGGGGCTCGCTCGTCGCCGGGTTCCTCGGATTCACGCTGCCCCTGGTCCTGATACCCCTGGCCGAGGGCCCGCTTCCGCTGGTGGTGTTCGTGATGTTCCTCGCCGAGTTCCTGTCATGCGTGGGCGTGATGATCGTGGACATCGCCGCGGGGTCGTTCCAGATGGCGTTGATACCGGACGCCGTTCGGGCCCGGGTCATGGGGGCGTACCGGACGCTCAACCACGGCTTCCGCCCGATCGGCGCGCTCGTCGGCGGTCTGCTCGGCACCGCGATCGGGCTGCGCCCGACCCTGTGGATCGCCACCGTGGGGGCGGTGCTCGCCGTGCTGTGGGTGCTGCCCTCGCCACTGCCGCGCATGCGGGAACTTCCCGCGCGGGAAGGGGAGCCCGCGACGCCGGTCGGCGGGTAGGCGGTCCGCTCGCCGCGCTACGGGGCCTCCAGCCAGCCGTCGTACTCGGCGGCCAGTCCGTCGAGCGCCGCCGGGTCGAGCCGGCCCTCCGGGTCTTCGACGACCACCAGCCACTGGGCGTCCTCGGCGTCGTCCTCCCCGGCGAGGGAGTCCCGTACGAGCTGCGGTTCCTCGGCGACGCCGAAACGATCGGGGAGTTCCCCCGCGACCTCCTCGGCGGCGTCGCGGTCGGGGAGTACCAGTACGTGTCGTTCACTCACCCCGCCATTCTCGGGCATGGCTGTCAGTGGCCCGTGGGATGCTGGATCGCGATGGCCACCAGAAAGACTTCCCCCGACGACCTCCTCGGCCCCGTGACGCTCGCCGTGGGCCAGGAGGACCTGCTCCTCGACCGTGTCGTCCAGGAGGTGGTGGCGGCCGCCCGCGCCGCCGACGCCGACACGGATGTGCGCGACCTCACGCCGGACCAGCTCCAGCCCGGCTCGCTGGCGGAGCTCACCAGCCCCTCGCTCTTCGCTGAGCGCAAGGTGCTCGTCGTGCGGAACGCGCAGGATCTCTCCGCCGACACGATCAAGGACGTCAAGGCCTACCTCGACGATCCGATCGAGGACATCTCGCTCGTCCTGCTCCACGCGGGCGGTGCCAAGGGCAAGGGTCTGCTCGACGCCGCGCGCAAGGCGGGGGCGCGGGAGGTGGCCTGCCCGAAGACGACGAAGCCGGCGGAGCGGCTGACGTTCGTACGGCAGGAGTTCCGCGCCCTCGGGCGGGCGGCCACGCCGGAGGCCTGCCAGGCGCTCGTGGACTCGATCGGCAGCGATCTGCGGGAGCTCGCGTCCGCGGTCGCTCAGCTCACGTCCGACGTGGACGGGACGATCGACGAGGCCGTCGTCGGGCGGTACTACACGGGCCGCGCCGAGGCCTCCTCCTTCAACATCGCGGACCGTGCGGTCGAGGGGCGGGCGGCGGAGGCCCTCGAGGCCCTGCGCTGGTCACTGTCGACCGGGGTCGCGCCGGTGCTCGTCACCAGCGCGCTCGCGCAGGGGGTACGGGCGATCGGCAAGCTGTCGTCGGCGCGGGGCGGCAGGCCCGCCGACCTGGCGCGGGAGCTGGGAATGCCGCCGTGGAAGATCGACCGCGTGCGGCAGCAGATGCGGGGCTGGACGCCGGACGGGGTGTCGGTGGCGCTGCGGGCGATCGCGGAGGCGGACGCGGGGGTGAAGGGCGGGGGGGACGACCCGGAGTACGCCCTGGAGAAGGCGGTGGTCGCGGTGGCGCGGGCGGCGAGGATGCGGCGGGAGTAGCCGCCGGGGGTCTTCCGGGCCGGCCCTGCCGGCCGGGCCTGTCGGACCAGCCGTGCTGGGCCGGGCTTGTGGGGCCGGTGCGGGATGGTTCGTGGCTGGTGCCGAGCGGTCCCCCACCCCCCTTCCCGAAACCCTGCCGGGGGCTGGTGGCCCCTGGACGCGACGAAGGCCCCGGTCGCTCCTGGGGAGGAGGCGGCGGGGCCTTCGTCGTTCAAGCTGGGTGGGCTCGCACCCGCGTGGCGAACGCGTCCGCGTGCGAGTCCTGGGTGGCCGGGCGGGAGCGGGAGAGAGGGCCCGCTGGGTCCCGTACGGCCGATCACATCAGAGCTCAGCCCTGGAGAGCGGCAACCTTGGTGGCCAGCGCCGACTTCTTGTTGGCGGCGGCGTTCTTGTGGATGACGCCCTTCGAGACAGCCTTGTCGAGCGCGCGCGCGGCGGCGCGGGAAGCCACGGTGGCCTTCTCGACGTCACCGGCGGCGACAGCCTCGCGGGCCTTGCGGATCGCGGTCTTGAGCGACGACTTGACGGCCTTGTTACGCAGGCGCGCCTTCTCGTTGGTCTTGTTCCGCTTGATCTGGGACTTGATGTTCGCCACGAAAAGAGCCTTTACAGGTTCGATGTTCCTTCTGGAGTGTGACTCGCAGCTGAGAGGGCACACGAGGCACAGCTGTCCACAGTATCAGTGACCCTCGGGGCCGCCCAAACCGGGCACAGGGCGACGGGCATGGGACCATGGAGCCTACGTATCGATCCGACATCGCCCCGAGACGAGACCCTGCGTGCCCGCGACTCCTACCCACGTGCCCGAGCCGAGCCGTACCGACCCGGCTCTGATCCGCAACTTCTGCATCATCGCGCACATCGACCACGGCAAGTCCACGCTCGCCGACCGGATGCTCCAGCTGACCGGTGTGGTCGACCAGCGGCAGATGCGTGCCCAGTATCTCGACCGCATGGACATCGAGCGGGAGCGGGGCATCACGATCAAGTCCCAGGCGGTCCGGCTGCCGTGGGCGCCGACCGAGGGGCCGGCTCAGGGCACCACGCACATCCTGAACATGATCGACACCCCGGGGCACGTCGACTTCACGTACGAGGTCTCGCGTTCGCTGGCGGCCTGCGAGGGCACGGTCCTGCTGGTGGACGCGGCCCAGGGCATCGAGGCGCAGACCCTGGCCAACCTGTACCTGGCGATGGAGAACGACCTCACCATCGTTCCCGTACTGAACAAGATCGACCTGCCGGCCGCCCAGCCGGAGAAGTTCTCCGAGGAGCTCGCCAACCTCATCGGCTGCCAGCCGGAGGACGTCCTCAAGGTCTCCGCGAAGACCGGTGTCGGCGTCGAGGCCCTGCTCGACCGCGTCGTCCGGGACGTCCCCGCGCCCGTCGGTGTCGCGGACGCCCCCGCGCGCGCGATGATCTTCGACTCCGTGTACGACTCGTACCGGGGCGTGGTGACGTACGTACGAGTGGTCGACGGTCAGCTCAACAAGCGCGAGCGCATCAAGATGATGTCGACCGGCGCCACCCACGAGCTGCTCGAGATCGGTGTCTCGTCCCCGGAGATGACGCCCGCCGACGGCATCGGCGTCGGCGAGGTCGGCTACATCATCACCGGCGTGAAGGACGTCCGTCAGTCCAAGGTCGGTGACACGATCACCTCCCTGAACAAGGGCGCGACCGAGGCCCTGGGTGGCTACAAGGACCCGAAGCCGATGGTGTTCTCGGGCCTCTACCCGCTGGACGGCTCCGAGTACCCGGACCTCCGCGAGGCCCTCGACAAGCTCCAGCTCAACGACGCCGCGCTGGTCTACGAGCCGGAGACCTCCGCCGCGCTCGGCTTCGGCTTCCGCGTCGGTTTCCTCGGACTGCTCCACCTCGACGTGATCCGTGAGCGGCTCGAGCGCGAGTTCGGGCTCGATCTGATCGCCACCGCCCCCAACGTGGTCTACCGCGTGGTCATGGAGGACGGCAGCGAGCACACGGTCACGAACCCGAGCGAGTTCCCCGAGGGCAAGATCGACGACGTGTACGAGCCCGTCGTCCGCGCCACGATCCTCGCCCCCAGCGAGTTCATCGGCGCGATCATGGAGCTCTGCCAGACCCGTCGCGGCACCCTCATGGGCATGGACTACCTCTCCGAGGACCGGGTCGAGATCCGCTACACCCTGCCGCTCGCCGAGATCGTCTTCGACTTCTTCGACCAGCTGAAGTCCAAGACGCGCGGTTACGCCTCCCTGGACTACGAGCCCACCGGCGAGCAGGCCTCCAGCCTGGTCAAGGTCGACATCCTGCTGCACGGCGACAAGGTCGACGCGTTCTCCGCCGTCACCCACAAGGACGCCGCGTACGCCTACGGTGTGCGGCTCGTCGCGAAGCTGCGCGAGCTCATCCCGCGGCAGGCCTTCGAGGTGCCGATCCAGGCCGCGATCGGCTCCCGCGTCATCGCCCGCGAGACCATCCGCGCCATCCGCAAGGACGTCCTCGCCAAGTGCTACGGCGGTGACATCTCCCGTAAGCGGAAGCTGCTGGAGAAGCAGAAGGAAGGCAAGAAGCGCATGAAGATGGTCGGTTCGGTGGAGGTGCCGCAGGAGGCCTTCATCGCCGTCCTGTCGAGCGACGAGTCCTCCGGCAAGAAGAAGTAGCGTCGGCCGGAAGAGGCAGTCGGTGAACGGGTCCACGCGCCACGCGCGCGTGGGCCCGTTCTCGCGACCGAGCGTGGCCGGTTCTCGCGACCACACGAGGGCCCGTTCGTTATGGAAGCGACGTGAAGCGACGCCCTGTAGCCCCTTACGCGCCGGTCCTCGGCGCTTTACTCTGATCCCGGCTCGAAGGTTACTCGCCAGTTAGTTACGAACCACCAGCAGGCACCGCCGCCGCCCGGAGGACGTCGTGAGCGACACACAGACCCAGATCGAGAACCGGCCGCCTTCCGTGGCGACCCTCTTCCTTGAGCGCGTGGAGCGGACTCCGGACGCGGAGGCCTACCGCTACCCCGTGCCCGCCGCCTCCGGCGCCGGTCCGGACGACTGGAAGTCGCTCAGCTGGGGCCAGGCCGCCGAGCGCGTCTACGCGATCGCCGCCGGCCTCGTCGACCTCGGCGTGCAGCCCGAGGAGCGCGTCGCACTCGCCTCCTCCACCCGCGTCGAGTGGATCCTCGCCGACCTCGGCGTGATGTGCGCGGGCGCCGCGACCACCACGGTCTACCCGCAGACCAACGCCGAGGAGTCGGCGTTCATCCTCTCCGACTCGGAGTCGAAGGTCCTCATCGCCGAGGACGCGGCCCAGCTCGCCAAGGCCGTGGAGCGTCGCGCCGACCTGCCCAACCTCCACCACGTGGTCGTCATCGACGCCACCGGCGTGGAGAGCGACGGCGAGTGGGTGCTCTCCCTCGCCGAGCTCGAGGCGCGCGGCAAGGCGTACCTGGAGAAGCACCCCGAGGCCGTCAAGGAGCGGGTCGCGGCGATCACCCCCACCCAGCTCGCGACCCTCATCTACACCTCCGGCACCACGGGCCGCCCCAAGGGCGTCCGCCTCCCGCACGACAACTGGTCGTACATGGCGAAGGCCATCGCCGCCACCGGCCTCGTCACCCAGGACGACGTCCAGTACCTGTGGCTGCCGCTCGCGCACGTCTTCGGCAAGGTCCTCACCTCGGGCCAGATCGAGGTCGGGCACGTCACCGCCGTCGACGGCCGCGTCGACAAGATCATCGAGAACCTGCCGGTGGTCCAGCCGACCTACATGGCCGCCGTGCCCCGCATCTTCGAGAAGGTCTACAACGGCGTCGCCGCCAAGGCCCGCGCCGCCGGCGGAGCCAAGTACAAGATCTTCCAGTGGGCGGCCGGCGTCTCCCGCGCCTACGCCAAGGCGAGCCAGGACAACTTCCGCCGCACCGGCACCGCCTCCGCGCCCTTCGGCCTCACCGCCAAGCACAAGATCGCCGACGCCCTCGTCTACTCCAAGATCCGCGACGCCTTCGGCGGCAACCTGCGCGCGTGCATCTCCGGCTCCGCCGCGCTCGCCCCCGAGATCGGCTACTTCTTCGCCGGCGCGGGCATCCACATCCTGGAGGGGTACGGACTCACCGAGTCCTCCGCCGCCTCCTTCGTCAACCCGGGGGAGGCCTACCGCACCGGCACCGTCGGCAAGCCGCTTCCCGGCACCGAGGTCCGCATCGCCGACGACGGCGAAATCCTGCTGCGCGGCCCCGGCATCATGGAGGGCTACCACGGCCTCCCCGAGAAGACGGCCGAGGTCCTGGAGTCCGACGGCTGGTTCCACACCGGTGACATCGGCGAGCTGTCCGCCGACGGCTACCTCCGGATCACCGACCGCAAGAAGGACCTGATCAAGACGTCCGGCGGCAAGTACATCGCGCCCGCCGAGGTCGAGGGCCAGTTCAAGGCCGTCTGCCCGTTCGTCTCGAACATCCTCGTCCACGGCGCCGACCGGAACTTCTGCACCGCGCTGATCGCCCTCGACGAGCCCTCCCTCCTCGGCTGGGCCGCCGAGCACGACCTCGCGGGCAAGTCGTACGCCGAGGTCGTCGCAGCCCCGCAGACGGTGGCGATGATCCAGGGCTACGTCGACCGCCTCAACCAGGGCCTCCAGCGCTGGCAGACGATCAAGAAGTTCCGCCTGCTGCCGCGCGACCTCGACATCGAGCACGGCGAGCTGACCCCGTCGCTGAAGCTGAAGCGGCCGGTGGTCGAGCGCGAGTACAAGCACCTCATCGAGGAGATGTACGCGGGCTCCCGGGAGTCCTGACCAGCCAGGACCGCGGTTGTCCACAGGCAGACGGTTCACCTCGGGCAGTACGGGACAATGGGCTCATGCCTTCCGTACTGCCCGATGGTGAGACCGTTCCCGACGACGGGGCGCTGCCCCCGCACGCCCTGGAAGGGGCCGGCGAGCGGCCGCTCGGGTTCTACCTGCACGTGCCGTACTGCGCCACGCGCTGCGGCTACTGCGACTTCAACACCTACACGGCGAGCGAGCTGCGCGGCACCGGAGGCGTGCTGGCCTCCCGCGACAACTACGCCGACCAGGTCGCCGACGAGATCCGGCTCGCCCGGAAGGTGCTCGGGGACGACCCCAGACCGGTGCGGACCGTGTTCGTCGGCGGCGGTACGCCCACGCTGCTCGCCGCCGGTGACCTCGTACGGATGCTGAAGGCCGTCAGGGACGAGTTCGGGCTCGCGGACGACGCCGAGGTCACGACCGAGGCGAACCCGGAGTCCGTGAACCCCGCCTACCTGGAGGAGCTGCGGGCCGGGGGGTTCAACCGGATCTCCTTCGGCATGCAGAGCGCCCGGCAGCACGTCCTGAAGGTCCTCGACCGCACGCACACCCCCGGACGGCCCGAGGCGTGCGTCGCGGAGGCGCGGGCCGCCGGGTTCGAGCACGTGAACCTGGATCTCATCTACGGCACGCCCGGGGAGTCCGACGACGACTGGCGGGCCTCGCTCGACGCGGCGATCGGCGCCGGGCCCGACCACGTCAGCGCGTACGCCCTCATCGTCGAGGAGGGCACGCAGCTCGCTCGCCGCATCCGGCGCGGCGAGGTGCCGATGACCGACGACGACGTGCATGCCGACCGGTACCTGATCGCGGACTCCGTTCTCGCCGAGGCCGGATTCGACTGGTACGAGGTGTCCAACTGGGCCACCTCGGAGGCCGGCCGCTGCCTCCACAACGAGCTGTACTGGCGTGGTGCGGACTGGTGGGGGGCGGGTCCGGGGGCCCACAGCCACGTGGGCGGGGTGCGGTGGTGGAACGTGAAGCACCCGGGCGCGTACGCGGCGGCGCTCGCCGGTGGGAGGTCGCCCGGGGCCGGGCGGGAGCTGCTGTCGGACGAGGACCGGCGGGTGGAGCGGGTGCTGTTGGAGCTGCGGCTTCGGGAGGGGTGCCCGTTGGACCTTCTGCGTCCGCAGGGGCTTGCCGCGGCTGAGCGCGCGCTGGCGGACGGGCTTCTCGCGCCTGAGCCGTACGAGGCCGGGCGGGCCGTTCTGACGCTGCGGGGGCGGTTGCTCGCCGATGCCGTGGTGCGGGACCTGGTGGACTGAGGTCCGGGCGCGAGGGGCGGAGGCGCCCGCCAGGGCGCCGTCCCGTGTGCCCACCCGTCCCGCCCTGCGGGACGATTGCCCACACGGGGGTGGGCGGGTGATGGTCGTGGGCTCGCTACGGGGCTGTGACGAAGTCGATCAGTTCCTCGACTCTGCCCAGGAGCTCCGGTTGCAGGTCCTTGTACGAGGTGACCTTCGACAGGATGTGCTGCCAGGCCGCGCCCGTGTTGTCGTGAGGCCAGCCGAGGGCCCGGCAGACGCCCGTCTTCCAGTCCTGGCCCCGGGGGACCTTCGGCCAGGCCGGGATGCCCAGGGACGACGGCTTCACCGCCTCCCAGACGTCGATGTACGGGTGGCCGACGACCAGCACGTCCGGGGACACCACCTGTGCGGCGATGCGCGACTCCTTCGAGCCCGGGACCAGGTGGTCCACCAGGACGCCCAGGCGCGCGTCCGGCGCCGGGCCGAACTCCGCCACGATCGACGGCAGGTCGTCGACGCCCTCCAGGTACTCCACGACCACGCCCTCGATGCGCAGGTCGTCGCCCCAGACCCGCTCCACGAGCTCGGCGTCGTGGCGGCCCTCCACGTAGATCCGGCCCGCCCGGGCCACGCGCGCGCGTGCGCCCGGCACCGCGACCGAGCCCGAGGCCGTACGGGTGGGGCGGGCGGGAGCCGCGACCGGTCGCACCAGGGTCACCACCCGGCCCTCCAGGAGGAAGCCGCGGGGTTCCAGCGGGAAGACCCGGTGTTTGCCGAAGCGGTCCTCCAGTGTCACCGTGCCCGCCTCGCAGCGGATCACCGCCCCGCAGAAGCCCGTCGTGACCTCCTCGACGACGAGGTCACGGTCGGCCGGGATCTCCGGGACGGGCGCCGAGCGCTTCCAAGAGGGCGTCAGATCAGGGTCGTAGCTGCGCATTCGCGCGACGTTATGACACCCCGAAGCGCTGTGCCAGTTCATCGCGCTGTGCCCGCACGAACGTGGCGTCCACCACCGCGCCGTGCCCCGGTACGTACAGCGCCTCCTCGCCGCCGAGCCGCAGCAGCCGGTCCAGGGCGTCCGGCCAGCGGGAGGGGATCGCGTCCGGGCCCGCCTGGGGCTCGCCCGACTCCTCCACCAGGTCGCCGCAGAAGACCACCTCCCGCTCTCCCGGGACCAGGAGCACCAGGTCGTGGCCCGTGTGGCCGGGCCCGACGTTCGCCAGGAGGACCTGCCGGCCGCCGAGGTCGAGCGTCCACTCGCCGGAGACCACGTGCCGCGGAGCCACCAGGACGTCCACGGCCTCCGCCGCCTCCGTCTCGTCGAGGCCCTGCCGTACCGCGTCCGTGCGCAGCTCCTCCCGGTCCCGCGTCCGGCCGAGCAGCTCGTCCGAGCCGACCGCGCCGAAGACCTCCGCCCCCGAGAAGGCCGCCGTGCCCAGCACATGGTCGAAATGGGGATGGCTGAGTGCGATGTGCGTCACTCTCCGGCCGCCCGTGAGCTCCGCCACCTGGGTCCGCAGCTCGCCGCCCTCGGCGAGCGAGGCGCCCGTGTCGTACAGCAGCGCCGCCCGTTCGCCCAGTACCAGTCCGACCGTGGCGTCCCAGCGGGGCAGCCGTCGCCGGCCCACCCCGTCCGAGAGCCGCTCCCATCCGTACGCTTCCCAATCCACGTCCATGGGGCGACGCTAGCCGGTGGGGCGCCGCCTCCTTGCCAGGAGCGACGCCCGCCGCCGTACACTGGCCGGGGGCTCGCTGGCACTCGGACAGGGTGAGTGCCAAAAGCGGAGCAACCGGAACGACGACGACAGCTGGAGGTGCGCACGATGCTCAGCGAACGCAGACTCGAGGTCCTGCGCGCCATCGTCCAGGACTACGTCGGGACGGAGGAGCCCGTCGGCTCCAAGGCGCTCACCGAGCGCCACAAGCTCGGCGTCTCGCCCGCCACCGTGCGCAACGACATGGCCGTCCTGGAGGAGGAGGGCTTCATCGCCCAGCCCCACACCAGCGCCGGCCGCATCCCGACCGACAAGGGCTACCGGCTCTTCGTCGACCGGCTCGCCGGCGTCAAGCCGCTGTCGACGCCCGAGCGCCGGGCCATCCACAACTTCCTCGACGGCGCGGTGGACCTGGACGACGTCGTCGGCCGCACGGTGCGGCTGCTCGCGCAGCTGACCCGTCAGGTCGCCGTCGTCCAGTACCCCTCGCTGACGCGTTCGACCGTCCGGCACGTGGAGCTGCTCTCGCTGGCCCCCGCCCGCCTGATGCTGGTGCTCATCACGGACACCGGCCGCGTCGAACAGCGGCTCATCGACTGCCCCGCGCCCTTCGGCGAGACCTCGCTCGCCGATCTGCGGGCCCGGCTCAACAGCCGGGTCGTCGGCCGCAGGTTCGCCGACGTGCCGCAGCTGGTGCAGGACCTCCCCGAGTCCTTCGAGGAGACCGAGGACCGCGCCACGGTCTCGACCGTGCTCGCGACCCTCCTCGAATCCCTGGTCGAGGAGCACGAGGAGCGGCTGATGATCGGCGGCACCGCCAATCTCACCCGCTTCGGACACGACTTCCCCCTGATGATCAGGCCCGTCCTGGAGGCTCTGGAGGAGCAGGTCGTGCTCCTCAAGCTGCTTGGCGAGGCCAAGGAATCGGGCATGACCGTACGCATCGGGCACGAGAACGCCCACGAGGGGCTGAGCTCCACGTCCGTCGTCTCGGTCGGCTACGGTTCGGGCGGCGAGGCAGTCGCCAAACTCGGCGTGGTCGGACCGACCCGCATGGACTACCCCGGAACGATGGGAGCGGTACGCGCAGTGGCACGTTACGTCGGACAGATCCTGGCGGAGTCGTAAGTGGCCACGGACTACTACGCCGTACTCGGCGTGCGCCGCGACGCGTCCCAGGACGAGATCAAGAAGGCTTTCCGGAGGCTCGCCCGCGAGCTGCACCCGGACGTCAATCCCGATCCGAAGACGCAGGAACGCTTCAAGGAGATCAACGCCGCCTACGAGGTCCTCTCGGACCCGCAGAAGAAGCAGGTCTACGACCTGGGTGGCGACCCGCTCTCGGCCTCCGGCGGAGGCGGCGCGGGCGGCTTCGGTGCCGGTGGCTTCGGCAACTTCTCCGACATCATGGACGCCTTCTTCGGCACGGCCTCGCAGCGCGGACCGCGCTCGCGGACCCGCCGCGGCCAGGACGCCATGATCCGTCTGGAGATCGACCTCAACGAGGCGGCCTTCGGCACCACCAAGGACATCCAGGTCGACACGGCGGTCGTCTGTACGACCTGCTCGGGCGAGGGCGCCGCTCCCGGCACCTCCGCGCAGACCTGTGACATGTGCCGCGGCCGCGGCGAGGTCTCCCAGGTCACCCGGTCCTTCCTCGGCCAGGTCATGACCTCCCGCCCCTGCCCGCAGTGCCAGGGCTTCGGCACCGTCGTCCCGACCCCGTGCCCCGAGTGCGCGGGCGACGGCCGGGTACGGTCCCGTCGCACGCTCACCGTCAAGATCCCGGCCGGTGTCGACAACGGCACCCGGATCCAGCTCGCGGGCGAGGGCGAGGTCGGCCCCGGCGGCGGCCCCGCCGGCGACCTGTACGTCGAGATCCACGAGACCCCGCACGACACGTTCCAGCGGCGCGGCGACGACCTGCACTGCACGGTCACCCTCCCGATGACGGCGGCCTCGCTCGGCACCAAGGTGCAGCTGCAGACCCTCGACGGCCTCGAGGAGATCGACATCCGCCCGGGCACCCAGTCCGGCCAGTCGATCCCGCTGCACGGCCGTGGTGTCACCCACCTGCGCGGCAACGGCCGGGGCGACCTGATCGTGCACGTCGAGGTGCAGACGCCGAGCAAGCTCGACGCGGAGCAGGAGCGGCTCCTGCGCGAACTGGCCAAGCTGCGCGGCGAGGAGCGGCCCACCGGCCAGTTCCAGCCGGGGCAGCAGGGGCTGTTCTCGCGGCTGAAGGACGCGTTCAACGGGCGTACCTGATCCGGTCCGTGCACCGGAGCGGGAGGGGCGGGACGGCGGTCAGCCGCCCCGCCCCTCCGTCGTCTCCCGTGTCCCCGGCTTCCGGAGCCGTCCCTTCCATGACCTGACGTACGGATTCGGCCCCGCAGCAGGGCCATGGCACGATGCCCATATGTCCACCACCGCACTGAACGATCTCTCTCGGTATCCGATCGTGCAGGCCCCCATGGCGGGTGGCGCCTCCTGTCCCGAGCTGGTCGGAGCCGTCTGCGAGGCCGGGGCGCTCGGCTTCCTGGCCGGCGGGTACAAGACGGCCGGAGGCCTGTACCAGGAGATCAAGCAGGTACGCGGGCTCACCGGGCGCCCATTCGGCGTCAACCTCTTCCTGCCGCCGAGCGGACGGCCCGCCGACCCCGCCGCCGTCGAGGTCTACCGCCACCAGCTCGCCGGCGAGGCCACCTGGTACGACACGCCCCTCGGCGAGACCGACGACGGCCGCGACGACGCCTACGACGCCAAGCTGGCCATCCTCCTGGAGGACCCGGTCCGCGTCGTCTCCTTCACCTTCGGCTGCCCCTCGCCCGAGGTCGTCGCCTCCTTCGCCCGTGTCGGTACGTTCACGATCGTCACCGTCACCTCCGCCGAGGAGGCCCTCGCCGCCCAGCACGCCGGCGCCGACGCCGTGTGCGTCCAGGGCTTCGAGGCCGGCGGCCACCAGGGCACGTACCGCGACGACCCGGCCGACGACGGAGCCCCGGGCACCGGGCTGCTCACCCTTCTCACCCGGATCCGCGAGAGCGTCGCCCTGCCGATCGTCGCCACCGGCGGGATCATGCGCGGCGCGCAGATCGCCGCCGTCCTCGCCGCCGGGGCCGACGCCGCCCAGCTCGGCACCGCCTTCCTCTGCTGCCCCGAGTCGGGCGCCCACCCGCTGCACAAGCGGGCCCTGACCGACCCCCTGTTCACCAGGACCGCCCTCACGCGCGCGTTCACCGGGCGCCCGGCCCGCGGCCTCGTCAACCGCTTCATGCGCGAGCACGGGCCGTACGCCCCCTCCGCGTACCCCGAGATCCACCACCTCACCGCCCCGGTCCGCAAGGCCGCCGCCGCGGCGGGCGACGCCCAGGGCATGGCCCTGTGGGCCGGCCAGGGCCACCGGCTCGCCCGCGAACTCCCCGCGGGACAGCTGGTCGAGGTGCTGGCCGCCGAACTCGACACCGCCCTCTCCGACCTCTCCGGGCCCGCCCACAGGAGCGCCTCATGACCGCACCCGTCTTCGTCGTCGACGCCGTCCCCGGCGCCGGCACCTTCGTCCTCGAAGGGCCCGAGGGGCGGCACGCCGTCTCCGTGAAGCGGCTCCAGGGCGGCGAGGAGCTCGTCCTCACCGACGGCCGGGGCCGTTGGGCCGACTGCGTGGTGCTCACCGCCGAGGGCAAGGACCGGCTGACCGTCCAGGTGTCCCGCGACCACGAGGACCCCGAGGAGGAGCCCCGCGTCACCGTCGTCCAGGCGCTGCCCAAGGGCGACCGGGGCGAACTCGCCGTCGAGACCATGACGGAGACCGGGGTGGACGCCGTCGTGCCGTGGGCCGCCTCCCGCTGCATCACCCAGTGGAAGGGCGACCGGGGTCTCAAGGCGCTCGCCAAGTGGCGTTCCACCGCGCGCGAGGCCGGCAAGCAGTCCCGCCGCACCCGGTTCCCCGAGGTCTCCGAGCTGATGACGACCAAGCAGGTCGCCGCGCTGCTCGCCGACGCCGACTTCGCGGCCGTCCTGCACGAGGACCGCGACCACCCGAGCGGCGCGCTCGCCACTGCGGAACTCCCGGAGAAAGGTTCCATCGTGCTGATCGTCGGACCCGAGGGCGGTGTCTCGCCGCAGGAGCTCGCCGTGTTCGAGGAGGCCGGGGCGAAGCCGTACCGGCTGGGCCGCAGCGTGCTGCGCACCTCGACGGCGGGCACGGCGGCGGCGGCGCTCGTCCTGGCGCGTACGGGGCGCTGGAACTAGCCCGGACGGCCCGCCTTAGGCTGACCGCATGGCCGACGAGTCCCCCCTGATCCGCAGTCTGCGTGCCGCCGTGGCCGCCGCACCCGGTGACGTACCCCTGCGTCTTCACTTCGCCGAACTCCTCCTCTCCGAGGGCCGGAACGACGAGGCCGTCACGGAGGCGGCGGTCGCGCTCCAGCACGCGCCGGGGGACGCGGAGGCGCGTGCCCTGATGATGCGGGCGATGGGCGTGACGCCTGTCGACAAGCCGGTCGACGAGCCCGTCGAGCTGCCGACCGACAAGCCGGTCGAGCAGTCCGTAGGGCACGCGGCGCAACCCGAAGAACAGCCCGCCGACCCGCGCCCCCAAGGCGACCGGACCGCCTTCGACTGGGACGCCGCCGAGCAGCAGGTCCAGGACCTCGTCGGTCCCCGTTTCCTCGAGGACCCGCAGGCCGCCGGCGGCGAGGGGCCCGCCGGGGACGCCGCCGCCTGGGACGTCGACGCCCCCGGCTCCGTACGCCTCGCCGACGTCGGCGGCATGGAGGAGGTCAAGGACCGGCTCGAAGCCGCGTTCCTCGCTCCCATGCGCAACCCCGAGCTGCGTCGGCTGTACGGCAAGTCGCTCCGCGGCGGACTGCTCCTCTACGGGCCGCCCGGCTGCGGCAAGACCTTCATCGCGCGGGCCGTCGCCGGTGAACTCGGCGCGAACTTCCTCACCGTCTCGCTCTCCGACGTCCTCGACATGTGGATCGGCGCCTCGGAGAAGAACATCCACGACATCTTCGAGACCGCCCGCCGCCAGGCCCCGTGCGTCGTCTTCCTCGACGAGCTGGACGCCCTCGGCGCCAAGCGCTCCCGTACTCACCACAGCGGCCTGCGCAACGTCGTCAACCAGCTCCTCACCGAGCTCGACGGCATCGCGAGCGGCGCGGGCAACGAGGGCGTCTTCGTGCTCGCCGCCACCAACGTGCCCTGGGACGTCGACATCGCGCTCCGCCGCCCCGGCCGCCTCGACCGCACCCTGCTCGTGCTCCCGCCGGACGCCACCGCCCGCGAGGCGATCCTCCGCTACCACCTGCGCGAGCGCCCCATCGAGGCCGTCGACCTCGGCAGGCTCGTCAAGGCCACCGAGGACTTCTCCGGCGCCGACCTCGCCCATGTCTGCGAGAGCGCCGCCGAGACCGCGCTCCTCGACTCCGCCCGCAGCGGCTCCGTACGCCTCATCACCACCAAGGACCTGCTCGGCGCGGCCAAGCAGATCAAGCCGTCCACGGAACCGTGGTTCGCCGCCGCCCGGAACGTCGCCATGTTCGCCAACGAGGGCGGCCTGTACGACGACCTCCTCGCCCACCTCAAGCGGAAGCGCAAGCTGTGACCGCCCCGACCTCCCTCCTGCGCGCCGAGGCCCTGTACGACACGGGGAGGTACGCGCAGGCCGGCGAGCTCGTCGCCCGGCATCTGGCGACCGAACCGGAGGACGCCGAGGCCCTCGTCCTGCTCGCCCGCTGCCACCATCGCGCCGAGGACCACCCGGCCGCGCTCGCCGCCGTGGACCAGGCGCTCGCCGCCGAACCCGAACTGCTCATGGCCTGGCTGATGCGCGTCCAGATCCTGCTCGGCCTG
Source organism: Streptomyces sp. NPDC028711 (assembly GCF_055565415.1). NCBI lineage: Bacteria > Bacillati > Actinomycetota > Actinomycetes > Kitasatosporales > Streptomycetaceae > Streptomyces > Streptomyces sp. NPDC028711. The sequence continues at coordinate 836,371 of NZ_JBVHUJ010000001.1, read as the reverse complement.
CGACGGTTCCAGGACGCCGAGACCTCCGCCCGGTACGCCGTCCAGCTCGCCCCGCAGTACTGGGGCACCCACTACGCCCTCGGCGCGGCCCTCGCCCAGTTCGGGGAGCACGCGCGCACGCCCGCGCGTGCCGTCGAGGCGTACGAGGCGGCGCGGGCCGCCGTCAGCCTCGCCCCCGAGGAGGACGCGGCCCACTTCCTCGTCGGGCTCACCGCCCAGCGCCGGGGCGACCACGCCACCGCGCAGCGGGCGTACGAGACGACGCTGCGGCTCAACCCGCAGAGCAGCGAGGCCCACAACAACCTGTCGCTGCTGCGGCTGCGGCGCCGCTGGTTCCGGCGCGGGGCCTGGACGCAGGCCGCCGAGGGCTTCGTCGCCTCCGCCGCGCTCGACGTCCAGGACCGCAAGGCCCGCTACAACCTGGAGGCCATGGCCTGGAACACCGTCGCCGGGGCCCGTTGGGTGGCCCTGCTCGGCTTCCTCGCCTCCACGTTCGGCTCCGCACCGGTCCGCACCGGAGCCACCGGCGCCGAGGCCGTCGTCCCCTTCGTGATCGGCGCGGCCGTGCTCCTCGGCGCCTGGGGCGGCTGGGTGCTGTGGATGGGCCGCCGGGTGCCGCCCCGGTTGCGCCGCCCCCTGTTCCTCGTGGCGCGCTCCTGCCGGCCGGTGATCGCGATGGCCGCGGCCGTGGGGCTGCTCGGCCTCTACTCGGCGGTGACGATGGCCCTGTGGTCGTTCGGTGCGGGTGCGGTCGGCGGGCTCGGGACCCCGCTGTTCTGGGCCGTGATCATCACGTACTGGGTGAGCCGCTCGGCCCTGAACCGGCGCGCCCCCAAGGACTGACGGCCCGGGGGGCCGGGGATGTCGGAGATGGCGGATAGCATGCGCGTGAAGTGACCGACGAGGCGAGGAGGCCCAGGGCCATGGCCGGAGAGCCGCAGAGCGACTGCCTGTTCTGCAAGATCGCGGAGGGTGAGGTCCCGGCGACGATCGTGCGCGAGACGGAGACGATCGTCGCGTTCCGCGACATCAACCCGCAGGCGCCGACCCACGTCCTCGTGATCCCGCGCCTCCACTACCCGGACGCCGCGTCGCTCGCCACCGCCGCGCCGACCGTCGCCGCCGACATACTGCGTGAGGCCGGAGAGATCGCCGCGCAGGAGAAGGCCGACGACGCCGGCTACCGCATCGTGTTCAACACCGGCGCGGGCGCCGGCCAGACCGTCTTCCACGCCCACGCGCACGTCCTCGGCGGCCGCGGCCTCAACTGGCCCCCGGGATAACACGTGTCCGTACGCGAACTGGTCGTCCTCGGGACCGCCAGCCAGGTCCCGACCCGGCACCGCAACCACAACGGCTATCTGCTGCGCTGGGACGGACAGGGCATCCTCTTCGATCCAGGTGAGGGCACCCAGCGCCAGATGCTGCGGGCCGGGGTCGCCGCGCACGACATCGACCGGATCTGCGTGACGCACTTCCACGGCGACCACTCGCTCGGCCTGGCCGGGGTGATCCAGCGGATCAACCTCGACCAGGTCCCGCACCCGGTCACCGCGCACTACCCGGCGAGCGGACAGCGCTTCTTCGAGCGCCTGCGGTACGCGACGGCCTACCGCGAGACCGTGAAGCTGACCGAGTCGCCCGTCGCCGCCGACGGGCCGCTCGCCGTCACCGACACGTTCACCCTCGACGCGTACAGGCTCTCGCACCCCGTCGAGTCGTACGGCTACCGGCTCACCGAGCCCGACGGGCGCCGCATACTCCCCGAGAGGCTGGCCGCGCACGGCATCAAGGGCCCCGACGTGGGCCGGATCCAGCGCGAGGGCGTCCTCGACGGCGTGACCCTCGACGAGGTCAGCGAGGTCCGGCGCGGGCAGCGCTTCGCCTTCGTCATGGACACCCGGCTCTGCGAGGGGGTGCACGCCCTCGCGGAGGGCGCCGACATGCTCGTCGTCGAGTCGACCTTCCTCGACGAGGACGTCCGCCTCGCCACCGACCACGGCCATCTGACGGCGGGTCAGGCCGCGTCCGTCGCCCGGGACGCGGGTGTACGGCACCTCGTCCTGACCCACTTCTCGCAGCGCTACTCCGACCCGGACGAGTTCGAGCGCCAGGCGCGGGCGGCCGGGTTCGACGGCGAACTGAGCATCGCCAAGGACCTCATGAGGGTCCCCGTACCGAAACGAACGTGAACATGCCCGTACCCAAGGCCGAACTGCACCTCCACATCGAAGGCACCCTCGAACCCGAGCTGGCCTTCGCCCTCGCCGCGCGCAACGGCGTCACGCTGCCCTTCGCGGACACCGAGGCCCTGCGCGAGGCGTACCGTTTCAGCGACCTCCAGTCCTTCCTCGACCTCTACTACGGCCTGATGGCCGTCCTGCGGACCGCCGAGGACTTCACGGAGCTCACCGACGCCTATCTGGAGCGGGCCGCCGCCCAGGGCGTCCGGCACGCCGAGATCTTCTTCGACCCGCAGGCGCACACCGCCCGGGGCATCGGCATCGGCACCGTGATCGAGGGCCTGAGCGCCTCCCTCGAACGCTCCGAGGAGCGGTACGGGATCTCCACCCGGCTCATCATGTGCTTCCTGCGCGACGAGTCGGCCGAGTCGGCGCTCGCCACCCTGGACGCCGCGAAGCCGTACCTGGACCGGATCACCGGCGTCGGCCTCGACTCGGCCGAGGTCGGCCACCCGCCGGCGAAGTTCCGCGAGGTGTACGAGGCCGCGGGGGCGCTCGGACTGCGCAAGGTCGCCCACGCGGGCGAGGAGGGCCCGGCCGCGTACATCCGGGAGGCCCTGGACGTCCTCGGCGTGGAGCGCGTCGACCACGGCCTGCGCTGCCTGGAGGACCCGGAGCTCGTCGACCGCCTCGTCCGGGAGCGGGTGCCGCTCACCCTCTGCCCCCTGTCGAACGTACGGCTCCGCGCGATCGACGTGCTCGCCGACCATCCGCTGCGGACGATGATGACGGAGGGCCTCCTGGTCACCGTCAACTCCGACGACCCCGCGTACTTCGGGGGATACGCCGGGGACAACTTCGACGCCGTACGGGACGCCCTCGGGCTGACGCCGGAACAGCTCCGCGAGCTCGCCCGCAACTCCTTCGAGGCCTCCTTCCTGGAGGACGACGAACCGCGCAGGGCCCGCTACCTCGCCGAGGTGGACGCGTACGCGTTCGACGAGGCGTAGCGCCCGCGTCTCCTGAGGCCTGACGTACGGCACGGGTTTCTCGACGTACGGGGTCCCCGGAGGCGGCCGTGTGGCGATACTTGGGGCGACGACAGTTGTTTCGGGGGGAGCAGCACGGTGTCAGACACGCCCGGTCCCGCTGGGGACCCCACGGCCACGCAGTCCGGTCCCGCCACCGGGGGAGGCCCGGCCTCCCCGGCCACCACCCACCAACCGCCCCGGTGGGCCTGGTGGGTGGTCGGAGTGGTGGTGCCCCTGGCCGGCGTCCTGGCGACGGTCCTTGCCCAGACGCATCGCGCGGGCGGCGTGGCGCAGCCACCCGCGCAGGTCTTACCGTCCGGGGCGCCGTCCACCGTGACCGCCGCCCCGGCCCCGTCGCCGTCCTCCACGGCACCGTCCTCCGCGCCGCCCTCCTCGGTGCCGCCCTCGACGGCCGCCCCGTCCCGGCACGCACCGCCCTCCGCGGCCACACAGGCACCCGGCCGCCCCTCGCAGACCCCGAGGACGGCCCCGCCCGCGGCCCCGCCCGACGAGCCCCCGCCGAAGCTCCCGCCCCTGGTCCTGCCCCCGGCCGACACGCCCGTGCGGATCGTCAACGGCAACAGCGGCTTCTGCCTCGCCGTCCCCGGGGCGTCGAGGGAGGTCGTCGACCTGAACCAGTTCGGCTGCGGCGACCACCCCGACCACCTCTGGCGGCTCACGCCCTCGGGCAGGGACCCCGCCGGACGGACCCGGTACCGGATCGTCAACGGCAACAGCGGCTTCTGCGCGGCCGTTCCCGGCGCCAGCACGGCACCGGCGGTCAACGTCAACCAGTACCCGTGCGGCCCGGAACCGGACCACTTCTGGCGCGTCGAGTACCAGAAGCGGGACGCGGACGGACGCCCGCTCTACCGGATCGTCAACGGCAACAGCGGCCTCTGCCTCGCCGTCCCCGACGCGAGCGCCCGGCAGACGGCGGACGTCAACCAGTTCCCCTGCGGCCCCTACCCCGACCACTTCTGGCGCTTCGGCCCGCCCTGATGGACCGGCGCGGCGGGCTGGGGCCCTCCCTGACCACGCGCGCCCGAGCAGGCCCGGCCCGCTACCCCCGGTCGCTCGGCCTCGCAAGGCGGAACGCCGACTTCGCGAGGCTCCGGCGGCCCGCCGGGGAGGGGACCGTGATCGCGGCGACCTCCTGCTCCGGAGCGCCCATCTGGGGAACGAGCGCAGGGGTCGCCGCGGCCGTGCCCGCGAGGACCGCCGCCGGCGCGCCGCCCCTGCGGCGCACCGAGCCCGGGACCAGCGGGCGGCCGGAGACATGGCGGGCCACCGCCGTCATCGGGACGGCGACCACGAGCAGCAGGGCGCACAGCACGGCGCCCATGCCCGGATACCCGGCACCCTCCGAAAGGAGGCTCCCCGCCACCGGACCGCAGGCCACGCCGAGCGAGGACGCCGAGCCGACCAGGACGGCCCAGCGGCCGCGCGGGTCGAGCGAGGCGGCCAGACCCAGGAGGTACGACAGGACCACCGGGTAGACGGCGTTCCACAGGATCTCGCCGGTCGCGAACGAGGCCAGGTCCCCGGCCGCCGAGCTGAGCAGCACGCATCCCGCGATGAGGACCGTCCCCGCCCCGATGGGCACTGCCCGGCCCAGACGCGAGCCGAGCGCACCCGCCGCCGTGACCCCCGCGAGCCCGGCACCGAGCGCCGCCGCGAAGACCGCGCCGACGGTGACCTCGGAGAGCCCGGCCTGGGTGAGTCCGATGCGGCCGCTCACCCCCCACAGCGCGTTCTGCGCGAGGGACCAGCACAGGATGCCGGCGGCGAGCACGGCCCCGGCCCGGCGGTGGGGGAGAGGGCCCGAGACCGCCGAGGCGTCCCGTACCGCGCGCGTGGCGCCCTGCAGGCGGCCCGTCAGCGGCCACACCAGAGCCGCCGCGCAGGCGATCGCGAGCAGTGGCGGCGCGTGGCCGCCGGCCAGATGCGGAAGGGTCAGATAGAGGGCGCCCGCCGTCGCGGAGACGGACAGAAGACCGAGCGTGGAGGCCCGGTGCGGGTCCCGCTGCCCGGCGATCCCGGCCGCGGCCACCGCCGTCGCCGTACCCGAGCCGACGCCGCCGAGGACGGCGCCCGCGACCACCAGGGGCACAGCGCCGCTCGCGGCGGCGGAGCCGTAACCGACGGCCATCGCGAGGAGGCCCGCGCGGGCCGCCCGGCGCGGCCCGAAGCGCTCGCCGCGCGCGGCGAGCGTGAAACCGGCGGACGAGGAACCGAGCAGCAGCACCGAGCCGACCAGGCCCGCCTGCGAAGGAGTGAGGCCAAGCCCGGCGGAGAGCCGGCCGACGACCGTCGGCAGCAGGTACGGGGCGAGGTAACCGGCCGTGAAGAGGGCGACGAGGGCGACGAGAGCCCCCGGGACGCGCGGGCGCGACGACATGGGCGTTCCAGGAACTGAACAGGGAAATGAGACGGCGCCCGGTGATCCACGGGGTCGCGGCACCATGTGTATCAAGCATCGGAGTGGGCGGAGAAGGCGGTATCCCCCGATTCGGTCTGTGATACGGGTCACGATCGGTTTGGGACGGGTGCGACGGGGCAACGCGCGATGGCCGTGTTGCGTCACCCCCGTCTCCCCACCCCCATCGGGCACACTGTCCAGATCAGCACCACGGTGCCGATCCGCCGCACCACGACCGGGGAGACCGCCGTGACCACAGCAAGGGGAGAGCAGCCGCGACACGACACCGGGGTCGACCCGCTGGTGTGCCTCCGCGAACCCACCGACCCCGCCTGCGACGTCTTCCTGACCGGCACCGTCTTCCTCGACATCATCTTCACCGGCCTCGACAGCGCACCCGTCCGGGGCACCGAGTCCTGGGCCCGCGGCATGGGATCGAGCCCCGGCGGCGTCGCCAACATGGCCACCGCCCTCGCCCGCCTCGGCCTGCGCACCTCCCTCGCCGCGGCCTTCGGGGACGACCACTACGGCGAGTACTGCTGGGACGCCCTGGAACAGGGCGAGGGCATCGACCTCTCCCTCTCCCGCACCGTCCCCGGCTGGCACTCCCCGGTCACCGTCTCCATGGCCTACGAGGGAGAGCGGACCATGGTCTCCCACGGCCACGAGGCCCCGCCCGCCGACGTCGCCGACGCCGTCGGCGCCCTGCCCGCCTACCCGCCGCACGCGCGCGCGGCCGTCGCCTCCCTGGTCCCCGGCCGCACCGAGGAATGGGTCGCCCGGGCCGCCCGCGGCGGCGCCAAGGTCTTCGCGGACGTCGGCTGGGACGACACCGGCCGCTGGGACCTGGCGGGCCTCACCGACCTGGAGCACTGCGAGGCCTTCCTGCCCAACGCGGCCGAGGCGATGCGCTACACCCGCACCGACTGCCCGCGCGCCGCCGCCCGCGCCCTCGCCGACAAGGTCCGCTACGCCGTCGTCACCCTCGGTTCCGAAGGCGCCTACGCCGTCGACGGTGGCACCGGCGCGACCGCCGAGGTCCCCGCCATCCAGGTCTCGGCCCTCGACCCCACCGGCGCCGGCGACGTCTTCGTCGCCGGATTCGTCACCGGCACCCTCGCCGACTGGCCCCTCGCCGACCGGCTCGCCTTCGCCGGCCTCACCGCCGCCCTCTCCGTCCAGGAGTTCGGCGGCTCCCTCTCCGCCCCCACCTGGGGCGAGATCGCCGCCTGGTGGCAGCGGGTCCAGGGCCACGCCATGCAGGACCCCGAGGCCCTGCGCGACCGCTACGCCTTCCTGGAGAGCCTCCTGCCCGCCCCCGCGCGCGCGTGGCCGCTGCGCCGGGCGGTGCCCACGATCGGCTTCCGCGCGGCCCACTCGTGAACCGCGTAAACCACTACGGGCTTGTCGGCGCCGAGTCGTAGGCTGGGAAGCCGAGAGGTTGTCGAGCAGCGAGAACCCTGCAACGGGAGGTATGCGCAGGCCTTAGTGCCGGCCCATGACTCAGACACCCACAGCCCACGACGGAGCGCCCCGCGACGAGGCGCCCGGACAGGCCCGCGCCCACTTCACCGTCCCCGCCAAGCACCCGATGGTCACCCTGCTCGGCTCCGGTGACGCGCTGCTCCGCGTGATCGAGCGGTCGTTCCCACGGGCCGACATCCATGTCCGGGGCAACCAGGTCAGCGCGGTCGGAGACGCGGCGGAAGTCGCTCTCATCCAGCGCCTGTTCGACGAGATGATGCTGGTGCTCCGCACCGGTCAGCCGATGACGGAGGACGCAGTGGAACGCTCGATCGCCATGCTCAGGGCGAGCGAGAACGGATCGGCGGAGGGCGGCGACGAGACCCCCGCCGAGGTCCTCACGCAGAACATCCTGTCCAACCGGGGCCGCACGATCCGCCCCAAGACGCTCAACCAGAAGCGGTACGTCGACGCGATCGACAAGCACACGATCGTCTTCGGCATCGGCCCCGCCGGTACCGGCAAGACCTATCTCGCCATGGCCAAGGCGGTCCAGGCCCTGCAGTCCAAGCAGGTCACCCGGATCATCCTGACCCGCCCGGCCGTCGAGGCCGGCGAGCGCCTCGGCTTCCTGCCCGGCACGCTCTACGAGAAGATCGACCCGTACCTGCGCCCGCTCTACGACGCCCTGCACGACATGCTCGACCCGGACTCGATCCCCAAGCTCATGGCGAGCGGCACGATCGAGGTCGCGCCGCTGGCGTACATGCGCGGCAGGACGCTGAACGACGCGTTCATCATCCTGGACGAGGCGCAGAACACGAACCCCGAGCAGATGAAGATGTTCCTCACCCGCCTCGGCTTCGACTCGAAGATCGTCATCACCGGTGACGTCACCCAGGTCGACCTGCCGAACGGGACGAAGAGCGGTCTGCGGCAGGTCCGCGACATCCTGGACGGGGTCCAGGACGTCCACTTCTCGACGCTCACGTCGCAGGATGTCGTCCGGCACAAGCTCGTCGGCCGTATCGTCGACGCGTACGAGCAGTACGACAGCCGTAACGGCCGCAACGGGAAGTAGTCACAGAAACACCATGTCGATCGACGTCAACAACGAGTCCGGTACCGAGGTCGACGAGCAGGCGATCCTCGACATCGCCCGCTACGCCCTGGCGCGCATGCGCATCCACCCGCTCTCCGAGCTCTCGGTGATCGTCGTGGACGCGGAGGCGATGGAGCAGCTCCACATCCAGTGGATGGACCTGCCGGGGCCGACGGACGTCATGTCCTTCCCGATGGACGAGCTGCGTCCGCCGACGAAGGACGACGACGAGCCCCCGCAGGGGCTCCTCGGCGACATCGTGCTCTGCCCCGAGGTCGCCACCCAGCAGGGCAAGGACGCGCCGACGGAGCACTCCATGGACGAGGAGCTGCAGCTCCTCACCGTCCACGGAGTGCTCCACCTCCTCGGGTACGACCACGAGGAGCCCGACGAGAAGGCCGAGATGTTCGGCCTCCAGGCGGCGATCGTCGACGGCTGGCGCGCGGAGAAGGGCCTGACCGGCCCGTCCCCGGCGCCGACCGTCTCCTGACCCGATGGACATGTCGCTGATCCTCGGCGCGGTGGCCCTGGTCGTCGTGGCCTGGCTCGCCGCCTGCGCCGAGGCCGGGCTCGCCCGTGTCTCCAGCTTCCGCGCCGCCGAGGCCGTACGGTCCGGGCGGCGCGGGGCGGCGAAGCTCGCCCAGGTCGCCTCCGACCCGACCCGCTATCTCAACGTGGCGCTGCTGGTGCGCGTCGCCTGCGAGATGGCGGCCGGCGTCCTCGTCACGTACGCCTGTCTCGAGGCCTTCCCCGAGACGTGGGAGGCGCTGCTGATCGCCATCGTCGTCATGGTCCTCGTCTCGTACGTGGCCGTCGGCGTCTCGCCGCGCACGATCGGCCGCCAGCACCCGCTGAACACGGCCACGGCCGCCGCGTACGTGCTGCTGCCGCTGGCCCGGATCATGGGGCCGATCCCGCAGCTGCTCATCCTCATCGGTAACGCGCTGACCCCCGGAAAGGGCTTCCGGAAGGGCCCGTTCGCCTCCGAGGCGGAGCTGCGGGCCATGGTGGACCTCGCCGAGCAGGAGTCGCTGATCGAGGACGACGAGCGCCGCATGGTGCACTCCGTCTTCGAGCTGGGCGACACGCTGGTACGGGAGGTGATGGTGCCCCGTACGGATCTGGTCTGCATCGAGCGGTACAAGACGATCCGTCAGGCCCTCACGCTCGCGCTGCGCTCCGGTTTCTCCCGGATCCCGGTCACCGGTGAGAACGAGGACGACATCGTCGGCATCGTGTACCTGAAGGACCTGGTCCGCAAGACGCACATCAACCGGGACTCCGAGTCCGACCTGGTGGCGACCGCGATGCGGTCCGCCGCCTTCGTGCCCGACACCAAGAACGCGGGCGACCTGCTGCGCGAGATGCAGCAGGAGCGCAACCACGTCGCCGTCGTCATCGACGAGTACGGCGGCACGGCCGGGATCGTCACCATCGAGGACATCCTGGAGGAGATCGTCGGCGAGATCACCGACGAGTACGACCGTGAGCTGCCGCCGGTCCAGGACCTCGGCGAGGGCCGTCACCGGGTCACGGCCCGGCTCGACATCGGGGACCTGGGCGAGCTGTACGGCCTGGGGCCCGACGAGTACGACGACGAGGACGTGGAGACCGTCGGCGGTCTGCTCGCGAAGGCCCTGGGCCGGGTCCCGATCGCGGGCGCCAAGGCGGTCGTGGAGCTGCCGGACGGGCGTTCCCTGCGGCTGACGGCCGAGTCCCCGGCCGGCCGGCGGAACAAGATCGTCACCGTCCTCGTGGAACCGCTGGAAGCGGAGGAGAAGCCGGAATGACCCCCGACGAGCTGCGTGCCCTCTGCCTGGACTTCAACGACGCGACGGAGGAGTTCCCCTTCGGCCCCGAGGCCTCCGTCTTCAAGGTCGCCGGGAAGATGTTCGCGCTGTCGTGGCTCGACGGCGAGCCGCTGCGGGTCAACCTCAAGTGCGATCCGGACGAGGCGGTACGGCTCCGCGAGGAGCATCCGGCAGGGGTCGCCCCCGGCTATCACATGAACAAGCGCCACTGGAACACGGTGACCGTCGGAGAGCTCCCGGACCGGATGGTCCGGGAGCTCGTCGAGGACTCGTACGACCTGGTGGTCGCGGGTCTGCCGAAGGCCGTACGGCTCCGCCTCGACAGGCCCTGACCCCCGCCCGTCGCGGCGGGGGCCGGGACCGTCGGCGCGGGGCTCAGGACCGGCGCCGCAGGCCGAGGCCGACCAGGGCCGCCGTGCCGAGCACGATCGCCGTGTCCAGGGCGAGCACCGTGCGGACGCCACCGAACAGATCGTCGCCCGTGGTGGCGAGCACGCCGAGCAGCGGGATGCCGACGGTGAGGCCCACCTGCTGGGTGGTGGTCACCAGGCCGGTCGCAAGGCCCTGCTCCTCGTCGGGGACGCCGGAGGTGACGGTCAGCCCGTACGAGATGATCGCGCCGAGGTGGCACATGGAGGCGAGCGAGACGAGGACGGTCGCCAGGATCACGCCCGACTCCTCGCTCAGGCCGAGCAGTCCGGCCGTGAGGAGGCCCTGTCCGGCGAGCGAGCCGACGAGGGTGCGGCGGGCACCGATCCGGCCGATCACCTTGGGCGCGAACATCCCGGCCACGACCGACATCACGCCCTGCAGGCCGAAGATCAGGCCGGTCTGGAAGGCCGAGAGGTCCAGGGTCTCCTGGAGGTACAGGGTCAGGACGAAGACGACCGTCGACATCATCGAGAAGGTGATGAGTCCGCCGAGGTTGCCGAAGGCGACCGTGCCCCGGCGCAGCATCGGCAGGGAGACCAGCGGGGCCGCGTGCCGGGACTCGACCCGTACGAACGCCGCGAGCAGCAGGACGCCCGCCACCAGCGTGACCTGTACGTCCGTGCCGCCGAAGCCGCGCTCGGCCGCCGTCGACAGGGCGTAGATCAGGGCGAGCAGACCGCCGGTGACGGTCACCGCGCCCGGCACGTCGAGCCGGGGCCGCTCGGGGGTGCGGGACTCGGGGAGGAGGCCCGGTGCGAGCGGGAGCACGATCACGCTGAAGAGGGCGAGCAGGCCCATGGTGGAGCGCCAGCCGAGGGTGTCGGTCATGACGCCGCCGAGGACCATGCCGACGGTGAAGCCGAGCGAGAGCAGGGTGCCGGAGATGCCGAGCGCCCGGTCGCGCAGCGGGCCTTCGGGGAACGTGGTGGTCAGCAGGGACATGCCGGTGGGCACGATCGTGGCGGCGCCGAGGCCCTGAAGGGCGCGTGCGGTGAGGAAGGCGGCCGGGTTCCAGGCGAAGGTGGCGAGCAGCGAGGCCGCGCCGAAGAGGGCGAGCCCGGCGAGGAACAGCTTCTTGCGTCCGTAGAGGTCGCCGACGCGTCCGAAGAGGAGCAGGAATCCGCCGGAGGGCAGCGCGAAGGCGGTGACGGCCCACTGGAGGGCGGAGTGGCCGAGGCCGAGGTCGGCGCCGAGGACGGGCAGGGCCACGTTGAGGACGGAGAAGTCGAGCGCGACCATGAACTGGGCGGCGCAGAGCACGAAGAGGATGAGCCGGGTGCGGCCGGTGAGGGTCGGGGGAGCGGCGGGGGTCACGGCGGTCTCGCCGGCCGGGGTGGTCCCGGTGGCCTTGGCGGCGTCGGCGGGAGGGGGAGTCAGGGTTGCCATGACCCCACCCTCGGCGCGCGGGAACAACGCTGGGGAGCGGGAACTTATCCTGTTGGTCGCACCACCAGGCATCCAGGGGGAGGAAGCACACGTGGCCACCGCTCTCGAGAGCACCACGGCGAAGCAGCACCGACTGGCCGAGCTGCGCGAGTTCCTGATGAGCCGCCGGGCCCGGGTCAGCCCGGCCGACGCGGGCCTTCCGGACGGTGGCGCGCGGCGCCGCACGCCGGGGCTCCGGCGCGAGGAGGTCGCGGTCCTCGCGGGCGTCGGGGTCTCCTGGTACCAGTGGCTGGAGCAGGGCCGGGACATCACGGTCTCGCCGCAGGTGCTCGACTCGGTGGCGCGGGTGCTGCGGCTCAGCCCGGCGGAGCGGCGTCATCTGTACGTCCTCGCGGCGCTGAACCCGCCGGCTCTGGAGGCGGCTCCTGAGGACCGGGACATGTGCCAGGGGCTGCGGCGCCTCATCGACGCGTGGATGCCGTTCCCCGCGCACATCATGGACGTGTACTGGAACACGGTCCTCTACAACGACGCGGCGGCGATCGTGCTCGGGATGCGGCCGGAGATCTCGCAGAACTGCCTGGTGAACTTCTTCACCGATCCGCTGTACCGCTCGCGGGTGGGGCACTGGGAGGAGCTCGCGCCGAAGGTGGTCGCGCAGTTCCGTTCGGCGTGCTCGGAGTGCCCGGACGACGAGGGTTTCCGGGCGGTGGTCGAGGAGGCCAAGGAGCTCAGCCCGGAGTTCGCGGAGCTGTGGGAGCGGCGGGACATCCTGCCGGGCGGCCAGAACCGCAAGGAGATGGAGCATCCGCTGGTCGGCACGCTGGTCGTGGAGGCGACGCAGCTGCGGGTCCCGGCCCGTCCGGACCTGGTGATCGTGATGCACACGCCGCTGCCGGAGGCCGACACCGCGGAGAAGCTGGAGTGGCTGGTGTCCCCGGAGGGGCGGCGCGGGGCGATGTACCCGGTCGCGGGATGAGACCGGGAGCGGTCGCGGGCTGAGACGCGGTCCGGGTGTGCCCGGCCCCCGACCTATGCTCAGGGGCATGACACTCAGCAGCGAGCACGGCGACCTCGGCGCCGAGGACCTCAAGATCATCACCCTGGCGCGGAGCGCCCGCGCCCGCAACGGTGTGCCCGAGGGGGCGGCCGTGCGGGACGAGACCGGTCGTACCTATGTCGCGGGGACCGTGGAGCTCGAGTCGCTCAAGCTGAGCGCCCTGCGGACCGCGGTCGCGATGGCGGTGGCGAGCGGGGCGCAGTCCCTGGAGGCGGCGGCCGTCGTGTCGAGCGCGGATGCCGCCACGGACGAGGACCGCGCGGCGGTACGGGACCTCGGCGGCCCGGAGACCCCGGTGCTGCTCGCAGGGCCCGACGGGCAGCTGCGCGCGGCGGTCACGGCGGGCTGACACGCGCGAGCGGCAAAGGGTCCGGTGCCTCGGCGCCGGGCCCTTGCGCGTTTGTGAAGGATCACCGTGGCTTCTCTTGCCTTCCCCGGCGGTCTGCGCGTCAATGGCAGCGACCGGTCCGACGGACCGTCAGATCTCTCGTCCTCCACGCAGCGCCCGCACCCCTGCGTTCTTCGATGGAAGGGGTACGACCTCGCCATGAGAACCAGAAGCAGCTCAGGAGCCGTCGCGGTGCTCGCCGGAGCGCTCGCCGCCACCGGACTCGCCTTCGCGCCGACGGCCGCCGCCGTCTCGCCGGGGACCGCCACGGCGACGTACGACTGCGGCAGTTGGGGCGGCGGCACCGCCACCCTCACGGCCACGCAGAGCGGCACCGCCGCGACGATCAAGGTCACCTCCGCCGTGACGACGCCGATCGCGGTCGGCGCGGACCAGATCAACGCCACGCTGACCATGGCCAAGGCCGGTGGCGGCACCCGGGTCTTCACCGGCAAGAAGAACCCGGCGCTCGGTGCCGGGCAGTCCGTCGTCATCGGCCCGCTGAGCGGGACCGTGGCCTCGGGCGACAGCCTCAACTCGTACTTCGCGGGTGTCGCCCTCAAGATGGTGATCTTCGGGGTCACGGTGAACTGTGACGCGGTGACCTCGCAGTCGCCGGGTCCGTTCGTCTTCAGCTGAGCCCCGAGCCACCCCGGACCGGTGTCGCCACTGGCGGCACCGGTCTCTGTCGTGACCTGGGGAAACGCCCATAATGTGCCGATCTTGACAGGAACTGATGGGTCATCAGTCGATGTCTTTCGCGTGCATTGACTTATCGAAGCCCGCGGCCGTCAATGGCGCCCACTCATCCCTCAGGAGGGGGCACACCCATGGCACTCACCCGATCCCGGGCGGCGGCCCGAAGACGGCGCTGGACCGCCGTCCTCGGCGCCACCGCCCTCGCGGTCGGCGGCGGCGCGCTCGCCGCCCCGGCCGGCGCGACCAGCACCTCCGCGGAGGTGCGGTTCCCCACCCGCTGCGTACCGCCGCCGATCGCCGGCATCCCGCCCATCGAGGGCACCACGACCGCCGCGATCACGGTCGACAAGAGCAGCCCCAAGGTCGGCGACACCGTGACCGTCACCTACACGATCACCAAGCCCGCCGCGTCCAACCCCGTCGACCTCGCGCTCCCGGCCGACATCATGACGCCCAGCGGCAAGGTCGTCCTCGGCGGCGCCCAGACCGGCGCGATCAGCGTCACCGGCCCCAAGAAGAACCCGCCGGTCCCCGGCAAGGGCTCCTTCCCGGCCTTCTCCATGACCGGCACCTTCACGGTCGCCCAGGCCGGATCGATCACCCTCTCGCCCGGCGACTACAACATCCACACCAGCTACCTCATGGAGCTCGACACCCCCTGTACGGTGCTCAGCCCGCCCGCCCCCGTCTCCGAGACGGTCGTCGCGAGTCCCGTCACCAGCCCCAACACCCGCGCGCTCCAGCTCGACAGCGCCTCCGGGGACCCCGGCGTCCGGGTCACCGTCAACGGCTCGAAGTTCACCCCGCTCACCGAGGTCACCGTCGCCGGCCGCGCCGGAGCGGCGGAGACCGCCGACCGGATGACGGTCACCACCGACAGCGAGGGCGGCTTCGCCGCGCGCCTGAAGGTCAACGACGTGGCGACCACCGGGATCGTGGCGTACGAGGGCGCGGCCTGGGACCCCGACAAGGGTGCGGGACCCGCCGCGTACAAGGTCGTCGTCCCGGCCCCGCCGAACAGCCAGACGATCACCGCGGCCGTCACGGCGGGCGAGCTGTCCATGACCCAGGCCGGGGACGCCGTCCAGCTGACCTCCGTCGACTTCGGCCAGGGCGGCGCCGCCACCGGCGACCTCCACACGGTGACCGTGAAGGACTTCCGCGGCGGCCCCGCGGGCTGGTCCCTCACCGGCAAGGTCACCGACTTCACCGGCCCCGGCGGCTCCATCGGCGCCGGGAACCTCAGCTGGACCCCGGCGTGCACCGCCAGGGCCGGCAGTCCCAGCGCCTGCGCGGCCGGCTCGCCCGGCCCCGTCGGCAGCGGCGGCGCGACCCTCGCCTCCACCGCGAACGGCACCCTCACGGGCGGCGAGTTCACCGTCGGCGCCGGGCTCTCCCTCGACGTCCCGGCGTTCACCGCGCCCGGCTCGTACGCGGGCGTGCTGACCCTGACCCTGTCCTGACCCGTCCGGCGGGCCGGGCGCGCACCCGCCCCGCCCGCACCGATCCGCACCCCGGGGGTTCCGCACCGTGCGCCGTACGCCGTACGTCCTCCTCCTGAGCACCCTCCTCGCGATCCTGAGCCCCGCGCCGGGCGCGGAGGCCGCCGAGAACGGCGAGTGGGCCGTCTATCCGGCCGCCGCCCGGCTCGGCAGCCGCCCCTACTTCTTCCTCACCGCCGACCCCGGCAGCACCCACACCGACCGGGTCACCGTCGCCAACAAGACGGCCGCCCCACTGACCTTCCGGCTCTACGGCGCCGACGCCTACAACACCGACCGGGACGGCGGCTTCGCCGTCCGCACCCAGCGGGAGCGGCAGACCGGCGCCGGTGCCTGGATCAAGCCCGGGCGGACCCGGATCACCGTCCCGCCGCGCTCCGCCGTCACCGTCCCGTACACCCTGACCGTCCCCGCCGACGCCGACCCCGGCGACCACCCCGGGGCGCTCGTCGCCCTCGACGAGCGGGTCGGCTCCGGGACGAAGGGCTCCGTCGCCGTCGGCGTCCAGCGGGCGGTCGCCGCCCGCCTCTACCTGCGGGTCAGCGGACCGGCCGTCCCCGCCCTCGCCGTCGAGGACGTCACCCTCGACCAGGACCGGCCGCTGGTCCCCGGCACGCGTACGAGCAGCGCCGTCGTCTCGTACACCCTGCACAACCGGGGCAACGTCACCCTCAGCCCCAAGGTCGCACTCCGCGCGGAAGGGCTCTTCGGCCGCACCCTCCTCGCCCGCGATCTGGCCCGGGTGCCGTCCGAGCTGCTGCCCCGCCAGAAGATCCGGCTCACCGAGCGGTGGACCGGCTCCCCGCAGTTCGACTGGGGCGACGTCACCCTCACCGCCACCGCGAAGGACGTGCGGGAGACCGGCGCCGTGTCCTTCCTCGCCCTGCCCTGGCTCGCCGCCGCGACCCTGCTCGTGGGAGGCGCGGCGGGCGTCTTCGGCCTGCGGATACGGCGGCGCCGGGCGGCCCGTACGACCGCGGATCCGCACGGAGGTACGTGAGGCGGGCGCGCATCGGGGACAATGGCCCCCATGAGCGCTCGCAACCAAGAAACCGAAGCCGTCCACCGGGCCGGCTTCGCCTGCTTCGTCGGCCGCCCCAACGCGGGCAAGTCCACCCTCACGAACGCTCTGGTCGGCCAGAAGGTGGCCATCACCTCGAACCGGCCGCAGACCACCCGGCACACCGTCCGAGGCATCGTGCACCGCCCGGAGGCGCAGCTGATCCTCGTGGACACCCCCGGGCTCCACAAGCCGCGCACCCTCCTCGGTGAGCGGCTCAACGACGTCGTGCGCACCACCTGGGCCGAGGTCGACGTGATCGGCTTCTGCCTGCCCGCCGACCAGAAGCTCGGCCCCGGCGACAAGTTCATCGTCAAGGAACTCGCCGCGATCAAGAAGACCCCCAAGGTCGCGATCATCACCAAGACCGACCTGGTCGACTCCAAGACGCTCGCCGAGCAGCTCATCGCCGTCGACCAGCTCGGCAAGGAGCTGGGCTTCGAGTGGCAGCAGATCGTCCCGGTCTCGGCCGTCGGCGACAAGCAGGTCCAGCTCGTCGCCGACCTGCTGATCCCGCTGCTCCCCGAGTCCCCGCCGCTCTACCCCGAGGGCGACCTCACGGACGAGCCGGAGATGGTCATGGTCGCGGAGCTGATCCGCGAGGCCGCGCTCGAAGGCGTACGGGACGAGCTGCCGCACTCGATCGCGGTGGTCGTCGAGGAGATGATCCCGCGCGAGAACCGCCCGGCGGACCGGCCGCTGCTCGACATCCACGCCAACGTGTACATCGAGCGCCCCAGCCAGAAGGGCATCATCATCGGCCCCAAGGGCAGCCGCCTGAAGGAGGTCGGCATGAAGTCCCGCAAGCACATCGAGGCACTGCTCGGCACGCCCGTCTTCCTCGACCTCCACGTGAAGGTCGCGAAGGACTGGCAGCGCGACCCGAAGCAGCTGCGGAAGCTGGGCTTCTAGCGGAACCCTCCCCCGTCCGGCCGGAGGCCGGCCACGCGATGCCCGGAGCGCCGTGTTGTCCCCCCGTGCCATCGGCACGAGCATCCTGTCCCGCACGTCTGGACACGGCCGGCCCGACCGGCCGACCGGTCGAACATGGGGGACGACACATGGACGTTGTTTTCGACAGTGACGCGTTACCGGAGGCCGCGCGGGCCGGTGCCTGGCAGGAACTCACGGCCGAGGCCCTCTGCACCACCCAGGTCCGGTTCCCCGACGCGAGCCGGCTGCGGGTCCGGCTCGCGTCGACGGCCCTGGGGGAGGACGTACAGCTCTCGGCGCTG
Organism: Streptomyces sp. NPDC028711; assembly: GCF_055565415.1. NCBI lineage: Bacteria > Bacillati > Actinomycetota > Actinomycetes > Kitasatosporales > Streptomycetaceae > Streptomyces > Streptomyces sp. NPDC028711. The sequence continues at coordinate 818,596 of NZ_JBVHUJ010000001.1, read as the reverse complement.
GCCTACGACTCGCTGGCCTGCCGCCGGACGCCCGAGCTGATCAGGCGGTCGGACCCCGGCCTTTACCAGCTGGCCCTGATCACCAGCGGCCGGCAGTACCTGGAGCAGTGCGGCCGGAGCGCTTCCCTGGGCCGGGGCGAGATGGTCCTGTACGACACCTCGCGCCCGTACGAGGCCTCCGTCGCCGCCGACGGGTCGGGGGCCGACTCGCTCCTCGTGAACCTCCCGAAGCGGCTGCTGCCGCTCCGGGAGGCCCAGCTCTCCCGGATCCTGGCCGTGCCGCTGTCCGCACGCCACGGCGTGGGCCGGATCCTCGCCCATCTCCTCACCGGCTTCGGCGAGGAGGCGGCGCACTGCACGCCCCAGGACACCCACCGGCTCCGGAGCACGGTCCTCGACCTGACGAGCGCGGTCCTCGCCCACCACCTCGACCGGGAACGGGCGCTGCCGGCCCCCTCCCACCAGCGCGTGATGTTCCTGCGGATCGAGTCGTTCATCCGCGCGCACCTGGGCTGCGAGGAGCTGACGCCCGCCGCCGTCGCCTCCGCCCACCAGATGTCGCTGCGGGCCCTGCACCGGCTCTTCGGGCACCACAACACGACGGTGGCCGAGTTCATCAGACGCCAGCGCCTTGAGCACTGCCGGCGCGACCTGGCCGCCCGCCACCTCAGCCACCTCACCGTGCACGCGATCGGCGCGCGCTGGGGTTTCCCCCGGCCGGCGGTCTTCAGCCGGGTCTTCCGCGCCGCGTACGGGGTGCCGCCGGGGGAGTACCGGCACAGCGTCCTCATCGGCGCGGGCACGCAGGGGTAACGGCCGGGCACGGAGTGCGAATGACCCGGTGGCCCGGGGTGGCTAGCGTCCTGCCCGGCGGTGGAACCACCGCTGTTCGCAACGGGAGGAAATCCGCATGCTGAAGAAGCTCATCGCGAGTGTGGCCGTCATGGCGTCGGCGGGGATCGGCCTCGGCGTCGCCGCCTCGCCGGCCGCCGCCAGCCCCTGTCCGTCCGGGATGCTCTGCGCGTACCTGTACACGAACTACGTGGGCGACCCGGGCACGGTCGAGTTCAACAACACCAACCTGCTCCAGTACAACAAGTTCAACAACGCGGTGTCGGTGTCGAACTCGGGCAGGGACTGCAGCGTCCGCATCTACAGCGGTACGGGTTACACCGGCTCCTCGGTGGTCATCCCCCGCGGCTACGGCATCGGCAACCTCGCCGGCACGGCCTACTACAAGAACGTCGCCTCGAACCGCTGGTGCTGATGCCGTGAACCTGCGACCAGCAGCCCTGTTCGTCCTGTGCCTGCTGGCAGTGGGCGGGTGCTCCTCGGCACCCGCCCACCGGGACGCGAGCGGTCTCCCCGTCCCCCTGGACGGGGCCACCGTCGTCCCCGAGCGGCAGGCGGGGACGCTGTACGAGGCCGAGGAACGAGCGGTCGGCGCGTGCATGCGCCGGCGTGGATTCGCCTACGAACCGGTGCGGGCCGGCCGGTACGTCTCCGCGAACCCCTACGGCCTGCTCACGGAGGACGCCGCCAGGGCCGACGGGTACGGCATGGCGTCCGTCGCGCTCGCCGGCCGCCCCGACGACCCCAACGCGACCGCGGTCGCCCGGCTCGACGAGTCCCGGCGGACGGCCTGGCAGAAGGCGCTGACCGGCTCGGGCGAGCGGCAGATCACCCTGACGGCGAAGGGGGCGCCCTCGCTGCGCGTCAACACCGACGGCTGCGTCTACCTGGCCCGCCGCGAGGTGTACGGCGGCGCGTGGGAGCAGGCGGAGGTGGACGCCACCGGAGTGAGCGCGGAGGTCGTCTCCCGGGTCGCCGCCGCCCCCGAGTTCCTGGCGGCGCAGCGGACGTGGGCCGCGTGCATGGCGGAGCAGGGGGAGACCGTCGGCACGCTCCAGGAGGCCCGGGGCCTCGTCCAGGACGCGCTGTCCCAGGCCGGCGACGACCGTGAGGCCCTGCTGCGGACGGGCCGGCGCGAACAGGAACTCGCCGTGCGGGACGCGCTCTGCCAGGACCGCGGTGACCTCGCCGGGGTCACGCGTACGGCTCAGGAACGCGTCCAGGCCCGGCTGCCGAAGACTTCCTGGGCCAAGGCCACCCAGGTCAGGGAGCTCCGTGACCAGGCCCTTCGGCGTACGGGCGCGTGATCCGGGAGACAGGCCCCTCAGGCGCCTTCCTTGAGGACCCTCGTGATGAGGGTCCTCTGGGCCTCGGTCAGGCGCGGGTCGCCGCAGTGGACCGTCTCGCCGTCGACGGTGATCTCGTACGCGAAGCCGTCCGGCACGCCCCGGCCCTCGTCGCCGCCCCCGTCGAGGACCGCCACGGCCAGGGCGTGCCACTCGCCGGCGTCCGGCCGGCCGGAGGTGTCCACCTCCGCCGACCGCTCGATGCCCGCGAAACCGCCCGTGCGCCGCACTCGAATCCGCATGAGGCCTGTCTACCAGCCGGTCAGTCGGTGGGCACCCCCACCGCCGCCCAGGCCTTCAGGACCGCCTGGATCTCCTCGCCGTCGCCGAACCGGGCCCGCGCCGCCGCCACCGTGGCCGCCGCGAACTCGGAGAAGCGGGCCTCCGGGGTGAGGGTGCCGCCGGTCATCACGTCGTACCAGATCCGTCCGGCCCGCTCCCAGGCGTTCCCGCCGAGCTCGGTCGCGGCCAGGTAGAAGGCGTGGTTGGGGATGCCGGAGTTGATGTGCACCCCGCCGTTGTCACGGCCGGTGCGGACGTAGTCGTCCATGTGGGCGGGCTGCGGGTCCTTGCCGAGGACGTCGTCGTCGTACGCGGTCCCCGGGGCCTTCATGGAGCGCAGCGCCGTCCCCTCCACGTTGGGGTGGAAGAGGCCCTGGCCGATGAGCCAGTCGGCCTGCTCGGCGCTCTCCCCGCGCGCGTACTGCTTGACCAGCGAGCCGAAGACGTCGGAGACGGACTCGTTGAGGGCGCCCGACTGGCTGAAGTACTCCAGGTTCGCCGAGTACTGGGTGAAGCCGTGGGCCAGCTCGTGGCCGATGACGTCCACGGGCAGGGTGAAGTCGAGGAAGATCTCGTCGTCGCCGTCGCCGAACACCATCTGCTCGCCGTTCCAGAAGGCGTTGCCGTAGTTCACGTCGTAGTGGACGGAGGCGTGCAGCGGCAGCCCGGCGCCGTCGATCGAGTCGTGCCCGAAGGCGTTCAGGAAGAGGTCGAAGGTGGCGCCGAGACCCGCGTACGCCCGGTTGACGGTGGCGTCCCCGGTCGCCTCCTCGCCCTCGGCGCGGACCCGCTCGCCCGGCAGGTCGGTCCCCTGCCGGCAGTCGTAGACGGTGCGGTGCGGCCGGCTGGCCTCGGCGGGGGCGAGCGTGGGCGTGGCGCCGGGCAGCGGCAGCACGCGGAACGTACGGGCCGAGGCGTCCGCGATCAGGGTGCGGCGGGCGGCGGCCGCGACGGCCGGGTTCGAGGAGTGCGCCAGGTGCTCCAGGAGGTGCGGCGGGACGATCGAGCAGAAGACAGGCGTCTGGGGAGTCATCCTCGCAATGTGGCAGTGCGTGAGGCCGCTGTCACGGGATGAGACGAGGATTGGCGAAATGGAGTGATGCGTCACTGTTCGGGCTTGACGGCGCGGCCGTCCCGCATACTGAAACGGGACGTCCGCCTCCGTCGTCCCTGGGCTAGGCTGCGGCACATCATGCGTTTCGGGCTGCTTCTCCTTAGCTGCCGCGGCGAGGGCCTGTAGTCGTAGGCCGACCCCCTCCCCGCGGGACCTGGTGTTGCGTTCGACAGTCGGCCGTCCCTCCCTCTCGCAGGATTTCGAGGAGCCCAACGCAATGACCCAGTCTCCGTTCATCGGCCGCCCCACGCCCGTCACCAACGCGACGCAGCTGCAGAAGCCGTCCGGGATGCCGATCCACAAGTACGGCCGCTACGAGGCCGTGGAGATCCCCGACCGCACCTGGCCGGAGCAGCGCATCACCAAGGCCCCCCGCTGGCTGTCCACCGACCTGCGCGACGGTAACCAGGCCCTGATCGACCCGATGTCCCCGGCCCGCAAGCGCGAGATGTTCGACCTGCTGGTGCGCATGGGCTACAAGGAGATCGAGGTCGGCTTCCCGTCCTCCGGCGAGACCGACTTCGCGTTCGTGCGCTCCATCATCGAAGAGGGCGCGATCCCGGACGACGTCACCATCTCCGTACTGACCCAGGCCCGCGAGGACCTGATCGAGCGGACCGTGGAGTCCCTGGTCGGCGCGAAGCGCGCCACCGTCCACCTGTACAACGCGACCGCGCCCACCTTCCGCCGGGTCGTCTTCCGCGGCTCGAAGGAACAGATCAAGCAGATCGCCGTGGACGGCACCCGGCTGGTCATGGAGTACGCGGAGAAGCTGCTCGACGAGCGGACGGTCTTCGGCTACCAGTACAGCCCCGAGATCTTCACCGACACCGAGCTGGACTTCGCCCTGGAGGTCTGCGAGGCGGTCTGTGACGTCTGGCAGCCCGGCCCCGGCCGCGAGATCATCCTCAACCTGCCCGCCACCGTGGAGCGTTCGACGCCGTCCACGCACGCGGACCGGTTCGAGTGGATGTCCCGGAACCTGACCCGCCGCGAGTACGTCTGCCTGTCGGTGCACCCGCACAACGACCGCGGCACGGCCGTGGCCGCCGCCGAGCTGGCGATCATGGCCGGCGCCGACCGCATCGAGGGCTGTCTGTTCGGCCAGGGCGAGCGGACCGGCAACGTCGACCTGGTGACCCTGGGCATGAACCTGTTCAGCCAGGGCGTCGACCCGCAGATCGACTTCTCGCAGATCGACGAGATCCGCCGGACCAGCGAGTACTGCAACCAGATGGAGGTCCACCCGCGCCACCCCTACGCGGGCGACCTGGTCTACACCGCCTTCTCCGGCTCCCACCAGGACGCCATCAAGAAGGGCTTCGACGCCATGGAGGCCGACGCGGCCGCCGCGGGCAAGACCGTCGACGAGATCGAGTGGGCGGTGCCGTACCTGCCCATCGACCCGAAGGACGTCGGCCGCTCCTACGAGGCCGTCATCCGGGTCAACTCGCAGTCCGGCAAGGGCGGCATCGCGTACGTCCTGAAGAACGACCACAAGCTGGACCTGCCCCGCCGGATGCAGATCGAGTTCTCGAAGATCATCCAGCAGAAGACGGACGCCGAGGGCGGCGAGGTCACGCCGGCCGCGATCTGGGCCGCCTTCCAGGACGAGTACCTGCCCAACCCCGGGAACGCCTGGGGACGGATCCAGCTGCGCTCCGGCCAGACGACGTCCGACACCGACGGCACCGACACCCTGACCGTCGAGGCGGTCGTGGACGGCGTCGACACCGTCCTGACCGGCTCCGGCAACGGCCCGATCTCCGCCTTCTTCGCCGCCCTGCAGGCGATCGGCGTGGACGCCCGCCTGCTGGACTACCAGGAGCACACGATGAGCGAGGGCGCCTCCGCGCAGGCCGCCTCGTACATCGAGTGCGCCATCGACGGCAAGGTCCTGTGGGGCATCGGCATCGACGCCAACACGACCCGCGCCTCCCTGAAGGCGGTCATCTCGGCGGTCAACCGCTCCGCCCGCTGACCCCGGCTGACCCCGCCTGCGACGCCCCGCCCCGTCCCTTCCCGAGGGGCGGGGCGGTCCGCGTCCGCCACCCCGGAGGGTGATCTCGCGACGACCGGTTCGGCCATCGGACCCGGAGCGACCGGTGCCACCGTCGTGGCCGTCCTGCCCGGCGGAGGCTCCCTGGCCTTCGGAAAGCGTCGCCGCGGCGCCTCCCGGCCCTTCCGGGACGATGACGTGTCTCGGCCAACTCCGTGGTGAACTCCTGACGGGGTGCTGACGCCACATCAAGGATGTGGCTAACATCACGCCAACGCCGGCAGTGCAGCCGGGCCGTTGAGGAGGTGCGTATGCCGTCTGCCCGGAATTCACGTGGTGGGAAAGTGGCCGTCTGCGGAATTCGTACCTCCTGGAACACCGTCGGCGACGGCGAGTTCTTCTGCGAGGAGTGCGGCGGCGACCGGAACTACAGGCGGCGCACCGGCCGCCGCAGGTTCGCCGTCCTGGGCGTCCCGGTCCTGCCCCGCGGCTGTACGGGCCCGGTCGTCGAGTGCGCGGCCTGCCACACGCACTTCGGTACGGAGGTCCTCGACCACCCGACGACGAGCCGCTTCTCCGCGATGCTGCGCGACGCCGTGCACACCGTCGCCCTGGCCGTCCTCGCGGCCGGCGGCACCGACTCCCGCGCCGCCCTCGACCGGGCCGTGAGCGCGGTCAGGTCCGCCGGCTTCGCCGAGTGCACGGCCGTCCAGCTCGTCGACCTCGTCGAGGCGCTGGAGGCCGACACCGGGCGCTTCATGCCCGAGGTGAACCCCGAGGGGACCCTCCTCGCGATCGAGCTCCACGAGGCCCTGGAGCCGCTCACCCCGCACCTGGCGGCCGCCGGGCGGGAGTCCGTCCTGCTCCAGGCCGCCCGGATCGCCCTCGCCGACGGCGCCTACAGCCCGGCCGAGCGCGAGGTCCTCGGCACCGTCGGGAACGCGCTCGCGCTCGCCCCCGACGACACCGTCCGGCTGCTCGCCTCGGCGCGGACCGTCTCGTAGTCGTCGACACCCCTACGGAGCGATGTTCTGGTTGAGCCGGAACACGTTCCCGGGGTCGTACCGGCGCTTCACCGTCCGCAGCCGGTCCCAGTTCTGGCGGTAGTTGACCCGCACCCGGTCCTGGTCGTCGGTGTCCATGAAGTTCACGTAGCCGCCCTCCTGCGTGTGCGGGCGCAGCGCCTTGTCGTAGGCGCGGGTCCAGGCGATGTTCCGCGCGGAGTCCGCCGCGTCGGTCCAGGTGCCGCCGATGGAGTGCGAGAAGCAGGCGTCCCGGTAGGCGAACGCGGTCTCCTCCGGGCCCACCCGGTGGCAGGCGCCGTCGATCGGGAAGATCGCGGTGTCCGACTCCAGGGACGGCAGGGTCGCGCCGTACTCCACATGGGCCGCGACGGCCCCGTCCGTGAGGCCGCGGCTGAAGTTGCCCTTCCAGTAGTGGAAGAGCCCCGCCGGCAGCTGCTCGTCGAAGAGGGTGTTGATCACCGGGTACGGCATCCGCTCCATGAACCGGCCGATCACCGGTCCCAGTGCGTCGAGCCGGGCGAGGACCTTCTCGTCCTCCGTCGCCGGGCCGCTGAAGCAGGTGAACGCGGCGCAGATCGGGCGGCCGTGCCAGCGCTCCGGCAGGAACGGTTCCTCCGGGCCGAGCGCAAGCACCAGGATCGAGTTCAGCTCCTCCGGCGCGGCCAGGATCATGTCCCGCCAGGCGCGGATCACGTCCGCGTCGAGCGGATAGCAGCTCAGGCCGCCGAAGACGTCCGCGACCGGGTGCACCCGGAAGACGAGCGAGGTGGCGACACCGAAGTTGCCGCCGCCGCCCCGCAGCGCCCAGAACAGGTCCGGGTGCCGCTCCGCGTCACAGGACACGAGCGTGCCCTCGGCGGTCACCACGTCGGCCGCGACCAGGTTGTCGCAGCTCAGCCCGTACCGGCGGGAGAGATGGCCCATGCCGCCGCCGAGCGTCAGACCCCCGACGCCGGTCGTGGAGATCACCCCGCCGGTGGTGGCGAGCCCGAAGCCGTGGGTGGCGTGGTTGAAGTCGCCCCAGGTGGCGCCGCCCTCGGCCCGCGCGGTACGGGCCTCGGGGTCGACCCGGACGCCCCGCATCCGGGACAGGTCGACGACGAGCCCGTCGTCCACTGTGCCGAAGCCGGCCACCGCGTGGGAGCCGCCGCGCACGGCCGGCGGCAGGTCGTGCTCCCGGGCGTACAGCACCGCCGCGATCACGTCGGCCGCGTCCACGGCGTGGACGACGACGGCCGGGCGGCGGTCGTGCAGGGCGTTGTAGACCCGGCGGGACACGTCGTACGACGGGTCCCCGGGGGTCACGACGGTGCCGCGCACGGCACCGCGGAGCGTGTCCAGGGAATCGGTGGTGGTGGTCATGGTTCCGGTCTAGCCCCGCGGGTCCCGCCACCGCATCGCCCGAACCGCCCATGGTCCGGCGACGGTCCCGCATGGGCCGTTCAGACCAGGCCGTGCGCGTACGCGTAGGCCGTGGCGGCGGCGCGGGAGCCGACGCCCAGCTTGGCGAAGATGTTGTTCAGATGCCGGGCCACCGTGTGCTCGCTGATCACCAGGGCGCGCGCGAGGTCCTTGTTCGTCCCGCCCGAGGCGACGAGGCGCAGCACCTCCGCCTCCCGCGCGGTGAGCCCGCCCGGCAGCCGCCTCCGCGTCCCGGTGGAGAGCAGCGCCGCCGCGCGCCGGGCGTCCGGCACGGCACCGAGCCGCTCGAACACGGCCCGCGCGGCAGCCAGTTCGAGACGGGCCGCCTCCTCGTCACCGCCCGTCCGGTCGGCCGCCGCGAGCAGCATCCGTACCTGAGCGGCCTCGTACGGCACCCGGAGCTCCAGCCACCCGGCGAGCGCCCGCCGCAGCAGGCGCGGCGCCTCGCCGCTCCGCTCGGCCAGGGCCACCGAGCCGAGCGCCGTGTCGGCGAGGGCCCGCAGCAGCGGTACGTCCCCGGCCAGGGCGTCGAGCTCCGCCGCCGCGTCCGCCGCCCCCGGCACGTCACGGACCGCGAGGGCCACCTCGGCGCGGGCGGCGAGCAGCCGGGACCGGCCCAGGAGGTCGTGGTGGGGTTCGCTCCGGCAGGCCAGGGCCAGGTCGATGCCGGCCACCGCCGCGTCGGCCCTGCCCTGCGCGAGGCGCAGCAGCGCGAGCCCCGGCTGCGGGATCCGGCCGAGTTCATGGGCGTGGCCGTAGGAGACGGCGGCCGCTTCGAGGCGGCCCTGGCGGCGCTGGACGTCACCGGCGGCGTAGTACGCGGCGGCGGCCGACTCCAGACAGTCCACCGGCACCTCGCGGCAGGCCTGCCGGGCCTCCGCCTCCGCGAGCTCCCAGACTCCCAGGAGGTCGAGGACCTCGACCCGGTGGGCCCGGCAGACCCCGCGGAACGGGTTCTCGCCGGAGGGCACGGTCATGGGGAGCGGCGTGGGGGCGGGTGCGGGTGCGCCGGCCGGTTCTGTACGGGTCCCCCGGTCGACCTCCGGCGGGCGGCCCCGATCGTCCTCTGGCGCGCGACCCGACCACGGCGGGGCGCACCACTCCATCGCCGCGTTCGTCCACTCCACCGCCCGGCCGAAGTCGGCCGCCTCCATGCACTGGGTCAGGGCCAGACAGAACAGCCAGCCCGTGAACATGCCGCTCAGCTCGCCCGCCGACACCGCGCACATGGCGTCGTCGAGGAGGGCGAGGGCCTCGGTCCTGCGGCCGGCCGCGAGGAGGACACCGGACTCGGCCTGCCGGCTGAGGGCGAGGAGGTCGGGGCTGCCGGAGCCGAGGGCGAGGGCGGTCATCCGGCGGGCGGCGGCGAGGGCGGCCTCGTGGTCGCCGTGCGCCTGGGCCTCCTCGGCGTCGCTCCAGGCGAGGAAGCACTGCTCCGGACAGTCCGGCAGCTCCTCCAGGTGGTGCCGGGCCCGGTGGAGCCAGCCGGCCGCCGCCGCGGGGCGCCCGAGACCCAGGTACTCGTAGTGCAGCCACCAGGCGGCGAGCCCGGCGCCCCGGTGGTCGTCGGCCGCCAGATAGGCGGCGTGCGCCCTGAGCCGGGCGGTGACGGACTCGTCGACGTGCCCCGACCACCAGGCGGCGTCGGCGAGCACCGAGAGGTCGTCGGCGGTCAGACCGCGCGAGGGGTGCTGGTCGTGGGCGTGCAGCAGCGCGTACGCCTCCGCCCAGGACTCACGCGCCGCGGCGTCCCTGGCTCGTTCGACCGTGTCGGTCGTCGTGGTGGGTGCGGACATGGCCGCTCACCCCTTTCCCGGCCCTTTCAAGGGTAGGACCGGGGAGGGGTGAGGGCCTGTTGCGGCGAGAGCCCCTACTGGATGGCGCCGCTCGCGCGCAGCATGTCCTCGCGCTCGACGATCTTCACGCGCTCGCGGCCCTGCGGCTCGCCGAGCGCCTTCTCGGCGGCGTCCAGGGCGTACCAGCCCTCCCACGTCGTGTACGTGAGGCCCTTGCCCTCCAGGAAGGACACGACCGCGTCCGCCTCCGGGGCCTCGGGGGTCTGCAGGCGCCCGTTCGCGAAGTCGTCCAGGAGGTTCGCGACGGTCTCGTTGGCGTCGCCCTTGGTGTGGCCGATGAGGCCCACGGGACCGCGCCGGATCCAGCCGGTGACGTACGTGGAGGTCATGTGCTCGCCGGTCTCCTCGATCACCCGGCCGCCCGCGTCGGGGACGGTGCCGCTGGCGGTGTCCCAGGGCAGCTTGGGCAGCTCGTCGGAGAGGTAGCCGACCGCGCGGTAGACGGCCTGGACGTCCCAGTCCGTGGTCGCGCCGGTGCCCTTCACGTTCCCGGTGCCGTCCAGCTCGGTGCGCTCGGTGCGCAGACCGACGACCCGGCCGTCCTCGCCGAGGATCTCGACGGGCGACTCGAAGAAGTGCAGGAAGAGCTTGTGCGGGCGGTCGCCGATGTCGCGGATCGCCCAGTTCTCCAGGGTCTTGGCGACCATGTCGGTCTGCTTGTTCTTGCGGCGCTCGGCGATCGAGCCGTCGTCGTAGTCGATGTCCTCGGGGTTGACGATGACCTCGATGGTGGGGGAGTGGTCCAGCTCGCGCAGCTCCATGGGGCTGAACTTGGCCTGGGCCGGGCCGCGCCGCCCGAAGACGTGGATCTCCAGGGCCTTGTTGGCCTTGAGACCCTCGTAGACGTTGGCCGGGATCTCGGTCGGCAGCAGCTCGTCGCCGGTCTTGGCGAGGATGCGGGCGATGTCGAGGGCCACGTTGCCGACGCCGAGGACGGCGACCTTCTCCGCCTCGAGCGGCCAGGTGCGCGGGACGTCCGGGTGACCGTCGTACCAGGAGGCGAAGTCGGCGGCGCCGTACGAGCCGTCGAGCTCCACGCCCGGGATGTCCAGCGGACGGTCGGCCATGGCACCGGTCGAGAAGACCACCGCGTCGTAGAAGGCGCGCAGGTCGTCCAGGTGCACGTCGGTGCCGTAGTCGATGTTGCCGAAGAGACGGACCTGCGGCTTGTCGAGGACCTGGTGGAGGGCGGTGATGATGCCCTTGATGCGCGGGTGGTCGGGGGCGACGCCGTAGCGGATCAGGCCGAACGGGGCGGGCATCCGCTCGAAGAGGTCGATGGACACACCCGGCTCGGCGGCGGCCTCGGACTTCAGCAGCGCATCGGCGGCGTAGATTCCGGCGGGGCCGGCGCCGACGATCGCGACCCGGAGGGGGCGGGGCATGACGGGTTTCCCTTCGCAAGCGACATGGCGGCGAGGCCGCCGACACTTAGGCCACCCTAAATAACCCCGGGTATGGAACGGTACCCGCCCCCGGTCTATGGACTCATAAGCCGGACTTATGGCCTCCATAAGTCAAGGTGTCGGCTCAGAAATCACCCATGCCGAGAAGGCTCGTGACGGCGAGCGCGATCACCCCGGCGGTGAAGAGCAGACCGATGCCGACGCTGAGCGCGGCCAGGGAGGCGTCGAGGCGCAGCCAGGTCCGCTTCCCGAGGGCGGTCACGCGTCCGGGATCCTGCGGATCGTAGGCGACGTCGATCGTCCACGCGGCGGCGGTCGAATGCACGTCGCGCCGCAGCCCCGTGGGGTCCATGTAGCTGAACACGCCCCGCTCGCCCGCGACCCGCTCGGCGACGACCGTGACGCCGTGCTTGCGGAGGTGCCACTCCCGGTAGGGGAAGTACGCCACCGCCGAACCGGCCGCCAGGAACCCGAGCCCCATGAATCCGAACGGAATGATCAGGATGATGGCGCCCGCGTGCCCGGTGACGACCACGAGCACGCACAGGGCGATGATCGCGAGAGTGCCGTAGAGCAACGCCCGCTTGAGCGCGTGCAGCGCCTTCGTGGTGTGCGGGTCACCGCCCAGGCGGTCGCCCGAGACGTGCCCCGCGCCGTCGGCGAACTTCCCCTCCGTCGGCAGGGCCGCGTTCACCGCCTCGGCGAACGCGACGGCGGCGGCCTCGTCCACGCCCTCGAAGCGCTGCACGGACGGCGCCGTCCCCGCCGGGGCCGTCAGCTCGACGGCGACGCCTCGCCCCTCGGCGCTGACGCGCTCGACGGCCTTCAGCGGGATGTGCATCTCCTCGCGGGGGCGGCGCAGGATCAGGGTCTGGCCCTCGGCCCGCAGGAAGGTGCCTTCGGGCCCCTGGAGGCGGGGTATCGGGGAAGTGATCGACATGGCCGGGATCGTACGACCGGCCGGCGGCCCGCGTCAGTCCTTCAGGGCCGTGACGAAGGCGGTCCAGGCGGCGGCGGGGAGGATGAGGGCGGGGCCGGCGGGGTTCTTGCTGTCCCGGATGGGGACGACACCGGGGACACCGGAGGCGATCTCGACGCAGTTGCCCCCGTCGCCGTTGCTGTAGCTGCTCTTGCGCCAGTGGGCGTTGGTCAGGTCGTACGCGCGCATCGTCTGAAGTCCTCCGCCGCCGACTGGATCAGTGCGAGGGACGCCTCCGGCGACAAGGCGGCGACCCTGAGCAGATCGTAGGTGCGCTGGGCTTGCTTCACCACCGCCGGATCGTCGAGGAGCGTCCCTGAAAACGCCGTCTCCGTATAGGCGGTTGGCGGCTGGTCCTCAAACTCCATGAGCCTCAGCGAGCCCTCCATCGCAGCGTGTGCGCCCACCTCCCGGGGAAGTACCGTCACCAGCACCCACCGCTCCCGGATCAGTATCGCGATGTGGTCCAGCTGTGCGGCCATGGCCTCCGGACCCCCCACGGGGATGCGTAACGTGTTCTCGTGCAGGATCGCCCAATACTCGGGCCTTGTTGTCGCATCCCTGAGGATCCCCGCGCGCTCCATCCGGGGGTCGACCTTCTCCTCGACGAACTCCTCCGTGGCGAACGGGTGCGTAGCCACGGTCACGGCCCGCGCGTACTCCGCCGTCTGCATCAGCCCCGGCACCACCGTCGGCGCGAACTCGCAGATCTTCGTCGCCACCGCCTCAAGCTCCGCCACCTCGCTGAAATAAGTCGCGTACGGCGACTTGTTGATGAGCTTGCGCCACGTGCGTTCGAAAATACCGCCGGTTTGTAGGACTTCGTCGATTCGTTCCGCCACATCCCGCTGCGGCTTTCGAATTCCCTGCTCAAACAGACCGATGTACGCACCCGACACGAACACCCGTGCGCCCAGTTCTCCCTGGGTGAGGCCCGCCGCCTCCCTGCGTTCCTTCAGGACTTCCCCGAAGAACACCCACGCGTCCTGCTGCTTGCCTCTGGCCATGGATTAACTCCCCCACGCTACCCCGCAGTTGTACGGCTGCGCGTCTGCCGATTCTACGGATCAGGGGCCACCCTGGTGAGGCGAAGCAGGAAATGGATTCAGAAAGGCATACGTTGGTGAAGGAAGACATCATGAAGACGACCACGGGGGCCATCGAAGCCGCTCAAGAGGCAGTGACGGAATTGCGCGAGGCCCTCGCGAGGGCGGGAATCACGCTCCCCTCGCTCGGGCTCGACGTCGTCACCCTCGCCGCCGATCCTCCGAGGCCGCTCGTCGAATTGGGATGCTGCACGGCGGAAACGGCGCGGCTCATCGCCGCCGCCCTACTGCCGGGGGAGGAGAACCGGTCATGACCGCACTGCCCATCGGGTCGTACGTCGTGGAGATCCGCACCGGGCGGGTCGGGAGAGTGATGGGACACGAAGGGCCGTACGTCCAGATCCGCCCGCTCGGCGGCGGGCGGGAGTGGGACGTGGAGCCCGGGGAGGTCCGGGAGGCGACCACGTCCGAGCGGCTGAGCGCCGCCACGGCGCACGTCAACGCCCGCAGCAGGGGCGAGGTGCCCTGAACCTCGCGTGCCCGTGGCGGCGGCTCTCCGGGCGGGGCCGTCACTCCGCCTCGGGGAGCGCCCGTCCGTAGGCGAGCAGCAGGAGTTCCTGGGCGGGGCGGTTCACCGTCCGGGCGCCCGTGCCGTACGACCAGTCCAGGTCGGTGGCCCGCAGCGTGACGCCTTCGAGGTCCGCCCCGAAGAAGCGGAGCGTCCGGGGGGTCACGGTCCCCAGCAGGATCCGCAGGCGCTCCTCGGGGACCTGGCGGCCGAGGCCGAGCGGGACGGTGATGTCCAGGCCGTGGATCACGTCGTGGCCGAGGGCCGCCGCGAGGCCGCCCACCGGCGGTTTCCACGGGTGATGGGCGTTGTCCCGCAGGGCTGCCGCGAGTGCGCGCGGCGAGAGCGAGGCGGCGTCGCGGCGCGCGAGGCGGTCGGTCATCCGGTGCAGGTTGCCGCCCGCGCGGGCGAGTTCGCGGACGGTCCTGCCAAGCGAGTACCGGAAACCCATGCTCATGTGGCCGGCCACCTCCCGTACCCGCCACCCGCCGCACAGGGTCGGCGCGTCCCACTGGTCCTCCGTCAGCCCGTCCAGTACATCCGCGAGCTCGCGCCGCTCGGCCGCGATCGCCGCACGCGTCTCCTCCGCCGTGGTCTCCATGATCACCAGCGTGACGAAGCGTCCGCCAGAAGTCCAAGAGCGGCTTCTTCTTCTCACTAGAATCCCTGGTTATGGAGCTCCGTCAGCTGCGGTACTTCCTCGCCGTCGTCGAGGAGGCCGGCTTCACCCGCGCCGCCGCCCGCCTCCACCTCGCGCAACCGGGGGTGAGCGCCCAGATCCGGCAGCTGGAGCGGGAGCTCGGGCAGCCGCTGCTCGACCGCTCCGGCCGGACGGTGACGACGACGGCCGTCGGTGAGGCGGTCCTGCCCTTCGCGCGGGCGGCGCTCGCGGCGGCCGAGGGAGTGCGGCGGACCGTGGACGAGTTCACCGGGCTCGTCCGAGGCCAGGTGTCCGTCGGACTCGTGTCCGGCGCCGCCGCCGAGGAGTTCGACGTCGCCGCCGTCCTGGCCGACTTCCACGACGACCACCCGCAGGTGGAGATCTCCCTCGTCGAAGACACGTCGGAGCGGATGCTCGCGGCCCTGCACCGCGGCGAACTCGACCTCGCCGTGATCGGCCTCGCCGACGACGGCCCGCCGCAGGGCGTCAGCCTCCAGGTCTTCGTCGACATGCCCCTTGTCGCCGCCATGGCCCCGGACGACCCGCTGCTCACCCCCGGCGGTCGCACCGGGCTTCCGCTGGCCGCGCTCGCCGGCCGCCCCCTGATCAGCCTCCCGCGCGGCACCGGCCTGCGGGGCGTACTGGAGCGTGCCTGTACGGAGGCGGGCTTCCGGCCCCGTGTCGCCTTCGAGGCGGCCGCGCCGCAGCGGCCCGGCTCGCCGCCCGTGGCCTCGGTGTCGCCGTCCTCCCGGAGCTCCCGGCCGATGCCGCGGCCGAGCTCGGGCTCCGTACCCTCCCCCTCACCGACCCGCCCCTCCGCGGCCGGGTCGCCCTCGCCTGGCCGGCGGACGGCCCCGCCGCCCCGGCGGCCGCCGCGCTCCTCGCCCGCATGCGGAAGGCGTTCCCAGCTGTCGGAACACGGGTCCAGCCCTAGGTCCCTCCCGGCCGTGCCGCCCGTGGTCGGCCCGCCCCCGGCGTACGGGAGAATGGGCCCATGAGTCTGTTCCGCGACGACGGCATCGTGCTGCGCACCCAGAAGCTGGGTGAAGCGGACCGCATCATCACGATCCTCACCCGCGGTCACGGGCGCGTACGCGCTGTCGCGCGCGGGGTGCGGCGGACGAAGTCGAAGTTCGGGGCGCGGCTCGAACCGTTCTCCCACGTGGACGTGCAGTTCTTCGCCCGGGGGAGCGAGCTCGTCGGGCGCGGCCTGCCGCTCTGCACACAGAGCGAGACCATCGCCCCGTACGGCGGCGGCATCGTCACCGACTACGCCCGCTACACCGCGGGCACCGCCATGCTGGAGACGGCGGAGCGGTTCACCGACCACGAGGGCGAGCCCGCCGTCCAGCAGTACCTGCTGCTCGTGGGCGGCCTGCGGACCCTCGCCCGCGGCGAGCACGCGCCCCACCTCATCCTGGACGCCTTCCTCCTCCGCTCGCTCGCCGTGAACGGCTACGCCCCCAGCTTCGACGACTGCGCCAGGTGCGGCATCCACGGCCCCAACCGGTTCTTCTCGGTCGCCGCCGGTGGAGTGATCTGCGGCGACTGCCGGGTGCCCGGAAGCGTCGTACCCTCCTCGGAGGCCGTAGGCCTGCTCAGCGCGCTGCTCACCGGCGACTGGGCGACGGCGGACGCGTGCGAGCCGCGTCACGTCAGGGAGGGCAGCGGACTCGTGTCCGCCTATCTGCACTGGCACCTGGAGCGCGGCCTGCGCTCGCTGCGATATGTAGAGAAAAGCTAGGAGAGACCATCCATGGCCATCGCACGACTCCTCGGACGCCAGCGACGGGAGTACCGGACCCCCGAGCCGCATCCGTCCGGTGCCCGTCCGCCGAAGCTCCAGCCCGAGTTCGTCCCGGAGCACGTCGCGATCGTCATGGACGGCAACGGCCGCTGGGCCAAGGAGCGCGGCCTGCCCCGCACCGAGGGGCACAAGGTCGGCGCCGAGCAGGTGCTCGACGTGCTCCAGGGCGCCCTGGAGATGGGCGTGGGGGCGATCTCGCTGTACGCCTTCTCCACCGAGAACTGGAAGCGCTCGCCCGAGGAGGTGCGCTTCCTGATGAACTTCAACCGCGACTTCATCCGCAAGACCCGCGACCAGCTCGACGAGCTCGGCATCCGCGTGCGCTGGGTGGGCCGGATGCCCAAGCTGTGGAAGTCGGTGGCCAAGGAGCTCCAGGTCGCGCAGGAGCAGACCAAGGACAACACCAAGCTCACGCTCTACTTCTGCATGAACTACGGCGGCCGCGCGGAGCTCACGGACGCGGCGCAGGCGCTCGCGGAGGACGTGAAGGCCGGCCGGCTCGACCCGGCGAAGATCACCGAGAAGACCATCCAGAAGTACCTCTACTACCCGGACATGCCGGACGTGGACCTCTTCCTGCGGCCCAGCGGCGAGCAGCGCACCTCCAACTACCTGATCTGGCAGAGCGCGTACGCCGAGATGGTCTTCCAGGACGTGCTGTGGCCGGACTTCGACCGCCGCGACCTGTGGCGCGCCTGCGTCGAGTACGCCCAGCGCGACCGCCGCTTCGGCGGCGTCGACCCGGCCGACATGGCCGTCCTCGACAAGGCCTGAGAAAGCCTGACGAAGCCTGACAAGGCCTGAGAAAGCCTGAGGAGAAGCCGTCACGGGGTGACGCTACGATCCGGCGGATGAACGGGAAATCGGACGACTCCACGCTCCACGACCGGGTCGAACTCACCTACTCCGCCGCCCTCGCGGACGTGCGCGAGGCGGTACGCGTCACCCTGGGGGCCGCCCGCTGGTGGCGGGCGCTGCGGTGGCTCGCGTACGGCTCCGCCGTCCTCGCCTTCCTGATCGCCGCTCTGGAGCTGCTGCTCCCGGGCGAGCCGGAGGTGGGGACCGTGGCCGAGATGACGGGGCTCGGCGTCGCCGCCGTCTCCGTGATCCACCTGATGAGCTGGGCCGTCGCCCACGCCTTCTTCCTGGCCGCCCGCGCCCAGGGCGGCGAGGCCAGGGCCGTCGTCGACGCGGACGGCGGCCGGTGGACCGCCCGGAACACCGACACCACCATCCGCTGGGCGCTGCTGCCCCGGTACGTGGAGACCGACCGGCTCTTCGTCCTGCTCACTCCCCGGAAGACCGGCTCCGGCTTCGCCTACCTGCCCAAGCACGGCCTCGCCGACCCGGCCGAAGCGGACCGGCTCCGGGCCCTCCTGGACCGGCACAGCAGCCGCGTCTGACGACAGACGGGAGGGGCCCGCACCGAAACGATCCGGTGCGGGCCCCTCTCGTATGCGTACGGCCTACTTCGCCGCGCACTCCGCGCACGTGCCGAAGATCTCGACCGTGTGCGCCACGTTCACGAAGCCGTGCTCCGAGGCGATCGTCTCGGCCCACTGCTCCACCATCGGCCCCTCCACCTCGACGGCCTTGCCGCAGACGCGGCAGACCAGGTGGTGGTGGTGGTCGCCGGTCGAGCAGCGGCGGTACACCGTCTCGCCGTCGCTGGTGCGCAGCGCGTCGACCTCGCCCGCGTCCGCGAGGGACTGGAGCGTGCGGTAGACGGTGGTGAGGCCGACCGAGTCACCGCGGTGCTTCAGCATGTCGTGCAGCTCCTGAGCGCTGCGGAACTCGTCCACCTCGTTCAGCGCCGCCGACACGGCGGCCCGCTGCTTGGTCGAGCGCCCTCGTACGGGGGGTCCTGCCGTCACCACGGGGGCCTCCTTGGATGCTTGTCTGCCCCCGCCATTCTGCCAGTCCCCCGTGTCACTCCGAGCTGACCGGATCGGTCGGGATCAGACCTTCACGTCGTCCGTCGGCCTTCTGGTGGCCGGAACCGGTGCGTCGCAGCTCTCGGCGCCCTTCTCGGCCGCCCGCGCCCGCCGTTTCGCGAGGGGCGTGGCGAGCAGGGTCAGGAGGACGAACACCCCGATCGCGTACAGGACGATCGTCGCGCCGGGCGGCACGTCCCGGTAGTACGAGGTGACCGTGCCCGCCAGGGTGACCGTGATTCCGGTCACCACGGCGAGGACGAAGGTCGCGCGGAAGGACTTCGACAGCTGCTGGGCCGCCGCCACCGGCACCACCATGAGCGCGCTGACGAGCAGCAGGCCGACGACCCGCATGGCGACGGTGACGGTCACCGCGGCCGTGACGGCGATCAGCAGGTTCAGGGCGCGCACCGGGAGGCCGGTGACCCGGGCGAACTCCTCGTCCTGGCTGACAGCGAAGAGCTGCCGGCGCAGGCCGACCGTGACGAGGACCACGAAGGCGGCCAGGACGGCGATCGCGGTGATGTCCTCGCTGGAGACCGTGGAGAGCGAGCCGAAGAGGTACGAACTCAGGTTGGCGTTGGAGCCGGTCGGCGAGAGGTTGATGAGCAGGACGCCGCCGGCCATGCCGCCGTAGAAGAGCAGGGCAAGCGCGAGGTCGCCGCGGGTCTTCCCGTACGCCCTGATCAGCTCCATCGCGACCGAGCCGGCGACGGCGACGGCGGTCGCCATCCAGACCGGGCTGGAGTTCAGGAGGAAGCCGAGGCCGACACCGGTCATGGCGACATGGCCGATGCCGTCGCCCATCAGCGCCTGGCGGCGCTGGACGAGGTAGATGCCGACGGCGGGCGCGGTGATGCCGACGAGGACGGCCGCGAGGAGCGCCCGCTGCATGAAGGCAGGTTCGAGGAAGTCCATGGTCAGGTCAGCAGTCCCGTGCGGAGCGGCTCGTCGGCCGCGTGGGGGTGGACGTGGTCGTGGCCGGGCAGCGCGTGCTGGCCGAGGGCCTCGGGCGGCGGGCCGTCGTGGACGACACAGCCGTCGCGGAGGACGACCGCGCGGTCGATCAGCGGCTCCAGGGGGCCCAGCTCGTGCAGGACGAGGAGCACGGAGGTGCCGCCCGCGACCTGCTCGCGCAGGGTCGACGCCAGGATCTCCTGGCTCGCGAGGTCGACGCCGGCCATCGGCTCGTCCATGATCAGGAGTTCGGGCCCGGCGGCGAGCGCGCGGGCGATCAGGACCCGCTGGTGCTGTCCGCCGGAGAGCGCGGAGACGGAGTCCTTGGCGCGGTCGGCGAGGCCGACGAGGTCGATGGCCCGGTCGACGGCGGCCTTGTCGGCCTTGGTGAGCAGGCCGAACCTGCGGCGGGAGAGCCGGCCGGAGGAGACGACCTCGCGGACGGTGGCGGGGACGCCGCTGGCGGCGGTGGTGCGCTGCGGTACGTAGCCGACCCGGGCCCAGTCGCGGAACCGCTTCCGCTCGGTGCCGAACAGCTCGATCGTGCCGCCGGTGAGCGGCACCTGGCCGATGACGGCGCGGACCGCGGTGGACTTGCCGGAGCCGTTGGCGCCGAGCAGGGCGACGACCTCACCGCGGTGGACGGTGAGGTCGACGCCGCGGAGGACGGGCCGGGCGCCGAGTGCCGCCGTGGCTCCGCGGACGGAGATGACGGATTCCGGTTCCGGGGCTGCCGGTGTCGGGGCTGCCATGGCTCGTACCTCCTGCTGTGCTGTGATCACTTGGCGCCGAGGGCCTTCTGCAGCGCGGTGAGGTTGGACCGCATGACCTCGATGTAGTCATCGCCCTTGGAGGCGTCCGTGATTCCCTCGAGGGGGTCCAGCACGTCGGTCCTGAGGCCGGTGTCGGAGGCGAGGGTCCTGGCGGTCTTGTCGCTCGCGAGGGTCTCGAAGAAGACGGTGGTGACCTTCTCCTTCTTCGCCTTGTCCTGGAGTTCCTTGATCCGGGCGGGGCTCGGCTCGGACTCGGGGTCCATGCCGGAGATGCCCTCCTGGTCCAGGCCGTACCGCTCGGCGAGGTAGCCGAAGGCGGAGTGGGTGGTGATGAAGGTCTTCGTCGAGGTGTTCTTCAGACCGTTCGCGAAGTCGGTGTTCAGGGCGCCGAGCTTCTTGACGAGCGCGTCGGTGTTCTTCTCGTAGTCGGCGGCGTGGGCCGGGTCGGCCTTCTCCAGGGCGCTGCCGACACCCTTGGCGACCTCGGCGTACTTCACGGGGTCGAGCCAGATGTGCGGGTCGGCGCCGGCCTCGGAGCCGTGGTCGTGGCCCGCTTCCTCTTCCGCGTGCTTCTCGCCGGCGTGCTCGGCGTGCTCCTCGGCGGTCTCGCCCTCGTGGCCCGCCTCGCCCTCGTGGCCGCCGGTCCCGGTGCCGTGGGCCTCGAGCGTGGTGAGGGTGGCGGCGTCGACGGTGTTCTTGACGCCGGCCTGGGCGATGGCCTCGTCGACGGCGGGCTGGATGCCCTTGAGGTAGAGGATGACGTCGGCCTCGCCGAGCTCGCCGATCTGCTTCGGCTTGAGCTCCAGGTCGTGGGGTTCGACGCCGGGCTTGGTGAGCGTGTTGACGGCGACGTGGCCGCCGCCTATCTGCTCGGCCAGGTACTGCATGGGGTAGAAGGAGGCCACCACGTCCAGCTTGCCGCCGCTGCCCTGGCCCGCCGCGTCGGACGTTCCGCAGGCGGAGAGGGAGACGATGCCGAGCGCGACGGCTCCGGCGAGGGCGGTGCTGGGTATCAGGCGACGTACGTTCATGACACTCATTTTCAACAAAATTGGAAACGATTGTCAATTGTCCGACGTGTGGTCCCGCCCACGCCGGCCCTCGCGCGCCCCCCCCACGGACCCTCGCGCGCCCCCGCGCGATCCCCTCACGCGCTCCCCCCACCGAACCGATTTGATACGGGGGGCGTGGGCGCCGGTAACCTGTGGCATTCGCACTTCGTCGTCGTAATGAAGAGAGCACCGTGGCCGCCGACAAGATCGACACCATCGTCAGCCTGAGCAAGCGCCGTGGCTTCGTCTACCCGTGCAGTGAGATCTACGGCGGCCAGAAGGCCGCCTGGGACTACGGACCGCTGGGTGTCGAACTCAAGGAGAACCTGAAGCGCCAGTGGTGGCGTTACATGGTCACCTCGCGCGAGGACGTCGTCGGCATCGACTCGTCGGTCATCCTGGCCACCGAGGTCTGGGAGGCCAGCGGCCACGTCGCCACCTTCACCGACCCGCTGACCGAGTGCACCTCCTGCCACAAGCGCTACCGCGCGGACCACCTGGAGGAGGCGTACGAGGAGAAGCACGGCCGTCTCCCCGAGAACGGCTTCGCCGACCTCAACTGCCCGAACTGCGGCAACAAGGGCACCTTCACCGAGCCCAAGCAGTTCTCCGGCCTGCTCTCCACGCACCTCGGCCCGACCCAGGACACCGGCTCCGTCGCGTACCTGCGTCCCGAGACCGCGCAGGGCATCTTCACCAACTTCGGCCAGGTCCAGCAGACCTCTCGCAAGAAGCCGCCGTTCGGCATCGCGCAGATGGGCAAGTCCTTCCGGAACGAGATCACTCCGGGCAACTTCATCTTCCGCACCCGCGAGTTCGAGCAGATGGAGATGGAGTTCTTCGTCAAGCCGGGCGAGGACGAGCAGTGGCAGGAGTACTGGATGGAGCAGCGCTGGAACTGGTACACCGGCCTGGGTCTCCGTGAGGAGAACATGCGCTGGTTCGAGCACCCGCAGGAGAAGCTCTCCCACTACTCGAAGCGCACCGCCGACATCGAGTACCGCTTCTCCTTCGGCGGCAGCGAGTGGGGCGAGCTCGAGGGCGTCGCCAACCGCACCGACTACGACCTCACCGCGCACTCCAAGGCCTCCGGCGCCAACCTGACCTACCTGGACCAGGAGTCCGGCGAGCGCTACACGCCGTTCGTCATCGAGCCCGCCGCCGGTGTCGGCCGCGCGATGCTGGCTTTCCTCCTCGACGCGTACAACGAGGACGAGGCCCCCAACGCCAAGGGCGTCATGGAGAAGCGCGTCGTGCTGCGCCTCGACCCGCGCCTGGCGCCGGTCAAGGTCGCCGTCCTGCCGCTCTCCCGCAACCCGCAGCTCTCCCCGAAGGCCAAGGGCCTCGCGGCGGACCTGCGGCAGAACTGGAACATCGAGTTCGACGACGCCGGCGCCATCGGCCGCCGCTACCGTCGCCAGGACGAGATCGGCACCCCGTTCTGCGTCACCGTCGACTTCGACACCCTCGACGACAACGCGGTGACCGTGCGCGAGCGCGACACCATGAAGCAGGAGCGCGTCTCCCTCGACCAGATCCAGGGCTACCTGGGCAGCCGTCTGCTCGGCTGCTGAGTCTCCTTGTCGTACGGCGAAGCCCCCGGTTCCTTCTGGAACCGGGGGCTTTCCCGTGCGTCCTCGTGGGACCCGGGCTTTCCCGTCCGCGATCAGGCCCGCAGGGCGCGCTGTACGAGGGAGACGACCGCCGCGAAGGCGTCCGTGATGTCGGGGGCGGACCAGTCGGTGGCGTGCGCCGGGTCGTGGAAGCGGTCCGTCGCGTCGAAGACCGCGCGGGCCGTCGTCGCGAAGTCCCGCTCCGGGGCGGCATACACGCCCTCCCGGTGTCCGTCCTCCACGATTCGGGCGATCTGGCCCACGAGGTGCTCCACGTGCCGGTCGACGACCGCGCTGTTCTCGCCGATGAGGACCATGAAGGTGGCCATCAGCTCGGGGTCGCCGCCCGCCTTGTGGCGCTTGAGTCCGAAGAGGGCGGTCAGCCAGCCGGTGAGCCGCTCGTCGGCGGGACCCGTGCCCTCGACGTACGGCCGGAGCTCCACGACCGTCCGCTCCAGCCACCGCTCCGTGACCGCCTCGCGCAGCGCCGCCTTCGTGCGGAAGTGGCGGTAGACGCTGCCGTGGCTGACGCCGAGCACCCGGGCCACGTCCACGACGGTGGCCTTCGCCGGGCCGTAACGCCGCAGCACCTCCTCGGTGGCTTCGAGGATGCGCTCGGCGGTCAGGATGTCGGTGGCGGCCATGGAATGACAGTACCTGTCAGTCGCGGACGACCGGCGGGGCCGGTCAGCGCTCGCTGTCCAGGTGTGCCATCTGCGCCGCCGGGTAGCGCTCGCCCGCGGCCGCGCCCGCCGGGACGGCCTCCTCGATCGCGGCCAGGTCGGCGGCGTCGAGCGTGACGTCGAGGGCGCCGAGCGCCTCCGCGAGCCGGTCCCTGCGCCGGGCGCCGATCAGCGGGACGATGTCCACGCCCTGCCGTCCCGCCTGGGCGAGGACCCAGGCGACGGCGGTCTGCGCGACCGAGACGCCCTTGGCGTCGGCGAGCGCCCGCAGCCGGTCCACCAGGTCCAGGTTGCGCTGGAGGTTCTCGCCCTGGAAGCGCGGGCTCATGCCCCGGAAGTCGTTCGCCGCCAGCTCGCGGTCGCGGGTGAAGTGGCCGCTGATCAGACCGCGTGACAGGACTCCGTACGCCGTGATCCCGATGCCGAGCTCACGGGCGGCCGGGAGGATCTTCTCCTCGATGGAGCGGGAGATCAGCGAGTACTCGATCTGGAGGTCGGCGATCGGGGCCACCGCCGCCGCCCGGCGCAGGGTGTCCGCGCCGACCTCGGAGAGGCCGATGTGCCGTACGTGGCCGGCCTCGACCAGCTCGGCGATGGCGCCGACGGTCTCCTCGATGGGTACGTCCGGGTCGACGCGGGCGATCCGGTAGATGTCGATGTGGTCGGTTCCGAGGCGCTGGAGCGAGTACGCCGCGAAGTTCTTCACGGCGGCCGGCCGCCCGTCGTACCCCGTGAACCCGCCTTCGACGGTGCGGAGCGCGCCGAACTTCACGCTGGTGAGCGCCTGCTCGCGGGCGGCGACGGGGGCGGTCCTGAGCGCCTCCGCGATCAGCAGCTCGTTGTGGCCCATCCCGTAGAAGTCGCCCGTGTCGAGCAGGGTCACGCCGGCGTCCAGAGCGGCGTGGAGGGTCGCGATCGACTCGGTGCGGTCGGCGTCGCCGTACAGCGCGGACATGCCCATGCAGCCGAGGCCGAGGGCGGAGACGCGAGGGCCGGTGGTGCCGAGGGAGCGGGTGGGGACGGGGCGCTGGGTGGTGGTCATGACGGTCTCCCGGGGAGGGGCGGAGTGGGGTGACAGAACAACCATGGCATGACCGATGACAGATTTCAATATCTGTCATCGGTCATGGTGGTGCCGGGGAAATCGGTGTGCTCGGCGGCCCGCGGCCGGGGTACCGTCACCGGCATGTCTTCGTTCTTCCAGATCTACGGGTGAGCGCGCAGCCCAGCTGATCGAGCTCGACCACCGCCCACCTCACTGCACGGGAGAACCCCATGGCCAAGCGCAACAACCTTCTCGGCGTCGGCGGACAGCGCAAGAAGCTGTCCCGCGGCGACCAGCACGGCGGCGTCCAGAGCGCCGGTGCCGCCCGCCGCACGGCCGACGAGCAGAAGCAGGAGCTCCTGAAGAAGATGCGCGAGCGCGCCCAGGGGGCCGAGAACGCCGCCGGCGCCGAGGGCGCCGAGACCGGCGAGGCCGGCGAGGCCGGTCAGAAGTAGCTTCATCTGCACGACAGGGGGCCCGGGGCGCACGCCGCGCCGGGCCCCCTTTCGTATCCGATATTCGATATCCGATATGGGAATTTTGGATCCCTTATCCCACCGTCCTCGGCAGCCGCACGGACAGCGCCGCCGTGAGCAGCACCAGCGCCAGCTGGACGAGCAGCGTCACCGTCAGGGCCGTCCCCGAGTCCGCGGGGCCGGACGCGGCCAGGCTCAGGAACAGCGAGCCGAGCGTGGCCACGCCCAGGGCCAGGGCGGACTGCTGGGCCGTCACCATGACGCCGCTGCCCACCCCCGCCCTCTCCGGCGGGACCTCCGAGAGCACCACCCGGAACAGCACCGGCAGCTGGAGGCCCTGACCCAGGCCCGCGACGGCCATCCCCGGGAGCAGGAGCCAGACCGAGAGGTCCGGCCAGGCACGCCAGGCCGTCAGGGCGAGCAGCCCGAGGCCGAGGGCCTGGACCAGGCCGCCCGCTGTCACCACGCGCGTGCCCCAGCGCCGTACGAGCCGGGGGCCGGCGAGCGAGGCCGCGAAGAAGGCCACCGCCATCGGGGCGAGCGCCAGGCCCGAGACCACCGCGCTCAGCCCCAGGCCCTGCTGGAGCGCCACCGCGATCACGAACACGAAACCGCCGAAGCCCATCGACAGCGGCAGGATCAGCATCAGGCCGCGCCGCAGCGAGACCAGGCCGAGCAGGCTCGGCGGGACCAGGGGAGTGCGGCCCGCACGGTCCGCCCGCAGCTCCACCCGCCAGAACGCCCCCACCGCGAACGGGAACACGGCCAGGGCGATCCAGGTCCACAGCGGCCAGCCGGCGGCCCTGCCCTCCGTCAGCGGGGCGAGCAGGGCGAGCAGCGCCAGGCCGAGCAGCAGCGTGCCCGGCACGTCCACCGGCGCCGGGCGGTCGGAGCGGCTCTCCGGGACGGTACGGAGGGCGAGGACCAGGCCCGCCACCGCCACCGGGACGTTCACCAGGAACACCGCCCGCCAGCCGGAGCCCGCGAGATCGGCGGCGACGAGCACCCCGCCCAGGATCTGGCCCACCATCATCGAGAGGCCGACGGTCGCCCCGTACAGGCTGAGTGCCTTCGCCCGGCGCGGGCCCGACGTCGAGGCGTGGATGGTCGCCAGGACCTGCGGCAGCATCAGCGCCGCCGCGGCGCCCTGCGCCACCCGGGCCCCGACGAGCGTCCACGCGTCCGGCGCGAGCCCGCAGGCGAGGGAGGTGAGACCGAAGGCCGCCATGCCGGCGAGGAAGAGCCGCCGGCGGCCGAAGAGGTCGCCGAGCCGGCCGCCGAGGACGAGCAGCACGGCGTACGACAGGCCGTATCCGGCGACGACCAGTTCGAGCAGGGCGGGGCCCGCGGCGAGGTCGTGGTCGATGGACGGCAGGGCGACGTTGACGACGGAGAAGTCGATCAGCGGCAGCGAGGCGCCGAGGAGCACGGTGAACAGGCCGAGCGGGCCGAGCGCGGGGGCGGCGGCGACGGCCGGGGCGCCGGCCCGGGAGGAAGTGGAGGTCGAAGTCACGCGTCCGACGATCCGCCGCCGCTCAGCCTGGTACCAGAGCCTTCTTATCCTGGTACAAGCAGTACCTGGCACGAGTCTGGCCGCCCCGGCACCCTAGGTGCCAGGCGTGAGCCAGGCGGGACTTTCCGGAAAGGCCCTGTAACCGTGACGACAGCGACGACCGCCGAACCCCACACCCGGCGGCACGAGCTCGCCGCCTTCCTGCGCAGCCGACGCGAGCGCATCAGCCCCGAGCAGGTCGGCCTGCCCCGGGGGCGCAGGCGCCGCACCCCCGGCCTGCGCCGAGAGGAGGTCGCCCACCTCTCCGCCGTCGGCGTCACCTGGTACACCTGGCTCGAACAGGCCCGGGACATCCAGGTCTCCCCCCAGGTCCTCGGCGCCCTCGCCGACGCGCTGCTCCTCGACCCGACCGAGCGCGGCCACCTCTTCGCCCTCGCCGGACAGGCCGACCCGCATCCCGGCGCGCCCTGCCCGGCCGTCACCCCCGCCCTGCGCGCGCTCCTGGAGCAGCTGGAGCCCGTCCCCGCCGCCGTCCAGAACAGCCGCTTCGACTTCCTCGCCCACAACCGGACCTTCGGGCGGCTCTTCTGCGACCTCGACGCCCTGCCCCGAGAGGACCGCAACTCCCTCTGGCTCGCCTTCACCAACGAGGACTTCCGGGCGGCGGCCACCGATCTGCCGGAGCTCCTGCCGCTGCTCGCCGGGAAGCTCCGCGCCTCCATGGCCGAGCACCTGGCAGAGCCCGCCTGGAAGGCGCTGGTACGGCGGCTGGAGGCGGCCTCGCCGGAGTTCCGGGAGATCTGGGCACGGCACGACGTGGTCGCCCCGGGCGGGCGCACCAAGGTCATCCGCAACGCCCAGGTGGGCCTGCTCCGGTTCGAGCACACCAACCTCTGGCTCGGCCCGACCGCCGGACCCCACCTCGTCACGTACGTCCCCGTCGACGACGAGACCCGGACCGGGGTCGAACGGCTCCTGAAGCTGGTCCTCCGGGAGGGTCCCCTGTGAGCTCCGCCATGCGCGGATAGTACGGCTAACTAAAGACCTCCGAGGTGCGCGACAATGGGCCTCATGACCGCGTTCACCCCTCTCGCCATCGGCCCGCACATCGTGCAGCCGCCGGTGGTGCTCGCCCCCATGGCCGGCATCACCAACGCCCCCTTCCGTACCCTCTGTCGCGAGTTCTCCGGCGGCAAGGGGCTGTTCGTGAGCGAGATGATCACGACGCGTGCCCTGGTCGAGCGCAACGAGAAGACGATGCAGCTCATCCGCTTCGACGAGACCGAGAAGCCGCGCTCGATCCAGCTGTACGGGGTGGACCCCGTGACCGTCGGCAAGGCCGTGCGGATGATCGTCGACGAGGACCTGGCCGACCACATCGACCTGAACTTCGGCTGCCCGGTCCCCAAGGTCACGCGGAAGGGCGGCGGCTCGGCCCTGCCCTACAAGCGGCCGCTGCTGCGCGCGATCCTGAACGAGGCCGTGAGCAACGCGGGCGACCTGCCGGTCACGATGAAGATGCGCAAGGGCATCGACGACGACCACATCACCTTCCTGGACGCCGGCCGGATCGCCGTGGAGGAGGGCGTCACGGCGATCGCCCTGCACGGGCGGACCGCTGCCCAGCACTACGGCGGCACGGCCGACTGGGACGCGATCGCGCGCCTCAAGGAGCACGTGCCCGAGATCCCGGTGCTCGGCAACGGCGACATCTGGTCGGCCGACGACGCGCTGCGGATGATGCGGGAGACGGGCTGCGACGGCGTGGTCGTCGGACGCGGCTGCCTCGGCCGCCCCTGGCTCTTCGCGGACCTGGTGGCGGGCTTCGAGGGCACGGGCGCCTACGCGGCGCCGGGGCTCCGGGTGGTCGCGGACGCGATGGTGCGGCACGCGCGGCTGCTCGGCGAGTGGCTGGGCGACGAGGCACGCGGTGTCATCGACTTCCGCAAGCATGTGGCCTGGTACCTGAAGGGCTTCTCGGTGGGCTCCGAGATGCGGAAGAAGCTCGCGATCACCTCCTCCCTGGACGAGCTCCGCGCTCAGTTGAGCGAGCTGGACCTGGATCAGCCCTGGCCGGTGGGTGCGGACGGACCTCGGGGCCGTACGTCCGGAAACAACCGGGTTGTCCTGCCGGACGGCTGGTTGAAGGACCCGTATGACTGCGCCGGAGTGAGCGAGGACGCCGAGCTGGACACGTCCGGCGGCTGAGATCCGGCCTTTCCGAGGGAGTGATCCTCGCCACCCCTGAGGGGGGTGGCGCTCACATGAGCATGTTGCGGTCGACTGCACCGCCTGAAGGGGTGGCACTGGGTGCCACCCCTTTTGTGTTCAAGAGTTGAACGCATATGCTCGAATGCGCGCTCATGTGAGCGTGGTTCTGCTGGTTTGGGTCAAGGATCCTTCGGGCCGTGAAAGCGGAAGCTTCCGCTCGGTAACTTTCGAAGTGCTGGCGGACGGGTGGTTAAGACCGGATGACCGCTAGGCGTACCTCCCCAGACGCCTTCGATCTGGGTATGTTCCTCGCCGTCAGGGCAGCCAACCGAGTCATCGAGGAGTCGGGACCCGTGTCGGAAAACAATGATCAGAAGTTCGTGTACGACTTCACCGAGGGCAACAGGGACCTGAAGGACCTGCTCGGTGGCAAGGGCGCGAACCTGGCCGAGATGACCAACCTCGGTCTGCCGGTCCCCCCCGGCTTCACGATCACCACCGAGGCGTGCAAGGTCTACCTCGAGAGCGGCTCGGAGCCCGTCGCGCTCCGCGACGAGGTGTCCGCCCACCTCGACGCGCTCGAGAAGAAGATGGGCAAGAAGCTCGGCCAGGCCGACGACCCGCTGCTCGTCTCCGTCCGCTCCGGAGCCAAGTTCTCCATGCCGGGCATGATGGACACGGTCCTCAACATCGGCCTCTCCGACGAGTCCGTCGCCGGCCTCGCCCGCCAGGCCGACAACGAGCGCTTCGCCTGGGACTCGTACCGGCGCCTCATCCAGATGTTCGGCAAGACCGTCCTCGGCGTCGACGGCGAGCTCTTCGAGGAGGCCCTCGACGAGGCCAAGTCCGCGAAGAAGGTCGCCAGCGACACCGACCTCGACGCCGCCGACCTCAAGAAGGTCGTCAAGCACTTCAAGAAGATCGTGAAGGCCCAGACCGGCCGCGACTTCCCGCAGGACCCGCGCGAGCAGATGGACCTCGCCATCGAGGCCGTCTTCAACTCCTGGAACACGGACCGGGCGAAGCTGTACCGCCGCCAGGAGCGCATCCCGGGCGACCTCGGCACCGCCGTCAACGTCTGCTCGATGGTCTTCGGCAACCTCGGCCCGGACTCCGGCACCGGTGTCGCCTTCACCCGCGACCCCGCCTCCGGCCACCAGGGCGTCTACGGCGACTACCTGCAGAACGCGCAGGGCGAGGACGTCGTCGCCGGTATCCGCAACACCGTGCCGCTGGCCGACCTCGAGTCGATCGACAAGACGTCGTACGACCAGCTCATGCACATCATGGAGACCCTGGAGACCCACTACAAGGATCTCTGCGACATCGAGTTCACCATCGAGCGCGGCCAGCTCTGGATGCTCCAGACCCGCGTCGGCAAGCGCACCGCCGGTGCCGCCTTCCGCATCGCCACCCAGCTCGTGGACCAGGGCCTGATCGACGAGGCCGAGGCGCTCCAGCGCGTCACCGGCGCGCAGCTCGCCCAGCTGATGTTCCCCAAGTTCGACGAGAACGCGAAGGTCGACCAGATCGGGCGCGGCATCGCCGCCTCCCCGGGCGCCGCGGTCGGCAAGGCCGTCTTCGACTCGTACACCGCCGTCAAGTGGTCCCGGTCCGGCGAGAAGGTCATCCTGATCCGCCGTGAGACCAACCCGGACGACCTGGACGGCATGATCGCCGCCGAGGGCATCCTCACCTCCCGCGGCGGCAAGACCTCGCACGCCGCCGTCGTCGCCCGCGGCATGGGCAAGACCTGTGTCTGCGGCGCCGAGGAGCTCGAGGTCGACACCAAGCGCCGCCGGATGACCACGGCCGACGGCCAGGTCGTCGAGGAGGGCGACGTCGTCTCCATCGACGGCTCCACCGGCAAGGTCTACCTCGGTGAGGTACCCGTCGTACCGTCCCCGGTCGTCGAGTACTTCGAGGGCCGGATGCACGCCGGCGCCGACGACGCCGACGAGCTCGTCGCCGCCGTCCACCGGGTCATGGCCTACGCGGACCGCGTCCGCCGCCTCCGGGTCCGCGCCAACGCCGACAACGCCGAGGACGCGCTGCGCGCCCGCCGCTTCGGCGCCCAGGGCATCGGCCTCTGCCGCACCGAGCACATGTTCCTCGGCGAGCGCCGCCAGTACGTCGAGCGGCTGATCCTCGCGGACACGGACACCGAGCGCGACCAGGCCCTCGAAGCCCTGCTGCCGCTCCAGCAGACGGACTTCGTCGAGCTCTTCGAGGCCATGGACGGGCTGCCCGTCACGGTCCGGCTGCTCGACCCGCCGCTGCACGAGTTCCTGCCCGACATCACCGAGCTCTCGGTGCGCGTCGCCCTCGCCGAGTCCCGCAAGGAGCCGCACGAGAACGACCTGCGCCTGCTCCAGGCCGTGCACCGGCTGCACGAGCAGAACCCGATGCTGGGTCTGCGCGGTGTCCGCCTCGGCCTGGTCATCCCCGGCCTGTTCACCATGCAGGTCCGGGCGATCGCCGAGGCCGCGGCCCAGCGCATCGACGCCAAGGGCGACCCGCGCGTCGAGATCATGATCCCGCTCGTCGGCACCGTCCAGGAGCTGGAGATCGTCCGCGAGGAGGCCGAGACGGTCATCGCCGAGGTCCAGGCCCGCACCGGCGTGGAGCTCAAGCTCGCGCTCGGCACCATGATCGAGCTGCCGCGCGCCGCCGTGACCGCCGGTCAGATCGCCGAGGCCGCCGAGTTCTTCTCCTTCGGCACCAACGACCTGACCCAGACGGTGTGGGGCTTCTCCCGCGACGACGTGGAGGCCTCGTTCTTCACCGCGTACCTGGAGAAGGGCATCTTCGGCGTCAGCCCCTTCGAGACCATCGACAAGGACGGTGTCGGCGCGCTCGTGCGCAGCGCCGTCCAGGCCGGCCGGGCCACCCGCCCCGACATCAAGCTCGGTGTCTGCGGTGAGCACGGCGGCGACCCCGAGTCGGTGCACTTCTTCCACGAGGTCGGCCTCGACTACGTCTCCTGCTCGCCCTTCCGGATCCCGGTGGCGCGACTCGAGGCGGGGCGCGCGGCCGCCGAGTCCAAGGGCAGCGACAGCCGCTGACCCCCCGGCTCCCCGGTTCAGGAGTGGCGGTCGGGCCCTCCTGAACCGGGGTTCAGGAACGGCCGCCGGTCCTGCTGAACCCCCGTTCAGCAGCGGCGGCGCGTGAACCACCGGGCCGCCGCCGGCCATCTCTCACCCTCACCGGCGGGCGGCGGTTCCGGAACCAATAGGGACGGGACGGACACCTTTGTGCGGAGGTGTCCGTCCCGTCGTTTTGATTTTGGGTGAACGTGCGTTCTTGTTCCATCGGGCCGGATTGAATTATTGGCCTTTGAACTTTCCGTTTCTTCGGCAAAGAACGGAGCGGGCGCGACCCCCGGATCCCCACCCGGAGGCCGCGCCCTTTACCGATGCCGGGCAGGTGAGCCGCAACCCTCGCCGACCGCCGCCGGACGGGCAAAGCCCCCCACGGTCTTCACCACGTCACCTCGGTCCTGAAGGTTTCCTGCCCGACCCGTACAGCTTTTCGGTTCCGCCCCGATTGCCGCGATGCTTTTCAACTGTGGCTGAAACACCCTGGTAACGTGCAGTGATGCTGTGCATACTCGTCGTCGGGGGTGGTTGCGAGTGCACAGGTGGGGACGTCATGCTGCGGATTCATTTCACCGGAAACGACTTGGCGGGGGTGCGTACGGCCGCCCGGCCGGACGTTCTGTGGGAAACGATTCTGAGCTTTCACCGTTTAAGGGACCGGCGCGGCTCCGTGGTCTTCGGAGAATGGCGCTCCGAAACGCGGGGGCGGCTCGGTGGTGAGACCCGGCTCCTCGCGGCGCTCGTGCCGAGCCGCGGCTATTTCCCCGACTTCCTGACGCCCGCCGAGGGCGTCCACGGGCTCGAAGAGGGCCTCCAGGCGATCCGCGCGACCGACTCCGGCCGGCTGCGCGCCGAGCTCTCGCTGCTCGCCGCGGACCGCTCCGGCGGCCGGACCGTACCCCACTCGCTCCGTGCCCTCGCCGACGGCGGCGCGGAGCCCTTCGACCGGCTCGTGGGGGCCCTGCGGAGCTATCACCGGGCGGCCGTCGAGCCGTACTGGCCGCACATCCGGGCCCGGGTGGAGGCCGACCGGGCCCGCCGCGGCCGTGCCCTCCTGGACGGCGGCGCCGACGAACTCCTCGCCTCGCTGCCGCCGATGCTGCGCTGGCGCGCGCCCGTCCTGGAGGCCGACTACCCGGTCGACCGGGACGTCCACCTCGACGGGCGTGGGCTGCTGCTCCAGCCCTCGTACTTCTGCCGGGGGACCCCCGTCGTGCTGCGCGACCCCGCGCTGCCGCCGGTCCTCGTCTACCCCGTCACCCACGGCGAGGCGCCGACCGTCCGGGCGCCGGGCGGCTCCTCGCTCGCCAAGCTGGTCGGTCACACCCGCTCGGCCGTCCTGCACGCCATCGGCGACGGCGGCACGACGAGCGAGCTCGCCCGCCGGGCCGGGGTGTCGCTGGCCTCGGCGAGCCAGCACGCGGGCGTGCTCCGCGAGGCCGGGCTCATCGCGACCCTGCGCCACGGCAACGCGGTCCTGCACACGCTGACGCCGTTGGGCGCCGCCCTGCTCGGCGGCGCCCAACGGAAGGTGGACCTGCGGTGCTACGCGGGGAGTTACACGCGGAACGGGCCGGTCACCTCGTAGGTGATGCCGCCCGACGAGCTGCCGCTCGTGCCCCGCTGGCTGGAGAAGTACAGCCGCTTGCCGTCGGGGGAGAAGGCGGGGCCGCAGATCTCGGAGGAGGACTGGCCGCCGATCCGCAGGAAGGGCGCCACGGCGTCGTCCGGGGTGATGACGCAGATCTCCATGTTGCCGCCGTCCTCGGCGACGAAGAGGTCACCGGAGGAGGAGCCGGTGACGTTGTCGACGCCGGTCAGCGGGGCGCCGCCGACCACCAGGGAGTCGTCGTAGGCCAGTTCGTAGGTGCTCGACGCCAGGTTGAGCTGCCACAGCCGGTTGTCGCCCTTGGTGGTGAACCACACGGTGTCGTTGGCGTAGTGGCAGCCCTCGCCGCCGTTGAACTTCTTGGCGGCCGAGACCTGGTAGCGGGTGGCGGTGGGGGAGCCGTCCGGGTCGGGCACGTTCTGCCAGGTGAAAGAGCCGGAGGTGGCGGTGCCCGCCACAAGCACCTGGAGGGTGCCGGCGGAGAGGTTGCCCCAGGTGGACGGCACGAAGCGGTAGAGGCAGCCGTCGGACTTGTCCTCGGTCAGGTAGATCACCCGGCGGACCGGGTCGGCGGCCGTCGCCTCGTGGTTGAAGCGGCCCATCGCGGCCCGGCGGACGGCGGCGTTCACACCCCACGGGTCGGTCTCGTAGACGTAGCCCGTGTCGACCTCCTCGCAGGAGAGCCAGGTGTTCCACGGGGTGGCGCCGCCCGCGCAGTTGCGGTTGGTGTTGGACAGGATGCGGTACGCCGAGGTGACGGTGCCCGAGGAGTTGAACTTGACCGCGCTCGCGCCGCCGGTGCTGGAGATCTCCGAGTTGGAGACGTAGATCCAGCCGGTGCCGTCGGCGAAGCAGGCGCCGCCGTCGGGGGCGGCGTGCCAGGTGTACGAGGTGCCGGCCACGGTCTGGCCGGACCGGGCGATGATCCGGCTGGTGAACCCGGCGGGCAGCTGGATGCCGTTGGCGTTCGCGGCGCCGAGCGCCCCGTACGGGCCCGGGCCCGGCTGGGCGGGGGCCGCGTAGGCGGCCCCGCGCATCAGGGTGCCGCCGAAGGCCGCCGCCGACGTGCCGATGACCGCTCCACGCAGGAAACTGCGTCGCTCCACGTCTCACTCCTGAGAAGGGTGGTGAACCGCCCCGCCACGCCGGTCGGCGGCGGGGTCGCGCGCTTCCGGAACCTAGGAGAACCGAATTGACTGTGCATCAACAAGCGGTGAAGGGGAAGCGGCGGGCATCGGGCAAAGGATCGCGGTGTCGGTGACGCCGCTGTTTTCGAGCCATGTCGATCTCCCCGCGTACGTGCGAGGCGGGGCGGCCCGTCGCGGTACGGCCGCCCGGAGCGGGCGCCCCGACCGGCCCCGGCTCCGGGGCTTTCGGCCCTTGGGGGAGTGGCGGTCTCGTGGGCACACTGGACGCATGCGTGCCGCCCGGGACATCCGTGATCGTGACGACCTCGACGTACTGCTGCGCCGTTTCTACGCCGCGGCCTTCGCCGACCCGCTCATCGGGCCCTTCTTCACCGAGGTCGCCGGCACCGACCTGGAGGTCCATCTGCCGAGGATCACCGACTTCTGGGAGCGCGCCCTTCTCCGTACCGCCGCCTACGGGCACGACGCCTTCGCCCCGCACGCCGCGCTCCACTCCGCCCGGCCCCTCACCGCCGCCCACTTCGGGCGCTGGGTGCAGCTCTGGCACGCCACCGTGGACGGCCTCCACACCGGGCCGCGGGCCGAGCGGGCCAAGGCGCAGGGCGAGCGGATCGCCCTCGCCATGCTGCGGCGGCTCGCCGGGCCCGCGGCGGAGACCGGCGGCGGCAGCGGGGGGTTCGTCCCGCTGGCGGCGCTGCGGCTGCGCTCGGTGGCCTGAACGCTCGGTGGCCTGAACGCTCGGTGGCCTGAACGGAGGAACTTCGAGGAATCGCCGGGAGAGCGATGAGTTCCGGGCGGGACGGCCGTCTTACCTCCTGAGAGCGCCGGAACGCACCGAGCGGGCCGGACCGAGGGAAGAGAGAGAACGCCATGGCCCCGCAGATGATCTTCGTGAACCTGCCCGTGAAGGACCTCGACGCCAGCAAGGCGTTCTACGAGAAGCTCGGCTACTCCATCAACCCGCAGTTCAGCGACGAGACCGCCGCGTGTGTGGTCATCAGCGACACGATCTTCGTGATGCTGCTCACCGAGGAGAAGTTCAGGAGCTTCACCGCCCCGGGCAAGGACATCTCCGACGCCACGAAGGCCACCGAGGTGCTCATCACGCTGAGCGCCGAGAGCCGCGCGAAGGCCGACGAGCTGGCCGACGCGGCCCTCGCCGCCGGCGGCAGCCCGGCGAAGGAGCCGATGGACATGGGCTTCATGTACGGCCGCTCCTTCGCCGACCTGGACGGCCACCACTGGGAGGTCTTCTGGATGGACCCGGCGGCCACCCAGGGCTGAGCCCCCGCGGCCCCGGGCGTACGTCAGGCGGCGACCCCGCCGTCGATCACCAGGTCGGTGCCGACGGCGGAGCCCGCCGCGTCCGACGCGAGGTAGAGCACCGCCGCCGCCACCTCGGCGGCGGACGAGACCCGGCCGAGGGGCGACTGCTCCTTCATCCGGACCTCCCGCTCGGCCTCGGTCTCGCCGGGCAGCAGCGACATCGCGGACTCCGAGGCGCCGGGGCTGACCGCGTTGATCCGGACGCCGTCGGCGATGTGGTCCAGGGCCGCCGCCCGGGTGATCGCCGAGACGGCGGCCTTCGAGACCTGGTAGCCGAAGACTCCGGGGACCCGGACGTGCGGGCCCAGGTTCGACGCGATGTTCACGATCGCCCCGCCGCCGTGCGCCCGCATGTGCGCCACCTCGGCCTGCAGGGCGTGCAGCACCCCCGTGACGTTGATGTCGAGCAGGGTGTGCCAGTCGTCCAGGGGGAAGTCGGCGGCGCTGTGACCGCCCCGGAAGACCCCCGCGTTGTTGACGGCCACGTCGAGACCGCCGAAGACCTCGACCGTGCGCCGGACCAGTTCGCGGGTGGACCCGGCGTCCGCCACGTCGGCGGTGACCGCGGTGGCGGTGCCCCCCGCGGCCTCGATCAGGCCGGCCGTCTCCCGGAGCGGCCCCGCGGTACGGCCGGCGACGACGACCTTCGCGCCCTCGGCGGCGAAGGCGAGCGCGATGGCCCGGCCGAGGCCGGAACCGGCACCGGTGACGAGGACGACGCGATCGGTGAAGCGTGCGGACATGTGAGTCGACTCCCCTGTGAGTAGCTGAGTTAATTTGACCGTACGTTCCAATATGGGCGCCGAAGAAAGGGCGCCCCCCCCGTGGGCGCCCGTCCCCTCAGTCGAGCAGGCTCAGCGCCTGCTCCGTGGCGTCCCGCACCCGGGCCGGGTCGCTCGACACCTTGCCGACCACCCGGATGCCCTGCAGCACGACGAGCAGCATCCGGGCCAGGGCTCGCGGGTCCCGGCCGGCCGGGAGCTCGCCCCCGGCGCGGGCCCGGGTGAGCGCCGCGTACAGAAGGGTCTCGATCAGCTCCCAGCTGAGCTCGACCCGGCGTGCGACGGTCGTGTCGTGCGGCCCCAGTTCCGCCGCCGAGTTGGTGACGAAGCAGCCGTTCAGGCGTTCCTCGTCCGACGACGCCTGGGCGGCGAAGCGGCGGACGAGCGCGCGGACGGCCGGCAGGGCCGGGCCCGGCGCGGACAGTTCCTCGACGATCCGCGGGTCGCGGATCTCCAGGTAGCGGTCGAGCGCCTTCAGGTACAGCTCGCGCTTGTTCCCGAAGGTCGCGTAGAGGCTGGCCCGGCCGATGCCGAGGTGCTCGACGAGGTCCGACAGGGTCGTCGCCTCGTACCCCCGCGCCCAGAACAGCTCGAGAGCGGCCTGGAGCGCGGCGTCGGGATCGAATTCCTTGGTCCTGGCCACGGGAGGACCGTACGGCTATCTGGAACGAACGGTCAAGTCAGCTCGCCCGTACCGGATAGACCGCCACCGCGACCTCGTCGTCGTCCAGACACCGCCCCGTCTCCAGGTCGAAGCGCTGCTTCAGGAGCGGAGAGGCCACGAACGGCCGGCCGTCCACGGAGCCGACGAGCCCCCGGGACAGCACCTGCGCCCCGGTGAACGGGTCACGGTTGTCGATCGCGTACACCCGCCCCGACCGGTCCCGGAAGACCGCCGCCTGCCGGCCGTCCGGCAGCAGCGCCGCCACGCCCCGGCCCGGCGTCAGCCGGGACTCCTCGCAGACCGCCACCCACGTGCCGGGGGAGGGGGAGAGTTCGAGCGTCGTCGTGGTGGGAGAGGTGAGAGTCGTCGTCATCGGGAGGAAGCCCCTTCCAGCGTGCTGTTCGTCCTGCCGAGCGTCAGGATCGTGAGGTCCGGCTTGATCTGGTCGCGCTCCGGCACGAACCGGACCGACGGGTCCGGCGCGTCCGGCGCGTTCACGAAGGAGACGAAGCGCCGCAGCCGCTCCGGGTCGTCCAGGGTCTGCGCCCACTCGTCCTGGTAGTCGTCGACGTGCGCCGCCATCAGCGCCTCCAGCTCGTCGCAGAGCCCGAGCGAGTCGCGCACCACCACGTCCTTGAGGTGGTCGAGCCCGCCCTCCAGGCGCTCCAGCCACGTCGACGTCCGCTCAAGACGGTCTGCCGTCCGGATGTAGAACATCAGGAACCGGTCGATGAGCCGCACCAGTTCGGCGTCCGACAGGTCCTGCGCGAGCAGGTCCGCGTGGCGCGGGGTCGCGCCGCCGTTCCCGCCGACGTACAGGTTCCAGCCGTTGGCCGTCGCGATGATCCCGAAGTCCTTCGACTGCGCCTCCGCGCACTCGCGGGCGCAGCCCGAGACCGCCGACTTGAGCTTGTGCGGGGCGCGCAGGCCCCGGTAGCGCAGCTCCAGCTGGATCGCCATCTTCACCGAGTCCTGGACGCCGTACCGGCACCAGGTCTGCCCGACGCAGGACTTCACCGTCCGCAGCGACTTGCCGTACGCGTGCCCCGACTCGAAGCCCGCGTCCACCAGACGGGTCCAGATCGCCGGGAGCTGGTCCACGCGGGCGCCGAAGAGGTCGATGCGCTGGCCGCCCGTGATCTTCGTGTAGAGGCCGAAGTCGCGGGCCACCTCGCCGATCACGATCAGCTTGTCCGGGGTGATCTCGCCGCCGGGGATGCGCGGCACGACCGAGTAGGAGCCGTTGCGCTGCATGTTGGCGAGGAAGTGGTCGTTGGTGTCCTGGAGGGAGGCCTGCTCGCCGTCCAGGATGTAGCCGTTGTTGAGAGAGGCCAGGATCGAGCCGACGGTCGGCTTGCAGACCTCGCAGCCCTCCCCGCCCTTCGCCCCGTCCCGGCCGTGCGAGTCGAGCAGCGCCGCGAACGAGGTGATCCGCAGGGTGCGGGCGATCTCGTAGAGCTCGCTCCGGGTGTACGAGAAGCAGCCGCAGAGCCCCTTGTCCTTGGGTGCCGGCAGCAGCTTCTCGATCACCTTCACGCAACTGCCGCAGCCCGTACCGGCCTTGGTGCACTTCTTCACCTCGGCGAGGGACTCGCACTGGCCGATGGCGTGCTTGGTGACGTTGTGGCAGGAGCAGATCACCGCGTCGTCCGGCAGCGCCGAGGGACCGAGCGCCACCGGCGCGCCGACCCCGGCCGGAAGGACCAGCTGCTCGGGGGAGACAGGCGGTACGGAACCGGTCAGCGGGCGGAGCAGCCCGTACTGCTCGGCGTCCCCGACGAGGACACCGCCGAGCAGCACCCCCTCACCGGAGATCACCAGCTTCTTGTAGACACCCGAGCGGGAGTCCGAGTAGACGACGTCGAGGCAGCCCTCGGCCGTGCCGTGCGCGTCGCCGAAGGAGGCCACGTCCACACCGAGCAGCTTCAGCTTCGTCGACATGTCGGCGCCGGTGAACCCGTTGACGGTCTCGCCCGTCTCGTCCGTCTCCTCGGCGATCGCCGCCGCCGCCGTCTGCGCCATCTCGTAGCCCGGCGCCACCAGGCCGTACACCCGGCCGTCGGAGGCGAGCGCGCACTCACCGATCGCGAACACGGCGGGGTCGGACGTCCGGCACAGCTCGTCGACCGCGATGCCGCCGCGCTCCCCGACGGTGAGGCCGCAGTCGCGGGCCAGCTGGTCCCGGGGCCGTACACCGGCCGAGAAGACCACCATGTCGGTGGCGACCTCGGAACCGTCCGACAGCTTCATGCCCGTCACGGCGCCGTCCGCCGTCACGACCTCCTGCGTGCCCGTCCCGGTGTGGACGGTCAGACCCATCCGCTCG
This sequence comes from Streptomyces sp. NPDC028711, assembly GCF_055565415.1. Classification (NCBI taxonomy): domain Bacteria; kingdom Bacillati; phylum Actinomycetota; class Actinomycetes; order Kitasatosporales; family Streptomycetaceae; genus Streptomyces; species Streptomyces sp. NPDC028711. The sequence goes on along the minus strand of NZ_JBVHUJ010000001.1, from coordinate 779,023 downwards.
ATCGTACGGAGCAGCGCGGCGCCGCCGCCCTCGTCGACCTGCACCGGCATGAGCCGCGGCGCGAACTCCACCACGTGGGTGTCGAGCCCGAGGCCCTTCAGGGCGCCCGCAGCCTCGAGACCGAGCAGACCGCCGCCGACGACCGCGCCGGTCGTCGCCGTCTTCGCGTACTCCTCGATCGCGAGGAGGTCCTCGATCGTGCGGTAGACGAAACAGCCGCGGGCGTCCTTGCCGGGCACCGGCGGGACGAACGGGTACGAGCCGGTGGCGAGGACGAGCGAGTCGTACGCGAAGACCTGCCCGGAGCGGGCGGTGACCGTACGGGCCTCCCGGTCCACCGACTCCGCCGGATCGCCGACGTACAGCTCGATGCCGTGCTTCTCCATGAAGCCCGCCTCGACCACCGACAGGTCGTCGGGGGTCTTGCCGGAGAAGTACGAGGTCAGCTGCACACGGTCGTACGCCGGGCGCGGCTCCTCACAGAGGACCACGATCCTGGCCCGCTCGGTGACCCCACGGTCGGCGAGCGACTCCAGGAACCGCTGGCCGACCATTCCGTGGCCGACCAGGACGATCGTCGGGGTGTGCGCGGTCATGTCAGCGCTCATGTCAGGAGCCTCCGTCGTGGGTGAGCAGGTGGAGCAGGGGGGCGTCGGGGAGGGCCTCGTCGCCCTCCCACGCCTGAGCGAGCGAGCCGACCGCGGCCAGGTCACCGAGGAGGACGCCCCCGACGAGCCGGTCCCCGCGGACGACGACCTTGCGGTACGCGCTGCGCGTGGCGTCGGTGAGCTGGACGACGTCGTCGCCCGGCCGGGGGGTGGCCTCGCCGAACGCGGCGAGGTCGAGGGGGCGGGCCCCGCCGAGGGTGAGGCGGGTGAGGGCGCGGGTGCCGGTGTAGCCCGTCGTGGGCGTGACCTGGGTGAGCACGTCCGCCAGGACGTCGGCCTGTTCGAGCGCGGGCCCCGCGAGGCCGTACACGCGGCCCGCGTGCTCCGCGCAGTCCCCGACCGCGTGGATGTGGGGATCGGACGTCCGCAGCTCGTCGTCGACGAGGACGCCCCGGCCGACGTCGAGCCCCGCCTCCCGGGCCAGGGCCACCCTGGGGCGCACCCCGCAGGCCAGGACCACGACCTGGGCGTCGAGCACGAAGCCGTCGGCCAGCTCGACCGCCGTCACCGCCCCGTCCCGCTGCCGAAGCCCGCTCACCCGGCACTCCGTGTGCACCTCGACCCCGAGCTCCTCGACGTGCTCCCGCAGCAGGTCGGAGGCGTGCGCGTCGAGCTGGCGCTCCATCAGGCGCTCGCCCTGCTGGGTGAGGACCACCTCCGCGCCGAGGGCCGCGAGGGCCCGCGCCGCCGAGACCCCGAGGAGCCCGCCGCCGATGACCACCGCCCGCACCCCGGGCCGGACCCGGTCGCGCAGCGCCAGACAGTCGTCGAGCGTACGGAAGGCGTGGACGCCCTCCGGCAGCTCCGCCCCGCGCAGTCCGCGCAGCGGCGGAAGCACCGGGTTGGAGCCCGTGGCGAGGACCAGCCGGTCGTAGCCGACGAGCGAGCCGTCCGCGCACTCCACCGTCCGCGCCGCCCGGTCGATCCGCACGGCCCGCACCCCGAGCCGTACCGGATCCCGGGTCTCGGGCAGGGCGATCACCTCGGGGGCGTACCGCCCGGCGAGGACGTCGGCGAGCAGCACCCTGTTGTAGGGGGCGTGCGGCTCCTCGCCGAGGAGGGTGACGGGCAGGCGCTGGGCGAGCCGGGCGCCCGCCGTTCCGCCCCCGACCACCACGATCCGTGTACTCATACCGGGAAGCGTGCGCGGCCGGTGTTACCCGACGGCATCCCGACTGTTTCCCGTACGGAACGCTGATCTCCGCCCCCGGCCGGGTCCGCTGTGAGGGCGCGGGACGGCCGACGGGCCGCAACCTCAGAGATTGCTCAACGATCAAGGGATCGATGGACGGGGCAACGATCTCGTCCCTAGGGTCGTGGCCATGCCGGAGATATCGCTGACCACCCTTGTCCTGCTCTGCCTCGCCGCGCTCGTGGCGGGCTGGATCGACGCCGTGGTCGGCGGCGGCGGACTGCTCCTGCTGCCCGCGCTCCTGCTCGGGCTGCCGAACGTGTCGCACACCTACGCCCTCGGCACCAACAAGGCCGTCGCGATCGTCGGCACCACCGGCGCGGCCGTCACCTTCGTCCGCAAGGCACCCGTCCAGGTGTGGACGGCGGTACGGGTCGGGCTCGCGGCCCTCGCCGGCTCCATGGGCGGCGCGTTCTTCGCGGCCGGTATCAGCGACGCCGTCCTCCGCCCCGTGATCATGGTGGTGCTCGTCGCGGTGGCGGCCTTCGTCATCCTCCGGCCCTCCTTCGGCGCACGGCCCGAGGGGGAGGACCGGGCGCCGCTGACCCGGGCGCGGATCGTCACCGCGATCGTCGTGGTGGGCGGCGGGATCGGCTTCTACGACGGTCTGTTCGGGCCCGGCACCGGCACCTTCCTGGTCCTCGCCCTGACCGCGGTGCTCCACCTCGACCTGGTGACGGCCTCCGCCACCGCCAAGATCGTCAACGTCTGCACCAACGCCGGCGCGCTCGCGATGTTCGCGTACCAGGGCACCGTCTACTGGCAGCTCGCGGCCGTCATGGCCGTATTCAATCTGGCGGGCGGGATGCTCGGGGCGAGGATGGCGCTGAGCAAGGGCACCGAGTTCGTGCGCGGGGTGCTGCTCGTCGTGGTCTTCTCGCTGGTCGCGAAGCTGGGCTTCGACCAGTGGGGGTGAGGACCGGGGGCGGTCTCACCCCGGGCTGCCGCACGCCGGGCTACCTGACGCCGATGAGGTGCCCGAAGGCGACCACGTTCCCCTGGTAGCCGTTCTTCTTCGAGAAGCCGCCGCCGCAGGTGATCACCCGGATCTCGGCGCGGTCCGCCTCGTCGTACACCTTCCGGTCCGGGAAGTCCTTGTTCTCGTACACCTCGACCGCGTCGACCGTGAACACGGCGGTTCTGCCGTCCTGCCGGTCCACCTCGATGCGGTGGCCCTTCTTCAGCGCGCCGAGCGTGTAGAAGACGGCGGGCCCCTCGGCGTTGTCGACGTGACCCGCGACGATCGCCGTGCCCCTGGCGCCGGGCGAGGTGCCGTCCGCGTACCAGCCGGCCATGTTCCGGTTCCCGGCCGGCGGGACGTCGAGCGAACCGTCCGCGGCCAGGCCGAGCCGCATCATCGGGGTGTCCACGTCGGTCTCGGGGATGCGCAGCCTGACCGGCGCCGAAGGCGGCAGCGGGTCGGCGGCCGCGTCCGTGTGCACGCTCGGCCCGGCGGCGAAGGCCTGCGCGGCCGACGGTACGGGCGGGGTGACGTGCTCCGAGCCGTTCTGGACGAGCCAGAGGCCGACGCAGACGGCCACGGCTATGCCCCAGCCCTTGCTCCTGTTGCTCACGGGGTTCCCTCGGTCTGTACGGGGGCGGGGTGTGGCCCTGCCCCCGCCGGGCCGTGATCGGGCGCGCGGCGGGGGCAGGACAGGCGGGTGGTCTCAGTGCCCCCGCGCGCCGCTCGCCCGGCGGCGCAGGAGCAGGACCCCGCCCACGGCAGCCGCGGCCAGCACCGCCGCGCCCGCCGTGACCTGGGCGGTGTCGGGGCCCACGCTGCCCCCGACACCGGTCTGGACGTGGCCGCTGGGGCGCCGGTGCTTGACCGTCAGGTCTCCCCGGGCGGTCTTGCCGTTGTCGCAGGCCACGCTGATGCCGTAGGTGCCGGGCTTGGCGTGCTCCGGCACGACGAACTGTCCGACCACGACCTCCTTGTGCGTGCTCGCACTCAGATGGAACTCACCCGCGCCCAGCGAGTTCGCGTCCCCGACGCCCCGGCCGTGCTTGCCGCAGGCGAGGGTGTTGACGGTGACCGTGGTGCCGGGGGAGGCCTCGGCGGGGTAGATCTCCAGCGCCTCGGAGTTCCCGGCGTACGCCGAGGGGGCGGCGAGAGCTCCGATCGCGGCGACCGTCAGCGCGGTACCGGTGAACAGGCGGACAGTGGTGCGCATGGGGGCCTCCGGGGCGCGCGAGCGGTCGAGCGGATCGGCCTCCCGGGAGGGACTTCCCGGATCGGCCTTCTGTGACCGAGATAAGAGCCGTCGCGCGCCCCGCGCCTGCTGATGAGGCATCAGGATTGGGCCGTCCGATACGGTGTGTCGTCTGGATTCCGGACGTTTCCGCAGGTCAGGGCGGGTTTCAGGGCGTCAGCTGACTCCCCGTGCCGAACGGGTGACCAGGGGTCCGTCCCGGATGTCAGGGGCGCCGGCCCTACAGCTCGTCCCACTCCACCGCGTCGTACGCCGAGCGCACCCGGCGCATGAGCTCCTCGTCCACCGCGAGCGTGACCTCGTCGATCGACGTCACGGGCGCGATGGTCCGTGCGTTGGTCACCAGGGCGGCCCGGTAGCCGGGCAGGTCGGCCACGGTGACCCGGCGCCGGGCCGACGCCAGGCGGGTCTCCAGGAGGGTCATGGTGATCCCCTCCAGGCAGGGCGCGGACGGCCAGACCAGGGAAGTCCCGTCCCAGAAGGCGATGTTGGTGATCGCGCCCTCGGCGATCTCGCCGTACGGGGAGGTGAGCAGGGCCTCGTCGTAACCGGCCCGCCGGGCCGCCTCGCGGTGGTAGCTCTGGCCGAAGCCGCCCAGGTGCTTGATGTGGGGGGCGGGACGCCAGTACTCGACGGTCCTCAGGCGCTGCGGGGCGCCGGGCCCGTCGGGGGCCGGCGGGGCGACGGTCACCACGAGGCGGGCGCCCTCGTACCCGTACACCCGCACCGAGGCGTCCCGGAGTCCGGCCGTCTCCAGGGCCCCGGCGACGAGGCCGCGCACCCGCCTCCCGTCCAGTTCCCGGCCGAAGAGCTCGCGGGTGGAGCGGTCGAGGCGGGCCAGGTGCGGGCCGAGGCCCTTCACGCGCCCGTCCCGTACCTGCATCGCCGTGAAGTGGCCGAAGCCGCTCATCAGGGTGGCGAGCAGCGCCGGGTCGGCCGCGGGAACGCCGTCGATCTCGATGTGGCCGGGCGGGGTGGTCATGCCCTCACCGTACGTCCCGCGAAAGGGGCTTGAGGAACGACTTCGGATCACCGCTTGACCTCAACCAAACTTGAGGTATCAGGATCATCGACATGGACATCACGAACTCCACCCAGACCCTGCCCCTCCACCTCGTCCTCGTCGTCGCGAGCGACCGCGAAGGCCGCTTCGCCCCCGTCATCACCGACTGGTTCCGCTCCCACCTCGCCGAGCGCGAGGACTTCACCGTCTCCGTCGTCGACCTCGCCGAGGTCGACCTCCCCACCTCCCTCTCCTACGACCCCTCCCCGGCCGTCCGCGCCGAACTCGCCAAGGTCTCCCCGGTCCTCGCCGCCGCCGACGCCTACGTCGTCATCACCCCCGAGTACAACCACTCCTTCCCCGCCTCCCTCAAGAACCTGATCGACCGTCACTACACCGAATGGCAGGCCAAGCCCGTCGGCTTCGTCTCCTACGGCGGGATCTCCGGCGGCCTGCGGGCCGTCGAACAGCTCCGCCAGATCTACGCCGAGCTGCACGCCGTCACCGTCCGCGAGACCGTCTCCTTCCACCACGCCCACGGACAGTTCGACGACGAGGGCCGGCACAAGGACTCCGCCGCCGCCGACGGCGCGGCCAAGGTGCTCCTCGACCAGCTCGGCTGGTGGGGCAGGGCCCTCAAGGACGCCAAGGCGATCCGCCCGTACGGCGCGTGAGGGGCCGTCACCGTGCTGCTGCGACTCCTCGCCCCCCGCCTCAGGCCCTACCGGGCGCTCCTCGTCCTCCTCGTCGCCCTCCAGCTCGTCCAGTCCCTGGCCTCCCTGGCCCTGCCCACCCTCAACGCCGGTGTCATCGACGAGGGCGTCCTGCGGGGCGACACCGGCCGGGTCCTCCGCGGCGGCGCCGTGATGATCGCCGTCACCCTCCTCCAGGGCGTGGTCGCGGCCGCCGCCACGTACACCGGCGCCAGGATCGCCATGGGCGTCGCCCGTGACCTGCGCTCCGAGGTGTTCCGCCGCGTCCAGGACTTCTCCGCCCGGGAGCGGGGCCGGTTCGGCGCCGCCTCCCTCATCACCCGTACGACCAACGACGTCCAGCAGATCCAGACGTTCACCGTCCTCGTCCTGACCATGCTGGTCGCCGCGCCGCTCCTCTGCGTCGGCGGGATCGCCATGGCCCTGCGCCAGGACGTGCCGCTCGCCCTGGTCCTGCTCCTCTTCGTGCCCGTGATGACCGGGGCCGTCGGCGCGATCGTGCTGCGGATGCGGCCGCTGTTCCGGGGCATGCAGGAGCAGGTCGACGGCGCCAACCGGGTGCTGCGCGAGCAGATCACCGGCGTCCGGGTGGTCCGTGCCTTCGTCCGCGACCGGCACGAGCGGGAACGGTTCGGCGCCGCCAACGACGAGCTCCTTTCGGTCGGCCTCCGGGCCGGCCGGCTCCAGGCCCTGATGTACCCGACGGTGCTCATCGTCTGGGAGCTCACGACCGTCGCCCTGGTGTACGTCGGCGCCCACCGGATCGACTCCGGCACGCTCCATGCGGGCGGCCTCGTCGCCTTCCTCGGCTATCTGCTCCAGACCGCGATGTCCGTGATGATGGTCCTCTTCCTGGCCATGCACATGCCCCGGGCCGAGGCGGGCGCCGAGCGCGTCCGCGAGGTCCTCGACACCCGCTCCTCGGTCGTCCCGCCGGTGGATCCGGTGCAGACCGTCGACGGCCGGGGGTACCTGGAGGTCAAGGGCGCGGACTTCCGGTATCCGGGTGCGGAGGAGTCCGTCCTGAAGGACGTGGCTCTCGTGGCGCGGCCCGGTGAGACGACGGCGATCATCGGTTCGACGGGCAGCGGGAAGTCGACGCTGCTCGGGCTCGTGCCCCGGCTCTTCGACGCGACCGGCGGCGAGGTCCTCGTCGACGGCGTCGACGTCCGGAGGCTCGACCCCGAGCTGATGGCGAAGACCGTGGGCCTCGTGCCGCAGAAGCCGTACCTCTTCTCCGGGACCGTCGCGACGAACCTGCGGTACGGGAAACCCGACGCGACCGACGAGGAACTCTGGCACGCCCTGGAGGTCGCCCAGGCCGCCGACTTCGTACGCGACCTGGAGAAGGGGCTCGACGCCCCCATCGACCAGGGCGGCACCAACGTCTCCGGCGGGCAGCGGCAGCGCCTCGCCATCGCCCGGGTCCTCGTCGCCCGCCCCCGTCTCTACCTCTTCGACGACTCCTTCTCCGCGCTCGACCCCCGCACGGACTCCCGGCTCCGCGAGGCCCTCCGCGAGGAGACGGCCGACGCGACCGTCGTGATCGTCGCCCAGCGGGTCTCCACCATCCGGCACGCCGACCGGATCGTCGTCCTCGACCGGGGCCGGAACGTCGGCACCGGCACCCACACCTCGCTGATGCGGGACAACGCCACCTACCGGGAGATCGTCCTCTCCCAGCTCACCGAGGAGGAAGCCGCATGAGTACGGCCACGGCGAGCCGCAGCGACGGCACCGGAAGCACGGGCACCCCGGGCACCACGGGCACCCCGGGCACCCCGGGCACCACGGGCACCCCGGGCACCCCGGGCACACCGGATGGACCGCCCACCGCCCCCGCCCGCACCGCCGGCTCCCCCCAGCGCGGCCCCGGCCTCCCCGCCGCCGCCGTCCTCGAACGCTCCCTCTCCTTCCGCACCTCCGGGCTCCGCCTCCTGCGCACCCTCGCCCCCGACAAGCCCCTCCTCCTCGCCGTCCTCGCCGCCGGCGTCACCGCCGTCTCCCTCTCCGTCCTCGGCCCGCTCCTCCTCGGCCGCGCCACCGACCTCGTCGTCACCGGCGCCACCGGCCCCGGCGGAGTCGACTTCGCCGCCGTCGGCCGGATCCTCGCCCTCTCCGCCGCCGGCGTCGCCGGCTCGGCCCTCTTCACCTGGATCCAGCTCCGGATCGCCACCACCGTCGTCCAGCGGGCCGGGCACCGGCTCCGCGAGCGGGCCCAGCACAAGCTGGCGAAGCTGCCCCTCACGTACCTCGACCGGCAGTCGCGCGGCGAGGTCCTCTCCCGCACCACCAACGACATCGACAACATCACGCAGACCCTCCAGCAGGCCTTCAGCCAGATGATCAGGGCCGTACTGACCCTCCTCGGCGTCCTCGCGATGATGTTCTGGATCTCGCCGCTGCTCGCCCTCGTCGCCCTCGCCACCGTGCCCGTCTCGGTCGCCGTCGCCGCCTTCGTCGGGCGCCGCGCCCAGCCGCAGTTCGTGAAGCAGTGGGCGGTCACCGGCAGGCTCGGCAGCCATGTCGAGGAGATGATCACCGGTCACACCGAGGTCGTCGCCTTCGGCCGCCGCGACGAGGCCGTGCGCCGCTTCGACGAGCTGGGCGACGAGCTGTACCGGTCGAGCTTCCGCGCCCAGTTCGTGTCCGGGTTCATCCAGCCCGCACTGACCGTCGTCGGCAATCTGAACTACGTCGCCATCGCCGTCGTCGGCGGACTGCGCGTGGCGAGCGGCACGCTGTCCGTCGGAGACGTGCAGGCCTTCATCCAGTACTCGTACGAGTTCAACGGCCCGATCACCCAGGTCGCCGCGATGGCCAACCTCCTGCAGTCCGGAGTGGCCTCCGCCGAGCGCGTCTTCGACCTCCTCGACGCCGAGGAGGAGTCCCCGGACCCGGCCGAGCCGCAGCGGCCCGCCGAGCTCCGCGGCAAGGTCTCCTTCGAGAAGGTCGCCTTCCGCTACGAGGACGGCAAGCCCCTCATCGAGGACCTGTCCCTCACCGTCGAACCCGGCCGTACCGTCGCCATCGTCGGCCCCACGGGCGCCGGCAAGACCACCCTGGTCAACCTGCTCCTGCGCTTCCACGAGGTCACCGGCGGCCGGATCACCCTCGACGGCGTCGACACGGCGACGATGACCCGGGAGGAACTGCGCTCCGGCACCGGCATGGTCCTCCAGGACACCTGGCTCTTCGGCGGCACCATCGCCGACAACATCGCCTACGGGGTGCCCGGCGAGGTCACCAGGGAGCAGATCGTGGCGGCGGCCAGGGCCGCGCACGCAGACCGGTTCGTCCGCACCCTGCCCGCCGGGTACGACACCGTCCTCGACGAGGACGGCGGAGGCCTCAGCGCCGGCGAGAAGCAGCTGATCACGCTGGCCCGCGCCTTCCTCTCCGACCCGGTGATCCTCGTCCTCGACGAGGCCACCAGCTCCGTCGACACCCGCACCGAACTCCTCGTACAGCAGGCCATGGCCTCCCTGCGCGCCGGGCGGACCAGCTTCGTCGTCGCCCACCGGCTCTCCACGATCCGGGACGCCGACACGATCCTGGTGATGGAGAGCGGCTCGATCGCCGAACAGGGCACCCACGAGGAACTGCTCGCCGCCGGAGGGGCGTACGCCCGGCTGCACGCCGCCCAGTTCGCCCGTACGGTGGAGGCGTGATCGTCACCGTCCTCACCACCACCGACGCGCGCGCCAAGGCCGAGGCCCTGGCGCGCGGCGCCGTCGAGAGCCGGCTCGCCGCCTGTGCGCAGATCTCGGGGCCCGTCACCTCCGTCTACCACTGGCGGGGCGCGATCGAGTCCGCGGAGGAGTGGCAGGTGGTCCTCAAGACCACCGAGGCCCGCTATCCGGCCCTGGAGGCGCACCTCCTCGCCGCCCACGACTACGAGACGCCCGAGGTCATCGCCACCCGGGTGACCCGGGTCAGCGAGGAGTACGCCCGCTGGGTCGAGCGGGAGACCGCGCCCGCCCCGGCGATCGAGGGCCTCGTGCCGACGCACGACGAGCGGCCGTTCTTCGTGTACGGGACGCTGCGCCCGGGCGGGTACAACCACGACCGGTTCCTGCGCGGCCGGATCGGCGACGAGGCGGACGGCGTGCTGTACGGGGCGGTCCTGCACGACGGGCCCGGTTATCCGTACGTCGTCCCGGCGGACGGGGGCCGGGTGGTCGGCACCCTGCTCACGCCCGCGCCCGGCGCCTACGGCGAACTGTTCGGCCTGCTCGACCGGCTCGAGCTGCCCGTCGGGTACGAGCGGGTGGCGATGGACGTCGTACGGGTACGGGACGGGGCGCGGGTGTCCGCCTGGGTGTTCCTGGCGGCGCCGGACGCGCCCCTCGGCCCGGTCATCGAGAGCGGCGACTGGTTCAGCCGGCCTTAGTCCCCTCCGAGGAGCCCCCTCCGAGGCGAGTTCAGTCGGCCGTAGTCCCCTCCGGGGCGAGCCGCTCCAGGCGCACCGCGCACACCTTGAACTCGGGCATCCGGGAGACCGGGTCGAGCGCCGGGTTCACCAGCGTGTTCGCCCGCCCCTCTCCGTACCAGTGGAACGGCATGAAGACCGTGTCCGGCCGGATCGCCGTGGTGATCCGCGCCGGGGCGACGGCCCGGCCGCGCCGCGACACCACCGCGACCCGCTCGCCCTCGGCGACCCCGAGCCGCTCGGCGACCCGCGGGTGGAGCTCCACGAAGGGGCCGGGCGCCGCCGCGTTCAGCTCGGCGACCCGCCGCGTCTGCGCGCCCGACTGGTACTGGGACACGACCCGGCCGGTGGTGAGGACGACCGGGTACTCGGCGTCCGTCTCCTCGGCCGCCGCCCGGTGCACCACCGGCACGAACCGGGCCCGCCCGTCGGGGGTCGCGAACCGGTCGAGGAACAGCCGGGGCGTCCCCTCGTGCTCCGGCGTGGGGCAGGGCCAGAACACACCCTGCTCCTCCTCGATCCGCCGGTAGCTGATGCCCGCGTAGTCGGCGGGCCCGCCGGCCGAGGCGCGCCGCAGCTCCTCGAAGACCTCCTCGGGGTCGGCGGAGAAACCCTTCTCCCAGCCGAGGAGCCCGGCAAGCGCGTGCAGCATCTCCAGGTCGCTGCGGACCCCGGCGGGCGGGGTGAGGGCGCGGCGGCGGAGCAGCACCCTGCCCTCCAGGTTGGTCATGGTGCCGGTCTCCTCCGCCCACTGGGTGACGGGCAGGACGACATCGGCGAGGGCGGCCGTCTCGGACAGGACGACGTCCGCGACGGCGAGGAAGTCGAGCGACCTCAGCCGCTCCTCGACGTGGGCGGCGCGCGGCGCGGACACCACCGGGTTGGAGCCCATGAGGAGCAGGGCCTTCACGTCGCCGCCGAGCGCGTCGAGGAGTTCGTACGCGCTCCGCCCGGGACCGGGCAGCGACTCGGGCGGGACCCCCCACACCCCGGCCACGTGCGCGCGTGCGGCCGGGTCGTCGAGCTTGCGGTAGCCGGGCAGCTGGTCGGCCTTCTGGCCGTGCTCGCGGCCGCCCTGGCCGTTGCCCTGGCCGGTGAGGCAGCCGTAGCCGCTGAGCGGCCGGCCCGCCTTGCCGGTGGCGAGGCAGAGGTTGATCCAGGCGCCGACGGTGTCCGTCCCCTTGGACTGCTGCTCGGGGCCGCGCGCGGTGAGGACCATGCCGGTGGGCGCGTCGGAGAACATCGCGACGGCCTCACGGAGCTGCGGCACGGACACGCCGGTGATCCGCTCGACCTGCTCGGGCCAGTGGGACATGGCCCCGGCGCGGGCGGCCTCCCAGCCGGTGGTGCGCGCGGCGACGAACTCCTCGTCGACCCGGCCCTCGGCGACGACGAGGTGCAGCATGCCGAGGGCGAGCGCGAGGTCGGTGCCGGGGCGCGGAGCGAGGTGCAGATCGGCCTGTTCGGCGGTGCGGGTGCGGCGCGGGTCGATGACGACCAGCTTCCCGCCGTTCTCCTTCAGCTCCGTGAGGTAGCGCAGGGCGGGCGGCATGGTCTCGGCGAGGTTGGAGCCGACGAGGATCACGCAACCCGTCTTCGGGATGTCCTCCAGGGGGAAGGGCAGTCCCCGGTCGAGGCCGAAGGCCCTGCCGTGCGCGGCGGCGGCCGACGACATGCAGAAGCGCCCGTTGTAGTCGATCTGCGAGGTGCCGAGGACCAGCCGGGCGAACTTCCCGAGGGTGTACGCCTTCTCGTTGGTGAGGCCGCCGCCGCCGAAGACCCCCACGGCGTCGGGACCGTGGTCGGCGCGGGTCCGGCTCAGCCCCTCGGCGACGGCGGCGAGTGCCTCCTCCCAGGTCGCGGGCGCCAGGGCCCCCGTGTCAGGGCATCGGACCAGGGGCTCGGTGAGCCTGACCCGGGAGGAGAGTACGGACGGGGCGGTGCGGCCCTTGCCGCACAGGGCGCCCCGGTTGACGGGGAAGTCGGTCCGGTCGACCACCTCGGCGGGCAGCTCCGGGTCGCCGGTGGGGCGGAGCGACATGCCGCACTGCAGGGCGCAGTAGGGGCAGTGGGTGGGTACGGCGGTGACCTCGGACATGCGGCAAGCGTGCGTCAGACGTGTTACGCGGGGCGGCGCGGCTGATTACGGGCGCGGTGCCATGCCCTCCGTTCCCCAGGGCTTCCGAGGTGAGGCGAGCGCGGGGTCACGGCCGGTCGTGAGGTGAGGCGAGCGCCTCGGTGACGCCCTTCTCCCGCGGCCCGAGGAACTGCGGATCCGGCCGGAGGGCGGCGTCGAGGGAGGCCTTGCCGGCCGCGAACAGCTCCCGTGTGGTGCCGTAGTACCAGGTGCGGTCATGGGGTTCGGGAACTCCGACGCCGTACGCGTCGACGCCCGCGCGGCCGCACAGCGCGACGGCCCGCTTGATGTGGAAGTCCTGGGTGACGAGCACGGCCCGGTCGACCCCGAAGACCTTCCGGGCCCGGACGCAGGAGTCCCAGGTGTCGAAGCCCGCGTAGTCGCTGACGATCCGCCCGTCCGGCACCCCGCGCGCCGTGAGGTACGCGCGCATGGCGCTGGGTTCGTCGTACGCGGTCCTGCTGTTGTCCCCGGTGACGAGGAGGACCCGGACCTTGCCCGTCCGGTACAGCTCGGCGGCCGTGTCGAGCCGGTGCGCGAGATACGGGGTGGGACGGCCGTTCCACAGACCGGCGCCGAAGACGACGGCGACCTCCCGGGCGGGCACGTCGGCGGTGGTACGGAGCTTCCCGGCGGCGGCGGTGTGCATCCAGGTGGAGGGGAGGAGGGCGAGGACGGCGCCCGCCATCACGGCCTGGAGGGTACGGCGGCGGGCCCGGGTGGTGCGGGGGATCAACCGGGTGAGCCGTGCCGGCATGCGGGAACCTCCGTGGGGGGACGGGTGTCGGTCTGTCACCCCGTCCGACGCGCGTCGGCGGGATTCGGTTCGCCGGCGCCCCGGTCTGTTCCGTACAACACACCGGCCAGGACCATCCCGAGCAGCATGCCGAGGAACTGGGCGGCGGCGAAGGCGGGCACCGAGGCGGGGGCGATTCCGGTGAAGGAGTCGGAGAACGCGCGGCCGACGGTGGCGGCCGGGTTGGCGAAGGAACCGGAGGAGGTGAACCAGATCGCCGCGCCGATGTAGCCGGCGACCGCGACGGGGGCGAGTCCCGGCCGGCCGGTGTGGCGAAGCCCCTGCACGACGAGGACGAGCCCGGCGGTGGCGACGGCCTCGCCGAGCAGCAGGTGCAGTGCGGAGCGCGACTCGGTGGCCCAGGCGCCGGGCGCCCGCCCGAACATCGCCTCGGCGAGCAGGGCCCCGGAGACGGCCCCGGCGAGCTGGGCGCCGATATAGACGAGGGCCTCGCGCCCTCCGCGCTCTGGCCGCCGGCACCACCACTCCGACAGGGTCACGACGGGGTTGAAGTGGGCCCCGGAGAGCGGCCCGATGAGGGCGATGAGCAGGCCGAGGCCGAGGGCGGACGCGGTGGCGTTGGCGAGCAGCCGGACGCCGATGTCCTGGCTCAGGGAGTCGGCGCGGATGCCGGAGCCGACGATCACGGCGACGAGGGCGCCGGTGCCGATGAACTCGGCGGCGGCGCGCCGGGGGAGCGCGGGCGGGGACATTCTCATAGTGGAAAAGATATTCCGTGATTCGGAAGGAAAAAAGAGGGGAGGGGAGGTGCGAGGTCCCCGTACGATCCGCGCATGAAGATCGACGACCTTGTCATCCGCCGCGCGGCCGACTCCGACGCCGCCGCTGTGGCCGACGTGTGGCTGCGCTCGTACACGGCGGCGCTCCCGAACGTGCGCCGCGCCCACACGGACGAGGAGGTCCGGTCGTGGGTCCGGCACGTGGTCGTCCCCGGCCAGGAGACCTGGGTGGCGACGGTCGACGACACGGTCGTCGCGATGATGGTCCTGGACGGCGAGGACCTGGACCAGCTCTACATCGACCCGCCGTGGCGCGGCCACGGCATCGGCGACCGGCTCGTGAACCTGGCGAAGGAACGCCGCGCGGACGGCCTGACGCTCTGGACGTTCCAGACCAACGCCCCGTCCCGCCGCTTCTACGAACGCCATGGCTTCGTGGCCAAGGAACACACGAACGGCACCCGCAACGAGGAAAACGAACCGGACGTCCGCTACGCGTGGCACCCGGACGCCTGAACCCACTGGGGCGGCGCCCCCCCTGGGGTGGCCCCCCCCTGGGGTGCCCCCCCTGGGGTGGCCCCCGCCTGGGGCGGCGCTTCAGCCGGGCGGCGCTTCAGCCGGGCGGCGCCCCCCCCGCCTGGGGTGCCCCTCGCCTGGGGCGGCGCCCCTGCCCACCCCAGCCGGGCGGCGCCCCCCGCCTGGGACGGCCCCCCCGCCCCCCCCGTGTGGGCAATCGTCCCGCTGGGGCGGGACGGGTGGGCACACGGGACGGCGCCCTTGGCGGCGCCTCCGCCCCTTGTGCCTGGACCCGCACCGGACTGTGCGCCGTACATCGGGTGCGGGTTCAGGCGCGGAAGCCTAGGCCCGGCAGGGGGCGCCGTCCGTTGTGCCCACCCGTTCCGCCCCAGCGGAACGATTGCCCACAACGGGGGTGGCGGGTGGGCGCCGCCACAACGAGGATGGGCGGCGGCGCCGCCACAACGCGGGGGCGGGGCGCCGCCACGGCGAGGGTCGGCGGCGGGCCGCCACAACGAGGGTCGGCGGCGGGCCGCCACGGCGAGGGTCGGCGGCGGGCCGTCACGGCGAGGGGTGGCGGGCGCGCCGACGGTGGTGGCGGGCGTCACGGGGAAACCGGTGGCGCGGGTGCCGGTGTGTGAGGTGACTGCAAACACACGTCACCCGGGCGAAACCGCCAGGCAACGCGCCGCCGTCAGGATCAGCGCATGACCCAGGAGCCGCAGACCACCGACCCCGACGCCCCCACCCTCGTCGCCGTCGGTCACGGCAGCCGCGACCCCCGCGCCCGGGCGACCCTGAGCCGCCTCCTCGACCGCGTCCGCGAGCTGCGCCCCGGGCTCGACGTACGGCTCGCGCACATCGAGCTGAACGCCCCGCTCCTCGCCCCCACCCTCGCGGACCTCGCCGCCGAAGGCCGCAGCGCCGTGCTCGTACCCCTGCTCTTCGCCCCCGGCCACCACGTCACCCACGACCTGCCCGCCGCCCTCGCCGCCGTACCCGGACTCCGCGCCCGCGTCGCCACACCGCTCGGCGCGCACCCGCTCCTCGTCGAGGCCCTCGCCGACCGGCTCGCGCAGGCCGGCTGGGCCCCCGAGGACGGGACCGCCCCCGGTACCGGCGTCGTCCTCGCCTCCGCCGGCTCCCGCGACCCCCGCTCCGGCGCCGAGATCCGCCGTATCGCCGCGCTCCTCAGCGAGCGCCTCGGCGGCACACCCGTCGTCCCCGCCTACGCCTCCGCCGCCGCGCCCACCGTCGCCGAGGCCGTCCGCGCCCTCGCCGCCCGGGGCCGCCACCGGGTCGCCGTCGCCTCCTGCTTCACCGCCCCCGGTCTCTTCGCGAGCCGCGCCGCCGCCGACGCCCCCTGGATCGCCGCCGCCCCGCTCGGCGCCCACCCGGCCCTCGCCCGGCTTGTCCTCCACCGCTACGACCGCGTGCGCACCACCCTCCCCGCGAGGGAACTCGCCGCCGTCTGAGCGCTTCTGTCGGTCCCTCCGGTTACCTTCGAGGCATGGAAGGCACCGCAGACACCCCCGGCACCGCAGACACCCCCGGCTACGACTCCGCCGCGACCGACCGCTGGGCCGCCGAGCCCGACAAACGTCCCGGACGCACCGCCTTCCAGCGCGACCGCGCCCGCGTGCTGCACTCCGCCGCGCTCCGCAGGCTCGCCGGCAAGACCCAGGTCGTCACCCCCGGCACCCGCGGCCACGCCTGGGACGCCAGCCCCCGCACGCGGCTCACCCACTCCCTGGAGTGCGCCCAGGTCGGCCGCGAGCTCGGCGCCGCCCTCGGCTGCGACCCCGACCTCGTCGAGGCCGCCTGCCTCTCCCACGACATGGGCCACCCGCCCTTCGGGCACAACGGCGAGCAGGCGCTCAACGACGTGGCCAAGGACTGCGGCGGCTTCGAGGGGAACGCGCAGTCGCTCCGCCTCCTCACCCGCATCGAGCCCAAGCGCTTCGTGAAGGACGCCGACGGGGAGCTCGTCAGCGTCGGACTCAACCTCACCCGGGCCACCCTCGACGCCGCCACCAAGTACCCGTGGCCGCGCGGCGGGCACCCCGAGGACCCCGGCTCGCCCAAGTTCGGCGTGTACGAGGACGACGTACCCGTCTTCGCCTGGATCCGGCAGGGCGCCCCCGCCGACCGCAAGTGCTTCGAGGCCCAGGTCATGGACTGGTCCGACGACGTGGCCTACTCGGTGCACGACTTCGAGGACGGTCTGCACGCGGGGCACATCGACCCCAACCTCCTCCTCGCCGAGCCCGAGCGCGTCGACATCGCGGCCGTCGCCATCGGCCGCTACGTACCCGAGGACACCGACCCGCAGGAGCTCGCCGACGCCCTCGACCGGCTCCTCGACCAGGAGTGGTGGCCGCACGGCTACGACGGCTCGGCCGTCGCCCAGGCCCGCCTCAAGGACGCCACGAGCCAGCTCATCGGCCGCTTCTGCCTCGCCGCAGAGGGCGCGACCCGGCAGGCATACGGTTCCGGCCGTCTCACGCGCTACGGCGCCGAGCTCGTCGTCCCCCGCGAGGCCCGCAACGAGTGCGCGGTCCTCAAGGCCGTCGCCGACCGGTACGTGATGCAGCGCGCCGAGCAGGAGGCCCTCCGCGCCGACCAGCGCGTCGTCGTCGCCGAACTCGCCGAGGCGCTCGTCGCCCGCGCCCCCGACGGACTCGAACCGCAGTTCCGGTCCCTTTTCGACGCCGCGCGCGACGACCGGGCCCGCAAGCGCGTCATCGTCGACCAGATCGCCTCCCTCACCGACGCCTCCGCCCGCGCCCTCCACGCCCGCCTCCGCCACCCCCGTTCCTCGTAACGGCCCTCTTCCCCCGCCACCCTCCGTGCGGGACGCTCGCATGCACGCCCCGGGGCGGTACGGCCGGACGAACGCCCGGGGGCGTAGGTTGGAATCGGTCGCAACGAGGAGGAAACGACGTGGTCGACGCGGATCAGACCTTTGTCATCGTCGGAGGGGGCCTGGCCGGCGCCAAGGCGGCGGAGACCCTCCGCTCCGAGGGGTTCAACGGCCGGGTGATCCTCATCGGCGACGAGCGCGACCACCCCTACGAGCGCCCACCCCTCTCCAAGGGCTATCTCACGGGCGCCAAGGAACGCGACAGCGCCTTCGTCCACGAGGCCGCCTGGTACGCGGCGAACGACATCGAGCTGCACCTCGGGCAGCCCGTCATCGCCGTCGACCGCGAGGCCCGCACCGTCCGCCTCGGCGACGGCACCGTCATCCGGTACGACAAGCTGCTCCTCGCCACCGGCTCCGAGCCGCGCCGCCTCGACATCCCCGGCACCGAGCTCGCCGGCGTCCACCACCTGCGCCGCCTCGCCCACGCCGACCGGCTCCGCCAGGTCCTCGCCGGCCTCGGCCGGGACAACGGCCACCTGGTCATCGCGGGCGCCGGCTGGATCGGCCTCGAAGTCGCCGCCGCCGCCCGCGGCTACGGAGCCGAGGTCACCGTCGTCGAATCCGACCCCACCCCGCTCCACCGGGTCCTCGGCCCCGAGCTCGGCCAGCTCTTCGCCGACCTCCACACCGACCACGGCGTCCGCTTCCACTTCGGCGCCCGGCTCACCGAGATCGTCGGCCAGGACGGCATGGTCCTCGCCGTCCGCACCGACGACGGCGAGGAGCACCCGGCGCACGCCGTGCTCGCCGCGATCGGCGCCGCCCCCCGCACCGCCCTCGCCGAGAACTCCGGGCTCGCCCTCGTCGACCGCGCCGACGGCGGCGGCATCGCCGTCGACGAGTCCCTCCGCACCTCCGACCCCGAGATCTACGCCGCGGGGGACGTGGCCGCCGCCCACCACCCGCTCCTCCACACCCGGCTCCGCGTCGAGCACTGGGCCAACGCCCTCAACGGCGGCCCGGCCGCCGCCCGCGGCATGCTCGGGCAGCACGTCTCGTACGACCGCGTCCCCTACTTCTTCACCGACCAGTACGACCTGGGCATGGAGTACTCCGGCTGGGCGCCCCCCGGCTCGTACGACCAGGTCGTGGTCCGCGGCGACACCGGCAAGCGCGAGTTCATCGCCTTCTGGCTCAAGGAGGGCCGGGTCCTCGCCGGGATGAACGTGAATGTGTGGGACGTCACAGACCCGATCCAGAAGCTGATCCGCGCCCGCAAGGCCGTGGACACGGACGCCCTCGCCGACCCCTCCGTACCCCTGGAGAGCCTGATCTGATCACCCCCGCCCCCACGTAGACTTCACGCGTGGCAGGCAGGATCAACGATGACGACGTGAAGGCGGTCCGGGACGCGGTCCCGATCGACGCCGTCGTGTCCGAGTACCTCCAGCTCCGCAACGCGGGCGGCGGAAACCTCAAGGGCCTCTGCCCCTTCCACGACGAGAAGTCGCCTTCCTTCCAGGTCAGCCCCAGCAAGGGACTCTTCCACTGCTTCGGCTGCCAGGAGGGCGGCGACACCATCGCCTTCGTGATGAAGATCGACCACCTCTCCTTCTCGGAGACGGTCGAGCGCCTCGCCGCCAAGGCGGGCATCACCCTGCGGTACGAGGAAGGCGGCTACAACCCCGGCCACCAGCGCGGCGAACGCATCCGTCTGGTCGAGGCGCACAAGGTCGCCGCCCAGTTCTACATCGACCAACTCGACTCGCCCGAGGCCGAGATCGGCCGGAAGTTCCTCGCCGAGCGCGGCTTCGACCAGTCCGCCGCCGCCCACTTCGGCGTCGGCTACTCCCCGGCCGGCTGGGACCACCTCACCCGCTTCCTGCGCGGCAAGGGCTTCTCCGACAAGGAACTGATCCTCTCCGGCCTCTCCCAGGACGGCCGCCGCGGCCCCATCGACCGCTTCCGCGGCCGCCTCATGTGGCCGATCAAGGACGTCGGCGGCGAGATCGTCGGCTTCGGCGCGCGCAAGCTCCGCGACGACGACAACGGGCCCAAGTACCTCAACACCCCCGAGACGCCGATCTACAAGAAGTCCCAGGTGCTCTACGGCATCGACCTGGCCAAGAAGGACATCGCCAAGGTCAGCCGGGCCGTCGTCGTCGAGGGCTACACCGACGTCATGGCCTGCCACCTCGCCGGCGTCACCACCGCCATCGCCACCTGCGGAACCGCCTTCGGTGGGGACCACATCAAGATCCTCCGCAGGCTCCTCATGGACAACGGCTCGGCCCGCGTCATCTTCACCTTCGACGGCGACGCCGCAGGCCAGAAGGCCGCCCTGCGCGCCTTCGAGGACGACCAGAAGTTCGCCGCCGAGACGTACATCGCCATCGCCCCCGACGGCATGGACCCCTGCGACCTGCGGCTCGCCAAGGGCGACGAGGCCGTCGCCGACCTCGTCCAGCCCCGCACCCCGCTCTTCGAGTTCGCCCTCCGCCAGATCGTGCGGCGGTACGACCTGGAGACCCCCGCCGGCCGGGCCGCCGCCCTCGACGAGGCCGCCCCCGTCGTCGCCCGCATCAAGAACATCGGCGCCCAGCACGAGGTCGCCGTCCAGCTCGCCGGCATGCTCGGCATCCTCGACACCCAGTTCGTCGTCAAGCGGGTCGCCCAGCTCGCCCGCTGGGCCCGCGACCGCGGCGGCAAGGGCCCCGCCCAGCAGACCCCCCAGCGCGGCTACGACACCCAGCCGGCGCCCGCCGGACCCTCGGGCCCCGCGCTCAACCTGCGCAGCCCCGCCCACCGCACCGAGCGCGAACTCCTCAAGCTCGCCCTCCAGCGGCCCGAACTCGTCTCCCCGGCCTTCGACGCGTACGGCGCCGACGAGTTCACCGCCCCGCCGTACGCGGCCGTCCGCCAGTGCGTCCAGGACGCGGGCGGCGCCACCGGCGCCCCCTCCGACTACCTCGCCGCCGTCCGCGAGGCCGCGCCCAACGACACCGTCCGCGCCCTCGTCACCGAACTCGCCGTCGAGACGATCTTCGCCAAGACCGTCGACGAGGCCTACGCCGGGGACCAGCTCGTCACCGTCCGTCTCCGCGCCGTCGACCGCCGCATCCGCGAGGTCCAGGGCACGCTGGCCCGGCTCGGCGCGAACGGCGACCCGGAGCAGCTCGCGGCCGTCCAGAACGAACTGTGGGTCCTCACCCAGTACGGGCAGTCCCTGAGGAACAACGGCGCCGCCGCGCTCTGACGTACGGTCCGTCACACCCCGGTCTCAAAAAGTCACCGCACGCCCCTCGTGGCGGCGATGTGTCGTACCCCACACTGGGTGACGGTGCCGTTCCGCCCCGCCTGGAGGTCGCCCGTCGTGCAGACCGAGACCCGGACCGTGTCGCAGGAGCCGTCCCCCGACGAACCGGACGGGCCGCCGGAGGTCCCGCGCCGCCGCCCCGACCCCGGCGGCAACGGCCCCTCCTCCGACCTCTTCCGCCAGTACCTCCGCGAGATCGGCCGCATCCCGCTGCTCACCGCCGAGGAGGAGGTCGAACTGGCCCGCCGCGTCGAGGCCGGGCTCTTCGCCGAGGAGAAACTCGCCACCACACCCGACCTGGACTCCCGGCTCGCGCACGACCTGGACCGGCTCGTCGTCCTCGGCCGCATCGCCAAACGCCGGCTGATCGAGGCCAACCTCCGCCTCGTCGTCTCCGTCGCCAAGCGGTACGTGGGCCGCGGCCTCACCATGCTCGACCTCGTCCAGGAGGGGAACCTCGGCCTCATCCGGGCCGTCGAGAAGTTCGACTACGCACGCGGCTACAAGTTCTCCACGTACGCCACCTGGTGGATCCGCCAGGCGATGTCCCGGGCCCTCGCCGACCAGGCCCGGACCATCCGCGTCCCCGTGCACGTCGTCGAACTCATCAACCGGGTCATCCGCGTCCAGCGCCGCATGCTCCAGGAACGCGGCTACGAACCCACCGCCGAAGAAGTCGCCGCGCAGCTGGACGTGGCCCCCGAGCGGGTCGGCGAGGTGCTCCGCCTCGCCCAGGAACCGGTCTCGCTGCACGCCCCCGTCGGCGAGGAGGACGACGTCGCCCTCGGCGACCTCATCGAGGACGGCGACGCCGCCTCACCCGTCGAGTCCGCCGCCTTCCTGCTGCTCCGCCGCCACCTGGAGGACGTCCTCTCCACCCTCGGCGAACGCGAACGGAAGGTCGTCCAGCTGCGGTACGGCCTCGACGACGGCAGACCCCGCACCCTGGAGGAGATAGGACGCCTCTTCGGCGTGACCCGCGAACGCATCCGCCAGATCGAGTCCAAGACCCTCAGCAAACTGAGGGACCACGCCTACGCGGACCAGCTGCGCGGCTACCTCGACTAGCGGGCGACTCCCGGAAGAACGCGCCGAAAGTGACGGCTGCCCTTGGCCATGTGACCCATGCCGCACGTCATGCGGCATGGGTCACATGCCCGTTCAGTCGACCTCGGCGACCGCCTGCGCGAACTGCGCCGCGTACAGCCGGGCATAGGCCCCGCCGGACGCCAACAGCTCCTCGTGCGTGCCCTGTTCCACGATCGCGCCGTTCTCCATCACCAGGATCACGTCCGCGTCCCGGATCGTGGAGAGCCGGTGCGCGATCACGAACGAGGTGCGCCCGTGCGCCAGGCGCGCCATCGCCTTCTGGATGAGGACCTCGGTGCGGGTGTCGACCGAGCTGGTGGCCTCGTCGAGGACGAGGATCACCGGGTCGGACAGGAACGCCCGCGCGATGGTGATCAGCTGCTTCTCGCCCGCGCTGACGCCCGCCCCGTCGTCGTCGATGACCGTGTCGTACCCCTCGGGCAGGGTGCGGACGAACCGGTCGGCGTGCGCGGCCCGCGCCGCCTCCTCGATCTCCGCCCGGGTCACCGCGCGCGTCGCGCCGTACGCGATGTTGTCGGCGATGGTGCCGCCGAACAGCCAGGTGTCCTGGAGGACCATGCCGATCCCGGACCGCAGCTCCTCCCGGGACATCTTCGCGATGTCCGCCCCGTCCAGGGTGATCCGGCCGCCCGTCACCTCGTAGAACCGCATGAGCAGGTTCACCAGGGTCGTCTTGCCGGCGCCCGTGGGGCCGACGATCGCGACCGTCTGCCCCGGCTCCACCGTGAGCGACAGGTCCTCGATGAGCGGCTTGTCGGCCTCGTAACGGAAGGAGACGCCCTCCAGGGCGACCTTGCCCTTGAGGTCCGCGGGCGTCTCGCTCTCGCTCTTCGGGGCGTCCGGCTCCTGCTCCTCCGCGTCGAGCAGGTCGAAGATCCGCTCGGCCGAGGCGACACCGGACTGCAGGAGGTTCGCCATCGACGCCACCTGCGTCAGCGGCATGGAGAACTGGCGCGAGTACTGGATGAAGGCCTGCACGTCACCGATGGAGAGCGTGCCGCTCGCCACCCGCAGACCGCCGACGACGGCGACCAGGACGTAGTTGATGTTCGAGATGAAGAACATCACCGGCTGCATCACACCGCTGTTGAACTGCGCCTTGAACCCGGCCTCGTAGAGGGCCTCGTTCTGCTCGCGGAAGTCCGCGGCGGACTCCGCCTGCCGGCCGAAGACCTTCACCAGGGCGTGCCCGCTGTACATCTCCTCCACGTGCGCGTTGAGCGCCCCCGTGGACTTCCACTGCTGGACGAAGTGCGGCTGCGAGCGCTTGCCGATCCTCGCCGCGACGAGGACCGAGACCGGCACCGTCACCAGCGCCACGAGCGCGAGCAGCGGCGAGATCCAGAACATCATCGCGAGCACGCCGACGATCGTGAGCAGCGAGTTGATCAGCTGGCCCATCGACTGCTGGAGCGTCTGCGAGATGTTGTCGATGTCGTTGGTCGCCCGGGACAGCACCTCACCGCGCTTCGCCTTGTCGAAGTACGACAGGGGAAGCCGCGCCAGTTTCGTCTGGACGTCCTCCCGCATCCGGTAGACCGTCCGGTTGATCACCTTGATCGACATGCGGGTGGAGACCAGCATGAGCAGGCCCGCCGCCACGTAGATGCCGAGGACCACGAGCAGCACCTCGCCGACGGCGGAGAAGTCGATCCCCTGCCCCGGCGTGAAGTCGACCCCGGTCAGCATGTCCGCCATGCCGGAGTCGCCCGCCGCGCGCAGCCGTGCGATGGCCTCCGCCTTCGTGCCGCCCTCGATCTGGTTCCCGATGACACCCGCGAAGACGAGGTCGGTCGCCTTGCCGAGGATCTTCGGACCGATCACGGAGGCCGCCACCGACAGCACACCGGCGATCAGCATCAGCCACAGCGCACCGCGCTCGGGCGCCAGCTGCTTCAGCAGCCGCTTTCCCGAGCCCTTGAAGTCCATCGACCGCTGGTCGGGGCCGCCACCGGCCATCATGCGTCCGCCAGGACCGGCCATCAGGCTGCCTCCGCCTCGGTGAGCTGGGAGAGCACGATCTCCCGGTACGTCTCGTTGTCCGCCATCAGCTCCTGGTGCCGTCCGGTGCCGACGACCCGGCCCTCGTCGAGGACGACGATCCGGTCGGCGTCGCGGATGGTGGAGACCCGCTGGGCGACGATGACGACGGTCGAGTCGGCCGTCTCCTCGGCGAGCGCGGCCCGGAGCAGGGCGTCCGTCTCGTAGTCGAGCGCGGAGAACGAGTCGTCGAACAGATAGATCTCCGGGCGCTGGACCAGCGTCCGCGCGATGGCGAGCCGCTGCCGCTGCCCGCCGGAGACGTTGGTGCCGCCCTGCGCGATCGGCGCGTTGAGCCCGTTCTCCAGCTTCCGTACGAAGTCGGCGGCCTGGGCGACCTCGAGGGCGTGCCAGAGTTCCTCGTCGGTCGCGTCGGGTTTCCCGTACCGCAGGTTCGTCGCGACGGTCCCGGAGAAGAGGTACGGCTTCTGCGGCACGAGGCCCACGGTCTTCGCCATCAGCTCGGGGTCGAGCCTCCGGACGTCGACGCCGTCGACGAGGACCTCGCCGCCGGTCGCGTCGAAGAGCCGGGGCACGAGCCCGAGCAGCGTCGACTTCCCGCTGCCCGTCGAACCGATGATCGCCGTCGTCTCACCGGGCCGCGCCACGAGAGCCACGTCCTTCAGGACGGACTCCTCCGCACCCGGATACCGGAAGTCCGCGCTCCTGACCTCCAGGTGCCCGCGCCGGTGCAGCGTCCGCACCGGATCCACCGGCGGCACCACGCTCGACTCGGTCCCGAGGACCTCCTCGATGCGCTCCGCGCAGACCTCCGCCCGCGGCACCATCATGAACATGAAGGTGGCCATCATGACCGCCATCACGATCTGCATCAGATACGCGAGGAACGCGGTCAGCGCGCCGATCTGCATCCCGCCGCTGTCGATGCGGTGCGCACCGAACCAGACGACGGCCACGCTGGAGATGTTCACGACGGTCATCACCGTCGGGAACATCAGCGCCATCAGCCGGCCCGTCGCCATCGACACGTCGGTCAGCTCGGCGTTCGCCCCGCGGAACCGCTCCTCCTCGTACGTGTCCTTCACGAACGCCCGGATCACCCGGTTGCCGGTGATCTGCTCGCGCAGCACCCGGTTCACCGTGTCGAGACGCTCCTGCATCGTCCGGAAGAGCGGCCGCATCCTCCGCACGATCAGCGAGACGGAGATCCCGAGGATCGGCACCACGGCGAGCAGCACACCCGAGAGCGGCACGTCCTGGCCGAGGGCCATCACGATGCCGCCGACACACATGATGGGCGCGGAGACCATCAGAGTGAACGCCATCAGGACGAGCATCTGGATCTGCTGCACGTCATTGGTCGTACGGGTGATCAGCGAGGGCGCGCCGAAGTGCCCCAGCTCCCGCGCGGAGAACGACTGCACCCGGTCGAAGACCGCGCCGCGCACGTCCCGGCCCAGGGCGGAGGCCGTGCGGGCGCCGTAGAAGACGGCACCGATGTTGCAGACGACCTGGACGACGGAGACGCCGACCATCAGGGCACCGAACCGCAGGATGTAGCCGGTGTCCCCCTCGACGACACCGTTGTCGATGATGTCGGCGTTCAGGGTGGGCAGGTAGAGGCTCGCGCAGGTCTGCAGGAACTGCAGGAGCACGAGCAGGACGATCGGTTTTCGGTAGGGCCCGAGATGGGCTCGGAGAAGTCTTATGAGCACGGCTCCTACTATCGCCCGCGCCCCCGAGACGTTACGACTCGTTTAAGGGGCGCGGCGAGCCCTGGCAAAGACTTTACGAACGGGGTCGCCGGGAAAGGGGACCGCCGGCTCTACGAACCGAGAGGTCACGTACGGGGTCACGTACGAGGTCACGTACCGGGACTCTACGAACCGAACGCACCCGGGTGGATCTGCTCCCGCGTCGCCGTGTACTGCTGCCGCACCGACTGCCCCGTCGCCAGCTCCTCGCCCGGCTCCAGGATCTGCGCGGCCGCGCCCTGCCAGGCCGGGGGAGCGGAGGGCGCAAGCGTGCCGCGCGCCACCCCGAGGGCCCAGGCGGCCTGCCGGGCGGCACCGAGCGCCGCGTAGTCGGCCGGCTGGGGGACGACGACCTGCGCGCCGAACAGCGCGGGCGCGAGCGCCTGCACCGCCGGCAGCGCCGCGGCGGCGCCGAGCAGGAACACCCGTCGCACCTCGACGCCCCGGCCGCGCAGCACGTCCATGGCGTCGGTGAGCGCGCAGAGCATCCCCTCGAACGCGGCCCGCGCCAGGTGCTCCGGCTTCATCGACTCGCGCCGCAGCCCGCTGAGCGTGCCCGCGGAGTGCGGCAGGCTCGGGGTCCGCTCGCCCTCCAGATAGGGCAGCAGGACGAGCCCGGAGGCGCCGGGCGTCGACTTCAGGGCGAGCGCGGACAGCTCGTCGAGGGACTCGACGCCCAGCATCTCGGCGGCGCCGCGCAGCGCGCGCACCGCGTTGGAGGTGTGGACGACGGGGAGGTGCATGCCGGTGGCGTCGGCGAAGGAGGTGATCATGCCGCTGGGGTCGGCGAGCGCCTCGTGGTGGACGGCCATCACGGAGCCGGAGGCGCCGAGCGAGACCACCGCGTCGCCGGGGCCGAGACCGAGACCCAGAGCGGCGGCCATCGTCTCGCCGGTGCCGGCGGAGATGAGGAGCCCCTCGGGCGTGGTGCCGGCGGCCTCGGCGGGCCCGAGGACCTCGGGCAGCACGGCCTGGTGGCCGAGGGCCAGCTCGACGAGGTCGGGGCGGTACGTGCCGGTGCGCGCCGACCAGTAGCCGGTGCCGGAGGCGGCGCCGCGGTCGGTGGTGCGGCGGGCGGGCCGGCCGAGGAGCTGCCAGACCAGCCAGTCGTGCGGCTGGAGGACCATCGCGATCCGCCGGGCGTGCTCGGGCTCGGTGCGGGCGAGCCAGCGCAGCTTGGCGACGGGCTGCCCGGCGCCGGGCACGGAGCCGACGGCCTCGGCCCAGGCCTGGCGGCCGCCCAGCGACTCGACGAGGTCGGCGGCGGCCACCTGGGCCCGCTTGTCGTTGCGGACGAGCGCGGGCCGCACGAGGCCGCCCTGCGCGTCGAGGGGGACGAGTCCGTGCTGCTGCGCGGACACGCCGATGGCCTGCACGCCCTCCAGGAGGCCGCCGGTCGCGGCCTCCCCGAGGGAGAGCAGCCAGGTCTGCGGGTCGACGTCGACGGCCTTGGGTTCGCCCGGGTGAGGGGCGTACCCCTGCCGCAGTACGGCACCCGTGTCCGTGTCACAGACGACGATGCGTGTGAACTCCGTTGAACTGTCGAGTCCGGCGACTATCCCCATGACACATGATTCTGCCGCACGCGGGGCGGTTCAGGTGTTACTGGTGCCCCACTCGTCCTCCTCGACCTTCCCGTTGCCCATGCTCCGCCGGCGCATCGCGTGGACCCGGTCGGTCACGGAGGGCGGCAGGTGGTCACCGACCCTGTCGCCCACGACGTGCATGGCCTTGCCCGCGGCCTGGCGCCCGGTCTGGGCGGCGGACTCGGCGGCGTTGCGCACGGCCGGGTTGCGGGCGAGGCCCTGGGCGGACCTCTTCAACTGTTCGTAGCGCTCGCGTCCGGCTCGTGTGCCGACCACGTAACCGAGGGCGAGTCCCATGGCGAACGTCAGCTTGTATCGCATGGCCACCACCTTCCCTGGAGAGCTTCCCTGATGCATCGCTGGTGCCCACGGCGATACCGATTGGCGGAGCACCCCCCTGCTTGCGCTAATGTATGTGTCGCAGCGAGCAACCGCCCGCCCGGAGCATCCGGAGTGGGTACGTTCGATGCAACCGCAGCAATCCCCTGTAGCTCAATTGGCAGAGCAGCCGGCTGTTAACCGGCAGGTTACTGGTTCGAGTCCAGTCGGGGGAGCGCGATCCCCTGTAGCTCAATTGGCAGAGCATTCGGCTGTTAACCGGAGGGTTGCTGGTTCGAGTCCAGCCGGGGGAGCGAGACGGAAGAGGACCCTTCGGGGTCCTTTTTCGCGTCTCCGGGAACCATGCGGAGCGCGCCGCGGTCTTGATGGTCAGCAGAGCCGATCTTCCGGAGCAGGAGATCGTATGAGCGGCTATGCTGCGGCAGACGGCGCGCACACATGTACGCGCCTCACCGATCGGGGCGGTAGCTCAGCCGGTTAGAGCAGCGGACTCATAATCCGTCGGCCGTGGGTTCGAGTCCCACCCGCCCCACCACGGAAAAACGATCTGACCTGCGAAAACGCCCCTGGAGGGGTGTTTTCGTGTGCGGTGATCGCCTCTCGTCGGTGCGGCGAAATGGACGTCCCCGGCTTGTCTCGCGGGGGCCGTACCTTCTTGACCTGCGGTTTTGGGTGGAGCGTGGGTTTGGAACCACGCCGATGATCCCACGGGGATCCCACGGCTCCTGGGTGTGACACGCCGCACACTGATCGGAATTTCGGCGCCCTTGCCGACACCCCTCCGGGCGGGTGATCGGTCGCTTGTCGGTCGGGACTCCGGGTTCGCTTGTCCGGTCAGTGGCCAGGTCGCGCATGCCGCGAAAAATGGAGCTGTTCCCGCCCCTCCCATAAAATTGAGGTGCTCTCCTGGAGCCTGGAGGCGCGCATGAGGCAGACCTGGGAAGGTGATCCCGGGAAGGCGTTCCCGTGGCCGTGACCGGCGACCTTGAACGTGGCCGGGCGGCCTGCGCCGCACGGCGCTGGGCCGAGGCCCACAAGGCCCTCGAACGCGCGGACCGGTTGAGCCCGCTGGGGCCGGAGGACCTCGAACTCCTCGCTGTATCCGCCCACCTGACCGGCCGTCACGAGGAGATGGTGAGCGTGGCGGAGCGGGCGTACGGCGCGTACCTGGAGGCCGGCCGGCCGCTGCGCGCGGTGCGTTGCGCCTTCTGGGCGGGGGCCGATCTGGCGTACAGGGGTGAGACGGGCCGCGCCACCGGATGGTTCGGACGGGCACGGCGGCTGGTCGACGTGGAGGAGGACGCCTGCGCCGAGGAGGGCTATCTGCTCATCCCGGCCATCGCGGCGCAGCGGGCCGGCGGCGACCACGCGGGCGCCCGTGCCACGGCGGCCCGGGCCGCCGCGATCGCGGAACGGTTCGGGGACGCGGACCTCCTCGCCCTCGCCCTGAACGAGCAGGGGCACTCCCTGGTCAGGGAGGGCCGGGTCGAGGAGGGGCTCGGGCTCCTCGACGAGGCCATGGTGGCCGCCACCTCGGGCGACCTCTCGCCCATCGTCACCGGGATCGTCTACTGCGAGGTGATCGACGTCTGCAGCGCGGTGTACGAGTTCCGCCGCGTCCAGGAGTGGACGGAGGCACTGACGTCCTGGTGCGAGGAGCAGCCCGACCTGGTGGCCTTCAGCGGCCGGTGCCACCTGAACCGCGCCGAGATCATGCAGCTGCTCGGCGCGTGGCCGGACGCGCTGGTGGAGGCGGAACGGGCGGGCGAGCTGTTCCGGCAGGAGGCGTACCCGGCCGGGGCCGCCCAGGCCCTCTACCGGCAGGCGGAGATCCACCGCCTGCGAGGGGCGCTCGGGGCCGCCGAGGAGGCGTACCGGGACGCCAGCAGAGTCGGAGGCGACCCGCAGCCGGGCCTCGCCCTGCTGCGGCTTGCCCAGGGGGACGTGGCCGCCGCGGCCGCGGCGATCCGCCGGGTGGTCGACGAGACCACCGAGCCCCTGGACAGGGCGCGGCTGCTGCCCGCCCGCGTCGAGATCGCGCTGGCCGTGGGCGACACGGAGGCCGCGCGCAGCGCCTGCGACGAGCTCGGGACGATCGCGGAGCGGTACCGGTGCCACGTCCTGTGGGTGATCGCGGCGACCGCCCGCGGCGCGGTCGAGTTGGCGGCCGGTGACGCACGGTCTGCCTTGATCGCCCTCCGCGAGGCCGAGCAGGGGTGGCAGGAGCTAGGCGCACCGTATGAGACCGCGCGGACGCGCATGCACCTCGGCAGGGCGTGCCGGGCCTTGGGTGACAAGGAGACGGCGGCCCTCGAACTGGAGGCGGCCCGCGCGGAGTTCGAGCGGCTCGGGGCGGGGCCGGATGTGGCGCGGGCCGACGCGATCGCTTCGGGCGGCCGGGAGGAGCCGGGGATCGTCCTGGGGCTGACAGCGCGCGAGCAGGCCGTCCTGCGGCTCGTCGCGGCCGGGAAGCACAACCGGGAGATCGCCTCCGCCCTCGTCATCAGCGAGCACACCGTCGCCCGGCACCTCCAGAACATCTTCGCCAAGCTGGACGTGGACTCGCGGACGGCGGCGAGCGCGAAGGCGCACGAGTACCACGTGGTCTGACGCCCAAGTGGTCAGAAAGAACCACGCCTCGCCCCCTGACGGGATTGGTGATTCCGGTCGATGCA
Source organism: Streptomyces sp. NPDC028711 (assembly GCF_055565415.1). Classification (NCBI taxonomy): domain Bacteria; kingdom Bacillati; phylum Actinomycetota; class Actinomycetes; order Kitasatosporales; family Streptomycetaceae; genus Streptomyces; species Streptomyces sp. NPDC028711. The sequence goes on along the minus strand of NZ_JBVHUJ010000001.1, from coordinate 748,966 downwards.
GCCCGCCGCCGCCCCGAGGACGCTGGAAGCGGATGGAGGTGGCAGAGATGACCAAGCCCGCCGCCCCCGGCGACGAGATCCGCGAACGGCTCCTCGCCGGCTTCCCCGCCACAGAACGACGTATCGACCCCGCCGGCATCCCGACGGCCGTGCTGGAAGGAGGCGAAGGACCGCCGCTCGTCCTCCTCCACGGCGCAGGGGAGTTCGCCGCGACCTGGATGCGCGTCATGCCGGACCTGATGGAGACCTTCTCCGTGGTCGCCCCCGACCTGCCGGGACACGGCGCCTCCGAACCGGGCGAAGGCCACCTGAAGGCCGACCGCGTCCTCACCTGGCTCGGCGAGCTGATCGAGCAGACCTGCGCCTCTCGGCCCGTCCTGGCCGGCCATCTGCTCGGCGGCGCGATCGCAGCCCGGTTCGCCTGCGACCACGGGGACCGGCTCGCCCGCCTGGTCCTGGTGGACACGTACGGCCTCGCCCGGTTCCGCCCCGCCCCGAGGTTCGCCTTCGCGATGGCCCGCTTCGTGGCGCGGCCCACGGAACGCTCCCGGGACCAGCTGATGGACGCCTGCATGGTCGACGTGGGCGCGCTGCGCCGACAGCTCGGCGAGCAGATGGAGCTGATGGAGGCGTACATGCTCGGCGGTGCCCGCACACGCGACGAGAAGGCCGCTCTGCGCAGCCTCATGCCCGCGTTCGCGATGACCCCGGTCCCGGCGGCCGACCTGGCCCGCATCCCCGTACCCGTGGCCCTGATCTGCGGAAGACACGACCTCCAGGTCGGGCTGAAGGTGGCCCAGGCCGCGAGCGCTCGCCACGGATGGCCGCTGCACGTGATCGAGAACGCCGCCGACGACCCCGCCTTCGAACAGCCCGAAGCCTTCCTGGAAGCGCTGCGGACGGAGATCGGCACCCCCCTCTCGCACACCACGTGACCACACGGAAAAAGACGCCCGACCATGAGGAGGCAGTGATGGCGATCGTCATGCTCGTGGACAACCCCCACGGTTCACAGGAGATCTACGACAGGGCCCGGGAACAACTGGGCCTGCAGGACAAGCCCGCCGGCGGCATCTTCCACGCCGCCGGCCCCAGCCCCACCGGCGGCTGGCGTGTCATCGAGATCTGGGAGTCGGAGGAGGAGGCGAAGCGATTCGTCAAGGAGCGCCTCGCCCCCGCCCTCCAAGCCGCAGGCGCGACGGGCCCGCCCCCGACACCGCAGTTCTCGCCGATCTACACCTACATGACATGACGACGAAGCCCCAGGTCTCCGACCCGGGGCTTCTCCGGGACTCAGGCTCTGCCGTTCGCCCGCCGCACGACAGTGCTCTCGTGAGGCGACACGCCTGCGACCGGAACGACGGGACCACGCGTGAGGACTCTGCCCGTGGCCGGAGACCCCGGAAACCGGTCTGCTGGGCGCTGACCGAAGTGCGGCAGCGCCTCTCCTGGGAGCGAACCAGATGAAGAAACTCCGGGTCCTCTCCACCACGGCACTGATGATCGCCCTGTCGATGTCCGGCGCCCGCGCCGCCATGGCGGCCGACCAGACCTCCCCTCACTGCGCCGGGGCCTCGACCGTGCGAAGCCCGCCGCGACAGCCGCGACAGCCGCGACACCGGTCACCGTCTGGCACCCGGTGGCCGCGATCACCTGCTCCGGCAGCACCGCGACCAGGAACCGCGGCTTCGTCACCGAGACCTACGCCACCGGCACCGCCACCGGAGCACCGGTCATCGACCTGCAGACACTGAGCGTCTCCCTCTGCAACAGCCTGCGTCTCTGCCCGCACAACGGCGACTTCGGCTCGGGCCCCGTCGGCGCCTTCTTCTGCAACGACCGCACCCATGTCGAGACCTACGGCGCTCAGCGGATCGCCGGACTCGTCGCCAATGACGTACGCCGGCAGGGCTTGCCGCTCGCCGCGCGTCTCAGGTAGGCCCCGACGAACGCGCGGGCCGGTTGGACGCTCATCACTGACACTCCTGCCCCACTTCTTTTGTTAGAGACGTTGACTAAACCCCTCGGCCGCTTCTAGCTTCAACCCGTCATATTTCGTACGTCGTATATGAGATGTGAGATCTGAGCCTCAGGTAGCTGTGGAATCTGCGCCGAGCTGGATCCCCTCCCGTGCGCCGTACGTGCGGCCTTGCCCCTGAGCCGACTCGGAGATCATCCGGGCCGGGTCGGCGCATGTCTCGTAGCAAGCGCTTACCAGTAAGCGCTTGCTACGAGATCCGAGGAAAGGACAGTGCCACCTGATGCCCACCCCGAGAGCCCGTCGCTCCCTCCAAGTCGCCCTGGCGATACTCCTGCTGGCCGCAGTCGGCGCCCCCGCGTCCGCGTCCGCGGAGCCCCGGGACCTGAGCCGCGAAACGCTCGCCGCCGACGACGGCTGGGCGGCTGCCGACGGCGGCACCACCGGGGGCGCCGCCGCCGATGAGGCCCACGTCTTCACCGTACGCAACCGGGCCGAGCTGGTCCGCGCGCTGGACGGCGGCAGTGCGACCCCGAAGATCATCCGCATCGCGGGCGTCATCAACGCCAACACGGACGACAGCGGGCGACGCCTGGACTGCTCCGACTACGCCACCGACGGCTACAGCCTGAAGCAGTACCTGGCCGCATACGATCCCCGCACCTGGGGCGCCGCCAAGCCGGCCGGACCCCAGGAAGAGGCCCGCAAGGCGTCAGCCGCCCGGCAGGCGGAGCGGGTTGAGATCGAGGTCGGGTCCCACACCACCATCGTCGGGCTCGGCGACAACGCCGTACTGGAAGGCGTCGCCCTCCATGTCCACCACGCCGACAACGTCATCATCCGCAATGTGGAACTGCGCGATGCCTACGACTGCTTCCCCGTCTGGCAGCCCAACACCGGCGGCCTCGGCGACTGGAAGACGGCGTACGACAATCTCTGGCTGCGCGGCGCCACCCACGTCTGGATCGACCACGTCACCGCCTCGGACGGTGAGCGCCCCGACGCGAAGGAACCCACCCACTTCGGCCGCAACTACCTGCGCCACGACGGGCTGCTGGACATCACCAATGGCTCCGACCTGGTCACCGTCTCCTGGAGCCGGTTCGCCGACCACGACAAGGCGATGCTCGTCGGCAACTCCGACACCGCGACCGGCGACCGCGGCAAGCTGCGCGTCACCCTGCACCACAACGAGTTCGAGTCCGTCGTGCAGCGCGCTCCGCGCGTCCGCTTCGGCCAGGTCCACGTGTACAACAACCGCTACGTCGTTCCCGAGGACGTCCACGACTTCCGCTACTCCTGGGGCGTCTCCACCGAGTCGGCGGTCTATGCCGAGAACAACGCCTTCACCGTCCCCGGTCATATCGAGGCCGCCGACCTGGTGAAGAGCTGGAACGGCAGCGCGCTGCACCAGACCGGCACGCTGTTCAACGGCTTCCCCGTCGACCTGCTGGCGATCAACAACGCGTACAACTCCGCCGGTGAGCGCGATCTCACCGCCGACGTCGGCTGGGTCCCCGCCCTGCACGGCCCTGTCGACAGCGCGGCGAAGGCCGACCGCGACGTGGCACGCGGCGCCGGCGCCGGGGAACTCCGCTGAGCACTACCGCCATCCGCACCTGAGCGATTGCAACCTCATGCCTGTTGGGAGTCCGCAATGAAGCACACACTTCTCCATAGCAAGCGCTTGCGCGCGCGAGCCGTCGGCGCCGTCACCGCCCTGGCCGCCGCGCTGGGGCTGACGGCCCTGAGCCCCGTACAGACCGCCGGGGCGGCAGAGCCGACCGCGGCCACTGCCACCGCCTCCGGCACCGCCTCCGGGCCGGTCGCCACGCCCCACCGGCTGTCCGACACCGCGCATGGATTCGCCTCGCTCGCGGGCGGCACCACCGGCGGGGCGGGCGGTCAGGTCGTCACCGTCACCGACCAGGCCTCGCTCGCCAAGTACGCGGCGGCGGAAGGCCCCTACATCATCCGGGTCAAGGGCTCCATCGACGTGGCGCCCTACGGCGCCGAGATCGACGTGACCTCCGACAAGACCCTCATCGGCGTGGGCACAACAGGCGAGCTCGTCCACGGCGGACTGAACCTGCGCCCCGGCACGCACAACGTCATCATCCGCAACCTCACCATTCGCGACACGTACGTCGACGGCGACTGGGACGGCAAGACCCAGGACTTCGACGCCATCCAGATGGACACCGTCGACCATGTCTGGATCGACCACAACAACCTCACGCACATGGGCGACGGCCTGATCGACCTGCGCAAGGACAGCCAGTACGTCACCGTCTCGTACAACCGCTTCGACACCCACAACAAGGCGTTCGGCATCGGCTGGACCGAGAACGTCACGACGCAGGTCACCATCGACCACAACTGGTTCAACGGCACCAAGCAGCGCAACCCGTCCGCCGACAACTGCGCCTACGCGCACCTCTACAACAACTACATGTCGGCCCAGGTCCAGGACGGTGACCCGGTCTGGACGTACGGCAACTGGTCGCGCGGCAAGACCAGAATGGTGATCGAGAACAGCTACTACCAAGACGTCCAGCACCCCTACCAGGCCGATGCCACCGCCGAACTCGTCCAGCGCGGCTCGATCCTGAAGAACACGACCGGACGCCACGACACCCGGGGCACCGCCTTCGACCCGCGTGACTTCTACGACTACCGACTGGACCCGGCCGCCGCCGTCCCGGCGCTGGTACGGAAGTTCTCCGGCCCGCAGCCGACCATCGGCACGAACATCGTGCTCGACGTGCCGCGCGACTATCCGACCGTGCAGGCCGCCGTGGACGCCGTGCCCGCGGGCAACGACTCCACCGTCACGCTGAAGCTCGCCCCGGGCACGTACCGCGAGAAGGTCCGCATTCCGGCGACCAAGCCGCTCCTCGCGCTGCGGGGAACGGGGCAGGACCGCTCTCAGACCAAGATCGTGTACGACACCCCGGCGGAGCAGGGCGGTTCCACCGGCAGCGCCACCGTACTGATCGCCGCGAACGACGTCACCGCGAGCAACCTCACCTTCGCCAACGACTTCGACGAGGCCGCCCACGAGATCAAGGGCGAGCAGGCGCTCGCCATGAAGACCACCGGCGACCGCATCGTCTTCGAGAACACCGCCTTCCTGGGCAACCAGGACACGCTGATGACCGACACCCCCAAGCTGGACATCATCCGCCGCGTCTACATCCGCGACTCCTACATCGAGGGTGACGTCGACTTCATCTACGGGCGCGCCACCACCGTGATCGAGAAGTCCGTCATCAAGGCGCTCAACCGTGGCTCAACCACCAACAACGGCTGGATCACCGCGGCTTCGACCTGGAAGAACAACCCGTACGGCTTCCTGATCACCAGGTCCCAGGTCATCAGCGACGCGCCCGCCGGCTCCTTCCACCTGGGCCGCCCCTGGCACCCGGGCGGCGAGCCCGACGCCATCGCGCAGGTGCTGTTCCGCGAGACCGAGCTGCCCGCGGCGATCAAGGCGTCGCCGTGGACGGACATGAGCGGCTTCTCGTGGAAGGACGCTCGCTTCACGGAGTACCAGACCTACGGTCCGGGCGCCGCCGAAACCGCCGACCGGCCGCAGATGAGCGACGAGCGGGCGGCCCTGCACACGGTCGCCGACTACCTCGCGGGTACGGACGGCTGGGCCCCGCACCGCCGGTAGCCGGTAGAGGACTGACGAAAGAGGCCGAAGACACATGACCACCACCCGCCGAACCCTGGTAGCGGCACTCGCGGGCGTTCCGCTCGCGGCAGCCAGCAGGCTTGCGCGGGAGAAGGGGGCTGGTGCGGGTCGTTGCCGTGCTCGGGGCCTCGTACGCGGCTCCGCCCTTCCGTGTCCGGCGGTGCCGGGAGCCACCGCTCTGGTTCCTCGCTCCGCGCGGCCCTTGAAAAGGTAGGGGTGCAAGGTTTTTCCCTGCGGGGCCCGGCTAAAGTAATTCGGTGACCACACGACGACCCCGGGGCCCGTACGCCAAGACCGCCGCCAAACGGCAGGAGATCCTCGACGCCGCTCTGGCCGCCTATGCCGAGGCCGGCAGCCGGGGCGTGTCCGTACGGGACATCGCCCAGCGGGTGGGGATGACCGACGCGGGCGTCCTGCACCACTTCGGGAGCCGTGAGGCGCTGCTCACGGCGGTGATCGAGGCCCGCGACACCGCCGCGTCCGAGGCGTACACCCCGGAGACCGTCCTCTGGCGGACGGAGCTGCTGGCTCGGAACGCCGCCACGCCCGGACTGGTCAAGCTCTTCCTGGACATCGCCGCGGCCTCGGCCGACCCCGACCACCCGGGGCATGCGTTCTTCACAGAGCGGTACCGCGGCCTGAGGCTCCAGATCGCGGCGCTGCTCGCCGGGGGTCCGCCGCCCGGGCTCGGCCCCGCGGGGCCGGTGGCGGACGCCGATGCGGACTGGGCGGCCCGGATCCTGCTGGCGGCGACGGACGGGCTGCAGCTCCAGTGGCTACTGGAGCCGTCGATCGACATGGCCGGTGACATCGGCCGACTGCGGGACCTGCTCCTGGAAGTGCTGGGCAGGCAGCAGGGGTGGGAGCCGGAGCCCCAGGACCCACCAGCGCCCTAGTCCCGTACCGGCGGTCTCTGCTCGATCAACGCGTCGGCGGCGAGAGTCACGGCCACCCGCGTGCCACGTGCTGTCCGGATGATCGCGCAGTCCAGGGCGAACGCGCGCACGAGCTGCAGGCCGCGGCCGCAGCATGCGGCGGCGTCGTCACTGGGGAGACGGGGGCGCCGGGGGCGCCACCTGCCGGTGTCCTGGACCTGGAGGGTCACCGTGCGGCCGGTCGTCGTCAGGAGCACGGCCACGTCCTGGCTCCCGCTGTGCCGGATGACGTTGGCGACGAGCTCGGTCACGATGACGCCGAGTGCCTCGTCGACCTCGTCGCCGAGTTCCCATGGGCCGACCGTCTCCCGGACGAAGCGGCGCAGCAGCGGGACCGCCTCGACGGTCGCGGGCATCACGCACAGGGCTCGACGTTCGTCCTGAAGGCACAGGCCGGGCCGGAGGGGGAGGAGGTCGGGAGGGCCGGTGAGCTGGGTGAGCGGGGTGTTCTGCGTGGTGGTGAACATGAGGGGCTCCTCTGCGCCTGGGGGGGCGGGGCGCGGTGGCGGCCGGAGAGCCGCCGGTCATGCCACGGTAAGCGCGAAAACTTTGAATGTCTAGGTTTTTGCGTATATGGCCGCGCCCCCCGACCGTTGCCGGTCGGGGGGCGCGGTTTCCCTCCTCAGGTGGTGGCGGTCAGGCAGTGGGCGTCCATCGCTGGGCCGCCGTGCCCGAGCAGGTGGCGAGCGTCAGCTTGGTGCCGTTCGCCGTGCCCGCCCCGACGGGGGCCAGGCAGCGTCCGCCGCTGGTGATCGTCGCCTGGGCGCCGAGCTGCCACTTCTGGCCCGCCGAGCCGTTGCACGCCTGGACGGCGACGGTGGCGCCGGAGCCGTCGAGGCAGACGCCGTCCTTGCCGGTCAGGGTCCCGGTGCTGGTGAAGGTCCAGCGTTGGTTGGCGCCGCCGTGGCAGGTGTAGAGCGCCGGCTCCGTACCGGGGGTCGTGGCGCTGTACGGCAGGTCCACGCACGTGCCCGAAGCCCCGTTGACCAGCGTCGCGTTCGCCGGGAGAGGTACGGCCCGGCCGGTCGCGGAGATCTCGGCGGCGCTGGTCCACGGGCCGCTGTCCCCGGCCTCGGTCAGGGCCTTCAGCCGCAGATAGCGGCCCGTCCTGGGAGCGAAGGAGGTCTTCTTCTCCGTGGCGCTGTCGGCCCACACGCCCGTCGCGACCGGGCTGCCCCAGCTCGCCGTGGTGTCGGAGACGTATACCTCGTACGAGCCGATGTGGCCGTTGCTTCCGCCGTCCTGGCGCGGCAGGTACGACAGGCTGTCCACGTCGTAGCGCGCCCCGAGGTCGATCTGGACCTCGTGGGGAAGCTGCGCGGCCGTGCTGCCCGAGTAGGCGGTGTGCCACCTGGTGGCCGGGTCGCCGTCGATGGCGTTGGCGGCGGCCCCGTTCTCGGCCGTCGTCTCCTGGCTGTCGGTGTACGCGATCTTCCAGGCGGCCTTGGAGATCGGCTCGCCCGTGGCGGGGACCTCGGCGGCCGGAAGCAGCGTCACACCGGACGCGGTGACGGTGAACGCGCCGGACTTCGACCCCGTCTTGACCCACAGGGCGCCGGAGCGGTCGGACGGGTCGAAGTACCAGCCGGTCGTGGCGGAGTCGTACGCGGCCTTCGACGTCAGCGCCGGCAGGGCCGCACCGTCGACCGTGACGCCGCTGGGCGCGGCGGCCGCGTGGACGGTGAACTCGTAGCCGCGCGAGGCGGGCTTGCCGTTGTACGTGCCGGTGCTGGCGCCGACGGCGATGCGGACGTCGCCCGTGCCGGAGGCGGGGGCGGTGACGTCCACCTTCTGCTTGGCGTACGCGCCGGTCTGGTGCTGGCGGGTGATCCCGTCGTCCTCGTACAGCGTGAACGTCGAGGAGCCGCGCGGGTACACGTCGTAGGTGAGGGTGGAGACCGGCTTCTCGCCGGTGTAGTTCATCTGCGGCCACATCGGCACGATGCCGCCGCCCTTGACGAACATCGGCAGCCGGTCGAGCGGGGCGTCGTAGCCGTTCAGCCAGCCCGGCCCGCTGTACGTCTTGCCGCTCCAGTAGTCGGTCCAGGTCCCGGCGGGCAGGTAGATGCCGTCGCGCTTCGTGGTGTCCGTCACGACGGGAGCCACCAGCAGCGAGTCACCGGACATGAACTGGCCGCTCGTCTGGTTGCCGCGCGCGACCGGGTCGTTCGGGTACTCCAGAACCATGGCCCGCAGCGTCGGCGTGCCGGTCTCGGTCGCCACCCGGCTCATGGAGTAGAAGTACGGCATCATCCGCATCTTCAGCTTGAGGTACTTGCGGTTGATGGACAGGTACGGGTCGGAGAAACGCCAGGGCTGCTTGTCCTGGTATCCGGCCTCCGGGTTGGTGGCGCCCCAGCCGGACATCGTCATGAAGACGGGCGTCATCGCCTTCCACTGCAGGTCGCGGACGTACGTCTTCGGGCTGCCCTGGAAGATGCCGTCGACGTCTCCCGAGGCGTAGTTGAGCGCGGACAGGCCCGCGCCGGTGACCGCCGGGACGTGCCAGCGCATGGCGTCCCAGTTGCCGGGCGTGTCGCCGGTCCAGACGATGGCGTTGCGCTGCGTGCCGGCCCAGCCGTCGACCGTCCACACGTAGCGGCGGGCGTCGGAGTTCTTCTCGATGCCGTCCACGGCCTGCTGCACGCCGTCGAAGGCGTACTTGTAGCCAGGGCCGATCCAGGCGACGTCGGTCTTGACGCCGCGGCTGCCTGCGACACCGACCTCGGTGCCGATGTTCGCGAGGCCGGTCGAGGTCCACAGGCCGGTCTGGAAGCCCTTTGCCTTCAGCCCGTCCACGGTCGTCTTCAGGTCCGAATATCCACACCCATAGCCGTCGTTGGGCAGGAACCAGCCCGACGGCATGTCGGCGGCGCGGGCGTCCGTCGCATACCCCAGGACGTCCTTGGTGGTCTGGTGACGGAGTCGGTTGTGGTCACCGGTGTAGTCGGGGTTCGTGGCGTTCCAGCAGTCGGCGTTACCGAGCTCGAAGCCCCACATCGGCGCCAGGAACGGCTTGCCGCTCACGTCGGTGTACGCGTCGAGGACGCCCTTGAGTGAGTCGCCGACGAAGTACCAGGCGTCGAAACGGTTCTCGTTGTGGGTGAACGTGCCCGGCGCGCCGAAGCTGTACGTGCCTGGAGCCCAGGTGTTCCGCATGACGCCGTAGTTGTTGGTCGACATGTAGAACGGCGCGGGGCTCGCGTTGTGGTTCTCCAGCCACTTGTTGCTGCCGGAGATGGGCACGCTCTTGCCGCGCAGCGCCCACTCGCCGAGCCGGAGGCCGGTGCCGTAGAACTGCTCGTCCGCGCCCTGGGTCAGGTACTGGCTGGCCTGCGTGCCCGTCCAGGAGAGCGGCTGGGACTCCGCCCAGACCAGGGTGGAGTTGTCGGCGCGGTAGACCGAGAACCGCAGCGGGGACTTGTTGACCCGGATGTTCAGGGCCGGGGTGGTGATCCGGAAGTACGTGCCGGCGTCCGCGACGCTTGTGGGCACGGTGCCGAAGTCGGTGTCGATCGCGAGGGCGCTGCCCGCCGGGTCGTCAGTGAAGCTGCCGTTCGGCGACAGCCAGATCCGGAAGATGTCCTGGCGGGCGACCGTGACCCGGGCCTTCGCCGCCGTCGAGGTGCTGATGGTGAAGGTGTTGCCGGTCTGGCTGACCCCCGTGGCGTCCCCGGCGGTCGCCGCCGCGGCCGGCGACACCGGGCCCGCGACGGAGAACACTGCCGCCACCAGGGCCGCCACCACGCAGAGGACAGCTGGTCGCCGCCCTCTGCCTCTGATCCGTACTGAAGAGCGTGCTCGCATCACAGTCGCCTTTCGCTCGCCGACACTGCCGAGAGTGGTGCGCGACATGACAGCAGTCGCCGTTGAATGACGTCAAGTGCGCACATGATCCATCTATCAATCAAAAACAATCAGAACTGCGCATGACGCCTTGGGTCCAGCTGGGCGGTCACAAGTGCGTAACTCACCCGAGTTCGCGGGTGACGCGAGGCGCATTTGATGCTCTAAGTTGAGCGTTACGCGCCAACCTGCTCAGTTTCGCGCGTCAACCTCTCTCTTCATGAATCAGGCGGTAGTTGCCATGAAGCGACGTCTTTTCGCCCTGTCCACCGCCGGAATCGTCGGCGCGCTCGTGCTCACGGCCTGCGGCGGCGGAACCGGCGCCTCGACCGGCGCGGACGGGGTCACCACGATCAAGTTCGTCGCGGCGGACTACGGCTCCAACGGCGACAACCCCAGCCAGGCCTACTGGCAGGACGTGATCAAGGCGTTCGAGAAGAAGAACCCGAAGATCAAGGTCGACCTCCAGGTGATCAACTGGAACGACATCGACGCCCAGGTCAAGACCATGGTCCAGAACGGGAACCAGCCGGACGTCCTCCAGACCGGCGGCTACGCCGACTTCGCCAGGAGCGGCTTGCTGTACTCCGCCCCGGAGGTGCTCTCGGTGGCCACCGAAGGGGACCTCATCCCCGCCATGGCCGACGCCGGCCGTCAGGACGGCACCGCGTACGGCATCCCGTTCGTCTCCAGTGCCCGGATGTTCCTCATCAACAACGAGCTGTTCCGCAAGGCCGGGCTCGACCCGAAGAAGCCGCCGCAGACCTGGACCGAGGTCACCGCCGCCGCGACCGCGCTCAAGAAGGCCGGCGTCGAGGTGCCCCTCGGCGTGCCGCTCGGCAAGGAGGAGGCGCAGGCCGAGGCGTTCATCTGGATGATGGGCAACGGCGGTGGCTACCAGAACTCCAGCGACACGTACGCGATCAACTCCATCGCCAACGTGGAGACGTTCACCCAGCTCAAGAAGTGGGCCGACGCGGGACTCACGGAGAAGAGCCCGGCCGCCGTCAACCGCACCGACCTCACCAAGAACTTCGCCTCGGGCAAGGTCGGCATGCTCAACGGCTTCCCCGGCCAGCTCACCGAGCTCAAGGGCATGGACGTCACATGGACCGCCATGCCGGGAGCTGAGGAGAAGAGCCCCAGCACGCTCGGCGTGGCCGACTGGGTCATGGCCTTCAAGAAGGGCGGCCACAAGAAGGAGATCAAGGCCTTCCTCGACTTCGCGTACGGCAAGGAGAACACGGTCAGGTTCGCCAAGACCTACAGCCTGCTGCCCGTGACCCAGTCCGCCCGCACGGCGCTCGCGGCCGACCCGGCGACGAAGGACCTGGCCCCCTTCCTCGAGATCCTGCCGACCGCGACCTTCTACCCGCTCAGCGACCCGACCTGGCCGGGCGTCTCCGCCCAGATCAAGACCCAGATCGGCAGTGCCCTCGACGACCCGCAGAAGACCCTCGACGCCCTCCAGCAGGCGGCCGAGCAGGCGGGGCAGTGACGGGCTCCGGCCGTACGTCCGAAACGAGAACGCACGTGTCCACCAGCACCACACCCCGTACCGCCGACCGGCGGGCCCACGCGGCCCGCCGGCCCGCAGCCCCGGGCCCCGGCCGGCGCCGCCCTGACCGGCCGGCCGGGTCCCGGCCCCGCTCCTGGTTCCGGCGCCTCGGCGCGCTGCCCTGGATCGCACCGGCCGTCCTGCTCATCCTGGCCGTGGTCGTCTGGCCGGTCTTCGAGATGGTCCGCACCTCGCTGCGGAGGATCGACACATCCGGCGTGGACCTGGGCCCGGCCGGACTCGACAAGTACCGCAAGCTGTTCGCCGACCCTCGCCTCCCCGACGTCCTGACCTGGACGGCCGTGTGGACGGTTGCCGTCGTCGTGCTCACGATGCTGATCTCCCTGGCTCTGGCCCAGCTGTTCAACCAGCGGTTCCCCGGCCGCCGGGTCACCCGATGGGCGCTCATCGCACCCTGGGCGGCCTCCGTCCTGATGACCGCCATCGGCTTCCGCTGGATGCTCGACCAGGTCGCCGGCGTGCTCAACCGCCTCCTCCTCGACCTCGGCCTGATCGACTCGGCCGAAGCGTGGACCGGGGACGCCGCGCACGCGAAGCCATGGCTGATCGCCGTCGCCGTCTTCGTGTCCCTGCCGTTCACCACGTACACGCTGCTCGCCGGACTCCAGACCGTGCCCGGAGAGGTGTACGAGGCGGCCCGCGTCGACGGCGCCTCGCGCCTCCAGACCTACGTCCGCATCACGCTGCCGCTGCTGCGGCCGTCGTTCCTCGTCGCCCTGGTGATCAATCTGATCAACGTCTTCAACTCGTTCCCGGTCATCTGGGGCATGACTCAGGGCGGTCCCAACGCCGACACCGCCACCACCACGGTCTTCATGTACATGCTGCGGAGTTACGACGTGGCCGAGTCGGCTGCCCTCTCGGTGGTCAACTTCGCCGCCGTCATCGCCCTGGTCCTGGTCTTCCTCAAGGTCAGCGGCTGGAAGGAGGCGGACCGATGAGCACCGCGACCCTTCGCCCGCGCCCCCGCACGAAGACCGTGCTGCTCACCGTCACGGCCTGGGCATTGGCCGCGCTCTTCCTGCTGCCGTACGTCCAGATGGTGATCACGGCCGGACGCCCGGCCGACGAGCTGCGCGACAACGGCTATCTGCCGTCCCGCTTCGACTGGTCCGCGTTCACCCGCGTCTGGAGCGAGACCACGCTCGGCCAGAACCTGTCCAACACGCTGCTGATCGCGGCCGGTTCGACGCTGCTCGTGCTGCTCGTGGCGCTGCCCGCCGCGTACTACACGGCACGCGTCCGCTTCCGCGGGCGCAACGCCTTCCTGCTCCTCGTCCTCGTCACGCAGATGTTCCAGCCGACGGCCCTGCAGGTGGGCCTCTACCGGGAGTTCCACGCGCTCGGCATGCTGGACACGACGACCGTGCTGATGGTGGCCAACGCGGCCTTCAACCTGGCCTTCGCGGTCTGGATCATCAGCGCGTACATCGGCTCGATCCCCGTCGAGCTGGAGGAAGCCGCCATGATGGACGGCTGCGGCCGGGCCCGCGCCCTGTTCCGGGTGACCCTGCCGCTCGCTCTGCCCGGCATCGTCACCGCCGTGATCTTCACCTTCATCGCGGCGTGGAACGAGTTCATCATGGGCCTGACGCTGACGACCTCACCCGAGCGGCAGCCGCTCACCGTGGGCATCAACAACATGATCGGGGCCTACAGCGTGCAGTGGAACCAGGTGTTCGCCGCGTCGCTGGTGGCCATCGTGCCGGTGATCGTGCTGTTCGCGGTCATCGAACGCCATGTGGTGTCCGGACTGACGGCCGGCTCGGTCAAGTAGCCCTGTGCGTCGGTGTTCAGCGACACCCCCTAGACGCAGTGGACGTCGACGCCCTGGGCCGTGAGCTGCTCGACCAGCTCGTCGGCGGCGTCATGGTCGGTGACCAGGGCGTCGATCTCGGCGATCGTACAGACCCGGGCGAACGCGCGCTGGCCGAGCTTGGTGGAGTCGGCGACCACGATCACCTTCTCCGCCCGCTCGGCCATGGCGCGGTTGGCGCTGGCCTCGCCCTCGTCGTGGGTGGCGGCGCCGAAGCGCGGGTCGACGGCGTTGACGCCGAGGATGGCGTAGTCGAGCGAGAGGCCCTGGAGCACCGCCGTCGCCAGCGGGCCGGTCAGTTCGTACGACTGGGGGCGGGCGACCCCGCCGGTCACCACGGTCTTCACATACGGGCGGACCGCCAGCTCGTTGGCGATGTTCACGGCGTTGGTGACGATCGTCAGCGCCGTGGACCCGCCGTGCTCGGCCAGGTCGGCCCGGGTCGCCAGCTCACGGGCCACCTCGGACGTCGTGGTGCCGCCGTTGAGTCCGACGACGGAGCCCGGCGGGATGAGCGCGGCGGCGGCGCGGGCGATGCGCTGCTTCTCGTCGGCCTTGCGCGCCGTCTTGTAGCGCAGCGGCAGGTCGTAGGAGACGCCACTGAGCACGGCGCCGCCGCGGGTGCGGGTGAGCAGCCGCTGACGGGCCAGCTCCTCGAGGTCGCGGCGCACGGTGGCCGGGGAGACGTCCAGCAGTTCGGCGGCCTCGCCGACCTCGATGCTGCCGCGCTCGCCCAGAGCGTCGAGCAGTCGCGTCCACCGCTCGTGCGTGCCCATCACCGTTCTCCTCGTCTCACGACATCGCCTCGCGACATCACTGGAGCCGAGCGTACCCGTGTCCGCATCACTGTGATCAATCTTGCGCAAGCTTGCTCGAAGTTGAGCGATCACGCTATAGGCAAGTCATGTTCAATCATGCGGCCTGGATCGACTCGGCCGCCACGCCTTCTGGGAGGCCCCCCGTGAGTCACGTCGACCTGGAGAACGCGGAACGGCGCGGGGACGGCCGCGGCCGCACGGACGGTCATCGCCCTGGACGTCGGCGGCACCTCCATCAAGGCGTCCCCGGCATCGTCGACGAGGAGTCCGGACTCGCCGTCCTCGCAGCCAACCTCGGCTGGCGCGGCGTCCCCGTCCAGGACTGACTCGCCGAACACCTCGACCTGCCCGTCGCGTTCGGCCACGACGTACGCGCGGGGGGACTGGCCGAGGCGCGCCTGGGCGCCGGCCGCGGCTGCGCCGACTTTCACGCTGTACGACCCCGAGCGCGTCGTCCTCGGTGGCGGACTGGCCCGCGCGGGAGAGGCGTACCTGGCGCCCGTGCGCGACGCCCTCGCCCGGCGGCTCACCTTCCAGGCCGTCCCGGATGTCACCGAGGCGCGCGACTCGGGGACCGGGCAGGATGCGTGGGCGCGGCGCTCCTCGCGCACGACCTGCTGGAACAGGCATGGGTGCGCTCGTGATCGACGCAGGTGAGGTGACGCGGCTGCTCGGCGTACTCGGAGCCCCGGCCGCGCCCGCGACGCCCGCACGATGACAAGCCGCAGCGGGCCGGCGTCGGCAGGGCCCGCTGCGGCGTTCCGAGGACCGGCAAAGCCCGGACCGGCCGGTTCCGCAGCGATGGGCGGCGGTCGTCAGGTACGCCGCCCACCGCCGGGGACCGGCCGGTCCGGGCTCCCACGGAGAGGGGATCAGTCGCCGCGACCGGTGGCGGCGGCCGCGAGATGGCGGGCGAGGAACGCCACGCTCCGTGCGACGAGCCCCTCCACATCGGGCGCTCCGAGGAAGATGTGGTCCGCCCCCGGCACCCGCACCGACTCGGCCTCGGCGCCGCACGCGGTCAGTCGCTCGGCCAGCAGCTCGCTCTGCGCGCACGGGACGACGGTGTCGTCGGTCCCGTGGATCAGCAGGAACGGCGGGGCCGACGGGTGCACGTACGTGACGGGGCTCGCCGACGCGGCCAGATCGGGGCGCTCCGCGGGCGGGGACCCCAGGAGTGCGGTGTACGGGTGCGCGGGCGCCATTCCGGCCAGGAGCTCCGGGAAGGCCGCGGCAGCGGAAGCGATCTCGGCGACGCCGTACCAGTCCACCACCGCCCGGACCGACGTGTCACCGTCCCCGACGCCCTCCCGCCCGTCCAGATCGCCGGACGCCGTCGCGTTCGCCGGAGTCAGCGCCGCAAGAGCCGCGAGGTGGCCGCCCGCCGACTCGCCCCACACGCCGACGCGCCCGGGGTCGATCCCGAGGGTCTCCGCGAAGCGCCGGACGTACCGGATCGCGGCCTTCACGTCGTGCAGCTGGGCGGGGAACGGTGCTTCGAGGCTGTGCCGGTAGTCGACGGTGACGACGGCGAGTCCCGCCGCCGTGAGGGAGCCGAAGAGCAGCTCGGGTGGGACGGTCGGCGGCGGGTAACGGCGGTCGCCCTCCATCCAGCCCCCGCCGTGGATCCACACCACCGCGGGCACGGGCCGGCCGGCCGGTGGCACGTACGCGTCGAACAGGCGAGGCCGGTAGCCAGGGCTCCTGGCATAGGTCACGCCTTCGTACCGGCGAGTGCCGTCGTCGGCGAGTACGGGCGCGGGCGGCGGGAGGAAGGGCTCGGGCAGCTGTGGGGGCTGGGTGGGGCGACTCATCGGTGTTGTCCCTACGGGTTGATGGCGACGGTCAGGCGGCGCCGGGAAGGTGACGGGAGCGGGCGATGCCGCCGAGCCAGGCGGCGGACGGCTTGGGCGTACGGGCGAAGGTGCGCGGGGCGACGGCGATCAGGCCGAACGTCGGTCCGTACGAACCCCATTCATAGTTGTCCAGGGCGCTCCAGTGCAGGTAGCCACGGACGTCGAGTCCATCGGCCAGCACCGCCGCAAGGCCGCCGAGCGCCTGGGTGGTGTAGGCGATGCGCCGGTCGTCGTCGGCGGTGGCGATCCCGTTCTCCGTGACGATCAGCGGCACGCCGCCGGACACCTCGGCGGTGTGGCGCAGGGCGTGTCCGAGTGCCTCGGGATAGAACTCCCAGCCGGTGAGGGTTCGTTCGGCGTCCTCGGGCACCGGCAGCGGGCCGTCGGGGCCGATCAGCGTGCGCGTGTACGCCTGGACGCCGATCCAGTCGTCGTCGCGCGCCGCCTCGATGAAGACGTCCTCGCGGGGGCGCCGGTGGGCGGCCGCCGCCTCCTCGGCACCGGGGAGCGCCTGGAAGACCTGGTTGGCGATGGACCAGCCAGTGAGGATGTCCGGCGAGATCTCCTTCACGGCGGAGACGGCCCGGTGGTGCGCGTCGATGAGCGCGGCCGTCATCTCCGCGTCGGGCAGCGGCATGCCGGGCGTCGCCGGGCCGCCCTCCTCGCCCTGCTGGATCATCGCGTCCATGGCGGCGACCATGTTGGGCTCGTTGATCGTGCAGACGTGGTGTACGCCGGTGCCGATGACGGGCGCGACTGCCGCCACGTACCGCGTGAACAGCTCCGCCGCGCCAGGGGTCCGCCAGCCGCCGCGCTCGGCGAACCAGCGCGGCGCGGTGAAGTGATGAAGGGTCACCATAGGGCGCAGGCCCCGTGCGAGGGCACCCTCCACCATGCGCCGGTAGTGGGCGAGGGCCGCGTGGGAGAAGCGGCCGGGTTCGGGTTCGATGCGGGCCCATTCGATGCTGAAGCGGTAGTCGGTGAACCCGAGGTCGGCCAGCAGGTCCATGTCCTCGCCCCAGCGGTGGTAGCTGTCGGCGGCGTCCCCGCTCGGCTGCTTCAGCGGGCCACCGGAGTGCTCAAGACGCCACCAGTCGCTGTTGGTGTTGCCCCCCTCGGTCTGGTGCGCCGAGGTGGAGGCACCGAACAGGAAGTCGTCGGGGAGCAGCAGTCCGTCGGCCGTGCGCGGCATGGAAGGTCCTTTCGTAGGGGGAAGGGGTGGGGCCCGAGGCGTCAGCGGACGCGGCGGATGGGCGCAACGCACAGGGCGCCTGCCACGGCGCAGGCGGTCGCGAGCAGGAACAGCCCGCGGAAGCCGAGTGCCGGGACGACGGCCACGGCGATCAGAGGCGCCACGATCTGGGGCGCGGTGTTGGCGATGTTGAGGATGCCCATGTCCTTGGCGGCGTGGTCATGGCTGGGCAGCACCTCGGTGATGAGGGCCTGGTCCACGGCGAGGTACGCGCCGAAGCCGAAGCCGCCCACCGCGAGGAAGGCGTAGAACGCCCACAGCGAGGGGACCAGCGCCAGCGGCAGCGCGGCGAGGCCCATCAGCAGGGAGGCGGCGGCCACGAATGCCTTGCGCCGGCCGAGCCGGTCCGAGAGCGGGCCGGCGAGCGCGATCGACGTGCCGGAGGCGACGGCCATCACGACGCCTCCGGTGGCGATGGCCTGCGCCGTGGCATCGGGGCCGAGCCGAACATGGTCGGTGAGCGTGTACAGCTGGTACATCAGCACGAGGAACAGGCCGAGCATGCCGAGGAAGCGGCTCACCAGCGCCCACGTGAAGTCGGCGTCCCGGGGCGGCAGGAGGCTTCTGAGCAGCGTGCCCAGGGCGAACGGCTCCCGTGGCTCGTGCCGGTTCGAGTGGTCCGGCGCGGCCACGAACACCAGCACCGCGCCCGCCGCCAGCAGCCACGGCACCCAGCGCAGCCCCTCGGCCGGAACGGCCAGGAAACAGCCGGCGACGACCCCGGCGAGGCTCTGCGCGAGCAGCTGACCGGCGCCGACGTACGAGGACGCCTTTCCCAGGTGCGCGGGGCTCACCCGGTCGGGCAGGAGCGCGACGAGCGGACCGAGGAAGGCGTTCAGTGCGACCTGGAACACCATCCACAGCACCACCAGCACGGTGAAGTCACGCACCAGGGACATCGCGCCCAGGGAAACCGCCGCGACGAGACCGCCGCCGAGGATCCACGGATTGCGGCGGCCGAACCGGGAGCGGGTCCGGTCCGACAGCACGCCGCACACGACATTCGCGACGGTGGCTGCGACCGCGCCGGCGGTGCTCAGGGTGGCGTACAGGGCGAGCTTGGCTTCCGCGTCCACCTGCGCGAGCAGCGCCTGGATCAGCGTCCCACTCGCGGCGGCGGGCAGCAGCCAGCCGAAGTGCGCGAGGAGCATCACCGGCCCCAGCCGGCCGAGGCGCGAGCTGACGCTCGGATCGTCCTGAATCGGTGCTTCCGCGGGCGACGCCGAGGCAGAGAGATACGTGTCGGGCATGGCCGGCTCCTTACGCTGCGCTGCCGACGACTTGAGGAACGGGCCGCAGGAGGCGGCCTCAGATCTCACGGTAAGGGCAAAAACTTAGCGTGTCTAGGTTTTAGGGAGGCGGCGGCCCGGGGTGTGACCTGAGGCGCTCCTCCGCTCGTGGATCCACGCGGCGGCATCGGGCGGGCAAGCCGAGAGCACGCGGGCCTCCCCGAGCCCCGTGGGTGCGGGAGGAGTGGTGGGACGCAGCGGAAATGCTGTGGTGAACGGCTGACCCCCGGTGGAGCCGGACGGGCGGGAGACCCCGTCTACCCCCACAGCACTTCGCAGGCGGGATCGCGCGCGGTCCTCCGGCAGCCGGACGTTACTCACGAGTAGGTTCACTGTGTGCCGGTGTGGCGCTCGTCATGCGCCTTCAGGCGGATCAACGCGCTCGCGTAGTCCCCCGCCGGCAGTCGCGTGGGCAGGCCGTGGGTCATGAGGACGGCCCCGTGGTGGATCTCGCCGGTGTCCTCGTCGCGGTAGCGGGCGCTCGCGTCGAGTCCGCGCAGGCGCGGGGGCGCGGAGGGCCGACCGTGGGAGGCCGTGACGCGCCATGTGAGCACGACGGTACGGTCGTCATGGGTGTACTGGACGCCGTCGTCGCCGAGCCGGTACTGCAGGCCGTGCTGCACGACGGGCCGGATCTCCTTGTACCGGGCGACCAGCTCCGCGGCTTCCGCGCGTTCCTCCGTGGACCACCGCGACAGATCGCCGCCCAGGCCGAGGGCCCCGGCCATCGCGACGTGGAAGCGGAAGCGCAGAGGCACCGTCCGGCCGGTGAACGGGTTGGGGCAGTCGGTGACCCAGGCCGCCATGGTCCTGGCCGGGTAGAGCTGGCTGTATCCGTCCTGGATGGCGATCCTGTCGACGGCGTCGGTGTTGTCCGAGGTCCACACCTGGTCGGTGCGAGCCAGGACGCCCAGGTCCGCCCGGGCGCCGCCACCCGCGCAGGCTTCGATGCGCAGGTGGGGGTGGTCGGCACGCAGCCGGTCCATGACGGCGTACACCTGGTGGACGTGCTCGAACCAGAGCAGCTCGGCGTCGTCTCCGCGCTCGGGCCACCCCCCCTGGCTGAAGGGGCGGTTCATGTCCCACTTGAGGAAGTCGATGGCGTGGTCCGTCACGAGCCGGTCGAGCCATGCGTGCGCCCAGGCGGCGACGTCGGACCGGGCGAAGTTGAGGACGAGCTGGTTGCGCAGGGTCGTCCGCTCGCGGTGCGGCATGTGCAGCACCCAGTCGGGGTGCTGTCGGTAGAGGTCGCTGTCGGGGTTGACCATCTCCGGTTCCACCCACAGCCCGAAGCGCATGCCGAGCCGGTGCACCTCGCCGATGAGCGGCGCGAGTCCGGCGGGGAACGCCTCGTCGTGGGGCGTCCAGTCGCCGAGGCCGGCGGTGTCGTCGCGACGGCCGCCGAACCAGCCGTCGTCCATGACGAAGAGTTCGGCGCCGGCCTCGGCCGCGAGGCCGGCGAGGCGCTTCTGGCCCGCCTCGTCGACGTCGAAGCCGGTGGCCTCCCAGGAGTTGTAGACGACGGGCCGCAGTTCGTCCGGTCGGGGCAGGACGTGGAGGGCCTGGTAGGTGTGCCAGGCGCGGCTCGTGCCGCCGAAGCCGGAGGGGCTGTAGAGGCCGGCGAAGACGGGGGTCTGCCACCGCTGCCCCGGGTGGAGGCGCCAGAGGAGCCCGTCGTGTCCGGCGCCACCGGTCCAGCCGACGAGATCGTCCTGATTCCGCCAGGTGGTGATGTGCCAACTGCCGCTCCAGGCGAGGGCGGAGCTCCAGACCTCGCCGGACTCCTCGTCGGCGTCTCCGGCGTCGAGCATGACCCACGGGTTGGTGTGGTGGCCGGTGATGCCGCGCCGGCTGGTCAGGGTCAGCTCGGCGCAGGGCAGGGGGGTGCGGCGGAGCTGGGTTTCGCGGCCCCACGCGCCGACGACGTGGCTGATGCGGTAGTCGGGGCGGTACGGCAGCGTCCAGGCGGCGGAGTCGGCGCGCAACAGGGTCAGGGGTGCGTCGTCGCCGGTGTGGTGCAGCTCCGTCCAGCGCTCGATCACATCGCTGTCCTCGTACACCCGGTAGTGGAGGACGATCTCCAGCGGATGGTGGCGGTCGCGCCAGCGGATGGCCAGGTGCGTGCCGTCGACGGAGTGGTCGAGGTACTGCCACTCGATGCCGCGGCCGCCGTCGGCGAACCGGATCTGCAGCGCGGACGGGCCGTAGCTCGCGCCGGCCTCTGTCGGGTACTCCTCCCGGCCGTGGGCCGTGCCGGCGAAGCTGCTGGCCGGCGGCGGCGGTGAAGGAGCGCTCAGTGCCTGTTCGATGGACAGGGGTGGGCCCCAGTGCGCGTGGCGGGGGGCGTCGTCCTCGTCCAGGCGGAGCGCGTAGGTGCTGTTCGGGGTGGAGAGCAGCCATATCTGGTGGTTTGCGTCATAGGACACCGGCGTCATGCCCGGCAGCGTAGGTTCTCAACTCCTTCAATTCAATTATTGACGGAGGTAATTAATGCCCCTACGGTACGGCGCATGCCTCCCATCCCAGAGTCCCGTGCCCCGATCACCACTCCCGCCGCGGCCGCCGTCTTCGCCGCCGTGCTGACCCGCGGGCCGGTGTCCCGGGTGGAGATCGCACGGCGGACCGGGCTCTCCTCGGCCGCGGTCACCAGGACGGCCCGCCCGATCATCGAGGCCGGATATCTCGAGGAACTCGCCGCGGAGGAGCGAAGTGCCCCTGGCGCGGGCCGCCCGGCCAGCCCGCTCACCATCCGGGCCGACCGCGAGTTCTTCATCGGCGTGAAGATCACCCATGAGGAGCTCATCGGGGTGGTGTGCGACCTGAGGGCCGAGACCCGCGCCACCCGCCACCAGGTCCTGACCACGCGGAGCGTCGACGGCGTGGTCGCCGCCCTCGCCGAGCTGGTCGACGCCTTGCTGGCCGAGTCCGACGACTACCGGCAGCGGATCCACTGCCTCGGCGTGGCGGTGTCGGGCGATGTCGACCGGACATCCGGCGTCGTCCGTTACTCACCCTTCCTCGGCTGGCGGGACGTTCCCCTGGCCGAGCTGCTGACCGAGGCCACCGGCCTCGTCACCACGCTGGAGAACGACGTCAAGGCACTCACCGTCGCCGAGCAGTGGTTCGGCGAGGGAGTCGGGGCGACCTCGTTCGCGGTCGTGACCGTCGGCACCGGCATCGGCTGCGCCCTGGTCGTGGGCGGCAGCCTGGTCGCGGGGGCGTACCACGTGGCGGGCGAACTCGGCCACGTACGCGTCGCCGACCCGGGCCCGGAATGCCACTGCGGAGGCAGCGGCTGCATCGAGGCCATCGCGTCCACCGGGGCCATCGTCACGCAGGCCCGGCTGGTTTCCGGCGACCCCCGGCTTTCCATGGACGATGCCGTCGCCATGGCCAGATCCGGCGACATCGGGGTCCGCTCCGTCTTCGCCAGGGCCGGACACGCCATCGGCCTGGGGCTCGCCGCCGTGGCCAACCTGATCGGCCCCGAACGGATCGTCGTCTCCGGGGAGGGCCTGGCCGCCTACGACCTCCTGGAGGACCAGATCCGGGAGACCTTCGCCCGCCAGGCGTTCGGCGCCGCCTCCCGCTGCGCGCTGATCATCCGTCCGCTGCCCTTCGAGGAATGGGCGCGCGGGGCGGCCGCGGCCGCCATCCAGACCCTCTTCGCCGCCGAGTCGATCTGAACCCCCGGCGACCCGGCTCCCCCCACCCCCCCACCCGCACCGTAAGGAAGACCACGATGAACACCACCCCAAGCGCGCTCGGACGCAGACAGTTCCTCACCGCCTCGGTCCTGATAGCAGGCGGCGCCGTACTCACCGGATGCACCAGTGACCCGATGAGCAGGAGCGGCGGCAACGGCAGTGCCAAGATCACGCTCAACCAGTGGTACCACGCCTACGGGGAGAGGGGCACCCAGGAGGCCGTCAAGCGGTACGCCATGGAGTACACCAAGGCCAATCCGGACGTCGCCGTCAAAATCACCTGGGTGGCCGGCGAGTACGAGACCAAGCTCAACTCCAGCCTGCTCACCGCTGACGCGCCCGACGTCTTCGAGGTCGGCGACTTCCGCCACCAGCTCGTGAAGAACGGCCAGCTGGCACCGCTCGACGACATCCTCGGCGCGCAGAAGTCCGAGTTCTCCCAGGCCGACCTGGACGCGGCCACCGTGGACGGCAAGGTCTACGGCATCAAGATGATCGACGACATCATGATGCTGTTCTACCGCCGCAGCATGCTGGAGAAGGCCGGCATCACCCCGCCCAGGACCTATGCCGAACTGGTCACGGCAGCCGACCGGCTGACCACGAAGAACGTCAAGGGCCTGTTCCTGGGCAACGACGGCATCGGCGACGCCGGCTACCTGATGGCCTGGTCCGGCGGCGGTGAGCTGATCGACGGCACGAAGGTCGCCTTCGACCGCCCGGAGACCGCTGCGGCGATCGGCGAGCTCCGCCGGCTCCACGACGCGAAGGCGCTGCTGCTCGACTTCACCACCGACTGGTACGACCCCGGCGCGATCAGTCAGAACGCCACCGCGATGCAGTGGTGCGGCCTCTGGGCGATGCCCGACATCAAGAAGAACCTCGGCGACGACTTCGGTGTGGTGCCCTGGCCGGCCGTCGGCGCCACGGGACGTCCGACCGCGCGCCTGGGCGGCTGGTACGAACTGGTCAACGCCAAGGGCAAGCACGTGGAGGAGGCCAAGAAGTACGTCCAGTGGCTCTGGCTCCAGCAGGCGGAGCTGCAGAAGGACTGGTGTGTGAGCTACGGCTTCCACGTACCGCCGCGCAAGAGCGTCGCCGCCCGGACCACCGAGTTCTCCGCCGGAGCCGCCAAGGACGCGGTGACCCTCTCCCAGCGGTACGGCAAATCCTTGTCGAACCTGTGGAACACCGCCATGGCCACCGCCTTCGGCGAGGCCGTCGCGAAGATCGCCAAGCAGCAGGTCGATCCGACCGCCGCGCTCGCCGCGGCTGCCGCCACCTGCCGGGCCGAGCTCGACAAGCAGCTCGGCTGAGGACGGGGCCGCAGATCATGGCACTGTCCACCGCACATACCGCGGAGATACCGACGGGCACGGCCCGTACCGACAAGCCTCCTCGCCGCAGGGGGCCCAAGAAGGACAGAGCGGCCATCGGCGCGTTCCTCGTCCTCACCGCACCGATGCTGCTCGGGCTCGGACTCTTCAAGTACGTGGCGATCGGCTGGAGCTTCCTCCTCAGCCTGGGAGAGGCCCGGGGCACCCTGAACCCCGTCCGCTGGGTGGGCCTCGACAACTACGCGACACTGCTGGAGGACCCCGGCTTCCGGTCCTCGCTGCTGACGGTCGTCCTGTTCACCGCCTTCATCGTGCCGGTGACGTTCGCCGCCTCGCTCTCCCTCGCGGTGCTGGTCAACCGGATCCGGCGCGGACGAGGATTCTTCCGTACGGCCTTCCTCCTCCCCGCGGCCGTCTCGTACGTCGCCGCCGCCCTCGTCTGGCGCATGAGCCTGTTCAACGGTCTGCCCTCGGGCATCGCCAACACCCTCGGCGGCCTCCTCGGCTTCGAACCGGTGGCGTGGATCGCCACCCAGCATCCGCCGCTGTACTGGGTCGTCCTGGTGACGCTGCGCCTGTGGCTGCAGGTCGGCCTGTACCTGATCCTGTTCCTGGCCGGACTCCAGTCGATCCCGCCCCAGTTGTACGAGGCGGCCGCACTCGACGGCGCGTCAGGCTGGCGCATGTTCCGGCACATCACACTGCCGATGCTGCGCAACACCTCGGTGGCGATCCTGCTGCTGATGACGATCGCCGCGTTCCAGGCGTTCGACGAGTTCTACAACATCTTCAGCGGCGGCATCGGCGCGGGCAGCGCCGCACCCGTGAACCCGCCGCTCGTCCACCTCTACAACGTCGCGCTCGGAGACCAGAACTACGGCGTCGGCTCGGCGGGCGCCTTCCTGCTCACCCTGCTCATCATCGCGGTCACCCTGGTCCAGGGCCGACTCGTCGGTCTCGGGCGGAAGGACTGACATGACGACGATCACGATGCGCCGCCGTACGGTGGGCACACTCGCCACCTACCTGGCCCTGGGACTGGCCGCCACGGTCTTCCTCCTGCCCTTCTACGTCATGCTGCGCAACGCGCTGATGACCACCGGACAGGTCACCTCGCCCGACTGGCAGTGGCTGCCCGACCCGCTCACCTTCGCCAACTTCACCGAGCTGTTCACCGACCCCGCCGTCCCCATGGCGCGCGCGCTCGGCAACTCGCTGCTCATCGCGGCCGTCACCGCACCGGTCTCGACCCTGCTGGCCTCCATGGCCGGCTACGCGCTGGCCCGGATCCCCGTGCCGGGGCGGGGAGTCGTGTTCTCGTTCATCGTGGTGACGCTGATGATCCCGGGCTCGGTGACCTTCATCCCGACCTTCGTCGTGGTCGGCGCGCTCGGCGGGGTCAACACCCAGTGGGGCATCATCGCGCCCGGCCTTTTCAACGCCTTCGCGGTGCTGCTGTTCCGCAACTTCTACCTGCGCTTCCCCGCCGAGATCGAGGAGGCCGGTCGGATCGACGGTCTCGGCCACCTCGGTGTCTACCGCCGGATCGTGCTGCCCAACTCGACGTCGATGCTCGCGGCGCTCGGCGCCCTGTCCTTCATCGAGAGCTGGAACGCCTTCCTCTGGCCGCTCGTCGTCGGCCAGGACCCGAGCACCTGGACGGCGCAGATCGCCCTGTCGACCTTCCTCACCGCACAGTCCGTCAACCTGCCCGGCCTGTTCGCCGGCGCGGTGGTGACGATCGTGCCCCTCGCCTTGATGTTCCTGGTCACCCAGCGCCACATCGTCCAGGGCATCACCCTGAGCGGCCTCAAGGACTGAGGCCGTTCCCCGACGCGGGCCGGCCTTCCCCACCGGCCCCGACCGACAGAGGAGTTCCCCCGTGTACGACTCCATGTCCCGCTCCTGTCGACGCCTGGCCCACGCCATGGCGCTCTGCGTCGCCCTCCTGCTCAGTACGCTGCTCCCCGCCGGCACCGCTCAGGCCGCGCCCGTCACCGTGCCGGTCGGCGCGCAGATCAGCGACACCGCCGGCAGCCCGGTCCACGCGCACGGCGGCGGCGTGATCAACGTCAACGGCTCCTACTACTGGTTCGGCGAGGACCGCAACGCCGACGACACCTTCCGCTACATCTCGGTCTGGCGCTCGACCGACCTGAAGACGTGGGAGTTCCGCAACCACGTCCTCACCCAGGCGAGCCACCCGGAGCTGCGGCTGGCCAACCTCGAACGCCCCAAGGTCGTGTACAACCCGGCCACGGCCCAGTTCGTCCTGTGGGCCCACAAGGAGAACGGCGTCGACTACACCGAGGCCAAGGTGGCGGTCGCGGTGTCCTCCACCGTCGACGGCACGTACACCTACCAGGGCAGCTTCCGGCCGCTCGGCCACGAGTCCCGCGACATGACCCTGTTCCGTGACGACGACGGCACGGCCTACCTCGTCTCCGCGGCCAACGACAACGCCGACCTCAACGTCTACCGGCTCACCCCCGACTACACCGGCGTGCAGTCGCTGACGCGGACCCTCTTCCCCGGCGACCGCCGCGAGGCCCCGGCCCTGTTCAAGCGGAACGGCGTCTACTTCCTGCTCACCTCCGGCCAGAACGGCTGGCTGCCCACCCAGCAGCAGTACGCCACCGCGAGCTGCGTCGCCTGTACCTGGAGCGCGAACGCCCACGTCGGCGACTCCCAGGCGTACGGCTCGCAGACCGCGTACGTCCTGACCGTCCAGGGCACCCAGGCGACCAGCCACCTCTACATGGGTGACCGCTGGGCCGGCTCCTGGGGCGGCCCGGTCGAGGACTCCACGTACGTCTGGCTTCCGCTGCGGTTCCCGACCGGCACCTCGATGACCATGCCGTACGCGAAGCAGCTGAGCATCGACACCGCCACCGGCACGATCGACCCGATCGGCACCGGCTACGACAAGCTGACGGCGCGCCACTCCGGCACGTGCGTCAAGGCCAACCAGTCGGCCGTGGTCCAGTACGACTGCACCGGCGCGACCGACCAGCAGTGGCGCATCGACTCCCTCAGCGACGGCGAGTCCCGCCTGGTCTCCCGCAGCGCCAACAAGTGCATGGACCTCGCCACTGCCGTCATCACCTGGACCTGTGGCGTCGCCAAGCCCAAGCAGCACTGGGCCGTCCAGGACCTCGGCACCGGCTACGTCCAGCTCGTCAACGGCGTCACCGGCGAATGCGCCGAGGTGGCGAACGCCTCCACCGCGAACAACGCCCAGCTCAAGCCGGCCACCTGCACCGGCGCCACCAACCAGCAGTTCCAGCGCACCTCGCTGTGACGCACCTCGCTGTGAAAGGAACCCTCGTGACCAGACCACGCTTCACGGCCGCGCTCGGCGCCGCGCTTCTGGCGGCCCTCGCCGCAGTCGTCCCGGCCCACACTCCGGCGGTGGCGGAAAGCCTCCCGCCCGGCGGGACGTCCATGCCCACCCATCCCCTCGTTCCGGCCGCCGCCTGGAGCGACGACACCGGCCGCCTGGTGCAGGCCCACGGAGCGGGCGTCTTCAAGGTCGGCTCGACGTACTACATGGTCGGCGAGGACAAGACCGCCGGCCAGACGTACTCCGCCGTCGCCTGCTACTCGTCCAAGGACCTCACCGACTGGAAGTTCGAGGGCAACGCCCTGTCCCTCCAAGCCGAGGGAGACCTGGGCCCCAACCGGGTGGTGGAACGGCCCAAGGTCATTCACAACGACACCACGGGCCAGTACGTGCTGTACGCCCACATCGAGGACAAGACGTACCAGGAGGCGAAGGTCGGCGTCGCCACCAGTCCCACCCCCTGCGGCCCGTACACCTACCGCGGCAGCTCGCGACCGCTGGGATTCCAGAGCCGTGACATCGGGCTGTTCAAGGACGACGACGGCACCGGCTACCTGCTGACCGAGGACCGCGAACACGGACTGCGCATCGACAAACTGTCCACCGACTATCTGACCGTCGAGAGCAACACGGCCCTCGTCGCCGGCTTCGAATCTCCCGCCATGGTCAAGGTGGACGGCCTGTACTACCTGTTCGGCTCCTACCTGACCGGCTGGTCCAGCAACGACAACGTCTACGCCACCGCCTCCTCCCCGGCCGGCCCGTGGAGCGAGTTCAAGAACTTCGCACCCGCCGGAACCCGCACGTTCGACTCGCAGACGTCCTCGATCGTCCCGGTCACCGGCAGCAGCGGCACCACCTACGTCTACGTCGGCGACCGCTGGAATCCCCGCAGACTGTTCGACTCGAAGCCCGTCTGGCTTCCGATCAGCATCGGCGACGGAACCGCGAAGCTGTCCTGGCACGACAGCTGGAGCCTCGACACCGCGACCGGCACCTGGTCTCCGCAGAACGCCGACACCGCGTACGAGGCGGAAGCGGCGGCCAACACCCTGACCGGAGGCGCCGTCAGAAACGGCTCCACCGTGGGATACGTCGGCCACGGAGCAGCCCTGCGCATCAACCGGGTCACGGTGAAGCACGACGGCACCTACACCGTGAAGATCAGCTACTCCAACGGCGACGCCGCCGACCGGAAGGCGACGCTCCGGGTCGACGGCGCGGCACCGATCACGCTGTCGTTCCCGCCGACCGGCGGCGACAGGACCGGAGTGGCCACCGCCACCGTGCCCCTGACCGCCGGCACCCACACCCTGGAGTTCGGCAACGCCGCGGGATGGGCACCCGACTTCGACAGGATCGCGCTGCCCAACGGTCCCTCCACGGCGCTGGCGATCGACGGGAAGCCGACCTATCCCGGCTCGCCGGTCGTCCTGACGAACCCGGGCCAGGACAACCCGCTGACGGCGACCTTCACCAACTACGGACCGGTGGACGCGGTCGCCCCCTCGATGTCGATGACGGCACCGAGCGGATGGACGGTCTCCGCCGCGAGCGACGCCCCCAAGGACAGCGTCGGTGTCGGCCGGTCCGTCGCCACCTCGTGGACGGTGAAGCCCCCGACCGGCGCGGCCCCCGGCACGTACAAGATCAAGGCCGCCGCCGACTACCGGTGGAACGGGCAGCAGCGCGCGACCATCAGCGAGACCATCACCGTCACCGTCCCGCCCCCTGCCCCGGCCGGCCACCCCTACGCCAGTGACCTGCCGATCATGTCCTCGGACGCCGGCTGGGGAATCGTGCAGCGCGACCTGAGCCCGGCCGCGAATCCGATGGTGATCGAGGGAGTCTCGTACGCGAAGGGCCTCGGCGCCCACGCCAACTCCACCATCCACTTCTACCTCGGCGGAGCCTGCCGCACCTTCACCGCCGTCGTCGGCATCGACGACGAGGACGGCCCCAGGGGCTCGGTCACCTTCGAGGTCTGGGCCGACGGCAAGAAGATCACCGAGACCGGCGTCCTGCGCGGCACGGACCCGGGCCTGCCCCTGACCGCCGACGTGACCGGCGCCACCGAACTGGAGCTGAGGGCCACCGACGCCGACGACGGAAACCACTACGACCACTCGGAATGGGCCGACGCCCGGCTGACCTGCTGACGACGGCGGGCCTCGGGAGAGCATGAGGCTGGGTGTGCGAGGCCGGAGATGATTCCACGTCACCTACGGCCTCGCGCAGCCCTGGGCACGACCGCGACGGGGGGCAGCGTGGTGCGGAGGTGGTGCGCGACGCCTGGAGTGCGCGCGTCAGCGTGGACGTGGGGCACGGACCGGGTGACGGCGGCCGTTCGGCCGAGCCTGGCTGGCAGGGCGTCAGACGGCGTCGAAAGATGATGCTGATTGGACCCCCAGACGCCCGACCCACTCAGGAGATGCCATGCACATCGGTCCCGACCCACACGAACACCCACCGGGAGGGCGGCGCCGAAGGTGGCGGATGCTCGTGCTGTCCGTCGGTCTGCTCGCGAGCGCGTTCGGCTCGGGCCAGGCGATGGCCGCCGCCGGCGGGCCGGTCGCCGCTCAGTGCGACACCGTACCGACCGGCGTCAACGTCCAGGACCACTGGCTGCGGTTCAGGGTGCCGGCGGGACTGATGCCGGACTCGCGGTTCGACGGGCGCCAGGCAAGGATCCACGTTCACCGCGTCCGGCCGGAGTACGCCAACGGCAAGTGCCCCAGCGTGGTCAACAGGGCCGCGGTGCTGGTTCACGGCAGCCGGGTGCCCGGCACGCCGTCGTTCGACCTGCAGCGCGACGCCCCTGCCGGCGGGACGCTCAGCACGCAGCGGGCACTCGCCAGGGCGGGTATCGAGACGTTCGCTCCTGACCTGCTCGGCTACGGGCGCTCGACGCGCTTCCCGGACGGTCTCGACGATCCCGGCAACGCGAGCCTCCGGCCCTACAACGCGGACGGCAGCTGCTCCTGGCCCGAGGGGTGCGACCGCAGCCACCTGCCGATCTTCGCCCTCGATCAGCAGAGGCTGCTGCTGAACAACCCGCTCGACGGGCAGCGGCGCGCCCACTCCAGCAACAGCTACTTCGGGCGCACCGACGTGTTCGCCCGCGACATCCGCCAGGTCGTCGACTACGCCATCGCGCGTGCGAGGCCCTCGGACGGCAAGGTCACCGTGATCGGCTGGTCGTTCGGCTCCATGGACCTCGCCCGGGCGCTGCACACGTCCGACATCGAAAACAAGATCAACCGTGTCGTCTTCCACGCGTCGAACTTCGAGTCGACGACCGAGGAAGTGGCCCCGCCGGGGGGCTTCACGACCTTCCCGACGACTCTCGCGCCGAAGGGCGCCTTCTTCCCTGGCCCGACGATGCCGACGCCCGAGCGCGAGGCGGCCTGCCAGGGCCACTCCAGCCCCGCCACCCAAGACCAGCTGTGGACCCAGATGATGGAGGAGGACCCCCTGGGCCGCACCTGGGGCGGTACCGACCCCGCGAACCCCGTCGGCTTCAACCGCTCGCCCACGCGCACCGTCTACGGCTGGAACGCCGACGTCGCGAACACGCTGACGACACCGGCGCTGGTCCTCCACGGCCTCGACGACGTCGTGGCGCAGCCGCGCTGGGCGAAGGCCATCTACGACAGCCTCACGGCGGCGCCCCAGAAGGTGTTGGTGCAGGTGGCCTGCGGAAGCCACGTCTTCCACCTCGGCCTCTGCGACGGTCCCCGCTGCAAGCCGACAGCGGGAATCCCGTACGGCGGCCGCGCCGGCGAAGACTTCGTCGGCGCGCATTCCACGTACCAGACGGCGCTGATCGAGTGGATCAAGCAGGGAACGTTCGACGGCGCCGAGAACGGCCACTTCATCGTCAACGAAAGCGGCGTCTCGAACCCAGCCCCAGCCCCGACGAGCAGCTGAGACCGCGTGGTCCCGCCCCAGGGCGGGACCAGTGGTGCGCGACCCGGCCCTGTGCCGGGGTGGAGATGGTCCTGGAGATCACCCCACCCGCCCGAACGCCGAAGGAGCGCAGCGCGCTCGGCGCGACGAAGCGATCGAGGTCGCCCACGACCACACCCGACCCGGCATCTGCCACAGCGTGCCGGCTCGGTCAGAGGTCGCCCTGCCGGTACGAGCGTGCGGCCGCCATGACGTCCTTGAAGCGGTCGCCGGCGAGCGCCTGCAGGGGGGCGTCGTCCTCGAGTTGCGGATTCATGCCCATCATCCAGGCGCGGGCGATGTGCCGGTTCTCGCGTTCCTCCACGTACCGGAACACCTGGAAGGCCGCGCGCAGCCGGACTTCGGAGTCGTAGCGCGGCGCGTTCTGCTCCTTGCACCACCTGCCGACCTGCTTGGGGTCCTTGATGCCGGCGAGGAAGGCCACCGTGCGCTGGCTGAAGGTGTCCTGGAGGAACTGCGCGATCTCTGAGATCGGGAAGTCCATGGATGCCTGGTGAGCGCGTGCTTCGGCTTCGGCCGTGCGTGCTCGCGCAGTCTGCTGTGTCTGCATGTCTCCTCGTTCCTCGCCGACTGCCGGTGAGGGCGCGTCAGCAAGAGGCGTGCCACAGAAGTGGCGTGGCGATGAATACGGGCGCTGGTGGGCGAGGGCTAGGAGAGCCGCTTCTGCTCGCGTCCTGCTTGCCGCTGGGGGCAGCACACCGTCTCGGCCTTGAGGAGGAGTGGGGACGTGCTGAGTGGGACGTGCTCGTGGCTGAGCCCTGGTAATTGATCTATCAGTGTCGTCAACATGGCTTCTCCCTCGTCTTGTTGACTGAAGCGTACCCGCTTAGCACACCCTTACTCCATGGTTTTCCACACGCCAAAACACACCTGAATCCCCGCTTGGAGGGTTCGACGGATGCGTACGGCCTGCGCGTTCGTGGAGATTGTCGGCGGATCGGGCCGGTTCGTCGGCCGTACAGCGTCGACCGGATCGGGTGACAGCGCGTACGGCCGAACGACGCAACCGCGTCAGCGCACGGTGAGCCCGTACTCAAGTGCCACTTCCTTGAGTTCCGCCGACTCCACGTGGATGGCTCTCCGCTCCACTTCGTTCAGTTCGGTGTCGCGGAGTATCGCCCAGCACCTTCTGCCGCCGTAGCCGGATCGGTAGACGATGCCCTCGACGAGCTGGTGACCGGCTTCGTTTCGCCTGCTCACAGCCCACGCCGCGATCTGCCGGGCGACGCGGCGGTCGCGGCCGTGGATGTGCTCGTCGGTCAGCGGCCCGGTGATGTTCCACTCCTGGAGTGTGGTGCTGAGCTCCCGGGTGAGGACCTCTCGTGTCTCCTCCGAGTCCACATCGAGGAAACGGGCCTCATCGGACGGCTTGAGGCGGACGAGAATGCGGTCTTCCCGCCAGCTGGAGGGAATGTGACCGACTTTCATGAGGTCCGTGCTGGAGAGGTCGGCGTCGCCCATCAGGTCGCGGATCTCGGGAGGCACCCGAAACGTCGCGAGGGCTTCCGCGTAGCAGCCGGTGATCTCGCTCGCGCAGTACAGCATTCCGTAGGAGTAGAGGCTGAAGCGGCCGGCACTCGAGCCGCTGGCGGTCTCCGGCTCGACACGGTTGTACTGAAGTGGGGCGTTCGCCCGGCCCAGGCGCCAGACACCCTCCGCGGGGGCGGGGACGAGGGTGACGTTCTGCGTGGTCACGAGAGCCCTCCCGTCTTGTCGGCCGTCCGGTGTGCGGCGGAACCCCGGTCGGTACGGCCGGCAGGTCGGGTTAAGGCTGTGATCATCGTTCCTCGATTCTTCTCAGGGAGTCCGGGGATACCGCGGCCGGTGATACTCGGGGTGGATCATTCAGATCCGGTCAAGGTGTAACCGGAACACGGAGGTCCCGTCGTCGCCTGTGGCCAGCACCAGGGCGGATCGGTCCCTTCTGCCGTCGGTCACGGTCCTCAGTGCTCTGACGGGTCTGCCGGTGACGATCTGAAGGAGCTTTCTGGCCCCCCGGGCCGTTTCCCAGACGTGGATACTGCTCCGTCCCGCGGCGACGAGCACCTGTCGTCGCTCCGTGAGCGTCAGCGCGGTTACCGCGCTGAGTTCGCCGTCTTCCGCGTCGAAGCGACCGACCTGGCTGCCGCTCGCCGCGTTCCACAACTTGAGAGAGCCGTCCTGCCCCGCGCTCGCGAGTGTGTGCATGCCATCCGGCGCCGGGACGAAGGCCAGATCGTTGACGACGAACTGATCGCATCGGATGGTGGGACCGCGCTGTTCGAAGGTGGACGTGTCCCAGACCCGGATGGTGCCGTCCTTGCCGCCCGAGGCCAGCAGCAGACCGTTCTGTGTGCGGCTCGTGGCCAGGCACTGGACGCTGAGATCGTGGTCGGGAAAATCGGCCAGAAGTCTGCCTGTGCGCAGGTTCCACAGACAGATCCGCCCGTCCGGGCCGGCACTCGCCAGAAGGTCCGCGTGAACGTCCGACAGAGGGACGAGCGTCCGCGCGGGGAGATGGTGGCCGGAGAGCTCGTGACGCGGGTCGCCGTGTGGGTCCGCCGGGTCGATCACCAGGATGCGATTGTCTTCGAGTGCGACGGCCAGATGCCGCATGCCCTTGATGCCGGGCCAGGCGAGGGCTGTCACGTCCACGTTGTCGAGGACGGTCCTCACCGACTGCTGCGTCGCGATGTCGCGGATGGCGACGCGGCCGGCGCGGGCCGTGGCCAGCAGGTGCGGAACGGTCGGAGACAACGAACTCGCGGTGATGCGTGCCCGCACGGGCGGTGCCGTGGAGAAGGCCTCCTCGGTCAGTGGCAGGCTCCGCAGGGTGCAGTCGGCTCCTGCCGTGATGAGCAGTTCCCTGGTCCCCACGGTGAGGGAGGAGAGGGCGGTGATGGGCTCGGTGTGTGCGGGCAGGGGATTGCCGATCGGCCGGAAGCCCGGCAGTTCCCAGAGCCGGACCGTGCCATGAGCGTCGGAGGCGGCCAGCGCCATGTGCTGGTCCACCTGGGTGGCCATGAGCGCGGTGACGGCGGACCCGTGGGACAGGTGGACCGTTTGGTGGCCGGTGCTCGCGGTGCCCCCCGTCGCTGCGCCGGTCGTCCCGGCCGTCCCGGTCGTCCCGAGAAGGAGGTTGCCCGCCTCGTCGCCCACGGCGAAGGACGCGGAAGCGGGGAGCGCTACCAGGGCACGGATCCTGGCCGGAGTCCGTAACTGGTGGGTGGACCGCGTGCCGTCGAACGACAGCACTTCGTCGTGCTGGGTGTACAGAAGCCTGTCCCACCCTTCAGGGGTGGGCAGGGCGGTGAGCACCGGTGGATGGGAGAGGTTCTCCGGCAGGGCGACCTCTGTGGCGTGGAAGGTCCCTATGTTCAAGGCCACGAGATGTCCGTCGCTGAAGGCGGCCAGCACGAGCCGGGGGTGGTTCGGGGGCCGGTAGAGGGTCAGCGAGGACACCCATGTTCCGGGGCGGCGAGGAATCGCCTCCGCGAGGTGGCGGCCGTGGCACGCGTCGACGACGTGCACCGATCCGTCGGTGCCGCCGCTGACGACGATGCCTCCCGGCAGGGCGAGCAGGTGCTCGACGATGCCGTCGTGCACGGACAGCGGTGCGTAGGCGTTGCTTCCATCGCGGTGCAGGACATGCAGGTCGCCACGGTCGTCGCCGGCCGCGATCAGAGCGAGACGCCCCCGGAAGTCTTCCACGGCTGCCATGGCCGTGACGGTGTGCCGGGTGATGGCCCAGGGCTGGGGCAGTGTCGGCTTGTCGCTCCACTCCAAGGTGACCGGCGGGTCGACGAACGCGGCCGGCTGTGAGGACGGGGCCTCGGAGTACCCGGCGATGCTGTGAGCCAGCTGCAGGCTGGTCATCAGGGACACGGGGTCCACCGCCCGTGCGAAGGGTTCCAGTCCGGCCCACGTACGGAGCCATCGGCTGTCTTCGGGGTTGCCGTCATCCGTTGCGAGGAGCCGGCGAACCTCCCGGCTGCTTTCCCAGGGGAGGAGTGCCGGCGGTACGTGCGCGTCATCGAGTACATGGCCTCGTGCCGCGTGCTCCGCCAGGTGGCGTCGCAGGTAGGGGTGGGGCGGGACTCCCGGATCGGCGGGTACGAGATCGGCGAGTGCCGCCGCGATCCGGCGGTGGACGTCGGCGTGCGGCTGCCCGCCTTCCTGGTGGTCCGTCATCGGGCACCTTCGTCGGCGAGCAGGTCAGCCTGTGTGTTCCGCAGCAACGACGCCAAAGCTTCGTGCGCGGGCCGGTACACGAGGCGGTCGTCCTCGTGGTCATGGGCCAGGTAGCCGCTGAGTCGGCCGGTCAGCAGCTTCTCGATCATGAGGTCCCACTCCTGGGGAGGAAGACTTCGCTGGAGGAACACTCCCGCGATGTTGGGCCAGATGTTGGACCAGGGCACCCCGGCGCCCTGGGCGAAGGCTGCCGCCCGCAGCAGGGCCAGAGCCACCTCGGCGGGAAGTCCCTCTTCCTCGACTATTTCCAGGTCCCTCTGCAGCAGGCCACGGATGCCCTGCTTCAGCCGGTCCTGCCACGCGGTGTCGCTCGCCATGGCCGCAGGGTCGGGCGCCACCCGCAGTTGTTCACCGGCGAGGCGGGCGTCGATGAACGAAGGACTGATCATCGGCGCGATCCGGGCGGCGACCTGGCGCGCCACGTCGTCCCGGCCGCCCACGCTGATCAACGCGGTGAGGTACTCCTGGATGTGGCTCCGGGCGTCATCACCGTCCGTCCGCTCCACTTCGGCTGCCGGAAAAAGGCCTCTGAGAGCTTTCAGGAGGCCGTACTCCTCGTCCTCGGTGGCGTCACCGGCGGCGCTGGGGAGCGGCCGGCTGGAACGTACGCCCAGGACGAGACGTACGGCTGGGTCAGGACGGTCACGCGACGGTTCCTCCGCCTGGCGTTGCCCGGGGAGACGAGGAGAACAGAACTCGGCGAGGGGCTCGAGAACGCCGCGGAGGACTCGGGCGCATTCGACGGACTCGTCCAGGCCGTCGATGACGAGGGTGACGGGCTTGCCGGAGGTACGTACGACCTCGACGATCTGCTGTGACCAGCGCACCAAGGCGTCGTCCGCCGGCTGCGTCGTCGGCTCCGGCTCGGTGCCGAGAGCCCGCAGGATGTCGGCGGCAACCTGGGCGGCGGTTCGACGGTGCGCCAGAACGGCCGCACTGACGGCTCCTTCAGGAGGAATCGTGTCCGGGGCGGCGAGTTCGAACGCCTCCTTGTAGAGCGGATCCTGACGGAACGAGGCATCGCTGAGCACGACGGCCCGGGCCACGACCGCCGACTTGCCGCTGCCCACAGCCCCGGTGATGAGAAGGACGCCGCGGTCCCGTGTCGGTCCGAGGAAGGCCGCGACACGACGGTTGAGCGTCTCCCTTCCACGGAAATACCATCCGGTGTCGGCCTCGTGGGCACGTCCCGTGGCCCGGTCGAGCCAGTGCTCGGCGGCGGCCAGATCCTCCAGCGCAGAGCCGGCGGCGCGAGGATCGACGTATCCCGGATTGGGAAGGCACGGGCTCTGAAAAGTGGAGCCGCTTCCGTCGATGAGATGGTGCAACCGGAACCGCTGCCGGTCCTCCTCGTTCCGCAGTCCCTTCTCGTACTCGGCGATGAAGTCGGCCACCGCGAGGTGAGGCGTGGTGATGCCGGCGTTCGTCCGGAGCCGCTGATGCACGTCGCGCAGCAGGGTCGGGAACCTGCGCACCTGTACGGTCTGGTCGTGGCCGCACGTCGCGATCACGTCCAGACGGCAGCCTTCGCGGCGGTCACGGCGGATGTTCTTGTACAGGGCGTCGAGCTCCGAGCGCAGGCTGCCCGCGTAGCAGGTGTTGACGATCACCAGCACGTTTTTCACGTGGGAGTCGAGCACCGCCCCGATGATGTCGCTCGTCCTTACGGCGGTCGCCAGCGGCCGCTTGTCGTCCGACCGCGGGAGTCTGAGGAAGTGAACGTCGGACGAGCCGCTGATGCCATGGCCGGTGATGAACATGACGAGCGCCAGACCCTGTGTCTCCCGCACTTCCTCCGCCCGCAGGAAGTCCTCGACGTCGTCCCGCGAGCGCAGCTCCGGGGCCGGTACCTGACGGAAGCCGGCGCGTGCCCCGTCCAGTCCCCACCACTGGGCCATCACGCTCAGCTGTTCGTCGATGCCCTCCGCGAACTCCTCGTCCAGGCCGCCCTCGTCATCGTTCTCGTAATCGCGTACGGCGAGCGTGAGGAGAGTCCGTAATTCCGATGGATCGGCGGCGCTGTCGGCCCCCGCTGACGCGGACTTTCCCGCAACAGGGCCCCCGGCATGAATCATCTCACTAGTGTCGCAGGCATGAACCAGCCGACGCAGGGGTACATCCCTTCTCTGTCATCTCGCGGGGAGCCTCCGGTGGTACCTGCCGTCACTCATGACGCCGTTGTCGTCGTGCCCGGCATCATGGGCAGCGAGCTCTACGACACCGCACAGGACAGGGTCATCTGGGGGCTGGCCGACACCGGTTGGCTCGCCAGGGCCTGGCTCACGCCCACGGGACTGACGTCGCTCGGGCTCACGGGGGAGGAGCGGGAAGGAGAGCTGGGGCGGGTCAAGGCCCGCAGCCTTCTGCGGGTGCCCGCCTGGAGCCCCTTCCTGCGGGGCATCGAGCCCTACCACCACCTCGTGCGGACCATCGAGGACAACGTCGCCCACCGCGACGCCATCATGACCTTCCCGTACGACTGGCGCCTGCCCGTCGCCGCGCACGCCGAGGAACTCGCCACCGCCGCTCGCGAGCACCTCACCCGATGGCGGACCCATCCGGCTCACGCTGCGGCCCGACGCAACGCCGTTGACCAACGAGAGGCACGGCTCGTCTTCATCGCCCACTCCATGGGCGGCCTCGTCACCTACGCGGCCCTCACCCTCGGCGGCGACAGCGACCTGGCGGACGACACCCGCGGTGTGATGACCCTGGGCACGCCTTTCCAGGGATCGGTCGTCGCCACGGCCATCCTCAACGCCCGGCAGGGCGGGCCCCTCCCGCTGCCGCACAACCGCCTGTCCCGGGCCGCCGCCACCATGCCCGGCGTCCACGACCTGTTGCCTCGCTTCCTGTGCCTCGAGGACGGCGCCGACGTCCGCCGCCTCTCAGCCGTGGACGTCGCCGACCTCGGTGGCGACAAGGAACTCTTCCAGGCCTCCCAGGCCTTCTTCGACACCCTCTACGACCGGCGGCCGCCATCCCACCTCAGGCCCGTCGTCGGCATCCGCCAGGCCACCGTTCAATCCCTGCAGCTGGACGCCGGCGTTGTCCGCACCTCCGAATACGGATTCCGCGCCGACACCGATGGCGAACTCAAACGGGACGAGCACGGCCGCCCCACTCGCTTCCCCGGCTGGGGCGACGGCACCGTCCACCGGGGATCCGCGTCACTGATCCGCCGAGTCGTCCCCCTCTACGCACAGCACGGAGCTCTCGCGAGCGGCAAGGAAGCGCGACGCACCATCGCCGACTTCCTGCTCGAAGACGACCACCTCGGCCCCGACCAGGCGGACGGCGGTCTGGGCCTGAGCGTCCCGGACTATGTCACCCCCGACGAGCCGTGGCACCTGTATGTAACGGGCACCGACGACCCCGCCGGAGTCCGCTGCACCGTCTCGGCCGTCGACACCGACCACCTCACCAGGGCGTCGCTGGAGGCGGACAGTGGCAACAGGCTCCGCGCCGCACTCAGCGTCCCGGCCGGCGGCCTGTACCGGGTGACGGTCACCGCCGACTACAGCTCCACACTCACCCAGCTGGTCTTCGCGGGACCGGCCGACCAGGACTGACCGGCCAGGAGCCGTCGCCGCGGCCGGCGCCTCCCGTCGACGTAGTGCCGCCGTGCAGGTCGACAAAACGCCGCCGGGCCGGCGGAAGGCCGGCCCGGCGGTCCCGGAGTCAACAGTGCGGCGTCAGCCGTCCAGTCCCAGTTCGGACCCGTACCGCTCGGTCAGGGCCTGCTCGAGCACCGGTGCGACCTTGAGCGCGAACCCCTCGGAGACGTGGTGCCGGTCCCGGTACACCAGGGTGTCGCCCACCACCACAGGACAGTTCCCGCCCGGGGAGCAGAGCCAGGGGCGCGTCTCGATGACGTCGACACCGGTCTTCTTCCCGGCGTCCCGGACCGCCTGGGTGACGAGCGGAGCGGCGTCCGCGTTCTTCGTGGTGCGCCCGCAGGCCGGGAGGTCGAGCGGCCTGGCGATGGCGCAGTCGAGGGCGTGCTGCGCCAGGTACGGGATGTCGGTCAGGGCCGCCACCCGCGCACCGCTCTTCTGCAGGTCCTGATAACCCTCGACGAGTCCACGGGTCCACTCGGTCCGCGGGTCCAGCGTCTTGTCGGACAGAGGGTTGTGCACCGCGAACGAGGTGAGCACCAGATCGGGCTGGAGAGAGGCGATGTACTCGACCGCCTTGGCGCGCCACTGGTTGCACTGCTCGTACGGACCGCCGCGGCCGGCGTGGACCGTGGTGACCTTGCCCG
The DNA here is from genome assembly GCF_055565415.1 of Streptomyces sp. NPDC028711. Taxonomy (NCBI): domain Bacteria; kingdom Bacillati; phylum Actinomycetota; class Actinomycetes; order Kitasatosporales; family Streptomycetaceae; genus Streptomyces; species Streptomyces sp. NPDC028711. The sequence goes on along the minus strand of NZ_JBVHUJ010000001.1, from coordinate 709,047 downwards.
GCTTGCAGTGCGCCTTGGTGAGGGAGACGAGCCGCCAGTGGTGCTTGTCGGCCAGCGCGTCCATGGCGGGGAACCACTGCGTGATGTGCGAGTCGCCGAAGAGGACGACCAGCCGGTCGCCGTTCTTGTCGCCGTACTCACAGGGTGTCTTCAGCGCCACCGTGTCGGGCGAGGCGTGGCAGCCGTTCAGGAACGGCGTGCCCGGGGTGACGGTGATCTGGTCGATTCTCGGCTGCAGGTTGCCGGGAAGCTTGGCGGGCGCGACGTCCAGCAGGTCGGCCAGCGCCCGCTCCGGCTGGTCCGCCGTGGCGATCGCCTGCCGCAGGTCGGGTCCGTCGGGGCCGGTGTCGACCTTGAGCGGGATCTGGGCGGCGAGCAGGGCGACGGCCGCCGTTCCCGCCGTCAGCCCGAGCCCGAGCGACAGGCCTCGCCACGACGCACCCTTGAAGGCCCGGTGGAACCGCACCGGGTCCTCCACGAACTTCAGGGTCAGCCAGGCCAGGTTCAGCGCGAGCACCGCCGCGAGGAGCTTGACCAGGGCCCGGTCCTCGCCGAGTTCCGCGGGCAGGAGCACGATGAGCGGCCAGTGCCAGAGGTACCAGCTGTACGAGAGCCCTCCGATCCACACCGCCGGCCTCAGGCCGAGCAGCGCGCCGGCGCCGTACCGCGGCCCGCCGTCCTTCATGCCTGCCGCGAGCACGGCCACCGCGCCGAACACCGGCACCACGGCGTACCCGCCGGGGAACGGCGTGGACTCGTCGAAGGCCAGGGCCGCGTACGCGATCGCCGCCAGGCCCGTCCAGCCGAGCAGCGCCGCCACCGGGCCGGGCAGCCGCGCGATCCGGTCGCCCGTCAGCGCGAGCAGGGCGCCGGCGCCGAGCTCCCAGGCGCGGGCGGGGGATCCGAAGTACGCCCAGGAAGGGGACGTCTCGATCCATTCCAGATTAAGGAGGAACGATCCTGCACAGATCACGACAAGGAGGACGGCGAGCACCAGCCGACGACGCGCCAGCCACCGCACGGCCAGGAGCATCACCAGCGGCCACACCAGGTAGAACTGCTCCTCCACGGCCAGCGACCAGAAGTGCTGGAACGGGGAGGGCGGAGCGTCGGCGTTGAGGTACTGGGTCCCGGCGTCCGCCAGATGCAGATTCACGAAATACAGGGCGCTCGCGAAGGCGTCCTTGGTGTACTCGACGAACCGCAGCGGCCCGAGGAAGAGCCAGGCGCCGGCCAGGGTGGCCAGGACCACCACGGTGGACGCCGGAAGCAGACGCAGCGCCCGCCGGGCGTAGAACCGCCGCAGCGATATTCGGCCGGTCGACTCGACCTCACGGAGCATCAGCGAGGTGATCAGGAAGCCGGAGATGACGAAGAACACGTCCACGCCGACGTAACCGCCGGCCAGGCGGCTGATGCCCGCGTGCGACAGCACCACGAGACCTACCGCGACGGCGCGGAGCCCCTGGATGTCCAGCCGCATCCCCGCACCTCTGGGCGCACCCCCCGACGCGGGAACGACGGGCGGCGCGGGGGCCGCCGGCGTCCTTTGGGCCACATCTACGACCTGCACTTGATGCTCTCTCCCCTGCCGACGCACCGGCTCTGGTGCTGGTCGGCGAATATATCCCAAGCCTCCCGCCCGCCTCAGAACCGATCCCCGGCACCGGGAACAATCCGCCGGGCCCCGGAGTTCCGGCGATCATGACGACACAGCCCGCAGTCCTGCGCTACACCGCTTTCTCCTCCGACCCCCTGGGCGGCAACCCCGCCGGCGTCGTGCTCGACGCGGCCGGACTCGACGACGACGCGATGCTCGCGATCGCCGCCGACCTCGGCTACAGCGAGTCGGCGTTTCTGACCGCTCCGCCCGAGGACCTCGGCGGCGACAGCGGGCGTGCGTTCACGATTCGGTATTTCAGTCCCAAGGCCGAGGTCCCGTTCTGTGGTCACGCCACCGTGGCGACGGCCGTCGCCCTCGGCGAGCACATAGGCCCCGGCGACCTGGTGTTCGCCACCCGGGCGGGGACCGTGCCGGTGAGCGTGACCGAGGAGGCCGGTGTCCTGCGGGCCACGCTCACCACCGTCGAACCGCACGTCGAGACGATCGGCGACGCGGACCTCGCCGAGGCGCTCGCCGCCCTCGACTGGCCCGCCGCCGACCTCGACACCGCCCTGCCGCCGCGCATCGCCTTCGCGGGCGCCCGCCACCTCGTCCTCGGTGCGGCGAGCCGGGAGCGCCTCGCGGACCTCGCGTACGACTTCTCCCGGCTCGAAGCGCTCATGCGCCGACTCGACCTGATCACCGTGCAGCTGGTGTGGCGCGAGTCCCGGACCGTCTTCCACGTACGCGACCCCTTCCCGGTCGGCGGCGTCGTGGAGGACCCCGCGACCGGCGCGGCAGCCGGTGCCTTCGGTGCCTACGCCCGGGAACTCGGACTGGTCCCGGACTCCTCGGTCCTCACCCTCCACCAGGGCGCCGACATGGGCCGCCCGGGCGTTCTGACCGTGGAACTGCGCGAAGGCGACACCCGGGTGCGGGTCAGCGGAACCGGAGCGCGCATCGCCTGAGGACGCCCGGTCTCCGGGGTCAGAACCTGAGGACGAAGTTGTGGACGGTGCCGGTATTGCCCGGCATGACGTCGTCGACGCGGAGCTTCCACGTGCCGTTGGCGGTCTTGCCCCGGGTGTCGACGGTGTACGTCTTCTTGATCACGCCACCCTGCTCGGGTGATCCGGAGCCCTTGAGGAGGATCAGCGAGCCGTCCGGGGCGACGAGGTCGATCTTGAGGTTGGCGAGATTGGCGTGCTCGACGTGGACGTAGACCTGTGTACGGGCCGAGCCGGTGCCGGTCAGGCCCGTGACCGTGGTCCAGATCTGCTCGTAGTCGTCGTCCGGGATCTGCTTGACGGTCTGGTTCTCGTACGAGGGGAACCCGAGCGACCAGCCGTTGAGCTGCCCGGTCGAGCCGCCCGCGGAGTCGGTGACCTTCAGGGTCCAGGTGCCGGCGGCCGTGGCGGCGGTGGCGTCGACGCCGTAGGTGGTCTTCAGGGCGCCACCGGGCTCGGAGCCGTACGGCTTGAGGGTGAAGGTCCTGTTGTCGGGACTGGTCAGGGTCAGGCCCAGGTCGCCGATCCTGGTGTGGGCGAGGTCGACGTACACCTGCGAGGGGCCCGAGGCGCTGCCGGTGACACGCGAGACGGCGACGGTGGAGGAGGCGGTGCCCGTGTCGGGGATCGCCTTGACCGCCGTGTTCCTGAACGGGGTGGGGAAGAGCAGCGACCAGGTGTTGAGGCTTCCCACGGAGCCGTTGTCCATGTCGGTGGCGCGCACGCGCCACTCACCGTTGGAGGGCTGCCCGGTGGCGTCGACGGTGAAGTTGCCCGTGAACGAGGTTCCGCTGCCGGTGTTCGTCAGGTCCTCGCTCTTGAGCGGGTACGCCTTGCCCGTGGGCGAGACGAGTTCGAGGCGGATGTCGCCGATCCAGGCGTGGCTGTAGCTGACCTTGACGGAGAGATCGTTCGGAGCGCCGTTCGGGTGCCCGGTGATCAGGATCGGGGAGTGGGCGGGGGTGCCGGGGACCTTCGTGCCCGCGCTGTCCGGGATGGCCACCGGCACGTCGTTGGAGAAGCGGAAGGCCAGCGGCTTGCCGGTGCCGTCGCCCGGCGCGGGCAGGGCGCTGCCGACGGCGGCGCGGACGTCGATACGGGGTGTGGTGGCGCCGGTGTAGGTGAGGGGGGTGCCGGTGCCGGCCAGGCGTGAGACGAGGCCGGAGATCGTTTCGGCGGGGTGGGCCTGCTTGAGCACCGCGAGGGCGCCGGCGACGTGCGGAGCGGCCATCGAGGTGCCGTTCCTGCTGCCGTAGGTGCCGCCGGGCATCGAGGAGACGATGCCGGTGCCGGGAGCGAGCAGGTCGAGCAGCGGGCCGCGGTTGGAGAAGGTGGAGAGCTGGTCGTCGTCGGTGGTGGAGCCGACGGTCACGGCCGTGGACACGCAGCCCGGGTTGGTGACGGCGTCGGTGAAGCCGTTGTTCCCGGCGGCGATGACGGTGGCGACGCCCTCGGCGAGGAGGCTGTCGATGAGCGCCTTGCGGGAGTCGCCGTCGCAGGCACTGGTGTGACGTCCGGCGCCCAGGCTCACGTTCGCGGCGACGACGGGCGTTCCGGCCCTCTTCAGCGCGAGGACCTTCTCAAGGCCCTTGGCCTGGGAGCTGGCGTAGCTCAGGACGCAGGGGCTCGCGCCCGCGCCGCAGTACTTGTCGCTGTCGAACCGGGTGAACACCTGGATGGCCGCGATGTCCGCTCCCGGAGCGACGCCGTGCGCGGGAGCGCCGGTCACGCCGGTGCCGTCACCCGCGACGATCCCGGCCACATGGGTGCCGTGGGAGCAGACGGCGGCCGGCATGGCGGCGCAGGGACCGGCGCCGGTGTCCGCGGTGCCGGGGCCTTCCTCCGTGGTGCCTCCGTCGGGGCAGAGGCTGGAGGCCCCGATGGCGGCGTCGTTGACGGAGAAGCAGGCCTCGGCCGTGACGCGCCCGGAGAGGAAGGGATGGTGGACGGAGACGCCGGTGTCGAGGACGGCGACGGTGGAGCCCGCTCCCGTCAGGCCGGCGGCGGTGGTCGTGGCGCTCCCGATGACCGCGGTGGATTCGTTCAGCGTGGGCGGCGCGGGGACGTCCTCGGTCACGCTGACGACGCCCGGGGTGGCGGAGAGCTCGGTCAGGCCCGCGCTGTCGACGCGCAGGGTGACCAGGGGGAGGGTGTCGTAGGAGACGAGGGTCTCGCCCGCCCGGGAGGCGGAGGAGAGGTCCGCGCGCTGGTCGGTGACGACGTTGACGCGGACGGTGGAGCCGTCCTGCGTGGCGTCGAAGAGCGGAGGGTCGACGGGACCCGCGCCGTCGGCGGTGGGGACGGGGTCGTCGGACAGGGGGGCGCTGTGTGCGGGTATCGCGGTGAACAGCAGGGCCGCTGACACGGCCGTCACCAGAGCCCACGCGGGTCTCATCACTGGTGCTCCATCGAATCGGGTGATCGGGTCGTCGGGTACGTACGAAAGGGCCGGGCGGGGACGCGGAGGGGCCGGGCAGCAGGGCGCTGCCCGGCCCCTTGTCACTCACGAACGGACCGGCGGTCCTAGGTGGCGTTGGCCCCGTTCTTGGGGTTGCCCTTGCTCTTGACTGCCTGGTAGTAGACCCAAGCGGTGCTGCGGCAGGCCGACTTGAGCCGGTACGCGCTGCACACGTCGTCCTTGAGGGTGTTGTAGAAGACCGTGTCCACGGCGCTCTTCTTCGACCTGTCGAGGTAGCGGGGCATGTTCTTGTACGAGTTGCCGATCACGCCGTAGCCGTAGTCGTGCATGTCGCACGCGGAGCGGAAGTCCCAGCCGGAGGGCTTGTCGGAGCTGGAGGTGCAGTGGTCCTTGTAGATGCCCCTGACCGACCGGCCGCTGGGAGTCTTCTTCCAGCTGGGCGTGCGCCAGCCGTAATGGGCGACCTCCGTGGTGCAGCCGCTCTTCGTGTAGCGCATCCAGTGGTTGGCGGCCCAGCACTGGCTCGGAGAGGCCGTCGCGCCGACGGGTTCCTCCGCCGACGGGGTGCCGACCTCGCCGTCGGGGACGCCTTCGACCTCGGAGCCGGGTACGGGGCTGCCGGCGGTCTCCAGGGCCTGGGGCGCGGCCGCGTCCCCGGTGAAGGACAGCTCCCACCGCGTTCCGTCGTCGCCGGTCACCGTGGCCAGGCGGTCGCCGCCGTCGTAGGTGTATCCGGCGAGCTCGCTGCCCTCGGCGGGATTGGTGACCTGCTTCAGCAGGCCGGAGGCGTCGTAGTGGTAGCGGGCCAGGGTCTGCACGGTGGAGCCGGCGGTGACGGTGATGTCCTTGACCTGGCCGGCGACGTCGCCGAGGGCGTCGCCCGCGGCGGTGCTGGTGCCCGCGTAGGTGACACGGACGGTCTGGGCCGGGTCCGTGGCGGTCGCGGTCTCCGACACGGTGGAGACGCGGCCGGCGCTGTCGTAGGAGACGGTGGTCTCGCCGAACGCCTCGCTGCCCAGGGACGTCACACGCCAGGCGTCACCGCTGACGGGGAGCCGGGTCCAGGTGTAGGACGGCTTCAGGGCGGCCGCGGGAACGGCGTTGCCCTGGGCGTCGGTGAAGGTGTCGTCCTCGGCGGCGGTGGTGGCCAGATCGGCGTTGAGCGTCTCCACGACGGTGGTCGCCATCTCACCGGCCAGGTCGTCCCATACGACGGTCTCGACGAGGGTGGAGCCGTCGGCGGCGGTGTAGTCGCTGACGCTGCCGCCGTCGGGGCGCTCGAAGGACCCGGTGAGCTCGTACCGGGTGGCCTCGCCGGTGTCCAGGTCCGTGGTGGTGATCCGCCCGGCGCCCTGGGTGAGGGAACGGTTGAGCTGACCGCCCACGAACTCGGCTTCCCAGCCGGGGCCGAACACGCCGAGGTCGGAACGCCCGGCGGGGGCGTCCTGGGCGAGCGCGAGGCCCTCGGGCTGCCCGGCGATGGTGTGGGAGCGGGCCATGAGCCCGCTGTCCACGTCGTTCTCGTAGACCTGGTAGGTGTCGCTCGCGGAGAGGTAGAGGCCGGGGCCCACCTCCTGGATGTCGCCCGCGGCGAGCGGCTGGTCGGGGACCTCGGAGGTCGTCGATGCCGATGCGAGCTGCTGCGGGAGCAGCAGCGCCATCGAGACGACGGTCACGAGGGAGAGCGCGGCCTTGCGTCGCACGGTGTCACTCCCGTTCGGGTGGATCCTTGGTGATCAACGGCCACGGGCCCGAGGGGAGACGTGCGGGTGTGCGGCAGGGCGGCGAACCGCCCCCGGGTCCCCTCGGTTTCGGGCCGGCACTCCCCGGTGGGGGTGCCGGTGTGAGCCTGCTCCGACGAGGGTCCGCCGGGAACCTCGAATGTTTCAGGTACCGGTCCGCCGCTCAGTGGGTGAGGGTGTCGATGATCGCGGTGAAGGCGAAGCAGTCGGAGACCAGTCGGTGGGAACGTGGGGCGTAGGTGCCGGAGAGGTTGCCCATGCTGTTGATGGAGGTGCAGCCCGTGCGCTGGACGGGGCGGCGGCGGTCCTCGCCGGCGGGACTGAAGTCGGTGCCGCGGAAGTAGGCCACGCCCTCGAGCTGACGCTGGGCGGCGATGTTGTTGTAGACCGACCGGACCGGTCGGTCTCCGGCCCACGAGCAGGTCTCCTTGCCGGACTGCCAGTCGGTGTCGTCGTCGCCGTGCCAACTGCACATCTCCCCGTTGCCGTTGTGCTCGCTGAAGAAGCAGACGGAGTCCTCGGGGCAGCGGTGGTATCCGTAGGCGACCTTCCCGTCCGGGCCGACCGGGGCCTTCGACGCCGCGGGCAGCGCCGCGTACACCGGTGTCCCGTCCTCGTGATTCACGTACGCGTATCCGGCGACCGTCACACACGCCGTCGCCAGGAGGAGGATCGTGAGGACGGCGGCCAGTACGGGGTGCCGGCGCCGGAAGCCGGGGCGGCGGGGCCGGCGTACGGGACCGGTGACGCCCGCGGCCTGCTCCACCCGCAGCAGGAGGGCCTCCGTGTCGTGCGCGGCGGTCCGCTCCTCGTGGGTGCGGGCCAGACAGCCGGAGATGATGTGCCGCCAGGGCTCGGGCAGGTCGGGGGAGAGGCGCAGTTCCTCCGTTCCCCGCGCGTAGCGGGCGGCCGCGTCGCAGCGGGCTTCGGGGGTGGCGCCGGGCAGGGGGTGCGTGCCGGTCAGCACGAGATGGGCCAGGACGCCGAAGGCCCAGATGTCGGCGGTGGGCCGGATCAGTGTTCCGCGGGCACTGGTCTCGGGCCAGAGGAGTTCCGGCGGGGTGTAGTCGCGGGTGGCGAAGGCCGCGGAGTAGGCGTGGGTGCCGTCGAGTTCCGCGGCGGTGCTGAAGTCGGCGAGGCGGGCCGTGCCGTCCTTCATCAGCAGGACGTTGGCCGGCTTGAGGTCGCCGTGCACCCAGCCCGCCCGGTGCAGCTGGTGCAGGCCCGCGCAGACCTGGGCGAGGACGCGGGGGCCGGTGGCGGGGCACGGGGTGCGGTCGAGGACGGCGTCGAGGGAGTCCTCCGCCTGTTCCAGTACGAGCACGGTGGCGCCGTCGAGCTCCGGGTGGTCCGGGTCGTCGACGGTGAGCGTCTCGAACATGCGGATGAGGCGGGGGGCGTGCAGCCGGCTGAGGAGTTCGACCTCCCTCTCGGCGAGTTCGCCCAGGTGGCGGACCTGGCGCGGGGTACGTGTGCCGGTCGCGAGGAACTTCAGCGCCGCGCGGTCCGGTTGACCGTCGGCGGGTGTGGTGGTGCGGGCCGCGTAGACCGTGGCGAACGCGCCGGACGCGATCGGACGGCGTATCTCCCAGCGGCCGACGCGGTAGCCCAGCGGCACGGGGACGACGTGCGAGGCACGCTCGTGTGCCGTCACAAGATCGCCTCGCTGCCGGCGGTGGCTTCGAGGACGATCAGGTCGTCCTCGCGGACCAGGTCGAAGCGGAGCGCGAGGGAGACCAGGGACTCCTTCTTGCCGTTGAGGCGCCGGCCCGCCTCAGCGGTGTCCGGTTCGGGACGGAGGCGGAGCTTGACGGCCAGGTAGTCCACGTTCCAGTAGACGGAGGACCGGTTGGCGCCGGGCCAGGTGGGGCGCAGCCGCTCGACCAGATCGTCGACCGCGGGAAGCGGGGCGTGCGGCGCACCGCGAAGGCGGGGCTCGCACAGGGCGGTAAGCACGGCGAAGTACCGCTTCGTACGGTCCAGGGTGAAGGCCGGGGCCGTGGCGGGGCCGGGGCCGACGGCGCTGTGACGGTAGCTGTGGCTCGGTGCCCAGACCTCGAACCCGAGCAGGTCGCCGGCGGCCGGCAGGACGACTCGGGCGAACTCGAAGGGGACGGGGGCGTCCTGGCGGCCGGGGGCGACCTTGACGTGCTCGCCGGCTCCTTCCGGGTTCTCCACGACGTACGTCTGGCCGGTGCTGTCGTTGCTCAGGATCCAGAACGAGTGGTGTGCGGTGATCGTGCCGGCCGTCCGCGACACACCGGGGTGCGCGATGACGAGGTCGTTCTCCTCCGCTCGCCCGAAGGTGAGGCGTTGCCCGGGACCGATCCTGTGCTGGCCCGCGGGCCCTTCGCAGCCCGGCGGCACCACGATGATGCTGTGCATGGAGTGAAGACCTCCCCCTCGTCCCATGCACGAGGCGTGGGCGTTCACGTGATGAGGGCAGGACGCCCGGTCTGTCCGGACGGTGTGGTCGGTCCTCGTCGAACGGGCCGTCCAGGAGCCATCCGGTGGCGCCTTGCCCCTGTCCACAACTCCGTCGTTGTGCCTGTCGGTCTTGTACGGCGCCGCGGAACCTTCCGCACGGCGGCGACGGCCGGCCGCCGCACGCCGACCGAGCCCGCACGGAGCGAGATCGCGGCGTGGCGGGCGCTCAAGGCGCTCAGTCTAAGGGCCGCGACCGTGTGTGGTCGCGGTGCGTGTCCGTGGGCCCGCGACCGTGGGGTCTCCGGAGTCCGCGGATCCGGCGCCCGGTTCACGGAGGAGTCGAGCCGGAGACCAGGCCGGGGTCTTCAGCCGTACCGGTGCCGCGGCGATCCGGTCGTTGTCGGGGCGACCGCATGACCTTCCGGTGAGCGCCGTGCTCGTCGCCACCGTCCTGGTCCTGGCGGGCTTGGCCCGGGCCGTCGGCATCACCGGCGGCAAGGGTGACGCCGCCGCCCCGGGGAGCGGCCCGGCCGGGCGTCCGGTGGAGGCCCGTTCCTGACCCCCGCTCACCGCGCCCGGTGGCCCGTCCCTTTCGTGGGGGCGGGCCACCGGCCGTCCGTCCAGGCGCCCCGGCCGCGTGCTCCGCGTGAGGGTCAGTACGTCAGGATCGCCGGGTCCGAGTGGCTCGGGAGGGTCGTTTCGATGTGGCCCGCGAGGTGGCGGAGGTAGTCGGGGGACGTGGGGGAGGTGAGCGTGAGGTCGTACCAGTGGTGGGCCGCGGAGACGTCCACCGTGAGGGGGACCGTCGCGCCCTGGGGGACCGTCACCGTGCGCGTGGTGTTCGCGTAGGCGTTCCGCACCGTGAGCTGGGTGGTGGGGCCCGCGTTGGTGAAGGTGAGGTCCAGGGTGGCCGTGGCCGGGTTGTGGCGGGCCCTGACCTCCGGGACGGCCGTCTTGCCGGGGGAGCGGAAGCGGCGGACGAAGCCGTTCGGGCCGTGGACCGTGAGGTCGGTGAGGCCCTTGGAGTACGTGGTGTTCCAGGTGTCCGAGAGGGACGTGTTCGCCGCGGTGGTGTACGTCCACGGGGCGTCCGTGCGGTTCGCCGACGTCACATAGAAGTGGGCGCCCGCCGAGGGGCCTCCGCTGAACGTCAGGCGGTAGATGCCCGCCGCCGTGTCGGCCGCGCCGTCCACGTACGGGGCGTACTTCAGCGGCCGGGTGGGCTTGCCGCCCGGTTCCTGGCGGGGCATCGTGCCGGACGCCGGGGCGGTGGCGAGGAAGTCGGGGTGGCGGCTGCGGTCCGGCGGGTAGTAGCCGTCGGTCGGCGGCAGCGGGGCCGGGCGTGTGTTCGTGTTCGTGAAGTCGAAGGCCGAGGTCAGGTCGCCGCAGACGGCTCGCCGCCAGGGCGAGATCTGGGGCTCGCGCACCCCGAAGCGCTGTTCCATGAAGCGGATGACCGAGGTGTGGTCGAAGGTCTCGGAGCAGGTGTAGCCGCCGGTGGACCAGGGAGAGACGACGATCATCGGGACGCGCGGGCCGAGGCCGTACGGGCCGGCCACGTACCCGGTCTTCCCCGGGAAGTGGTCGAGCGCCGTCGGTGTCGTGGAGAGGCCCTGCGCCGACGAGGCCGGGACGTACGGCGGGACGACGTGGTCGAAGAAGCCGTCGTTCTCGTCGTACGTGATGAACAGGGCCGTACGGGCCCACACGTCCGGGTTCGACGTCAGCGCGTCCAGGGCCTGGGAGATGTACCAGGCGCCGTAGTTGGACGGCCAGTTGGAGTGCTCGGAGAAGGCCTCGGGGGCCGCGATCCAGGAGATCTGGGGCAGCCGGCCGGCCTGGACGTCGGCGCGCAGGTCCGCGAGGTAACCGTCGCCCTTCGACACGTCCGTGCCCGTCCGTGCCTTGTCGAACAGCGGGTCGCCGGGCTGCGCGCCGCGGTAGGTGTTGAAGTAGAGGAGCGAGTTGTCGCCGTAGTTGCCGCGGTAGGCGTCGTTGATCCAGCCCCAGTGGCCCGCCGCGTCAAGGCCGTCGCCGACGTCCTGGTAGACCCGCCAGGAGATCCCGGCCGCTTCGAGGCGTTCGGGGTACGTCTTCCAGCCGTAACCCGCCTCGGCGTTGTTGAGGACGGGGCCGCCGCCCGTGCCGTCGTTGCCGGTGTGCCCGGACCACAGGTAGTAGCGGTTCGGGTCGGTCGAGCCGATGAACGAGCAGTGGTACGCGTCGCAGACCGTGAAGGCGTCGGCGAGCGCGTAGTGGAAGGGGATGTCCTCACGGGTGAGGTACGCCATCGTGGCGGGCGTCTTCGCGGGTATCCACTGGTCGTACCTGCCCTTGTTGAAGGCCTTCTGCCCGCCCGCCCAGTCGTGGTTCAGGCCCTGGAGGAACTCCATGCCGAGGTCGTCGCTCGGCGGGCGGAACGGCAGCGTGACCTTCCCGCCGTTCGCCTGGTTCCAGACGGACTTGCCGCTGGGAAGGGTGACGGGGCGCGGGTCGCCGAAGCCGCGTACGCCCTTCATCGCCCCGAAGTAGTGGTCGAAGGAACGGTTCTCCTGCATGAGGACGACGATGTGCTCGATGTCCTGGATCGTGCCGGTGGAGCCTTGCGCCGGAATGGCGGCGGCGCGCGCGATGCTCTCGGATAGCATCGCGAACGCGGCGGTGCCGCCCGCCAGTTGCAGGAAACGGCGACGGTCGAGGTCGGCCATGGGGGTGTTCTCCTCCGGTGAGTACGGGCACGGGTGGGGGTGCGCGTGCTGCGGCCGGGCGGCTCCCCGGCGAGCGCCCCAAGAAGAGCGCCCGCGGATCACCGCCCGGCGGCCGTCCCATGGCTGCCCGCGGTACGGCGGACGAACCCCTCGTGCCGCTGTGTGAAAGCCCCGGTGCGCGCGGGCGGCACCGGGGCTTTCGTACGGGAGGGGCATGGCCGGTCGATCGACCGGCCGGCCTTCTGTCCGACGGTTCGGCTACTCGACTACTCGACGACGAGGTCGACCTTGATGTTGCCGCGGGTCGCCTTCGAGTACGGGCAGAAGGCGTGGGTCTTCTCCAGGAGGGTGCGGCCCGCCTCGCCCTGGAGGTGGTCCGGGAACTCGGCGCGCATGACGACCGCGAGGCCGAAGCCGCCGTCCGCGGCGTCCTTGCCGATGGAGACCTCGGCGGTGACCGAGGCGTCGGAGATGTCGATCTTCTCCTGGCGGGCGACCACACCCATCGCGCTGGCGAAGCAGGCCGCGTACCCGGCGGCGAAGAGCTGCTCGGGGTTGGTGCCCTGTCCGTTGCCGCCGAGGGCCTGGGGGTGGGCGAGGGGGAGGTCGATGTGGCCGTCGGAGCTGACGGCGCGGCCCTCGCGGCCGTTGGCGGTGGCGACGGCGGTGTAGATCGCGTCCATGGTTCTTCCGTTCCTGTCCTCGGGATGCGGTGGTCCCTCATTGATAGCGCACTATTCAGTTGTGCACAACTTAATCGCGCGTGAGATGTCCTCGCGTATCCTGGAGCCATGGAGACGCTCGACACGGTTCCGGACGAGGACTTCCTCCGGCTCGACCACCAGATCTGCTTCTCGCTGCACGCGGCGACCCGGGCGTTCAACGGCGTCTACCGCGAGGCCCTCAAGGAGCTGGGGCTCACCTACCCCCAGTACCTCGTCATGCTCGTCCTCTGGGAACACGGCGAGCTGCCCGTGAAGGGCATCGGCGAGCGCCTCCGGCTCGACTCCGGCACCCTGTCTCCGCTGCTCAAGCGCCTGGAGGCGGCCGGATACGTCGAGCGGCGGCGCAGCCCAGAGGACGAGAGGTCCGTCACCGTGCGGCCCACCGCCGAGGGCGCCGGGCTGAAGGCCAGGGCCCGTGCCGTACCGCGCCGGATCGCCGCCGCGACCGGCCTCGACCTGGACGAGCTCCGCGAGCTGCGGGAACGGCTCGCGGCGCTGGCCGTCCGGCTCGACGGCGTCGACACGGACGACCTCTCCTCATGCGTCTAGGGGGTGTCCGGCCTGACCGACAAGACACCCACTAGGGGTGCCTTGCCGGTCAGACGCCGCGAGCCCGGCCTGACCGACAAGACACCCCCTCGGACGTGTCCCCACCCCCGGCCCCTCAGGTGCGCGGGACCTTCCGGAGCAGGGTGAGGACCACGACCGCCGTCACCAGGGCGAACACCGCGCTCAGCGCCGACGCCGAGTGCAGCGCCGTCGTGAACGCCTCCCGCGCCTGCTCCCGCAGCCCCTCGTCCGGCAGGGCCAGCGCCGCCCCCACGCTCTCGTGGGCCGCGGCCGGAGCGTCCGCCGGCATCTCGCCCCGGTAGACGGCGACCGCCACGCTCCCGGTGACCGCGATCCCCAGGGCCAGCCCCAGGTCGTACGCCGTCTGACCGGTCGCCGCCGCCGCGCCCGCCTTCTCCGGCGGGGCCGAGCCGACCGCGAGGGCCGTACCGAGGACGCTGATCGGCGCCGCGCCGAACATGATCACCGTGAGGCCGAGTGCCGCCGCGGTCACCCCCTCCGCGAGGGCGATCACCGCGTACCCGGCGAGGGAGACGAGGAGCCCGCCGGCCAGTACGTACGCCGGACGTGCCCGGCGTGCCGCGAACGGCGTCAGCTGCGAACCGGCGATCAGACCGGCCGCCCCCGGCAGCAGCCAGAGCCCCGCCTCCAGCGGCGGCAGCCCCGCCACCGCCTGGAGGTACTGCGGAACCAGGTACTCGACGCCGTTGAGCGCCGTCATCCCCAGGAGCAGGGTGAGGAGCGCGCCCGTGAAGGCCCGGTTCCTGAACAGCCGCAGGTCCAGGAGCGGAGAGGCCAGCCGGTTCTGGCGGCGGACGAAGACGGTCGTGAACGTCGCCCCCAGGACGAACGCGAGCGCCGCCTCGGCCGTCGGGCCGTGCGCGGCCAGCGACTTCACGCCGTACACCAGCGGCAGGACCGCGAGGAGGAAGAGCAGCACACTCGCCGGATCGAGGCGACCCGGGTTCGGGTCGCGGTACTCCGGCAGCAGCAGGGGCGCCGTGACCAGGGCGATCAGCATGACCGGCAGACCCATCAGGAAGACCGAGCCCCACCACCAGGAGGCGAGCAGCACCCCGCCGATCACCGGTCCGATCGCGAGCCCCACGGAGAGGGCGGTCACCCACATCGCGATGGCCGTGGCCCGCTGCCGGGCGTCCGCGAACATATGGCTGATCAGGGCGAGCGTGGACGGCAGGACGGCCGCACCCGCCACTCCGAGGAGGGCGCGGGCCGCGATCAGCGTCCCGGCGTTCGGTGCGTACGCGGCGAGGAGCGAGGCGAGCAGGAAGCCGGCCGAACCGGCCATCAGGAGCCTGCGGCGGCCGAGCCGGTCGCCGAGCGTGCCCATGACCACGAGCGTGGCGGCGGTGAGGAAGCCGTAGATGTCGGTGATCCACAGCAACTGGGCGCCGCTGGGCCGCAGATCGGCCGAGAGGTACGGGGTGGCCAGCCACAGCACACCCAGGTCGGCGGTCATCAGGGTGACGGGGAGCAGGAGGACGGCGAGCCCGATCCACTGGCGGGCACCGGCCCGGGGCGGTGTCGAGGCCTCGGCCGCGAGGGTCGTCGTCATCGCGGCAGCCCTCCGTCCAGGGTCTTCTCGGCGGCGGCGAGCAGCTCGGCGACCCGCTCGGCCCGCAACTCCACGGGCACACCCGAGAGTTCGGTGCCGTGCAGCACGCCGAGGGTGGCGTCGGGGAGCCCGCAGTACGCGGAGATGCCGGTCACCAGCATGAGGTCGAGCGCCTTCTCCATGCCGAGCTCCGCGATCTCCTCGGCCGTACCGCCCATCAGGGCGAGCCACAGCAGCCGCTTCCCCGCGAGCCGGGGACGGCTCCGCCCGTACGCGAAGCCGTAGTTCCACACCCGGTCGATCCAGCCCTTGAGGACGGCCGGCGGCGAGAACCACCACACCGGGAAGACGACCAGGATGTCGTCGGCGGCCAGGATCCGGTCCATATGGGCGTGGACCTCGGGGGAGTAGACCTTCTCGCGGTCCTCCCAGTCCGGCTCGTCGGCCGGGCGGAGCACCGGGTCGAACCCCTCGGCGTACAGGTCGAGCACGTCGACGGTGCCGCCCTCGCTCTCGATGCGGGTGCGCAGCCGGGCGGCGACCTGGGCGGTGAGGGAGTCGGTACGGGGGTGGGCGAGGACGAGGAGAGTGTGGAGGGCCATGGTGTGAGGGTCCTTCGGGTGGGGGCGGGCGTGGGTGGCGCGGTGCGGGTGCTCGCGGGCCCGGGGCGACGCCCGGTGCGGGCGGTGCCCGGTGCGGGCGGTGCCCCGGACGGGGCCCCGGGGGTGCCGGGCCCCGCGCGGCCGGAGGCCGAGGCAGGGCCCCGTGCGGTCAGAGGCCGAGGCCGGAGCCGCCGCTCGCGTCGATGTTCTGGCCGGTGACCCAGCGGGCGTCGTCGGAGGCGAGGAAGCCGACGACGTCGGCCACGTCCCCCGGCTGTCCCACCCGGTCGAAGACGGAGAAGCCGGCCGCGTGCGCCTTGGCCGCCGGGTCGGCCATCCACGGGTGGATGTCGGTCTCGATGGTGCCGGGCGAGACCGCGTTGACCGTGATGCCCCGGGAGCCGAGCGTCTGGGCGAGCGTCAGGGTCAGCACCTCGACGGCGCCCTTGGAGGCGGCGTACGAGGTCATGCCGGGGAAGGCGACCTTGGTGACTCCGGAGGAGATGTTGATGATCCTGCCGCCGTCGCGGAGCCGGTCGAGGCCCTTCTGGATGATGAAGAACGGCGCCTTGGCGTTGACCGCGAACACCCGGTCGTAGTCGGCCTCCTCCACCTCGTGGATCAGGCCGGGCCCGGAGATCCCGGCGTTGTTGACCAGGATGTCGAGGCCGCTGTCCTCCCCGGCCGCCGCGTCGAAGGCCGCCCAGAGGGCGTCGGCGTCGCCGGGGACGCCCAGTTCGGTGCGGAGGGCGAACGCGGAGCCGCCGGCCGCCTCGATCGCGGCGACCGTCTCCTTGGCCGCCGTCTCGTTGCTCGCGTAGTGGATGCCGACCCGGGCGCCGTCCGCGGCGAGACGGAGGGCGATCGCCCGGCCGATGCCCCGGCTGCCGCCGGTGACGAGGGCGGTCTTGCCGTTGAGGGTGCTGCTGCTCATGTCCTGCTCCTCGGTGTCCGCGGCGGGTGTCCGCCGCGCTGTTTCCTGCTGACGGGAACGACTCTGGCGGGCGG
Organism: Streptomyces sp. NPDC028711; assembly: GCF_055565415.1. Lineage (NCBI taxonomy): Bacteria > Bacillati > Actinomycetota > Actinomycetes > Kitasatosporales > Streptomycetaceae > Streptomyces > Streptomyces sp. NPDC028711. The sequence goes on along the minus strand of NZ_JBVHUJ010000001.1, from coordinate 692,660 downwards.
CTGTTCGGGTCCGGCTCGGGTCCTGTTCGGGCCGGGTTACGGTGGCCGTATGCGATTCGCGGTGCTGGGGGAGACGGCCGTACGGACCGAGGACGGCACGCCCGTCCGGGTCCCCGAGGTCAAGGTGCGGGCCCTGCTCGCCGCGCTCCTCGTCGACGCGGGCCGGCCGGTCGCCGCGTACCGCCTCGTCGACTCCCTCTGGGGCGACGAACCGCCCGGCAACCCGCTCCGCGCCCTCCAGGCCAAGGTCTCCCAGCTGCGCCGCGCCCTGGAGGAGGCCGAGCCCGGCGGACGCGAACTCGTCGTCACCCGGGCGCCCGGCTACCTCCTCGACGTACCCGAAGGCGCCCTGGACGCCCACCTGTTCGCGCGTCTCGCCGCACAGGCCCGGGACACGGCGGACCCGCGGGCCAGGGCGGAGCTGCTCGGCGAGGCGCTCGCTCTGTGGCGGGGCCCGGCCTTCGCCGACTTCGGCGAGGAGCCGTTCGTACGGGGCGCGGCGGAACGGTTGGAGGAGGAGCGGCTCGCCGTGCGCGAGACGCTGGCCGAGGCGCGGCTCGAAGCCGGGGAACACGGCGCACTCATAGGGGAGTTGGCGGAGCTGGTCGCCCGCCATCCGCTCCGCGAACGCCTGCGGGCCGTGCAGGTGCGCGCCCTGTACCGGGCCGGACGGCAGAGCGAGGCACTCGCGGGATACGAGGAGCTGCGCGCCCTCCTCGCCGACGAACTGGGACTCGACCCCAGCCCCGAACTGACCGCGCTCCACACCGCGATGCTCCGCCAGGACCCGGCCCTCTCGGCGTCGGCACCCACTGCCCCGGGCCCCCGGCCGGTGGCGGCCGGCGAGCTCGTGCGGGGCAATCTGCCCGCGCCGCTCACCGGGATCGTCGGCCGCGACGCGGCCGTCGCCCAGGTACGGACGCTCCTCACCGAGCGGCGGCTCGTCACGCTCACCGGGCCCGGCGGCGTCGGCAAGACCCGGCTCGCCGTCGAGGCCGCCGGGCGGCTCCGGGAGGAGTTCGCGGACGGGGTGTGGCTCGTCGAGCTCGCCGGCGCGCGCGGAGAGCTCGCCGAGGTCGTCGCCACCGCGCTCGAACTCCGCGACGACGGCGTGTGGGGGCTGCGGCCCGAGGGCGAGCGGCCGCTCAGCACGGGGGAGCGGCTCGCCGAGGTCCTGCGCGGCAGGCGCACCCTGCTCGTCCTCGACAACTGCGAACACGTCGTCGACGAAGCGGCCTCCCTCACCGAACTGCTGCTGCGCACCGCGCCCGGACTCGTCGTCCTGACCACCAGCCAGGAACCCCTCGCGCTCGCGGGCGAGACGCTCTGGGCGGTGGAGCCGCTCGACGGAGCGGGCGCGGTCGAGCTGTTCACGGCCCGGGCGGCGGCGTCCGCACCCGGCTTCGGAACGGGCGCCGCCCTCGACCCCGCCGCCCAGGAGGCGATCAGGGCCATCTGCCGCCGCCTCGACGGCATCCCGCTCGCCCTGGAACTGGCGGCGACCCGCGTCCGCGCCCTCGGTGTCCACGGGCTCCTGGAACGGCTCGACGACCGGTTCCGGCTGCTCGACGCGGGCCTGCGCGGCGCCCCCGCCCGGCAGCAGACCCTGCGCGCGGTCATCGACTGGAGCTGGGAACTCCTCGGCGAACCCGAGCGGACGGTCCTGCGACGCCTCGCGGTCCACGCGGAGGGCTGCTCGCTCACGGCGGCGGAGGAGGTCTGCGCGGACGGGGAGACGGGTCGGGGAGCCGCCGGGCATGGGGGCGGTGAGTACGGGCGTGACGGCGGGGGCGGCCGTGAAGCGGTCGGTGGGGGCGGCGAGGTCGGTGTGGGCGGGGGCGGCCGTGAAGCGGTCGGTGGGGGCGGCGAGGTCGGCGTGGGCGGGGGCGGCCGTGAAGCCGCCGGCGGGGACGGCGGTCGAGCGGTCGGCGGCCGTGTCGTCGCCGGGGACGTCTTCGGGCTGCTCGCGCGGCTCGTGGACCGTTCGCTCGTCGTGGCCGTCGACGGTCCTGACGGGCCGCGCTACCGGCTCCTGGAGTCCGTGGCCGCGTACTGCGTCGAACGGCTGCGGGACGCCGGCGAGACGGAGGCCGTACGCGAACGCCACCTCGCCCACTACCTGCGCCTCGCCGAGCATGCCGGGCCCGCCCTGCGCGGCCCTGACCAGCGCCGCGCCCTCGCCCGCCTCGACGCCGACACGCCGAACCTGCGGGCGGCCCTCGAACGGGCCCTCGCCGAGCCCGCCGCCGGACGGAACGCCGAGGTGGCGCTCCGCCTCGTCGACGCGCTCGCCTGGTACTGGATCATGCGCGGCCGCCTGGGCGAGGCGCTGCGCTCGGCGACGGCGGCGGTGACGGCGACGACGGTACTGCCGCCGGACGCGGACGCGACCACCGCGCTACGCGCCCGCGTGGAGGTCTGGCGCACCGGCCTCGCGATCATGGGCGGCGACGGAACGGACCGCCGCCGCCGGATCGCCGAGGCCCTCACCACGTACGACACGGCGGTGACGGCCGCGACCGGACGTCCCGAAGCCCACCCCTGGCCCCGCTGGTTCCTCGCCCACGCGCTCTGCGGAACCGGCAGCCAGAGCGAGGGCCGTGACCTCACCGGGCAGGCGCTCGACGGCTTCCGGGCCCAGGGGGACCGCTGGGGCGAGGCGGCGGCGCTCGCGGACCGCTCGGTGCAGAGGCTGCTCGCCGGCGACGTGACGGGCGCGGAGACGGACGCCGCCCGGTCCGACGCGCTCTTCGCGGAACTGGGTGACGCCTGCTGCCGGCTCTGGTCGGTGTACCCGCTGGCGACGGTCGCCGAGATCCACGGCGCGTACGAACGGGCCGACCGGCTCAAGCGGGCGGGGCTCGCGGCGGCGGAGGGCTTCGGCCTGACGACCGAGGTGCCCGACCTGCTGGCCGGGATCGGGCGTACGGCCCTGCTCAGGGGCGACCTCGCCGAGGCGCGGGCGTACCACGCGGCGGCGCGGGAACGGGCCGTGGAGGTCGGGTTCCGCGCGGGCGAGATCAACGCGGTCCTCGGACTCGGCCTGGGCGCCCGGCGCGAGGGCCTCGTCGAGGAGGCCGAACGGCACCTGCGGGAGGTCCTCGACTGGCACCGGGCGGTCGGTCTCGACAGCGCCAACGCGCTGATCCTGGCCGAGCTGGGCTTCTCGGCGCTCGCGCGCGGCGATGTGGCGGGAGCGCTGAAGCTCCAGGAGGAGGGGTACGGGACGGCGCTGGCCTCCGGCGACCGCCGGGCGGTCGCGCTGGCCCTGGAGGGCCTGGCCTCGGCGCACGCCCCGGCGGGGCGTGCCGGGGGCGCCGCGCTCCTCCTGGGCGCGGCGGCCGCGCTGCGCGCCTCGACGGGCGCGCCGCTGCCGCCGGCGGAACGCGCGGACGTCGACCGCGCGGAGGAGGCGGCCCGTACGGCCCTGGGCGCGGCCGACTTCACGACGGCGTTCACCCAGGGCACGACCCTGCCCCCGGAGGCAGCGGTGGCGGCGGCGAGCCGCCCGGCGTGAGGGCGCGTGCCCTGCGCGCGCGACGGCCCTGCGCCCCAAGGCCCTTCGCCCACAACCGCCCGCCGGCGCCCACCCACCCGTAAGGATCACCACCCACCCCCGCCCCTATACTCACCCCATGCCCGACATCACCATCCGGCGCGCCACCGCCGACGACTCCAAGCGGCTCACCCGGCTCGTCCGGACCTCCCGTGCGTACCGGGGGGACTACGCCGCCATGGTCGACGGGTACCAGGTCGGCGGCGCGTACATCGAGCACCATCCCGTCTTCGTCGCCGTCGACGGGAGCGACCGCGTGCTCGGTTTCTACGCGCTCCTCGTCGACGAGGCCGAACTCGATCTCGCCTTCGTCGCCGACAGCGCCCAGGGTCTCGGCTTCGGCCGGCTGCTCATCGAGCACATGAAGGGGCAGGCCAGGGCCGCCGGGCTCCGGGCCGTGCGGGTCGTCTCGCATCCGCCCGCCGAGGAGTTCTACCTGCGGACCGGCGCCGTCCGCACCGGAACCGTCCCCGCCACGGGCCACATCCACTGGGACCGCCCCGAGCTCCGGTACGACATCGCGTGACCACCACAGAGGAGAAGCGGGACCGCCGCAGGGTCTTCGCGGATCTCACCCCGCTGCGGACGTCCGCGGACTACCGCCGTCTCTGGTTCGGGAGCACCGTCTCCTGGGTCGGGCAGGGCATGACGGCCCTCGCCGTCTCCCTCCAGGTGTACGACCTCACCCGCTCGCCCTTCTCGGTCGGGCTCGTCGGGCTGTTCTCCCTCGTGCCGCTCGTCGTCTTCGGCCTGTACGGCGGCGCCATCGCGGACACCGTCGACCGCCGCAAGCTCGGTCTCTACAGCGCCGGCGGCTCCGCCGTCCTCTCGATCGCGCTCGCCGCCGCCGCGTTCGCCGGCTACGACCGGGTCTGGTTCCTGTACGCGATCGTCGCCCTCCAGGCCGTCTGCGCCGCGCTCAACTCGCCCGCCCGCACCTCGATGATCCCCCGGCTCCTTCCGCCCGAGCAGCTCCGCGCCGCGAACGCGCTCAACTCGATGGTCATGACCTTCGGCACACTCGTCGGACCCAGTCTCGGCGGCCTGATCGTGGGACTCGCCGGCTACCAGACCGCGTACCTGATCGACGCCCTCGCCTTCTCCGCGAGCCTGTACGCCATGTGGCGGCTGCCCTCGATGCTCCCGGAGCGAACGGGGAGCAAGCGGGCCTCCATACTCGACGGGCTGCGCTTCCTCGCCACCCGCCCCAACCTGCGCATGACGTTCCTCTCGGACTTCTGCGCCATGATCCTCGCCCACCCCCGCGCCCTGTTCCCCGCGATCGCCGTGCTCTGGTTCGGCGGTGACGCGAAGACCGCCGGACTCCTCGTCGCCGCGCCCGCGTTCGGGGCGCTCCTCGGCGGGGTCCTCTCCGGCTGGCAGGGCCGTATCCGCCACCACGGGCAGGCGGTCCTGATCGCCGTGGCCTGCTGGGGCACCGCCATCGCCGTCTTCGGACTCACCCGGAACCTGTGGCTCGGGCTGCTCCTGCTGGCCCTCGCGGGGTACTCCGACACCGTCTCGATGATCTTCCGGAACACGATGATGCAGGTCGCCGCGCCCGACGAGATGCGCGGCAGGCTCCAGGGCGTGTTCATCGTGGTCGTCGCGGGCGGGCCCCGGCTCGGGGACTTCCTCGCGGGCTCGGTCGCCGGCCTGGCCTCGCCGGCCGTCGCCGTCACGGGCGGCGGGATCGCCTGCGTCCTCGCGATCGGCGCCCTCGCCCTGTACGCACGCGGTTTCCGCCGGTACGACGCCCTCGACCCGACTCCGTGAGCAATTCTCCCCGAACGGCACGTCCTGTTCTGGCGGTTGGCCGCCACGGCACATAACCGCCAGGAGCGACCGGAGTCAACTCCCGCCCCCAGGGCCAAGACTCCTCGCGGCACCCGGAAACACCCCCGACCCCGGGTCCGCGAGGAGTTCGAACGATGACGTCGAGGACCACACCCTTCGACAGAGGGAGAGCCGCGCTGCTCGCCGCGGGCGTCTCCCTGGTGATGCTCTCGGCCGGGCAGACCGCCGCCGCCGGGGCCGTCACCCCCGCCGTACCGGACACCTTCAAGAAGCCGCCGGCGACGAGCGCCACCGTCACCCTCGTCACGGGCGACCGCGTGACCCTCACCGAGCTCGGCGGTGGACAGCGGACCGTCACCGTCGAGCGGGCCGAGGGCGCCACCGGCGCGATACGCAGCCGGATCGTCGACGGCCGGGTCACCGTCGTCCCCGACGAGGCCCGCCCCTACCTGGCCTCCGGCGCGCTCGACCCGCGCCTCTTCGACGTCACCGGCCTCGTCGAGCAGGGCATCACCGGTGACGTGCCGCTGATCGTCACGTACGGAGGCAAGCACGCGCGGACCACCGCGGAGACCCCGCGCGGCACCGAGACCGTACGCCCGCTGCCCAGCATCGGCGGCGCCGCCGTCACCGCCACCGACCCCGCCGCGTTCTGGCGCGGATTCACCGCCGCCCCGAAGGCCCGCGCCACGGCCGCCCCCGCCAAGGTCTGGCTCGACGGCCGCGTCGAGGCCGCCATGGCCGAGTCCAACGCCCAGATCGGCACCCCGAAGGCCTGGGAGGCCGGGCTCACCGGCAAGGGCGTCAAGGTCGCCGTCCTCGACACCGGCGCCGACCTCGGCCACCCCGACCTCGCGGGCCGGGTCGCCGAGTCGAAGTCCTTCATCGAGGGCCAGGAGGTCGCCGACCGCGACGGCCACGGCACGCACGTCGCCTCCACCGTCGGCGGCAGCGGCGCGGGCTCCGACGGCAAGGAGAAGGGCGTCGCCCCCGGCGCGACCCTCGCCGTCGGCAAGGTCCTCAGCGACGAGGGCTCCGGCACCGAGTCGCAGATCATCGCCGGCATGGAGTGGGCCGCCAAGGACATCGACGCCAAGGTCGTGTCGATGAGCCTCGGTTCCCGCGAACCGAGCGACGGCACCGACCCGATGGCCCAGGCCGTCGACGCGCTCTCCGCCGAGACCGGCGCCCTCTTCGTCATCGCCGCCGGAAACTCCGGCGCCCCCGGCTCCATCGGCTCGCCCGGCGCCGCCGACTCCGCGCTCACCGTCGGCGCCGTCGACTCCGCCGACGAGGCCGCGTACTTCACGAGCCAGGGCCCCCGCCACGGCGATCAGGCCCTCAAGCCCGACCTCGCGGCCCCCGGCGTCGGCATCCTCGCGGCCCGCTCCCAGCTCGCCCCCGGCAGCGGCCTCTACACCGCCATGAGCGGTACGTCCATGGCGACCCCGCACATCGCCGGTGTCGCCGCCCTGCTCGCCGAGAAGCACCCCGACTGGACCGGCGCCCAGCTCAAGGACGCGCTGATGTCGTCGTCGAAGACGCTCGACGCCTCCTCGTACGCGCTCGGCTCCGGGCGGGTCGACGTGGCCGCCGCGATCTCCGCGAACGTCACCGCGACCGGCTCCGCCGACCTCGGCTTCGTCGCCTGGCCGTACGAGACGAACAAGCCGGTCACGAAGACCGTCACGTACACCAACTCCTCCGACGTCCCCGTCGAGTTGAACCTCGCCGTGGAAGGCATGCCCGCCGGCGTCGCCGCCCTCGCCGACACCACCCTCACCGTCCCCGCCCACGGCTCGGCGAGCACCACCGTCACCGGCGACGGCGCCGAGGCCCCCGTCGGCCGCTCCTCCGGCCGGGTCACCGCGACCGCCGGCGGCGCGCCCGTCGCGCACACCGCGCTCGGTCTGGTGAAGGAGGAGGAGCGCTACACCCTCACCGTCCACGTCAAGGACCGCGACGGCGCTCCCACCCCCGCCTTCCTCGGCGTCCAGAAGCTCACACGCGGCGAGGACCCCTTCCCGGCCACGGTCGGCGCGTCCGGCACCCTCGAACTGCGCCTCAAGCCCGGCACGTACACCGTCGACACCTTCCTCGACGTGCGCGGCTCCCACGGCGCCGACTCCCTCGGCCTCGGCTTCCTCACCGAGCCGGAGATCACCCTCGACCGCGACCGTGAGATCACCCTCGACGGCAGGCGGCTCCGCGAGATCCGCGCCGAGGTAGAGAAGCGCACCGAGACCCGGCAGCTCCTCATGGAGTTCGACCGGGACGCCAACGGCGCCTCCTACGGCGGAGCCGTCCAGGTCCCGCCGCTGTACGACTCGATCTTCGCGGCGCCCACCCGCGAGCCGGCCACCGGCACCTTCGAGTACCGGACCGTCTGGCGCCTCGGCAAGCCCATGCTCGACGCGAGCGTCGACGGAGTCCGGCTCTCCGGCGCCACCCCGCAGGCAGGCACGGGCCTCCTGGAGGGCCGCCACCGCCTCGGCCTCGTCGACGCGGGCACCGGCACCCCCGCCGAGTACAGCGGGAAGGACGTCGCCGGCAAGGCCGTCCTCGTCCGGCTGACCGAGGGCGCCGACCCGACCGCGCTCGCCCAGACCGCCCAGGACGCCGGCGCCAGGGCCCTGTTCGTCACCGACGACCGGGCCGGCCGGCTGATGAAGTGGTTCGGCACCGCCGACTACGAAGACCGGCCGCTCCCCGTCGCCACCGTCAACACCGCCGACGCGCACCGGCTCGCGGCCGGCGCGGCACGCGGCGCGCGCGTCGACCTGACCGGCACCCGCTTCACCCCGTTCACGTACGACCTCTCCGAGGGGCACCCCGGTGCCATCGGCACCGACCTGGTCTTCCGCCCCGACGAGGACGAACTGGCCACCCTCCGCTCCACCTTCTACGCGCCGACCAGGCGCGCGGAGCTGGGCGGCGAGTTCCGCTACTCGGTCACCGACACCTTCCCGGTCGGCTTCGGCTTCAAGGAGTGGATCGCCTTCCCGGCCGAGCGCACCGAGTACGTCTCCACCGGCACCGGCCAGCGCTGGCACGAGTCCGTCGACCTCGGCGACTCCCTGGAGCAGCGGTCCGGCACCCCGTCCTACCGGGGCGGCAGCCGGGTCGGCATCGACTGGTTCGGCCCCGTCTGGCACCCCTGGCTGGGCACCGGCCTCGGCTGGGGCCAGCAGCGCACCGGCAACGACCTGCGCTTCAACACCCCCGGCTGGGGCGACTCCGGCACCGACCACACCGGCTTCGGCAACGTGTGGGGCGACGACTCGATGACCCAGTACACCGAGGTGTACGTCGACGGGGTCCGCGTCGACCGGAAGATGAGCTCCGGCGCCTACGCCTGGGACGCCCCGGCGGAGGAGGCCACGTACAAGGTCGTCACCGAGACCGCGCTCGACCAGGACCGCTGGCGGCTCGGCACCAAGGGCCGCGGCGAGTGGACCTTCCGCTCCGCCGAGACCCCGTCCGACCGGGTCACGTACCTGCCGATGCTGAACCTCGGCTTCGACGTGGACACCGACCTCAGCGGCGACGTCCGGGCGGGGAGCCGGCTGCCCGTCGGCATCTTCGCCGAGTACGTCGAGGGCGCGACCGGCACCGGCACCATCAGGGGCGGCACCCTGGAGGTCTCGTACGACGAGGGCGCCACCTGGACGAAGGTCACCCTCACGAAGGCGCGGCACGGCGCCGCCTGGAACGGCACGCTGCGGATCCCGTCCGGCGCCGACTCCGTCTCGCTGCGGGCCGGCGCGAGCGACGACCGGGGCGGCGCGGTGACACAGGAACTGATCCGCGCGGTCGGCGTGAGGTAAGGCTCAGAGCCGGGCTCCTTCCCACGGGGAGGGGCCCGGCCTTCGTACGGTCAACTCCCGTCCACCAGCGCCTTCTTCAGGACCTTGCCCATGTCGTTGCGGGGGAGCGCGTCGAGATAGCGCACTCTCCGGGGCCGCTTGTGCGGGGCGAGGAGGCGGGCCACGTGGTCGGCGAGCTCCGTCTCCGCCGGGGGTGCCGAGGCGTCCGCCGGGACCACCCAGGCGACGATCCGCTCGCCCAGGTCCGGGTCGGGCTCGCCGGTGACGGCCGCCTCGCGAACCCCGGGGTGGTCGAGGAGGACGTTCTCTATCTCGCCCGCGCCGATCTTGTAGCCGCCGCTCTTGATGAGGTCGGTGGCCTTGCGGCCCACCAGGCGGATCGTTCCGTCAGCCTCGCGGACCGCCATGTCGCCGGTGCGGAACCAGTCGCCGTCGAAGGCCTCCGCCGTCGCCTCGGGCCGGCCGAGGTAGCCGGAGAACAGGTTCGGCCCGTGGACCTGCACCTCACCGACGGTCTCCCCGTCGTGCTCCTTCAGTACGGAGCCGTCCTCGTCCACAAGCCGCAGACCGACGCCCGCGAGCGGCGTCCCGACGGTCCCCGGGCGCGGCCCGGCGCCCGGCCGCACGCTGGTGTTCATCAGCGTCTCGGTCATCCCGTACCGCTCCACCACCGCCCGGCCCGTCGCCGCCGTGATCCGCTCGTGGTCGTGGACGGGCAGCGCCGCCGAACCCGAGACGAGGAGCCGCGCCCCCGCCATCGCCGCGACGAGCGCCGGATCGTGGGCGAGCGCGTCCGCGAGCCGGTGGTACATGGTCGGTACGCCGAACAGCATGGTCCCGCCCCCGGCCCCCAGCTCCCGCGCGACGCCCTCCACCGAGAACACGCCCAGATGCCGCACCTCACCGCCCCGCCGCAGCGGCCCGAGGATCCCGAGGATCAGCCCGTGCACGTGGAACAGCGGCAGCGCGTGCACGAGAACGTCGTCCGCCGTCCAGGACCAGGCGTCGGCGAGCGCGTCGAGGGAGGCGGCGATGGCCCGCCGGGAGAGGACGACGCCCTTGGGGGGACCGGTGGTGCCGGAGGTGTAGACGACGAGGGCGGGGGACTCGGGGTCGTGGGGGGTGTGTGTGGTGGACCCGTTGGGCCCGGTGAGTTGTACGTCGATCCGGGGGAGTCCGGCGAGCCCGGCGGGCAGCTCGTCCTCAGGTCCCGCGAGGACCGCTCCGGGCGCGCTGTCGCCGAGGATGTGCGCCAGCTCCCGCTCGCCCGTCCGAGGATTGAGCGGTACGGCGGGCACGCCCGCGAGCAGGGCGCCGACCACGGCGACGGCGGTGTGCGCGCTCGGCGTGGCCCAGACGGCGACGCGGCCGGCGCCCCCGATCCGGTCGGCCAGGGCGCCGGCGGCCCGCGCCAGGTCGCCGTAGGTCAGACGGTCCGCGCCGCAGCGCAGGGCGGGGCGGTCGGAAGGGGCCACAAGGCCGGGAAAGAACAGGCTCACCGCGCGCACTCCTCAAAGTCGAAACGCCCCAGCCATTCTGCCCGCCGCGGCCCCACGTCGCGGGCCTTCGGCCCACTGGCGCGGTACTCACCCGTGCCGCCCACCTCCGCCGGGGCCCTCCGCCCGCCGGCGCGCCGCCCATCCCGTTGTGGGCAATCGTTCCGCTGGGGCGGCGCCCACCCCGTTGTGGGCAATCGTTCCGCTGGGGCGGAACGGGTGGGCACAACGGAACGGCGCCCCTTGCCGGGCCTAGGCTTCCGCGCCTGAACCCGCACCCGTTGTGCGCCGCACTTGCTTGGTGCGGGTCCGGGCACAAGGGGCGGAGGCGCCCGCCGAAGGGCGCCGTCCCGTGTGCCCACCCGTCCCGCCCTGCGGGACGATTGCCCACACGGGGGGTCGGCGGTGCGCCGCCCCGGGCGGGTGGGGCACCGCCCAGCGGGACGATTGCCCACACGGTGGTGGGCGAGGCGCCGCCGCCTCGATGAGCCGGCGCACCGCCTCGACGGCGGCCCGCTCGCCCCGGTCAAGATCGGCGAGCGCCTTCTCGACCGCGTCGCTGCAGAAGGCGTGGGTGCATACTCACGACTTCGCTGCATGCCGACCGGGCTGACCGAAGCCCGTGCCGCGGCTGACTAGACGGGCGGTGAGGGCGAAGGGTTGCCCGGAAGGGCTTGATTCTCCGCGTGACGTACGGAGCCGCTTCCGAGCAGGACGCGGGCCCGGACCCGCATCGGCTCGTCGCCGCGCCGGGAGAGCAGGACCAGCTCATCGACCCGGGCCGTCATGTGGCCGAGGAGGGTCTCAGCCTTGCGGGCGAGGGGGTGCGGGGCCGGGGTACGGCCGAGGGACAGGTGCGGGGTGAAGCCGTGCGACTGCGATCCGCAGAGCGGGAAGCGGAGCTCGAGGGACTCCCGCAGCCGCGCCCAGGGCTCGTGGTCGGCGGCGGCCGGGTCGAGCCAGACGGTGGCGTCCTCGCGATGTCCGAACCAGTGGACGCCCGCCAGGCGGGCGGTGAACGGCGGGGTCTCGGCGAGCGCCGCGGCGACCAGCGGCAGGGCCCGGGCGAACTCGGCCTCGGGGACGAAACCGAAGAGCACGTTGACGTGCGGCGGCCAGCGGCGGATCTGCCGGTCGTGTTCGCGGCGAATGTGCTGGATCGGCGGCCACAACTCTGCCGGCGGCAGCCAGGCGACGGCGGTGCGGTTCGTCGACGGGACGGCGAGGACGTCGCCGGGGGCTGGGGCCGGCACGGGACCGACCTGCCCGGCGAGGGTCTCGTCGAGCCGGTCGATGCCGGAGGCGCGGTCCCAGACGACCTGGCCGTCCGCCTCGAAGAACACCACCCGGTGCCAGGGGATCTCCCCACCCGGTACGAAGTCGCCGAGCAGGACCCGCTTAGGCGGGGCTCCGCGCTCGGCGATCCCCATCACGAACCGCTCGGGGACGAAGCGCGGGTCCCAGAGCACCCGGTGGTAGATCTCGTCGCTGGTGTGCACGTCAGTACCTGCCCTCGACTATCAGGGTGACGCGCGCCCGGACGGTCCTGCAATTCAGCGCCCGGCTCGCCCACCTCGCTGCGGTTACGGCAGGAGAGCGAAAGACAGCGGCGGTTCTCGCCCAGGATTCCCACTTCGGACACCAGGGGACAAGTAACCCACGAGTAGGACTGTTGCCGCCCGCCGTTTGCCGACGTCAGTGCCGGCTGCGGACCCGGTCGCCCCCGACCGCCAGGAACCTCACCGCCTCGTCGCCCCGACCCCCTCCCGTCCCACCTCCCCCTCCGCCCGGACCCCCCGCATCCGCCCGTACGCGTACACGCACCCCGCCAGCGCCAGGTCCGACAGGAGCATGAAGCCGATCGAGTACGAGTCCTTCGCGCTGTAGATCGCCCCCATCACCAGCGGCGGCAGAAAGCCGCCGAGCCCGCCCATCGCGCCGACGATCCCCGTCACGCTGCCGACCTTGGTCTGTGGGGTCACCTGGGAGACCAGGGCGAAGACGGAGCCGCTCGCCGTGCCGAGCCCCGCCGCCATGACGAGCAGGGCGATCGTGCCGCCCGGGTTCAGCCGTGGGTCGAAGGCCTGGACGATCGCGAAGAGGGCCACCACGCCGAGCGCGCCGGCCGTGACGACCGCCGGGTGGACGCGGTCCGAGAGCCAGCCGCCGATCGGCCGGAAGACCACCGTGACCAGGGCGAACCCCGCGGCCTTGGTGCCCGCGTCCGTCGGGTCCAGCGCGTACCAGGTCTTCAGGTACGTGGGCAGGTAGACGCCGAACGCGACGATGCCGCCGAAGCCGATCGCGTACAGCGCCGACAGTTCCCACGTCACCCGCAGCCGGGCCGCCGAGCCGAGGCGGGCCGTGAGGGGCGCCGTGGGCACGGGCCGGTCGGGCCGGTCCGTGATGAGGAACATGGCGAGCACCGCGTACGCGGCGAGTACGATCGCCACCACGACGAACGGCAGGTTCTCGCCGTGCTTCGCGATGCGCGGGGTGAAGTAGCCGGAGAGCGCCACGCCGCCCATGCCCATGCCGAACACCCCGAGCGCAAGACCGCGCTTGGCGGGCGGGAACCAGGAGTTCACCAGCGGGATGCCGATGGCGAACGTGGTACCGCCGAGGCCGAGGAGGAAGGCGACCACCAGCATCAGGCCGTAACTGTCCTTGACCACGGTCAGGAGCAGCACCGGGATGATCGTCAGCGCCGAGACGAGCGGGAACATCACCTTCGCCCCGTACCGGTCGGTCAGAGCCCCGGCCGGGACGCGGCCGAGGGAGCCGACGAGGACGGGCACCGCCACGAGCAGCGACTGCTGGAAGGAGCTGAGTCCGAGACGGTCGCCGTACCAGCTCGCGAGCGGCGCGATCAGGTCCCACGCCCAGAAGGTGAGCGTGAAGCCGATGGTGGCCATCGCCAGGTTGCGGTAGGCGGCCGCTGTCGGGGGAGTGGTCTCGTCGGTCACGACTCCAGTGAAGATCGGCGGGGGGACGGCGGCGCGCCGGACTGCTCCGTACGGGGAGACGGCACGGCGGCCTACGCCACCACCCCCCTAGGGGGGTGTCTTGCCGATCAGGCCGGGCTCGCGGCGTCTGGCACCGCACCTCGCCGCGTTGTCGTCGGTCCACAACGTCCCCCAGCTACCGCTGGGAGGTGCCCCCACCGCGTTGCCTCCCTCCTCCGCCTTGCGAGGCACGGCACCAGACGCCGCTCCCTGATCCGGCCTGATCGACAAGACACCCCCTACGGCCAGGTCACCACCGTCGGCGGCTCGCCGTCGTCCTCCACCCGCAGCCGTACGCCCTTCTCCCCGGCCGACACCTCGACCGTGATCGCGCCGACCCCGGTCCGCCGGTGTGCCGCCGCGAGCGCCCCGCGCAGGGTGGCGAGGAGCTTGCCCGCCGTCTCCTCGTCCACGAGCGTGTCGACCGCCCCGGCGAAGTGCACGGACGGCTGGAAACCGAGCAGGGCCGCGGCCCCACCGGTCTCGCGCAGCACCTTCCCCCGGAAGGAGGTCGGCGCGTCCGCGGGTGGCTGCTGGAGGGCGAAGATGGTCGTACGTACCTCCTGGATCGTCGAGTCCAGTTCGTCCACCGCCCGCTCGAGCAGCGCGTTCTCGTCCGAGGATCCGGCCGCCCGCCGCCGGGTGGACTCCAGCATCATCTCCGTGGCGAAGAGCCGCTGTACGACCAGATCGTGCAGGTCACGGGCGATCCGGTCCCGGTCCTCGAAGACCGCGAGCCGTTCCCTGTCGTGCCGGGCGCCCGCGAGGACGAGCGCGAGCGCCGCCTGCGAGGCGAACTGCGAGGCGAGCAGTCGGTCCACCGCGCTGTACGGGTGGTCGCCGCGCCGCCGGGGCAGGGCGAGGGTGCCGATGAGCTTCCCGCCGCTCTGCAGCGGCAGCATCATCGACGGGCCGAAACGGGACCGGACATGGGTGGTCATCCGCGGATCGGTCGCCGAGTCCTCGACGAACACGGGCTCTCCGCCGAGGAGTTGGACCAGGACGGGCGAGCCCGGCGCGATCGTCGTGCCGACCAGATCGCCCGGGTCGTCCGTGGTCGACGCGGCGACGATCTCCATCCCGCCCGCGGGGGTGGGCTGGAGGACCACCCCGGCCGAGGCGCCGGCGAGGATACGGGCCTGCTCGGCGACGGTCATCAGGGCGTTCTCGGCGGACGCGCCGGTGAGCAGGGCCGTGGTCACCGCGGCGGCGCCCTCGATCCAGCGTTCCCGCTGCCGCGCGGTCTCGTACAGGCGGGCGTTGCCGATGGCGATCCCGGCCTGCGAGGCGAGGACCCGGAGCAGCGCGAGGTCCTCCTCGGTGAAGGCGCCTCCGCGTTTCTCCGTGAGGTACAGATTGCCGAAGACCTCGGTGTGGACCCGGATGGGGACGCCGAGGAAGGCGCGCGTCTCCGGGTGCCCCGGGGGCACGCCGGAGGAGCGCGGGTCGGCCGTCAGGTCGTCGAGCCGCAGCGGCCGCGGGTCCTGGAGGAGGACGCCGAGCAGCCCGCTGCGGCCGTCGGGGAGGCGGCCGATCCGCTGCCGCTCCTCGTCCGTCATGCCGGAGGTGAAGAGTTCGGTGAGCCGGTGGCGCTCGGGGTCGACGACCCCGAGCGCGCCGTGGCGGGCCCCGGTCAGCTCGGTGGCGGAGTCCACGATGTGCTGGAGGGTGGTGCGGAGTTCGAGGTCCGTGCCGACGCTGAGGACCGCTTCGAGCAGCACGGGAAGCCGGGGCGCGTCCGCGTCGTCCGTGCCCTCGGACACCTCGACGTCAGCACTGACGTGCGCACCACCGTCCGCACCGCCGTCCGCGTGCGCTGACGTCTCCTCGTCCGCGTCCTCATCCATGATCGTCATGGTCTCATTGTCGTACTAGTCATACGAATCAGGTGGTTTCCGTGCTTTGATCCTGGCCACCCTCCGGCCCCCGCGCCTCAGGCCTCCTCGGCGAGCGGGTCCCGCTCCGCCAGCGGGTCGAGGACCATCGGCTGGACCTTGCCCTCCAGCATCGCGCCGAGGCCGAGGACCGCGCAGACGTCCGGACGCTCGGCGATGTGCACCGGCATCCCGGTCGCCGCGCGGAGCATCTGGTCGAGCCCCGGCAGCAGGGCGCTGCCGCCCACCATCATGATCCCCCGGTCCGCGAGGTCGGCCACCAGATCCGGCGGGCAGTCCCGCAACACCTTCCCGATGCCGTCGAGGACCGCAGTCAGCGGCGTGTGGATGGCCTCCCGCACGGCGGCGGTGTCGACGGTCACCGAGCGGGCCAGGCCCGTGGCGACGTCCCGGCCGTGGATCTCGGTCCAGGCCGGGCCGTGCGGCGTCAGGCCGTTGCCGCTGAGGGCCAGCTGCAGCGGGCGCACCGACTGGCTCGGCAGCATCAGCTCGTGGTGGTGGCGCAGGTGCTGGATGACCGCGTGGTCGATGGCGTCGCCGCCCACCGGCATCCGCTCCGCCGTGACGATCGCGCCGAGCGAGAGCACCGCGACCTGCGTGGTCGCCGCCCCGCACACCATGATCATGGTCGCGGTGGGCTGCTCGACCGGCAGACCGCAGCCGACGGCCGCCGCGATGAGGGTGTCGACCAGTTCGACCCGGCGCGCCCCGAGACCGACGAGGGTCTCCACGGCCGCGCGCTGCGCGAGCGGGTCGCTGTCGTGCGGGGTGCAGGCGGCGGCGCGCAGCCGGGGCTTGCGGCGCAGCTGGCGGCGGAGCTTCTCGCCGAGCAGGTGACGGAGCATCCGCTGCGCCATCTCGATGTCGACGACCGTGCCGCCCGAGACGGGTCTGACGACCCGGATGTAGTCGGGCGTGCGGCCGGTCATCTTCTCGGCCAGCGCGCCGACGGCGATCAGCGCTCCGGTACGGGTGTTGACGGCGGCGACGCTCGGCTCGTCGACGACGAGTCCGGCGCCCTTGACGAAGACCCGGGTGCGGGCGGCGCCCAGGTCGACGGCGACATGGCAACGGCGCAGCTGCTCAAGGCTGACGGTCACGGCGGATCCTCCGGAGTGCGGTGCTGGCACGGGCGAGGTGGTTCGCGTTACGCGGTCCTGTTGGCATCGTCCGGCCGTCCGGGGCGCGGCGCGCGCTGGGCTGCGCCGCCCGGGGCCCGGCGCCGCGGGCCGGCCGGGACGTACCGAAGCGGGAGAATCACGACGCACCTCCGCCGACCTGCGGTTTCCACACAGGATCCTCACTTCCGCGCCTACCTGCGGCCGTACCGGGCCGCATAGCCTGCGGGGCCCATGGACTACTGCCACGCGTGCCGGCGGCATCTCAACGGGGCCCTCGCCTGTGCCGGGTGCGGGACTCCCGTCGAGGAACTGCGGTACGAGACCCCCCACATACCCGTCCAGCCGGTCCAGCCGACGTATCCGACGCAGCCGGTGCGGCCGGTCGAGCCGGCCGAGCCGGTCGAGCCCGCCGGGCCCGAGCATGTCTACGAACTCGACGTCGTCGCGCCGCCGAGCCGCCCCGCCGCCGGCGGCCGCCGTGCTGCCCGGGGCCGTACCGCCGAGCAGGGCCGCCGCGCCGCCCGGGGCCGCTCCGCCGTGCGCGGGAGCAGGCGGGCCCGGGGCCGCCGGGGCCGTACGGTCCTGGTCGGGACGCTCGGTCTGGTGCTCGCCGCCGGGTCGCTGACGCTGGCGCGGATGGCCCTGGAGGAGCCGGAGCCGCTGGGCGCGGCCTCGGTCGTCGAGGAGCAGGAGGTCCCCGAGGTCACGACGTCCCCCGAACCCGTCGAGAGCACCGCCCTCCCGGACGGCGCGGGCCCGTCCCCGGTCTCGGAGACGCCGACCCGTCCCCGCCAGGTGAGCGCGGACTCGGGCGAGGGCGAGGGCGAGGGCGAAGGCGAAGGCGAGGGTGGCGGCGAGGACACCGGCACGGACACCGGCGCGGGGCAGGGCACGGGATCCGGATCGGGATCCGGATCGGGATCGGGATCCGGATCGGGATCGGGATCGGGATCAGGATCCGGTACGGGTACGGGTACGGGCACGGGTCCCGGTACGGGCGGCGGCGACGTCCCCGAGGAGTCGCCGACTCCCGGTGATCCGGCGTCGACGTCCGCCCCGCCCAGCCTCCCGCCCACCGCCACGGCGTCCGCCACGCAGAGCGACGGGACCCCGTCCCCCACGGCGACGACCGGCGGACCGGCCCCTTCGACCACGGCCCCCAGGCCGACGCCCACCCCGAGCCCCGAACCGACCTGCACCCGCTTCCTCTGGTGGTGCGTGTAGAGCGGTGGGCGCCCCGCCGGTCAGGAGCCCCCGCTACGCGCCGACCGGCCCGCCCGTCACGTCCTCGCCCAGCATCCGCTTCAGGAGGTCCCGCAGCAGCGTGCGCTCGGTCTCGGTCAGCTCGCCCAGCGGTTCGCGGGCGAAGTCCAGGGACTCGCGCAGCCGGCGGGCCGTGGCGCGGCCCTCCTCGGTGGGCACGGCGAGTTTCACGCGGCGGTCGACCGGGTCCGGGCGCCGTTCCACCAGGCCCCGGGCTTCCAGGCGGTCCACGATGCCGGTGATGTTGGACGGCTCGCACTTCAGCCGCTGGGCGATGCGGCGCATCGGCAGCGGGTCGAGCGCGAGCAGGCCGAGGACCCGGGCCTGGGCGCCGGTCAGGGAGTGCTGCGCGGCCGCCTGCTCGTACTCCGCGTAGTAGCGGGCCACGACCGTGCCGATGAGTTCGACGACTTCGACGGTCAGGGGGTCCGTGCGTGAGGTGGCCATGCGACCCATCCTACCGAGATACTTGACAACATGAAATATCCAGGCGCATGGTTGTTTCAGGTAGTGAACCTTTTGTGATCTCAAGCTTTACTGGAGGCCGTGCTCATGTCCGTTCTTCCCGCGTCCAGCCGTGAGTGGCACCTCGTCGCCCGTCCGCACGGCTGGCCCGCCCCGGCCGACTTCGCCCTGCGCGAGACCCCGGTCGCCGAGCCCGCCGAGGGCCGCATCCTCGTGCGCAACCTGCACTTCTCGGTCGACCCGTACATGCGCGGCCGGATGAACGACGTGAAGTCGTACATTCCCCCGTTCAAGCTCGACCACCCCATGGACGGCGGCGCGGTCGGTGAGGTCGTCGCCTCCAACGCCGAGGGCTTCGCCGTCGGCGACCACGTCCTGCACGGGCTCGGCTGGCGCGAGTACGCCGACGTCCCCGCCCAGCACGCGACCAAGGTCGACCCGGCGCTCGCCCCCCTCTCCTCCTACCTCGGTGTGCTCGGCATGACGGGCCTCACGGCCTACGCCGGCCTCTTCGACGTCGCCTCCTTCAAGGAGGGCGACGCGGTCTTCGTCTCCGGCGCCGCCGGCGCCGTCGGCAGCCAGGTCGGCCAGATGGCGCGGCTCAAGGGCGCCTCCCGGGTCATCGGCTCCGCCGGCTCCGACGAGAAGGTCAAGTGGCTCGTCGAGGAGCTCGGCTTCGACGCCGCCTTCAACTACAAGAACGGCCCGGTCAAGGACCAGCTCCGCGAGGCCGCCCCGGACGGCATCGACGTCTACTTCGACAACGTCGGAGGGGACCACCTCGAAGCCGCGATCTCCTCGCTCAACGTGCACGGCCGCGCGACCATCTGCGGCATGATCGCCCAGTACAACGACACCGAGCCGGTCGCGGGACCGCGCAACATGGCGATGATCATCGGCAAGCGGCTGCGGCTCCAGGGCGTCCTCGTCGGCGACCACTACGGCCTTCAGGAGCAGTTCGTCCAGGAGGTCGGCGGCTGGCTCGCCGCCGGCGAGCTGAAGCACCGCGAGACCTTCGTCGAGGGCGTCGAGAACGGCGTGGAGGCCTTCCTCGGACTGCTCCGCGGCGACAACACCGGAAAGATGATCGTCTCGCTGACCCGCTAGTCTTCCCTCAGCCGTCGCGATCGTGGGCGCGAGTCGCGGCGAACCCATGAAGGAAGTACCACGCATGTCGATCCAGCACTCCGACGTCGTCTACACCGCTGTCGCCACCGCCGAGAACGGGCGTGACGGCCGGGTCGCCACCGACGACGGCCAGCTCGACCTCGTCGTCAACCCGCCCAAGGCCATGGGCGGCTCCGGTGCGGGCACCAACCCCGAGCAGCTCTTCGCGGCGGGCTACAGCGCCTGCTTCCAGGGCGCGCTCGGTGTCGTCGCCCGCAACGAGAAGGCCGACGTCTCCGGCTCGACGGTCACCGCCGAGGTGGGCATCGGCAAGAACGACGACGGCTTCGGCATCATCGTCAAGATCTCGGCGACCATCCCGAACGTGGACGTCGAGACCGCCAAGAGCCTGATCGAGAAGGCCCACCAGGTCTGCCCGTACTCCAAGGCGACCCGCGGCAACATCACGGTCGAGCTCACCGTCTGAGTCCGGACGCGCGGGACCGCACACAGGGCCGCACCCCCACCGGGGGTGCGGCCCTCGCCGTGCCCTCGCCGTGCCCTCGCCGTGCCCGGGCCCCGGGTCCGGCCGCCCGGCGGCTGACCTGCGCCCCACCGATAAAGTGACCCCCATGCGCGATTTCGGGGTGGGTTTCGGATTCCTGGTACAGGGCCAGAAGTGGGTGGCCCGGCACGGACGGTGGTTCGGATTCGGGCTGCTGCCCGGGCTCGTGACCCTCGTCCTCTACACGGGCGCGCTCGTCGGCCTCGGATACGGCGCCGACGACCTGGTCGCCTGGATGACCCCGTTCGCCGACGACTGGACCTCTCCCTGGCTCGACATCGTCCGCGGCACCCTGACGGCGCTGGTCTTCGCCTTCGGTCTCTTCCTCGCGGTCATCACCTTCACCGCCGTCACCCTGCTCGTCGGCCAGCCGTTCTACGAGTCGCTCTCCGAGGCGGTCGACCGCGGCGAGGGCGGTGAGGTGCCCGAGTCGGGGCTTCCGCTCTGGCGCGAGCTGTGGATCTCGGCCCGTGACAGCCTGAAGGTCCTGGTGCGGGTCGCGTTCTACGGCATCCTGCTCTTCGCCTGCGGTTTCATCCCGGTGATCGGCCAGACCGTCGTCCCCGTCATCGGCTTCTGCGTCTCCGGCTTCTTCCTCACCCAGGAGCTGACGTCCGTCGCGCTCCAGCGCCGGGGCGTCGAGTTCAAGGAGCACCTCGCGCTGCTGCGCGGGCGCCGGAGGGTCGCCCTCGGCTTCGGCGTACCGCTGACGCTCTCCTTCCTGGTGCCCTTCGTCGCCGTCTTCCTGATGCCGGGAGCCGTCGCGGGCGCCACCCTGATGGCCCGAGAACTGCGGGGGGAGACGTCCGGCGACGACCGTGACGACCCCTTCCGCAAGAACGATCAAGCAGGCGGCAACCTTCCTTCCTCCGGTGGCGACCAGGGGGTGCACCACCTCCCCCACTGAAGGAAGTAGCACCATGACGTCCCACAAGCGGAAGACGGGCCGCCGTCGCGCGCTCATCGGCGGCCTGAGCGCCCTCGGCATCACGGGCGCCGCCGTCGTCACCAGCACCCTGCTCGCCCCGGCGGGCGCCGCGCCCGCGGTGGCCGCCTGGCCCCAGGCGAAGGGCAGCAAGCCGGTCCCCGCGAGCATCGAGGTCTCCGGCACCTACGACGGCAGGCTCCAGCGCTTCTACGGCACCGGTGAGCTGGGCTCCGACGGCCAGGGCGAGAGCCAGAAGCCGGTCTTCGTCCTCAAGGACGGCGCCGTCCTCAAGAACGTGATCATCGGCGCCCCGGCCGCCGACGGCGTCCACTGCCTCGGCAGCTGCACCCTGCGGAACGTCTGGTGGGAGAACGTCGGCGAGGACGCCGCCACCTTCA
This sequence comes from Streptomyces sp. NPDC028711, assembly GCF_055565415.1. Classification (NCBI taxonomy): domain Bacteria; kingdom Bacillati; phylum Actinomycetota; class Actinomycetes; order Kitasatosporales; family Streptomycetaceae; genus Streptomyces; species Streptomyces sp. NPDC028711. Next base: position 671,237 of record NZ_JBVHUJ010000001.1, on the reverse strand, counting down.
AGGGCACCTCGGCGTCCTCGGTGTACGCGGTCCACGGCGGCGGCGCGAAGAGCGCGTCCGACAAGGTCTTCCAGTTCAACGGCGCGGGCAAGCTCGTCGTGACCAAGTTCCAGGTCGCCGACTTCGGCAAGCTGGTCCGCTCCTGCGGCAACTGCAAGAAGCAGTACAAGCGCACGATCCTGATCAACGACGTGGACATCACCACGCCCGGCAAGTCGATCGTCGGCGTCAACGCCAACTACGGCGACACCGCCAGCCTGCGGAACGTCCGGATCCACGGCGACACCCAGAAGAAGATCAAGCCGTGCACCCGCTTCACCGGCAACAACACCGGCAAGGAGCCCAAGGAGATCGGCACAGGACCCGACGGCACCACCTGCCGCTACTCGGCCGGCGACCTCTCGTACGACTGACGGTGAGGAGGCGCCCGGTCCTGCCCGGGCCGGGCGCCCGCGCTCAGCCGACCTCGGCGAGCACGAAGCCCGGCCCGTCGCTCCCCGCGTCCGCGATCTGCTCGCCGTCCGGGCCCCAGGCCCCGGCCCGGCCGACGCCGACCCCGTCCTCATTGGCGCCGAGGACATTGCCGAGGACCACGTACAGACCGAAGTCCCGGGCCCGTACCGGATACACCTTCTCGAACGAGTCGTTGTCGGCGGAGAGCACCGAACTCGCCAGATAGACCAGGCAACCGTCGGCGGCGGCCCGCTCGGCCAGCTCGGGGAAGCGGTTGTCGTAACAGGTGGCGGTCGCGAACCGGACCCCGTCGAGCGCGAACCGCCCGTCGGCGGTGCCCGCCGCGAAGACCTCCCGCTCGATCCCGTACAGGTGCCGCTTGTCGTAGCGGGCGAGGAGCGACCCGTCCGGGCCGATCACGAGCGTGGTGACGGCGGGCCGCCCGCCTGCCGTCCGCACCGGCCCGTTGACCACGGCCGCCGCCGAGACCGCGCGGCACGCCTCCCGTACGGGTTCGAGCCGGGGGTCGTCCTCGGCGAGGACGAGACCGGGGGTGTCCCGGACGAGGGACGGCTCGTACCCGGTGAGACAGAGCTCGGCGAAGACGACCACGCGGGCCCCCTCGGCCCCGGCGGCCCGGACAAGACCGGCGACGGTACGGACGTTGGCGTCGATGTCCCCGGCGACCGGGGCGAACTGGGTGGCTGCGACGATCATGACCTCCATCATCCCGCCCGCCCGCGGCGCGGGAACCCCCGGGACCCCCGCAGCGCCTCCGCCGTCTCCCGCAGCCCCTCCAGGAAGGCGGTCGCCGCCACGGTCGGGCCCGGCGGGGTCGCGGCACAGATCCTCCGGTACGGGACGTCTTCCGGATGGATCGTCACGAGCGTGACGTCCCGGCGCACGGCCTCCGCCGCGAGGGCCGGGACGAGGGTCACGCCGAGCCCGGCGGCCACCGCGCCCAGCTTGGCGATCCAGTCGTGGGCGACCAGCCCGGTGCGCGGCCGGAACCCGGCGGCGACGGCCGGCCGGAAGAGAGTGTCCTCCAGACGTTCGGCGCCGACGATCCACTCCTCCCCGGCGAGTTCGGCGAGCCGCACCGGCCGCCGCCCCGCGCGCGCGTGGCCGCGCGCCAGGGCCACCAGCATCGGCTCGTCCAGGAGGTGATGCAGCGTCACGCCCTCCGGCGGGGGACCGGCCGCAGCCGGGCTGACCACCGCGAGGTCCAGCTCCCCGGCGGCAAGGAGCCCCAGGTGCTTCACGGACGGTCCCTCGGTGCGGGTGACGGACACGCCCGGATGGCGCTCTCGGAACGAGGCCTGCGCGCGGGGGACGAGCGCCGCGTTGGCGCTGGAGAACGAGCCGAGCCTGAGCAGCCCGCCCTCCAGGGTGCGCAGCGCCGCCAGTTCGGCCCCGGCCGCGGCCAGCCGGTCCCGTACCGCCTCGGCGTGCGGCACCAGGACACGGCCCGCCTCCGTCAGGCGCACCCCGCGCGGAAGGCGCTCGAAGAGCGCCGCGCCCGTCCCGTCCTCCAGGGACCGGACCTGGCGGGAGACGGCGGACTGGGTGTAGCCGAGGGCGCGGGCGGCCCCGGTGAAGGACCCCTCGCGGGCGACGGCGAGGAAGACCTCGTACAGGACATGAACGTTCACCCGCCCCATTCTCCATGCGCTATCCGCATGGGAGGCATGCCAGACCTTCGCTTGTCGCATGCCACTGCCCCGCCTAGCGTCGCGGACATGGAGAACACACAGCAGAAGATCGCCTTCCTCGGCCTCGGCTCCATGGGCCTGCCCATGGCCCGCCGCCTGCTCGACGCCGGGTACCCGCTCACCGTCTGGAACCGTACGGCCGCCAAGGCCGACGCCCTCGTCGCCGACGGCGCCGCTCGCGCCGCCGGCCCCGCGGAGGCCGTCAGGGACGCCGACGTCGTCATCACCATGCTGGCGGACCCGGCCGCCGCCCTCGCCGTCGCGGACGAACTGCTGCCTGCCCTGCGCCCCGGCACCCACTGGGTCGACACCTCCACGGTCGGCCCGGACACCGTCCGCACCCTGGCCGCCCGGCTGCCGGCCGGTGTCACGCTGATCGACGCGCCCGTCATGGGCAGCGTGGACCGGGCCGCCGCCGGTGAGCTGCTGATCCTCGCGGGCGGTGACACGGCGCCCGTCGCCGGCGTCCTCGACACGATCGGGACGACCACCGCCTGCGGCGGCCCCGGGGCGGGTGCCGCCCTCAAGCTGGTCCTCATCAACGCCGTCATCGGCGGGGTCGCCGTGATCGCCGAGGCCCTGGCGCTCGCCGGCTCGCTCGGGATTCCCCGGGAGCTGGCGCTGCGCACTCTCGGGGCGGGGCCCCTCGCCGGCGCCGTCGACCGGGCCACCGCCGCCGGCTCCTACTTCCCGCTGGCCCTCGCGGCCAAGGACGTGGCCCTGGCCACCTCGGCGACGAAGCTCCCTGTCCTGGAGGCCGTGCACCGCCTCCTGACCGACGACCCGGCCCTCCTCGCCGAGGACCTCTCGGCGGTGGCCCGCCGAACGCACGGCGCCGGAACCGGCGTCTAGGGCTCGTCCCCCGGAACCGGCATGCGGGGCCTGTCCTCCGGAACCGGCGTCCAGGGCCCGTCTTCTGGATCAGGCCGAGGGCTGTCGTCCCCCTGCAGCAGTCGCAGGAAGTCGCGGAAGGCGGACGGCATGTCCACCGCCGCCGGGTCCAGGAGCCACTGGTACTGGAGCCCGTCCATCACCGCCGTGAGGAGGGGCGCCGCCCGCTCCGGGGTGAGTCCGCCCGGCAGCCGCTCGCCGAACTCCAGGCGCAGCACCCGCGCCATGTTCGCCCGCACCTGCGCGTACCGCTCGGTGAAGAAGACGCGCGCCGGGTGCTCGTCGGTGACGCTCTCGCCGAGCAGCGCGGAGAAGGTCTGGACGATCCCCGGCCGCATCGCGTTGTACTCGACGAGGGATTCGAGCAGGTCGAGCCGCCAGCCCTCGCGGTCCCCGCCGCCGCTGGTGTCCCAGCGGTCGCGCTCTTCCAGTACGGCGACGAGCAGTGCCTCCTTCGTCGGGAAGTAGTGCAGGAGCCCCTGCTGGGTCAGCCCGACGCGTTCGGCGACGGAGCCCAGGGTGGCACCCCGGTAGCCGCGCTCGGCGATCACTTCGAGGGCGGCGCGGAGGATGTCCGCCCGCCGCTCCTCGCTCCTGGCCCGCACCATCGCCGGTGTCCCCTTTCCGAGTTTCCGAGAGGACCGTACCCCCTCCGTAAAAATAACAAGACGATTACGTTACCTACCGCCCTACAGGTCGATGGGTGCACCATGGCCGCATCGGGGTCACCAGTACGTCAACGAGGAGGTACGGCCATGACGGAGACCGGCGTGGACACGGCGCGGGCAGAGGCGGACGCGGCACGCGAAGACGCCGTCGAGGCGGCGCTCGCCAAGCTCGGCCTGGACGCCAAGACCCGGCTGCTCGGCGGCCAGGACATGTGGTCCCTGCCCGCCCTGCCCGAGATCGGCCTGGCGTCCCTCGTCATGTCCGACGGCCCCATCGGCGTCCGCGGTGTCCGCTGGACCGCCGACGACCCGTCCGTCGCCCTGCCGTCCCCGACCGCGCTCGCCGCCTCCTGGGACCCCGCGCTCGCCCGCCGCGCCGGCCGCCTCCTCGCCCAGGAGGCCCGCCGCAAGGGCGTCCACGTCCTGCTCGCGCCCACCGTCAACCTGCACCGCACGCCGCTCGGCGGACGCCACTTCGAGGCCTACAGCGAGGATCCGTACCTCACCGGCGAGATCGGCACCGGCTACGTCCAGGGGGTCCAGGACGGCGGCGTCGGCACCACGGTCAAGCACTTCGTCGCCAACGACGCCGAGACCGACCGCTTCACCGTCGACAACCGCGTCGCCCCCCGCCCGCTCCGCGAGCTCTACCTCGCCCCCTTCGAGGCCATCGTCAGGAACGCCCACCCCTGGGGCATCATGACCGCCTACAACCAGGTCAACGGCGTGACCATGACCGAGCACCGGTACCTCGTGAACGAGGTCCTGCGCGGCGAGTGGGGCTTCGACGGCGTCAACGTCTCCGACTGGATGGCCGCCCGCTCCACCACCGGCGACATCGAGGGCGGCCTCGACGTCGCCATGCCAGGGCCCGTCACCGTCTACGGCGAGGCCCTCGCCGCCGCCGTCCGCGCTGGCGAGGTCGAGGAGTCCGCGGTCGACACGGCCGTACGCAACGTGCTGCGGCTCGCCGCCCGCGTCGGCGCCCTCGAAGGCGCTCCGCCGGTCGTCACCGAGCCTCCCGCCGCGATCGACGGCGACGCCCTGGCCCGCGAGATCGCGCGCCGTGGCTTCGTCCTCGTACGGAACGAGAACGAGGCCCTCCCGCTGAGGCCCGGCACCGTCGCCCTCTCCGGCGCCGCCGCCCGCGACGCCCGCGTCCTCGGCGGCGGCTCCGCCCAGGTCTTCCCCGACCATGTCGTCTCTCCGCTCGACGGCCTCACCGCCGCCCTGCCCGAAGGGACCGTGACGTTCACCATCGGCGCCGACCCCAGTGACGAACTCGCCCCCGCCGAACAGGGATTCACGCTCCGCGCGCGCTGCCGCGACGCCGGGGGCCGGCTCCTCGGCGAGGGCTCCCTGCCCAACGGGCAGGTCCAGTGGATCGGCGACGACCTGCCGGCCGGCGTCACCCACGAGGCCCTCGCCTCCGTCGAGGTCGTCGGCACCTTCACCCCGCGCGAGACGGGCGAGCACTCCTTCGGCACCCGCGGCCTCGGCGCCTACACCCTCACCGTCGGCGGCGAGACCCTCTTCGAGGGCGTCCAGACCATGGGCCCCGAGACCGACCCCTTCGAGGCCTTCTTCGGCTCCCCGGTCGAACGCGCCAGGGTCGCGCTCACCGCGGGCGAGACCGTCGAGGTGTCGCTGCTCCACACCCTCGACAAGGAGTTCGCGACCCCGCTGCCCGCCGTCATGTTCTCCTTCGTCCACCTCGGTCCCCGCCGTGACCCCGACGAACTGATCGCCGAAGCCGTCGAGGCCGCCCGCGACGCCGACACCGCCGTCGTGGTCGTCGCCACCACCGAGCGCGTCGAGTCCGAGGGCTTCGACCGCACCGACCTCGCCCTCCCCGGCCGCCAGGACGAGCTCGTACGGGCCGTCGCCGCCGTCAACCCGAACACCGTCGTCGTGGTCAACGCCGGCTCCCCGGTCGAACTGCCCTGGCGCGAGGACGTCGCCGCGATCCTGCTCGGCTGGTTCCCCGGCCAGGAGGGCGGCGCCGCCCTCGCCGACGTCCTCACCGGCGCCGAGGAGCCCGGCGGCCGCCTCCCCACCACCTGGCCCGCCGCCCTCGCCGACGCCCCCGTCACCGACGTCACCCCCGTCGACGGCGAACTCGCCTACAGCGAGGGCCTCTTCATCGGATACCGCGCCTGGGACCGGAGCCCGGGGGCCCCCGCGTACGCCTTCGGTCACGGCCTCGGCTACACCACCTGGTCGTACGACTCCCTCGTCGCGGGCCCGGACACGGCCACCGTCCGGATCACCAACACCGGCGACCGGCCCGGTGGCGAGGTCGTCCAGATCTATCTGGCCCCGCGCGACCACGGCCCCGACAGCCCCGGGCGCCGGCTGGCCGGCTTCGCACGCGTCGAGGCGGGACCGGGCGAGACGGTCGAGACCGAGATCGCGCTGCCCCGCCGCGCCTTCGAGATCTGGGACGAGGAGAAGAACGGCTGGACCCTCGTCCACGGCGCCTACGAGGTGCGGGCCGCCCACTCCCTCAGCGACACCCGCCTCACCGCGACCCTGGAGATCTGACCCCCCGGGGAACCCCGCGACCGGCCCCGGGACGGCACCTGACAACCGTCCCGGGGCCCCTCACCCCTTCGTGATCCGCCGGTACGCCAGCTCCGCGAGCCGCGCCTGCCCGTCCCTGCTCGGATGGAACCAGTCCCACGGGCTCAACTGCCCGCCGTCGAAGCGGAAACCGAAGACCGCCCCACCGTCGTACCGGCACCGCGCGTCCTTCGCGCACACATCCCTCAGGACCGCGTTGTACGCGACCACCCGCTCATGGACCGTCGCCCGCCGCCGCTCCGCCACCGGACCCAGGTCCTCCGCGTCCGCCAGCATCGAGCCGCAGATCCCCAGCTTCCACACCTCGAGCCCCATCGGGCTCAGCCGCCCCGTCGACCACAGGTGCTTGAGGTCGGGCACGCTCGCCACGTACACCTGCGCCTTGGGCGCGCCCGCCCGCAGCCGGGCGAGTGCCGCCTCGAAGGAGGCACGGAAATCCGCGACCGGCGTCATCAGCTCCGGGGTCGGCCGGCAGGCGTCGTTCGCGCCCATCATCACCGTCACGAGCTCGGGCTTCTCGGCGGCCGCCACCGCCATCTGCCCGGGAAGCTCCGCCATCCGCGCGCCCGACCGCGCCAGGTTCCAGCTGCGGGTGGCCACCTTGGCCGGGCCGAGGAGGCGGAGCGCCAGACTGTTCACCGTGGTGTCCGTGCCGGTCGCCCAGGACACCTCGGGACAGTCCGCGAGGACGTCGCAGGCGTCGAAGGCCCGGGTGATGGAGTCGCCGACGGCGGCGACGGAGCCGGGGGAGACGTCCCACAGCGGGGCCGGCCTCGGCGTCGGTCTCTGCGCCGGCTTGGCCGTGGCGGTCTTCGCCGCGGGCTCTCCCGCGGTGCAGCCGGACAGTGCCCCCGCGCACAGCAGCGCCGCCGTCGCGGTGGCGACAGCGGTACGGAATCGGCTTCGGCCGCGCATCCCCGGCCCCTCCTTCGGCGTCCTCGCGAGTGAAAGCTTCGTGTTCACCCCGCCCCGGACCGACCGTACGTCACACCGATGACGGTGCGGCACGGTAGCTTTTCCCCCGTCGAACCAGAGGCATCTTCGCCGACCGGCTCCGGTAAATTACATCACGTCACATGCTGTCCCCTTTTTGAGGGTTTGCGATGTTTTGCTCCTGATGCTGTTTACTGAGGCCGCTGGGGAAGGCGAACCTCGTCCCACACTGGAGGTCCCGGTGACGACACGTGGAGTCCTGTACGTACACTCCGCACCGCGCGCGCTGTGCCCGCACGTCGAATGGGCGGTCGCGGGCGTCCTCGGTGCGAGGGTCCAGCTCGACTGGATCCGCCAGCCGGCGTCCCCCGGCACCTGGAGAGCCGAGTTCTCCTGGCAGGGCCGCACCGGCACCGCCTCCGAACTCGCCTCCGCCCTGCGCGGCTGGCAGATGCTCCGCTTCGAGGTCACCGCGGAACCCTGCCCCACCGCCGAGGGCGAGCGCTACAGCGCCACCCCCGACCTGGGCATCTTCCACGCCGTCACCGGCATGCACGGCGACATCCTGATCCCCGAGGACCGGCTGCGGGCCGCCCTGGCGCGCTCCGCGCAGGGCGAGACCAAGCTGGAGGCCGAGATCGCCAAGCTCCTCGGAAAGCCCTGGGACGACGAACTGGAGCCCTTCCGGTACGCGGGCGAGGGCGCGCCCGTCCGCTGGCTCCACCAGGTCGTCTGACGCTCTTCACCGGCGCGCTGTAGATTCCGCCCGGGCGGGCAGGGGGCACGCCGGGCGGGAGAGACGCGATGCGTGACGGTGTGTCGGGGGCGTTGTTCGGCGCTGCGGTGGTCTTCCTGGGGGCGGGAGCGGCCGGCGGGGTCTGGCCGACGGGGTGGGCGGCGCTGGTGTGCGCCGTGGTCCTGACGGCCGTGGGTGTCACGGTCCGAGTGGTACGACGGGGCGGTACGGACGCGACGGCGGCACCGGCGACCGAGCGGCAGGACGCGGCGCCGGTCGGCCACGAGGGCCGCACGAAGACCGCCGACACCACCGGCCTCGCGAAGACCCACGGCACCACCGGCTCCGCCGCCCGGGGCCGGTCCTCGCTCGTGGCCGCCGCCGTCGTCTGGGTCCTCGCGCTCCTCGCCGCGGGCGTCTGGGCGCTCGCGGCGGGCGACACGGGGAGGCCCACGGCCTCAGGCTTCCCGTCCTCCCCATCCTCCCCGTCCACCGACCGGAAGCCGGCCGTCGCGTGGACGATCCCGGGCGCCGGCCAGAAACACGACCACGGCGTCGGCTCCTGGGGCCTCGGCCCCGCCGTCGCCCACGGGCGGATCGACGGACTCTTCGCGTACGACGCGGCCGACGGCACCGTCCGCTGGAGCGTCCCCGCACCCGCCCGCGAAGCCCTGTGCGCGATGACCCCGGGCGTCGGAGAGGGCGTCGGGCTCGTCGCCCACGGCCGCCACGACAAGCCCTGCGCGACCCTGCTCGCCGTCCGCGCCTCGGACGGCAAGGTCCTGTGGAAGAGGGACATCGGCGGCGGCGTCGCTCCCGGGGCACTCGCCGTCGGCGGCGCGACCGCCGTGACCGCGGAGGACGGGGCCGTACGGGCCCGCGCCACGGAGTCCGGCGAGCAGCGCTGGCAGCGGGCGCTGCCCGAGGGGTGCGGCGTCCTGGCGCTCGACGCCGACGCCACCCGCACCCTCGTCGTCGAACAGTGCGGCAAGGGGGCACGGCTCCTCGCTCTGGACACCCGTACCGGAGCCCGGCGGTGGGCCAGGGACCTGCCCGTCGAGTCGACGGCCTCGGCGTCGGTGATCTCCGTCTCGCCCGCCGTCGTCGCCGTCGACGAGGCGGACGCCCGGGGCACCCACGCCTTCCTCGGCTTCGACGACAAGGGGGCGCCGACCGTGAGCGTGCCGCTCACCGGCCCCGAGGGCGTCCTCTCCGCCCTCTGGAGCGTGCCCTACGGCCGTACCGTGAGGCCCCTCGTCCTCGACGGTCTGCTCGTCACCTTCGCCGCGAGCGACCCCGTCTCCCCGGGCACGGTCGTCGCGTACTCCCTGAAGGACGGCCGGAAGGTGTGGGCCCATGACAACGAGGCCCAGATGATGGCGCTCGCGGCGGAGCCCGACGGCCGCGTCGCCTACCTGGGGTACGACGCGACGGTCACCCTCCTCGACCGTGCCACCGGCACCGTCCACCAGGTCCTCGCCCCGGACACCGAGAAGCGGCCGCAGGTCTCCATCCACCCGGAACTGGTCCCCGTCCCCGGCGGCCACGTCGTCCTCAACCAGATCCTGATCCAGACCGAACCGGCCGCCTTCGCCCTGCGCTGACCCACACGAAAGGCCCGCCCCCGGAGAGGGGACGGGCCTTTCGGCGAGACGCGGATCAGACTCAGACCGTACGGAACGCCAGGACCACGTTGTGGCCACCGAAGCCGAACGAATTGTTGATCGCGGCGATCGTGCCCTGCGGGAGTTCGCGGGGCTCGTCGCGGACGATGTCCGCGTCGACGGCCGGGTCGAGCTCGTCGATGTTGATCGTCGGCGGGGCCAGGCGGTGGTGGAGCGCCAGGACCGTCGCGACGGTCTCGATGCCGCCCGCGCCGCCGAGGAGGTGACCGGTCATCGACTTCGTCGCGGAGATCGCGACGTGGTCGAGGTCGTCGCCCAGGATCTTCCGCAGCGCCTTGATCTCGGCGACGTCACCCTGCGGCGTCGACGTGGCGTGCGCGTTGAGGTGGACGACCTCGGACGGCTTGAGGTCCGTCGCGTCGAGCAGGTTCTGCATCGCGGCGGCGATGCCCCGGCCGGTCGGCTCGGGCTGCGCGATGTGGTGGCTGTCGGCCGACAGGCCCTGGCCGAGGACCTCGCAGTAGATGCGCGCGCCGCGCGCCTTCGCGTGCTCCTCGGACTCCAGGATCACGACGCCCGCGCCCTCGCCGAGCACGAAGCCGTCACGGCCGGTGTCGTAGGGACGCGAGGCCTTCGTCGGCTCGTCGTTGCTCTTGGACATCGCCATCATGTTGGCGAAGGCGGCGATCGGCAGCGGGTGGATCGCGGCCTCGGTACCGCCGGCGACGACCACGTCGGCACGGCCGGTACGGATCATCTCGACGGCGTAGCCGATCGCCTCGGCGCCCGACGCGCACGCGGAGACCGGGGTGTGGACGCCGGCGCGGGCGTTCACCTCCAGGCCCACGTTGGCGGAGGGGCTGTTCGGCATGAGCATGGGCACGGTGTGCGGGGACACGCGGCGGACGCCCTTGTCCTTCAGCACGTCGTACTGGTCGAGCAGCGTCGTGACACCGCCGATGCCGGAGGCGATGACGGAGCCGAGCCGCTCGGGAACGATCGTTTCGTCGTCGCCGGCCGGGGCGGTGTAGCCCGCGTCGGCCCACGCCTCGCGGGCCGCGATCACGGCGAACTGCGCCGAGCGGTCCAGCTTGCGGGCGAGCGGGCGGGGCAGGACGTCACCGGGGTCGACGGCTGCGGTCGCGGCGATCTGCACGGGCAGTTCGGCGAAGCGCTCGCCCTCCAGGGGCTTGACGCCGGAGCGTCCCGCGATCAGACCTTCCCAGGTCGATGCGGAGTCGCCACCCAGCGGTGTGGTTGCGCCGATACCGGTGACGACCACGGTGCGATTGGTCGAGCTCACAGGAATTCGTTCTCCATGTGTGTGATGGTCGGAATACGGCGCCACCGCCGGGTGGCGGACCGAGTCAGCGAGGGCCGAATCAGGCCTGGTGCTTCAGGATGTAGTCGGCAGCGTCGCCGACCGTCTTGAGGTTCTTGACGTCCTCGTCCGGGATCTTCACGTCGAAGCGCTCTTCGGCGGCGACGACGACCTCGACCATGGAGAGCGAGTCGACGTCCAGGTCGTCGGTGAACGACTTGCCCAGCTCGACGTCCTCGACCGGGATGCCGGCGATCTCGTTGACGATCTCGGCGAGGCCTTCGACGATCTGGTCCTGGGTGGCGGCCATGGTGGCGCTCCTTCTTGTGATTGCTTGGGTATGGGCTTCCGGAAGAACCGGAGTGCCTAGGGGAGGGTAACGACCGTCGCGGCGAAGACGAGACCCGCCCCGAAGCCGATGATGAGCGCCGTGTCGCCGCTCTTCGCCTGACCGGTCGCCAGGAGCCGCTCCATCGCGAGCGGAATCGAGGCGGCCGACGTGTTGCCGGTGGTCTCGACGTCGCGTGCGACCGTGACGTGCTCCGGCAGCTTCAGCGTCTTCACCATCGAGTCGATGATCCGCATGTTCGCCTGGTGCGGGATGAAGACGTCCAGGTCGTCCGCCGAGATGCCGGCGGCGTCCAGGGCCTGCTGGGCGACCTTCGCCATCTCGAAGACGGCCCAGCGGAAGACCGCCTGGCCCTCCTGCGTGATGGCGGGGAACTTGATCTCGCCCTGCTCGTTGAGCGGCAGCTTGGAGACGTCGCCCACGTAAAATTCGTTCCACGGGACGGTCTGCTTGATCGTCTCGGACTTGTCGCCCTCGGAACCCCAGACGGTGGGGCCGATGTGCGGCTCGTCGGAGGGGCCGACGACCACGGCGCCGGCGCCGTCGCCGAACAGGAAGGCTGTCGCGCGGTCCTCCAGGTCCGTCAGGTCGCTGAGCCGCTCGACACCGATGACGAGCACGTACTCCGCCGAACCCTCGACGACCATGCCCTTGGCGAGGGTCAGGCCGTAGCCGAAGCCCGCGCAGCCGGCGGAGATGTCGAACGCGGCCGGCTTCCCGGCGCCGATCTTGTCGGCGATCTCGGTGGCGACGGCAGGGGTCTGCTTGAAGTGCGAGACCGTGGAGACGATCACGGCGCCGATCTGGTCCGGGCTGATCCCGGCGTCGGCGATGGCCTTGCCGGAGGCCTCCACCGACATGGCGGCGACGGTCTCCTCGGGCGAGGCCCAGTGGCGGGTGGCGATACCGGAGCGCGAGCGGATCCACTCGTCGGACGAGTCGATCGTCTCGAGGATCACCTCGTTCGGCACGACCCGGGTGGGGCGGTATCCGCCGACACCGAGGATCCGTGCGTACGGGGCGCCCTTGCTGGGCTTGATCTTCGACATGCTTCTCGACACTCCTTGTCAGACGGCCGCGTGCTCAGCGATGAGCGTACGGGCCGCGTCGAGGTCGTCCGGAGTCTTGAGAGCGACCGTGGGCACACCCTTCAGGGCGCGCTTGGCGATGCCGGTGAGGGTGCCGCCGGGGCACACCTCGATCAGCGCGGTCGCGCCGAGCTCCTGGAAGGTCTCCATGCACAGGTCCCAGCGGACCGGGTTCGCGACCTGGCCGACCAGGCGGGCCACGATCTCGGCGCCGTCGGTGACGACCTGCCCGTCCTTGTTGGAGACGTAGCGCGTGGCCGGGGCGGCCGGGGACAGCTCCCTCGCCGCCTCCTCCAGCTTCGCCACGGCCGGGGCCATGTGGTGGGTGTGGAAGGCGCCGGCGACCTGCAGCGCGACGACCCGGCGGACACCCTCGGGCTTGTCGGCCTCCAGGGCGGCCAGCTGCTCCAGGGTGCCGGCGGCCACGATCTGGCCCGCGCCGTTCACGTTGGCCGGGGTCAGACCGAGCTTCTCCAGGTGCGGGACGGTCACCTCGGGGTCACCGCCGAGCAGCGCCGACATGCCGGTCGGGGTGATCGCGGCGGCCTCGGCCATCGCGAGCCCACGGGTGCGTACGAGACGCAGCGCGGCAGTGTCGTCGAGGACGCCGGCGAACGCGGCGGCTGTGAACTCGCCGACGCTGTGACCGGCGACGACGCCGGGGGACACGGCGCCGAGCGCGGCCGCGGACAGCAGGCCGGCGGCGACGAGGAGCGGCTGGGCCACGGCGGTGTCACGGATCTCGTCCGCGTCGGCCTTCGTGCCGTAGTGGGCGAGGTCGAGCCCGATGGCGTCGGACCAGGCCGCGACGCGGTCGGCGGCACCGGGGAGTTCGAGCCAGGGAGTCAGGAAGCCGGGCGTCTGGGCGCCTTGGCCGGGAGCGACGAGTACGAGCACCCTCACACTCTCTCTTGCGGACGGCTCCGAGCGCCCGTGGGGACAGGGACGAAGAACCGTCGGGGGAATTGTTGGTGTTCGACAAAAGTCTAGGACTGCGGATCTCCGTCGGCCAAGCGCCCCAGGATGAGCGCGATCCGCAGCGTGAACGCGGAGCGGACATCGGAGGGTGACCAGCCGGTGACGTCGGTCACACGTCGAAGCCGGTAGCGCACGGTGTTGGGGTGGACGAAGAGCATCCGGGCCGCGCCTTCCAGGCTGCTGGCCTGCTCCAGATAGACACTGAGAGTTTCCAGGAGGGCCGAGCCCGCTTCCTCCAGCGGTCTGTAGATCTCCTCCACCAGCTGCTCGCGCGCCGAAGGGTCGGAGGCAATCGCGCGCTCCGGGAGGAGATCGTCCGCGAGAACGGGCCGGGGGGCGTCCTGCCAGGCCGTGCACGCCTTGAGGCCGGCGGCCGCCGCCTGCGCGGAGCGGGTCGCGGCGAGGAGGTCGGGGACGACGGGTCCCGCGACGACCGGGCCGGCGGCGTACGGGCCGATGAGGGCCTTCGCCACGGCGAGCGGGTTGTCGTTGCCGCCCGCGATGACGACGAGACGGTCGCCGAGCACGCCGGTGAGGACCTGGAGCTTGGCGTGACGGGCCGCCCGGCGGATCGCCTCCACCGTCAGCTCGCTGTCGCCGTCGGGGGCCGTGCCGAGGATCACGCACACATGGTCGGGGGAGTTCCAGCCGAGGGCCGCCGCGCGGGAGACGGCACCCTCGTCGGCCTCGCCGGACAGGACGGCGTTCACCACGAGCGATTCGAGGCGCGCGTCCCAGGCGCCCCGGGCCTCGGCGGCCTGCGCGTACACCTGGGCCGTCGCGAAGGCGATCTCCCGGGCGTAGACGAGCAGCGCCTCACGGAGCACCGACTCGTCGCCGGGGGCGGCGACCTCCTCGATCGCCGACTCCATGACCTCGATCGTGGTGCGGACCATCTCCACGGTCTGGCGCAGCGTGATCGCCCGGGTCAGCTCGCGGGGCGCCGTGCCGAAGACGTCCGTCGAGATCGCCTGCGGGGTCTCGGGGTGCCGGAACCACTCGGTGAACGCGGCGATACCGGCCTGGGCGACCAGGCCGATCCACGACCGGTTCTCGGGCGGCATCGCCCGGTACCACGGCAGCGTCTCGTCCATGCGGGCAATGGCGTTGGCGGCGAGCCGCCCGGAGGACTGTTCGAGGCGTTTCAGAGTCGCGGTGTGCGGGTGAGGGAGGTTCGTGGGTTCTGGCACGGGGACAAGACTGCCTTATCGGGACGCCGGCGTGCGGGGTCGGGGCGGCTTCGCCTCCGGAGACGGCACTACCGTAGGGCCCGTGATACGCATCCAGCGCGCCGACGGGCGGTACCCCGGGGGCGACCCGGCGGCCGGCATCGAGACCCGGCACGCCCTGTCCTTCGGGCCGCACTACGACCCCGACAACCTCCGCTTCGGCGCCCTCCTCGCCTGCAACGAGGAACGGCTCGCGCCCGGCGCCGGTTTCGACGAGCACCCGCACCGTCACACGGAGATCGTGACCTGGGTCGTCGAGGGCGAGCTCACCCACCACGACACGGCCGGCCACACGACGGTCGTCCGCCCCGGCGACCTCCAGCGCCTCAGCTCCGCCGACGGCGTCCGCCACGTCGAACGCAACGACGCCGACGAGCCCCTGGTCTTCGTGCAGATGTGGCTGGCCCCGCTTTCGCCGGGAGGGGAGCCGTCGTACGAGGTGGTACGGGGGATCGGGGACGCGTACGACCTCCCGTCGGCGGGCGCGGTGCTGCACGTCCACCGCCTGACGGCCGGCACTCGCACCGCCGTACCGGCGGCCGACTTCGCGTACGTGCACGTGGTACGCGGCACGGTCCTCCTGGAGGGCGAGGACCTTGCCCCCGGCGACGCGGCCCGAATCACCGGCGGAGGGGGCGCGGAGCTGACCACCAAGGGCGACGCGGAGGTCCTGCTCTGGGAGATGCGGGCCCCATAGCCGCCCACCCCCGTTGCGGGCACCGGTTCCACCGGGGCGGCGCCCACCCTCACCGTGCCCCCGCCACCCGCTTGTGGGCACCGGTCCGCCGGGGCGGTGCCCACCCTCACCGTGCCGCCTCCGCCCCCGTTGTGGGCATCTGTTCCGCTGGGGCGGAACGGGTGGGCACAACGGACGGCGCCCCTTGCCGGGCCCAGGCTTCCGCGCCCGAACCCGCACCCCGGTGTGCGGCGCGCAGTCGGTGCGGGTCCAGGCACAAGGGGCGGAGGCGCCCGCCAAGGGGCGCCGTCCCGTGTGCCCACCCGTCCCGCCCTGCGGGACGATTGCCCACACGGGGGGTCGGCGGGGCGCCGCCCCGGGCGGTGGGCGCACACGGCGGCGGGCGAGGCGCCGCCCCCGGCGGGTGGGTACCGCCCCGGCACACGGCGTGGGCGAGGCGCCGCCCCGGTGGTGGCGGGCGCGTCAGCGCAGCGCGCTCTTCGCCTGCCAGGCGGCCCAGCTCAGGTTCCACGCCCCGTACCCGTTGCCCTCCGCCACGACCCCCTTCGTGTCGCGACCGCTGATCTCGAAGGGATCCCCCACGTTCACCGACGCGTAGAACGACGCCGCGTCCGCGTCGCTCATCCCGATGCACCCGGAGCTCTTGTTCGCCCTGCCGAAGTACGCCGCGTTCCACGGCGCCGCGTGCGCGTACATCCCCGACCACGTCAGCCGCATCGAGTAGTCGACGTCCTTGTCGTACGCGTCGCCGAGGCCCACCGTCTCCGAGTTCATGTTGATGGTGCCCTCCTTCGACATCAGGACGGCCGTGCCCCGCCACGACCGCTTGTCGCCGCCCGGGGTGCCGCCGGAGACCGGGATCGTGCGGACGGTGCGGCCGTCCCGCCGCACGGTCAGCCTGTGGGCGTCCAGGTCGACCTTGACGATCTGCGCGTCGCCGATCGTGAAGCCGGTGCGGTAGTCCCGTACGAACCAGCCGCCGCCCGAGTCCGTGCCGTTCAGGTCCGCTCGCAGGGTGACCTTCGTGCCCGGCTTCCAGTACTCACGGGGCCGCCAGTCGGCCCTGTCCCGGCCCGAGTGGTCCTTCACCCAGCCCCAGGACCCCTCGGTGGCGTTCGACGTGGTCACCTTCAACTGCCGTTCCACGTCCGCCTTCCGCGTCACCGGCAGGTCGAAGACGATCGACAGCGGATGCCCGATGCCCACCGTGGTGTTCTTGCCGGGAGCCAGGGTCAGCTTGTTGACCCGTTCCGCTTCGGGGGTGGTGAAGGAGGACCGGGTCGTCGACTCCTTGCCGTCGGCGGTACGGGAGGTCACCTCCACCGTGTACGAGCCGCCCGGCGCCGCCTTGCGGTCCGAGGTCCAGCGCGTGCCGCCCGCGCCCGTACGGCCGGTGAGGGTTCCGCCGTCCGCGTCGGCGACCTTCACCGTGGAGATCGTGCCGCCCGACGCGGTCACGGTCACGGGCCGGCCGGCCGCCGGGTCCACGACGGTCACCTTCGCCGGCGGGGCCGCCGACGCCGGGGCCCGGTCCTGCGAGGGGCCGTTCGCCGCCTGCGCCGTACAGGCCGTGAGGGAGACGCTCAGCGCCACGGCCGCGAGAACGGGACGGGGTGTGCGTATGCGCAGCACGGAAGACCTCCGCGATGTGGGGAAGTGGGTGGGATGTCTGGACTGTAGGTCGCCCCCGCGGCCCGGAGGCCGGGCGAGGCCCATGTGACGAGGGCTGCGACGCAACGGTCATGGTCCGGTCACATTGACCGCGCGCTTCCGTCGAAAACGGCTGTGAGCCTGCTGTGCGCCCCACCACCGAGGGGCGGAACAAGGAGGCACCCGTTGTGTCAGCGCTGCTCGTGACGGCCGCACCCACCGACCACCGTGCCCCCGCGGGACCGGTCAGGCTCGGTCCGGTGACCCCCGAGGCCTACCGCGCCTTCCTCGCCACCCGCACCGGTGCCGACGGGGCCAGCTTCCTCCAAGTGCCCTCATGGGCCCAGGTGAAGGACGGCTGGTGCCACCAACTCGTCGGCTGGGGACCCGAGTCGGGGCCGCTGACCGGCGTCGCCCTCGTGCTCCTGCGTCCCTTCCCCGGCACCCGCAAGTACTTCGCCTACCTTCCCGAAGGGCCCGTCGCCGACTGGTCCGACCCCGACGTCGACGGCTGGCTCGATCCGCTGCTCGGGCATCTCCGCGCCTCCGGTGCCTTCGCCGTACGCATCGGTCCCGGCCCCGCCCACCGGCGGTGGAGCGCCGCCACCGTCAAGGCCGGCACCGGGCCCCGCCGCCGTCTCGCCGACGTCCTCGCCGACGAGGTCGACCCGCTCGGCACCGTCGTCGCCGAACGCCTGCGGGCACGCGGCTGGCGGCGCTGCGGCGGCGAGTCCGAGGACGGCGCCGACGCCCAGCCCCGCCACGTCTTCCAGGTCCCGCTCACCGGGCGCACCACCGACGACCTGTGGAGCGGCCTCAACCAGGAATGGCGGCGCAACGTCCGCAAGGCCCGCAAGTCCGGCGTCGAGATCACCGTGGGCTCCGCCGCCGACCTGCCCGAGTTCTACCGGCTGCTCCGCGTCACCGAGGAGCGCGACGGCTTCCGGCTCGGCCGCTCCCTCGCGTACTACGAGCGCCAGTACGCCGTCCTCAACGCCGAACAGCCCGGCCGCATGAAGCTCTACCTCGCCCGCCACGAGGGCGAGATCCTCGCCGCCCACACCATGGTCACCGTCGGCGGACGCGTCTGGTACCAGACCGGCGCCTCCGCCGACCACCGCCGCGAGGTCCGCCCCTCCAACGCCCTCCAGTGGCGCATGCTGCTCGACGCCCACGCCCTCGGCGCCGCCGTCTACGACCTGCGCGGGGTACCCTCCACCCTCGATCCGGACGACCGCGCCCACGGCCTCCTCCGCTGGAAGCTCGGCACGGGCGGCCAGGTCGTCGAGACGCTGGGGGAATGGGAGACACCGATGCGAGGCACGACCAACCACGCGCTGTACCGCGCCTTCCAGGCGTACATGGCCCGTCGATGACGGCCACGCTCACCGCCGAACGCCCCCGGTCCAAGGGCAGACCGTCCGCGCTCCGCAGCGGCGCGCTCATGGCCGCCGGTTCGCTCGTCTCCCGCGCCACCGGCTTCGTCCGCGCCGCCGTCGTCGCCGCCGCGCTCGGCGCGGGCTACGTCGCCGACGGCTACGCGGTCGGCAACTCCGTCCCCACCATCGTCTACATGCTGCTCCTCGGCGGCGCACTCAACGCCGTCTTCGTCCCCGAACTGGTCAAGGCCGCCAAGGAGCACGAGGACGGCGGCGTCGCCTACACCGACCGGCTCCTCACCCTCTGCGCCCTCGCCCTGGCCCTGATCACGGCCTTCGCGGTCCTCGCCGCTCCCCTGATCGTCGACACGTACACCGACTACGCGGGCGAACGACGGGAGATGACCCTCGCCTTCGCGCGCGCGTGCCTCCCGCAGATCCTCTTCCTCGGGCTCTTCACCCTCCTCGGCCAGGTCCTCAACGCCCGGGGCCGCTTCGGCGCCATGATGTGGACGCCCGTCCTCAACAACGTGGTCGTCGTCTCCGTCTTCGGCCTCTTCCTCGTGGTGAGCGACGGCGGCACCCTCACCCCCGGCGAGACCGCGCTGCTCGGCTGGGGCACCACCGCCGGCATCGCCCTCCAGGCCCTCGCCCTCGTGCCCTCGCTGCGCGCCGCCGGCTTCCGCTGGCGGCCCCGCCTCGACTGGCGCGGCAGCGGCCTCGGCGCCCCGCTGCGCTCGGCCGGCTGGCTGGTGCTGCTCGTCCTCACCAACCAGGGCGCGTACTGGGTGACCACCCTGCTCGCCACGACGGCCGGTGCGTCGGTCAGCGGCGGAGGCCTCGCCGCGTACAACAACGCCTATCTGCTGTGGACCGTCCCGCACGGCATCGTCACCGTCTCCCTCGTCACCGCGCTGCTGCCCCGGATGAGCGGCGCCGCCGCCGACGGCGACCTCGCCGGGGTCCGGCGGGACGTCTCGTACGCGCTGCGCACCAGCTCGGCGGCGGTCGTCCCCGCGGCCTGCGCCCTCCTCGCGCTCGCCGTACCGCTGATGACGGTCGTCTTCCGGTACGGGGCGACCAGCGGCGACGACATCCGGGCGATGTCCTGGATCCTGATGGCCTTCGCGCCCGGCCTCGTCGCCCTGTCCGGGCAGTACGTGTGCACCCGCGCGTTCTACGCCCTCCGCGACACCCGCACCCCGTTCCTCCTGAACCTGGTCATCGCCGGCCTGAACGCGCTCCTGTCGTTCGCCGCCTTCCACTACCTGCCGACGCGCTGGGCCGTCGCGGGCATGGCCGCCGGGTACTCCCTGGCCCTGTGGGCGGGCTGGGGCCTCACGGCGTACGTGCTGCGGCGCCGGCTCGGCGGCACCCCGGCCGGCGGGTCCGCCCCCGCGCTCGTACGGCTGCTGCTCGCGGCCGTGCCCGCCGCCGGGTACGGGCTCCTCGTCACCGACCTGACCGGACCGGCCGGGGCGGTGCCCTCGGGCCTCGCGGGAGCCCTCACGGTCCTCGGCACCTTCGCCGTACTGGCCCGCCCGCTCCGCCTCACGGAGGTCCACACCCTCCTGGCCACCGCCTCCACCCGCCTCCGCCGCCGGTGACGCCCCTCGCCGGGCCCGGGCCGGTCCCGGTCCGCCTCAGCCCCCGCCCTCCCCGAGGGCCCGTCGACCTTGGGATACTCCACCCATGCCCCGCGTGCTCCTGATAGAAGACGACCCCTCCGTCCGCGAGGGCGTCGAGCTCGGACTCCGCCGCCGCGGGCACGAGGTGCGGACCGCGCCCACCGGGGAGGCCGGACTCGACGCGCTCGGCGAGTTCCGGCCGGACCTGCTGCTGCTCGACCTGATGCTGCCCGGCATGAACGGCGTCCAGGTCTGCCGCCGGGTCCGGGAGAACAGCCAGCTGCCCATCATCATGCTGACCGCCCGCGGCGACGACTTCGACGTCGTCATCGGCCTGGAGGCCGGCGCCGACGACTACATCGTCAAACCCGCCCGCACCGAGGTCATCGAGGCCAGGATCCGGGCCGTGCTCCGCCGCATCGAGGAGCCCGCGGGCGGCCGGTCCGCCGTCGAGTTCCACGGGGAGCTCGCCATCGACCGGGCCGGCCTCACCGTCGCCAAGGCGGGCGAGCGCGTCGCCCTCGCCCCCTCCGAGCTGAAGCTGCTTCTGCACCTCACGGCCGCGCCCGAGCAGGTCTTCAGCCGGCAGCAGCTCCTCGAACACGTCTGGGAGCACAGCTACCACGGGGACGCCCGGCTGGTCGACGCCTGTGTCCGCCGACTGCGGAACAAGATCGAGGACACCCCGGGCGAACCCCGCTACATCCAGACCCTGCGCGGCTTCGGCTACCGCTTCGGACCCCTGTGAAGGCCTGCGTGAGCCCGGAGCCCCAGGCCGAAGCGCCGGAGGACACCGGGCACCGCGCGGAGACCGGCCGCGCGGAGCGCCGCAGGGCCCGCGGCCCCCGCCTGCGCCTCCACCCCTTCGGCCTCCGCACCCGGCTCGTCCTCGCCTTCCTGCTGGTCGCCGCCGTCGGCTGCGGCACCACCGCCGCCCTCACCTACCGGGCCGCCCGCAACGCCATCCTGGAACAGACCCAGGACACCGCCGTCTCCGCCTTCCGCGAGCAGGTCGAGGCCCTCAACATCTCGCTGCCCGTCGACCCGGACCTGCTGCGGGACTCCCTCATGCGGATCGCCCGCCAGGGCAAGCCCCGCCCCTGGCGCGTCTACGCCGAGTACGGCGACGTCCGCGTCTCCTCCACCGACCGGCCCTCCTCCACCGTCATCACCCCCGAGCTGCGGGCCCGCGCCGCCGACCAGGCGATCCCGCACGGCAGCTTCCAGCGGGTGGTCAAGGGCGGCACCCCGTACCTCACGATCGCCGTCCCCGCCGTCTTCCTCGCCCACTCGGCCCAGGGGCCGCCCCAGCGCACCGGTCTCGTGCTCTACGCGGTGATGGACCTCGGCGCGGAGGAGGCCAACGTGGAGGCCATGGTCGCGGCCGCCCGCGACGGCGCGCTCCCCGCGCTCGCCGTCGCCCTCATCCCCGCCCTGATCGCCGCGCGGGGTGTGCTCCGGCCCGTGCGCGAGCTGCGCCGCGCGGCCCACAGCATGGGGCGCGGCCGCCTCGACACCCGTATCCACGCCAAGGGCAGCGACGAACTCGCCGACCTCGCCCGTACGTTCAACGAGTCCGCCGCCGAGCTGGAACGTTCCGTCGCGGAACTCCGCAACGCAGAGGCCCGCGCCCGCCGCTTCGCCTCCGACGTCTCGCACGAACTGCGTACCCCGCTCGCCGGCATGCTCGCGGTCACCGAGGTCCTCGACGAGGACGCCGGGTCCCTCGACAGCGACACCGCCCGCGCCGTCCGGCTCATCAGCGCCGAGACCGGCAAGCTCGCCGTGCTCGTCGAGGACCTGATGGAGATCTCCCGCTTCGACGCGCGCGCCGCCGAGCTCCACACCGACGAGGTCGACGCCGCCGACTGCGTCCGCAAGACCCTCCAGAACCGGCACTGGACCGATCCCGCGCAGGTCGTCCCGTATCTTTCCGAGGGGATCAGAGCCCGGCTCGACCCGCGCCGCTTCGACGTCGTCGTCGCCAACCTCGTCGGCAACGCCCTGCGGCACGGCGGAGCGCCGGTGACGGTACGGCTGTACGCGGAGGGGGACGAGCTGGTGACGGAGGTCGCCGACCGGGGGCCGGGCATCCACCCGGACGTCCTGCCGCACGTCTTCGACCGCTTCTACAAGGCGGACCAGGCCCGTACCCGCTCGACGGGCAGCGGTCTCGGCCTCGCGATCACCCTGGAGAACGTACGGCTGCACGGCGGCACCGTCACGGCCGCCAACGACTCCATGGGCGGGGCCGTCTTCACCGTACGGATGCCACGGTGAACCGCCGGACGGCCGCCGCGGCCCTCCTCGGCCCGCTCGCCCTGCTGGCGCTGTCCGGCTGCGGCATCCAGGAGACCGACGTCGTCGAGGCGGGCGGGGCCGCGACCGTCATCGTCGCGCCGATACCCGACGAGCGGGTCGTCCTCTACTTCCTCGGCCCCGACGGCCGGTCGATGCCGGTGGCCCGCGACCCCCGGCATCCCGACCCGGCGGGCACCTTCCCGACGGACGGCTCGACGGCCGACACGGCCCGCTACGAGGGATTCGGGCCGGGGTACGCGATATCCGCCGACGAGCTGAAACGTTCGGGGGCCGTCACCACCGACAAGATCCTCGCCATGCTCCTCGCGGGACCCCGGCGCCACGAGGCCTCCGCCGGCATCACCACCGCCCTGCCGACGATCCACGGCGAAGGACCGCACGTCGCGCCCGTCGACGCGACCACCTCGGCACGCCGGCTGCTCAGGCTCCGCGCCCCCTTCCCCGTCAGGGAGCTGTCGGAGGAGGCCGTCCGCCAGCTGGTGTGCACGACGGCCTACGCGGACCACCCGGCCGGCCTGGCCGACGTATCGGTCACCGGCCCCGACGGGACACTGCCCACAAGCCGCTGCGACGACTGAGCAGGCCCTAGGTACGCAGCTCCGCGAGCACCGCGTCCGTGAACGGCGGCCAGGCCTCGATCGCCCACGGTCCGAAGGGGCGGTCGGTGAGCGCCACGCACGCGGCCCGCGCGTCCGGGTCGATCCACAGGAACGTGCCGGCCTGCCCGAAGTGCCCGAAGGTGCGCGGCGAGGAGGTGGCGCCCGTCCAGTGCGGGGACTTGCCGTCGCGGATCTCGAAGCCGAGACCCCAGTCGTTCGGCCTCTGGTGCCCGTAACCGGGCAGGATGCCGGTGAGACCGGGGTGGGTGACGCTCATCGCGTCCAGGACCGTACGCGGGTCGAGCAGCCGCGGCGCCTGCACCTCGGCGGCGAACCGCACCAGATCGTCCACGGTCGACACGCCGTCCTTGGCGGGCGAGCCGTCGAGGGACGTGGCGGTCATGCCGAGCGGCTCGAGGACCGCCTGGCGCAGATACTCGGCGAAGGGGATGTCGGTCGCCTTGGCGACATGGTCGCCGAGCGCCTCGAAGCCGGCGTTGGAGTAGATGCGGCGGGTGCCGGGCGCGGCCATGACCCGGTTCTCCTCCATGGCGAGCCCCGAGGTGTGGGCGAGGAGATGACGGACCGTGGCGCCCTCGGGCCCGGCCGGCTCGTCGAGGTCGATCGCCCCCTCCTCGTACGCGACGAGGACGGCGTACGCCGCGAGCGGCTTGGTGACGGAGGCGAGCGGGAACCGTCGCCCGGTGGGGCCGTGGGACCCGGCCAGGGTGCCGTCCGCACGGACGACGGCGGCGGCCGCGGTGGGGACGGGCCAGTTCTCGATCGACGCCAGGCTCGGCACGCTGCTCTGCATGCGGCCGAGCCTACTTGCTTCGAGTGCACTCCAACGTTTTAGCGTGGGGGTCATGAGCGTGATGGCGAGCACGAGCACGACCACCGGCACGGCCCCGAGCCCGGGTACGACCCCGGGCACAGCTCTGGGCGGGGGCGGCACCCGGGCGCACTACACCATCAGCGAGGTCGCCGCCCTGACCGGCCTCTCGGCCCACACCCTGCGCTGGTACGAGCGCATCGGCCTGATGCCGCACGTCGACCGTTCGCACACGGGCCAGCGCCGCTTCAGCGAACGGGACCTGGGCTGGCTCGGCTTCGTCGGCAAACTGCGGCTGACCGGGATGCCGGTCGCCGACATGGTCAGGTACGCCGAGCTCGTCCGCGAGGGCGACCACACCCGCGACGCGCGACGGGAGCTCCTGGAGGCCACCAGGCGGGACGTGCTCTCCCGGATCACCGAGCTCCAGGACACGCTCGCCGTGCTCGACATCAAGATCGGCCATTACGGGACCGCATGCGGAGGCACACCTTCATGACCAGCGTGACCAGGATCGACACCGTACGACTCGGCGGCCAGGACGGACCCGAGATCGGCGTCCAGGGCTTCGGCGCCATGGGCATCAGCGAGTTCTACGGCGACACCGACGAGGCCGCCGCCCGCGACACCCTCGACGCCGCCCTGGAGGCCGGCGTCACCCTGATCGACACCGCCGACATCTACGGCAGCGGCGCCAACGAGGAGTTCCTCGCCCCCTTCCTCGCCGCCCACCGCGACGAGGTCACCCTGGCGACCAAGTTCGCCATCGAGCGGCGCGCCGACGACCCGGCCCACCGGGCCGTCCGCAACGACCCCGCCTACATCAGGAAGGCCGCGGAGGACAGCCTGCGCCGCCTCGGCGTCGAGACCATCGACCTCTACTACATGCACCGCCGCGACCCGGAGGTCCCCTTCGCCGAGTCCGTCGGCGCGATGGCCGAACTCGTCAAGGAGGGCAAGGTCCGCCACCTCGGCCTCAGCGAGGTCACAGGACCCGAACTGCGCGAGGCCCACGCCGTGCACCCGATCGCCGCCCTCCAGTCGGAGTGGTCGCTCTTCTCCCGGGACGTGGAGCGCAGCGCCGTCGGCGCCGCCGCCGAACTCGGCGTCACCTTCGTGCCGTACTCGCCGCTCGGCAGGGGCTTTCTGACCGGGGCGTTCGCGGACGCCGCCAAGGACCTGTCGGGCGGCGACTTCCGCCAGTACCAGCCCCGGTTCACCGGCGAGAACGCGGAACGGAACGCCGCCCTGCTCGACCCGGTCCGGAAGATCGCCGCCGCGCACGGGGCGACGCCCGCGCAGATCGCCCTCGCCTGGGTGCAGCAGCGGGCCTCCGTGCACGGACTGACGGTCGTCCCGATCCCCGGCACCCGCAAGCGGGCCCGCCTGGAGGAGAACGCCGCCGCCACCCGGATCACCCTCACCGCGGCCGAACTCGCCGAACTGGAGCCGATCGCCGGTCTGGTGGCGGGCGACCGCTACCCGGACATGCGCTTCACGTCGGCGTCGCGCGAGGTCTGAACCCCTCCACCCGGTCATGCCAGCCCCAGCGCGAAGACCGCGAACCCCGCCGCGAGCAGCCCCGCGAAGGTGCGGCGGGCCGGGCCCGTCCGCGTCCACGGCGACTCGAAGCCCCGGGCGAACCGGCCGATCAGGACGAGCAGTCCGGCGAAGACCGGCATCCACGCCAGCCGGGCGAGGATCCAGCCGACCGAGTCCGGCGCTCCGACCAGGCCCGGGACCTCCCCGAGGTACGAGGCGGGGATCGCGGCGGTGAGCATCGCCGTCTGGTGCCAGCACAGGACCGTCATCGCGGACAGGTTGACCACCACGACCGGGGCCCAGAGCGCGGGCCGCTTCAGGAGCCCGCCGAGCCGGTCCCTGAGCAGGATCGCCGCGCCGCTCTGCCCGGCGGCGAGGGCGAGGACGAGCAGCGACGGCGGGTGCGAGTTGGTGCGGGCCTCGCCGGGGACGCCGACCATCGAGGCCGGGTAGCCGAAGACGAGCAGGAGGGTGGCGAAGAGCGCGGCCCCGCCGATGAGCAGCCCCCAGGCGTGGCGCCGGGTGACCCGGCCCTCGCCCCAGGAGACGCCGAGCTGATAGGCGAACAGCCAGCCGGGCAGGATGTTCAGGAGGCTCAGCCAGGACGGCACGGCGTCGGCGTACGGCCCGTACCGCAGGAGGTCGACGACGGCGACCGAGCCGAGCAGCGGGGCCGCGGCCCACACCCCGAGGCGGCGGGCGGCCCGCACGCACAGCGGGGTCAGCGCGGTGACGACCGTGTACACGCCCACGAACCAGAGCGGCTGGATGACGAGCGTGGACGCCGTCCGCAGGGTGTCCACGGGCACGCCGACCCCGAGATGCAGCACGGGGAGGAGCGCCGCCCAGACGGCGGTGACCCCGAGGACGGGCCGGCCGAGCCGGGCGAGCCGGCCCTTGAGCCACTCGCCCGTGGACCCCTTCCTCCGCCGGTACGACAGCACCGAGGCGTAACCGCCGACCAGGAAGAAGATCCCCAGCATCTGGAGGACCCAGCTGACCGGGGCGAGACCGGCGAAGGTACCCAGCGGGCTCGCGTTGTGGAGGGCGCCGTCGGAGGAGAGCGTGAAGCCGCCGAGCAGCCAGTGACCGGTGGGCACGGCGAGCAGGGCCAGGGCGCGCAGCCCGTCGATCGCCCGGTCGCGGTGGGCGGGGGTGCCCGATTCGATCTTCTCGATGAGCCTGTTCATCGGACGTCCCCCTCGGCGATCGCGGCGAACGCACGGAGCGAGGCGGTGCCCGGCGCGAAGTAGCCGCCGTGGCCCGTGGCGTCGTCGGCCGGGACGCGGCGGGCCCCGAAGGACGGGTCGGTCGGGTCGGCGCCGTGCCCGAGGTCCGCGAACTCGACGTTCGGGACGCGGTCGATCCAGTCGGTGGGATCCTTCGCGGCCCAGACGCGGGCGGAGGTCCCGAGTTCGGTCACGTTCGCGGCGCGCATCCCGGGGGAGCCGAAGACCACCAGGTCCTTGGCCTTCAGTTCGTGGGCGGCGAGGCCGCACACGACGGAGCCGTAGCTGTGGCAGAACACGGAGGGCTCGGCCGCGCCGACGGCCGCGAGCCCGTCGGTGAACCGGCTGAGCCGGCCCGCCCCGGCCTCGGCGAGCCGGCCGGTGGCCGCGTCGAGACCGACGCCGACGGGGGTGGTGTACCCGGCCCAGGCGACGACCGCCGTACGGCCGCCGGTCGCCCTGCGCAGCGCGGTCGCCATGTCCGCGAGCGGCCGTACGTGGCCGGCGTCGGTGTCGGAGCCGGGCACGATCACCGCCACGTGCTCGGCCCGCGCCAGATCCCCGTACACCAGGGCGACCTGACCGCGGCCGCGCGGATCGTGCGCCAGGACCCGCGCCCCGCCGAACCTCCCCCGCGTGGAAAGGGCGTTGGCCTCGTACCGCAGGGCCAGGGGCGCGCCGTCGAGGTTCCCGACGACCGTGGGGTGGGTGCGGGCCAGCTCCCGCTGTCGTACGGGGTCGAGTCCCGCGAAGAAGCGCGCGACCTCGGCAGGGCTCGTCCGCTCGGGGTCCGGCAGCCCCGCGGCCCGCCACTCCGCGGTCCCGGCCGGGGCGCCGGTCACGGCCTCCTGGGCGTTCCCGGACGCCCAGCCGGCCGTCCCGGCGATCACGGTGGCCACCAGGGCCACGGTGGTCAGGGTCCTCGCAAAGCGGCGCATGGGCTCGCCCTCCCTCTCCGGTTCTCGCTCGTTCGTCAGCGAGAGGAAGGTAGGAAGACGACGGGTGACGGCACGTCACACCGGGGAGCCAACCGTGGGCTGATACCCGGGTAGGGGGTGGAGGAGCGGTCAACACCAGGGAAAGGGTGGGGTTTTCCCCCGGGGGGTGGCGGGTGTGTGCGGCGGCTCGGGGGCAGGGAGCGTCCCGGCACGACGGCCACGACGGCCCCGGGCGTCGGGCTCAGGGCGCGCGACGCGGCGGCTCGGGGCCTCGCGTCGGGCTCAGGGCGTGCCCGGGGTCACCAGGCCCGACTCGTACGCGAAGACCACGGCCTGCGCCCGGTCGCGCAGGTCCAGTTTGGCGAGGACGCGGCCGATGTGGGTCTTCACCGTCTGCTCGGCGAGGACCAGACGGTCCGCGATCTCCTGGTTCGAAAGACCGCGGGCGATCAGTTCGAGGACCTCGGTCTCGCGCGGGGTGAGACCGTTCAGACGCAGCGCCGTGGTGTCCTTGCGCGGTGCGGGCCGGGAGGCCGCGAAGTCGGCGATGAGCCGTCGTGTCACCGACGGGGCGAGCAGTGCCTCGCCCGCCGCCACCACCCGTACCGCCGCGATGAGATCGGCCGGCGGCGCGTCCTTCAGGAGGAAGCCGGAGGCACCCGCGCGCAGCGCCTCGTACACGTAGTCGTCCACGTCGAAGGTGGTCAGCATCAGCACCTTCGGCCGGTGCGTGACCCCCGTGGGCGGATGCAGGATCTCCCGGGCGGCGGCGAGCCCGTCCAGCTCCGGCATCCGTACGTCCATCAGCACGACGTCCGGGTGCGTCGACCGTGCCACGTCCACGCCCTGCCGTCCGTCCGGCGCCTCGCCCACCACGTCGATGTCGGGCTGGGCGGCGAGCAGCGCGGCGAATCCGGCCCGCACCATGGCCTGGTCGTCGACGATGATCACGCGGATGGTCACTGGGGTTCCTTGCCGGTCGGGGCGGTGGGGGAGGTCGGGGCAGGCGAGGCGGTCGTGGGGTGCCCGGCGGGCGTCGTGGCCGGGTCCGGGGTCAGCGGCATCCGTGCGGCGACCCGGAAGCCGCCGTCCGGCAGCGGACCGGTGTCGAGCGAGCCGCCCGTCAACCGTACGCGCTCCCGCATGCCGACGAGCCCGTGCCCGGTGCCGGACGCGCCCCGCTCGACCGACGAACCCGGTTCGACCGAGGGCCCGTTGACCACGAGGACCGTCAGCCATCCCTCGTCCGCCCTGACCGACACCCGGGTCGGCGCCCCCGGCGCGTGCCGGACGACATTGGCCAGGGCCTCCTGCACGATCCGGTACGCGGAGAGGTCCACCGTCTGCGGTACGTCCCCGAGGTCGGCGGCGAGCCGCAGCTCGGCCGGCACCCCGGCCCGTACCGTCGCCTCGACCAGCTGCTGGACCCGGTCGAGGCCGGGCTGCGGGGCCCGCTCGCCCTCGCTGCCGTCGCTGCGCAGCACCGACAGGAGCCGGCGCATCTCGGCCAGCGACTCGCGCGCGCTCGCCGCGATCGAGGTGAACTCCTCGCGGGCCGCTTCCGGGAGTTCGGGGATGCGGTACGGGGCGGAGTCGGCCTGCACGGTGATCACGGACATGTGGTGGGCCACCACGTCGTGGAGCTCGCGCGCGATCCTGGCCCGCTCCTCCAGGAGGGTGCGGCGGGCCCGTTCGGCCTCGCTGATGGTCTCCTGCTCCGCGAGCCGCCGCTGGGCGTCGCTCCGCGCGCGTATCGCCGAGGTGAGGAGGAGCAGCACTCCGGTGAGGACGAGCAGCAGCGTGTGGATGCTGGTGTACCCGTCGGGCCGGAAGGCCTCCATGACGTACCCGGCGGCGCCCGTCGCCAGCCAGACGCCGAACAGCGCCCGGCGGGACTCGCGGAGGCCGAGCGCGATCATCAGGGCGCAGTAGCCGATGACCGTCGGCGGGGGCCAGGGCCAGAGGTGGGCGCGCGGTCCGTCGGAGGCGAGCAGGACGATCGCGCCGAGCACGCCGGCGGGGAACATGATCCACCAGGCCTGGAGGGGACGGGCGACGGCGAGCAGCAGTGGTGCGGTCTGCGCGGTGGCGATGGCTCCGGCGAGGGCGCCGTTGACGCCGTAGTCCCCGGTGAGGAGGTGGACCGTGACGGGGAGGAGCGAGGCGACGAAGGCGAGGGCGAGGACGTACGGCAGCAGGCGCACCCAGCGCCAGGAGGCGTCGGAGAGGAGGGGCGCCCCGGGCGTGGCCGGGGTGGTGAGCGCGGATCCGAGCCCCTGGACCATCTCGCGTGTCCGGGCGCTGAGCCGTCGGAGGGTGGGCGGCTCGTGCCGCGGTTCGGTAGCCATGACCCGCCCAGGGTAGGCAGCGGTCCGGGCCCCCGACGTCATACCGGGGACCGGGCTCGGGCCTGCTACCGGGGTATGACTGTATGACTCCGTGCTCTGTGGTTCCTTACAGCTCGGCGAGCAGTTCCGCCTTCTTCGCCGAGAACTCCTCGTCCGTCACCAGTCCCGCCCGGTGCAGTTCACCCAGGTGCCGAATCCTTTCAGCGACCGCTCCGGGAGCGGCGACACGGGCGGGGACGCGGTCCGAGGTGCGGATCGCCGCGAGGACCGCCGCAGCGAACGGCAGCGACAGGTGCACCGGCCCGTAGCCGAGGCCGAAGACGACGGAGGCCGGGTCCCGGTCCGGCTGCGACGCCCGGGGTTCGCCGCCCCGGGGCAGCAGCCGCAGGTGCCCGTCGAGGATGTCCGGCGAGCGCCACTCGACCCCGCAGAGGTCCCGTACCTGGAACACCTGGTCGCCGGCCTTCCACTTCTCGGAGGACGCCCCCGTCCAGGACCAGCGGAACGCGACCTCCGCGTGCCCGTCGAAGCTCGCCTTCCCGTCGTACGCCTTGAAGGACCGCGGACCCGACGGCGGCGCCACCAGGAAGCGGTCGGCGGGCGTGACGTCCACGGCCTCCGAGGCGTCGGGAACGTCACCGGGGGAGTGTGGGAGGTCGTCCGGGGCGCCCGGGACGTCGAGGGGATCCCAGGCGCTCGTCCGGCGCCGCGCCGCGAGCACCGCCCGCAGCTCGTCCCGGTAGTACTCCGCGAGCGTCTCCCGGTCCGCGGGGAGCACCAGGCGGTACGGATCGCAGTGTTCCGGGAGCTGCCCGGCGGCCGCCTCCATCAGGGGATCGGCACCCGGCCTCGGCACGGCGTGCAGCACGACCGTGCCCCGCTTCCCGGGCGTGAGCGTCACGGACGCCAGCGCCTCGTGCGGTACGCGTCGTTCGCGCAGCACGCTGAAGAGCTTCGGCGTGCGGTTCCCCCGTTCGAAGCGGATGACGAGCGCGTCGCTCTCGAACTCCCAGGTGGCATGAATTCCGGCCAGCACATCACCCATACGCCTCATCGTAAGCGGCGTGTGCCCGTGCGTCGCCCCCGTGACAGGTCCCGACATCACGTGATCTACGCGCGTCAGGACCCTTCCGCGCCGGATATTCCGTTGTGGCAAGCGCTGTCGGCACGTGCGCACACCACACGGTCGTAGGCGCCGACCCCCAGGGCGGCGAAGTTGCCGAGGCTCTCCGTGCCCGGCTCGAAATAGCCGCTGTGGCCGGCCGCGCCCCGCGCCGAGAGCAGCCGGGCACCGAACTCGGGGGCCACCGGGTCGGCTCCGTGCCCGATGCCTCCGACCTCCACGTGGGGCACGTCGGCGATCCAGTCGTCGGCGTCCCGCATCGCCCACACGCGCGCGCGGGTGGTGAGCTCGGCCGCGCGCTCCGCCCGCATCCCGGGACTTCCGGCCACGGCCAGGTCGGTCACCCGGGCGGGCAGCCGGGGCGCGGCGAGCCCGCAGAGCACGGAGCCGTAGCTGTGGCAGAACAGCGCCACGCGCGCCTCGCCGGGCAGCGCGTCGGTCAGCCGCACGAGCCGGTCGGCGCCCGCCTCCGCGAGCCGGCCGGTCATCGCGTCGACGCCGACGCCGGCGGGCGCCGTGTAGTCGGCCCAGGCGATCACGGCGGTCCGGGTGCCGGGCGCCGAGTGCCGCTCGGCGGTGTAGAGGGCCTCGGCCATGCCGGCGGGAGCCCCGTACCGGCCGTGGGTCTTCTGGAAGGTGAGGAGGTTGGTGTCGACGCCGGGCACGATCACGGAGACGCGCCGGGCGTGCTCCAGGTCCCCGAGGACCTCGGCCGTCCGCCCCGTACCGGTCGGGTCGAAGGCGAGGATCTGCCGGCCGGGCCGCGAGAGCGAGGTGAAGCGGTCGAACCGGCGCCGCGCCTCGTGCCGTCCCTCGGCGGAGAGCCGGGTGTCGTCGACCCTGTCCCGTTCGGCGGCGAGCGCCTGCCCGAGGGTGAGGCGGTTGGCCCGGTAGCGCAGGGCGACCGGGGCGCCGTCGAGGTTGCCGACGACGAGCGGGTGGCGTTCGGCGAGCCGGGACGCGCGCGCGTGGCCGAGTCCGGCGAAGAACGCGGCGACGGTACGGGAGGGGGTGGCCGGCCCCGGCAGCGGGCGGTGGTCGATCCGGTCGCGGGCCCAGGCGGCGAGCGCGGCCTCGCGCGACGGTCCGGGCACGGGGCTGTGCCGGATCGTGGTCCACCCGGTGGTCGCGAGGAGCACCAGGACGACGGCGAGCGCGAGGAGGACGCGCACGACCGTCAGGCTGGGAGAGGCGGCTTCGGCGGAGGTCACGGGCCGCCACCCTACGGGAGCGGTGGCCGCCAGCTCTGGGCGAGGGCCGGGCCGAGGTGGTCGAGGTACTCCTCGGTGAGCGCGCGGATGGCCTCCAGGCTCTGGTCCGTACCCCGGCCCCAGAGCTGTGCGGTCACCCGCATCACACCGCTGAACGCCGCCACCGCGATCCGGGGGCGCGGATCCGCGTCCACGTCGAGGCCCTCACGCGCGGCGATGATCCGGGCGATCGTCTCCTCCATCTCGGTGGAGCGGCGCAGATGGACGGCGAGCAGCGCGGGTGTCGACTCGATCATCTGGAAGGTGCGCAGGTACAGCTCGACCGGTACGACCTCGGTGATGGCGTCGCCGATGGTGTCCCAGGCGCAGAGCACCGCGTTCCGCATCGCGTCGAAGGGGCCCTCGGCGGGCGGGCGCTCTCCGAGGACCTGGACGAAACGCTCCTCCACCATGTGCTGGACGGCGAAGGCGACCTCCTCCTTGGAGGAGAAGTACCGGAAGAAGGTGCGCTGGGAGACCTCGACGGCGTCGACGATCTCGTCGACGGTGGTCCGCTCGTACCCCTGGGCGGTGAAGAGCTCCAGGGCCACCCGGGTCAGCGCGTCGCGCGTGCGTTGCTTCTTCCGCTCGCGCAGGCCGGGCAGGGTCACGTCGGGGGTCCTCTTTTCGGGCATTTGCTCTGCTCAGCGTACCTGTGAGCTACGTGACAGTTACCGGCGTGTGAATCGCTTTGTCAATTGTCAGTGACTGTCACTAGCCTCGTTCGTATGAATAGTCAGACCACCGTGGAAAAGGCCCCGCAGGGTCAGGGGGGCGCCCGGGAACCCGTATCGGGCCCGGCGAAGGGACTGCGCGGTCACCCGTGGTTGACCCTCTTCGGCGTGGCCGTGGGCGTGATGATGGTCGCGCTCGACGGAACGATCGTCGCCATCGCCAATCCCGCCATCAAGAGCGACCTCGGCGCCACCCTCGCCCAGGTCCAGTGGATCACCAACGGCTACCTGCTCGCGCTGGCCGTCGCCCTGATCACCGCCGGCAAGCTCGGTGACCGCTTCGGTCACCGGCAGACCTTCCTCATCGGCATCGCCGGCTTCGCCGCCGCCTCCGCCGCGATCGGCCTCTCCCACAGCATCGGGGCCGTGATCGCCTTCCGCGTCCTGCAGGGCCTCTTCGGCGCCCTGCTGATGCCGGCCGCGCTCGGCCTGCTGCGCGCCACCTTCCCCGCCGAGAAGCTGAACATGGCCATCGGCATCTGGGGCATGGTCATCGGCGCCTCCACGGCGGGCGGCCCGATCGTCGGCGGCCTGCTCGTCGAGCACGTCAGCTGGCAGTCCGTCTTCTTCGTCAACGTGCCGGTCGGCGTCGTCGCGCTCGTCCTCGGCCTGGTCATCCTCAAGGACCACCGCGCCGAGAACGCGCCGCGCTCCTTCGACATCCTCGGCATCCTGCTGCTCTCCGGCGCGATGGCCTCCCTCGTCTGGGGCCTCATCAAGGCCGGGGAGTCCTGGGGCTGGACCGGCGGCAAGACCTGGGGCTGCCTGCTCGGCGCGGTGCTCCTCTTCGCGGTCTTCGCCTTCTGGGAGACCAAGGTCAAGGAACCGCTGATCCCGCTGGCCATGTTCCGCTCCGTGCCGCTCTCCGCCGGCGTGGTGCTCATGGTCCTGATGGCCTTCGCCTTCATGGGCGGCCTGTTCTTCGTGACCTTCTACCTCCAGGGCGTGAAGGGGCTCAGCCCGGTCGACAGCGGTCTGCACCTGCTGCCGCTGACCGCGATGATGATCGTCTCCTCGCCGCTGGCGGGGGCGCTGATCACCAAGTTCGGCCCGCGCGTGCCGCTGGTCGGCGGCATGGTCTGCACGGCCGTCGCGATGTTCGGCATGATCACGCTCTCCGCCGGTACCGGCACCTTCGCCATGTCCCTCTGGTTCGCCCTGCTCGGCCTCGGGCTCGCCCCGGTCATGGTCGGCGCCACCGAGGTCATCGTCGGCAACGCTCCCCTCGAGCTCTCCGGCGTGGCCGGCGGTCTGCAGCAGGCCGCGATGCAGGTCGGCGGCGCGCTGGGCACGGCGGTGCTCGGTGCCGTCATGTCCTCCAAGGTCTCCAGCGCCTTCGAGGAGAACTGGAAGGACGCCGGAATCCAGGCGCCGGTGAACCCGCAGCTGGAGCAGGCCGCCGAGTTCGGCATGGCCCCGCCGGAGCTGGCGCAGGCACCGGGGATGACCCCCGACGCCCTCCAGCAGATCACCGGAGTCATCCACGACACCTTCCTGGACGGCATGGGCCTGGCCTTCACCGTCGCGGGCGCCGTCGCTGTCGTCGCGGCCCTCGTCGCCACGCTGACCAAGCGCGGCGAGAACGCGGAGGCGGGCGGCATGGGCGGTCACATCTGACGCCTCTCGGACCTGGGGGCTCCTGTGGGCCCTCTGGGTCCTCAGGGTTCCCGTAGGGGGCCGTCACCCGTTCGCGTGAACGGGGGCGGCCCCTCTTCCGTCGGGCGACGACCTCCGCCATTCTCCTGATTACGGAGAGTGACAAAACGGGGGTTCATCAGCATGTATACGAAGACCGTGCTCGTCATCGCGGCCGTCCTGACCGCCCTTCTGGCGGCCCCGGCGGCGGCTCCGGCCGTGGCTGCGGCGGCGGCCGCGCCGTCCGGGACCGTCCTCGGGCCCTGCGGACCCGGCCGGCTCTGCCTCTGGGCCAGGCCCGACTTCAAGGGCCGGGCGGCGACCCACGAGCTGGCGACGACCGACATCGAGAGCTGCGTCGCCCTGCCACCGGGCACCTCGGCGCAGTCCCTCGCCAACCGCACGGGCCGGCCGGTCACCACCTACCAGTCGGCGGAGTGCGCGGAGACCGGTGAGTTCGAGACCTACCCGGGGCGCGGGACATGGGTGCCGCAGACGCCCTACGAGGTCAGAGCGTTCAAGCTGTGGGAGCGGTAGGCACGGGGACGTCCGGGGGCCCGTCCGGGGTGGACACCCTCACCGGGTCGGAGAGCCGGGACACCTCGGCGCGCAGCTCCCGGACCTCCCGGGTCAGCGCCTCCAGGAGCTCGGTCTGCCGCCGCTCCACCGCGTCGTCCCGCTCGAAGCGGGAGATGAACCAGGCCGCGATGTTGGCGGTGACGACACCGAGCAGGGCGATGCCCGACAGCATCAGACCCACCGCGAGGACCCGGCCGAGACCCGTGGTCGGGGCGTGGTCGCCGTAGCCGACCGTGGTCATCGTGGTGAACGACCACCAGACCGCGTCCCCGAGCGTCTTGATGTTCCCCTCGGGGGCGTCCCGCTCGACGTGCAGCACGGCCAGCGAGCCGAACATCATCAGGCCGACGACGGCGCCCGCCACATAGGTGGTGAGCGTGATCTGCGGGGCCATCCGGGCCCGCCGGCCCATGAGGAGGAGCGTGGACACGACCCGCAGCAGCCGCAGCGGCTGCACCATCGGCAGCAGGACCGCCAGCAGATCCAGGGGGTGGGAGCGGACGAAGGCCCAGCGGGCCGGGGCGATCGCCAACCGGACCAGATAGTCGAAGGCGAAAGCGGCCCAGACCGCCCACTCGACATGGGTGCACAGCCGGTGCACCCAGGGTGCGGCGCCGGGAGCCACGATCGGCACGGCGTAGGCGACGCCGAACGCCACGGCGAGCACGAGCAGCGGAGCCCGCGTGCGTTCTTCCCAGCGATCCTTCATGCAAGGAATCGTAGAGAACGCCGAAGGGCGGCAGGACCAGGGTCCTACCGCCCTCACCAGGAGTTCCGAGGTGTCCTGCCGGTCGGGCCGGACCGACCGGCAGGACACCGCCTGGGGCTACGGGCTCAGGCGTCGCCGCCCGCGGCGCCCGGCTCGGCGGCCGC
This sequence comes from Streptomyces sp. NPDC028711, assembly GCF_055565415.1. NCBI lineage: Bacteria > Bacillati > Actinomycetota > Actinomycetes > Kitasatosporales > Streptomycetaceae > Streptomyces > Streptomyces sp. NPDC028711. The sequence goes on along the minus strand of NZ_JBVHUJ010000001.1, from coordinate 635,313 downwards.
CACGTCGAGCAGCTGGTAGCGGTCCACGGCCTGCTTGAGGACCGACCGCTCGACCTTGCCGTCCCGGGCCAGCTCGGTCAGCACCGCCAGCACGATCGACGGGGCGTCGATGTGGAAGTAGCGCCGGGCCGCGCCGCGCGTGTCCGCGAAGCCGAAGCCGTCCGCGCCCAGCGAGGTGTACTGCCCGGGCACCCAGCGGGAGATCTGGTCCGGCACCGCCCGCATCCAGTCCGAGACCGCCACGAAGGGGCCCTCGGAGCCCTGGAGCTTGCGCGTCACGTACGGGACGCGCTGCTCCTCGTCCGGGTGGAGCAGGTTGTGCTCCTCGACGGCCACGGCCTCGCGGCGCAGCTCCGTCCAGGAGGTCGCGGACCAGACGTCGGCCCGGACGTTCCACTCCTCGGCGAGGATCCGCTGCGCCTCGATCGCCCACGGCACGGCGACGCCGGAGGCCATGATCTGCGCCGGGATGCTGCCCGCCTCGGCCGGCCTGAGCCGGTGGATGCCCTGGAGGATGCCCTCCACGTCCACGTCCGCGGGCTCGGCCGGGTGCTGGATCGGCTCGTTGTAGACGGTCAGGTAGTAGAAGACGTCCTCGGCCTCGGGGCCGTACATGCGGCGCAGACCGTCCCTTACGATGTGCGCGATCTCGAAGCCGAACGCCGGGTCGTAGGCGATGCAGGCCGGGTTGGTCGAGGCGAGGAGGTGCGAATGACCGTCCGCGTGCTGGAGGCCCTCGCCCGTCAGCGTCGTCCGGCCGGCGGTGGCGCCGAGCACGAAACCGCGGGCCAGCTGGTCGGCCATCTGCCAGAACTGGTCGCCGGTCCGCTGGAAACCGAACATCGAGTAGAAGACGTACACCGGGATCAGCGGCTCGCCGTGCGTGGCGTACGCCGAACCGGCGGCGATCAGCGAGGCCGTGCAGCCGGCCTCGGAGATGCCGTCGTGCAGCATCTGGCCGGTCGGCGACTCCTTGTAGGCGAGGAGGAGTTCACGGTCCACCGCCTCGTACTGCTGGCCGAGCGGGTTGTAGATCTTGGCGCTCGGGAAGAACGCGTCCATGCCGAAGGTGCGGTACTCGTCGGGGGCGATCAGCACGAAGCGCTTGCCGATCTCCTTGTCCCGCATGAGGTCCTTCAGGATGCGGACGAAGGCCATCGTGGTGGCGATCGACTGCTGCCCTGAGCCCTTCTTGGCCGCCGCGTAGGCCTTGTCGTCGGGGAGGGGCAGCGGCTTCGCCCGCACGACCCGGGTCGGGACGTACCCGCCGAGCGCGTTGCGGCGGTCGTGCATGTACTGGATCTCCTCGGAGTCCCGGCCGGGGTGGTAGTACGGCGGCAGGCCGTCCTCCAACTGCCGGTCGGTCACCGGGATGTGCAGCCGGTCGCGGAAGCGCTTGAGGTCGTCGACCGTCAGCTTCTTCATCTGGTGGGTCGCGTTGCGGCCCTCGAAGTTCGGGCCGAGCGTCCAGCCCTTGACGGTCTGCGCGAGGATCACCGTCGGCTGGCCCGTGTGGGCCTTCGCCGCCGCGTAGGCCGCGTAGATCTTCTTGTGGTCGTGACCGCCGCGCCCGAGGTGCAGGATCTGCTGGTCCGACATGCCCTCGACCATCGCACGCAGCCGGTGGTCGTCGCCGAAGAAGTGGTCCCGGATGTAGCCGCCGGTCTCCGTGGCGTACGTCTGGAACTGGCCGTCCGGGGTGGTGTTGAACTTGTTGACCAGGATGCCGTCGCGGTCCTGCGCGAGCAGCGGGTCCCAGGATCGGTCCCAGATCAGCTTGATGACGTTCCAGCCGTTGCCCCGGAAGATCGACTCCAGCTCCTGGATGATCTTGCCGTTGCCGCGCACGGGGCCGTCGAGCCGCTGCAGGTTGCAGTTGACCACGAAGGTCAGGTTGTCCAGGCCCTCACGGGCGGCGATGGAGAGCTGGCCGACCGACTCGACCTCGTCCATCTCGCCGTCGCCGAGGAACGCCCAGACGTGCGACCTGGAGGTGTCGGCGATCCCGCGCGCCTCCATGTAGCGGTTCATCCGGGCCTGGTAGATCGCGCCGAGCGGGCCGAGGCCCATCGACACGGTCGGGAATTCCCAGAAGTCCGGCATCAGCCGCGGATGCGGGTACGACGAGAGCCCGTTCGGGAACTTCGACCTCTCCTGGCGGAAGCCGTCGAGCTGCGTGTCGTTCAGCCGGTCCAGGAGGTACGCACGGGCGTAGATGCCGGGGGAGGCGTGCCCCTGGAAGAAGATCTGGTCGCCGCCGTCGCCCTCGTCCTTGCCGCGGAAGAAGTGGTTGAAGCCGACGTCGTACAGCGAGGCGGAGGAGGCGAAGGTCGCGATGTGACCGCCGACGCCGATGCCCGGACGCTGGGCGCGCGACACCATCACGGCCGCGTTCCACCGGGTGGCGTTGAGGACCTTGCGCTCGATCTCCTCGTTGCCCGGGAAGAAGGGCTCGTCCTTGGTGGCGATCGTGTTGACGTAGTCCGTGCTGCGCATCTCGGGCACGGCCACGCGCTTCTCGCGGGCCCGCTCGATCAGCCGGAGCATGAGGTAGCGGGCTCGCTCACGGCCCCGCTCGTCCACGGCCGCGTCGAGGGAGTCGAGCCATTCCTGGGTCTCTTCCGGGTCGAAATCCGGGACCTGGCTGGGAAGGCCGCCAATGATGATCGGGTTGCGATCGGATCCGGGAGCCACGCTCTTCCTTCGCTGTCGGTGGTGCCCACGGGGCCACGGAGTGGTCGGGATGTCCATCGTGTACCCCGCCGACGCCAGACGTCACATTTACCGAGGGGTAACCCCCAGGGGGTGTCTCGGGGGCGTCCTTCAGGTGTCCGGGTGCGCTCAAGACGTGTCGTGCTGTGCTCAAATCGCAACCTTACGCCCAACCCGCGCATGCGTTTCGTCCGGGCGTTCGGCAGACTGAAACCGCAGAAGCAATAAAACCGGGATGAATCATGTGTGCCTGATCACGGAGCGGGTTCCCGCGGCGCCGGAAGTTGCGGCGAGACGGCCCCAAACGTCACCGTTTCGGCGGTCTCCGTGGCCGGGTACTTGCGCGATCCACCCCGGCACGTGTGGACTACGGCCAGCGCCGCGCGCATACGCGCGGCCCAAGCATTTACCGAATGAGCAGGAGGCAAGCCGTGAGCGCGACCGCGGACCACGCGGAGGAGCGGACCAACCCGGCCGGAAGGCTGGGGTTCGAGCCCGGACAGGTGGTCCAGGAGATCGGCTACGACGACGACGTCGACCAGGATCTCCGTGAAGGCATCGAGTCCATCATCGGAACCGACCTCGTGGACGAGGAATACGACGATGTCGCCGACGTCGTCGTGCTGTGGTTCCGGGACGAGGACGGCGATCTCACCGACGCACTGGTGGACGCCATCGGTCTTCTGGAGGACGGCGGCAACATCTGGCTGCTGACCCCGAAGACCGGCCGCGACGGCTACATCGAGCCGTCCGACATCCAGGATGCCGCGCAGACAGCGGGTCTCTCCCAGACCAAGAGCATCAGCGTCGCGAAGGATTGGACGGGCACCCGCCTGGGCGCCCCCAAGCGCTGATCACCACGCTGCGAGAAGCCCCCGCCGGTCCACCGGCGGGGGCTTTCGTGCGCAGGCCGTAGGGTGGGCCTCACCGATTCGGCCCAAGGGCAGGGCTCCGTCGAAGGGATGCGTACGCGATGGCGATCGAGGCCGGCACCGAGGCCCCGGATTTCGAGCTCAAGGACAACCACGGGCGCACCGTGAGGCTGTCCGACTTCCGCGGCGCGAAGAACGTGGTGCTGCTCTTCTACCCCTTCGCCTTCACCGGCGTCTGCACCGGTGAACTCGGCGAGCTCCGCGACAACCTCCCGGCGTTCGTCAACGACGACACGCAGCTCCTGGCCGTGTCCAACGACTCGATCCACACCCTGCGCGTCTTCGCCGAGCAGGAGTCCCTGGAGTTCCCGCTGCTCTCCGACTTCTGGAAGCACGGTGAGGCCTCCCGGGCGTACGGCGTCTTCGACGAGGAGAAGGGCTGCGCGGTGCGCGGCACCTTCGTCATCGACAAGGAGGGCGTCGTCCGCTGGACCGTCGTGAACGCCCTGCCGGACGCCCGCGACATCGGCGAGTACGTCAAGGCGCTCGACGCCATCTGAGCCCTCGTCGGCCGACATCTCCGATTCGTGGGGCGAATCGACTGTTTCGACCGGGAACCCGTCACTAGGATCCAGTCGTTGATCCGAATGCCAACGCACGACCTGGGGGCGCTGCCCCTGGAAACCTATGGAGGGACTCGTGGGAGTCAGCCTCAGCAAGGGCGGCAACGTCTCGCTGACCAAGGAGGCCCCTGGCCTCACCGCCGTGACCGTCGGTCTGGGCTGGGACGTCCGGACCACCACCGGCACGGACTTCGACCTCGACGCCAGCGCCATCCTGGTGACGGACGAGGGCAAGGTCCGCAACGAAGGGGACTTCGTCTTCTTCAACAACCTGAAGAGTGGCGACGGCTCCGTCGAGCACACCGGTGACAACCTCACCGGCGAGGGCGAGGGCGACGACGAGCAGGTCAAGGTCAGCCTGGCCACCGTGCCGCCGGAAGTCACCAAGATCGTCTTCCCGGTCTCGATCTACGACGCCGAGAACCGCCAGCAGTCCTTCGGTCAGGTGCGCAACGCGTTCATCCGCGTCGTGAACCAGACCGGCGGCACCGAGATCGCCCGCTACGACCTCTCCGAGGACGCCTCGACCGAGACCGCCATGGTCTTCGGCGAGCTGTACCGCCACGGGGCCGAGTGGAAGTTCCGCGCCGTCGGCCAGGGCTACGCCTCGGGCCTGCGCGGCATCGCGCAGGACTTCGGCGTCAACGTCTGAGCCGAACCGTTCGAACCGTCCGGCGCCGCACATCCCGTGCGGCGCCGGACGTGCCTCATCACCACCGGGGAGGAACCGAATCATGGGCGTCACGCTCGCCAAGGGAGGCAATGTCTCCCTCTCCAAGGCCGCACCCAACCTGACCAAGGTCCTCGTGGGGCTCGGCTGGGACGCGCGCTCCACCACCGGAGCCCCCTTCGACCTCGACGCCAGCGCCCTGCTGTGCCAGGCCGGGCGGGTTCTGGGGGACGAGTACTTCGTCTTCTACAACCAGCTCCGCAGCCCCGAGGGCTCCGTCGAGCACACCGGTGACAACCTCACCGGCGAGGGGGACGGGGACGACGAGTCCCTCATCGTGGACCTCTCCAAGGTGCCGGCCCACTGCGACAAGATCGTCTTCCCGGTGTCGATCCACGACGCCGACAACCGCAGCCAGAGCTTCGGCCAGGTCAGCAACGCGTTCATCCGGGTGGTGAACCAGATGGACGGGCAGGAACTCGCCCGGTACGACCTCTCCGAGGACGCCTCCACGGAGACCGCGATGATCTTCGGCGAGCTCTACCGGTACAACGGCGAATGGAAGTTCCGCGCGGTCGGTCAGGGGTACGCGTCGGGGCTCCGGGGCATCGCTCTAGACTTCGGGGTCAACGTTTCGTAAAGCCAAGTAGTTTCACGATGGGGTAGACAGTGGTTCTGAAAACCTTCGGCTGGTCGTTCGCCATCACGGCGCTCGGCCTGGCCTTCGCCGCTTGGCAGTGGGGGTGGGAGGCGTTCGGGGTCGTTCTGATCCTGTCGATCCTCGAGATCTCGCTGTCCTTCGACAACGCGGTGGTCAACGCGGGAATCCTGAAGAAGATGAATGCCTTCTGGCAGAAGATCTTCCTCACGATCGGCATCCTGATCGCCGTATTCGGCATGCGACTGGTCTTCCCCGTCGCGATCGTCGCCATCAGCGCCAAGGTCGGCCCGATCGAGGCCATCGAGCTGGCCCTGGACAACCCCGAGCGGTACGAGGCCCTGGTCACGGACGCCCACCCGGCGATCGCCGCGTTCGGTGGCATGTTCCTGCTGATGATCTTCCTCGACTTCATCTTCGAGGAGCGGGACATCAAGTGGCTCGGCTGGCTCGAGCGCCCGCTGGCCAAGCTCGGCAAGGTCGACATGCTGTCGGTCTGTGTCGCGCTCGTCGCCCTGCTCGTCGCGGCGATGACCTTCGCGACGCACGCGCACACCAGCATCGGCCACGCGGACAAGTCCGCGACCGTCCTGCTCTCCGGCGTCGCCGGCCTGATCACGTACCTCATCGTCGGCGGTCTCTCCGGCTTCTTCGAGAACAAGCTGGAGGAAGAGGAGGAGCGCGAGCACGAGGAGGAGGAGAAGGCCAAGGCCCAGGGCAAGCCGGTCTCCGCGGTCGGCCTCGCCGGCAAGGCCGCGTTCTTCCTGTTCCTGTACCTGGAAGTGCTCGACGCCTCGTTCTCCTTCGACGGTGTCATCGGCGCCTTCGCCATCACCAACCACATCTTCTGGATGGCGCTCGGCCTCGGCATCGGCGCCATGTACGTCCGTTCGCTCACGGTCTACCTGGTCCGTGAGGGCACCCTGGACGACTACGTCTACCTGGAGCACGGCGCGCACTACGCGATCGGCGCGCTCGCGGTCATCCTGCTCATCACCATCCAGCACGAGATCAGCGAGCTCATCACCGGCTCCATCGGTGTCGTCCTGATCGCGCTCTCCTTCTGGTCCTCCGTACGGCGCAACAAGAAACTCGAGGCGGCCGAGGGCGGGTCCGGTCCCTCGGGCGACAAGACCGAGGTGCCGTCCGGGGTGTGACACCCCCGGCGATGAGGAACGCTTCACTGCGGGGCGGCCGGTGCACCCGGCCGCCCCGCAGGCATGTGCGGTGGTGGTGACGACCAGTGGGGGGTGAAGGCGCCATGGCCTTCTGGGACAACCTGTTTCCGGCGAGGACGGGGCATTTCGACTCGGGCTCCGCCGCGTCGAACTCGATCGACCTGACGAGGCGGCGCCCGTCCGTCTCGCTCACCAAACAGGGCGCCGGCACCGGAAACCTCCGGGTGAACCTCTCCTGGCGGATGCGGACCTCCGACATCGAGGGCCGCTCCCGGCAGAGCGGACGGCTCCTGCGCAACCCGTCCAAGCTCTTCAAGCCCGAGGTCGTCCAGGCCCACACCCAGGGCATGGTCAACGTGGACCTGGACCTCGGCTGCCTCTACGAGCTCAAGGACGGCAGCAAGGGCGTGGTGCAGCCGCTCGGCGGCTTCTTCGGCGACCTGAACACCGCCCCGTACGTGAAGCTCAGCGGGGACGACCGCTTCGGCGGGTCCTCCGGCGAGACGATCTTCGTCAACCTGGACCAGAAGGACGAGATCAAACGCCTGCTGTTCTTCGTGTACATCTACGACCAGACCCCGGCCTTCGACCGTACGCACGCCAAGATCACGCTCTATCCGAGCAACGGCCCGCGGATCGAGATCGAGCTCGACGAGCGCGCCCCGCAGGCCCGCTCCTGCGCCGTCTTCACCGTGGACAACAGCAAGGGCGAGCTCACGGTTCGCCGGGAGGTGCGCTTCGTCTACGGCTTCCAGGCCGAACTGGACCGGCTGTACGGCTGGGGCCTCCAGTGGGGACGCGGCTACAAGACCAAGGCGTAGCCGTTGCCGACGGCCTCAGGAGCGGACGAGTCCAGGCCCTCGGTCTCAGGAGCGGACGAACTGGGGGCCCATGGGCGGCATCCGGAACTCCGGCGACGGGTGCTGCTCCGGGGCGGTCACCGGCTGCGGATAGCCGTAGGCGGGCACGGGATCGTTCACCGGCGGCTGCGGATAGCCGTAGGCGGGCGCCCGGTCGGGCACCGGAGGCGGCGCGACCGGCTGCGGGGGTACGGGGGCGTGGACCAGGGTCAGATCGAGGTCGGGGGAGCCGGGGGCGGCCGTCGCGCCCTCCTGGGCCGCCTGAGGCCCTTCCTGGCCGTCCTGCTGTCCCTCGTGGCCGTCCTGTCGTCCCTCGTGACCGGCCGGGCCGTCGTGACCGTCCTGACCGTCCGAGCCGTCGGGCCCCTCAGGGCCTTCCTGCGCGTCCTCGTCGACCGAGATGCCGAAGTCGGTCGCGAGGCCGACGAGGCCGGTCGGATAGCCCTGGCCCACCGCGCGGAACTTCCAGCCGTCCCCGCGCCGGTACAGCTCGCCGCAGATGACCGCCGTCTCCTCGCCCGTCTCCGCCGTCACGGCGAACAGGGCCAGCGGCTCGCGCTCCGGCCCCGGGGCCGCGTCGTAGATCAGGATCCGCAGGTCGGAGACGGACCGGAAGGTGCCGCCGTCGGAGGAGGCCGCGATCACCACCCGGTCGACCGAGGCGTCCAGAGAGCCCAGATCGGCCTCCACGGTGTCCGTCAGGCCCTCGGGCACCCGCTTCTTCGGCAGCCGCCGCACCAGACCCGAGGGGTGGCGCGGCTGGTTGTAGAAGACGAAGTCCTCGTCGGACCGCACGCGACCGGAGGGCCCGAGCAGCAGAGCCGAGGCATCCACGTCGGGGACCCCGGGGCCCGGGGTCCAGCGGAGCACGGCCCGTACGGCCGCGGTGTCGAGAGGGACGTTGGAGCCCTTCAGCATCGCGTGCGTCATGACCGTAATCCTGCCCTCCCGGCCGACCCGCGGACAACGCGGGGGCACCACCGATACCCGGGCGGGGGGACGGATGCCGACGAGTTACCTGGATTTCATGCGTGAATGGAACTGCGGACACCCGCACCTACGTACTATTACCGGCCACATGTCGTCAGGACGAGAAGGGCAGACGGGGGACTTATATGCGTCATTTCGGGCACATCCCGTCCACCACGCGGGCGGGGCTGTTCCACCGGGAGCCGGCCTCGTTCACGGCGGACTCGCCCGCGGGCATCCTCGCCGTGGCCCTGGGCGCCACGCTCTACAGCCCGGCCACCCGGCCGCGGCTCGCCGACGACGTGCGCAAGCAGGCGGCCCGCGGAGTGGTCTCCATGGTGCTCTGCCTGGAGGACTCCATCAGTGACGCCGACGTCGAGGACGGCGAGGCCAACCTCGTCCGCCAGTTCGCCGACCTCGCCACCACGACCGTGACGGACGCCGACACCGCCACGGACGTGCCCCTGCTCTTCATCCGGGTCCGCGAACCGCGCCAGATCACCGACCTCGTCGACCGCCTCGGCGAAACGGTCCGCCTCCTGTCCGGATTCGTGCTGCCCAAGTTCACCGAGAGCCGCGGCCAGGCCTTCCTCGAAGCACTCACCCAGGCAGAGCGGACGAGCGGCCGACGCCTCTTCGCCATGCCCGTCCTCGAGTCCCCCGAACTCCTCCACCTGGAGACCCGGGCCGAGACCCTGGCCGGCATCGCCGCGATCACCGAGAAGTACCGCGACCGCGTCCTCGCCCTGCGCCTCGGCGTCACCGACTTCTGCTCCGCGTACGGCCTGCGCCGCTCGCCCGACATGACCGCGTACGACATCAAGATCGTCGCCCATGTCATCGCCGACGTCGTCAACCTCCTCGGCCGCTCCGACGGCACCGGCTTCACCGTCACCGGCCCCGTCTGGGAGTACTTCCGGCCCGGCGAGCGCATGTTCAAGCCCCAGCTGCGCCGCAGCCCCTTCCTCGAAGGCAGCGCCGAGGACCTGCGCACCGCCCTCATCGAGCACGACCTCGACGGCCTGCTGCGCGAGATCGAACTCGACCGCGCCAACGGACTCCTCGGCAAGACCTGCATCCACCCCACCCACGTGGTGCCGGTGCACGCGCTCTCCGTCGTCAGCCACGAGGAGTGGAGCGACGCCCAGGACATCCTGCGGCCCGACCAGGGCGGCGGCGGAGTGCTGCGCTCCGCCTATACGAACAAGATGAACGAAGTGAAGCCGCATCGCGCGTGGGCCGAGCGCACCCTCCTGCGCGCCGAGGTGTTCGGCGTCGCCAAGGAGGACGTCGGCTTCGTGGATCTGCTCACCGCCGGACTTGCCGGCTGACGAAGGGACGTCGACGACGTGGTGTGGACCGGAACGTGGGTCGCGGAGCGACTGGGCGTCGAACTGATCGGCGGCGAGGAGCTACCGGCCCTGTTGGGCCTCGCACTGCGTCGCAACCCCAAACGGGCGCACCTGCTGGTCTCCAGCGTCCTCGGCAAACACGTGCCGCAGCGGCCGTCCGTGGTGTACGGCTCCGGCCTCGACCTCGGCCGGCGCGTCCGGGCGCTGCTCGGCGACGAGGAGGCCGCGCGGTCCGTCGTGCTCGGTTACGCGGAGACCGCCACGGCCCTCGGCCACGCCGTCGCGGACGGCCTCGGGCTCGCCCCGTACCTCCACTCCACCCGGCGGCCGGTGCCCGGCGTCGCCCGCGCGGGCGGCTTCGAGGAGTCCCACTCCCACGCCACCTCGCACCTGCTGCTCCCGGAGGACCCGAAGCTGCTCGCGGGCGACGGGCCGCTGGTCCTCGTCGACGACGAGTTCTCCACGGGCAACACCGTCCTCAACACCATCCGAGCCCTGCACGAGCGCTACCCCCGCGACCGGTACGTCGTCGTCGCCCTCGTCGACATGCGCTCGCCCGCCGACCTGGGCCGCCTGGACACCTTCGCGGCGGAGATCGGCGCCCGCGTCGACCTGATCTCGGGCGCGAGGGGAACGGTGCGCCTCCCGGAGGGGGTCCTGGAGAAGGGCCAGGCGTTGGTGGCGGAGTACGAACGGCGGGAGGGGGCCGCGCGGGGGAGTGCTGCGGGTGCGGCGTCCGGCAGCGGTGCCGTGGGTGAGGCGGGTGATGCGGAGTCCCGCGTCGCTCCGGTGGCGGCTCCGGTGGGCGTAGCCGGCTCGGCAGGCGCTGCCGGCGCCCCCCGCCCCGCCCCGGTCCGGATAGAGCTCGGCTGGCCCGACGGCATACCCGACGGCGGACGGCACGGCTTCACGCCGGAGCACCGCGAGGCCCTGGAAGCGGCGCTGCCGGCCATGGCCGAGAGAATCGCCGAGGCACTGCGCACGCCGGCCGCGCCGGAGGAATCCGGCGCGCAGGCGGCGGCCGCCGGTACGGAGACGCGCGCCGAGGCAGTGGGCGGCCCCTCCGCGACGGAAGCGTCCGGCGAGGCACTGGGCGGCCCTGCGGCACTGGGCAGCTCCTCCGCCACGGAAGTGTCCGCCGAGGCACTGGGCAGCCCCTCCACCACGGAAGCGCCCGCCGAGGCACCGGGCGCCCCCGAGGCGCCGGGCGCCCCCGAGGCACCGGGAGGCACTCAAACGCCCCCCGCCATCCCCACCTCCACCCCCGCCCGGCCGCCCGCAGGGCCCCGCGTGCTCGTGCTCGGTTTCGAGGAGCTGATGTACGCCCCGCTCCGCCTCGGCACCGCCCTGGAGGACGCCGGGCTCGACGTCCGGTACTCCACCACCACCCGCTCGCCCGTCCTCGCCGTCGACGACCCCGGCTACGCGATACGGACCCGGCTCGTCTTCCCCGCCCACGACGACCCCGCCGACGGACCCGGCGAGCGCTACGCCTACAACGTGGCAGGCGCGGGCTTCGACGCCGTCGCCGTCGTCGTCGACTCCACGGCCGACACCCCGGCCCTGCACGCCCCCGACGGCCTCCTCGCCCAGCTGACCGCGCACATCCCGCGCGTCGTGCTCGCCGTCGTCCCCTCGTACGAGCCGTACGCGCAGAGCACGGCGACCACGACGAGCACGCCGTACACCCCCCAGGTCTCCGACTCCGACTCCGAAGCTCCCGAAAGGAGCTCCATGCTGCCCGAGCCCCTCCGCGGCCCCGCCTTCTCCTCGTACGCTCCCGAGGAGGTCGGCTGGCTGCTCCAGGACCTCTCGGACGTCGAGCTCGAGGCGCCCACCGAGGAACGCGAGGAAGCCATCCAGAGCGGCGGCGCGCACTACGCCGAGTCGCTCCCCGTCGAGTACCAGCCCAGCGCGCGCTACCAGGAGCTGTTCCACACCGCCCTGGAGAGCTCGGCCGCCCGGATCGCCCGCGCCGTGGGCACCGTCACCGAGACCGTCCTCGCCGAGCGGCCGGGCCGCCGCCCCGTGCTCGTCTCGCTCGCGCGCGCCGGCACGCCCGTCGGCGTCCTCATGCGCCGCTGGGCGGGGGCCCGCCACGGCCTCGACCTGCCCCACTACGCCGTCTCCATCGTGCGGGGCCGCGGCATCGACACCAACGCGCTGCGCTGGCTCGCCGCCCACCACGACCCGGCCGACGTCGTGTTCGTCGACGGCTGGACCGGCAAGGGCGCCATCACCCGCGAACTCGCCGAAGCGATCCGTGCGTTCGAGGCGACCGAGGGCATCAAGGGCTTCGACCCGGAGATCGCGGTCCTCGCCGACCCCGGCTCCTGCGTCCGTACCTACGGCACCCGCGAGGACTTCCTCATCCCCTCCGCCTGCCTCAACTCCACGGTCTCCGGCCTGATATCGCGCACGGTCCTCCGTGCGGACCTCGTCGGGCCCGACGACTTCCACGGCGGAAAGTTCTACCGCGAGCTGGCCGGCGCCGACGTCTCGAACGACTTCCTCGACGCCGTCACCGCCCGCTTCGACGAGGTGGCCGCGACCGTCGACACGGACGTCAAGGAACTCCTGGCCGCCGACCGCACACCCACCTGGGAGGGCTGGGCGGCCGTGGAGCGGATCAGCGAGGAGTACGGCATCCACGACGTCAACCTGGTCAAGCCCGGCGTCGGCGAGACCACCCGCGTCCTGCTCCGCCGCGTCCCCTGGAAGATCCTCGCCAAGCGCGGCGCCGACGCCGACCTCGCACACGTCCGTCTGCTCGCGGAGCAGCGCGGAGTACCGGTCGAGGAGGTCGACGAACTGCCGTACAGCTGCGTGGGCCTGATCCACCCTCAGTACACCAGAGGGGCGACAGGGGCCGACGGCAAGGCGGTGGTGTCCCAGTGAGTACGAGCCAGGGACCGACGCCGGCCGGCGGCGACATGACCGCGAACGCCCAGCCGACCACGACACCGACCACGACACCGATCGCGACGCAGACCACGGCGCTGATCGCGGCACCGGGCGGGACGCAGGTCACGACCCCGACCCCGGCGCAGAACACGCCCCCGATCGCGACACCTACCGCGTCACCGACCGCGCCCCCGATCACGGCGCAGAGCACGATCCTGGTCGCGAGCGACCTCGACCGCACCCTCATCTACTCGTCGGCCGCCCTCGCCCTCGGCATGCCCGACGCCCAGGCACCCAGGCTGCTCTGCGTCGAGGTCCACGAGGCCAAGCCGCTCTCCTACATGACCGAGGACGCGGCCGGGCTCCTCGCCCAGCTGTCCGACGAGGCCGTCTTCGTCCCCACCACGACGCGGACGCGCAAGCAGTACCAGCGCATCCAACTCCCCGGCGCGGCACCGAAGTACGCGATCTGCGCCAACGGCGGTCACATCCTCGTCGACGGCGTCACGGACGAGGACTGGCACGCCTCCGTGCTGCGCCGGCTCGCCGAGGAGTGCGCGCCGCTCTCCGAGATCCGGGCGTACCTCACGGCGACCACGGACCTGTCCTGGGTGCGCAAGCACCGCGTCGCCGAGGACCTGTTCGCCTACCTCGTCGTCGAGCGGGAACGGCTGCCCGAGGAGTGGCTGGGGCGCTTCGGCGCCTGGGCGGGGGAGCGGGGCTGGACGGTCTCGCTCCAGGGCCGCAAGGTGTACGCCGTACCGAAGCCGCTCACCAAGAGCGCGGCCGTCCGCGAGGTCGCCCGCCGCACCGGCGCCACGCTCACGCTCGCGGCCGGCGACTCGCTCCTCGACGCCGACCTGCTGCTCGCCGCGGACCGGGCGTGGCGCCCGGGCCACGGTGAACTGGCCGACAGCGAGTGGACGGCCCCCCACCTCGACGTCCTCGTGGAACGCGGGGTCGCGGCGGGGGAGGAGATCCTGCGCCGCTTCAGGGCGGCGGCCGCCGTGTAACGGCTATCAGCCGCAGCAGCCCCCACCGCAGCAACCGCCCCCGCCCCCGCCGCCGCTCGGCGCGGGGGCGGCGGACGAGCCGCCGACGGCCACGGCCGAGAGCAGCTTCACGGTGTCGTCGTGCCCGGCGGGGCAGGAGGCCGGATCGGAGGACTCGGCCATGGGACGGCTGAGCTCGAAGGTGTCGCCGCAGGTACGGCAGCGGAATTCGTAACGAGGCATGGGGCAAGGCTAAAGCCTGCGCACGCCCACGGGCATGGGCGCCGCTGCCTCCGCACGCCCACGGGCGACGCCCGCCGCCTGCGCACGACCACGGGCAGAGGCGCCCGCCGCGTGCACGGCTACGAGCAGGGGGGCGACGCCCGCCGCCTCCCCGGCTCAGTGACCGGCGCCCCGCTCGTCCCGGATCTGCCCGACGACGTGCGCGGCCGTGGCCCGTACGCCCTCCAGTTCGGTCAGGAAGTGCCAGTAGTCGGGGTGCCGGCCCTCCAGGGTGTCGACGGCACGGTCGATCCGGGCGACGGCTTCGTCGAGGGGCCGGGCGTGCCGCGGGTCGGGAGTGCTCCTGCCGTCCATCGCGAGCCGCTGGGCGTCCCGTACGGCGAACCGGGCCCGGTCGATCTCCGCCTTCGGGTCCTTCGCGACGGCGTCCAGGCGGCGCAGCCGGTCCCTGGCGGCGGAGACGGCCTCGTCGGTGGAGTCGAGCAGCGCGCGGACGGTGGAGAGCAGCGAGGTCGCGTCGGGCCACCGCTGCTCGGCCCGGGCCTTCGCCGCCTCGGCGAGCCGGTCCTCGGCCTGCCGGAGCGTCGTGGCGGCCTGCTCCGGCACGTGCTGGAGGTCCTGCCAGCAGGGCGCGGTGAAGCGCCGCCGCAGCTCCGAGAGGACGGGCTCGACGGCGCCGGTGCGGGTGGTGAGCGCCTCGGTGCGGGTACGGAGGGAGACGAGCCGCCGGTCGATCTCGGCGGCCCGCTCGGGCAGGCGCTCCGCCTCGGCCCGTACGGCTTCGGCGTCGCGGAGGACCCGGTCGGCTCGCTGGAGGGTCTCGGGGACGCCGTGGCGGCCGGCGCCCTCGTTGAGCTTGGTGAGCTCGGGCCCGAGGGCGGCGAGCCGGGCGGCGAGGTCGTCGGCGCGCAGCCCGCTCTCCCGTACGCCGTCGAGGGCGCCGCTCGCGGCGCGCAGGGCCTGCCGGGCACGCTCGACGGCGGGGGCGAGGCGGGCGAGCTGGGTCTCGGCGCGATCGAGCAGCGGCCCGAGACCCTGCTCGAACCGGTCGAGCTCGTCCTTCGCCCGGTCCAGCTCCTCCTTGGCACGGGTCAGTTCCGCACGGGCCCGGCCGGCGGTCGCGGCGTCGAGCTCGTCGCGGTCGAGGTCGTGGGCGTCGACGGCGCTGATATAGGTGTGGCTGACCTCGTCGATGCGGCGCCCGAGGGCCGCGAACCCCTCGACGGCGCGACTCGCCTCGGGGGAGCTGTCGACGGCGATGATGGTCTCGATGGAGATGCGCAGCCCGCGCTGGGCGGTGTCGAGCTCGTAGAAGGCGGAGGCGGCGGCATCCTTGGCGGCCTGCGCCTCGGCCCGCTGACCCTCGCCGCGCCCCCCGAACCAGCGACGGGTACCACCACCGGCGAAGGCGTGCGGCAGCAGAGCACCCATGAGCAGAGGCAACGCGAGAGCGAGCCGCAAGGCGGACCCCCCGGCCCCCGCCCGACCCGCTCCCCGCCCCGGCGCGTCACGCCTCCGGACCCCACCGGTCCCCCTAGGGGGTGTCTTGTCGGTCAGGCCGGGCTCGCGACGCCTGGCACCGCACCTCGCCGCGTTGTCGTCAGTCGACATGGCTCCGCCATGCCTCCCTCCTCCGCCTTGCGAGGCACGGCACCAGACGCCGCTCCCTGATCCGGCCTGACCGACAAGACACCCCCTAGCGTCGCTCGCCGCCACGTACTCTCCCCGTGCTGTGTCCGCCGTGCCCGGTCCGATTCATTCTCCCACCCGGTAAGGACGAACACACGGGCCGATCAGTTCGCCGCACACGCAAACCCCTTGTCGACAAAGAGTCACCACCAGACGACCCACCGTCCCCCCGACCGGGAACACCCCGCCGAACAGGCATCCGTTTGCGACACCCACCGGTGCGCCATGTAGGCTGTTGCCTCTTCCACGGGTGCGTAGCTCAGGGGTAGAGCGCTGCTCTTACAAAGCAGATGTCGGCGGTTCGAAACCGTCCGCGCCCACCAGTGCAAAGGCCCCCAGCCGATCACGGCTGGGGGCCTTTGGCGTCGATCATGGTGAGCGTCAGGGCTGTGGTTCCGTCGAAGGGGGAACGGTGGAGGACGTTTTCGACACGACTGGGAGACCGCCGACGGGATGGATGCACGCGATCTTCCACGGTGGCCCGTACGGGGAGGACGTGGGCCGTTGCGTTCCCGGTCCTCCCGCGCCGGCAACCCTCGCAGTGCCGCTGGCCCAGGGCGGTGTCCACGTGTACCGGCTGTGGAAGATCGGGTCGTGGTCCGATCCGGACGACCCCATAGCCGTCTACAACCCTGCCGGACCCGTCGTGCCGCCGTCTCTCTTGAGTGGCCAGGAGAAGAAGTGGCTCCGGGAAGGGCAGGGCAGGAAGGGTCTCGGCCCGGTCAGGCTCGTCGCACTGGGCGGTGACGGACGTATGGTGCGCGACCCCGATGTCCCCACCATCGAGGCGATGCTTGGCGAGCTGCGGAACGGGGAGGGCATGCTTCTCCAGCGGCTGACCGGCCACGATGAGGGTGACTGGTACATCCAAGTCCTGCTCGCTGAGGACGACACCTACGAGGTGGAACACCAAGCGGGCACAGCAACTGAGCGCGATCGGATGCGGTCAGCTTCCCTGGCAGCAGTCCGTGATGCCGTACTCCGCTGGTCCTGAGCCCTCAGGTCGACCACCGGCAGGGTGCCGAACTTCTCCTGGCCCAGTCGGACCGGACCTACCGGACGA
Organism: Streptomyces sp. NPDC028711; assembly: GCF_055565415.1. Taxonomy (NCBI): domain Bacteria; kingdom Bacillati; phylum Actinomycetota; class Actinomycetes; order Kitasatosporales; family Streptomycetaceae; genus Streptomyces; species Streptomyces sp. NPDC028711. The sequence goes on along the minus strand of NZ_JBVHUJ010000001.1, from coordinate 618,528 downwards.
CGACGTTGTGGGCCGGAATGATTGTCGGCTGTACGTCGGCGTGGCCGAGGTCCGCCAGGATCGGGCCGAAGGCCTTCGCGTGGGTTTCCAGGGCCTCCGTGCTCTCCCAGACCTCCGTCACGCGGAACCCTCCGTCCACCGGGCCCGCCGCGTGGGAGAGAAGACCTGGGTTCGGGAGGTCCGCGAACCGGGTGAAGCCTTGCCCGTCGGTGACTCGTTCGATGACGGTGTCGTAGAGCTCGTGTCCGGCGCCAGGGAAGTCGAAGGTGACGATGATGGCCATGCGGATGCCCCTCTCTCGGTTGGCCGCGCGGCTGCGGCAACGCCCGTGATGTTAGCGGTAGGTGATCGAGTGGGATCACGGTGTGATCATCTGCTCGTCGGTCGACCGGCCCGTGGCCCTGCTGGAGTGAGTTGTGCGGAACTCGGGGTGTGACGGTGCCCCTGTCGCGTCTTGTGGTGGTCGCCGTGGCAGTGGCCGTCGCCGGGAGTTGACGGCTGTTCGATGCGGCGGGTGTACTCCCCCGTATGGTTGACGCGGGGGACGCGCCCGAAATCGGGGTGCAGGGTGGCGAGATGACGTCGCAGCGGTACATCGAGACGCGGCTCTCGCAGTATCAGGAGTGGTACGACTCCAAGGCGACCCGGATGAAGGCGATGCATCTGCGGATGCGTACGGTCTCCGTCGTCGGTGCGGCGCTGGTGCCGGTGTTCGTCAATCTCGATCTCGACTTCGCGCGGGTCACGGCCACCGTTCTGAGCGTGGTCGTCGTCGCCGCCGTGTCGCTGGAGAGCGTCTACCGGTACCGCGAGCAGTGGAAGAACTACCGGTCGACCGAGCAGCTTCTCGGGCACGAGCGGGTCTACTTCGAGGCCAAGGTGGGGCCGTATCACGGCCTGCCGAAGCGGGAGGCGTTCTCGCTGCTCGTCGCCCGGGTCGAGAAGGCCATCGCCAACGAGAACTCCGCGACCCTGAACGTGATGACGCTCGGCGGGCAGGTCGGCGCCGACGTGCAGCAGCACGGCATCCCGTCCCCGCGGGTGCCCGTGGAGTCGAGCTCCGAGTAGCGGACCGGAGCGGGCCCCGAAGATTCCTCCGGGGCCCCTCGTCCGTCAAGCGCGGTGCGGAGTCAGCACCACGTGTAGTCGACCCGCGTCGAGTTGTACGAGCAGACGTCGACGCGCGTGCCGTTCGACTTCTTCAGGGTCGCCGTATCGCGGTCGTTGTTCCAGACGTACGTGCCGCGGTTCTGGTAGACGTTCGCGGACGCGTTCGTGCCGCGGCCCGTGCGGACCGTCACGATCTTGCCCTTGCCGAGCGTGAAGTTGCCGAAGGTGTACTTGTGGTTGGCCGCGTCCGTGAGCGTCCAGCCCCGCAGGTTGACCGCCGCGCCGGTCGTGTTGCGTATCTGTACGTACTCGGCGTTGAGGCTCGTGTTCGAGCGGAGGTCCGTGCCGGGGCTGTCGTAGTAGATCTTGTACAGGTGGACCGAGCCGGCGGCCTGCGCCTGCGTGGGCAGCAGCAGGATGCCGGAGGCGGCGGCCGCGGTCACGGCCGCGAACGTGCGTGCGCGAAGCATGAATGTCCCTCAGTTTCTGTCGGACGCCCGCCGATGGGGTCCGACGAGCACACAGAATACGCACGACCTTCACGTAGTACGCACAGGATCAGGGGAGTTGGCGGGGGTGTTTTAGGGTTGTCCCATGTTCGACGAGTCCCTGCGTCTCACCGTCCTCGGCTCCGCCACCCCCTTCGCCCGGCCGGACAACGCGTGCTCCGGCCTCCTCGTCGAAGGCGGCGGGGTCCGCGTCTGGGTCGACGCCGGCAGCGGCACCCTCGCCGAGCTCCAGCGGTACGTCACCCTCGGTGACGTCGACGCCGTGTGGATCTCCCATCTGCACGCCGACCACTCCGCCGACCTCCTCACCGCCTCCTACGCCCTGCTGTACGCGGGCCTCGACGTACCGCTGCCCGTGCCCCTCCTCGGACCGCCCGGAATCGCCGACCGGCTCGCCGAGTTCCTCACCAACGGACCCGACCGCAGCCCCGTCGAGCAGGCCTTCGCCGTGGACGAGCTGTACGACGGTCATGCCGTACGGATCGGGGGGCTCACCCTGTGGTCCCGGGCCGTCACCCACGGACCGCCGGCCTTCGCGCTGCGCGTGGAGGACGAGGACGGGCGCTCCCTCGTGTACTCCGGTGACTGCGAACCCTGCCCCTCGCTGATCGAACTCGCCCGCGACTGCGACCTGTTCGTGTGCGAGGCCGACGGCGAGGTGCCCGGCCACCACTCCGCCGCGCAGGCCGGCCGGAGTGCCGCCGAGGCCGGTGCCCACCGGCTCGTCGTCACCCACGTCGGCGGGGGGACGCGGCCCGAGGATGCCGTCGCGCTGGCCGCCGCCGAGTTCCCCGGGGACGTCGCCCACGCCGATCCCGGGCGCCGGTTCGAGGTCACGCGTCGAAGTCGTACTCCAGGACGTACGCCGACGAGTCCAGCGTCATCTCGTTGAGCTCCACGGCCGTCCCGGCCCCGGTGAACGCCGTACGCCCGATGAGGACCACCGGCGTCCCGAACTCCAGGGTCAGCCGGTCCGACTCGTCCGCCGTCGGCATCCGGCAGCGGATCTCCTCACGGAACCGCACCGGCCGGTGACCCAGCTCCGTCAGCCGGGCGTACGTCCCTCCCGGGCCCGTGTCCGGCTCGGTGATCGGCGTGCCGCGCACCAGCTCCGCGGAGAGGTACGAGACGGACAGCAGCACCGGCTTGGCATCCAGGACGAAACGCCGGCTCCGGACACAGACCGGCGCGCCCGGCGCCAGGTCCAGCGCCGCCGCGACCCGCGGACCCGCCTCCGCCTCGGCCACCTCGATCTGGTCGACGACCAGGTCCCGGTCCTCCACGTCGGCCGACCAGACCGAACGCCCGTTGCCCCACCGCTCGCCGGACAGCCGCGGGATGCCCCGGCGGCGCAGCGGGCGGAAGACACGGACGAAGACCCCGGCACCTTTGCGGGCCTCGGCGAGACCCTCGTTGCGGAGCACGGAGAGGGCCTGCCGCGCCGTCATCCGGGCCACCGCGTACGCCGTCATGAGGTCGTTCTCGCCGGGGAGCCGGTCGCCCGGCCCGAAGGCGCCCGACTGGATCGCGGTTCTCAACTCATCGGCGATGCGCTGGTACTTGGGGCGACGAGCGCTGTCCTGGTCAGTCACGGGCGGACCACTCCCTTCATTTGCGGGACACCCTACGGCGCACCCCGAGGCCGGGGTGCACACGTGTGCGCCGTCCCGCCCCGCCGATCCATCCATCGGGGGACATCTCTAGAGATACGTTGACAGGGCGGGGCCGCCGGGCTTCCCTGGGTGTCCCCCAAACTTCAGGGACCGGGACGGAGGGGAAACGTGCAGCCACTGCCCGAGGTCGGTGACCTCGTCCGCGACACCGCCACCGGGCGGGTCGGTTTCTATGTGGAGAGCGTCTCCGGGCGCTTTCTGATCCGGGCCGTCCACGGCGGCGCCGAGTGGGAGGCCGAGCCCGTCGACGTACAGCTCGCCACGCCCCTGCGTGAGCTGCGGGCCCGGGCCGCCGAGATCAACGCGCGTAGCCGGCGGGGGCTCGGCACCTGAGGAGGGGCGGGCGGGCTAGGGGGTGTCTTGTCGGTCAGGCCGGGCTCGCGACGCCTGGCACCGCACCTCGCCGCGTTGTCGTCGGTCGACAACGCTCCGCGTTGCCTCCCTCCTCCGCCTTGCGAGGCACGGCACCAGACGCCGCTCCCTGATCCGGCCTGACCGACAAGACACCCCCTGGGGCTCCGCCCTGAGGAGGCCGGTCACGCGAGGGGTCCGGGGCGCCCGGTCGGTGCTCTCGCGGCGGTTGTCAGTGGGGCGCGCCACACTGGAGGCATGTGCCGCAGCATCAAGACGCTCCGACCGCCCGCGCTGCCCGAGGAGGCGACCGAGGACGACATCCGCGCCGCCGCCCTGCAGTACGTCCGCAAGGTCTCCGGGTTCCGTGCGCCCGCCGCCCACAACCGCGAGGTCTTCGACCGCGCCGTGGAGGAGATCGCCGAGGCGACCGCGAGACTCCTCGACGGCCTCGAGGTGCGCGGGGCGCACCCCGGTGTCAGGACGCGGCAGCGGGAGCCGCAGCCGGACGCCGTATGAGACAGGCGGCGAGACCGCCCGCCAGGAAGAGCGCGAGGGTCGACACCCCCGCGCTGAACCAGGTCGCGCCCAGCCACTGACCGCCGAGCCAGCCGAGCCCCACGCTGTACGAGGCCCAGGTGACGCCCGCGAGCGCCGACCACGGCAGGAACTCCTCCACCCGCCGCTTCGCCGCGCCCGCGCCGAGCGAGACCACGGACCGGCCCGCCGGGGCGAAGCGCGCGAGGACGACGAGCAGGCCGCCACCCCGGGCAAGCGCGGTGCCGAGACGTTCCTGCGCAAGGGACAGGCGCTTCGAGCGGGCGATGGCCCGGTCGAGCCTGGCACCGCCCCGCCGTGCGAGCCGGTACGCCAGGAAGTCGCCGAGGACCGAGGCCGAGGCCGCGCAGAGAAGCAGGGGGAGCAGAGACGGTACGCCGGGGGTGGCCGCGGTGGCCGTCGCCGCGGCGGTGGCGGCGGTGATCACCAGGAAGCCGCTCGGCAGCACGGGCAGGAAGACGTCGAGCAGGATCGACGTCGCCACCACCGGGTAGATCCACGGACCGGCGGTGAGCGACCGCAGCGATCCCAGGCTGTCGAGCAGATTCACAGGGCCAGAGCCTACGCGGGCGCGGGGAACCGCCTGCCGGGCGGGTGCCGGGGGATGAGTGGGGGGGCGCCTGGGGGTGTGGGGGGACACCTCCACGTACAGGTCGGCGGAGCGGCACAGGCGCCGGCATGCGGCGCCCGTACCGCTCCGCCGAGCGGACCGAGCGGACCGAGCGGACCGAGCGGACCGAGCGGACCGAGCGGACCGAGCGGACCGAGCGGACCGAGCGGACCGAGCGGACCGAGCGGTCCGAGCGGTCCGAGCGGAACAGCGACGGTCAGGCGGTGACCGGCGTGCCCTGTTCCTCGCGGGTCCCGTCCGTCTTGCGGGTCGTCGAGCGTGCGCCGACCCGGCTTCCGAAGAGCCGGTCCAGGGCCAGGGCGCCCGGGCCGGTGAACACGAGCAGCAGGAAGGCCCAGCAGAACAGGGCAGCGGTCTCGCCGCCGTTCTGCAGCGGGAAGAGGGACTGCGGCTGGTGGACCTTGAAGTACGCGTACGCCATCGAGCCGGAGGCGAGGAACGCGGCGCTCCGGGTGCCGAGACCGGCCAGGACCAGGACGCCGGCGCCGAGCTGGATCACGGCCGCGTACCAGCCCGGCCAGGTGCCGGCCGGGATCGTGCCGCCGCCCGCCGCGCCGCCGAGGACGCCGAAGAGCGAGGCGGCGCCGTGGCAGGCGAAGAGCAGGCCGACGACGATCCGGAAGAGGCCGAGGGCGTACGGCTGGGCCTGGTCCAGGCGGTCCACGAGGCCGTTGGCGCTGTTCGCGCCGTTCTGGCCGGCCGCACCGTGCGAGCCGGTCGGGTTGACGGGGTTGTTCATGGGGGGACTCCTTCGGCCTGACCGCGTCCGTGGGGTGGACGGGCAGTGGGGGACGGGAACCGATGAGGCCGCTAGGTTAGGCACCCCTCACTAGTACTTGCAAGTTCAACATTCAGGCCACCGGGGTGGGTGTGGCGAGCCTCACTCCCCGGTGGCCGTTGCTGACGCGGATTCAGCGACCCCGGGATCAGCAGCCGTTGAGAACCGACTGGAGGGCGCTCTTCTCGGCGGAGTCGATGCTGAGGTTCCAGTGGTACTTCACGTGCACCCACGCGCGGACGTACGTGCAGCGGTAGGTGGTCCTGGAGGGCAGCCACTCGGCCGGGTCGAGGTCGCCCTTCGCCTGGTTGACGTTGTCCGTCACGGCTATGAGCTGCGGCCGCGTCAGGTCGTTCGCGAAGGCCTGGCGCTGCGAGGTGGTCCAGGAGTTGGCGCCCGAGCGCCACGCTTCGGAGAGGGCCACGACGTGGTCGATGTCGAGGTCGGACGCGACGGTCCAGGTGGCGCCGTCGTACTCGGAGTACCAGCTGCCGCTGACGGAGGCGCAGCTGGAGTCCGTGACGACGTTCACGCCGTCGCGCTTGAGGACGGTCTCGCGGGTGTTGCAGGCGCCGGACTGGGTGATCCAGTGCGGGAAGAGATCCCTGCTGTAACCGGTGGAGGAACCTTCCGCCTTCACGGTGAGGGCGGCCAGGTAGGTGCGGGCCGTGGCGGCGCTGACCGGGGTGGGCATGGCCGCCTGTGCGGCGGGTGCGGTGGCGAGGAGGCCGGTGACGGTGAGGGCGGCGGAGGTGGCGAGAACGGCGATTCGACGCGCGTAGACCATGCCGACGGGCATGTGAACTCCCTTGAGATGGGGGGACTTTGGCTGGATGCCGTCCCCGCGGGGGTGCCGGGCGGCGGCCCGGTCATCGTGGCGGCGCCAGGTTTCGGTGGGGGGTGCGCCAGGTAACAGAGTGGCGACATGGACACGTCACATCAAGGGGTGTGGAGTATCCGGGATAGTCCTGGACTTCGCGGAGGGGTGGGGTCGGGGGTGCGACGAGGCCCGGATCCCCCGCCGACGCACGGGCGTACGGGCGTACCGGGCGTACGGGCGTACGACGAGACCCCGGGCTCATTCCCCGGCCCGGGGTCTTCGTGTCTGGAGGGGGCTCCCCTCGTGCGGGAGCCGTGTCCTACGGGAGGGCGGTCAGGTGGATCGAACCGTCGGCCGCGGGCTCGACCCGCACGTGGGTGAGGTCGGCGACATGGACGTCGGGCGCGAAGGCGGCCGCGCGCGGGCCCACGCCCACGACCCTCATGCCGGCCGCGCGACCCGCCTGGATGCCGGCCTCCGAGTCCTCGAAGACGATGCAGTCCGCGGGGTCGAAGCCCAGCTCGGCCGCCCCCTTCAGGAAGCCCTCGGGGTCCGGCTTGCTCGCGCCCACGCACTCCGCGGTGACCCGGGTCTCGGGCATCGGCAGCGCCGCCGCGCCCATCCGGGCCTGCGCGAGCGCCTCGTCCGCCGAGGTCACCAGGGCGTGCGGCAGCTTCGCGAGCGCCGCCATGAAGGCGGGGGCGCCGGGGACGGGGACGACGCCGTCGAGGTCGGCGGTCTCCTCGGCGAGCATGGCCCGGTTGTCGGCGTGGTTCTCGTCCATCGGGCGGTCCGGGAGGAGGACGGCCATCGTCGCGTACCCCTGGCGGCCGTGCACCACTCTGAGTACGGCGTCGGTGTCGAGGCCCTGTCGCTCCGCCCAGCGTCGCCAGCAGCGTTCGACGACGGCGTCCGAGTTGACGAGGGTGCCGTCCATGTCGAGAAGGAGGGCGCGGGCGGTGAGCGTTGCCGGGGTGGTGGCAGGCATCAGGTCTCCAGAGGGGTGGTACGGAGAACGAAGCGGTCCCGCCCACCGGTCAGGGTATGCGGGCGGGGCCACTTTGTTTTCCTACGATACAAAACCGGGGGCCGTCTTGGCCAGCCCGTCCGCATACCGGGACCGGGACGGAGCCGGTACGGGTCGGGCTGGAGCCGGTACGGGGTCGGGACGGGGGAGGGGCGAGGTTCGGACCAGGGCGGTCAGATGTCCGGTGTGCTCTCCTCCAGGACGCCGCGCGTAGCGGGGCCGTACACGCCCTCCGGGTCGCTCAGGCCGTAGTGCCACGACTGGTACCACGCCACCGCTTCCCGGACCCCCTCGTCGTACCTTCCGTTGATGGGGCCGCGGTAGGCCCACACGGCGGTCAGCCGCCGCTGGAGCTCCCGCACCTCCTGCCCGGTGGAGCCGAGGCTCAGGGTCGGCTCTTCCTCGTTCTCCTCCGGCGCCTCCGTCGGAGGGGCCGTCGCGGCCGGCGCCGTCGTCGTCGGCGCGACGCCCGGCGCCGAGGACGCCGACGAGGACGGGGACGCCGGCGGCGCCGCCGCGCCCGTCGTGCTCGCCGAGGCGCTGGGCGACGCGGTGGTGCGGCTCGCGGAGGGGCTGGGCGTCGGTGACGCGGACGTCCGGCGCGGGGTGGGGGAGGAGGAGGTCGGCTCCGGGCTCTCGGGCGAGGCGGACGGCGACGGGGCCTCCGACACGGCCAGGTTCAGCGACGCGCTCGTGGTCACCTCGGGTACGGCCGCCCGGTCGCCGGCCTCGTTCCCGCCGCCGAGCACGGCCGCCGCCAGGGCCGCCGTCCCCGCCACGGCGACGGCGGCGACGGCCGCCACCACCAGTCCCCGCCTGCGGCCACGGCCACGCTCCTCGGCGTGCGGAGGCGGTACGGCCCCGACGCCGCGCAGCAGCAACGGCATCGTCTCCGAGGGGTCGCCCTCGGGGTGGTGAGGTGTGGGGTACGGCTCCGGTGCTACGACCGCCCCCGGTACCGGCCCGGTGACAGTTCCCCCGTCCGGCCGGACCGCCGCCAACTGAGCCGTCGGCGGATCGTCACCGCCGCCCCCCGCCCCGTACGGGCCGTCCCCCGCCGCGTACGGACCCGCATCGCCCCCTTCCCCGTACGGGCCGCCTCCCGCCCCGTACGGGAGGCCCGGGTTCCCCTCCCCCTCCCGCGAGTCCAGCGTCACGTACGGCCTGATCCTGAGCGGATCGAAGTCCTCGGCCGCCGCCAGTTCCGCCTGGGCGCAGGCGCAGCCAGGTCTGTGTACACCGCATTCAGGACAGACGTGTCCCGTCATGATGGGTCCCCTCCCCGATACAACTGCGAGCGATTATGCAGCCCGACCCTTTCCGATGGGCGAACACTCGTGCCCCTCCGGAGGCCATAACCGGACATTCGGACCAGGATGGAGAGGCCGTCCCATGGGCCGTCCGGCGGGACGCCCGACGAGACGCCCCGAGGAGACGCCCATGGCCCAGGAAGCAAGCCCCTCCCAGCTCGGCGGCGCCCCCGCGCCGGGGGAGGGGCAGAGCCACCGCACCGTCCTCGTCGCGATCGGCGCGCTGCTGCTCGGCATGCTGCTCGCCGCCCTCGACCAGACCATCGTCTCCACGGCCCTGCCGACGATCGTCAGCGAGCTCGGCGGCATGGAGCACCTCTCCTGGGTGGTCACCGCCTACATGCTGGCGTCCACGGCGGCCACCCCGCTCTGGGGCAAGCTCGGCGACCAGTACGGGCGCAAGAAGCTCTTCCAGGCGGCCATCGTCCTCTTCCTCATCGGCTCGGCCCTCTGCGGCATCGCCCAGAACATGCCGCAGCTCATCGCCTTCCGCGCGGTCCAGGGCCTCGGCGGCGGCGGACTCATGGTGCTGTCGATGGCGATCGTCGGCGACCTCGTGTCCCCCCGGGAGCGCGGCAAGTACCAGGGGCTCTTCGGCGCCGTCTTCGGCGCCACCAGCGTCCTCGGACCGCTGCTCGGAGGCCTCTTCACCGAACACCTCTCCTGGCGCTGGGTCTTCTACATCAACCTGCCGATCGGGATCGTCGCGCTCTTCGTGATCGCCGCCGTCCTGCACATCCCGGTCCGCTCCACCCGGCACACCATCGACTACCTCGGCACCTTCCTCATCGCCTCCGTCGCCACCTGTCTGGTCCTCGTGGCCTCCCTCGGCGGCACCACCTGGGCGTGGGGCTCGGCGCAGATCATCGGCCTCGCCGTCCTCGGAGCCGTACTCCTCGTCTGGTTCGTCCGGGTCGAGCGGCGGGCCGCCGAGCCCGTACTGCCGCTCAAGCTGTTCCGGATCCGGACCTTCACCCTGGTCTCCGTCATCAGCTTCGTCGTCGGCTTCGCGATGTTCGGCGCCATGACCTATCTGCCGACCTTCCTCCAGGTCGTGCAGGGCGTCACCCCCACCATGTCCGGCGTGCACATGCTGCCCATGGTCGCCGGCATGCTCATCACCTCCACGGCCTCCGGCCAGATCGTCTCCCGCACCGGCCGCTGGAAGGTCTTCCCCCTCGCCGGCACCGCCCTCACCGGCCTCGGACTGCTCCTCCTCAACGAACTGACGGAGACCACCTCCACCTGGGAGATGAGCGTCTACTTCTTCGTCTTCGGAGCGGGACTCGGCCTCGTCATGCAGGTCCTCGTCCTCGTCGTGCAGAACGCCGTCTCGTACGGGGACCTCGGCGTCGCCACCTCCGGAGCCACCTTCTTCCGCTCCATCGGAGCCTCCTTCGGCGTCGCCGTCTTCGGCACGATCTTCACCAACCGCCTCACCCACAAGCTCGGCGAGGTGTTCGCCGCGGCGGGACCGGACGTGCCGCCGGGCATCGGCCCCGAGCAGGTCGCCGCCGACCCCCGCACCCTCACCGAGCTCCCGCCCGACCTGCGCCCCTCCGTGATCCACGCGTACTCCACGTCCATCACCGACGTCTTCCTCTACGCGGCGCCCGTCGTCCTCGTCGCCTTCGTCGTCGCCTGGTTCCTCAAGGAGGACAAGCTGCGGGCCTCGGTCACCGCGCCCGACACCAGCCAGACGCTCGCCTCCAACCCCGTCGAACGCTCCTCGCACGACGAATGCGCCCGCGCCCTGTCCGTCCTCGGCTCCCGCGAGGGCCGCAAGGCGATCTACGAGAAGATCACCGCCCGCGCCGGGCTCGACCTGCTGCCCGCCGCGAGCTGGCTGCTGCTCCGCGTCCGCCGCCACGGCACCGTCGAACCGGCCCGGCTCGCCGAGACCGTGCCCGTACCGCTGCGGGTGATCACTGAGGCCTCCCGGCAGGTGGAGGAACGGCACCTGGTCACCAGGGAGGGGCTCCAGCTCTTCCTCACCGAGGAGGGCGTAGCGGTGGCGACACGCCTTGCGGCGGCCCGGGAGGAGTCCCTCGCCGAACTCCTCGGCGACTGGTGGGGACCCGACCGGCCCACCGACCTCGTCCAGCTGGTGGAGGAGCTGACGGCCGAGCTCTGCGGCTCGGACGGGGAGCGGCCCCACGACCCGGACCCGCCCCGGGACCACCACGCCTAGGGTGCGCAACTGGGCCTCCCGCGGCCCTGTATGACGGTCATTCAAGCCCCTCAGTACGCTGTCCTCTCCAAGATCACGTCACAGGGGGACAGGCAGGATGAACAGCGAAGAGCCACGCCGGGGCATACCGACACCTCCGGGACACCCGCCGAACGGTCCGTCGAACGGCCAGTACGGCGGATACGACGGTTACGGGGGGCCCGGGGGGCACCAGGGACACGGGGGGTACGGCACCCCGGCCCCGCCGTCCTTCGCGGCCCGCCGGACATCACACCGGGGCGCCTGGATCGGCGCCGGGGCCACACTGCTCGCGGCGGTGATCGGCGTCTTCGGTACGTACCTGGTGAGCAGCAACAACGCAGCGAGCCCCGCCCCGCCCGCCGCCCAGAACCCGGCGCCCTCGGCCACCTCGTCGGAGACGGGGAGCGCCGACGACGCTCCCGCGGACGCCTCCCGGACCCCGGACACCTCGCAGTCCCCGGCCTCGCAGGCGTCCCAGCCCGCTCAGACCTCTCAGACCCCGGCGGCCCCGCCCGCGAAGCCGGCCGACACCGTCGAGTGGCAGGGCGCCCTGGCGATCACGTACACGGACTCCAAGGACCTCGACTCCGCGCCGCCCGTCGAGTCCGAGATCAACGAGGAGAACGACTTCTCCGTCTACCCCTTCGGCACCACCCACATGCTGCAGCCCGAGGCCGGGGCGAAGGCGCTGGTGTGGAAGGACTCGAAGGCGCCGTCGTACGCGGACTGCGCGGGCGGCATCGACACCCTCGGCACCGACGCGGAGATGAAGCTGAAGACCGGCCTGGTCGTCTGCGCCCGCACGAACGACGGCCGCCTCGCCCGGCTGACCGTCAAGGAACTGGCCGGCCAGGGCGGCGACACGCGCGGAATCTTCGACGTCGTCGTGTGGAGCGGCTGACCGCGTCGGCCTTTCGCGGGTCAGAGGTCCTTGCCGTACCAGATGTCCATGTACGGGCCGGTGCAGTACGCCGGGATCTCCGCGTACCCGTGCCGTGTGTACAGGGCGCGCGCCTCGACCAGGTCCAGGCGCGTGTTGAGGACCATCCGGCGCGCGCCGAGCGCACGGGCCGCCTCCTCGAGGCCGTCCATCAGGAGGCCGGCGCCGCCGAGGCCACGGAAGGCGTGACGCAGGAAGACCCGGGTCAGCTCGGCACGTTCCTCGCCGAGCAGGAGCACCCCGCCGCAGGCCGCCGCCTTGCCCTCGTACCGCCCGACCAGGAACTGCCCGGTCGGCGGGGTCAGCAGCTCGACCCCGTCACCGGCCAGCCCCTCGTCGATCTCCGCCTCGGTGGCCGGTCGCTTCCAGTAGCGGCTGGCCACGTCGTCGTAGTAGTCACGGCGCAGGGAGGTCGCGTCCGGGGTGTCGACGCGCTCGGGGGAGAAAGTCCAGGTCATGCGCGCCATTGTGCGGCGCGCACGACCCGGGGCGCAGCCCGGTTTCCCGCGGCCGTCCCGGCCGCGGAGCGGCTCAGCTCCTGGGGGACGCCTGCTGGACGACCTCGAACGACCACAGGGTCGACCCGGAGGCGGCGGGCTTCGGCCGCTCGCCGCCCTCACCACCGCCCGGGTGCGCGGCCTTCATGGAACCGTTCATCCAGGCCTGGAAGTCCTCCTCACTGCGCCAGCGCGTGTACACCAGGTACTGGTCGGTGCCCTCGACCGGGCGCAGCAGCTCGAACCACTCGAACCCGTCGGACCCCTCGACGGCCCCGGCCCGCGACGCGAACCGCTGCTCAAGCACCTCACGCTGCTCAGCCGGAACGGTCAGGACGTTGATCTTCACGATGCTCATGAGAGGCAGGATATGACCCACGACTCGGGTGTCCTCCCGGCAGACGCGATACGGACCCTGGCCGCGCGGTGGCTTTCCTGCCTTGGGGACGGTGACTTCGTCGTCTCGCCCGCCGGGTTGTGGCTCGCGCTCGGGGCCGTTGCCTCCGGGGCGCGGGGGCGGACCGGGGACGAGTTGCGGGAGTTGCTCGGGGTCGCGGGGGAGGGGGCCGCCGAGGCCGTGACCCGTGTCCGGGGACAGCTCGGAAGGTCCGGTGGGGTCGCCGTGGCGACCGGGGTGTGGAGCACGCTGCCGATCCGGGAGACGTTTCGGCGGGGGCTGCCCGACGTCCGGTTCGGACTGCTGCCCGGGGCCGTGTGGTTCGCGTTGCCCGACGAGGTCTTCGGGGCGACCGACGACATCTCCCTCGGTGACATCCCCGACGCCCAGGAGGAGCTCGACGCCTGGGTGCGGCGCGCCACCGGAGGGCGGATCGCGCGGCTGCCGCTCGATCTCGACGGGTCCGAGAACCTCGTCCTGCTCAACGCCCTCGCCCTGAAGGCCTCCTGGCTCACCGCCTTCCCCGCGCACCTCACCCACGACGAACCCTTCACCGACGGGGACGGCGACACCCGGCCCGTACCGACCATGCGGCGGCGGATCCCGGCCGGGTCGGTCTGGTACGTGGACGGGGTCACCGTCGTGGAACTGCCCTGTGCGGGAGGCGTACGGGTGCGGTTCGTGCTCGGGGCCGAGGCGGACGGGCCCGGCGGCGTGCTGCCCGCCGCCTGGGCCGGGGCCGGTGAACGGCGGCCGCTCGCCGCCGACTCGGCCGATCTCGCCCTGCCGCGCTTCACCCTCCGGACGAGGACCGACGCGGTCGAGCACCTGGCCGCGCTCGGCCTCGACCGGGCGCTGCGGCCGGACGCCGACTTCTCGGGGATCTCCGCGGCGGACCTGTACATCGACAAGGTCGTGCAGGAGGCGGTCGTCGACGTCGCCGAGGAGGGGGTGGAGGCCGCCGCCGTCACCCAGGTGACGATGCCGCGCGGCGCGGCCCCGCCCCACCCTCAGGTGGTGGAGCGGATCGCCTTCGACCGGCCCTTCGGCGTGGTCGTCCTCGACGGAACGGGCGAGGTGCCGCTGTTCGCGGGCTGGCAACGGAGCGCGCCCTCGGCCGGCTGACGGCCGGAGCACGTCCCCGGCACCCGCCCCCCGACCTACTCCACCACGCGGGCGAACAGCAGGCCGTCGTAGCCCTTCGTGCCGACCGTCTGGAGGGCCGTCGCGTCCAGGCGCGGTTCGGCGGCGACCAGGTCGAACAGTTCGCGCGTGCCGGTGATCGCCGGGTCCTCCGGGTTCGGGGTGGTGATCTTGCCGCCGCGCACCACGTTGTCGACGATGATCACCGTGCCGGGTCGGGAGAGCTTCAGGGCCCATTCCACATAGCGCGGGTTGTTGACCTTGTCGGCGTCGATGAAGAACAGGTCGAAGGGGCCCGCGCCCTCCGCCTCCAGCTGCGGCAGGGTGTCCAGGGCCGCGCCCGTGCGGACCTCGACGACCTTGTCCAGGCCCGCGCGGGCGATGTTGGTGCGGGCGACGTCCGCGTGGGCGGGGTCGTACTCCAGGGTGATCAGCCGTCCGTCGGCGGGCAGCGCGCGGGCCAGCCAGATGGTGCTGTAGCCGCCGAGGGTCCCGATCTCCAGGATGTTCCGGGCGCCCTGCGTCAGCGCGAGCAGGTGCAGCAGCTTGCCCTGGTTCGGGGCGACGGCGATCTCGGGCAGTCCGGCCGCCGTTGAGTCGGCGAGCGCGGCCGTGAGCGCCTCGTCGGCCGGGGCGATCGTACGGCTGATGTACTCGTCGACCGCGTTCCACTGAGGGTTCGTCATACGGCCGAACGTACACCGGAGCCGGTGATCGCGCGGCGCCGATTTCCCGCGCGTACGACGAGCAGCGTCGTGACCACCGCGAGCAGCAGGCCGCCGCCCACCGTCAGGAGCCATACGGGGATGCCGCCGCCGACGGTGAGCAGCCGGTCGGTGTACTCGACCTGGCGGTACGGGGTGTCGGCGACGGTCCGCAGACGGTGGTCGTCGTCGATCCGGGCGGGGTCGGGGAACTCCTGCTCCAGGACCGTCAGATGGACCGGCCCCTCCCCGGCGAGCCCGGCGACGGCGCCCTCGGGGCGCTCGATCCGGCCGGCGAAGGTGACCTCGGGGCGGTCGCCGCCGATGGCGGAGCGGGGCTCCATCCGGTGGTCGGCCAGGATGGAGAGGCCGAGGGTCTGGTCGTTCGCCGCGAGGCGGGAGAGGCGCATGGGGTAGACGAGCTCGGGGGAGGCGAAGGTGATGCGGAGGGGCGTCAGTTCGCCCTGGAGCACGGCGTCCTTCTCCTGGGGCGCGAGGCGGACGGCGACGTACTCCCACTTCCTGTCCACGTACGGCTGGAGCGCGCCGGTCAGCCGTTCGGGCAGCTCGAAGCCGTTGGCGCGCAGCCAGTCGCCGAGGGCCTCCGGGTCGGTGGCGGTCAGCCGGGCCACGTCGAAGGGGCCGAGCCGCTCGCGGCCGACGACCCCGACGCCGGAGCCCGCGCCGGGCGGCGGGGCCCCGGCCCCGTCGCCGTAACCGCCGTCGAAGGGCCAGTCGTCCCCGCGCGGCCAGAAGTAGAAGCGGTCGCGCTGTTCGGGCTCGGTGAGGCGTTCGATCTCGTCGAAGAGCGCCGGGTCGCCGAGGGTGACGCCCGCCCGGCTCGGCACCGGCATGATCCAGGCGGCGTGCCGGGCGTTGCCGTGGACGTTGAAGCGCATGACGATCGTCTCGGTGCGCCCGTCCCAGTGGACGGCCGACTCCTCCCGGTCGACGCCGATGCGCTCGGCCTTCGACGGGATCATGGCGCCGCAGCCGCAGGCGTACGCCGGTGCGATGAGCGAGCCGAGCTGGAGCGCCAGCAGCGCGACGATGGTGGTCAGGATTCTGGTGACCGTGCTTGTTCCGTGTGTCCCCCGCATGCGGGGTGGGACGTTCCGGGTGGGTCTCCGGTTCCCGTCGTACGGCTCATGCCGAGGTGCGCACCCGGAGTTCCTTCACGCCGTTCAGCCAGGCCGCCCGCAGCCGGCGCGGTTCGCCGGCGAGCGTCAGGTCGGGCAGGGCGTCCGCGACCGCGTTGAAGATCAGCTCGATCTCCTTGATCGCGAGGGACTTGCCGAGGCAGAAGTGGGGTCCGCCGCCGCCGAAGCCGAGGTGCGGGTTCGGGTCGCGGGTGATGTCGAAGCGTTCGGGGTCGGTGAAGACCTCGGGGTCGTTGTTGGCGGAGGAGTAGAAGAGGCCGATCCGGTCGCCCTCGGCGATCTTCTGCCCGCCGAGTTCGGTGTCCTGGGTCGCGGTCCGCTGGAAGGAGACCACGGGGGTCGCCCAGCGCACGATCTCCTCGGCGGCGGTCGCCGGCCGTTCCCGCTTGTAGCGCTCCCACTCGTCGGGGTGGGTGAGGAAGGCGTGCATGCCGTGGCTGATGGCGTTGCGGGTGGTCTCGTTGCCTGCGACGGCGAGCAGCAGGACGAAGAAGCCGAACTCGTCGGAGGAGAGGTTGCCCTGGCCCTCGGCGGCGACGAGTTGGCTGACGATGTCGGCGGCGGGGCATTCCTTGCGGGCGGCGGCCATGTTCATCGAGTAGCCGATGAGCTCCATGGCGGCCTCGGCGCCGATCTCCTCGGTGATGGCGTACTCGGGGTCGTCGTACGCGACCATCTTGTTCGACCAGTCGAAGATGCGGGAGCGGTCCTCCTGGGGGACGCCGATGAGTTCGGCGATGGCCTGGAGGGGGAGTTCGACGGCGACCTTCGTGACGAAGTCGAAGGTGCCGTCGGCGTCCGCGCCGCGCTTGGCCTCGTCGACGATGGCGTGGGCACGGTCGCGCAGGGCGGTCTCCAGGTTCCGTATCGCGCGGGGGGTGAAGCCGCGCTGGACGATCTGGCGGACGCGGGTGTGCTCGGGCGGGTCCATGTTGAGCATGATCAGTTTCTGGACCTCGATCTGGTCCCGGGTGATGTGCTCGTTGAAGCGGATGACGGCGGTGTTCTCGTACGAGGAGAACAGCTCGGGGTGGGTGGAGACGTACTTGACGTCCGCGTGGCGCGTGACGGCCCAGTATCCGCCGTCCTCGAAGCCCGTGACGCCGGGCGGCTGGGGGCACCACCACACGGGTGCGGTCTGCCGCAGCCGGGTGAACTCCGGGAAGGGGATGCGGTCGCGGAGCAGATCGGGGTCGGTGGCGTCGAACCCTTCGGGAAGGTGGGGGCAGGGCATCGGCAACACACTCCACATCTGATGGGCCGTCAGGAGTTGCCGGGGAAGTTAGTAACGAGTTCTACAAGTAGCAAGGGGCGGAACGGGAAGTGTTGCCTCCCGGACCCTTGCGTACCCGCGGTAGCAGTCATAAGACTGCACTGAGAACTAGAACGCGTACTAGTTCCCCCGTGACGCCGACCGACGGGCTGCCGGGACGCCCCGTCCGGTCGAGGAGAGGACGAGCCCATGGCCGCGGAACCCGTCATCGTCGAAGCCGTACGCACCCCCATCGGCAAGCGCGGAGGCGCGCTCGCCAACCTCCACCCCGCCTACCTCCTGGGCGAGACCTACCGCGAACTCCTCGGCCGCACCGGCATTCACGCCGACTGCGTCGAACAGATCGTCGGCGGTACGGTCACCCACGCCGGCGAACAGTCCATGAACCCGGCGCGCACCGCCTGGCTCACCATGGGCCTCCCCTACGAGACGGCCGCCACCACCGTCGACTGCCAGTGCGGCTCCTCGCAGCAGGCGAGCCACATGGTCGCCAACATGGTCGCGGCCGGGGTCATCGACATCGGGATCAGCTGCGGCGTCGAGGCCATGTCCCGCGTACCGCTCGGCTCCGGCTCCAAACACGGCCCCGGCAAGCCCTTCCCCGACGAGTGGAACGTCGACCTCCCCAACCAGTTCGAGGCCGCCGAGCGCATCGCCCGCCACCGCGGCCTCACCCGCGAACGCGTCGACGCCCTCGGCCTGCTCTCCCAGGAACGGGCCGCGCACGCCTGGGCCGAGGAGCGCTTCAAGCGCGAGACCTTCGCCGTCCAGGTCCCCACCACGGAGGAGGAGCAGGCCGCGGGGCAGGGCATGTGGCGGCTCGTCGACCGGGACGAGGGCCTGCGCGACACCACCATGGAGGGCCTCGCCCGCCTCAAGCCCGTCATGCCGACCGCCGTCCACACCGCGGGGAACTCCTCCCAGATCTCCGACGGCGCCGCCGCCCTCATGTGGGCCTCGAAGCGCATGGCCCGCGCCCTCAAGCTGAAGCCCCGCGCCCGGATCGTCGCCCAGGCCCTCGTCGGCGCCGACCCGCACTTCCACCTCGACGGGCCGATCGACGCCACGCGCGCGGTCCTCGGCAAGGCCGGGATGTCCCTCAGGGACATCGACCTCGTCGAGATCAACGAGGCCTTCGCCTCGGTCGTACTGAGCTGGGCACAGGTCTTCGAGCGGGACCTGGACGGTCTGGAGAAGGTCAACGTCAACGGCGGTGCCATCGCCCTCGGTCACCCCGTCGGCGCGACCGGGGCGCGGCTCATCACCACCGCCCTGCACGAGCTGGAACGCGCGGACAAGGAGTTCGCGCTCATCACGATGTGCGCGGGCGGGGCGGTGGCGACCGGGACGATCATCCAGCGGTTGTAGCGGCTCGGCCGCGCCCCGGAAACGCCGCAGGCCCCGCCCTCCCTGTGCGGGAGGCGGGGCCTTGCGGGTGCGCTGTGCGGCGGGTGACTCTTAGTACCAGCCGTTGGCCTGCCAGAACGCCCAGGCGGCGTTCGGGGAGCCGTAGCGCTCGTTCATGTAGTTGAGACCCCACTTGATCTGCGTGGCGGGGTTC
This sequence comes from Streptomyces sp. NPDC028711, assembly GCF_055565415.1. Lineage (NCBI taxonomy): Bacteria > Bacillati > Actinomycetota > Actinomycetes > Kitasatosporales > Streptomycetaceae > Streptomyces > Streptomyces sp. NPDC028711. Next base: position 599,874 of record NZ_JBVHUJ010000001.1, on the reverse strand, counting down.
GTCTTCCAGTCGGAACCGGCCGAGGACATCTTCGAGGCCGGGAGGGCCTGGACGAGGCCGTAGGCGCCGCTGGAGGAGTTGGTGGCCTTGTGGTTCCAGCCGGACTCGTGCGACACGATCTTGCTGAAGGACGCGTACTGCGAGGCGGGGACGATCTGTCGGGCGATGTCCTGGGGGCTGGCGGCCGAGGCCGAGCTCGTCGTGCCGAGCACCGCACCCGAGGCGCCGAGCAGCACGGCTGCGGAGGCGGCGAAGGTCTTCTTGCGGGCGGCGACACGAGTGGTGAGCGAGCGGATCAAGGTCATACCTAACGTCGGGGACAAAGGGCGCGTCAGGCGATTTCGGCAAGCCGGAACCAGAGCCCGGGAGACCCGGGAACTGGGGGGAACCGGCCGTCCGAGGCGCTGCGGTGAGCACCGGCTGCCTGGCGACGTCCACCAGACAACCAGGGCCGGAACGCCGATGCAACGACCCCCTGTACGAGGAAGGTTCGGACCCGGGGCCCCCTCGGCGGGAGGTCGCCGGGAGATCGGCTTGGGAGGTTTCCGCAGGTCATGCCCCGTAGTGGGCGATTTGTCCGAGTGTCGCCCGGCTACTATTCCGCCTCGTACGTGACGTGGGTCCTGTGGGGCGCCTCACCCGGAGGGGCCTTCTCGGGGGTCCTGAATGTGACCTGGGCCTCGAAGTTCGCCCGCCGCGTCGCCCGGCGCAACGCCTTCAGGAGCGTGCCGCCGACCGTCAGGGTGAGGACGACGGTCAGGACCGCCCGGCCGAGGTCCCAGCCGAGCGAGGTCGCCACCAGGAAGGCGAGGAAACGGGCCAGGTTCACGGGGGCCGGATCGCCCGGGACGAAGAAGATCCCGCCCGAGCTGTCGGCCGTCCCGCCTCCGTCGCCTCCGCCGCCGAGCGTCACCCAGCCGTAGAGGTTGGTGACCGTGCCGTACGCGAACGCCGCCGCGAAGCCGTACGCGGACAGCATCAGGAGCTCCGCCCGGCCCCGGAGCCTCCGGGGCCCCGGCAGGAGCCCGGCCCCCATCGTGAACCAGCCCATCGCCAGCATCTGCGTCGGCATCCAGGGGCCCACACCCCCCGTGAGCAGCGCGGACGCGAACATCGTCACCGAGCCCAGGACGAAACCGAAGCCCGGCCCGAGGACCCGGCCGCTCAGCACCATCAGGAAGAACATCGGCTCGAGCCCGGCCGTCCCCGCCCCCAGCGGCCGCAGGGCCGCGCCCACAGCGGCGAGCACCCCCAGCATCGCCACCGCCTTCGCGTCCATCCCGCAGTCGGCGATCGTGGCGACGACCACCGCGATCAGCAGCGGAAGCAGCGCGGCGAAGAGCCAGGGCGCGTCGGCGGCGTGCGTCGTGACGGCCGATTCCGCGTCGGCGAACAGGGGCCAGCAAATGGCGATGAGCCCGATCATCGACACCAGGAGCAGGGCGGTCACGGAACGTGGCCCGAGACGCACGGGCTGTACGGTCACAGCGCCTCCTCCACCTGCTCGACCGTGAGCCAGGGCTGCGGGGCGAGGATCTTCGCCACCTGCGGCGAGAACGCGGGCGAGGAGACGACGACCTCGGCCGTCGGGCCGTCCGCGACCACCTCGCCGTCCGCCACGATCACCACCCGGTGCGCCAGCTCGGCCGCGAGCTCCACGTCGTGCGTGGCGAGCACGATCGCGTGCCCGTCCGCGGCGAGGGACCGGAGATGGGCGACCAGGCGGGCCTTCGCCGCGTAGTCCAGACCGCGCGTCGGCTCGTCCAGGAGCAGCAGCGGCGGGCGGCCGGTCAGGACGACGGCGAGCGCGAGCGCCAGGCGCTGCCCCTCGGACAGGTCCCGCGGATGCGTCGCGTCCGCCACCCCCGGCAGCAGCTCCGACACCAGCGCCCGGCAGGTCCCGGGGACCGCGTCCGATTCCGCGTCGGCCGCGGCGCACTCGGCGGCGACGGTGTCCGCGTACAGCAGGTCCCGCGGCTCCTGCGGGACGAGTCCGACCTGGCGGATCAGCTCGCGCGGGTCCGTCGTGTGCGGGGTCCGGCCGGCGACGCGGACGGTGCCGGTGGTGGGGGCGATCATTCCCACGAGAGTGGAGAGGAGGGTGGACTTTCCGGCGCCGTTGCGGCCCATGAGGGCGAGGGTCTCGCCTGCGTGGACCTGGAGGTCGACTGTGCGGAGGGCCTCCACGCGGCCGCGCCGTACGCCGAGGGCGTTGACGGTTACGAGGGTGTCGGCGGGTGCGGGCTGGGTGCGGCGCCGCTTGAAGAGGTTGAATCCCCCACCCCTCCCCCTACGCCTGGCGGCGTAGGGGGAGGGGTGGGGAAGAAGCCCCGCAGGGTCCCGCCCATCCAGTCGCTCCTTCAGCTCGCCCGCACGTCTCCGCGCGTCCCGTACCGTCAGCGGCAGCGGGTCCCAGCCCGCCAGGCGGCCGAGGCCCACCACCGGTGGATGCACCGGTGACACCGCCATGATCTCGGCGGGGGAGCCCATCACGCCCTCCGGCAGCAGCAGCACCTGGTCCGCGTACTGCACCACCCGTTCAAGGCGGTGCTCCGCGAGCAGGACCGTCGTGCCGAGGTCGTGCACCAGCCGCTGGAGGACCGCGAGGACGTCCTCCGCCGCCGACGGGTCGAGCGCCGAGGTCGGCTCGTCGAGGACGAGGACTTTGGGGTGCGGGGTGAGGACGGAGCCGATCGCGACGCGCTGGCGCTGGCCGCCGGAGAGCGTGGCGATGGGGCGGTCGCGGAGTTCCGCGAGGCCGAGGAGGTCGAGGGTCTCCTCGACGCGGCGGCGCATGACGCCGGGCGCGAGGCCGAGGGACTCCATGCCGTACGCCAGCTCGTCCTCGACCGTGTCGGTGACGAAGTGCGCGGACGGGTCCTGGCCGACCGTGCCCACCAGGTCCGCGAGCTCGCGCGGCGGGTGGGTGCGGGTGTCGCGGCCGCCGACGGTGACGCGGCCGGTCAGGGTGCCGCCCGTGAAGTGGGGGACGAGTCCGGAGACCGTGCCGAGGAGGGTCGACTTGCCGACGCCCGAGGGGCCGACGAGCAGCACCAGCTCGCCCTCGGGGACGGTGAGGTCCACGTCCCGCAGGGTCGGCGGCTGCTGCCCGTCGGACCCCTCGTAGGTCACCGAGACGTTCTCGAAGCGGATCACGCGTTCTCCTTGGGAACGGGGGCCACGAACGCGGGCAGCAGCCCCACAAGCACCGATGCGGCGGGCCAGAGCGGGAGCTCCGGCGCCTCCAGGGGGACGACCCCGGGGTGAAGCGCATCCGGCGCGTACGCGTTCGCCCAGATCATCAGTACGGCGACCGCCACGCCGGAGCCGGAGACCAGCCAGGCCCGTGCGCCCCACAGGTCGGGCCGGTAGCGGGTGCGGACCGTCCGGCGCCCGCCGAGCCGCAGCCCGGCCATGGCCGCGAGGAGCCCGGCGCCGAGCAGCGGAAGCCCGTACCGCGCGCCCTCCGCCGCGAGCAGCCCGTACGAACCGGCGCAGACGCCGAGGAGGCCGCCGAGGGTCAGGACGTTCGTGGTGCGCCGGACGGAGGCCGGGACCTGCGCCGTCCGGCCGTAACCGCGCGCGTCCATGGAGGCCGCGACGGCGATCGACCGTTCGAGGGCCCCCTCGAGGACCGGCAGGCCGATCTGGAGGACCGCCCGGACACCGCCGGTCGGGCGGCCGCGCAGCCGCCGGGCGGTCCGCAGCCGGACCACGTCGGCGACCATGTTCGGCGCGAAGGTCATCGCCACGACGACCGCGACCCCGACCTCGTACAGCGCTCCCGGCAGCGACTTGAGCAGCCGCGCCGGATTGGCGAGCGCGTTCGCCGCGCCCACGCAGATCAGCAGGGTCGCCAGCTTGGCCCCGTCGTACACCGCGAACACCAGCTGCTCGGCCGTCACCCGGCCCCCGATCCGTACCCCTTCGGCCCAGTCGGGCAGCGGCACCTCGGGCAGCGTGAACAGGGCGTGCGTCCCCGGGATGGGGGAGCCGAGCAGCAGCGAGAAGACGACCCGCAGGAAGACGACGAACAGGCCGAGCTTCACGAACGCGCCGTACGAGCGGGCCCAGGGCGCGTCCGTACGGCGGGCCGCCACCACATAGCCCGCGACCCCGACGATCAGGCCGAGCAGCAGCGGGTTGGTCGTACGGGAGGCGGCGACGCCGAGACCGAGGGCCCACAGCCACCACGCGCCCGCGTGCAGGGCGTTGGCTCGGCTCGCCGCGGGGGCCGTGAACGCGCTGAGGCCGGGAGTCGTACGTGTCCGAGGTGGCGGGCTTTCGAGATCGCCGCCCCGCGCTTCGAGATCCCCGCCCCGCCCACGAACCGCACTCGTCCGCACCGGCGGGCCATCCGGATCCCCGCCCCGCCCACGCACCGCACTCATCCGCGGTGGCGGGCCTTCCAGATCGCCGCCCCGCCCAGGGCCAGCACGGCCGCCCCGCCCGCGAGCACGCCGAAGGACGGGCCGCCGCCCTCCTTGCCGGCGTTCGGGGTCGCCGACACCGGAGCCGTCTCGGTCTCCGTCTCCGTCACCTGCTCGCCGCAGCCCCGCGTCGGGTAGCCGGCGATCCCGCACAGCATGGCCGCGCTGTCGTACCGCAGGGGCTTCACCACCGTGGCGAGCGCCTCCGCGCCCGTCGCGTCCTCGCGGATCCGCGCGCAGCCGGTGGCGATCCGCTTCTCGGGCGGGGCCTCGCCGGGCGGGGTGTCCGCGGGGCCGCCGAAGTCGACGACGACCGCGACCCGCTTGGTGCCGTCCTTCTTCTCCACGTCGCCGCAGATCTTCGCGAAGTCGGGCGCGGCGGAGGGCCGGGAGGTGTCGTCCGTGCCGTTGCTGACCGCGAAGCGGAAGCCGATCGCGTCGCCGTCGGCGGGGCGGGCGGTCGCCGGCCCCTGGGTGGCGTACGCCCACGGAGTGCCGCCGTCGCTCTCCCAGAAGGACCAGTAGCGGTAGCCGGCCGCCTGGGCCGGAGCCGCGGCGACCGCCGTCAGGGCGAGCAGCGCCCCGGCCGCGGCGCCCGCGACCCGCGCGGTCACCACACCGCGGGTTCTCACTTCTTGCGCCCGCTGACGAGGAAGCCGATGCCGACGCCGACGACCATGCCGATGCCGATGATCCACCAGATGTCGAAGCCGGACTCCTCGTCGTCGCTCGTCGAGGACGCGGAGGTGTCGGGGGTCTTGGGCGCGGGACCGGTGGCGTTGAGCTGCTCCACCAGGTCCGCCGTGCCGAACTCGCGCGGGTCCGTGTCCGTCGCGCGGGCGGCCAGGATCAGCTGCGCGTAGGCGGCGGGGCCGCTCTCCTTCGCCCAGGCGGCGGAGTTCTTCTCCAGCCACTCCAGGGCCGGCTTCGCCTCCTTGGCGGCGCCGGAGGCGGCGAGCGCGACGACGGCGTCGGCGGTGTTGCCGATGTCGGGCTGCTCGGTCGTGTCCGTGGCGCCCGGCATCGGCGGCAGGGTGAGGTGGCCGGTCTTCGCGAGGGCCTTCGCCAGGTAGGAGGCGCCGTTGAGCGCGGCCCGCTCGACCGTCGGCTTCGACAGGTCGGTGCAGACCGGCGGCTGCTCGGGGGAGGCCTTCGTCGCGACGATGCTCTTGCCGAGCCCGGCGAGGGTGGCGGCGGCGGTGGCGTCGGCGTTCGCGAGCAGCTTGCCGTTCTTGTCCGGCTGGTACGTGAAGGCGCCGCCGCCGGCCTTGTCGGAGCAGGGCAGGGCGAAGGAGAGGAGCGCGTCGTAGGGCGTACGGCCCTCGGCGGAGGTGAACTGGCTGGGCCTCACCCCGGTCGCGGCGAGCGCGCCGATGACGATCGAGGTGGAGTTGGCGTCGCTGGCGCCCCCGGCGCCGTACCCCCAGCCGCCGTCCTTGTTCTGCACGGTACGCAGCCAGTCGGAGCCGGCCTTGACGGCCTGGTCGATCTTCTGCGGGTCGACGGACTGGCGGCGGACGGCGCGGAGCGCCTGCACGGCGACGGCGGTGGCGTTGGTGTCCCGCATCGTCTTCGCGTCGCAGGGCTTCGTGACGTCCGCCCGGTACGAGCTGAACGAGCCGTCCTCGCACTGCTGGCCGATGAGCCAGTCCACGGCCTGGTCGGCGGGCTGGAAACCGGTGGCGCGCTGGGCGAGGAAGGCGAGCGACTGGCGCCAGACACCGTCGTACGTCGGGTCCTTCGTGCCGTACAGGCCGGGCGGGACCGTGACGGCCGACGGGGAGGGGGAGGGCGCGGCGGTGGCGGCCCCGGCTGCTCCGGTGCCGAGCAGGACGGCGGCGGCGAGCGACGCGGCGGCGCCTCGGCGGACGGTGTTCATGGGGCCCTCTCCTGCGGCCGGGCACCGGCACGCCTCAGGGGCACCAGGCTCCGGCTCCGTATTCCTCGACGGTGCCGGCGGTCACGTCCCGGACGGGGCATTCCGACTCGCCGCTCACGGAGAGCGGCTCACGGTTGCGCGGTCAGTGCCGGATTCGCACCGGCTTCCCCCCGTACGGGCATGATGACGACGGGCCCACTCTACCGGCCCGTACCGTCCCGTCCCCGGGGGGTGCGAGGCGGCTCACACCCGGACGGGGGGCGGGCTCCCGGGTGATCCCGTACGGGCTTCGCGGGCGCGCTGCCGGAGAGCGGACCGCTGTGCCATGCTGACGGCCGCGCCCGTGTGCGCGAGGTCACGGGAGACCCCGTACGCACGAGACACGAGGCCCCACGCGCACGCGCACGCGCGCGCGCGCGTGGACAGGGACGGCCGGTGTGGTGGCACGGGGCGCGACGACGGCGTCTTCACGGGGGGTACGGAATGCGTCCGTTGACCGAGAGCGACCCGCGGGCGGTCGGTTCCTACCGGCTGCTCTACCGCCTGGGCGAGGGCGGCATGGGCCGCGTCTACCTGGGCCGGTCGCGGGGCGGCCGCACGGTCGCGCTGAAGGTGGTGCACGACGCCATCGCGGGCGACCCGGGCTTCCGCACGCGCTTCGCCCGCGAGGTACGGGCCGCCCAGTCGTTACGGGGAGCGGGCACCGTCCCGGTCCTGGACGCCGACCCGGACGCGGAGGTGCCCTGGCTGGCCACCGCGTACGTGCCGGGGCCCGCGCTCTCCGAGGCGGTCCTCGGGCACGGGCCGCTGCCCGAACCGGCCCTGTGGCGTCTGCTCTCCGGCCTCGCGCACGCCCTCGAAGGGGTGCACCGCGCGGGGCTCGTGCACCGGGACGTGAAACCGTCCAACGTGCTGCTCTCGCTGTCCGGCCCCCTGCTCATCGACTTCGGCATCGCGCGCTCAGCCGACGAGACGGCCCTGACGGGGACGGGCCTGGTCGTCGGTTCGCCCGGCTTCATGTCGCCGGAGCAGGCGGAGGGCCGGCCGGTCGGGCCCGCGGCGGACGTCTTCTCGCTCGGCGCGGTGCTGGCGTTCGCGGCGACCGGGCGGGGGCCCTTCGGGGGCGGCTCGGTGGCGGAGCTGCTGTACCGGCTCGTCCACCACGAGCCCGACCTCACGGGAGCCGAGGGTCCCTTCGCGGAGCTCGTACGCCGCTGCCTCGCGAAGCGGCCCGAGGAGCGTCCACCGGTGGCGGAGCTCGCGGCCGCCGCCGACGCCCACCTGGGGGACACCGGGTCCTGGCTGCCGGCGCCGGTGGTCGCGGCCATCGCGCAGAAGGCGGAGGAACTGCTCAACGCGGAGGCGGAGCCGGAGCCGGAGCCCACGGGCAGGGGCGGCGGGACGGGCACGAACACGCCCGCGAGCGCGGTCCCCGATCCGTCGCCGGGCGCCCTGACCGCCGTACTCCCGCAGCCGCAGCCGCAGCCGCAGCCGTCGCCGCCAACCGCCGTGCTCCCCGCGCCGCCTCCCGCCCCCGCCCGGACGCCCGCCCGCACTCCCGTCCGGGGCCCGGCCGCCGTGCCGCGGGCGCGGGCGTCGTCGAAGGGGGTGCCGTCCGCGCGGGAAGTCGCCCTGCGCACGCTGACCGCCGGCCTGGGCAGACCTGCCCTCGGCCTTTTCTACCTGGTGCCGATGCTGGCGTTCCTCGTGGGCGGGGTCGACCTCATGAACCGGGCGGCGGACCATCCCTCGGTCTCCGACCAGGCGGGCGGCGCCTACCAGTGGGCGATGAACGACTGGTGGCGCCTTCCCGCGACCCTGCTCCTCATCGCCGCGATGGCCGGGCTCCACAGCTACCGGCGGCGGCTGCGGACGGTCCCGCAGGTCCGGCTCCGGCTGTGGGCGGCCGGCATCGCCGTCTACTGGATCGCCCTGTGCGCCGTGCTGACGCTGCACCTCCTCTGGTTCCTGTTCGTCCACAACGGTTACGCGTACGGGGACGGTGGCGGGCAGCAATATCTGTGGTGGGTGGCGATTCCGGTGATGATCCTCGGCGGCGGCTTCTCCCCGATCGTCCTGGTCATGTCGATCCTCCGTCTGGTGAGGGCCTTGGGCCCGGTGAAGGCCAGTGGCCCGGTGAAAGCCGGAGGCCCGCTGAAGGCCTGAGGCCTCACACCGCCACGTACTGAACGGGGTCGGTGCCCGGCACCGGCTCCGCGCGGCCCAGCTTCACCAGACGGCGGAGGTGTGCCTCGGCCTCGCTGACGGCGATGTTCCGCGACCCGTAGGGGATCTGTTCCCAGGGGCGGTTCCACTCCATCCGCTCGGCGAGCTGCCAGGGGGTGAGGGGGGCGGCGAGGAGGCCGAGGAGTCCGGTGAGCCGTTCCTCGTGGTGGTCGAGGAGTTCGCGGACCCGGCCGGCGGCGTCGGTGAAGGCGTGCTGATGGGCGGGGAGGACCTCGGCGACGCCGAGGCGGCCGACGCGTTCGAGGGAGTCGAGGTAGTCGCCGAGGGGGTCGGTGACCGTGGAGTCGTCGGGGTCCTCGTAGAGGCCGATGTGCGGGGAGATCCCGGGCAGCAGATGGTCGCCGGAGAAGAGACGGCCGTGGCCGGGCAGCCGGGAGGGGTGCTCCTCCTCCAGGTGGAGGCAGACGTGGCCGGGGGTGTGCCCGGGGGTCCAGATCGCGCGCAGCCGCCGCCCGGCCAGGTCGAGCAGTTCGCCGGGGACGATCTCGCGGTCGGGCAGGGCGGAGCGCAGACCGGGCAGGGTGTCCATGCGGCCGGAGGTGCGGGCGGCCCGCAGCGGGGCGATGTGGTCCTCGGGGGCGCCGACGGTGGCGAGTTTGCGGGCGAGGTAGTCGAGCCAGGTGCCGGGTTCGGACTCGCGGGTGCGGCGGACGACGTCGGTGTCGGCGGCGTGCATGGCGATCCAGGCGCCGGACTCCTCACGGACCCGCCCGGAGAGACCGTGGTGGTCGGGGTGGTGGTGGGTGATGACGACGCCGTGCACGTCCGCGACGTCGAGGCCCAGCGCGCCGAGCCCCGCGGTCAGTTCGGCCCAGGAGGCCGGGTCGTCCCAGCCGGTGTCGACGAGGACGGGGCCGAGACCGGTGTCGAGGACGTGGACCAGGGTGTGGCCGAGCGGGTTGTCGGGGATGGGCACCCGCAGCGACCAGACGCCTCCACCGTGCTCGGTCACCTGCGTCATGGGCGGGTCCTCGTCTCTCCAGGGCGGTACGGAGCGTGCTCGACCGTTGCCCATGATAACTAGAACTGGTATCAGTTCTGAGTATCGGTTCTGATGAATCGTCAGGGAATTCCTTCTCCTCTGGAGGCGGCGGGCATGACCGAGCTTGTGGAGCACGGAAAGCTGTTCATCGGCGGGGAGTTGACCGACCCGCTCGGCGAGGAGGTCATCGAGGTCATCTCCCCGCACACCGAGGAGGTCATCGGGCGCGTCCCGCACGCCTCCGCCGCCGACGTCGACCGGGCCGTGGCCGTCGCGCGCCGGGCCTTCGACGAGGGACCGTGGCCGCGGATGGCCGTGGAGGAGCGGATCGCCGTCGTCAGCCGTATCAAGGACGGGATCGCCGCACGGTACGAGGAGATCGCCCGCTCCATCAGCGCGCAGAACGGCTCCCCGTACTCCTGGTCCGTCCTCGCCCAGGCCCTCGGCGCCATGATGGTCTGGGACGCGGCGATCACCGTCGCCCGCGACTTCACGTACGAGGAGCGGCGCGGCGGCATCCTCGGGCCGCTGCTCGTCCGGCGCGAGCCGGTCGGGGTGGTCGCGGCCGTCGTGCCGTGGAACGTGCCGCAGTTCACCGCCGCCGCCAAGCTCGGGCCCGCGCTGCTCGCCGGCTGCACGGTCGTCCTCAAGCCGTCGCCCGAATCGCCCCTCGACTCGTACCTCCTCGCCGACATCGCCACCGAGGCGGGGCTGCCCGAGGGCGTGCTCAGCATCCTGCCCGCCGACCGCGAGGTCAGCGAGTACCTCGTCGGCCACCCCGGCGTCGACAAGGTCTCCTTCACCGGCTCCGTCGCCGCCGGCAGGCGCGTCATGGAGGTCGCCTCCCGCAACCTCACCCGCGTCACCCTCGAACTCGGCGGGAAGTCGGCCGCGGTGATCCTGCCCGACGCGGACCCGGCGACCGCCGTCGCCGGGATCGTCCCGGCCGCCTGGATGAACAACGGCCAGGCGTGCGTCGCCCAGACCCGCATCCTCGCTCCCCGCTCCCGGTACGAGGAGATCGCCGAGGCCTTCGCCGCGGCGGCCGGCGCGCTCGTCGTCGGCGACCCCCTCGAGCCGGCCACCCAGGTCGGCCCGCTCGTCGCCCGCCGCCAGCGGCAGCGCTCCCTCGACTACATCGGCATCGGCCAGGCGGAGGGCGCCAAGGTCCTCGCGGGCGGCGGCCGCCCGGCCGGGCTCGACCGCGGCTGGTACGTCGAGCCGACGCTCTTCGGCGGCGTCGACAACTCCATGCGGATCGCCCGCGAGGAGATCTTCGGCCCGGTCGTCTGCCTCCTGCCGTACGGGGACGAGGCCGAGGCCCTGCGCATCGCCAACGACTCCGACTTCGGGCTCAGCGGCAGCGTCTGGACCGCCGACGTCGAGCACGGCATCGACTTCGCCCGGGAGGTGCGCACCGGCACCTTCAACGTCAACACCTTCAGCCTCGACATGCTCGGCCCCTTCGGCGGCTACAAGAACTCCGGCCTGGGCCGCGAGTTCGGACCCGAGGGCTTCGGCGAGTACCTGGAGCACAAGATGATCCACCTGCCGGCCGGATACGGGGACGCGTGATGGGCGACCGCTGGCACGTCGAGGTCGACCGGGGCGTCTGCATCGGCTCCGGCATGTGCGTGAACCACGCCCCGGACGCCTTCCGCCTCGACACGGCCCGCCAGTCCCACCCCCGCGCCCCGGAGACCGACGCGGGCGAACTCCTCCTCGCGGCGGCGGAGGGCTGCCCGGTGGAGGCGATCCTGATCACCCTGGCGGAGGGGGGAGAGCCGGTGTTCCCGCCGGAGGAGTGACCGGAGGCGAGGAGTACCCGTCCGAGGGGCCGACCATGGACACGGAGGACCGCGAGCGGCCCTGACGAAGGGCGCCCTTGCGCGTGGCCGTCGTTCCCACGTGCAAAACTGTGCCCTTGTCTACGGGGGCAAGAGGCCTTCGTGCGTGCCGATTTGGGAGAACTGTGCGCAAGGCGATGATGGTGGCCGCGGCCGCCGGTGTGGTGCTGCTGGTCGCGGGCTGTGGCAGCGAGGGTGGTTCGGGCAAGGGCGGTTCGTCCTCCGCGGGCTCGTCCTCCGCGGGCTCGACCGCCTCCGGCGGTTCGGGGTCGGGCGGTTCGGGCGACGAGCGGCTCACCGGTGCCGCCGTCACCAAGGAGCTCGACGACGCGGCGAAGGCGGCCGGATTCCAGCAGGACGCCTCGGGCGAGGAGATTCCGGCCGAGCTCAAGGACTGCATGGTCAGCTGGACGGCCGACGCCGAGAAGGCCGCGGACCCGAAGAAGTCCTACGCCGACACGGTCGCGGCTCTCGTCAAGGGCGGCTGGCAGGAGGAGCGGAGCCACGAGCAGGCCGGCTCCGTGATCAAGTCCCTGAAGAAGAGCGGCTGGCAGCTCAACGCCAGCGACCACTCCACGGGCCCGGTGAAGCTCGTGATGTTCGTCGGCGCCGACTCCAGCCCGGAGTGCGCGGCGCTCATCGCGAAGGACAACGCGAAGAACACGAAGTCCTGACCCGTCGCCGCCCGCGCCCCGCCGCCGGAATTGCGGCGGGCGCGGGCGGCGCCGCTCGCACACCCTGCCCGCTCGCACACCCCGCCCGCTCGCACACCCCGCCCGCTCGCGCACACCCCGCCCGGTCGCGCCGCCCGCCCGCGACGTCAGCGCCGCGCGGGCTCCCGCTCCGGTGCCGTCAGGTCGATCAGCCGGCAGACCGTCTCGATGTCGATCTTCACCTGTGCGATCGAGGCCCGCCCCGAGAGCCAGGTGATCAGCGCCGAGTGCCAGGTGTGCTCGATCACCCGGACCGCCGACAGCTGCTCCGGGGTGGGGTGTTCCGTCCCCATCGCGTCCAGGATGATCGCCGTCGTCAGCCGCGAGACCGTGTCGACCTCGGGGCTCACCCCCCGGTCCGCGAAGGTCAGCGCCCGCACCATCGCGTCGGCGAGCTGCGGCTCGCGCTGGAGCGCGCGGAAGGCGCGCATCAGGGTCTCCGCGACCCGTTCCGCCGGGTCGGTGCCCGCCGGCGGCCGCTTCCGCAGGGTCGTGTGCATGTGCTGGAGCTGGTCCTGCATGGTCGCGACGAGCAGATGGATCTTGGAGGGGAAGTAGCGGTACAGCGTCCCCAGGGCCACCCCGGCCGCCTCGGCGACCTCCCGCATCTGCACGGCGTCGAAGCCGCCCCGCGCCGCGAGCTGCGCGCTGGCGTTCAGGATGCGGCGGCGCCGCGCCTCCTGGCGCTCCGTGAGGGGCGGCGACGCGGGTCTGTGGTCCGCTCTGTTGTCTGCGGTCATGGGGTCCCGTTCCGTGCGGTGGGGAGCGACAGTATGGCGGTGCGGGCGCCGTGGCGCGAATCACCTGTTCCGGCTCTCACCACGGGGCTACCTGCCGGTAGATTCTGTCCTCCTTGAAGGATCAAGAAGGCCGGGAAGACCGGGCCCGCGATCGGTCGGACGATCGGGCCGACGATCACGCGACCGTTCAAGTCTGTAACTTGTTCTAGATTAGCGCGAGCGGTTACGCTCCGGCGAAACGCACGCTCGAAGGGGGTCGCGCATGACCGCTGAGGCCATAGAGGCAGGCCCCCGCCAGGGCGTCACCGCGACCGGTGACACTCCGCTGCGGATCGCTCTCCTGACGTACAAGGGAAACCCCTTCTGCGGCGGCCAGGGCGTCTACGTCCGGCACCTCTCCCGCGAGCTCGCGCGCCTCGGCCACAGCGTCGAGGTCATCGGCTCCCAGCCGTACCCCACCCTCGACGAGGGCGTGCCGCTGACCGAGGTCGCCAGCCTCGACCTCTACCGCTCGCCGGACCCCTTCCGTACGCCGAAGCGCGACGAGTACCGGGACTGGATCGACGCCCTGGAGGTCGCCACCATGTGGACCGGCGGCTTCCCCGAGCCGCTCACCTTCTCCCTGCGGGCCCGGCGCCTGCTCGCCGCCCGCCGCGGCGACTTCGACGTCGTCCACGACAACCAGACCCTCGGGTACGGGCTCCTCGGCGGCCCGCGCGCGATCGGCGCGCCGCTCGTCACCACGATCCACCACCCGATCACCGTCGACCGGCAGCTCGAACTGGACGCCGCCGCCGACTGGAAGCGCCGCGCCTCCGTCCGCCGCTGGTACGCCTTCACCGGCATGCAGAAGAAGGTCGCCCGCCGCCTGCCGTCCGTCCTCACCGTCTCCGGCACCTCCCGCCGGGAGATCGTCGACCACCTCGGCGTACGCGAGGACCGCATCGAGGTCGTCCACATCGGCGCCGACACCGGCCTGTGGTCCCCGGACCCGTCCGTCGCCGAGGTCCCCGGCCGGATCGTCACCACGTCGAGCGCCGACGTCCCCCTCAAGGGCCTCATCCATCTGATCGAGGCGCTCGCCAAGCTCCGCACGGAGAACCCGGACGCGCACCTCGTCGTCGTCGGCAGGCGCGCCGAGGACGGGCCGGTCGCCCGGGCCATCGAGCGGTACGGGCTCGACGGCGCCGTCGAGTTCGTCAAGGGCATCAGCGACGCGGAGCTCGTCGACCTGGTGCGGTCGGCGCAGGTGTCCTGCGTGCCGTCGCTGTACGAGGGGTTCTCGCTGCCGGCGGCGGAGGCGATGGCCACGGGGACGGCGCTGGTCGCGACGACCGGTGGGGCGATTCCCGAGGTCGCCGGGCCGGATGGGGAGACCTGTCTCGCGGTGCCGCCGGGGGACGCGGGGGCGCTGGCCGCGGCGCTCGGGCGGGTGCTTGGCGACTCCGCGCTTCGGGCGCGGCTCGGTGCGGCGGGGCGTGCCAGGGTGCTTGAGCGGTTCACCTGGGCGCGGGCCGCGCAGGGCACCGCCGAGCTGTACCGCGAGGCGGTGGCCCGTCAGGGTGCCGGAGTCCGCCGGTGACACCCCGCCATCGTTACCGGGGGCGGCCCGGTGGTGGGGTTGTGCCCACCCTCCCCCGAGCTCTCGGCTCCGCTCGAGCAGGGGGGACCCCCCTCGCCCTGCGGAACGCCTGCCCACACCCACCCTCCAACCCCGAAAGGCAGTCCTCGTGCTGACCGTCGACTTCACCCGCTTCCCGCTCGCACCCGGTGACCGTGTGCTCGATCTGGGCTGTGGAGCGGGCCGGCACGCCTTCGAGTGCTACCGGCGCGGTGGCCAGGTCGTGGCCCTCGACCAGAACGGCGAGGAGATCCGCGAGGTCGCCACGTGGTTCGCGGCGATGAAGGAGGCCGGGGAGGCCCCCGCGGGCGCGACCGCCACCGCGATGGAGGGCGACGCCCTCAACCTGCCCTTCCCCGACGAGTCCTTCGACGTCGTCATCATCTCCGAGGTCATGGAGCACATCCCGGACGACAAGGGCGTGCTCGCCGAGATGGTCCGCGTCCTCAAGCCGGGCGGCCGGATCGCGATCACCGTGCCCCGCTACGGCCCCGAGAAGGTCTGCTGGGCGCTCTCCGACGCGTACCACGAGGTCGAGGGCGGCCACATCCGCATCTACAAGGCCGACGAGCTCCTCGCCAAGATCCGGCAGGCCGGCCTCAAGCCGTACGGCACCCACCACGCGCACGCGCTGCACTCGCCGTACTGGTGGCTGAAGTGCGCTTTCGGAGTCGATAACGACAAGGCGCTGCCGGTCCGGGCGTACCACAAGCTCCTCGTCTGGGACATCATGAAGAAGCCCGCCCTGACCCGGGTCGCCGAGCAGCTGCTCAACCCGGTCGTCGGCAAGAGCTTCGTGGCGTACGCGACCAAGCCCCACCTCCCGAAGGCCGACGCCAAGTGACGTATCCCGAGCGGATCGCGGAGCACCTCGTCCTCCCGGGGGTGCTCACCGCCGAGCAGGCCGCCGAGACCGTCGCCGGGATACTCGCCGTCCAGCGCGAGGACGGCGCCCTGCCCTGGTTCCGGGGCCACCACCTCGACCCGTGGGACCACATCGAGGCCGCCATGGCCCTGGACGCGGCCGGGGAGCACGAGGCCGCCTCCCGCGCCTACGAGTGGCTCGCCCGGCACCAGAACGGCGACGGCTCCTGGTACGCGGCCTACCACGACGGCGAGCCCGACCAGGTCACCGACATGAGTCGGGAGTCCAACTTCGTCGCGTACATCGCGGTCGGCGTCTGGCACCACCACCTGTCGACCGGCGACGACGCCTTCCTCGACCGGATGTGGCCCGTCGTCTACGCGGCCGTCGAGTTCGTCCTCGGGCTCCAGCAGCCCGGCGGCCAGATCGGCTGGAAGCGCGAGGCCGACGGCACACCGGTGAACGACGCGCTCCTCACCGGCAGTTCGTCGATCCACCAGGCGCTGCGCTGCGCCCTCGCCATCGCCGAGGCCCGCGAGGAGCCGCAGCCCGACTGGGAGCTGGCGGCCGGGGCGCTCGGCCACGCCATCCGCAACCACCCCGAGCGCTTCCTCGACAAGTCCCGCTACTCGATGGACTGGTACTACCCGGTCCTCGGCGGCGCGGTCACGGGCGCCCGGGCGCAGGCCCGTATCGACGCAGGCTGGGACGCTTTCGTCGTGCCGGGACTCGGCGTGCGCTGCGTGGTCCCGAACCCCTGGGTCACCGGCGGCGAGAGCTGCGAACTGGCCCTCGCCCTCTGGGCGATGGGGGAGTCCGACCGTGCCCTCACCATCCTCCAGGACATCCAGCACCTGCGTGCGGAGAACGGCATGTACTGGACGGGGTACGTCTTCGAGGGCGAGACGGAGAGCGACAAGGCCATGTGGCCCGAGGAGCAGACCAGCTGGACCGCCGGCTCCCTGCTGCTCGCGGTCGCGGCCCTCGGCGGCGAGGAGGCCACGGGCGCCGTCTTCGGCGGCGAACGCCTCCCCAGGGGCCTCGAACCGGACTGCTGCGCCTGACCCGGCCGTGGATCCGGACTCGCCTTCAGGGTAAGTACGCGTACTCAGGTGGCGGCGACCGGAGTTCACCATGCTGGTGCGCGAACGCCGTACCGACGCGAGGGGACCCCCATGGACCACGCCCTGCAGTTGCGCCCCGCCACGCCCGAGGACCGCGACTGGATCCACGAGCTGCGCCACCGCGTGTACGCGGAGGAGCTGGGGCAGCATCCGGTGGATCCGTCCGGGCGGCTGAGCGACGGGCTCGACGGCGACAACGTGTATCTCGTGGCCGCGCGCGGGGAGACGCGGATCGGCTTCGTCAGCCTCACCCCGCCGTGGGTCGGCCGCTACTCCCTCGACAAGTACCTGACGCGCGAGGAGCTGCCGGTCCTGACGGAGGAGGCGCCGTTCGAGATCCGCGTCCTGACCGTCGAGGACCGCTGGCGCTCCACAGCGGCGGCGCCGCTCCTCATGTACGCGGCGCTGCGCTGGGTCGCGGCGCGCGGCGGCCGCACGGTGGTGGCGATGGGACGCACGGAGCTGCTCGACATGTACCTCGCCGCGGGCCTTCGCCCGCTGGGGCGGACGGTCCGCTCGGGTGCCGTCTCCTTCGAGGTGCTGAGCGGCTCCGTCGCCGAGCTGACGAGGACGGTCGGGGAGCGCCACGGCCGGACCCTGGAGCGGCTGCGGCAGGGCCTCGACTGGCGGCTCGACGTGCCGTTCGCGCCCCGCGCGGACGGCTGTGAGCACGGCGGCGCCTTCTTCTCCGCCATCGGTACGGACTTCCGGACGCTGACCCGCCGTCACGAGGTGGTCGCCGCAGACGTCCTCGACGCCTGGTTCCCGCCGTCCCCGAAGGTCCGCGCGGTCCTGTCGGAGGACCCGGGGTGGTCGGCGCGGACCTCGCCGCCGACGGGCGCGGAAGGACTGCTCGCGGAGATCGCCGCGGTCCGCGGCCTTCCGGTGGAGTCCCTTGTCGTCGGGGCGGGCTCCTCCGACCTGATCTTCCGGGCGTTCGGCCGGTGGCTGACGCCGGGCAGCCGGGTCCTCCTGCTCGACCCGAGCTACGGCGAGTACGCCCATGTCACCGAGCGGGTCGTCGGCTGCCGGGTCGACCGGCTCCCGCTGAGCCGGGAGGACGGCTGGCTGCTCGACCCGGCCCGGCTCGCCGCCGCGACCCGGAGCGGACGCTACGACCTCGTGGTCGTCGTCAACCCGAACAACCCGACCGGCCGCCACGCCCCCGCCGGCGCGCTGCGCGCGGTGATCGAGGCCTCGCCCGCGCGGACCCGGTGGTGGATCGACGAGGCGTACCTGGGCTATGTCGACCCGGCGGACTCGCTGGCCGGGCTCGCCGCGACCGACCCCCGGGTCGTGGTCTGCACCTCGCTCTCGAAGATGTACGCCCTGTCGGGGATGCGGGCCGCCTATCTGGTGGCCGCCCCGGACACGGCGGGGGAGCTGCGCCGCTGGACGCCGCCGTGGCCCGTGAGCCTCCCGGCCCAGCTCGCCGCTGTCACCGCGCTGCGCGACCCCGCGTACTACGCGGAACGCTGGGCCCGCACCCATGTGCTGCGCCGGGGGCTCGCCGCCGCGCTCACGGAGCTCGACGGGTTCTCCTCGGTCGACGAGGGGGTGGCGAACTTCCTCACGGTGACCCTTCCGCCGGACGGGCCGAGCGCCGCCCTGTTCGTACGGGAATGCCGCCGCCACGACGTGTACCTGCGGGATCTGTCGCCGATGTCCCCGGCATACGAGGGGCGGACCGTCCGTAGCGCCGTCCGTGACACGGCGGAGAACGCGCGGATCGTGGCGGCGTGCCGGAGCGCCCTGGACGCGCTGCGCTCCCCGGTGGGATCCGGGTGGGGCGGGCCGGACGCGCGGGTCGCCCGGTGACGACGGTCGCCGGGCTCGTGCCGTACCTCGGCGGGGCCCTGGCGGTCGGCGGGGTCGCCGTGGCGGCGACCCGGCGGCGTGAGCTGATGGTCCGCTGGTGCGTGTGGGCGCTCGGAGTGCCCCTGATCACCGCCGCGTTCTGGCTCGGTCCGCCCGGGACCGCGGTGCTCGCGGCGGTGGTCGGGGTGATCGCGGTCGCGGAGTACGGCGGGCTGCTGCGGCTCGGACCGGTGGACCGGGCCGTGCTCGGCGCGGCGGTCGTCGGGCTCGTCCTGACGGCCTGGCTGGCTCCCGGGGAGGTGCCGCGGGTGGCGGCGGCCGGGGCGCTCGCGATCGCCGGGGTGCCGCTCCTGTCGGGTGACGCGGATCACGGGCTCCGCCGCCTGGGGGCGGGGCTGCTCGGGCTCGTGTGGCTGGGAGTCCTGGCCGGGCTCGTGCCGCTCGGCGCCCTCGGCCTCGTCCTGTTCGTGGCGGTGTCGGTCGCCGACATCGTCGCGTACGCGGCGGGGCGCCGTCTCGGCGGGCCCCGGCTCTCCCCGCTGTCGCCCGCGAAACGGTGGAGCGGCACGCTGGCCGGGGCGGCGGCCGGCCTCGGCACGCTCGCCGTCCTCTCGTCCCTGACGTGGCAGACCGCGGTGGCCGTGGCGGTCGGCGGCCCGCTCGGGGACCTGCTCGAGTCGATGGTCAAGCGGGGGGCTCGCGCGAAGGACGCGGGCCGCTGGCTTCCCGGCTCCGGCGGTCTGCTCGACCGGATCGACTCCCTCCTCGTCGCCCTCGCGGTGCTGCTGGTGCTGAGCTGAATCCGGGGGCGTGACACCCCGGGCCCCGGACGGAGCGCTCCGGGTGGCGGCGGGCGGGGCGCCGGGTGAGGCTGGCGCCATCACCCCCCAAGGAGGTCCCGTCGTGGCCGGAAGTCTCTCGCGCGGAGTCGTGGCGCTGCTGCTGTCCTGCACCCTGCTCATGACCACCGCCGCCTGTGGCGGCGACGACGACGCGAGCGCGAGCGGTGCCGCCGCGACCCCGACGAGTTCGAGCACCGCCGAGCGGCAGAAGCTCGCGAAGACCCGGTTCGTCGCCAACGCCGGTCTGGCCGCGGGCGCCACGTACCAGTGGATCGTGAAGCCGTACAAGGCGGGCAAGTTCAAGAAGGGCGCGGACGGGCGGACCGTCGCCCTGGTGAAGGCGGGCCTCGCGGGCGCGTTCACGTACAACCGGCTCAAGGCGGCGGTGAACAACGCCAAGGGCGACCCACTGCTCTCGAAGGCGGTCGCGCCGCTCACGGCGGGGATCGACTCGCTGAAGGACCTCGGCACGAAGCTGCGCAAGGGCGAGGCGGGCGACGCGGACGTCGGCGCCTTCGAGAAGATCATCAACGGCGTGAAGGACGCGGGGAAGAGCGCCGGCGCCGAGGTCGTCGACAAGGTCCCGAGCACGTCCCAGCTCGGCGGCGGCTGACATCAGGCGTTGAGCTGCGCGAGCAGGCGGAGCGTGGCGGGGTCCGGTGACGTGACGAGGAGGTCGGTCACCGGGCCCCGCCGCCATGACTCCAGGCGTCCGGCGATCCGCTTCCGGGGGCCGACGAGGGAGATCTCGTCCGCGAAGGCGTCCGGCACGGCGAGGACGGCCTCCTCGCGCCGCCCGGCCGCGAACAGCTCCTGGACGCGCCCGGCCTCCTTCCCGTACCCCATCCGCCCCATCAGGTCGGCGTGGAAGTTGCGGGACGCGTGTCCCATGCCGCCGATGTAGAAGCCGAGCATCGCCTTGACCGGCAGAAGTCCGGCCTTCACGTCCTCGCAGACCTGGGCGCGGACCATGGGCGCGACGAGGAAGCCCTCGGGGAGTGCGTCCGGCAGCGCGTACACCTCCGCCCAGCGGTCGGGCGTCCAGTACAGCGGCAGCCAGCCGTCGGCGATGGCGAGGGTCTGCGCGATGTTCTTGGGACCTTCGGCGCCGAGGAGGACGGGGACGTCGGCGCGGAGCGGGTGCGTGATCGGCTTGAGCGCCTTGCCGAGGCCGGTGCCGTCCTCGCCGCTGTAGGGGTGGGAGTGGTGGCGCCCGTCGAGCCGGACGGGGGCCTCGCGGCGCAGGACCTGGCGGACCACGTCCACGTACTCGCGGGTCGCGGTCAGCGGCGAGCGGGGGAAGGGGCGCCCGTACCAGCCCTCGACGACCTGCGGCCCCGAAAGGCCGAGTCCGAGCAGGACGCGCCCGCCGGAGAGGTGGTCGAGCGTGAGGACGTGCATGGCGGTGGTGGTGGGGGCGCGGGCGGCCATCTGCGCGACGGCCGTGCCCAGCCTGACGCGGCTGGTGTGGGCGGCGATCCAGGTCAGCGCGGTGAAGGCGTCGGAACCCCAGGCCTCGGCCGTCCACACCGAGTCGTAGCCGAGCCGCTCGGCCTCGCGGGCGAGGTCGAGATGGGCGGGGGAGGGGCCGCGGCCCCAGTAGCCGAGGGCGAGTCCGAGTCGCATGCCCCACACCCTTCCTGACTGATCGTCAGATAAGTCGATGCGGGGACTGTACGGCAACGGCCCCCCGCCCGGAAGTGATTCCGGTCGGGGGGCCGTGAGGCTGCCTCGGGGGTCAGCCGCGCTGGATGCCCGTCGTGTCCTGGAGGACACCGCGGCGGCCGTCCTGCGTCTGCGCCACGAGCGCGGCACCGCGCTGCTCGACCGCCAGGTACCAGGTACCCGGGGCCAGTTCGGCGATCGGCGCCGGGGAGCCGTCCTCCGCGTACAGCTGGCGGGCGACCGGGACGGCGAACCAGAACGGCGTGAAGTCCGAGGCCGGCTGCGCCTGCGGGGTCTGGGCCTGCGGCTCCGGCTGGTGCGGGGCGTGCGGCTGCGCGGCGGCGGCCTGCGCGCCGAACGGCTGGCCGGCACCCTGCGAGGGGTCCTGCGGCCCGCCGTACGGCTGCTGCTGCGCGCCCGGGTAGCCGTAGCCGCCGGGGACACCCTGCGGGCCGGGCTGGCCGGGCTGCATGCCGTACGGCTGCGGGGCCTGCGGCTTGGGCGCGGGAAGGAGCGGGCCCTTGAGGGCGGGGACCAGCGGCCCGGCGACGGCGGCACCGGCCGCGACCAGGGAGGCGATCAGGCCGAGGATCAGACCCGCGCCGGCGTTCTCCGACTCGAAGATCCACATCAGCAGGGTCCAGGCGGAGGCGATCGTGAACGCCGTGCCGACCTGGCCGAGCTCCAGGCCGGCCACCTTGCGCTGCTGCGGCAGGGCGCGGGAGGCGACGACGAGGGCGACGCCGACGATGCCGAGGAAGAAGGCGCCCCAGCCGATCGGCGACAACTCCCACGAGTTGGCGCTGAACTGGTCGCAGACCGCGTCAGGGCCGTCACAGCCGGAGGTGTCGAGGAACGAGGCGATGAACAGCACGACCGCTGCACCGATCAGCACGCCATCGCCTCGGGTGAGGGAGCGGATATTCACGTAAGAGTCCTTCGTCGGTCGTCAGTCGTCGCGTCGGGGTGGCGCTCAAGGTTCATGGCACGGGGGAGGCCCCATCGTACGGAGCGAATCTATCGCCCGCCGGTTCTACCCTTCGAGGTAGGTCTCGATGCCGTCGGCGATGCCGCGTGCCGCTTTCTGCCGCCACGCCGCCGAGGCGAGGAGCTCGGCATCCTTCGGATCACGCATATTGCCGCATTCGACGAAGACCTTGGGGACGGTCGAGAGATTGAGCCCGCCGAGATCGTCGCGCACGTCCAACCCCGTACCGGCGCCGAGGTAGTTGGAGGGTTCCGTTCCGGTGGCGCGGGCGAACCGTTCGGCGATCCGCTCGCCGAGCTCACGGGAGGGGCCGACGATCTTCGTCGTGTCGGCGGATCCGCCGCGCACGGATGCGGGCAGGATCACATGGAATCCGCGGTGGCCGACGGCGGAACCGTCCGCGTGGACGGAGACCACGGCGTCGGCGCGGGCCTCGTTGCCGATCCGGGCGCGCTCGTCGATGCACGGACCCCAGGGACGGTCGGCGTCATGGGTGAGGACGACGGTGGCGCCGCGCGCGGTGAGGAGGTCGCGCAGCCGGTGGGAGACGTCGAGCGTGAACGAGGCCTCGGTGTATCCCCCGTTCGTGGAGGTGCCCGTGGTGTCGCACTCCTTGCGGTTCGTCCCGATGTTCACCTTCTGGTTGATTTCCGTGGAATGACGGAAATTGCCGGGGTTGTGACCGGGGTCGATCGCGACGGTGCGTCCGGCGAGCGGGCGGGCCGGCTGTGCGGTCGGGGCCGGGGTCGCGCTCTCGCGCGGGGCCGCCTGGGACGGGGAGGTCTCCCGGGACTCCGGGCTCTGTCCGGACTTCCCGGTCGGCGGCGAGGCCTGGGAGGCCCCGCACCCGGCGAGTACGGCGCAGCAGCCCGTGACGGCGAGGAGGAGGGCGAGGGGACGGCGGGCGGTGTTCCGGTGGTCGTACGGCACCCAGCGACTTTAGGCCCTGCGCGGGCCGGAATGCGGTAGGGGTACGTCGCAGGTTGGTCACCGGCTTTCGCGGAACGGTGGACGCGTGTGCGTGAACCGTGAAGGGTATGCCGGAAGAGGCGACGGTGGGTGCCACCGCGCATGGACCCACGAGGGGGAACCGTGGTGGGGGAAGAACCGAACGACGCACGCCCTGAGCCGCGTGATGCTCGACCGGAGCCACATGCTGCTCGTCCCGAACCCGACGATGCTCGTCCTGAGCCGGGTGACGCCGGACCTGAGCCGAGGGACGCTCGTCCCGAGCCGAAGGACAGACCTCCGGGTGACGCTTCGGGCGCCTCGGAGGCGCCTTGGGCCGCCCCGAGTCCGGCCGCGCCGGTGGCTCCCGTGGCGCCGGTACCTCCGGTCGCTCCGGTGACCCCGGTCGCTCCGGTGGCGCCGGTACCTCCGGTGACCCCGGTACCTCCGGTCGCGCCCGCCGCCGGGCCGCCCACGCTCGCCTTCGGCCCGCCGCCGGGCGGGGCGGCCACCCCGCCCCCTGCGGGGGCGACCCCGTCCGCCGCCCCGGGCGGCACGCCCGGCTACGGTGCCGCGCCCGACTGGTCCGGAGCCGGAGCCGGAGCCGGAGCCGCACCCGGAGCCGCGCCCGACAGGTCCGGTGCCGGACCCGGAGCCGCACCCGGACCCGCGGCCGGATACGGAGCCGTACCGCCGCCCGCCGCCCCGCCCGGCTACGGCCCTCCGCCGGGTTACGGCCCGCCCCCCGGTTACGGTCCCCCCGGTTACGGCCCGCCCCCCGGCCACGGCGGCGCCCAGCCGCCCCCGCCCCCGCCCGGCGACGCCAACACCGCCCAGGCCGTCATGATCGGCCTCCTCAACCTCTCCTGCCTCGGCCTCGGTTACGTCCTCCTGCGCAACTGGATCGGCGCCGCCCTCTGCTGGGTCGCCACCGCCGCGCTGCTCGTGCTCGCGCTCCCCGCCGACGTCGACGGCGTGGCCCCCGGCCTCCTCATCGGCTACGGCGTCTTCCTGCTCGCCGCCGCCGCCGACGGCGCCAGGCGCGGGCTGCGCGCCACCCTGAGGATCGGCACCGGCTTCCGCCGCCTCGCGCTGCCGCTCGCCCTCGTGCTGCTCGCGGTGCCCGCGGGCGGCTCGCTCGCGTACGGCGCTGCCCGCGACGAGGCGAAGGAACAGGCCCTGCTCGAACAGCTGGCCGCCGCCGACGACCTGGTGAAGGCGGGCGACGGACTGCCCATCGCCTCGGCCGAGCCGATCTGGCGCAAGGCGCTCACCACCTACCAGGACCTCGGAACGAAGCACGCGGGCTCACGAGCGGGGAAGCTCGTCCCCGAGCGCCTCGACGCGTACTACGAGACGGTCTCCGGCCCGTACAAGGAGAAGAAGTACTGCGCGGCCGTCCCGCTGCTCAAGCACCTGCGGGGGCTCCCCGGCACCTTCGACAAGGAGCTCCTCGGCTCCCGCCCCGCCAAGACCGACGAGCCGCTCGCCGAGTCGCTCTACGAGTGCGGGACGGCCGCACTGGGAGTGCAGGCCGCCGAGCCGCCCGCCAGCGACAGCCTCAACGAGCTCCTCGACACCTTCCCGAAGTCGGCCCACGCCACCCGCGTCGAGCCGGCCGTGCGCGCGGCCGTCAAGACCCGGACGAGCGCGCTCGGCGGCGCCGAGCCCTGCGACGCCACCACCGAGCTGCGCGCCCTGCGCTCCTCCCTCGACAACATGACGGACCCGTCGTTCGAGCCCGTGGCGAAGGAGGCCGCCGCCGGCGTCCAGCGGGGCGACTTCGCGTGCGGGACCGACCACTTCAAGGAGAAGGAGTTCAGCTCCGCGGCCAAGGCCATGACCGAGTACGCGACGACGTACCCGAGCAGCCCGCAGGCCGCGCACGCCCGCTCCATCGCCATCGCCGCCGAGATCGCCGAGGAGGAGCCCGAGGCCGGCAAGAAGCTGCCGCCCGCCGGAGTGCCCGGCGGTGCCCGGATGGTGATGGTGGTGAGCAACGACGGCCCCGGTGAGGTCGAGCTGCTCTACACGGGCCCGATGACCGGCAAGGTCACGCTCGACGCGTGCAAGACCTGCACGAAGTACAAGACCCCGATCCTCACCATCTCGCCGAAGATCAAGGCCTGCACGGGACCGGCCTCCAAGTACCCCAAGGCGACCATCCTCCTGCCCGCCGGCGACTACCACTTCCTCCAGAAGCGGGCCGCCGGCACGTCCTCGGCCGGTGACACGAAGTCGAGCAGGACGAAGATCGAACCCGGGTACAGCTACACCAACTGCCTGTACGTGACCTCGCTGTACTGACCCGGCTGTTCAGCGGCGGCGCAGGACCCGCAGCGAGTCGGTGACGGAGAGCTCCTCGAAGTCGCCCGACTCCAGTGCCCGGAGGTAGATCCGGTACGGGGCCTGGCCGCCGTCCGCCGGGTCCGGGAAGACGTCGTGGATGACGAGCAGGCCCCCGGGGGCGACCTTGGGGGCCCAGCCCTCGTAGTCGTTGCCCGCGTGCTCGTCGGTGTGCCCGCCGTCGATGAACACGAGCCCCAGCTGCCCGCCCCACACCTTCGCCACCTGCGGCGACCGCCCGACGACGGCGATGACGTACTCCTCAAGGCCCGCCTTGCGGAGCGTGCGGCGGAAGGTGGGCAGGGTGTCCATCAGCCCCACCTCCGGGTCGACCACCGTCTCGTCGTGGTACTCCCACCCCGGCTGCTGCTCCTCGCTGCCCCGGTGGTGGTCCACGGTCACCGCGACCGTCCCCGCCTGCCGGGCCACGTCCGCGAGCAGGAGGGTGGAGCGCCCGCAGTACGTGCCGACCTCCAGGAGCGGCAGCCCGAGCTTCGCGGCCTCGGTGGCCGCCTCGTACAGCGCGAGGCCCTCCCCGGCGGGCATGAACCCCTTCGCGGCCTCGAAGGCGGCAAGGATCTCGGGCGCGGGCACGGACATGGTGACTCCTACTGGCGGGTACGCGGGTACGGGCGCCCATCGTGCCCTACGCGTCGCACTCGAACCACACGGTCTTGCCTGCGGCCGTCTCGTCGGCCCCCCACCGGTCCGTCATGGCCTCCACCAGCGCGAGCCCCCGCCCGCTCTCGTCCAGCGGGTCCGCCGCTTTCGCGTGTACGGCCCCGGGCACGGCATCCGAGACCTCGACCCGCAGCCCGTACGGCTCCCGCAGGATCAGCACGGAGCACCGCCGGCCGGGCACGTGCCGGACGACGTTCGCGACGAGCTCGGTGAGCGCGAGGCTCGCCGGGTCGGCGAGGGGGTCGAGCTCCCAACGCGTGAGGAACATGCGCAGGATGCGGCGCATGTGACCGGCGGAGTGCTCACCGACGGTGAATCCCATGCGGTAGCTCGTCGCAAGTACCGCAGGATAGAGGTCTGTTGCCTGATTCATGCCACCAGGGTGGGGCGGTTTCGTTACGCTCGGCTACGGACCGAACACAACGCCTCACCGCGTGAGCTTGGGGGTGACCTCGCCGTGGTCAACATCCGCAACCTGGATCCGAGCGCCTCGCCGCTGGACTATTACGGATCGGAACTCCGCCGTCTGAGGGAGGAGGCGAAGCTCGGCCAGGCCGAGTTGGGTTCGATCCTCTACTGCACGGCCTCGCTCGTGGGCCAGATAGAGACGGCGAAGAAGGTCCCGACACGCCAGTTCTCGGAACGGCTGGATGCGGCGCTCCTGACGGGCGGGGTCTTCTCCCGGCTGGTGGGGCTGGTGCTGAAGAGCCAGTTGCCGACGTGGTTCCAGGCGTACGCGGAGATGGAAGCGAAGGCGACGTACATCTCGACGTACCAGTCCCAGCTGGTCTACGGCCTGCTCCAGACGCCCGCATACGCCCGCGCGGTACTGAGCGTCGAGAGGCCGGGGCGGCTGGAGGATCAGGTGGCGGCCCGGATGGAGCGCCAACGCATCCTGGAGCGGGAGCATCCGCCTGTGCTGTGTGTCGTCCTCGACGAGGCGGTGCTCTACCGAGAGATCGGCGGTGCCGAGGTCATGCGGAACCAACTCGCCCACCTGTTGGGTTTCCTGGACCATCCGTGGATCCAGGTGCAGGTGCTTCCGTTCGAGGTCGGTCAGCACCCGGGGCTGTTGGGTTCGTTCACGCTGCTGCGCTTCGAGGACGACCCCGACATCCTCTACTCGGAGAGCTACGAATCGGGTCACATGACCGCCAATTCCCAAGTGATCAGGGAAGTGTCCGTCAGCTACGCTCGGCTGCAAGCCTCTGCCCTCTCCAGGGAGGCATCGGCGGCGTTGATCGAACGTGTAATGAAGGAGCGGTATGGGCACCAGCCAGGTCCTGCGGTGGCGTAAGTCGTCCTACAGCGGCCCCAACGGTGGTGACTGCATCGAGTGCGCACCGCTCGGCACCGCTGCCTGGCGTAAGTCGTCCTTCAGTGGCCCTAACGGCGGCGAATGCATCGAGATCGCCGACCTCACCGCCCACATCGCCGTCCGCGACTCCAAGAACCCCGAAGGCCCCGCCTTCCTCGCCACCCTCGCCGCCTTCACGGCCTTCGTGAGCGCCGCCGCCCAGGGGCGTATCGGCCGCTGACCGTGGCGACCCTCATAGGCATGCTGATCCTCGCCCTCGCCCTTCCGGCCTGGGCGGGGATCACCTTCGTGGGCCTGGTCCGGGCCCGGAGGGGCGAAGGGCTGCCCCCACCGCCCCGGCCGCGCAGGACGCCCGCCAAGAAGGCCGCCTGGATCGCCGGGCTCGCGTACGTCGCGGGCGGTGCGCTGCACGTGTACGGCCTGTCGTACCTGCCGTTCCTCTTCCCGGAGGACGCGTGCTGGTTCAACGCGGGTCACAAGGCCGTCCCCGACTCCAGCGGCGCGCTCCCCGTCAGCCTGGTGTGCGCGGGCGAGGAGATCGTCCCGTGGTGGGTCAACCCGGGCCTCCTCGTCCTCGCGGTCACCGCCGTCATCGCGACCGTCACGAGCGTCGTCCTCGCCGCGCGGCGGCGGAGCCGGGGGAACCGTCCGGCTTAGGGCCGCCCGGAAGCCGCCGGGGTCGGGCCGTTCAGCCTCCCGCAAGAACGGCCCGCAGTCTCCGTACGCCCGCCTTCCACTCCTCGCCGTCCGACTCCTCCCACAGTTCCAGGAGTTCGGACGGCTCGGTGAGGACGCGGTCCAGAGCCTCGACGGCCGCCGGGCGGAGTTCCACCGGGAGCACGGGCAGCGGCTCGTCCGGTCCGTACGCGGTGGTGACCGGCTCGCCGCCCGGGCACTGCGCCGCGACCAGGGCGGCCGCCGCGATCGCCTCCACGGCCACGTCCGAGTCCAGGTCGTCGTCACCCGTCCCGGTCACCTCGCGGAACGCGGCGAGGAGTACGTCCGCCTTCTTCTCCGCCGGGGCCTCGTCCACCGTGGACGAGAAGTCGGCGGCGGTGTCGTTGTCGAACGGCCCGATGTCCCACGTACCCATGGCGTGCTCACTCTCTCCGTCGTCCAGGTCCACGGAGATCGTGACAGGCGGCACTGACAACGGACGTGCCGCTCAGTCCTCCGCGCGGAGGCCCGGCTCAGTAGCGGTAGCCGGGCCAGTGCGGGTCGTCCCAGCGCGCCGGTCCGGTCAGTCCTATGAGCCGTATCCGGTGCAGCAGTTCCTCGTGGGCGCCCTGGGGGCCGAGCCGCGCGGGAGCGTGCCGGACGAGCCAGGCACCGAGCTCGGTGCGGAAGGCCTCCTCGTTCTCCTCCTCCCAGGTGTCCCAGGGAAGTTCGTCGCCCAGCAGGCCGTAGTCCCATCGGTCGGCGGCTTCGGCGAGGTGCCGGTCGGCCACGCTCTCGTCGAGCGCCTCCCAGGCCGCGAGCCACGGGCCGAGCGTGCCGGACGCCTCCGCGCACAGTGCGAGGAGTTCGTGGACGGGGACGGCCGGATCCGGATCGGTGAGGGCGTGGGCCCACCAGGCGTGCAGGAACTCGCCCACCGCCGCCGCCTGGTCCCCGGGCCACTGCTGCCAGTTGCCGCGGGCGAACGAGAGGCCCACCTCGTCCATGCCGAACAGGGGCTCCCCCCGTCCTTCGACGAGCGTCCCGGCGAACTGGGGCAGGATGCGGCGCAGCACCGCGCCGTGATCGCGCCAGTCGGGAGCCGTCCACGTGCGGTGCAGGAGGTCCGGGTCGAGCGGGACGTCCGGGACCTTCAGCAGCGCGAGCTCTTCCTCGCTGCCCCAATGGCAGACGCACTGGACCTCGTCGCTCCGGGCGGTCATGCCGCGGAAGGTGACGGACAGCCCGTCCAGGGCCCGGTCGAGCCGGAGGCGTGCGGGGGTGTCGTCGACGCTCATCGGTGTCGGAACCGCCTTGTCAGGACTCCGGGTGGCTGCCGCCCGCCGAAGGTTCCCACCTTACCGGCCCCCTTACCGGCTCCTTGGGCGTCGGGCCGGCTGTGCGAGGATGCGCCGTTCATTACCGATCACGAAGGGAGACGTGCCCATGCGTGCGTCGTTCAGAGCGCTGCTCGCCGCGCTCTTCTCGACAGGTCTGCTCCTCGGCACGGGGACGGGGCCGGTTCAGGCCGACGAGGTGACTCCGCAGACCGCACCGGAGCTGCGCTTCGTCTCGTACAACGTGTGCGGTGCCAGTTGCCCGCTGACGGAGGCCACCGACGCCGTCAGGTCCGCGTGGGTCTCCAGCCTGGTGAAGGAGATCGACGCCTGGGACGCGGATCTGATCATGCTTCAGGAAGTCTGTTACGGGCAGTGGAAGCTGGTCCGCGACGCGCTGGCGGGACGCTCCGGCGAGGACTCCTACGACACCGTGTGGGGCGCGTCGCTGGCCTCCGCTTCCAAGTGCGACCAGTGGGATCCGGTCGACCGCCGATACGGTCTCGCGATCTTCTCGAAGGGTGCCGGCTCGGTCGTCGCGGGGACGCGGAGCGTCACCTTCCTCCCCGAGGTGTCCACGAAGGACACGGAGAACCGCATCCTCCTGTGCGCCCAGACCAAGCTGGGCGCCCGCGTGGCCCGCGCCTGCAACACCCACATCGATCCCCATGACGCGACCACGGCCGAGCAGATCCCCGAGGTGGCGACGCTCGTCAAGGCCGGCCGGCAGGCGGGCGAACCGGTGGTCCTGGCGGGAGACTTCAACCAGGTGCCCGGACACGTCGACATGAACACTCTCTACAACCACGGGACCGGTTCGACCGGCCTGTTCCAGGAAGTGGACGAGAACGACAAGGAGCACTTCACGGCCGTCGACTGCCCGCAGACGGCGGACCGCTGCCGCAGCGGCGAGGCGACGGCCACCACGACCTGCTCCTCGGAAACGACCGGGAACAGTAAGATCGACTACGTCTTCCTGAGCTACGAGTGGTTCAAGACCGTGCGGGGGGACGCACTGCCCTGTCCGCCGGGCATGTCCGACCACCACCTCCTGCGCGGCGCGGCGGCCTGGGAGCAGTAGCGGTCGGCGTACGGCAGGCCCCGTCGGTCCGCACGCGCGGATCGACGGGGCTTTCCGCCGCGAGCCGGCCTCCACCTGCCCCCGCCGACTACGCTCGGGGTGCCTCCGTGAAGCGGTCGAAGCCGACGATCCGGGGGGAGAACACGAGCGTGCCGTGCTCGGCGAGCACGTCCCGCAGCCCGGCCGCGACCTCGGCGTCCGGCTCTCCGAACACCTCGAAGTGCTCCACCCGGCAGTGCTCCATGACCTCCGCGATGTACGGATCCGCGAGCCTCCAGTGCAGGCGGACCGCGTCGGAGTCCCGGTAGAGCTGGAAACTGTGGGCGAGCATCCGCTGCTCGTCGAGGAACGTCTGCACCATCAGCTGCGGGCCGTGTCGCTCCGCGAAGTCCACGGCTTTCGCGATGGCCTCGCGGAAGCCCTCCAGGTGGCCTTCCGTGATGCGCATGGTGTTGCGGAAGAGAAGGGTTCCGTCGCTCTCTGCGGTCATGTCTCCATGCTGAAACCTCGACCACGGTTGAGGTCAAGTCTCCGGCCCGGCCGCACTCCGAGCCTCATCTGACCTTCCGTCAGAATGAAACGTGTTCTAGTCTGCCCGCCATGGGCATCGCCATCACGCACGAACAACGGGAGCTCGCCCGGTCCGTCCGTGGCCTGCTCGCCCGCGCCGTCCCCCCGGAGGACGTACGCAAGGAGCTCGACGCCCCCGAACCCGCCACCGGCCGGCCCGGGTACTGGGACACCCTCGCCTCGCAGGGGCTCCTGGGGCCGCACCTTCCCGAGGAGTACGGGGGAGGCGGCGGCGACCTCGGCGACCTGGCCGTGGTCGTGGAGGAGGCCGCCCGGGCCCTGCTGCCGGGGCCGTACCTCCCCTCCGTCCTCGCCGCCGAGCTCCTCCACCGGGCGGGGCTCGGGGAGCCGGCCGCCGCACTCGCGCGCGGGGAGCGGATCGGGGCCGTCGGCCTGAGTGGCACCGGTGGCGCTCCCGGCGCCCTCACCGCCGTCCCCACCGCCGGCGGCTTTCTCCTCGACGGCACCGCGCCCCCCGTCCTCGGCGGCGCCCAGGCCGATCTTCTGATCCTGCGGGCCGCCACCGCCGACGGCTCCGTCTGGCTCGCCGTGGACGCCGCCGGGCTCGCCGTACGGCCCCACACGAGCGCCGACCCGACGCGGCCCACCGCCGAGGTCACCGCACGGGCCCTTCCCGTCCCCGCAGCCCGCGAACTCGCCCTCGACCCCGCCCTCGTCCATGACCTCGCCGCCGTCCTCCTCGCAGCCGACGCCTGCGGCACCGCCGCCCGCGCCGTCGAGACCGCCGCCGAACACGCCCGCACCCGCGAACAGTTCGGACGGCCCATCGGACAGTTCCAGGGGGTCAAACACCTCTGCGCCGACATGCTCGTCCGGCTCGAACAGGCCCGCGCCCTCACCTGGGACGCCGCCCGCGCCACCCGCACCGAGGCCCGGTCCCTCACCGCCTCCCTCGCCGCCGCCACCGCCCTCGACACCGCGTACACCTGCGCCAAGGACTGCATCCAGATCCTCGGCGGCACCGGCTTCACCTGGGAACACGACGCCCATCTGCTGCTCCGGCGCGCCCTCGTCGCCCGCCAGCTCCTCGGCACCGGCGAGCGGCACCGCCTCGCCGCCCTCCGCCACGCCTCCGCCGGCGTCCGGCGCGGCCTCCGCCTCGACCTGCCGCCCGAGGCCGACCCGTACAGGAGAGCGGCCCGCGAGGCCGTCGCCCCCGCCGCGGGACTCGACCCGGCCGCCGCCCGGCGCGCCCTCGCCCCCACCGGCTACGCGGCCCCGCACCTCCCGGAGCCGTACGGACTCGGCGCCGGCCCCCTCCAGCAGCTCGCCGTCCAGCGCGAACTGGACGAGGCCGGGATCACCGTCGCCGGGCTTGGCATCGCCACCTGGGTCGTGCCCTCGCTCCTCGCCCACGGCACCCCCGCCCAGCAGGCCGAACACCTCGGCCCGACCCTGCGCGGCGAACGCCTCTGGTGCCAGCTCTTCTCCGAACCCGGCGCCGGCTCCGACCTCGCCTCCCTCCGCACCCGCGCCGAACGCACCGAGGACGGACGCTGGCGGATCAACGGCCAGAAGGTGTGGACGAGCGCCGCCCAGTGGGCCCACCACGGCATCCTGCTCGCCCGTACCGACCCCGACGCCCCCAAGCACCAGGGGCTCACCTACTTCCTCGTCGACATGCGGAACACGCCCGGGATCGTCGTACGGCCGCTCAAGGAGATCACCGGGGACTCCCTCTTCAACGAGGTCTGGTTCGACGACGCGATCCTCCCCGCCGACGCCGTCGTCGGCGAGGTGAACGACGGCTGGCGGGTCGCCCGCAACACCCTCGGCAACGAACGCGTCCACATGGCCGACCAGGTCGCCTTCGACAGCGGCCTCGAAGCCCTCATCGAGCGTGCGGACGGCGTCGACGACTCCGTCCGGGTACGGATCGGGGCCCTCCTCGCCGAGGCGCACGCGCTCGCGTGCATCGGCCTGCGCACCACCCTGCTCCAGGTCTCAGGACTCGAACCGGGCGCGGGCGCCAGCGTCCGCAAGCTCGTCCAGACCCTGCACCAGCAGAAGGTCGCCGAACTCACCCTCGAACTCCTCGGCCCCGAAGGCGCCGTGCGCGAGGGCCCCGGTGAACGGGCCGTCCACGGACTGCTCATGTCCCGCTGCCTCACGATCGCGGGCGGCACCACCCAGGTACAGCTCAATGTCGTCGCCGAGCGGCTGCTCGGCCTGCCGAGAGACTGAGGGGGACCGCGATGACCACCAAGGCGTACGTCGTCGGTGTCGGGATGACGAAGTTCGAGAAGCCGGAGACCCGGGACTGGCAGTACTGGGACATGGTCCGCGAGGCGGGCACCGCCGCCCTCGCCGACGCCGGCGTGCCCTACGCGCGCGTGGAGCAGGCCGCCGTCGGCTACTGCTTCCAGGCCTCCACCGCGGGACAGCGCGCCGTGTACGAGCTCGGGCTCTCCGGCATCCCCGTCCTCAACGTCAACAACAACTGCGCGACCGGCTCCACCGCCCTCATGACCGCCCGCCAGTTCGTCGAGGGCGGGATCGCCGACTGCGTCCTCGCGGTGGGCTTCGAGAAGATGAGCAGGGGTTCGCTCGGCGGCGGTTCGGGCGCGGGGGACTTCGCCACCTCGCCCGTCGCCCGGCACTACGGCATCATGGCCGCCGCCCACGGCTTCGAGGCCACCCCGCCCACCGCCCAGATCTTCGGCAACGCGGCCCGTGAGCACATGGAGCGGTACGGGACGACCGAGGTGCAGCTCGCGGCCGTCGGCGCCAAGAACCACCAGCATTCGGTGGGCAACCCGTACGCCCAGTTCCAGGACGCCCGCACCGTCGACGAGATCCTCGCCGCGAAGACCGTCCACCGGCCGCTCACCAGGCTCCAGTGCTCGCCCACCTCCGACGGCGCGGCCGCCGCCCTCGTCGTCTCCGGACGCTTCGTCGAGGAACACGGCCTGCGGGAAAGGGCCGTGGAGATCGCCGGCCAGGCCATGGCCACCGACACCGAGGAGTCCTTCGCCTCGGGCTCCTGCATCGACGCGGTCGGCCGCCCGATGTCCCGGGCCGCCGCCCGGCAGGCGTACGAGCGCTCGGGGCTCGGCATCGAGGACGTCGACGTCATCGAACTCCACGACTGCTTCTCCATCAACGAACTCCTCACGTACGAGGCGCTCGGCATGTGCGAGGACGGGGCTTCCGGCAAACTCGTCGAGTCCGGCGCCACGACGTACGGCGGGCGCTGGATCGTGAACCCCTCGGGCGGTCTCATCTCCAAGGGCCACCCGCTCGGCGCGACGGGCCTCGCGCAGACCGCCGAACTCGTCTGGCAGCTACGGGGCGAGGCCGGGGCACGGCAGGTGACGGGGGCGCGGGTCGGACTCGCGCACAACATCGGCCTGGGCGGGGCGGCGGTGGTGACGCTGCTGCGGAAGCCGTAGGACTCCCGGCGTAGGCGAAAGCCGTAGGACTCACGGCGTATGTACGGGGTGGAGGCCGTCTGCGACCATGACATTCATGCCGCAGAACGACCCCGTCAGCAAGGCCGTCACGGCCTCCGCCCCCCTCCCCTCCATACCGGCCGCGCCGCCCCGCGCCTGGCTCGTCGTCCTCGCCGCCTGTGCCGGGCAGTTCCTCGTCGTCCTCGACGTCTCCGTCATGAACGTGGCCCTGCCGTCGATGAAGGCCGACCTCGGCCTCTCCACGCTCGGACTGCAGTGGGTGCTCAACGCCTACTCGATCGCCTTCGCCGGCTTCATGCTCCTCGGCGGACGGGCCGCCGACCTCTACGGGCGCAAGGCGATGTTCCTGCTCGGGCTCGGGCTCTTCACCGCGGCCTCCGTCGTCGGCGGCGTCGCCCCCGAGGGCCAGTACCTGATCGGCGCCCGTGCGGTGCAGGGCCTCGGCGCCGCCCTCCTCTCGCCGGCCACCCTCACCCTGGTCACGGCGGCCGTCCCCGCGGGAGCCGCCCGCACCCGGGCCATCGGGACGTGGACGGCGGTCGGCGCGGCCGGCGGCGCGGCGGGCGGCTTCGTCGGCGGGCTCCTCGTCGACCTGCTCTCCTGGCGCTGGGTCCTCCTCATCAACGTGCCCGTGGGCATCCTGGTCCTCGCCGCCGGGGCCCTGTGGCTCCGCGAGAGCCGCACCGGCGCGGGCCGCCGCCTCGACCTCCCGGGCGCCGTCCTCGTCACGGCGGGCCTCGCCACCCTCGCGTACGGCATCGTGCAGACGGAGGCGACGGGCTGGACCGCCCCGGCCACCCTGCTGCCGCTGCTCGGCGGCCTCGCCCTCCTCGCCGTCTTCGTCGTCGTCGAGTCCCGCACCCGGGAGCCCCTCGTACCGCTCGGCATCTTCCGCAACCGTGCCGTGTCGGCGGCCAACGCGGCGATCCTGCTGTGCGGTTGCAGCTCCTTCGGCATGTGGTTCTTCATGACGGTGTACGCGCAGAACGTCCTCGGCTACACCCCGCTCCAGGCGGGTCTCGCGCTCGTCCCCAGCTCCCTGAGCGTGCTCCTCGGCTCCAAGCTCGCGCCCCACCTGATGCCCGTGGTCGGCGCGCGGAACCTCGCCGTCATCGGCGCGCTCCTCGGTGCCGCGGGCTTCGCCTGGCAGTCGACGCTGACCGTCGACGGCACCTTCCTCGGCACGATCCTGGGCCCCGGCGTCCTCATGATGGGCGGCATCGGCCTCGCGACCACCCCGCTCGCGACCCTGGCCACGTCCAGCGCCTCGCCGGGCGACGCCGGCCTGGTCTCCGGGCTCGTCAACACCTCCCGCACGATGGGCGGCGCGATCGGTCTCGCCGTCCTCACGACCGTCGCCGCGGCCGCCACCCCGACGGTCGTCCACTTCGGCCTCGTACCCGACCCCGCCTGGCTGGTTCCCGGTTACGCGGCGGCCTTCCGCGTCTCCGCCGGGGTCCTCGTGACGGCGGCCGTCCTGATGCTGTTCTGGCTGCCGAAGGAGGCGGACCGGCGCGGGGCGTAGGCGACAATGCGGCCATGATGATCAAGAGCAGATTCAGAACCGCCGTGACCGCCCTCGCCGTCGGCGCCGCCCTGACGGTCGCGCCCTCGGCGTCGGCGGAGCCCGTCGTGGCCGTGACCACCGGCGCGATATTCAACGACCCGACGAGCACCGACAAGGCCGCCACAGGCCGCATCCTCTTCCACCTGACGGGCCTCGTCGACGGAGCCGAGGCAGGGTCGTCCATCCGGATCTCCCTGTACCTGTTCCACTCCCAGTACATGGCCGACCGGCTGGTCGCCGCCCACCGGCGGGGCGTCTCCGTCCAGGTGGTCCTCGACGCGGACAGCACCTCGGGGGCGGCCACGTACCTCGCGACCGAGCTGGCGAAGCCCGGCAGCGCGCCCTCCTGGGTCCGCACCTGCAAGCCCTCGGAGGCCTGCCTCGCCCTGGACCCGGGCACCACGGCCACGGACCCCGACGGCTGGTACAACAACGTCAACCACAACAAGTTCTTCCTGTTCTCCCGTACCAAGGGCAAGGGCGACACCCCGGTCGACAACGTCGTGGTGCAGTCCTCCGGCAACCTCACGGGGCAGGACACCGACGCCTGGTGGAACGACGCCCTGACGGTGGTGGGCAACACGGAACTGTTCGCCGCGTACAGCCGGTACTTCGACGACCAGGCGGCGGCCGCCGTCGGGGAGACTCCGCAGGTCGCTGACTACGCCCACGACACCCAGGCCGGCAAGGCCAAGGTCTACTTCTTCCCCCGGTCCTCCACCGACGTGATCGTGAACATCCTCAAGACGGTGGCGCCGGCCGGCACCGCGAACCCCTGCGGCGGCAACTCCCCGGGATTCGGCACCACCGACGGTCGTACGAAGATCCGCATCGCGCAGGGCCACATCACCCGCACCGAGGTGGCCAGGCAGCTGTGGGAGCTCGCCGAGCAGGGCTGCCACATCGAGATCGTGTACCGCTCGCTCGAGAACTGGGACGCGGCGGCCGGCAAGCCGATGACCGAGGTGTCCTCCTGGCTGTCCAGGCCGACCTCGGGGAAGGGCCGGATCATCCTGCACAAGCTCGACAACGACGGCCGCGGCGGCTCCGACACCCACACCAAGTACCTGCTGGTCGAGGGCACGTATCTCGGCGGCGTGAACAAGAAGATCGTCTTCACCGGCAGCCACACGTACACGGGAATGGCGCTCACGGTGAACGACGAGACCCTCCTCAAGTACGAGGACTCGACGGTCTTCGACCAGTACGCGACCAACTTCGAGGCCCAGCGCGCCGCCTCCCTCGCGGAACGCGAGCTGTAGGCGCCTGCCCCCCCACGCGTGACGCCGGGTGGCCCGCACCGCCTCCGTACGGTCGCGGGCCGTCAGTACTGCTCCGAGGCGGCCGCCGCCGCGAGCGCCGGGTCGATCACCGTCTCCCCGCGCAGCACCCGCCGGACCGCGTCGGCCAGCTCCTCCACGGGCCCGTCCTTGACCAGGAACCCGGCCGCCCCCGCCTCCCGTGCGCGCCGGAGATACCCCGGCCGCCCGGCGGTCGTCAGGACCACCACCCGGCAGTCCGGCACCTCGTCCCGCAGGTCCGCGGCGGCGTCGAGCCCCGAGCGCCCCGGCAGCCCGACGTCGAGCAGCGCCACATCGGGCCGCACGAGGAGCGCCGCGTCCACGACCTCGTCGCCGCGCCCGACCTGCGCGACCACCTCGAAGTCACGCTCCATCCCGAGCAGCATCGCCAGGGCGCCCCGTGTCGTCCCCTGGTCCTCGGCGAGCAGGATCCTGATCATTTCCGTGGGCTCCCCGTCGTGCGGGCCGGGGGCCGCCACGGGGAATTCCGCGGCGGCCCGGGATCCGCGCCCGGGGGCCGGTCCCGAGACCAGCGTGCCGCCTGCGGCCGCGACCCGCTCGCGGAGAGCCGTGCGCCGCCGTTTCTGACATACCGTCAGGAGGGTTCACAACCGTCATCGGCTCGGCTATACATGGGGACCACCGACCTAGAACGCGTTCTAGAACGGGCGCGTACGGGACGGTCCCCGCACGGCCTCGGTGCGGCCGACGGTGCGGACGGCCGCGCCGAGGTCTTCCCCGCCACGAGGAGCAGCAGCCCGATGCCGATCGACCCCGCCAAGGCCCTCGCCGCCGAACCCCGCAGCGCCGGGATCTCCTGGGACCACAAGGACGTCCAGCTCTACCACCTCGGACTCGGAGCGGGCCTCCCCGCCACCGACCCCGACGAGCTCCGCTACACCCTCGAATCACGGCTCCACGTCCTGCCCAGCTTCGCCACCGTCGCCGGCGCCGGCATGGGGGTCGTCGGCGGGCTCTCCGCCCCCGGCATCGACATCGACCTCGCCGCCGTCCTGCACGGCGGACAGTCGATCACCCTCCACCGCCCCGTCCCCGTCGCCGGCCGCGCCGTCTCCACCTCCCGCGTCGCCGCCGTGTACGACAAGGGCAAGGCCGCCGTCCTCGTCCTGCGCTCCGAGGCCGCCGACGACGAGGGCCCGCTCTGGACCAGCGACGCCCAGATCTTCGTACGCGGCGAAGGCGGCTGGGGCGGCGACCGCGGGCCCTCCGAGCGCCTCGCCCTCCCCGACCGCGCGCCCGACGTCACCGCCGAACGCCCGATCCGTGAGGAACAGGCCCTCCTCTACCGGCTCTCCGGGGACTGGAACCCGCTCCACGCCGACCCCGAGTTCGCCGAGCTCGCCGGCTTCGACCGGCCGATCCTGCACGGCCTCTGCTCGTACGGCATGACCCTCAAGGCGGTCGTGGACACGGTGCTCGGCGGGGACGTCACCCGGGTCACCTCGTACCGCACGCGCTTCGCCGGAATCGTCTTCCCCGGCGAGACCCTGCGCATCCGGATGTGGGCCGGGGAGGGCCGCGTCCAGGTGACGGTCACGGCCGTGGAGCGCGACGACGCCCCCGTACTCGCCGACACCCTCGTCGAACACTCGTAGAACCATCACACCCGTCCCGGAGGGAGCCGCACCATGCGCGCAGCCGTACTGCACGAGATCGGCCAGGACAAACTCGAAGTCCTCGACGACGTCGAGGCCGTGGGCTTCGGCCCCGGCAAGGTGCGGATCCGGGTCCGGGCCACCGGCCTCTGCCACTCCGACGTCTCCGCGATGAGCGGCGTCCTTCCGCAGCCCGCCCCGTTCATCCCCGGCCACGAGGGCGCGGGCGAGATCCTCGACGTCGGCGACGGCGTCACCGGACTCGACCAGGGCCAGCGGGTGCTGCTCTGCTGGCTGCCCGCCTGCGGCAGCTGTCCCGCCTGCCGGCGCGGCCAGACGCACCTCTGCCTTGCCGGCTTCATGAACGCCGGCACGCCCAACTTCAAGCGCCCCGGCGGCGACCTCTTCGGCTTCGCCGGCACCGGCACCTTCACCGAGGAGGTCGTCGTCGACGCCGGCTGCGCCGTCCCGATCCCCGACGACGTCCCCTTCGAGATCGCCGCCCTCATCGGCTGCGGCGTCACCACCGGCCTCGGCGCCGCCATCAACACCGCCAAGGTGGAGGCCGGTTCGTCGGTCGCCGTCATCGGCTGCGGAGGCGTCGGCGTCTCCGCGATCCAGGGCGCCAGGCTCCAGGGCGCCGCCCAGATCGTCGCCGTCGACCCCGTCGCCTCGCGCCGCGAGGCCGCCCTGCGCTTCGGCGCCACCGAGGCCGTCGCCCCGGACGCCCTCGCCGACGCCAAGCAGCGGATCACCGGCGGGGAGGGCTTCGACTACGTCTTCGAGGTCGTCGGCAGGTCTGCCACCGCCCGCACCGCGTACGAGACGACCCGGCGCGGCGGCACCCTCTGCGTCGTCGGCGCCGGAGCCCTCGACGACCACCTCAAGCTCAGCATGTTCGAGCTGTTCTTCGACGAGAAGCGGATCCTGCCGTCCATGTACGGCGGCGGCGACGTGCTCCGCTCGTACGAGAGGGCCATCGCCCTCTGGCGGGCGGGCCGCATCGACCTGGAGTCGCTCATCACCCACCGGGTGCCGCTCGCGGGGATCAACGAGGCCCTGGAGCAGATGCGCACGGGCGCCGCTCTCCGTACCTGCATCGAGATCTGAGAGGGACGGCCATGACCCTTCCGCTCGACGGACTGAGCGCGATCGTCACCGGCGCCGGGCGCGGTCTCGGCCGCGCCGAGGCCCTCGAACTGGCCCGGCTCGGCGCCGCCGTCGTCGTCAACGACTACGGGCAGCCCGGCCGCGACGGCTCGGGCACGGCCTCCGCCGGGCCCGCCGAGGAGGTCGCCGCCGA
The DNA here is from genome assembly GCF_055565415.1 of Streptomyces sp. NPDC028711. Lineage (NCBI taxonomy): Bacteria > Bacillati > Actinomycetota > Actinomycetes > Kitasatosporales > Streptomycetaceae > Streptomyces > Streptomyces sp. NPDC028711. Next base: position 559,954 of record NZ_JBVHUJ010000001.1, on the reverse strand, counting down.
GATCCGCGCGGCGGGCGGCCGGGCCGTCGCGCACCTCGGCGACGTCTCCGACTTCGAGACCGCACGGGCCCTGGTCGCCCTGGCCGTCGCCCAGTTCGGGAAACTGGACGTCCTGGTCAACAACGCGGGCATCCTGCGTGACCGGATGGTCTTCTCGATGAGCGAGGACGAGTGGGACTCGGTCGTACGGGTCCACCTCAAGGGCCACTTCAACACCACCCACTTCGCCGCCGCGCACTGGCGGGGCCGCGCCAAGGCGGGGGAGACCGGTGTTCACGGCCGGATCGTCAACACCTCGTCCGAGGCCTTCCTCGCCGGCTCGGCCGGACAGCCCAACTACGCGGCGGCCAAGGGCGGCATCGTGGGCCTGACCACGTCGACGGCGCTCGCGCTCGCCCGGTACGGGGTGACGGCGAACGCGATCTGCCCGAGGGCCAGGACGCGGATGACGGAGGACGTGTTCGCCGGCTTCGGGGAGCCGACGGAGGAGGGCGCGCTCGACCCGCTGTCCCCCGATCACGTGGCGCCGCTCGTCGGCTATCTCGCCTCCCCGGCGGCGGCCGGGGTCAACGGCCAGCTGCTCGTCGTGCACGGCGGGATGGTGGCGGTCGTCGACCGGCCGCGGGTGTCGGCCAAGTTCGACACGGCCAAGGAGGCGTTCACGTACGAGGAACTGGACGGCCTGCTCACCCCGCACTACGCCGCCCGCCCGGCGGGCGAGACCTTCGCGGCGACGGAGGTGCTGGGACTCAAAAGGGGCTGAGGACCGGCCGTCGCACGAGGACGGTCAGCGGTGGGGATGACGAAGGGCCCCGGGGGAGACCCCGGGGCCCTTCGCCTCATCTGGACCTACCCGGTCACTGCGCGTCGGGCTCGCGGCGGTGACGGCCGTGCGGGGAGGACGCGGAGTCCTCCGCCGGCGCGGCCTGACCGCGGTGCTTGCCGGAGCCGTTGCGCTCCTGCCCGTGCGTGCTGTTTTCCGACATGGTCGAACTCACCCCGTTGACATCGGTCTTGCTGTGCAGCCCGAGAGTCTAGTCAGCGGGTTTCCGGTCGGTGAGAGGTGCCTGCTGAAGCGGCACCGGACGGCACACCCGGGGCTCCTCGACGACCGCCGCGGCGACCGCGACCGGCACCGGCTCGGGCTCCGGCGGCGCCTCCACGTCCGCGAGCCCGCACGGCGCCCCGGCCGTCACGTACGGCAGCCGCAGGACACCGCCGGCCGTCCAGAGCCCCGCACCGGCCAGCCAGCCCGCGGGGGCCGCCACCTGCCCCATCCGCCGGGCCGAGGGCTGCCAGGTCCCGACCCAGCTCCCGCCCGCCGCGTCGATCCGCAGCGCCACCCCGCAGCTCTCCGGCATCAGCACCTGCCCCGGCTGCACGGCGAACGGCGTCACCGCCGCGTCGTCGAGCCGCAGGCACTCGGGGAACCGCACCGGGAGCAGACTCCCGAGCACCCCCCAGCCGAGCCGGTCATGCCCGGGCGACGGCGCGTCGGAGCGGATCAGGAGCAGCCCGCTGTCCGGGTCGGCGAGGAGCAGCCGGTCGTGACTGTCCTCGGTGATCTGGAGCAGCGGCGTCACCTCCCCGCCCCGCTCCAGGTCGACGGCGACGGCCTTCACGGGACCGCCGTCGAGCCGCCGGTCGAGCGCGAGCATCCGGCCCGTGCGGTCGAGCCACACCCCGCCCGCGCAGCGGCCCTTCACCTCCGCCACCTGCTCAGGGCCGAAGGCGCCGCCCGCGACCAGCCAGAGCGTCGTCGTGTCGGGGCCGACGCACATCGCGTACGCGCAGATGCCGTCCGGCGAGGGCGGGAGCAGCGTCAGGTGCTCGGAGCCCGGGGCCTCCACCGCGCCGAGCTGGAGCTCGCCGGTGGCCGGTCCCGTGGGGTAGAGCAGCGAGAACGTGTTCCGCCGCCCGTCCACGCGGCGGGCGACGAGGACCCGGCCGTCGGCGAGGGGCAGCAGCTGGGTGCCCGGCTCCTCCGGCTGGTCGAGGGGGAGCGGCACCGCGTACGGCTCAGGACCGTCGAGGGTCCACCGCTCCACGTACAGGGCGTCCCCGGCGCCCGCGAGCCGGGCCGCGTACGCGCCGTTCGCCGTGATCGTGAACCCCGTCGGCCGGACGGCTCCCCCGGGGCGCTCCCCGTCCCGGCTTCCCTCGCGGTCGTCGTCCTCGGCCGCCGTCTCGATGGCACACGCTGTCATCGACTCGTCACCTCCGGCCACGAAGCTAGTTTTCGCACTTCCAGCCGAACAACACGAGCCCGGTCACTTCACACATAAGGGTGGCCGTGCGGCGGTTCGGCTGAGGGGAGGGGGGCGGCTGTGCTGGAGTGACCCGTGGTGAGTAAGGTAAGGCGAACCTAAACGGAGTCTGTGGCTCCGTCCGGTCGTGCCCGTAGCCCCGCCAGGACCCTTACAGGAGCCTTCTCATGTCCCTCCGCCGCCGCGGCACCGCCGCTGTCGTCGCCCTCGCCGCCTCGCTCTCGCTCGCGGCCTGCGGAGGAGGGGACGGAGGCTCCGACGCCTCCGCGAAGGAGGACACGACCAAGAAGAAGGACGTCGCCACCGGCGGCAAGGACTTCGGCGACGCGGCGGCCAAGACCGCGGCCCTGGGCACCGACGCCAAGGCCGGTCAGTTCCCCCGCACCCTGACCCACGCCCTCGGCAAGACCGAGCTGAAGTCCGCGCCCAAGCGGGTCGTCGTCCTCGACGTCGGCGAGCTCGACAACGTCGTCTCCCTCGGCATCCAGCCCGTCGGTTACGCCCCCTCCGAGGGCGACGACGGCATCCCCGGGTACCTCAAGAAGGACGCCGGCGCCCCGAAGTCCGTCGGCACCATCAACAACCTCAACCTGGAGGCCATCGCCAACCTCCAGCCCGACCTGATCCTCGGCAGCCAGCTCCGCGCCGCCGACAAGTACGACGAACTGTCGAAGATCGCGCCGACCGTGTTCTCCATCCGTCCGGGCTTCACCTGGAAGGAGAACTACCTCCTGAACGCCGCCGCGCTCGACAGGACCGCGGAGGCGAAGGCGAAGCTCGCCGCGTACGAGACGAAGGCGAAGCAGCTCGGCACGGACATCGGACCGAACAAGCCGACCATCTCGATGGTCCGCTACCTCCCCGGCAAGATCCGCCTCTACGCCAAGGCGTCCTTCATCGGCACCATCCTCGAGGACACCGGCCTGCCGCGGCCCAAGAACCAGCAGATCGACGACCTCGCCGCCGAGATCAGCCCCGAGAAGATCGACGAGGCCGACGCCGACTGGATCTTCACCGGCGTGTACGGCGACGCCAAGGCCACCAAGAAGGACACCGCCCAGGGCAACCCGCTCTGGAAGAACCTCAAGGCGGTCAAGGCCGGCCAGGCCAAGGACGTCCCGGACGAGACCTGGTACCTCGGCCTCGGCGTGACGGCGGCGAACGAGGTCCTCGACGACCTGCGCGCGGACCTCGTCAAGAAGTAGGGACGACGACCGGACGGCCACGGGAGTACGGGGGCCGGTGCGCGCCCCCGTACCCACGCCCCCGCACCGGGCACGACGGTCGGGCGCGTGAGCCAGGTAGCCTTTCCCCCGTGCCCCGTCTGTCTGAAGTCATCGCCGCGCTCGACGCCCTCTGGCCACCCGAGCGGGCCGAGTCGTGGGACGCCGTCGGCACCGTCTGCGGCGACCCCGACGCCGAGGTCACCCGCGTGCTCTTCGCCGTCGACCCCGTCCAGGAGATCGCCGACGAGGCCGTCTCCCTCGGCGCCGACCTGATCGTCACCCACCACCCGCTCTATCTGCGCGGTACGACGACGGTCGCGGCCGGCCACTTCAAGGGCCGCGTCGTGCACGGCCTCATCAAGCACGACATCGCCCTCCACGTCGCGCACACCAACGCCGACACCGCCGACCCCGGCGTCTCCGACGCCCTCGCCGGCGCCCTCGGCCTCCGCGTCACCGGCCCCCTCGTCCCCGAGAACAACCTCGGCCGGATCTGCGAACTCGACCACCCCGAGACCCTCGCGGAGTTCGCCGAGCGCGCCGCGAAGCGACTGCCCGCCACCGCGCAGGGCATCCGGGTCGCCGGCGACCCCGCCATGACCGTGCGCCGCGTCGCCGTCAGCGGCGGCTCGGGCGACAGCCTCTTCGACGCCGTACGCGCCGCGGGGGTGGACGCCTTCCTCACCGCCGACCTGCGCCACCACCCGGTCTCCGAGGCCACCCAGCACTCACCCCTCGCTCTGGTCGACGCCGCCCACTGGGCCACCGAATGGCCCTGGTGCGAGCAGGCCGCCGCCCAGCTCGACGAGATTTCCGACCGCCACGGCTGGGACCTCCGCGTCCACGTCTCGAAGACGGTCACCGACCCCTGGTCCTCCCACCACACCTCCCCTGGAGCCCCCAACTGAACGCCGCGCCCGCCGACCAGATCCGCCTCCTCGACGTCCAGGCCCTGGACGTCCGCCTCCAGCAGCTCGCCCACAAGCGGCAGTCGCTGCCCGAGCACGCCGAGATCGAGTCGCTGACCAAGGACCTCACCCAGCTGCGCGACCTGCTCGTCGCCGCGCAGACCGAGGAGAGCGACTGCGGCCGTGAGCAGACCAAGGCCGAGCAGGACGTCGACCAGGTCCGCCAGCGGGCCGCCCGCGACCAGCAGCGCCTCGACTCCGGCGCCGTGTCCTCCCCGAAGGACCTGGAGAACCTCCAGCGCGAGATCGTCTCCCTCGCCAAGCGCCAGGGCGACCTGGAGGAGATCGTCCTCGAGGTCATGGAGCGCCGCGAGTCCGCGCAGGAGCGCCTCGCCGAGCTGACCGAGCGGGTCTCCGCCGTCCAGGCCAAGACCGACGACGCCACCGCCCGGCGTGACGCCGCCGAGGCCGAGCTGGACGCCGAGGTCGCCTCGGTGACCAAGGAGCGCGAGCTCATCTCGGCCTCCGTCCCCGCCGACCTCCTGAAGCTGTACGAGAAGCTGCGCGTGCAGCAGGGCGGCGTCGGCGCGGCCCGGCTGTTCCAGCGCAAGTGCGAGGGCTGCCACATGGAGCTCAACATCACCGAGCTCAACGACATCCGCGCCGCCGCCCGTGACGCGGTCGTCCGCTGCGAGAACTGCCGCCGCATCCTCGTCCGCACCTCGGAGTCCGGTCTGTAATGTCCGCCCTTCCGTCTCCGCGAGAAGTGATCGTCGAGGCCGACGGGGGATCCCGGGGCAACCCGGGGCCCGCCGGCTACGGGGCGGTCGTCCTGGACCCCGTGACGGGCGAGACGCTCGCGGAGGCGGCCGAGTACATCGGCGTGGCGACGAACAACGTCGCCGAGTACAAGGGTCTGGTGGCGGGCCTCAAGGCGGCCCGGGCGCTGTTCCCCGACGCCGTCGTCCACGTCCGGATGGACTCCAAGCTGGTCGTCGAGCAGATGTCCGGCCGCTGGAAGATCAAGCACCCGGACATGAAGCCGCTCGCCGCCGAGGCGGGCCGGGTCTTCCCGGCCGGCCGGGTCCGCTACGAGTGGATCCCCCGGGAGCGCAACAAGCACGCGGACCGGCTCGCGAACGAGGCGATGGACGCGGGCAGGCGGGGCCGCCCGTGGGAGCCGTCCGCCTCGACGGCCGCGCTCGACGCCTCCGCCGCGCGCAACGCCGCCCTCGCCCCGTCGGGCCCGCCCGGCGACGCGACGGCGGGCGCGGCCCGCGCGAGGGCGGCGCTCGGCGCCCGGCCCTCGGGCGGCGCCGGGACCCGTACGGCGGACCGCGAGGGCATGACCGGGGGTGCCACCGGCACCGCCGCCTGGCCGAGCGCCGCGTCGCGCCCGTCGGCTCCGTCCGCGCCGGACGACGGCCTGTTCGCGACGGAAGCGCTGGTGGCCTCGGGCGAGCTCGTGACCGCGGGTGACGTCGTGACTTCGGACGAGCCCGTGTCCTCGGGCGACGTCGTGACCTCGGCCGACCTGGAGACCTCCCCGCCCGCCGCCGTCGCCCCCGCGCCCCCACAGGGCCAGGTCGGGCCCGACATGGGGGCGCCCGCCACGTTCGTGCTGTTGCGGCACGGGGAGACCGCGCTCACGCCCGAGAAGCGGTTCTCGGGAAGCGGGGGGTCCGACCCCGAGCTGTCACCGGCCGGGCTGCGGCAGGCGCAGGCCGTCGCCGAGGCGCTCGCCGCGCGCGGCACCATCCAGGAGATCGTCAGCTCGCCCCTCACCCGCTGCCGCCAGACCGCCGCCGCCGTCGCCGCCCGCCTCGGGCTCGACGTACGGATCGAACAGGGGCTCCGGGAGACCGACTTCGGTGCCTGGGAGGGGCTGACCTTCGGTGAGGTCCGGGAGCGGTACCCCGAGGACCTCGACGCCTGGCTCGCCTCCCCGAAGGCCGCGCCCACCGGCGGCGGAGAGAGCTTCGCCGCCGTGGCCCGCCGCGTCGCCGCGACCCGGGACCGGCTGACCGCCGCCCACGCGGGCCGGACCGTCCTCCTCGTCACCCATGTCACGCCGATCAAGACCCTGGTCCGGCTCGCGCTCGGCGCCCCGCCCGAGGCGCTGTTCCGGATGGAGCTGTCGGCCGCGTCGATCTCCGCCGTGGCCTACTACGCCGACGGCAACGCCTCCGTACGGCTCCTCAACGACACCTCGCACCTGCGGAACTGACGCCGTAAAGAGCTGGCGCGGAGCCCTCGCCCCGTACCAGCATCCCGTCATGACCTGGCACTTCACCGAGGACGCCACCGCGTTCCGTACCGCCGCCGCTGACCACCTGGCCGCCGAGCCCGCCCGTAACACCGCCGTCCTGACCCTCATGGACAGGGCGGACCTGCTCGGCTGGTGGGCCGAGCCCGACGGCCGCGTCACGGGCGTGTTCGTCGTGTCACCGGCCCGCGTGCCCGCCTTCGGGGCCATGACCGTGGCGGCGGCCCGCGCCCTCGTCCTCCCCGCGGGTGAGGAGCCGACCGGGCTGCGCGGTGAGACGGCCGCCGTCGAGGCGTACGCGGAGGCCTCGGGCCGCCCCTGGTCGCCCACCGTCCGGATGCGGCTCTTCCGGCTCGGCGCGCTGGTCCCGCCGGAGCCCGCCCCCGAAGGCAGGGCCCGTGTCGCGGACGCGGCGGACGTGCCGCTCGTCACCGCCTGGGCGCGCGGCTTCGCCCGAGCCATCGGGGAGGACCCCGAGCAGGACGTCACGGGCCCCGTCGCCGAACGGATCCGCGAGGGGCGGCTGCTGCTCTGGGAGACCCCCGGCGGCCGCCCGGTCGCGATGGCCGCGGTGTCCCGCACGATCGAGGGCCAGGCCCGTGTCCACCTCGTCTACACCCCGCCCGAGGAGCGCCGCAGGGGCTACGCGGCCGGGGTCACCGCCGCCGTCAGCCGGGCCGCCCTGGACGGCGGCGCCGCGCAGGTCCTGCTCTTCACGGACCTGGCCAACCCCACCAGCAACGCCCTCTACCAGCGTCTCGGCTACCGCCCGGTGACCGACCACCTCGGGGTGGAGTTCGCCCCCGCGCCCGTATGATCGCGCGGCTGTCGTCCGGAGGCGTGGGGGTGCGGCCGTGGAGACGGTGCTTTCGGGGAGGGGCACGCGCGCGCGGTTCGACGGCACGCGCCTGAGGATCGTGCGGGACGGCACGACATGGACGGTGCCGGTCAGCGCAGCGCCGCCGCCTCGCGCGCGAGGGACTCGACCCGTGCCCAGTCGCGGGCCGCGAGGGCGTCGGGCGGCAGCATCCACGTACCGCCGACGCAGCCGACGTTCGGCAGGGACAGATAGGCGGGGGCCGAGGCGAGGGAGACGCCGCCGGTCGGGCAGAAACGGGCGCGGGGGAGCGGTCCCGCGAGGGACCTCAGATACGGGACGCCGCCCGCCGCCTCGGCCGGGAAGAACTTCATGGTGTCCACGCCCTGTTCGAGCAGGGCCACGACCTCCGAAGTCGTCGACACCCCCGGCAGGAACGGCAGGCCCGACTCCCGCATCGCGCCGAGCAGCCGCCCGGTCCACCCGGGGCTGACCAGGAACCGGGCGCCGGCGCCGACCGCGTCCGCGACCCCGGCCGCCGAGACGACCGTCCCCGCGCCGACGACCGCGTCCGGCACCTCGGCCGCGATCGCGCGGACCGCGTCGAGTGCGGCCGGGGTGCGCAGGGTGACCTCGATCAGCGGCAGCCCGCCGGCCACCAGGGCCCGCGCCAGGGGTACGGCGTCGGCGGCGTCCTCGATCACGACGACCGGGACGACGGGCACGGGGGCGGCTTCCGGGGCAAGGTCGAACACGCTCGTCATGGCGTCATCCTGGCCATGACGAGCGTTCTGCGCAACGATCGTTGTGCAGGGCGCAATGAACCCCTAGTGGATCTCGTCCACCAGGACGTCAAGGGCTCCCGCCTTCGCGCCCTCCTCCACCACGTACCCCAGGTCCCGCAGCGCCACCACAAGATCCCGAGGCGACCCCGGCACCGCGCCCGCCTCCAGGAGGCTCCGCACGATCCGCCCCTTCGTCGCCTTGTTGAAGTGGCTGACGACCTTCCGGGTCGGCGCGTGCAGCACCCGCACCGTCACCGTCCGCGCCGCCACCTCCCCCTTCGGCTTCCACGCCGACGCGTACGCCGACGAACGCAGGTCGAGGACAAGACCCTCCCCGGCCTCCTCGGGAAGCACGGACGCCATCGCCCCGCGCCAGTGCGCGCCCAGCGCGCCGAGCCCCGGCAGCTTGACCCCCATCGAGCAGCGGTACGACGGAATCCGGTCCGTCACCCGCACCGCGCCCCAAAGCCCCGAGAACACGAGCAGCGACCGCCCCGCCCGCTTCCGGGCCGCCGCGTCCAGGGTCGCCAGGCCGAGCGCGTCGTACAGCACGCCCGTGTAGACCTCGCCGGCCGGGCGGGCGCCCGCCGTCCGCAGCTCCACGTTCTTCGCGACCTCGCCCCGCAGGCCCTCGCTCAGGCCGAGCACCTCACGCGCCTTCTCCTCGTCGGCCGCGCACAGCTCGACCAGCTCGTCGAGGACCGCCGCCCGCGCCTCCGCGAGCCCCGGCAGGGACAGCGACTCCGGCTTGAGCGGCGCCCCGCGCCCCGAGGAGGCCTTGCCCTCGGAGGGCGGCAACAGCACGAGCACGGTGGTTCTCCTTCGTCCGTACGGGATCGGGGGTGCGGCCCCGGCCGTCAAGACTACAAAGCGCGGACGCCCTTCCCCGCCGCGCGGCCGCTCAGCGGCAGCAGCTCCGGTGCCGTACGGGCCGAGCGCGTACGGCACCCCGGACCCCTGCCGCGCGGCCGTTCAGGGTGCCGTGCCCCGCGCCCCGCCCTACGCTCGGTCCATGCCCCGCCGCCCCATTCACGTGACCGGCGCAGCCGAGGCTCCGCTGCGGGCCGCCCTGCGCGCACTCCGTACCGAGCTCGCGATCCCCGAGGAGTTCCCGCCCGCCGTCCTCGCCGAGGCCGAGGCCGCCGCGAAAGCCCCCCGGCTCCCCGCGCACGACGCCACCGACCTGCCCTTCTTCACCGTCGACCCGCCCACCTCCACCGACCTCGACCAGGCCATGCACCTGGCCCGCAGGGCCGACGGCGGCTACCGCGTCCACTACGCCATCGCCGACGTCGCCGCCTTCGTCACCCCCGGCTCCGCGCTCGACGCCGAGGCCCACCGGCGCGTCCTCACCCTCTACTTCCCCGACGGCCGCGTCCCGCTCCACCCCGCCGTCCTCTCCGAGGGCGCCGCCAGCCTCCTCCCCGGCGATCCCCGCCCCGCCCTGCTGTGGCGGATCGACCTCGACGCCGAAGGGCGCAGGGTCGCCACCGACGTCCGCCGCGCCCTCGTCCGCAGCCGGGCCCGGCTCGACTACGCGGGCGTGCAGCGGCAGATCGACAGCGGTACGGCGGAGGAGCCCGTCGCCCTCCTCCGCGAGATCGGGCTGCTCCGCGAAGCCCTGGAAGTCGAGCGGGGCGGGATCTCCCTCAACGTCCCCGAGCAGGAGATCGTCGAGCAGGACCACACCTACGCGCTCGCGTACCGGGCCCCGCTCCCCGCGGACGGCTGGAACGCCCAGATCTCCCTCCTCACCGGCATGGCCGCCGCCGACCTCATGACCGCCGCCGGCACCGGCATCCTGCGCACCCTCCCCACCGCCCCCGACGGCGCCGTCGCCCGCCTGCGCCGCTCCGCGCACGCCCTCGGCGTCGACTGGCCGCACCACGTCTCGTACGCGGACGTCGTCCGGGCCGCCGACCCGACGAACCCGCGCCACGCCGCCTTCCTCCAGGAGTGCACCACCCTCCTGCGCGGCGCCGGGTACACCGTCTTCACCGACGGCCACATCCCCACCCCCGCCGTGCACGCCGCCGTCGCCGACGAGTACACCCACTGCACCGCGCCGCTGCGGCGGCTCGTCGACCGGTACGCGGGCGAGCTGTGCGTGGCGGCGGTGGCGGGCGACGAACCGCCCGAGTGGGTACGGGCCGCCCTGCCCACCCTCCCCGACGAGATGGCCGCGGGCTCGCGGCGCGCGAACACCGTCGAGCGCGAGAGCGTCGACATCGTCGAGGCCGCCCTGCTCAGGGAGCGGGTCGGGGAGGTCTTCGACGCGTACGTGATCGACGTGAAGGAACGCGAGCCCTCCACCGGCACCGTCCACCTGGACGACCCGGCCGTCGTCGCCCGGATCACGGGCGGCGAGGCGCGGCTGCCGCTGGGGGAGTGGCTGCGGGTCAGGCTGGCGGAGGCGGAGCCTGGGTCGGCGAAGGTGCTGTTCGCGCCCGCGTGACCGCCCGCGTGAGCCGCGTGTACAGGGCGCGCGGGTCGTCGGCGTGGACACGGATCAGCCGTACGGGGCGGGGCCCGCCCAGGAACCGGGGCGCGTTCACCGGTTCGGCGAGCTCGATCGTCAGGGAGGTCTGGGAGCCGACGGCGAGGTTCAGTTCGCCCTCGGTCTTCTCGTGCGTGAACCGCAGCTCGTGGCGGACGGCCGCGACCAGGCCGAGGGGCACCCGTACGTCGACGTGCGCGGCCTGCCGCAGCCGCAGGACGTCCCCGGTGAGGGTGTGCGGACGGGTCACGGACGCGGCGTGCAGCCCGAGGACGAAGAGCACGGTGTACACGTCCAGGACGAGGACGACCGTGTGGACCAGGGGCCAGTCGCCGAGCAGGTACGACATGCCGACCGTCTCCACCAGGCACACGAACGCGAAGCCGTACATCAGCGCCGCCTGGTCCCGCGCGTGCGGGAACACCGCGTCCGCGCCGTCGACCCCCTGCGGGCGCCGTGCCACCCACCGCGCCAGGCTCACCATGATCCGCAGCTCGTGCCCCATGATCCGCAGCACGGGCTCGGGCACCAGCTCGGCCACGGCGGCCCGCCGGGAGAGCCCCCGCCGTCGCAGCCGCAGATAGGACAGCCCCTCGGCGAGCAGCAGCACGACGAGCAGGAGCTCGGCCACGGCCCACACGGCCCCGGGGACCCGGACCCCGCCGACGAGCAGCACGGCGAGGACGACCTCGGCGGGCAGGGCGACATAGGCGAGGAGACGGAGAAGACGGACGGGACGGGTACGGGCGGGGGGCCCGGTGCGGGGGCGGTCGGCAGCGTCCGTCGGGCGCGGGGCGTCGAGTTCCGCCGTCATCGGCCCTGCTCCCGTCGCCGGCCCTGCTCCCGTCGCTCCGCGACCAGGCGGATCGCCAGGCGCACGGCCGCCGACTGGGCCGGGGCGAGGTCCGCGAAGAAGGTGTCGGCGAGGGAGCCGTCGGGAGCGTCCCCCGACTCGGCGCCCGGGATCTCCACCCCGAGCTCGTCCGGCAGACAGGCGGCGAGCACCCGGGCCGCCTCCGTGACCCGCGGGTCGTCCGGTTCCGCCCCGGCGAGGGCGTCGAGGAGCGGGTACACCACGCGCGCGTGCTCCGCCGCTCCCCGCATCAGACCCATCAACCGGGCCCGTTCGTCCTCGGGTACGACGGCGTCGAGCAGGGCCAGGATCTCCCGGTCCTTCACCGCCATCGGCGACTCGGGCAGCTCGCCGAGACCCGCGAGCAGCGCCGTGAGATCCGGCGACAGGGGCCCGTCGGCGGGCAGCCGCCCGGCCCGCGCCTCGACGAGGAGCGGGGCGAGCCGGGCCCGGCGCTCCCGGATCACCGCCTCCTGGCGCGCCAGGTCCTCCGCCAGCTCCTCCAGCACCTCCACGAGCCCCCGCCCCTCGTCGCCGGCGATCACGTCCCGTACCTCGTCGAGCCCGAGGCCCAGCTCGGTGAGCCGCCGGATCCGGGCGAGCAGGACGGCGTCGCGGATGCCGTACTCCCGGTACCCGTTGGCCCGCCGTACGGGCTCGGGCAGCAGGCCCGACTGGTGGTAGTGCCGCACGGCCCGGGGAGTGACCCCGACCAGGGCGGCGATCTCGCCGATACGCATGCGCCCAGTAGAAACCCTGACGCTGCGGCAAGGTCAAGCGGTGTCCGCGCCGACGGGTAGCATGGTCGGCACGGCAGACGAGCCGGGCGGACGGCCGCGTGAAGATCCCCGGATCTTCCCGAGGAACGTCCGGGCTCCACAGAGCAGGGTGGTGGCTAACGGCCACCCGGGGTGACCCGCGGGACAGTGCCACAGAAAACAGACCGCCGGGGGCCTCGGTCCTCGGTAAGGGTGAAACGGTGGTGTAAGAGACCACCAGCGCCTGAGGTGACTCAGGCGGCTAGGTAAACCCCACTCGGAGCAAGGTCAAGAGGGGACACCCCGGTGTCCCTGCGCGGATGTTCGAGGGCTGCTCGCCCGAGTCCGCGGGTAGACCGCAGGAGGCCGGCGGCAACGCCGGTCCTAGATGGATGGCCGTCACCCCGACGACCGCGAGGTCCCGGGGTACAGAACCCGGCGTACAGCCCGACTCGTCTGTCGGCCCGCGTGGAAGGGCCCCCTGGTCAGGGGGCCCTTTTCCGTGGCTGGTCAGGGGCGCCGCACCTCGAAGTGGAAGCAGCCGTACTCGACCGCCCTGACGTGCGCCAGGGCCACGGCCGGGTCGGCGAAGGCCTCCGTCAGCGCGTGGTCGAAGCCTTCCGTCGTCGCCTCCGGGATCTCCAGGAGCCGGCCGCCGACGATCCGGCCCGCCGCGTCGTAGCGGCGGACGGTCCGGAGCGCCCCCGGCCGGGCGAAGGGGTACGTCTCCGAGGGCGCGGGGCCGCCGCACTCCTCGGCGTGGATGAAGACGGGGCCCTGCTCGTCGTACGCGCCGGGATCGGCCCCGGTCCCGGCGGCCCAGCGCCGCAGCGGCGCGTACGAGACGAGCGCGATCCGCTCGCCGGGCACGGAGAGCCGCAGACAGCAGCGGAGCGGGTGCCCGCCGTCGGTGGCGGTGTACGGCGCGCAGGCGCGGCCCGCGTCGTCGCTGACCCGCAGCTCGGCGAGGGCCGTGGGTGGCACGGCGCGGGCGGTGTAGGCGGTGGTGTGGGTGCTCATACGGCCAGGGTGGCCGGGCCGGACGCGTACGGCTGGCGGAATTCGGACCGAGCGGTGGGAGCCCCGTTCCGTCGTGTGCCGGTCGTCCCGTTCACGGATTCGCCCTGGCATGGCGGACCGTTCCTGTCCTCATCGGGTGCCAGGGTGGATCCACCGACGCGGAATCCGCAACGAACGGAGCAGCATGATGAGCCGTCATTTCCAGGTCACGTTCGACGCTCACGACCCGAGGGCGCTGTCGTCCTTCTGGCGTGACGTCCTGGGGTACGTCCATCCCGCGCCGCCGGGGATCGAACTGCCGGAGGGCGCCGACCCGCTGGCGGCGTGGGACGACTTCCTCGCGACGATGGGCGTACCGGAGGATCAGCGCAACACGCGATCGGCCATCGAGGACCCGGCGGGGCAGGGACCCCGGGTGTTCTTCCAGCAGGTGCCGGAGGACAAGGTCGCCAAGAACCGGGTCCACCTCGACGTCCGGGCGGCTCCCGGACTGGAGGGGGAGGAACGCATGGCGGCTCTTGAGGCCGAGTGCGACCGGCTGGTCGCGCTGGGGGCGAGGCGGCAGCGCCGCTTCGAGCCCGAGCCGCCGATGAGCAACGGGTGGATCGTGATGGCCGACCCGGAGGGCAACGAGTTCTGCCTGGACTGACGCGGGCGCCCCCCCCCGGCACCCGGCCCCCATCAACCGCACAGAGCCGTGTCCACGACCTTCGTCACGCCCTTGATGCCCGCGTCCTCCGTGGGAATGCTCGTCACCGTGACGTTCGCGGCGCGGCCGTCGTCGGTCGCTCCGCCCCGGGTCTCGTAGCCCGCGATGTCACCGCCGTGGCCCCAGTAGACGCCGCCGCACGACAGCGGCCTGCTCATGAGCCCGAGGCCGTAGCGGAAGGGGGTGCCCTCGATGGGGACAGTGGTGCGCATCTGGGCGCGCTGGGCCTCGGCGAGGAGGAGGTCGCTGCCGAGGAGCTTGCCGAAGAAGCGGTTGAGGTCGGAGCCGGTGGAGATCATCTGCCCTGCCGCCCAGCCCGCCGACGGGTCGAGTTCCGTGAAGTCGCGCAGCGGCTCCTCCGCCTTCGTCCGGTGATAGCCCCTCGGGTGGGGCTCCCGGATGGTCCTGTCACCGGGGGCCGGGAAATACGTGTGGCGCAGCCCGATCTTCCTGATGACGCGCCGGTCGATCTCCTCGGCCAGCGGCCGGCCGGTGACCTTCTGGATGATCAGTCCGGCCAGGACGTAATTCGTGTTGCTGTAACTCCACTTCTCTCCCGGGGCGAAGACGGCCTTGTGCTTGAGCGCGATGTCGACGAGGTCGCGGGGTTCGAAGTACCGGTACGGGAGTTCGTCGTCGCTGATGTCCTCGGAGTACTCGGGAATTCCGCTCGTGTGCTGCAGGAGCTGCCGGACGGTGATGCGGCGTCCGTCGACCCCCTCCCCGCGTACGAGGCCCGGGAGGTACGTGTCGACCCAGCCGTCGAGGTCGATCCTTCCCTCGCCGACGAGTTGCAGGAGGACCACGGCCGTGAACGTCTTCGTATTGCTGCCGATCCGCACCTGACCGTCCCTCGGCACCTTCGCGCCGGTGGCCAGATCGCCGACCCCGGCGGTGTAGGTGCGCGTGCGGCCCGCCCTGTCCTTGACGCTCGCGAGGGCGGCGGGCTGGCCGTCGCGCACCAGGGCGTTCAGGCCCTGCTGGACCGTGTCGTGTTTCGGGGCGGCGAACGCGGTGGGCGGCGTCAGGGCACCCGCCGTCATCACGGCGACGACCACCGCCGCCGCGGCGGTCGCTCCTCGTCGTCGGCCTCCCCTCTGTCGCAGGGAGAAGCGAGTCCGTGACGCATTCGTCGCTTGCGTGTTCATCAGCTGTCCTTCCGTCGATCGGGCAGGACACGATCATGTTTTCCAGGGCTCGGACGCGCATCGCGGGAAGGCGGGAGTTTTCGCTCCCCCGATCGGGGGAGGCCGTTCGTGAACCGCCGGTACATACTGGCCGATCATGATCAAGGGACTTCGGCCGCTGCTGCGCCGCTCCACGTACTCGGGAGCGTTGTTCGCCTTCGGCGCCGCTCTGGCCAGCCTCCCCCTGTTGTCCTTCGCGCTGCTGCCGGCGCTGGCGTGGCGATCCGCTCCCGAGGGTGTGCAGGTCGTCGTGGTCCTGCTCGTCTGGGCGGCACTGATCGGCCTGGTCGGCCTGGCCCGCACCACGCGGCGGGTGCTGATCGTGTCCGCCCGGCGGCTGTTGAGCGTGGCGTTGCCGACCCCGGCCGCGCCGGGGGGTGCCGCTTCGTCAGCCGTCCCTTCCGGCGGCCCTGTTTCCGTTCGGTCCGGCGTCCCGTCCGTCGCCGGCCGTTGGCGGACTCCTCTCTGGCTGTTGCTGCATGTGGTGGTCGGCTGGACGGGTGCGCTCACGAGCGGTGTGCTGCTCTTCTTGGCCCTGGCTCTCCCGGGGGGCTGGCTCGGCGCCGAGTTCGGGCTCAGCCTGTTCGGCCGGTCGGTGCGCGTGGACGGCGGCTGGCAGAGCTGGGCGGTGGCGTTCGGCTGCCTGCTGCTCGCGGCAGCCGTCTGCGTGCTGGTCACGAACGCCCTGCGGTGGTCGGCGCCGAGGCTGCTCGGGCCGTCGGCGGCCGAGCGGCTCGCCCTCGCGGCCGAGCGGGAACTGAGGCTGGCCGCACGCAACCGGCTGGCCCACGACCTGCACGACTCCATCGGGCACACGCTGACGACGACCACGATCCAGGCCGCTGTCGCGGGCGAGCTGATGTCCGCGGACCCGGTGGCGGCGCGGGCCGCCCTGCGCAGCATCGAGGAGTCGGCCCGGGCCGCGCTCGAAGACCTGGACTACGTGCTGGGGGTACTGCGCGAGCAGGAGGCCGAGACGGCACCGGCCCGCACCCTGGCCGACCTGTCCGAGCTGCTCGACCGGGTGCGGCACGCGGGCGCGGTGGTGGATCTCGACCGGTCGGGGGATCCGGCGCAGGTGCGGGGGACGCTGTCCCGGGCGGCGTACCGGATCCTGCAGGAGGGGCTGACGAACGCCATGCGGCACGGAGCGGCCGGTCCCATCGCGGTCCGGGTGGCGGTCGGTCCTGACGTCCTCGAGCTCGGCGTGGTCAACGAGACGGGGGCCGGTGCGGGCGTGAGCGCGGGACCGGGCCGCCGGAAGGCCTTCCCCACCTCCGGTCACGGCCTGCCGGGTCTCGTCGAGCGCGTGCGACTGCTGCACGGGGAGATCGAGGCCGGTCCTGACGGGCCGACGCACTGGCGACTGGTGGTCAGGCTGCCCGTACGGTTGTCGGCATGACCGGCTCCGACGCCAGCGAAACCGTCACGACCCTCCTGATCGCGGACGACGACGAGGTGACCCGCAGCGGCCTGCGCACCCTGCTGGCCGCGCAGCCGGGGATCGAGGTGATCGGGGAGGCCGCCGACGGCGTGGAGGCGGTCGAGCGGGCGCTGCGGCTGCGTCCGGACGTGGTCCTGATGGATGTACGGATGCCCCGCCGCAACGGGATCGAGGCCACCCGGCAACTCCTCGCCGAGTCAGCCGAGACAGCCGAGTCAGCCGCGTCAGCCGCGTCGGGCACGTCCACCACGTCCGTCACATCGGCCGGGTCTCCTGACCACGACGCACCGGCGCCGAAGGTCGTCGTCATCACCACCTTCGAGAACGACGACCACGTCACCGCCGCGCTCAGCGCGGGGGCCAGCGGGTTCGTGCTCAAGCGGCTTCCGGTCCGGCAGATCGCGGAGGCCGTGCGGGTGGTGGCGGCGGGGGAGGCGATCCTCTTCCCGGCGACCCTGCGCCGGATGGTCGCCGCCCGTCCGCTGGACTCCGCGGAGGCGCTGCCGAGGGCGGCGCTGACGGGGCGGGAGGAGGAGGTGCTGCGGCTGATGGCCACCGGCCTGTCCAACCCGGAGATCGCGGAATCGCTGACGGTGAGCCTGGAGACGGTGAAGACGCACGTCGGGAACGTGCTGACCAAGCTCGGCGCGCAGAACCGGACCCACGCGGTGGTCATCGCGTACGAGTCCGGTCTGGTGGTGCCGGGGTTCACCGGCTGACGCGGTCGGTGGCCGTGGTGTTCACCGGCTGACGCGGCCGGCGGCGCGTCACCCCGGCCCGGGAGGGCCCGGCCGGACGGACACCGGCCGGGCCTCCGTGGGCTCAGTCGAGCACCTCGATCGTCCACTGGGGGTCCCGGTCGTCCGTACGGACGAAGACGGGCTTCGGAAGCGTGGACCGGTCCTCGAACAGGTCCCGGCCGAGGGCGAGACCGTTCTGGTCGATGGTGTAGGTGCCGTCCCGGAGTTCGGCGAGTGAGGTGATCGTCGTGACACCGCTCTCGTCGACGCGCTGGAGGCGCCAGATCGAGGCGGGGGAGTCGTCGGGGCGGACGACCGCCGGGGCGCGCTCGGTGCCCTCGGACGCGATGGTCTCCTCCGTGCCCTTCGCGGTGAGGCGGAAACCCCCGGCCTCATGGGTGATCAGCCACTCCGGTGCCCGCCCCCGGTCGACGAGGAACCCGACCGGTGTTCCGTCCTCGACCCCGACCGGGGCCCCCTTCACATACAGCTTGACGACCTTGCCGGCGTTCGGCATCGCTCCTCCTGGGTTGGTTCGGGAGTCACCCGACCATGCCCGGACGGCCGCGCCCGCGGGCGAGTGAACACGCAGGTCATAGGCTGGGTGGAGCTCAGAAGTCGTCAGTGAGGTGACACTTCCGCGTGGCCGGGCCGCGGTGCGCACCGGCCCGGTGTACGGGTGGGGGCATGACGATTCCTGTGAACCAGCTCAGCGATCCCGCCGTGCGCGCCTTCGTCACGGCCCTCAACGCCAACGACGTGGAGGCCTTCCAGCAGGCGCTCGCGCCCGGGGCGACCATGTCCGACGACGGGTCCGACCGCGACCTGGCCGCGTGGACCGAGAAGGAGGTCTTCTCCTCGCGCGGGCACATGGAGATCGAGTCCGAGAAGCGCGGCGGTCTCGATCTCGTCGCCCGCTTCCGCAACGACACCTGGGGTGAGATGCGGACCCGCTGGCACTTCACCGTCGCGGACGGCCGGATCTCCCGCTTCGAGACCGGCCAGGCCTGACGCCGCCGGGGCCCGGGGGTGGTCCCCGAGGGACTACCCCCGCCCGATGTACGGCATCCCCGTCGCCATCACCGTCGCGAACTGGACGTTCGCCTCAAGCGGCAGGGACGCCATGTGCACCACCGTCGCCGCCACGTCCGCCGCGTCCATCACCGGCTCCACCGCCGTTTCGCCGTTGGCCTGGAGGATCCCGGTCTGCATGCGGGCCGTCATCTCGGTCGCCGCGTTGCCGATGTCGAGCTGGCCGCAGGCGACGCGGTACGGGCGGCCGTCGAGTGACAGGGACTTCGTCAGGCCCGTCATCGCGTGCTTCGTCGCCGTGTACGCGATCGAGTGCGGGCGCGGGACGTGGGCGGAGATCGAGCCGTTGTTGATGATCCGGCCGCCCTGCGGGTCCTGTTCCTTCATGGTCCGGAAGGCGGCCTGCGCGCAGAGGAACGCGCCCGTCAGGTTGACGTCGACGACCGCGCGCCAGGTGGCCGGGTCCAGGTCCTCGGTGGGGACGCCGCCGCCCGCGAACGTACCGGCGTTGTTGAAGAGCAGGTCGACCCGGCCGTAGTGGTCACGGACCGCCGAGAAGAGAGCCGTGACCGCCTCCGCGGAGGTCACGTCCGTCGGGACGCACAGGAAGT
Source organism: Streptomyces sp. NPDC028711 (assembly GCF_055565415.1). NCBI lineage: Bacteria > Bacillati > Actinomycetota > Actinomycetes > Kitasatosporales > Streptomycetaceae > Streptomyces > Streptomyces sp. NPDC028711. The sequence continues at coordinate 540,834 of NZ_JBVHUJ010000001.1, read as the reverse complement.
CGCCGTCCGGCAGGGCCGCCGCCGTCTCCTCCAGGGCCTCGGCCCGGCGCCCCGCAAGGGCCACCGACCAGCCGGCCGCCGCCAGGGCGAGGGCCACACTGCGGCCGATGCCCGATCCCGCTCCCGTCACCACTGCGATGCTCATGGCCGCGCAGCGTACGCGAGACGCGTGCCCCATGAACTCATCCGTCCGACACGTGGATGTCCTGTACCCGACAACGTGACGTCGTCCCGCCCCACTCCAATACCGGACGGAGAGCATCCGTCAGGGGAGGGGCACATGACACACATACAGGGCCACAGCGAGGAACTCCGCGCCGCCGCACGCCACTTCGGCCGCCGCCGGTTCCTCACCGTCACCGGCGCCGCAGCCGCGCTCGCCTTCGCCACCCAGCTGCCCGCGGCCGGTGCCGCGGCCGCCGCCGAGCTCGACGGCCGGCGCGTCACCGAGGACCCGTTCACCCTGGGGGTGGCATCCGGTGACCCCCTGCCCGGCTCCGTACTGCTCTGGACGCGGCTGGCGCCCCGCCCCTTCGAGCCGGGCGGCGGGCTGCCGGCCGAGAGGGTCTCCGTCCACTGGGAACTCGCCCGCGACGAGCGCTTCACCCGGACCGTACGGCGCGGCCGGGCCACCGCGCACCCGGAGTTCAGCCACACCGTCCACGTCGAGGTGGAGCACCTCGACCCCGACCGCGCGTTCTTCTACCGCTTCCGCGTCGGCGACTGGACCAGCCCCGTGGGGCGGACCCGTACCGCGCCCGCGCCCTCGGCCCGCAACTCCGCGCTCAAGCTCGCCGCCGTCTCCTGCCAGGCGTACCACGACGGCTACTTCACGGCCTACCGCCACCTCGCCGACGAGGACGTCGACGTCGTCTTCCACCTCGGCGACTACCTGTACGAGTACGCCGTCAACGCCACCGGCGGCGCCCGCTCCTACAGCGACCGCACCCTCCCGGCCGTCTTCAACCGCGAGACGGTCACCCTGGAGGACTACCGGCTGCGCTACGGCCTCTACAAGACCGACCCGGACCTGCGGGCCGCGCACGCCGCCCACCCCTTCGTCGTCACCTGGGACGACCACGAGACCGAGAACAACTACGCGGACGGCACCCCCGAGAACAACGTCCCGCCGGAGGAGTTCCTGCTCCGCCGCGCCGCCGCCTACCGCGCCTACTGGGAACACCAGCCCCTGCGGGCGCCCCAGCGCCCCGAGGGCCCCGACATGCGGCTCTACCGGCGGCTGCGCTTCGGACAGCTCGCCCGGTTCGACATCCTCGACACCCGCCAGTACCGCTCCGACCAGGCGTACGGCGACGGCTGGCAGGTCCCGGGGCCGGAGTCCGAGAACCCGGCGCGGACGATGACCGGCGCCGCCCAGGAGCGGTGGCTGCTCGACGGCTGGAGGGCCTCCCGCGCCCGCTGGAACGTGCTGCCGCAGCAGGTCGTGTTCGCCGAGCGCCGCGACCGGCCCACCGCCGACTTCAAGCTCTCCATGGACTCCTGGGACGGCTACCCGGCCTCCCGGCAGCGGCTCCTCGCGGGGGCGGAGGCCGCCGGGATCGAGAACCTGATGGTGCTCACCGGCGACGTCCACGTCGGGTACGGCCTCGACATCAAGGCCGACTTCCGCGACCCGGCCTCCCGGACCGTCGGCACCGAGATCGTCGCCACCTCGATCAGCAGCGGCAAGGACGGCGCCGACCGGCCCGCGAACTACGACAGGCTGACGGCCGCCAACCCGCACCTGAGGTTCTTCAACGGGCGGCGGGGCTACGTCACGGTCGCCCTCGGCGAGGACGGCGCCCGGGCCGACTTCCGTACGGTGCCGTACGTGACGACCCCGGGCGCCCCCGTCACCACGGCCGCCTCCTTCGTCACGGAGGCGGGCGACCCGGGCCTCAAGCCCGCGTGACCGCCATCTCCTGGGGATAGCGGACGCCGATGCGGTCACGTACCGCGTCGAGCGTCCGCATCACCGCGAGCGAGCCGTCGAGGGGCACGAGCGGGGACTCGGTCCCGCCCGCCCGCAGACAGCGCATGACCTCGGCGGCCTCGTGCCGCAGCGAGTGCGGGTCGTCCCCGTTCGTGAACTCCTCCGGCTCCCGGCCGTCGCGGTGCAGCGTGAACCGCTCGGGGAAGAAGAAGCCGCGCGGCAGGTCGATCCGGCCGAGGGTGCCGGTCACGGACGCCGTCAGCGGCGTGTCCGCGACGAGCGAGCAGGAGAGCAGCGCCGACGCGCCCGCCTCCGACCAGCCCAGCAGCATGCCGGTGTTGAGGTCCACGCCCTCCGGCGAGAGCAGCGCGTGCGCCTGCACGGAGTCCGGCTCACCGAGGAGCAGCTGCGCGAACGACACGGGGTACACGCCCAGGTCGAGCAGCGCCCCGCCGCCCACCGCCGGGTCCCGCAGCCGGTGGTCCGCCGCGAACGGGCCCGCGAGCCCGAAGTCCGCCTGTACGGTCCTGACCTCGCCGATCGCCCCCGCGCGGACGAGCTCCACGAGCCGCCGGATCAGCGGGTTGCAGTACATCCACATGGCTTCCATGAGGAAGAGGCCACGGTCCCGGGAGAGCGTGACGAGTTCCTCCGCCTCGCGGGCGTTGAGCGTGAGGGCCTTCTCGCAGAGGACCGCCTTTCCCGCCTCAAGGGCGCGGCCGGCCGCCTCCCGGTGGGCGTGGTGCGGGGTCGCCACGTACACCACGTCGACGTCCTCGTCGGCGAAGAGCCCGTCCCACTCCCCGTACGCGCGCGGGATCCCGAACCGGTCGGCGAAGGCCTTCGCCGACGCCTCCGTGCGGGAGGCCACGGCGACGACCTCCGCGCCGCCGAGCGTCAGCAGATCCGTCGTGAACCGCTCCGCTATGCCGCCCGTCGCCAGGATTCCCCAGCGCACCTTCTCGCTCATGTTCCCCACCCATCCCAGAGAGGTCTCGACCATGCCGGTCGAGCTGAGAGCATAGGCAAGGTTTCAACGAAATGGAGCGGTCGATGCCGGAGAGCGGCCAGAAGACAACACAAGGACACATATCCCAACCCGCGCCCGTCGAGGCCGCCCGGCGGACCGGGCTGCTCGTCACCCTCGTCCTGGGCGGGCTCACCGCGCTGCCGCCGCTCTCCATGGACATGTACCTCCCGGCGCTGCCGGAGGTCACCGGCGCACTGAACGCCCCCGCCGCCACCGTCCAGCTCACCCTCACCGCCTGCCTCGCCGGCATGGCCCTCGGCCAGCTCGTCGTCGGCCCCATGAGCGACAAGTGGGGGCGCCGCCGCCCGCTGCTCATCGGCATGATCGTGTACGTCCTCGCCACCGCCGTCTGCGCGCTCGCGCCCACCGCCGAACTCCTCATCGGCTTCCGGCTGCTCCAGGGCCTCGCGGGCGCCGCCGGCATCGTCATCGCCCGAGCCGTCGTCCGCGACCTCTACGACGGCGTCGAGATGGCCCGCTTCTTCTCCACCCTGATGCTGATCTCCGGCGTCGCCCCGATCATCGCGCCCCTCATCGGCGGCCAGATCCTGCGGATCACCGACTGGCGGGGCGTCTTCCACGTCCTCACCGTCATCGGCGTCCTCCTCACCCTCGTCGTCTGGCGCTTCCTCGGCGAGACGCTGCCCGCCGAGCGGCGCCACGAGGGCGGGGTCGGCGCGGCCCTGCGCACCATGAAGGGCCTCCTCGCCGACCGGATCTTCACCGGCTACATGCTGACCGGCGGGCTCGCCTTCGCCGCCCTCTTCGCGTACATCTCGGCCTCGCCGTTCGTCGTCCAGGAGATCTACGGCGCCTCGCCGCAGACCTTCAGCCTGCTCTTCGGGCTCAACTCGATCGGGCTCGTCGCCGTCGGCCAGGTCAACGGCAAGCTGCTCGTCGGCCGCGTCAGCCTCGACAAGGCACTCGGCTGGGGCCTCGGAACCATCCTCGTCGCCTCGCTCGCGCTGCTCCTCATGACCAGCGGCGTCTTCGGCGAGGTCGGACTCGTACCCGTCGCCGCCGGGCTCTTCGTCCTCATGTCCGCGATGGGCCTCGCCATGCCGAACACCAACGCCCAGGCCCTGATGCGCACCCCGCACGCGGCCGGCTCGGCCTCCGCCCTCCTCGGCACCACGTCGTTCCTCATCGGCGCCGTCGCCTCCCCGCTCGTCGGCATCGCGGGCGAGCACACCGCCGTGCCGATGGCGGTCGTGCAGCTCACCTGCGCCGTCCTCGCCGTCGCCTGCTTCCTGGGCCTGTGCCGCCCGTGGCAGAACATCACCCGCACTCCCTAGGGGGTGTCCGTCCGGCGGATCTCCGGTGAGGCACGGCCCTGGCGTCCTATCGTGGCGTCATGGAACAGCGCATCAGTCTCGTCACGCTCGGCGTCGCCGACCTCGCCCGTGCCCGTACGTTCTACGAGCGCCTCGGCTGGCGCGGCCAGGAGGTCGAGGAGACCGTGTTCTTCCAGGCCGGCGGCCTCGGCCTGGTCCTGTGGAGCCGGGAGAAGCTCGCCGATGACTGCGGGGTCGACGATCCCCGCACCGACGGGTTCGGCGGCATCGCCCTGGCACACAACGTCCGCTCGGCCGCGGAGGTCGACCAGCTGCTCGCCGTGGCCGCCGACGCCGGTGCCACCGTCACCCGGCCCGCCGCCACCACCCCCTACGGCGGATACGCCGGAGTCTTCCTCGACGTCGACGGACACGCCTGGGAGATCGCCCACAACCCCGGCTTCCCCCTCGCCGAGGACGGGACCCTCACCCTCCCCGACTTCGGCGGTTAGCAGACCCCGCGAGGGCGCTGATCAGCGGGAGAGTGCCCCGGACCCGGCCGCCTAGACTGTTTCGGTGAACGCCTCCACCCCCTCCGCCGACTCCCTGCGCGCCGCCCTCGCCGGACTCCTCGACGGACTGCCGCCCAACCGGGCCGCCCGTGCCGTCGAGCGGCTGATCGCCAACTACCGGGGCACCACCCCGACGGACGCCCCCGTCCTTCGCGACCGCTCCGACGTCGCCGCGTACGCCGCGTACCGGATGCCGGCGACCTTCGAGGCGGTACGCGGCGCCCTCGGCGCGCTGCGCGAGGCCGCGCCCGACTGGGAGCCGCGTACGCACACCGACGTCGGCGGCGGTACGGGCGCGGCGAGCTGGGCGGTCGCCGAGGCCTGGGCGGAGGAGCCGCCCCGCACCACCGTCCTCGACTGGGCGGAGCCGGCCCTCGCGCTCGGCCGCGAGCTCGCGGCCGGGGCCCTGGACGCCGAGTGGCGCACCGCCAGGATCGGCGGCGCGCTCCGGCTCGCGGACACGGACCTCGTCACCGTCTCGTACGTCCTCAAGGAGCTGACCGAGGCGGACCGGGCGGCGCTCGTCGCCGAGGCGGCGCGCGCCGCGCGGACGGTCGTGATCGTGGAGCCCGGCACCCCCGACGGCTACGAACGGATCATCGCCGCCCGCACCCTCCTCGTCGACGCCGGGTTCACCGTCGCCGCCCCCTGCCCGCACAGCGGCGCCTGCCCGATCGAGCCGGGCACGGACTGGTGCCACTTCTCGGCCCGGGTGAGCCGCTCGTCGCTGCACCGCCAGGTGAAGGGCGGCTCGCTGCCGTACGAGGACGAGAAGTACAGCTACGTCGCGGCGACCAGGGACCCGGCGGCCGCGGCGGCCTCCCGGGTCATCCGCAGGCCCCAGATCCGCAAGGGCCTGGTCCTCCTCGAACTGTGCGGCCCCGAAGGGCTCGCCAGGGAGACGGTCACCAAGCGCCACGGGCCGCTGTACAAGCAGGCCCGCGACACCGAGTGGGGCGACTCCTGGCCGCCGGAGGACGAGGCCTGACGGGGCACGGGGCACGGGGCCCGGGTCAGTCGTCCGACGCCGAGGAGCGCTCCGGTCGGTCGACGGCCGGGACCAGGCCGTCCCGGAGGTCGGCGCGGAGCCCGGCCTGCCAGACGGTGGGGTCGCACTTCGGGCCGTTGGGCGTGGACTTCCGCAGGATTGCCTCCGTGGTGCGGTCGTAGACCGTCCGGCCGGAGGCCGGGTCCGTCACCTGGAGACGCACGGTCGTCCGCCGCTCGCCCGTGGCCTCGGGCAGGGGCACGGTGAAATGACCGACGGGCTCGGGCGGCCCGGTGGTGCGCAGCTCCTTGCAGACCTCGTCGACGCAGAACCGGTAGTGGGCGCCCGCGGAGAAGTCCGTCGGCCGGTAGACGACGTTCACCCCGGACTCGGCTCCGATCAGGGTGCACACCTGGCGGTCCCCGCTCCGGCAGCCGGTGGCCGCCGACAGGACCGCGACCATGACCACGGCGTACCGGAACGTGTCACGCGTACGCATCGAGAACGCCCCCCTGACGTCACGTCTCCGTGGATCAGGGGGACTCTACGGAGGCGGCGCGGGGAAGTCGACACCCCCCCCCCGCGAACCGCCACCCCCTACGGCCGCAGCTCCTGGGTGCAGCACTTCACGCTGCCGCCGCCCTTGAGGAGCTCCCCCAGGTCCATGCCGATCGGCTCGAAGCCCCGTCGGCGCAGGGGGGCGAAGAGACCCACGGCCGCCTGCGGCAGCAGGACGTGGTGCCCGTCGCTCACCGCGTTCAGACCGAGGGCCGCCGCGTCCTCGGCCGTGGCGATCAGGGCGTCGGGGAAGAGCCGGGCGAGCACCGCGCGGCTGCCGGGGGAGAAGGCGTCCGGGAAGTACATGACCTCGTCCCGGGCGTCGTCCAGGACGCACAGGGCGGTGTCCAGGTGGTAGTAGCGCGGGTCCACCAGTTCGAGGCCGATCACGGGCCGGCCGAAGAACTCCTGCGCCTCGTCGTGGGAGAGCGGGCTGGAGCGGAAGCCGCGCCCGGCGAGGATCCAGGAGGCGGTGACGGCGAAGTCGCCCTCGCCCTCGTTGACGTGCTCCGGGACCCGCACGGCGTCGTCCGCCCAGCCGTTCCTCCGGAACCAGGCCAGATGGGCCTCGGCCTCGGCCGCGCGCTCGGCGTGGGCGAACTTCGCGCCGAGGACCCGGCCGTCGACGACGGTGGCGCCGTTCGCGGCGAAGACCATGTCCGGGAGCGCCGGGTCGGGGGTGAGGAGCTCGACGGTGTGTCCGAGCGCCCGGTAGCGGTCGCGCAGGTCCTCCCACTGGGCGAGGGCCAGCGGCAGGTCGACCGGTTTCGTGGGGTCCATCCAGGGGTTGATGGAGTACGTCACCGTGAAGTGCGTGGGTGGGCACATCAGGTAACGGCGGGGCGAGGACGAGCGCGGAGTGGGGCGCAATGAGGGCTCCTCACGGACGGGTGGACGGAAGAACCGAAGGTCGGTGGACCCCATGGTCCGCCTTCCGGGCCCCGCACGCTGTGGACCGTTCGGGTGGTTCGGAACCGGCCCGTTCGGGCGAGACGCAGCGTCTCGCGTGCTGCTAGATTGGCCCCATGCCCGACACCAAGGCCCCCGACGCCTCCCGCCGCAGCGAACGCTCCCGCCGCGCCATCTTCGACGCCGCCCTCGCCCTCGTCGCCGAGACCGGCTACGCGAAGACCACCATCGAGGGCATCGCCGCCCGCGCCGGCGTCGGCAAGCAGACCATCTACCGCTGGTGGCCCTCCAAGGCCGCCGTCCTCCTCGACGCCTTCCTCGACCTCCAGACCCGGGCCGCCGAAGCCCTCGGCGGCGACGCCGGGAACGAGATCCCCGACACAGGGGACCTCGCCGCCGACCTGAAGCACGTCCTGCGCGCCACCGTCGACGAGCTGAACGACCCGGCCGTCGACGGCCCCACCCGCGCCCTCGCCGCCGAGGGCATCGTCGACGCCGAACTCGGCGCCCGCTTCACCGAGGCCCTCCTCGAACCGCAGCTCCAGTACTACGTCCGCCGCGTCGAGGCCGCCCAGGCCGCCGGCGACATCGACCCGGACGTCGACCCCCGGATCGCCCTCGAACTCCTCGTCGGCCCCCTCCACCACCGCTGGATCCACCGCACCCTGCCCCTCACCCACGCCTACGCCGACACCCTCGTCGACCTCGCCCTGAGGGGCCTCGCCCCGAAGCGCTGAGACGTCCCGGCCCACCCCGGTTCCGCACTCCGGTCACCCGAGGCGCAGGATGGTGGGACCATGGGCAGAGCCGAACGGGCGAGCATGAGGTGTGAGGGGATAGATGGGCGACGGCATCGGCCGCTACCGCGGCACGGAGAGCAAACTCGCACAGTGGCTGCGCAGGCGCCCGAAACGGACCGCGGCCGACGACGAGAACGACCGCGAGAAGCTGCTCCTGGCCACCGCCGCCGCCGGGCTGCCCCTCGCCCCCGCCGCGTACCCCGTCGGCTACAGCTGCTCCTGTGAGCGGATCGGCTGTCCCACCCCGGCCCGGCACCCCGTCTCCTTCGCCTGGCAGACGCAGTCGACCACCGACCGCGCCCAGATCGAGCGCTGGGCCCGCAACGAGCCCGAGGCGAACTTCATCACCGCCACCGGCATGGTCCACGACGTCCTCGACGTGCCGATGGCCGCAGGGCGCGCCGCCCTGGAGCGCCTCCTCGCCGAAGGCGTCGAGGTCGGGCCCGTCGCCGAGTCCGCCGACGTCGACCCCCTCGGCGGCCGGATGCTCTTCTTCACCGCCACCCGCGGCACCCCCGAGGACGAGGACGAGTGGTGGCCCTGTGAGCTCGACTGCCACCCGGAGACCATGGACGAGCACCCGGGCCTTCGCTGGCACTGCCGCGGCAGCTACGTCCTCGTGCCGCCCGCCCGGCTCCCGGGGGACGAGAGTGCCCATCCGGTCGTCGCCTGGGTCCGCGGCCCCGAGCATCCCCTGCCCGATCCGCTGAACCTCCTGGAGACCCTCCAGGACGCCTGCGCCCGCCACGCGGCGGAACGCCAGGCGGACGGGGACGGCGAGCACACGGCCCACGAGATCGCCTGGCCGCTGACCCGGTGACCCGCCGGCCCGCCCCGCCGACCCGCGGACGGGGCCTGACGGCGGGACCCGAGGGGGCGGGCCCCCTCCCCGGGCTCCGTGGGGTTACGAGCCCTCCGCGCCCACCACGCCCTGGAGCCGGCCCTTGACCGTGACCCCGTCGCGGTCCGTGCCCACCGGCTTCACGAGCGCCGCCTGGCTGGACACCCACTCCTTGGTGACCGTGTTCTTGATCTCGCCCGTCAGCAGCGCCTTGACGCCCGGGTCGACCTTCGGCCGGTAACCCGGCGCCGCCGTCTGCCGCTCGAAGAAGCGGGTGGCGAAGAAGACGAGCGCACCGCCGTCCTTCGTCCGCAGTCCGAGCGGCGCGAAGTCGCCCTGGTCGGTGACCCGGTCGAGGTACTGGGTGGCGAGCCCCGGCCGCTTGGCCGTCCTCAGCCGCTGCTCGCGCCACAGCGTCGTGTGCGGACCCGCCCCGAACTGTCCGGGCTCCCCGTCCTTCAGGAACGAGACGTACTGCGCGCCGAGATCCTCGGGCGCGACCGCCAGCGTCCCCGTGTCCGCGGCGACCGGCACCGCGTACCCCTCCTCCTCGGCGAACTCCGGCACCTCGGCCGGGTCCAGGACCACCAGGTGGGCGACCTCCCACAGCTGCTCGGGTCCGTTGCGTACGAAGACCAGGAGCCAGCGGCGCTCGGCGGAGCCCCGGTTGGAGTCGGTGTCCGCGAGGAACCACCGCGGCCAGCCCGCCTTCCGGGGCAGCACGAACCGCGCGTCCGAGAGTTCGAGGGGCTCGTGGTCCGGGTTGCCCCCGGGGTCGGTGATCGCCCGTGCCCGCAGGCCCGCCTGGTTGATCTCCCCGAGCGGGCCGGTGACCCTGCCCGCGTCCAGGGCGGGATCGTGGGCCTCGTCGGCCCGGTTGTAGGCGTTCGTGAAGTCCGCGAGGGCCTGCGCCGCCTCGGCCTCCGTCGCCGGCGGCAGCAGGGCGAGCTCGCCGTGCACCGTCACGCAGCCGCTCGCCGTCAGCGCCAGGACGGTCGCCGCCGCCGTGGCCGCGAGGAACCTCGCGGGCCGTGCCGTCAGCCGCTCAAGCGGTCTCGGCGCTCGCCTCAGCCTCAGCCTTCTCATCGGTCGCCTTCTGCCTCTTCACCCGCACGGACGGACCCGACCCTATCGGGGCCAGGAACAGCGCGAGCGCCGGGATCAGATACAGCGCCCACACCGTGACCTGAAGGACCGTCGGGTTCGGCTGGAAGTTGAAGACGCCCTTGAGGAGCGTGCCGTACCAGCTGTCCGGCGGGACCGTCGCCGAGACGTCGAAGGCCTTGTTCGCCAGGCCGTCGAGGAAGCGGGCCTCCTGGAGGTCGTGCACGCCGTACGCGAGGACGCCCGCCGCCACCACGACCAGCATCCCGCCGGTCCACGTGAAGAACTTCGCCAGGTTGATCCGCACCGCCCCCCGGTAGAACAGCCCGCCGAGGAGCACCGCCGTGAGGAGACCGAGGAGGACCCCCGCCAGCGGCGCGTACGTGCCGCCCGAGCCGCCGTCCGAGGAAGCCGCCCGTACCGACGCCCACACGAAGAGCGCCGTCTCCAGGCCCTCACGGCCCACCGCGAGGAAGGCGGTGGCGACCAGCGCGCCCGTGCCCATCCGCAGGGCCTCGTCCAGCTTTCCGTGCAGCTCGGCCCTGAGGTTCCTGGCCGTCCGCTTCATCCAGAAGACCATCCAGGTCACCAGGACCACCGCGAGGATCGACAGCGAGCCGCCGAGCAGCTCCTGCGCCTCGAAGGTCAGCTCCTGCGAGCCGAACTCCAGGCCCGCGCCGAAGGCGAGGGCGATGCCGACGGCCACGCCGATGCCGGTCCAGACCGGCTTCAGCGCGTCCCTGCGGTCCGTCTTCACCAGGTAGGCGATGAGGATGCAGACGACGAGACTGGCCTCAAGGCCCTCGCGCAGGCCGATCAGATAGTTGCCGAACACGTCAGTTCCCCTCCTCGGTCACGAGAACAGCGCCCGTCCCCACCAGTCGTCCTCGTCGCGGACGCCCGGCGGGATCGCGAACAGCGCCGAACCCACGTGCTGGATGTACTCGTTGAGGGCGTCGGCCCGGCCGAGCGAGGTCTGCACCGGGATGAAGCCGGTCCGCACGTCCCTCTGGTACGCGAGGAAGAACAGGCCCGCGTCGAGCCGGCCGAGCCCGTCCGTGCCGTCGGTGAAGGAGTAGCCGCGCCGCAGGAGCGTCGCCCCGCCGTTGGTGTCGGGGTGGGCGAGCCGGACGTGCGAGTCCGGCTTCATCGCCTTCAGGAACGGCTCGTCGTGCTCCGCCGCCCTGCCGACCGGGGCGCCCTCGCGCTTGTCGCGGCCGAAGATGTCCTCCTGCTCGGCGAGCGGCGTACGGTCCCAGGTCTCGACGTTCATGCGGATGCGGCGGGCGACGAGGTACGAGCCGCCGTCCATCCAGGCCGCAGGGCCCTCGGCGTCCTTCCCCGAGACCCACACGTGCCGCGCGAGCCGCTCGGTCTCGGTGCCCGCGATGTTGCGGGTGCCGTCCTTGAAGCCGAAGAGGTTGCGCGGGGTCTGGGCATCCGGGGTCGTCGACGACGTCTTGCCGAAGCCCAGCTGCGACCAGCGCACCGCGACCTTGCCGAAGCCGATCCGCGCCAGGTTCCGGACGGCGTGCACGGCGACCTGCGGGTCGTCCGCGCACGCCTGGACGCACAGATCGCCGCCGCTGCGCGCCGGATCCAGGTTGTCGCCCGGGAACCTGGGCAGCTCCACCAGGGCCCCGGGCCGCTTGTCCTTCAGCCCGAAACGCCCGTCGAAGAGCGTGGGGCCGAAGCCGATCGTGAGGGTGAGACGGGACGGCTTGAGGCCCAGGGCCTCGCCGGTGTCGTCGGGCGGCGCCTCCGGCAGCCCGCCGTAGGCGCCGCCGCCGACCTCCGCGCCGGCCGTCAGACGCTCGGCGGCCCGCGTCCAGTCCTTCAGGAGCTGGACGAGCTCGGCGCGGTCCTCCGTCCTCACGTCGAAGGCCGCGAAGTGCAGCCGGTCCTGTACGGCGGTGGCGATGCCGGCCTGGTGCGGCCCGTGGAAGGGCACGGCCGCGCCGCTGTCGGCGACCGGTACCGGGGTCTCCCCGTCCCGGGCCAGCAGGGTGGCGCCGCCCGCCACGGCGGCGGCGAGCCCGGCGCCGCCCAGAGCGATGACCGTACGGCGGGAGGGCGCGGCGGCCCCGGCTTCCCTGTCGTCCTCGGACATGTCCCCGTCCTCCCCGTCCCTGACTGTCTCTCGACTGCTCGACTGCTCGGTGGTCGACGGCTACTTGACGACGGCGGCGGCGAGCTTGGAGAGCGGTTCGGCCAGCGCGTTGACGCCGTTCGACAGCTCCTTGCGCTCGGCCGGGCCGACCTTGTCGTACGAGGTGAAGACGTAGCTGTTCTTGTCCGTGCGGTACTTGTCGAGCAGCGTGTTCAGCGCGGCGAACTGCTCGTCCAGTTCGGCGACGAGCTTCGGGTCGTTCTTCGCGGCGACCGGCTTGAGCAGCTCGAAGGACTTCTGCGCGCCCTCGACGTTCGCCTTGAAGTCGACGAGGTCGGTGTGCGAGTAGCGCTCCTCCTCGCCGGTGACCTTTCCGGTGGCGACCTCGTCCAGGAGTTCCTTGGCGCCGTTGGCCATCGAGGTCGGGGTGATCTCGGCCTTGCCGACCCGCTTCACCCAGTCCGCGAGGTCCTTGTCGAGGGTGTCGGCGAGGGTCTTCTCGATGGCGCCGATCCTCTTGTCCTGCCAGAGCGCCTTCTCCAGGCGGTGCCAGCCGGTCCAGTCCTTCGCCGGGTCCTGGCCCGCTTCGAGGCCGTCCTCGCGGACGTCGACCTTGGGGTCGATGTCGCCGAAGGACTCGGCGACGGGCTCGGTCCGCTCCCAGCCGATGCGGGACTCGGCGTAGGCCTTCTTCGCGGCCTCCATGTCACCGGCGCGGACGGCGTCGGTGAAGACCTTCACCTTGGGGAGGGTGGCGTCGGCCTGCGCCTGGACGTACTGGCGGTAGGCGGCGACGGCGGCGTCCATCTCGGGGGAGCGCTTCGGGCCTGCGGCGGCGGCGCCGGTGACCTCGACCTGCTGCCGGATGCCCGCGCCGGTCATGCCGGGCTTGCAGACGATCGCGTAGGAGCCGGCCTTGATCTCGGCGGTGACGGTGGCCCTGGTGCTGGGGCCGATGTTCTCGCGTTCGGTGACGATCCGGTCGTCCGGGTAGAGGACGTAGACCTCGGTGACCTTGGAGCCGCGGTTCTCGACGGCCAGCGTCACATGTCCGGCGGGGAACCGCTTCTTCGACACCTCGCAGGAGTCGTCCTTGGCGACGACGGTGATCGCGCCGTCCTCGCCCTTGGCGTCGCTCTTCTCGGTGCAGCCCGTGACGGCGGTCAGAGCGGCCGCGGTCACGGCGGCGGTGACGAGGGGGAGGCGGACGGCTCGCATGAGGACTCCAGGACGGCGGGTGCGGGGCTGAGGGCAGTGCTCGGTACGGGGCGGTGCGGGGCCGAGGCGGACCCAACTTAGCCGTGGCTTACCTAAGAAAGGGTCAACAGTCGGTCAAGCACCGGGAACCGTCGGGCCGCACCCGATCGGCGGATGCGGCCCTGCCGCCATGTCGCGGAATGGTTCAATTTCTGCCATGAACACGACCGCCACTGACTTCGCCACTGACATCGACGTCCTCCGGGTCTTCTGCGCGGGCGACGGCCGGTACGGCAACGCGCTCGGAGTCGTACGGGACGCCCGTACGCACCCCGACGAGTCCTCCCGGCAGGCGCTCGCCAAGGAACTCGGGTTCAGCGAGACGGTGTTCGTGGACGACCCGGAGCGCGGGATCGTCGACATCTACACCCCCGGCCTCCGGCTGCCGTTCGCCGGACACCCGCTCGTCGGCGCCGCCTGGCTGCTCGACCTGGAGGTCGTGTGCCCGCCCGCCGGTGAGGTGTGGGTGCGCGGCGACGGGGAGTTCACCTGGATCGAGGCGCGCGCCGAGTGGGCACCGCCGCGGACCCTCCGCCAGTACGGCTCCGCCGCCGAGGTGGACGCCCTCGACGTGCCCGAGCCGGGCTATGGGGCATCCCCTGGACGAAGTCCTTGGGGAGGGATTTACGCCTGGGCCTGGGAGGAGGAGGCCGCGGGCCGCGTCAGGGCGCGGGCGTTCCCGGGGCGCGGCGACGGCATCGACGAGGACGAGGCGACCGGCGCCGCGGCGCTGCTGCTCACGGCCGAGCTGGGACGGGCCCTGAACATCACGCAGGGCCGGGGGTCGCAGCTGCTGACCGCCCCCGGCCCGGACGGCATCGTGGAGCTGGGCGGACGGGTCCGCCTCGAAGGAACGCTCACGCGCTGAACGCGCGGGCCCGGGGAGCGGAGGACCCGCACGCTCCCCGGAAGCCTCACGCGCTGAGCGGGTACTCGCCTCCCAGCTGGTGGAAGACCGCGCTGTTGAAGGCGAAGGCGCGCTTGCACTCGTCGACGATCCGCTGCTTCTCCAGGTCGTCGGCGTTCACCCCGTCGAGCAGCTCCCGGTACGCCCGCTTGAACGCGGCCGGGTTGGCGATCTCCTCGAAGACGTAGAAGCGGACGCCGTCCCCCTTGCGGGAGAAGCCCCAGGTGCGCTCCGCCTTGTCGCGGATGATCTGACCGCCCGACAGGTCGCCCAGATAGCGCGTGTAGTGGTGGGCCACGTACCCGGCGGGCCAGTCACGGGCGCACTCCGCGACCCGCTCGGCGTACGCGGTGGTCGCGGGCAGCGGTGAGAGTCCGGCCCGCCAGCCGGGGCCGCGCAGATGCGCGAGGTCCTGTTCGAGGGCGGCCGTGCGGAACAGCTCGGACTGTATGAAGGGCCCGGCGACCGGGTCCTCGCGCAGCGCCTCCGCCCCCTCCTCGAGCGCCCGGTACACGAACCACAGCTGCTCCGTGTAGCGCGCGTAGGCGTCGACCCCCAGACGCCCGCCGAGCAGGTCGCCCATGAAGGACGAGGTCTCCGCCTCGGTGTGCTGCTCGTGCGAGGCCGTTCGGATCAGGGTGGAGAAGGGGGTGTCCAAGGCGTGCCTCCGTGACCGATGGGACGGGAACCAGTGACGATCCTGCCAAGTTAGGCTTACCTAAGTCAACTGGTTCCCGACGTCCTGTCGGTAAAACGGTACCCACCTCGGGGGTCAGGGCAACGTGAGGATTTCGGCCCCGCTCTCGGTCACGACGAGCGTGTGCTCGAACTGCGCGGTCCGCTTCCGGTCCTTCGTGACCACGGTCCAGCCGTCGTCCCACATGTCGTAGTCGTGCGTCCCGAGCGTCAGCATCGGCTCGATCGTGAAGGTCATGCCGGTCTTGATCTCGGTGGTGTGGTGGGGCGAGTCGTAGTGCGGGACGATCAGGCCCGAGTGGAAGGACGAGTTGATGCCGTGCCCGGTGAAGTCACGGACGACGCCGTAGCCGAAGCGCTTGGCGTACGACTCGATGACCCGCCCGATGATGTTGATCTGACGGCCCGGCCTCACCGCCTTGATGGCCCGGTTCAGGGCCTCCCGGGTCCGCTCGACGAGCAGCCGCGACTCCTCGTCGACGTCCCCGCAGAGGTAGGTGGCGTTGTTGTCGCCGTGGACGCCGTTGATGTACGCGGTGACGTCCAGGTTCACGATGTCGCCGTCCCGCAGGACGGTGGAGTCGGGGATGCCGTGGCAGATGACCTCGTTGACCGAGGCGCACAGCGACTTCGGGAACCCGCGGTAGCCGAGGGTGGACGGGTAGGCGCCGTGGTCGCACATGAACTCGTGCGCGACCCGGTCGAGCTCGTCGGTGGTGACGCCCGGGGAGATGTGCTTGGCGGCCTCCTCCATCGCCTGCGCGGCGATGCGGCCGGCGATCCGCATCCGCTCGATGGTGTCGGAGTCCTGCACCTCGGGGCCGGTGTACGGGGTCGGGGCGGGCTTCCCGACGTACTCGGGGCGGCGGATGGAGCCCGGAACGGAACGATGGGGGGAGAGCTCCCCCGGTACGAGAAGCGACTGGCCAGACATGCCAGCGAGTCTAACGACCGGGTCTGGGGCAGCATGGTCTCGGAGGAAGGAGCCGACCACGATGGCCCTGTTCAAGAAGCGCACGGTGGGCAAACCGGGCGAGTGGTACTACTGCCTGCAGCACAAGAAGGTCGAAGAGGGCCCCGAGTGCCCGGCGAAGAACCGCTTCGGCCCGTACACGACGCGCGAGGAGGCCACCCACGCCATGGAGACCGCCCGCGAGCGGAACCAGGAGTGGGAGACCGACCCGCGCTGGCACGACGAGCCCCGGCCGCAGGAGCCGCCGGACTAGGGGGTCGCCCTGCGGACCGCGGCCGGGCTCCTCCCACGGTCTCGGCTGTGGTCCGGCCGGGTCCGCGTACGGGACCCCCTAGGAGCCGGTGGCCCGGTGGTCCGGCTCTCGTGGGCCGTCCTGCCGGGCCGCGTCCTGCTGGGCCTTGCGCCGCAGGGCGTCCTCGTCCGTGCCGGAGTCGTACGTCAGGAGCTTCGGCAGCGCCAGGCAGAGCAGCCCCACCGAGGCCACGCAGGCCACACCGCCCGTCCAGACCGCCGCCCGGGTCCCCGTCCAGCCGGCCATGACGCCCGCCCGTACCTGGCCCAGCTGCGGGCCGACGCTGTACGAGAGCACCTCGATGCCCGCGAGCCGCCCGCGCAGCTCCTCCGGGATCGTCTGGTTCCAGATCGTGGCGCGCCCCAGCCCGCTCAGCATGTCGCCGGCTCCCGCGAACGCCAGGCAGAGCAGGACCAGCCAGACGTTCCCGAACCAGCCCGCCGCCGCGATCGCGAGACCCCAGCCGGCCGCGCCCCCGACCACGAGCAGCCCGTGCCGCCGCACCTTCGACGTCCAGCCGCTCGTCAGGCCGAGCAGCAGGGAGCCGACCGAGCCCGCCGCGTACATCAGGCCGAGCGACCAGTCCGCGTCCAGGTCGTCCGCGAGGAACGGGAAGATCGTGTTCGGGAAGGCGAAGAACATCGCCGCGAGGTCGATCGCGTACGTGCCGAGCAGCACCGGCCTCGACCAGGCGTACCGTGCCCCCTCCGCGATGCCCCGCAGCGAGGGCTTCTCCGCGTCGTGGGCGGGCGGCGCGGGGGAGAGCCGGCGGCAGAGCAGCACCGAGACGGCGAAACCGGCGATCGTCACCCCGTACGCGGGCGCGTGACCCGCGTACGCCACGACCAGACCCGCGAGCGCGGGACCCGCGATCGCGCCCATCTGCCACCGCAGCGAGTTCAGCGCGGCCGCCGCCGTCTGCTGCTCGTGCGGCACGATCCGGGCGAGCAGCGAGTCCAGGGCCGGGCGCTGGAGCCCGGCGAGCGCCGAGACCCCGGCCGCGACCACGTACAGCGGCCACAGCAGTGGCTCCGGGAGCAGCGCGTTGACCAGGAGGATCAGGGCGAGGAGCCCGAGGCCTGCCTCGGTCGCGAGGATCACCTTCCGCCGGTCGACCGCGTCGGCGAGCGCCCCGCCGTACAGCCCGAACACCACGAGCGGCACCAGTTCGACCGCGCCCATCGCGCCGACCGCGAGCGGTGAACCCGTCAGCTCCTTGATCTGCAACGGCAGGGCGATCATCGCCATCGCGCTGCTGAAGTAGGTGACGAGCCCCTGGATCCACAGGAGCCGGAAGTCCCGGGACGAGCGCCACGGCGCGAGGTCGGGCAGCAGGGCGGAGATCTTCGCGAGGGGGGAGGACACGAGGGGTCATGCTCCGGCGGGAGCGCGCCGGGGGCAACCGAAATTAGCGGGACGACCCGGCCCCGGGCCGCTACCGGCGGGGCGCGGAGCCGTACGGGCCCGTGCCCGGGCCGCTACCGGCGGGGCGGACGTACGGGCCGGTACCAGCGCCGTTGGAGCCGTACGGGCCCCGCTCCCGGGCCGCTACCGGGGGCGGAGCCGTACGCCCGGTCCCAGGCGCCGCTACCAGCGCGACGGCGGCGGGGCCGTCAGCCGGTCCGCGAGGCTCGCGAGGCGGTCACGGAAGCGCCGGGCACCGCGCGGCGACGGCAGGCTGTTCTCGCCGGCCGCCGCGCTCACCAGGTGCTGCACCGTGTCCAGGTCCACCCCCGCGTCCTCCGCCACCGTGAGCGTCTCGTGCGCGAGCCCCCGCACCTCCTCGTCGCCCCCGTCGAGCGAAAGGACCGTCGCCCCCGCCCGCCGGGCGTCGTGCACCCGCTGGAGCAGCCCCGCGCCCGGCCGCCGCGGCGCCACCATCAGCAGAGTCGCCCCACGCCCCGCCGCCTCGATCCGGCCCAGGCCGACCGCCAGATGCGCCGGATCACCGGGCCGCACCCGGTGGCGTACCAGCGTCGGCGCCAGCTCGGGCAGCCCCGACCAGGCGGACTCGTCGACGAGGTGCGCGGCCAGGTGCCAGGGTTCGTACTCCTCCGTGCCGACCAGGAGCAGCCCCTCCCGGTGCGGGACGACCGAGGACCTGAGCGCTCCGGCGAACCTGCGGGCCGCCGCCGGCCACTCCGTCCCGGCGAGCACCTCCCGCAGCAACGCGACCCGTACGGCATCCATGGGCCCGCATCCTGCACCAGAAGGAGGCGGGCGCGCGGCCGGTTGCGGCGGTTCCACCCGTACGGGAGTCCCCGCGGCGCGACCGCTCGGTAATGTCGGGTCCATGACTACGACTGACAGCAAGCCCGCCCCCAAGGACCCGTGGGACCTCCCCGACGTCTCCGGTCTCGTCGTCGGCGTCCTCGGCGGCACCGGCGAGCAGGGCCGCGGCCTGGCCTACCGGCTCGCCAAGGCCGGCCAGAAGGTGGTCCTCGGCTCCCGCGCCGCCGACCGCGCGCGGGCCGTGGCGGCGGAGCTCGGGCACGGCGTCGAGGGCGCCGACAACGCCGAGTGCGCCCGCCGCAGCGACATCGTGATCGTCGCCGTGCCGTGGGACGGTCACGCCAAGACCCTGGAGTCGCTCCGCGAGGAGCTCGCCGGCAAGCTCGTCGTGGACTGCGTCAACCCGCTCGGCTTCGACAAGAAGGGCGCCTACGCCCTGAAGCCCGAGGAGGGCTCCGCCGCCGAGCAGGCCGCCGCGCTCCTCCCGGACTCGCGGGTCGCCGCGGCCTTCCACCACCTCTCGGCCGTCCTCCTCCAGGACACCTCCCTGGAGGAGATCGACACGGACGTGATGGTCCTCGGCGAGGAGCGCGCCGACGTCGAGCTGGTGCAGGCGCTCGCCGGCCGCATCCCCGGCATGCGCGGCGTCTTCGCAGGCCGGCTGCGCAACGCCCACCAGGTCGAGTCGCTCGTCGCCAACCTGATCTCGGTGAACCGCCGCTACAAGGCCCACGCGGGGCTCCGCGTCACCGACATCTGAGCCGGTCCCGGCGGGCGGCCTGAGCCGGTCCCGGCGGGCGGCGGGCATGGGGGACACTGGACGGGCACCAGCAGCCGTACCCGGACAGGAGCCGACCCCCATGCCCCGCCTCGCCCTCTACGCCCTCGTGGTCTGCGCCCTGGCCGTCACCGCGGCCGTCGTCTCCTTCGTCGAAGGCAGCTTCCTCGGCATCGTCTGGGTCCTGCTCGCGGGCCTCTCCTCCAACATGGCCTGGTACCACATCCGCCGGGCGAAGATGGAGAAGGCGGCCGCCGCCGAGGGCTAGGACGCGTCGGGTCCGGGCCCTAGACCTGGCAGAACTCCGGTGTCTCCTGCCAGAACCGGAACAGCTGCGAACCGCAGTAGCGGAAGACGTCCGGCACCCCGAGCGACCGCAGCAGCGCGTCGATCGCGTCGAAGAAGGCCCCGTTGACCGCGGGCACGAACAGCAGCGCGATCACGATGAAGAAGCCGTACGGCGCGTACGGCTCGATCTGCCGCTTCACCTTGTACGACAGCCAGGGCTCCACGATGCCGTAGCCGTCGAGCCCCGGCACCGGCAGCAGGTTCAGGAGCGCGGCCGTCACCTGGAGGAACGCCAGGAACGCGAGCGCGAACCGGAACGCCGGCGGCACGCCGTCCAGGGCGTCCAGCCAGAACGGGGCCGTGCACACGAGGGCGAAGAGCACGTTCGCCAGCGGGCCCGCCGCCGAGACCAGACTGTGCTTCCAGCGGCCCTTGATCCGGCCCTGCTCGATGAAGACCGCGCCGCCCGGCAGACCGATCCCGCCCATGATCACGAAGAGCACCGGAAGCACGATGCTCAGGACGGCATGGGTGTACGCCAGCGGGTTCAGGGTCAGATAGCCCTTCGCGCCCACCGTGATGTCCCCGCCGTGCAGCGCCGTACGGGCGTGCGCGTACTCGTGCAGACAGAGCGACACCACCCAGGCCGAGGTCACGAAGAGGAAGACGGCCAGGCCTGGCGAGGCGGCGAAGTCCGTCCACACCGCCCAGCCGGTGACGGCCATGACGGCGAGGATCGCCAGGAAGACGGGACTGATCCGCCGTTCGTGGCGCCGGGTGGTGGCCGTGGTCATCGCGGGAGCTCCCAGGGGACGGGGACGGAGGGGCCGACAGGGGTGACGAGGTGTCTGACGGGGTGTTGCCGGTCCTGTTGTGCGGGAAACGTACCGGGGGACGGGGCGAGTTCCGGAGACGGGGGCCGTCTCACGGAGAATGGGCCCGTGCGCTACTCCGTCCTCGGCCCCACCCTCGCCCACGCCCCCGACGGCACCGACGTGGCCGTCGGCGGCCCCCGGGTCCGTGCGCTGCTCACCGTCCTCGCCCTGCGGGCCGGCCGGACCGTGCCCGTCCCCGAACTGGTCGACGAGGTGTGGCACGGCGACCAGCCGCCCGCCGACGCCGTCGCCGCGCTCCAGGCCCTCGTCGGACGGCTCCGCAAGGCCATCGGCCGGGAGCGGGTGATCTCCGCCGAGGGCGGCTACCGGCTCGACGCCCGCCGGGAGGACGTCGACGCCCGCCGCTTCGAACGCCTCGCCGCGCTCGGCGTCGCCGCGCTCGGCACGGGGGAACCGGCGAGGGCCGCCGCCCTCCTCGACGAGGCCCTCGGACTCTGGCGCGGGCCCGCCCTCGCCGATCTGCCGGACCGGGACGCGGAGGCCGCCCGCTGGGAGGCCCGGCGGCTCGACGCCCGCCGCGCCCGGCTCGACGCGGCCCTCGCGCTCGGCGAGGCGGCCACGGCCCTCCCCGAACTGACCGCCCTCTGCGCGGCCCACCCGCTCGACGAACCCCTCCAGGCCCTGCGGATCCGCGCCCTCCGCGACACCGGCCGCGCGGCCGAGGCCCTCGCCGCGTACGAGACGGTCCGCCGCACCTTCGCGACCCGCCTCGGCACGGACCCGTCCCCGGCCCTCCGCTCCCTCCACGCGGAACTGCTCACCCCACCCCCGACACAGAACGGGCTACGGGAACCCGAGCGTGCCCCGGCGCCGCAGCCGCCGCCCGGGCGGGGCCGGGTGCCGTGGCCCGGCCCCGCGCCGCAGCCGACGTCCGGGCAGGCACCCGGCCCGACATCCGGGCAGGAGTCGGGCCCGGTGTCGGGCTCCGAGGTCGCTCCCGCGTCGCGGTCGGCGTCCTGGCCCGCCGCTGGGGACCAGCCGACGCCGTGGCCCGCGTCCGGGCCGCAGTCGGCGTCCGGACAGACGCCGGGCCCGGCCCCCGGGCAGGCGTCCGCCCCCGGCCAGGCCCCCGCCCCCGAACAGCCGCCGGCCCCCCTACCTCCCGTCCCCGGCAACCTGCGTGCCCGGCTCACCAGCTTTGTCGGGCGGGAGCAGGAGATCGCCGCCCTTCAGGAGGATCTGCGTACCGCCCGGCTCGTCACTCTTCTCGGGCCCGGTGGGGCCGGGAAGACGCGGCTTTCGCAGGAGGCGGCCGATCGGGGGGCCGGGGCGTGGCCCGATGGGATCTGGGTCGCCGAACTCGCCGCCGTCACCGACCCCGAGGCCGTCGCCGAGGCCGTCCTCGCGGCCGTCGGTGCCCGAGAGACCGTGCTGCGCGGCGCCGGAGCCGAGGAGCTGCGGGCCGGGGGCGACCCGCTCGCCCGGCTCGTCGAGCACTGCGCCGCGCGCCGGATGCTGCTGCTCCTCGACAACTGCGAGCACCTCGTCGCCGCCGCCGCCGAACTGGCCGAGACGCTCCTCGCCCACTGCCCCGGCCTTCGGGTCCTGGCGACGAGCCGGGAGCCGCTGGGCGTGCCGGGGGAGAGGGTGCGGCCGGTGGGCCCCCTGCTGACCGAGACCGCCCTGCGGCTGCTCGGTGAGCGCGGCGCGGCGGTCAGGCCGGGGTTCCGCGTCGAGGAGGACCCGGAGGCGGCCGCCGAGATCGTGCGTCGGCTGGACGGGCTCCCCCTGGCGATCGAGCTGGCGGCGGCCCGGCTGCGGATGCTGACTCTGCGTCAGATCGCGGACCGGCTCGACGACCGCTTCCGCCTCCTCACATCGGGCGCTCGGACGGTACTGCCCCGCCAGCAGACCCTGCGCGCGGTCGTCGACTGGTCCTGGGACCTCCTCGACGACACCGAGCGGGCCGTCCTGCGCCGCCTCTCGGTGTTCACCGGCGGCAGCGACCTGGAGGCGGCGGAAGCCGTATGCGCCGAAGCCGGGGCCGGAGCCGGAGCCGAAGCCGGAGCCGGAGCCGGAGCCGGAGCCGGGGCTGACGTGGCCCGAACCGCCCCCGGACCCCCCGCCCCCGCCGCCCCGCCCGCCGACGTCCGGCCGACCGACGTCCTCGACCTCCTCGGCTCCCTCGTCGACAAGTCGCTCGTCGTCTCCGCCCCCGACGGCGCGGCCGGTATGCGGTACCGGCTTCTGGAGACCGTCGCCGAGTACGCCGGGGAGCGGCTCGACGAGGCCGGGGAGCGGGCGGCGACCGAGCGGCGGCATCTCACGTACTACCGGGAGCTGGCCCGCCGTACCGACCCCGAGCTGCGTGGCTCCGGCCAGGTCGCCGCCATCGCCCGCTTCGGGACGGAGTACGGCAACATCCGTACCGCCCTGCGCCGGGCCCTCGACAGCCGTGACGAGGACGAGGCGCTCGTCCTCGTCCACTCCCTGCTCTGGTACTGGCAGATGCGCGACCTCCGCACCGACGCCCTGTACTGGGCCAGGGCCGCCGCCGCCCTCGGCCCCGACCCGTTCACCCCGCCCGCCGCCCCCGTCGTCCCCCTGGACGAGCCGTGCACGGCCGCGCCGCCGCCGCTCTCCGAGGAGCAGCGCTGGGAGGCCCGGCGCGGGGTGCGGCTCGTCGAGCTGCTCAACATGGACCACGAGACCGGCCGCTGGACCACCCCGGAAGGGGTGCGGCGGCTCCGTGAGATGACCGCCGTCTACGCGCCGGGCCTGCCGCAGACCTGCCGGCTGCCCGGTTCGTTCGCCGTCTTCGCGGTCCTCCTGACAGGCGAGGCCGGCCGGCTGCGGGAACTCCTCGACACGACCGTCGAGGCCTGCCGCCGCCACGGCTACGCATGGGAACTCGCCAACGCCCTCCAGCTGCGCGCCAACATGTTCGCCAACCGGACCGACCTCGCCGGCGAGGCGAGCGCCGACGCCGACGAGAGCCTGGAGATTTTCGTCCGCCTCGGCGACGCCTGGGGCGCGGCGGAGGCGCTCCAGTCCCGTGCGGAGGCCCGTGAGCGGCGGCTCGAATTCGACGGCGCGGCCGAGGACTTCGCCGCCGCGATCGGCTACGCGGAGAAGATCGGCGCCCAGTCGCAGATGGCGCTGCTGCGCGCCCGCTACGCCGGCATCCTCGTCGAGATCGGCCGGGGCGACGAGGGGGAGGCGATCCTGCGGGAGATCATCGCCGGGCGCCACGGCCGGGGCCATGAACCCATGCTCGGCGCCCGCCTGTTCCTCGGCATGACGCTCGGCCGCTCCGGCCGCACCGCCGAGGCCCGGGAGCATCTGAACGCGCTGCGGCGGGAGTTCCGCTCCGAGACCCTCTCCCTCTTCGAGGGCTTCACGATCGGCAGCCTGGGCTGGCTCGACGACCTCGACGGACGGTACGACTCCGCGCTCGCCCTCGCGGCGCAGGCGTACGAGCTCTCCCTCGGCGCGCTGTCGATGATGGTCGCCCCGCAGATGCCGGCGAGCCACCTCGTCATCGGGGCCTGGGCCCTCGCCGGGCTCGGCGGCCCGGAGGCGCGGACCGGCGCCGTGCTGCTGGGGGCCAGGGAGGGCCTGCTGCCGCCGGGGCACCTGGCGCCGCCGATGGAGCGGGAGAGCCTGGAGCGGGCGACGGAGCTCGCCCGGTCGGTGCTCGGCGAGGACGTGTTCGCGGCGGCGTACGCCGAAGGCGACGGCCTCTCCCTGGAAGAGGCCGCCGCCCTGCTCGGTCGCGCCGCCGACGCGATCAGTACGCGCGCCGAGTCCTGAACCCCCGCCGGGATCCCCGTACCCCCCGACTCAGGTCTTCTTGCGGAACTTGGCCACCGCGAGCGGCGCCGTGACGACCGTGATGAGGAGCGCCCAGCCGAGGGTCATCCACACGGAGTGGGCGACCGGACCGCCGTTGATCAGGTTGCGGGCGGCGTCGGCGAGGTTCGACAGCGGGTTGTAGTCGGTGAAGGCCTTCAGCCAGTCGGGCATCGACGTCGGCGGGGCGAAGATCGACGAACCGAACTGCAGCGGCATCAGGACGATCATCGCCATGCCCTGGACGGCCTGGGCGGTCTTCAGGGTGAGACCGAGGAGGATGAAGATCCACATCAGGGAGGCGCCGAAGACCATCGACAGACCGATCGCGGCGAAGAGGTGGAGCACCGAGGTGTGGATCTCCAGGCCGAGCAGGAAGCCCATGCCCAGCAGGATCGCGGTGGCGATCAGCATCCTGCCGACCTCGACGACGATCTTCGCGATGAGGACGGAGGACCGGGCGATCGGCATCGTCCGGAACCGGTCCATGACCCCCTTCTTGAAGTCGTCGTTGATGCCGACACCGACGGCCATGGCGATGTTCATGCCCATCATCGCCATCAGGCCCGGGGTCACGTAGTTGACGTAGACGTCGTTGTTGCCCTTGCCCGAGATGGCACCGCCGAAGACGTACACGAACAGCAGGATGAAGATGATCGGCATCATCACCGCGTCGAACATCGACTCCGGGTCCTGCTTGATCTGCAGCGCGTTGCGCCGGGCGAGCGCGCCGATGTGGCGGAGGTTGGCCCGGAGGCCGATCCGTCCCTCGGCGACGGGCGCCCGCCGCGCCGGAGCCGGCCCCGGGGTGCCGACGGGGGACTTGGTGACCGTGGTCGTGCTCACGCCGCGACCTCCTCGTTGATCTCGTCGGAAACGGCGGTCTTCTCGCCGGTGATCGCCAGGAACACCTCGTCCAGGCTGGGGAGATGCGTGCCGATGTGGGCGATGCCGAAGCCCCGCGCGCCGAGCAGGGCCACGACGGCCGTCAGCTGCTGGTCGGTGAGGATCGGTACGTACAGCGCGCCCTCGTCGGGCACGACCGTCGAGCCGGCGACGCCGTCGAGGCCGGTCTCGCGGAGCGCGGCCGCCATCGCCGACAGCTGATCCGGGTCCACCGGGCGGACCTTCAGGGTCCGGCCGCCGACCTTGGCCTTCAGCTCGTCGACCCCGCCCTTGGCGATGACCTTGCCCCGGTCGATGACGGTCAGCTCGCTCGCGAGCTGCTCCGCCTCCTCCATGTACTGCGTGGTGAGGAGGACGGTGACGCCCTCCGAGACCATCCGCTGGACCTCGTCCCACACCTCGTTGCGCGTGCGGGGGTCGAGGCCGGTGGTCGGCTCGTCCAGGTAGAGGACGGCGGGCTGCCCGATCATCGAGGCGGCGAGGTCGAGGCGGCGCCGCATGCCGCCGGAGTAGTTCATCGCGGGCCGCTTGGCGGCCTCGGTGAGGGAGAAGCGCTCCAGCATCTCGTCGGCCCGGCGGCGGGCGTCGGCGCGGGAGAGGTCGAGCAGCCGCCCGATCATGTACAGGTTCTCCCAGCCGGACAGCTTCTCGTCGACCGAGGCGTACTGTCCGGTGAGCCCTATGGTGCGGCGCAGCTGGCGGGGGTGCTTCACCACGTCGTACCCGGCGACGACGGCGGTCCCGGCGTCCGGCACGAGAAGGGTGGACAGACAGCGGACGAGCGTGGTCTTCCCGGCGCCGTTGGGCCCGAGCACCCCGAGGACCGTGCCCTCCCGTACGTCGAGGTCGACCCCGTCGAGGGCCCTGGTGGCGCCGAAGTGCTTCACGAGGCCCCGGACCTCGACGGCGTTGGTGTGTGATCGCGTCATGCCCCCACTAGACCAGGGGCCACCGACAATCCCCCTACAGACGACCGACAGCCCGCCGATGGGGGATGTCGGCGGGCTGTCGGCCTCTTCGGTGGAACCGCAGTGGACTAGTGGAAGGTGTGCTCCTCGGCGGGGAACGCCCCGCCGCTGACGTCCTCGGCGAAGGCGCGCGCGGCGTCGCCGAGCGTCTCGCGGAGGTTGGCGTACTGCTTGGTGAAGCGCGGGACCTTGCCGCCGGTCAGACCGGCCATGTCGGTCCAGACGAGGACCTGGGCGTCGGTGCCGGCGCCCGCCCCGATGCCGATGGTCGGGATGTGCAGCGAGCGGGTGACCTCGGCGGCCAGCTCGGCCGGCACGAGCTCCAGGACGACCGCGAAGGCGCCCGCGTCCTGCGCCGCCTTCGCGTCACGGAGCAGCCGGTGCGCCGCCTCGTCGGAGCGGCCCTGCACCCGGTAGCCCATGGTGTTCACGGACTGCGGGGTGAGGCCCAGGTGGGACATGACGGGGATGCCGGCCTGCACGAGCAGCTCGGTCTGCGGCAGCGAGCGCTCGCCGCCCTCCAGCTTGATCGCGCCGACCCCCGCGTCCTTGACCAGCCGGGTGGCGTTGCGCAGGGCCTGGACGGGCCCTTCCTGGTACGAGCCGAAGGGCAGGTCACCGACGACGAGGGCGCGCCTGGTGCCCCGTACGACGGCGGCGGAGAGCAGCGTCATCTCGTCCATCGTGACGGGCACGGTGGTGTCGTAGCCGAGGTGACAGTTGCCCATGGAGTCGCCGACGAGGATCACCGGGATGCCGGCCTCGTCGAAGACGGAGGCGGTCATCGCGTCGTAGGCGGTGAGCATGGGCCACTTCTCGCCGCGCGTCTTGGCGGCGGCGATGTCGTGGACGGTGATGCGGCGCGTGCCCTTGCCGCCGTACAGCGCCTTGCTGCTGTCGGCGGGAGTCTTCGGGGCAGGCTGAAGCGTCATGGTGAAGCTCCTTGTGTCATCTCGAGGCGCCCTGACGGCGTCCCCGGACCACATCCATGGTGGCACTTCGCCGGGCGAGCGGGGAAGTGGGCCGGAGTGGCGCTGTTCACACACCGGCGCGGCGGGGG
Organism: Streptomyces sp. NPDC028711; assembly: GCF_055565415.1. Taxonomy (NCBI): domain Bacteria; kingdom Bacillati; phylum Actinomycetota; class Actinomycetes; order Kitasatosporales; family Streptomycetaceae; genus Streptomyces; species Streptomyces sp. NPDC028711. Next base: position 513,670 of record NZ_JBVHUJ010000001.1, on the reverse strand, counting down.
TGGTCGTACGCCCGGTAGGGGCGGCCTCACGCCCCGCAGCCGGCCGCCCGGCCGGCCTGATGCACGCCGCCGGCCGGGATCGGCCAAATGTGCGCGTTCTGTCACAGCCCGCCCGCACGCGTCACCTGCGGGAACCCGCCACGCCGCCGACGTCGTCCCTCGGGACGTACGACGGACCCGTCATCCCCTAGTGTCGATGCCGGGTCGCGGAGCAGGACCGGCAGGACAGCAAGGCAGTGAGGACGGGCGATGGCGCGGGTGGACATGACGGAGACCGAGCAGGGCGGCGCGGGGCGGGAACACCCCTCCTCCCGCTTCCGGACCGCCCTCGACCGGCTCCGCCGTGACCGGGGGATCTGGCGCCGGGGCATCCTGATCGCTCTCTGCGCGGTGGCCCTCACCCTGCTGATGGTGTTCCGCGCCGACATCCCCAACAGGGTCGGCAACCTGGGCAGTCTGACCGAGACCTTCCTGCCCTGGCTCGGCCTCTTCGTGCCGATCCTGCTCGTCCTCGCCCTGATGCGCCGCTCCGCCACGGCCCTGATCGCCCTGCTGCTGCCCGCCGTGGTGTGGCTCAATCTCTTCGGCGGGCTCGTCGCCGACAAGTCGGCCGCCGGCGGTGACCTGACCGTCGCCACCCACAACGTGAACGCCGACAACCCGGACCCCGAGGGCACGGCCCGCCAGCTCGCCGCCTCGGGCGCCGACGTCCTGGCCCTGGAGGAGCTGAAGGGCGACATGGTCCCGGCGTACGAGCGCGGTCTCGCGGAGACGTACCCGCACCACTCCGTCCAGGGCACGGTCGGACTGTGGAGCAAGCTGCCGCTGCGGGCCGCGCAGCCGGTCGACATCCGGATGGGCTGGACCCGCGCCATGCGGGCGAACGTCGTCACGCCGCAGGGCGAGGTGGCCGTGTACGTCGCCCACCTGCCGTCCGTCCGGGTCAAGCTGAACGCCGGGTTCACCGCCAACCAGCGCGACATCAGCGCCAACGCCCTCGGCGAGGCCATCTCCGACGACCCGCACGAGCGGGTCGTCCTCCTCGGCGACCTCAACGGCACCATGAACGACCGCGCGCTCAACGCCGTCACCTCGCAGCTCCGCTCCACCCAGGGCGCGGCCGGCGACGGCTTCGGCTTCAGCTGGCCGGCCTCGTTCCCGATGGCCCGCATCGACCAGATCATGGTCAAGAACGTCGAGCCGATGTCGTCCTGGACCCTCCCGGAGACGAACAGCGACCACCTCCCGATCGCCGCCCGTGTGAAGCTCTGAGGACGAGGGCGCACGCGCCGGCGGTTCAGGCGAGCGTCGGATAGTCCGTGTAGCCCGTCTCGCCGCCCACGTACATCAGGTGGGCGTCCCGGATCGGGTTGAGGGGCGCGCCCACCCGCATCCGCGCCACCAGGTCCGGATTGGCCAGGAAGGAACGGCCGAGGGCGATCAGGTCGGCACCGGCCGCGAGCAGCCGCTCGCCGGCGCCCCGGCCGCCGTCGGCGGGCAGCGGGCCGGGCCACGGCAGGGCCGGGTTCGCGATGAGCGTGCCGGGCCAGGCCGCGCGCAGCGTCCGGAAGAGCGCGGAGTCCGGGTCGGCGAAGACCACGTGCAGATACGCGAGGCCGAGGTCGCGCAGCTCGCCCACGAGCGCCGGGTAGACCGCCTCGACGTCGTCCTCCCGCATGCCGTTGGCGGTGACGCCCGGGGCGATGCGCACCCCCACCCGGTCGGGGCCGATCGCCTCCGCGACCGCGCGGACGACCTCGACGGTGAAGCGGATGCGACGGTCGACGGAGCCGCCGTAGCCGTCGGTGCGCCGGTTGGTGGCGCCGGACAGGAACTGGTGCAACAGGTAGCCGTTCGCGGAGTGGACCTCGACCCCCGCGAAGCCGGCGTCGACCGCCCGGCGCGCGGCGGCGGCGAAGTCGGCGACGGTGGCCGCGATCTGCTCCACCGTCATCTCCTCCGGCACCACGGCCTCCTGGTGCCCGGACGGGGTGAAGACCGTGTCCGGCAGCGGGACCGGCGAAGGCGCGACCGGGTGGTGCCCGCTGGTCTCCGGGTGCCCGACCCGGCCGCCGTGCTGCAGCTGCAGGAACATCTGCCCGCCCGCGTCCCGCACGGCCTCGGTGACCCGGCGCCAGCCCGCCACGTGCGTGTCGTCGTAGATCGCCGGGATGTTCGGGTACGTGGCACCCACCGCGTTCGGCGTCGCGGCCTCCGCGATGATCAGACCGGCCGAGGCGCGCTGGGCGTAGTACGTGGCCATGATCGGCTCCGGTACGCCCGTCGCACTCGCGCGGTTACGGGTCATGGGGGCCATGACCAGCCGGTTCGGCAGCCGGAGGGCGCCGAGGCGGGCCGGCCGGAAGAGGGGGGACGCGTCGGCCGAGTCCTGGACCGTCTTCGCTTCTCCGGAATCCACCGAGGTCGTGCCGCTCATGATCGTGCTCCTTCGTCCGTCTCCCGCCGGGCCGGCGGGCCCCGCTGAACCGACTGTCCCGCGGCGCGCTTCGGATCCGCTGACGGTCCGCTGACGGCCGCCGAAGGCCGGATGATCACCGCTGTGTAGGGTCGTTCCCCATGAGGTTCGGGGTGCTCGGTCCGGTGGCGGTGTGGGACGCCGACGGCGCACCGGTGCGCGTACCCGAGACCAAGGTGCGCGCCCTCCTCGCCGACCTCCTCGCCCACGAGGGCCGCCCGGTGTCGACGGACCGCCTCGTCCACGACATCTGGGGCGACGCGGTGCCCGGCAACCCGGCCAACGCGCTCCAGGCCAAGGTCTCCCAGCTGCGCCGGGCCATCGGCCGCGACCGGGTGCTCCACCAGCCGGCCGGATACCGGCTGCGCCTCGACGGCGACCCGGGCGAGGTCGACGCCCTGCTGTTCCGGTCACTCGCGGCGCGGGCCCGGCTCGCCACGGGACCGCACGCCCGGGCGGCCCTGTTCGCCGAGGCCCTGGAACTGTGGCGGGGGCCCGCCTACGCGGACTTCGCCGACGAGGAGTTCGTACGCCCGGCGGCCCAGCGGCTCGCCGAGGAGCGGCTCTCCCTCGTCGAGGAACAGGCCGAGGCCCGGCTGGAGGCCGGCGACCCCCTGCTGCTCGGCGAGACGGCCGGGCTCGTCGCCCGCCACCCCCTGCGCGAGCGGCTGCGCGCCGTCCGGATGCGGGCGCTGTACGGCGCCGGCCGGCAGCACGAGGCGGTCGCCACGTACACGGAACTGCGCACCCTGCTCGCGGACGAACTCGGCCTCGACCCGAGCCCCGGCCTCGCGGCGCTGTACGAGGCGATCCTGCGGCAGGACGCGGGGCTGATACCGGGCGGGGGGCCGTCCGCGGCGCCTTCCACCGCGAGCCCGTCAGGAGACCCTTCCGCCACCCCCGACCCGTACGGGCTCGCGTCCCAGCGACAGAACCGACAGAACTGCCGGAACCTCCCCACCCCGCCGACCGCGCTGATCGGACGCGGCCTGGCCCTGGAAGCTGTCGGCCGGCTCGTCCGCGGCGAGCGGCTGGTCACGCTGACGGGGCCCGGAGGAGTGGGCAAGACCCGGCTGGCGCTCGCCGTCGCCGAGCGGCTCTCCCGCGACCCGGACGGCGGCCCGCCCGACGGCGTGTGGCTCGTGGAGCTCGGAGACCTGCCCCCGGACGCCGCCGGTCTCGCCCAGGCGGTGTCCGTGACGCTCGGCGTCCGCGACACGGCGTCGTCGGCGCCCGGTCCCGCCGACGCCTCCGCCGTTCTGCGCGCCGCGCTGCGGGACCGCCGCATCCTGCTCGTCCTCGACAACTGCGAGCACGTGATCGAACCGGCGGCCGAGCTGACCGCGTCCCTGCTGCGTGCCGCCCCGGGGCTGCGCGTGCTCGCCACGAGCCGGGAGTCCCTCCGCCTCCCCGGCGAAGCGGTGTACGCCGTCGCTCCACTCGAACCCGCCGACGCCGCACGGCTGTTCACCGAGCGGGCCGCGGCGGCGGCGCCCGGCTTCACGCTCGCGACCGAGGCCGGCGGGGAGGATCCGCGGGCCGCCGTCCAGGAGATCTGCGGCCGCCTCGACGGTATCCCCCTCGCCCTGGAGCTCGCCGCCACACGCGTCCGCTCCCTGGGCGTACGCGAGTTGGCCGACCGCCTCGACAACCGGTTCCGCGTCCTCGCCTCGGGGCAGCGCGGCCTCCCGGCCCGCCAGCAGACCCTGCGCGCGGTGATCGACTGGAGCTGGGACCTCCTGGACGACGCCGAGCGGGCGGTGCTCCGCCGGCTCGCCGTCCCCGTCGGCGGATGCACCCTGGAGGCGGCGGAGGCGGTGTGCGCGGGCGACGGCATCTCCCTCGGCGAGGTGCCCGACCTGGTGGGGCGACTGGTCGACCGCTCGCTCGTCTCCGTGGTCGGGACGACGGAAGGCCCCCGCTACCGGCTGCTCGAATCCGTCGCCGCCTACGCGCGCGAACGACTCCACGAGGCGGGGGAGTCCGGGACCGCCGCGGACCGTCACGCCGCCTACTACCGGGCGTTCGCCGAGCGCGCCGAACCCCACCTGCGCGACGCCGGGCAACGGAGCCGGCTCGCCCGCCTCGACACCGAGGCCGCCAACACGCGCGCCGCCCTCGACCACGCCCTGCGGACGGCCTCCCCGCAGGACGCCGCACGCCTGGCCGCCGCCCTGTGCCCCTGGTGGCTGCTGCGAGGCCGCCTGCACGAGGGGCGACGCGCCCTCGCCGCGGCCGTGGACGCCGTCCCCGCCGACGCGTCGGCCGAACTGCGCGTGCTCCACGGCGCCTTCGCCATGCTGACGGGAGGCCGGGCGCCGGAGGCGGACTGCCCCGAGGCGGACATCGCGGACCCCGTACGGCGAGGGCGGGCGCTGTGGCTGTTCGCGTACGGCCTCCACCACGCGGGCGACCCGGCGGCGGCACACGCCGTCAACGCCCGCGCCCTCGACCGCTTCACCGAGGCCGCGGACCGGTGGGGCATCGCGGCCTCCCGGTCCCTGCGCGCCCACACCGCGTTCGCCGCCGGGGACCTGGCCGCCGCCCGGGAGGACGGCCTCGCGGGCGCCGAGGCGTTCCGCGCGCTCGGCGACGGCTGGGGAGAACTGCTGACCGTCCCGGTCCTCGCCGCGCTCGCCGAGATCGAGGGCGACTACGCCACCGCCACCTCCCGCCAGACCGAAGGGCTGCGCCTCGCCGAGGACCTGGGCCTGGCCGCGGAGGCCTCGGCACGGCTCGCCGGCCTCGGCCGCCTGGCGCTCCTGGCCGGCGACTGGGAGCGGGCCCGCGTCCTGCACGAGCGGGCCCGGCGCGCGGCGGCGGAGCAGGGCCACATGTACGGCGAGGTGTTCGCGCTGATGGGCCTGGCCCTCGGCGCGCGCCGCTCCGGCGACCTCGACGCCGCCGAGCACCACCTGCGGACGATGCGGGACGCGTATCCGTCGTCGACCGCCGGAAAACACCTGATCCACGTGGAGCTGGGCTTCGTCGCCGAACTCCGCGGCGAGGCGGAGCGAGCCGCCACGTACCAGGCGCGCGGCCTGGAGTTCGCCGAGCGGCTCGCGGACCCGCGCGCCCTCGCTCTCTCCCTCGAAGGCGTCGCCGGCGTCGCGAGCCTCGCCGCCGCCACGGGCGACACCTCGGGCCCCACCCGCGCCGCCCTGCTCCTCGGCGCGGCGGACGCGGCCCGGCGGAGCGCCGGAGCGCCGCTCCCGGAGGCCGAGAGCGGCGACGTGCACCGCATCGCCGCGGCGGCCGGGTCGGCCCTCGGCGCGTCCGGGTACGCAGCCGCGTTCCAGCGGGGCGCGGCGCTGCCCCTCGCGGCGGCGGTACGTACGGCGGCCGAGGCCGCCGCCGGGACGGCCGACAGCGCGTCCGGCCGGACCGACCGTCCCGGCGGCTTCGACCAAACCGCCGTCAGCCCGGCAGCGGCGTCTCCCGCCAGCGGTTCGTGATCGGCAGCCGCCGGTCCTTGCCGAAGCCCTTCGCCGAGATCTTGGTGCCCGGCGGGTACTGGCGCCGCTTGTACTCCGCCGCGTCCACCATCCGCAGCGTCCGCGTCACCAGCTCCTCGTCGAACCCGGCCGCGACGATCGCCTCCCTGCCCTGGTCCCGGTCCACGTACAGGGCGAGGATCGCGTCCAGGACCTCGTAGTCCGGCAGCGAGTCCGTGTCGACCTGGCCGGGCCGCAGTTCGGCGCTGGGCGGCTTGGTGATCGAGCTCTCCGGGATCGGCGGGACCTGGCCGCGCTCCTCGGCCGCCCGGTTCCGCCAGCGCGCGAGCCGGAACACGGTCGACTTGTACACGTCCTTGATGGGCCCGAACGCGCCGACGGAGTCGCCGTACAGGGTCGAATACCCCACCGCGAGCTCGGACTTGTTGCCCGGCGCGAGGACGATGTGGCCCTCCTGGTTGGAGATCGCCATCAGCGTCGTACCGCGCAGCCGTGACTGGAGGTTCTCCTCCGCGAGACCCGTGAGGCCGAGCGCGCCCATGTACGCGTCGAACATCGGCTCGATCGACACGGTGCGGAAGTTGAGCCCGGTGCGGCGGGCCAGCTCGGCCGCGTCGCCGCGCGAGTGGTCGGAGGAGTACTTCGAGGGCATCGACACCCCGTACACGTTCTCCGCGCCGAGCGCGTCGCAGGCGACGGCCGCGACGAGCGCCGAGTCGATGCCGCCGGAGAGGCCGACGAGCACCGAGCGGAAACCGTTCTTCGCGACATAGGCCCGCACCCCGATCACCAGGGCGGAGTACACCTCCTCGTCGTCGTCGAGCCGGTGCGCGTACCCGCCCGTCAGCTCCGGCTCGTACGCCGGCAGCGGCTTCTCCGAGAGCACCACCCGGTCGATCCGCAGCCCGTCGTCCACCAGGCCCTCGGGGGCGTCCTCCTCGGCCGCCGGCAGATCCAGGTCCAGGATCACGCTGCCCTCGACGAACTGCGGCGCCCGCGCGATCACTTCGCCGTTCGCGTCCACGACGATCGAGTCCCCGTCGAAGACCAGATCGTCCTGACCCCCGGTCATCGCCAGATACGCGGTGACACAGCCGGCCTCCCGGGCGCGTGTGCTCACCAGCTCGAGGCGGGTGTCGTCCTTGTCCCGCTCGTACGGCGAGGCGTTGACGGACAGGAGCAGCCCGGCGCCCGCGCTGCGCGCCGCCGGCACCCGGCCGCCGTCCTGCCACAGGTCCTCGCAGATCGCCAGGGCCACGTCGACGCCGTGGACCCGGACGACCGGCAGGGTGTCGCCCTGGACGAAGTAGCGGTACTCGTCGAAGACGCCGTAGTTCGGCAGGTGGTGCTTGGCGAAGCGCAGCACGATCTCGCCGCGGTGCAGCACCGCGGCGGCGTTCTCCGGGGAGCCGGCGGGCCTGCCGAGCCGGGGCTCGGCCCGCTCGGAGCGGTCCAGGTAGCCGACGACGACCGGCAGCTCCCCGAAGCCCTCGTCGGCGAGCCTGCGGGCCAGGCCGCGCAGGGCCGTCCGCGACGCCTCGACGAAGGAGGAACGCAGGGCGAGGTCCTCGACGGGGTATCCGGTCAGCGCCATCTCGGGGAACGCGACGAGATGCGCACCCTGTCCGGCGGCGTGCCGGGTCCAGTGCACGATCGCCTCGGCGTTCCCGGCGATGTCTCCGACGGTCGAGTCGATCTGATTCAGGGCGAGGCGTAGTTGAGGCACGCGCCCCAGTCTAATCGTCAGACCGACGTTATGTCCTGGGATACGGGACCCGAGTCCCGGATCACCGACGTGCGGGCCCGTCCAGGGCCGCCGACCATGGCCCCATGACGCTTCCTGACGACCCGACAGACCCGACGGAGCCGACAGACCCGACGGAGCCGACACGCATCGGAGCCCCGGCCGCGCCCGCGCCGACCACCGGGAACTCTCCGGCCCGCCGTAACGTCTGACCCACCATGCCCGGAACGGTGACGCGAGCCTCGGCCGCCCTGCTGGCCCTCGGTGCGCTCGTGTACACCGCCTGGGTCCTCGAAGTCCTCCTCATGACGGGGCTGGACCCGGTCCGGACGTACGTCTCCGAGCTCGCGGCGGCGGACCAGCCGTTCGGCGGCCTGTTCCGGGCGACGGACCTGGCGGCCGGACTCCTCGTCCTGGCGGGCGCGGTGACGGGTCTCAGGGGGACATGGCGGCAGGAGCCCGAGCCGGCCACCCGCAGGTCCCGGCCCCGAGCGCCCCGGCCCCGCGAGCCCTGGGCACTCACCGGCTGGGTCGCGCTCGCCGTCTTCGGGGCCGCCACCGCCGTCGACTCGCGCCTCCCGCTCAGCTGCGCCCCGACCGCCGACCCCGCCTGCGCGGCCCGCGAGACCGCCGGGCTCGTGCCCGCCACCCATACGGCCCATGCCGTCAGCTCCGGACTCGCCATGACCGGTGCCGTCGTCGCCCTCGTCGCCCTGACCGTCGCCGCCCGCCGCTACCGCCGCTGGCGGCCCCTCGCCCGTACGGGACCGGTCCTCGTCGCCCTGGAACTCGCCGCCACCCTCTGGACGCTGGCCGCCGTCGCCTCCTTCGAGGCCGGGCAGGGCCTCTGGGCGCTCGGCGCCGGCCAGCGGCTCCAGGTGTTCCTGGTGGCGGTGTGGCTCGCGGTCCTCGCGTACTCCCTCGCGACCGCCGGGCCCCGTGACCCCGAGGAGGCACGATGACCTCCTTCGTACGGCTCGGGGGAGTGGCCCACCACGTCGCCGTCGACGGCTCGGGACCCATCTGCGTCCTGAGCGCCGGACTCGGCCTGAGCTGGTTCGACTGGGACCCGGTCGTCCCGCTCCTCGCCCCGCACCGGACCGTCGTCCGCTTCGACCGCCCCGGGCACGGCCTCTCGGCGCCCGCCGCCGCCCCGCCCACCGCCGCCGGCGAGGCCCACCGGATCGCCGGCCTCCTCGACGCCCTCGGGCTCGCCGGGCCCGTCACCGTCGTCGGGCACTCCCTCGCCGGGTTCCACGCGGAGGCCTTCGCCCGGCTCCACCCGGGCAGGACCGCCGCCCTCGTCCTCGTCGACTCCTCGGTGGAGGAACGCCCGCGCCCCGGCCGCTCGACCGCCGCCGCCCGCCTTCTCGGCACCGTCCTCTGCGCCGCCGGGGTGCCGGCCGCGCTCGGCCCCGCGCTCCGCCGTACGGCCGTACGCCACGACCCGGCGCCCGCCGAACTGGTCCGCCGCGTCTACCGCACGTCACGCGTCCTGCGCGGCACCCTCCTGGAGAACGCCCGCTACGGAGCCGTCGCCGCGGAACTCCTCGCCCTGCGCGACCGCCACCCCCTCCCGCCCGGCCTCCCCGCCACCGTCCTCGCCGCCCCCGACGGCTCCGCCCGCTGGGAACGGCGCCAACGCGCGCTGGCCCGGCGGCTCGGCGTCCACTACGAGGCGGCCGTGCCGTCGGGCCATCTGGTCATGCTGGACCGCCCGGACGCGGTGGCCCGTGCGGTGCTGCTGCCGGGTCAGGAAGTGGCGTAGACGCTCGTACAGAACGCCTTGATCTGCTCGTCCGACAGGTGCTGCGCCAGGTCGGCCTCGCTGATCATGCCGACGAGCCGCTTGCCCTCGATGACGGGGAGGCGCTTGATCTGATGGCTCTGCATCTCCTCGAGGACCGCGGCCACGTCCGCGTTCGCCTCGACCCAGCGCGGGGTGCCCTTCGCCATCTCGCCGCACGTGATCTTCGCCGGGTCGTGCCCCATGGCCACACAGCCGACGACGATGTCGCGGTCCGTGAGGATGCCGCAGAGCCGCTCGTTCTCGTCGGCGATGGGCAGCGCGCCCACGTTCAGGTCGCGCATCAGCTGCGCGGCGCGGTCGAGCGTCTCGTGTGCCGGGATCCACCGGGCCCCGGGGTGCATGATGTCCTTCGCCGTGGTCATGAGGTGCGTACCTTTCGTCGAAACGCGGTCACCGTGATGTCCCCGAGCAGACTCATTCTCGGCGCACGGCACGGCCCCCGCGACCGCAGGGGTCACGGGGGCCGAAAGGTCCGCGGGCTCAAGGGCTCAGGCGGTGGCGCCGCGCTTCTTCAGCATGTCCGCCATCAGCAGGATCTCCGACTCCTGAGCGTCGACCATGCCCTGGGCGAGGTCGCGCTCGACGTCCACCGAGCACTTCCGGACACAGCCCTCGGCCATGTGGACCCCGCCCCTGTGGTGCGCGGTCATGAGCTTCAGGTACAGGATCTCGGCCTCGCGGCCACTGGCCTTCCGCAGGGCGCCCAGCTGCGCGTGGGTCGCCATGCCGGGCATGAGCGCCCCGTCGAGCGGCCCGCTGTCACCGGTACCGCCCATGCCCATCCACGCCATCGGCTCGACGCCGGACTCCAGCTTCGGCAGCCCCCACAGGTCGAGCCAGCCGAGCATCATGCCCCGCTGGTTGGCCTGGGTGTTGGCGATGTCGTACGCCAGGCGGCGCACCTCCTCGTCCTGGGTGCGGTCCCGGACGATGAACGACATCTCGACGGCCTGCTGGTGGTGGACGGCCATGTCCCGGGCGAAGCCGGCGTCGGCCGAGGCGGTGGAGGGTGTCGCCGGGGCCTCGTCCCGGTCGGCGGAGGCGACGGTGACGGCGCCCCCGGCGAAGAGCAGGGCGAGCGCCACGGCGGTGACCGCCGCCCACCGCGTCCGGTCCGGCCGCCGGGCCGGGGGAGGCGTCAGGAGGTCCTCGTCGTCGCTCACTGGTCGAGTCCGCCGGTGCACGCGGCGCCGGGCTCGGGGGTCTGCGGACCCTGGACGTACTTCGTGAAGAAGGCGTCGATCCGGGGGTCCTCGGCGTTGTCCACGGTCACCTGCTTGCCCCAGGCGGACAGCATGATGGCCCCGGCCTGGTCGTCCACGGGGCTGATCAGCGTGTACGTGGTCTTGCCGACCTTCTCCTCCAGCGACTTCACGTCATCGGCGGCGGCCTTCTTGTTGTACGTCACCCAGACGGCGCCGTGCTCGAGGGAGTGCACGGCGTTCACCTCGGGGATGGCCTTCTTGTAGACCACGCCGTCGCAGTTCATCCAGACCGGGTGGTGGTCGCCGCCGACCGGCGGCTTCATGTCGTACTTGACGGCCGTCTCGACGTGGTTGCGGCCGAGCTTCTCGGCGTCCCAGGACTTCTCGGCGGAGATGGGCGCCTTCGCGGCGGCTTCCTTCTGGTCCTGCTCGTCGGACTTCTTCATCAGTACGAAGGTGCCGAAGCCGACGAGGCCGAGGACGACGACCCCGGAGACGCCGATGGTGATCAGACGGTTGCGGCGCTCACGGGCCTGCTCGGCGCGGCGCATCTCCTCTATTCGGGCGCGGCGGTCGGCGTTGGCGGAGCGGTTGGCGGCCATGGTGATGTCGTCCTTCTTCAGGGGTGGGGTGGAGTTCGGGGGTGGACGTGCGGGGGCGGGACGCCCGCCGCCGCTACGTCCGGAGAACTTGAAGGACGTGCAGGTCCGGCGCGCGCGGCTGGGCGCAGGACCGGCGCGCCGGACCGTCGCAGGACGGCGGGTCGAGACGCGGCGGCCCGCCCTCCGCGTGCGGCGGCGGGTCGAGCGGCGGCGCGCTGAGCACCGCGGGGGAGAGGGAGGGGAAGAGGGAGCAGCCCCCGCGGTCGTACGGGCAGACGTACTCGCTCACGGCGGCACCGCGCACGGCGGTCGCGTGCGAGGCGGCACCACTCACGGCGGCCGCGTGCACATCGGTGGCGGGCACGGCGGTCCGGTGCACGGCGACGCCGACGGCGGTCGGCACGGCCCGCTCGGTGTCCGCCCGGTGATGGTCATCGGCCCCGGGACCCGCCCCCGGACAGAAGAAGAGCGCGGCGACGAGCGTCGCCACGGCACTCACCAGTGCCATGGGACGCGCGTGCCGGGACGGGCGTACGAGCCGTGGGGCCCCCATGGGCGCAGATCGTAGTGTGCGCGGGCCCTCCGTGGGCCGAACGGGGTACCACTCGGTACCGGCGGGGACGGACCCGCCGGACGAACGGACACTCGGATCCGGGCGCTCCCGCGTTACCTGAGTCACACCGGAGCAGGCAGTATGGGTGTGCAACGTGCGCGAAACCATGTGGTGGGATGCTCAGGTGCCCCCCGATGTACCCGAGGCGGTGGGAGCAGGCGGCCTGACCAGCGAGGATGGGTGTGGAAATGGACAAGCAGCAGGAATTTGTGCTCCGTACGCTCGAGGAGCGCGACATCCGCTTCGTACGCCTGTGGTTCACCGACGTGCTCGGCTTCCTCAAGTCGGTGGCCGTGGCGCCCGCCGAACTGGAGCAGGCCTTCGACGAGGGCATCGGCTTCGACGGCTCCGCGATCGAGGGCTTCGCCCGCGTCTACGAGTCGGACATGATCGCCAAGCCGGACCCGGGAACCTTCCAGATCCTGCCGTGGCGCGCCGAGGCCCCCGGCACGGCGCGGATGTTCTGCGACATCCTGATGCCCGACGGCTCACCGTCCTTCGCGGACCCGCGGTACGTGCTGAAGCGGGCGCTCGCCAAGACCTCGGACCTGGGCTTCACCTTCTACACCCACCCCGAGATCGAGTTCTTCCTGCTGAAGGACAAGCCGCTCGACGGCTCGCGGCCGACGCCCGCCGACAACTCGGGCTACTTCGACCACACCCCGCAGAACGTGGGCATGGACTTCCGCCGGCAGGCCATCACCATGCTCGAATCGATGGGCATCTCGGTGGAGTTCAGCCACCACGAGGGCGCGCCGGGCCAGCAGGAGATCGACCTCCGCTACGCCGACGCCCTCTCCACGGCCGACAACATCATGACCTTCCGTCTGGTCATGAAGCAGGTCGCGCTCGAACAGGGCGTCCAGGCGACCTTCATGCCGAAGCCCTTCTCGGACTACCCGGGCTCGGGCATGCACACCCACCTCTCCCTCTTCGAGGGCGACCGGAACGCGTTCTACGAGTCGGGCGCCGAGTACCAGCTCTCGAAGGTAGGCCGCTCCTTCATCGCGGGCCTCCTGAAGCACGCCGGCGAGATCTCCGCCGTCACCAACCAGTGGGTCAACTCGTACAAGCGCATCTGGGGCGGCTCCTCCCGCACGGCCGGCTCGGGCGGCGAGGCCCCCTCGTACATCTGCTGGGGCCACAACAACCGCTCCGCCCTCATCCGCGTCCCCATGTACAAGCCGGGCAAGACGGGCTCCTCCCGCGTCGAGGTCCGCTCCATCGACTCGGGCGCCAACCCGTACCTGACCTACGCGGTCCTCCTCGCCGCCGGCCTCAAGGGCATCGAGGAGGGCTACGAACTCCCGGCGGGCGCCGACGACGACGTCTGGGCCCTCTCCGACTCGGAACGCCGCGCGATGGGCATCGAACCGCTCCCGCAGAACCTGGGAGAGGCGATCGCCCTGATGGAGAAGAGCGAACTGGTCGCGGAGACCCTCGGCGAGCACGTCTTCGACTTCTTCCTCCGCAACAAGAAGCAGGAGTGGGAGGAGTACCGGAGCGAGGTCACCGCATTCGAGCTCCGGAAGAACCTTCCGGTCCTGTAAGCGGTCCCGGCCCGGGCGGAAATGCGTTGCCCCGCAGGTGGGGGACGCCGCAGACTGCCGCCGTGAAGATCACTCCCGTCGCCACCGCGCGGCTCGTCCTGCATCCCCTGACCGTCGCCGCCGCCGAGCGCACCATCGCCCGGGAACCCGGGCCGGAGAGCGTCTGGGGTGAGGGGTATCCCGCGGACGGGGACGTCCGGGCGGCCACCGGGTTCCTGCGCGGGGTCGCCGAGCGGGGCGATCCGGGGGCGTTCCGGCCCTACGAGATACGGGTCGGCGGGGTCGCCGTCGGCGGCGTCGGGTTCCACGGGCCGCCGGACGAGCTGGGGGTCGCGACCGTCGGGTACGGGCTCGTGCCCGGCGCACGGGGGCAGGGGTACGCCTCCGAGGCGCTGCGGGCGCTCCTCGGGATCGCCCGGGCGGCCGGCGCCGCCGGGGTGAAGGGCGACGCCGACCTGGACAACCCGGCCTCGCACCGCGTGATGGAGGCCGCCGGGATGCGGTGCGTGGCGGAGGACGAGGAACTCCGCCACTTCGCCGTGGAATTCCAGGCGTGACGGCCCTAGGGGGTGCCCGGCCTGATCGGAAAGGCACCCCCTAGCCCGCTAGCGTCCGGTGTCATGCCGGAATCCCGCCCCCGTGTCTGGTACGCCGCCTACGGCTCCAACACGCACGTCGAGCGTCTGCGGTACTACCTCGACGGGGGCTGCCCGCCCGGCGGCGCCCGGGAGTTCCCCGGGTGCCGGGACCGGAGCGCGCCCGGGCGGTCGGTGCCGGTCGTGCTGCCGGGGCGGGTGTACTTCGCGACCGACTCGCCCGTGTGGGGCGGCGGGCGCGCCTTCTACGACCCGGTGGCGGACGGCACCGCGTGGGGCGTCGCGCATCTGCTGACGGTCGGACAGTTCTCCGACATCGTCGCCCAGGAGATGTACCGCGAGCCCGGCTCCGACCTCGATCTGGCCGAGGCCCTCGGCACCGGGCGCTGTGTGCTCGGGGACGGGCGGTACGAGACCGTCGTCTGCCCGGGGCACATCGACGACGTCCCCGTCCTCACCTTCACCGCGCCCTGGCCGATGCCGGACGACGGCGGCCTTCGGGCGCCCTCCGCCGCCTACCTCCGGCATCTCGCGGCCGGGCTCGGCCGGGCCGGGGCCTGGCCGCACGCCGACGTCGCCGCCTATCTCGCCGCCTGCCCCGGGGCGGCCGGGCACTGGACCGCGGCGGCCGTGGCCGCCCTCAACGTTCCGACAGCTCCGACGGGGCCTCCTGTACGACCCAGCCGTTGCCGTCCGGGTCCTCGAAGGCCATGAACGAGTTCCAGGTCTCGCCCTTGCCGTCCTCCCAGCCCGCCGCGCCGACGTGCCGGACGGGGGTGACGTCGACACCCCGGTCGAGCAGTTCCCGCCGGGCCGCCTCGATGTCCGTGACGCAGAGCTGAAGGCCCTGCAGACTGCCCGGCACCATCTCCTTCGTGCCCGGCATCGACGGCATCCCGCTGAGCATCGCGATCGAGCAGCGCGAGCCCGGCGGCGTCGCCTGGATGATGCGCATGCCCGGCGCCACCTCGTCGTCCAGGTCGATCTTGAAGCCGCACTTGTCGCCGTAGAACTCCTTCGCGCGGTCCATGTCGGTGACGGGGACCGGGACGACTTCCAGGGTCCAGTTCATGGGGGCTCTCCTCAGAAACGCCAGCGGGTCTGGCCGAAGGGGTCGCCCTTGGCGAAGCCGAAGACCGTGCGAGGCGCGACCGCGAACACCAGGGCCGTACCACCGTCGCCCACGAACGCCCCGTCGCGCACCTCGAATCGCCAGTCCGGCCCGTACTTCTCCACGTACGCCTCCGCGAGCGCCGCCAACCGGTCCTCGTCCGTGACCCGCGCCGCCTCGCCCTCGACCACCAGGTCGAAGCCCTCCCCGAGGGTGGGCGTGCCCGTCGTGAGGACCACCGACGGGTTGCCCGCGAGATTGCGGGCCTTGCGCTCCTCGGGGCCGGTGCAGAAATGGAGGGCGCCGTCCGACCAGACGGCGATCAGCGGCGTCACATGAGGGCGGCCGTCGGGCCGTACGGTCGTCAGCCAGAAGACCTCGGCCGCCGCGAGCCGCGCGGCGGCGTCGGACCAGGACGCCGGGGCCGCCTTCGGGTCGCTGAAGCGGGGGTCGAGGGAAGTCCGGGGGTCGGGGGGAGTCCGCGGGTCCATCGTCGTTCCTTTCGCCGGGCCGGGGGCCTACCGGTGTGCGCCCCCACCTGTACGACCCTCCGGCGCCCGCGAACTCATCGGCCCGCCGGCGTCCAGTGCAGTCGGCCGTCGAGACCGATCGCCGCCACCCCGTCCGTCCCCGCGTCCGGCGCCCCCGAGAACAGGAACCTCTCAAGCCGCCACACCGGCCGCGCCCCCGCCCTGCCGTGCGGCGCCGTCGCCAGGAAACCGGTCCGCGAGCGGACCGCGAGCAGGCCCTCGCCGCCGCTCACCGGGCCGAAGCCCGCGACGCCGGTGCCCGCCAGCTCCGTGACCGGGGAGACCGGGCCCACGCCCGAGAAGTCGGCGCTGCGCAGATCGCCGGAGGCCGGCTTGCGGAACCAGAGCCGTACCCCGTCGCCGTCCGCCGCCGGGCTCGCGCTCAGCGCCAGCGTCGTCGCCGGAAGTCCGGTCCGCGCCGGCCCCGTCAGCGGCCCGCCGGGGCGCTGCTGCGCCCACACGAGGACGGTGTCCGGGGTGCTGGCGAAGACGTAGCCGCGCCCGGCGCCGTCCGTCGCCGCGACCGGGTCGCCGTACACCTCCGTGCCGCCGAGCACCCGCCACGGCCCCCAGCCGCCGTCCGGGAGCTGCTCGCGGGCCGTCAGGCGGTGGCCGCTGTCCCGCAGGACGAGGGTCGCCCGGCCGTCGCCGGCGACGGTCACGGCGGGCGCGCTGATGTCCGATGTGCCCCCGGCGTCGTCCCGTTCGGGCGTGCCGAGCGAGAGCCACGGCCCGAAGGCGCCGCCGGGCACCGTCTGCGCGGTGGTCACGACCTCGCGGTGGTAGCCGGCGGGGCCGCCCGCGAGCACCGTCCGGGTGCCGAAGACCGCGATGCGGCCGTCGGGCAGCGTGACGGAGGTGACGCCGCTGTCCAGGCCGCCGCCGGGCAGCAGCGCCGGTCCGAGCCAGGTGGTGGCGGCCGCCGGCTTCCGCCAGGCGGCGAGCCGTCCGTCGAGCACGGAGAAGGCGTGCAGCCCGCCGTCCCGGTCGCGCTGCACCCAGGAGGTGGAGGTGCCCCGGGCGTACCGGATCGTCTGGGTCCAGCCGCGTCCGGCGGGCCGCGCCGCCACCTTGAGGTCGCCGCAGCCGGCGGGGGTCCCGCAGTCGTTGACGCCGTCGAGCCAGGCGTAGGTCTTCAGGGTCCTCAGCTTCGCGCCGGCCGTCTCGGGGTCGAGGGTGTGCGGCAGGACGCTGGTGGGATAGCCGAGGTAGTTCTGCACGCCGACGTGCGGACGGCCGGGGACCTCGGCGTACCGGGCGAGCGCGGCCTGGGTGAACCTCGCCCCGAACAGGTGGTCCTGGTGGTCACGGAACTTCCCGCTCTCCGGGTACGTGCCCGGGCTCGGGTCCTGCATCCGGACGAAGGTCGGCCGGAAGCGGTCGAGCAGCCCCGCGACCGTGGCCACGACCTGGTCCTTCGTGTACGTGAAGTCGGCGTCGACCGGGGTGCCGGAGGAGCGCTGGGACTCCAGCGCGGTGATCCGGCCGTTCCAGAGGCCGTTGAGGCTGTGCGGCCGGTCCCCGTTGGTGGAACCGGCCTCGCGTATCTGCAGCCACACCAGCCTGACCTGCGGCTGCGCCCGCAGCGTGTCCAGCTCGGCCGTCGCCCCGCCGGCCGTGGGGATCGCGACCCGCTCCCAGGGGCTGGTGCGGCTGCCGGTCGCCATCTCGGCGTACGCGGCGCGGATGCCGTTCTGCCGGGCCTCGGCGTAGTCCGCCTTGTCGGGGTCGGCCGCGGCGGCGTCGCGCGGGCGCGCGTTGACGCCGTCGGACTCGCCGGCCGTGAGGTAGACCGAGGTCAGGGGATGGCCGGAGCGTATCGACTGGGATATGTCCGGGTTCATGAAGAACAGGTCGTCGTCCGGGTGCGCCACGATCTGCACGACGGACATGAGGCCCTTCGAGGACGGCGCGGCCTCCACCGGCCGCGCGGCCGTCGCCGTCTTCGGCTCGGTGCGGTCCGCGCGGGCCCCCGGCGCCTTCCCCGCGGGGCGGGCCGCGTGGGCCTCGGACCGGCCGGCGGGCGCCTCCGGGGCCGGCGTCCCGGCTGCTCCCGTCACCGTGAGCAGCCCAGCGAAGGTGCCGCCGACCAGGGCGGCCGTCACCGCCGTGGAGACGGTCGCGCGGCGGGACGGGAGGAGACGGCGGCGGGGACGGACGGGCATCTTCGGCGGCGTGCTTTCGACGGGGGCGGGCAGGAGGACGGGGCCCGCCCCGAGTGGGGCGGACCTCCGGACAAACAAGACGGACTTTCAAGAAATACGGTTCATCGGGCCCGAAAAGCGATCGATGTGCGAGACGTCACGTGTGATCCGCTGCGAACCGAAGGCCCGGCCGCCGCTGATCCCCGATCCGGATAGGCTCGATCCGCCCGGGCCGACCCGGTGCGGACCTGCTCGGAGGGAGCTGCGGAATGACGGTGCCGGGACGTAGAAGCAGCACCTTCTCACGTCTGCTGCGGCACGGATTCACCGACCCCTCCGCCGCCGAACGGCTCCTGGACGTGCCCGAACTCGCGGCCCTGCGCGGCGATCCCGTCCTCCTCGACGCCCTCGGCGCCACCGCCGACCCCGACCTCGCCCTGCGCGGCCTCGTCCGCCTCGCCGAGGCGCAGCCCGAGACCGAGCGGGGGACCTTCACGACCACGCTGCTCTCCGCCAAGCCGTTCCGGGACCGGCTCCTCGGCGTGCTCGGCGCGTCCGAGGCGCTCGCCGACCACCTGGCCCGCCACCCCCGCGACTGGGAGTCCCTCGTCACCTACGAGGCGGCCGACCTGCACCCGGGGGTCGCCGAGTTCGAGCGGGGGCTCGCCGACGCCGCCGACGCCGTCGCGCTGCGGGTCTCCTACCGCCGCTGCCTCCTCGCCATCGCGGCCCGTGACGTGTGCGGCACCATCGACGTCGCCGAGACCGCCGCGGAGCTCGCCGACCTGGCGACGGCGACCCTGCGCGCCGCGCTGAATCTCGCCCGCTCCGCCGCCCCGGCCGACGCCGCCCAGTGCCGGCTCGCCGTGATCGCGATGGGCAAGTGCGGCGGCAACGAGCTGAACTACGTCTCGGACGTGGACGTGATCTTCGTCGGGGAGCCGGCCGAGGGCGCCGACGAGGGCAAGGCGCTCCAGGCCGCCACCCGGCTGGCCTCCCACCTCATGCGGATCTGCTCGGAGACCACGGTCGAGGGCACCATCTGGCCGGTCGACGCCAACCTGCGCCCCGAGGGCCGCAACGGCCCCCTCGTCCGTACGCTCTCCTCCCACCTCGCCTACTACCAGCGGTGGGCGAAGACCTGGGAGTTCCAGGCCCTCCTCAAGGCCCGCGCCGTCGCGGGCGACCCGGAGCTCGGCGCCCAGTACATCGACGCCGTCTCCCCGCTCGTCTGGCAGGCCGCCGAGCGGGAGAACTTCGTCCCCGACGTGCAGAAGATGCGCCGCCGGGTCGTCGACAACATCCCCGCCGCCCAGGTCGACCGCGAGCTGAAGCTCGGCCCCGGCGGTCTGCGGGACGTCGAGTTCGCCGTCCAGCTCCTCCAGCTCGTGCACGGCCGCAGCGACGCCGGGCTGCACAGCGGCACCACCCTCGACGCGCTCGCCGCCCTCGCCGCCGGCGGCTACGTCGGCCGCGCCGACGCCGCCCAGCTCGACGAGGCGTACCGCTTCCTGCGGGCCATGGAGCACCGCATCCAGCTGTACCGGCTGCGCCGCACCCACCTCGTCCCCGAGGACGAGGCCGACCTGCGCCGCCTCGGCCGCTCGCTCGGCCTGCGCACCGACCCGGTCGCCGCGCTGAACAAGGAGTGGAAGCGGCACGCGGCCGTCGTCCGCCGCCTCCACGAGAAGATCTTCTACCGGCCGCTGCTCGACGCGGTCGCCCAGCTCGCCCCCGGCGAGATCCGGCTCAGCCCGAAGGCGGCCGGGCAGCGGCTCGAAGCCCTGGGGTACGAGGACCCCGCCGCCGCCCTGCGGCACCTGGAGGCCCTGGCCTCCGGGGTGAGCCGGAAGGCCGCCATCCAGCGCACGCTGCTCCCGGTGCTGCTCGGCTGGTTCGCGGACTCGGCCGACCCGGACGCCGGCCTGCTCGGCTTCCGCAAGGTCTCGGACGCCCTCGGCAAGACCCCCTGGTACCTGCGGCTCCTGCGCGACGAGGGCGCCGCCGCCGAGAACCTCGCCCGGGTCCTCTCCGCCGGGCGGCTCGCCCCCGACCTGCTCCTGCGCGCCCCCGAGGCCGTCGCGCTGCTCGGCGACCCGGAGGGGCTGAAGCCGCGCGGCCGGGACCATCTGGAGCAGGAGGTCCTGGCGGCGGTGGGCCGCGCGGGCGACGCCGAGCAGGCCGTGGCGGTGGCCCGCGGGGTGCGGCGCAGGGAGCTGTTCCGTACCGCCGCGGCCGACCTCATCGGCTCGTACGGCACGGAGGACAGCCCCCGCGAGCCCGATCCCGGGGCGCTCGTCGACCGGGTGGGGGAGGCCGTGACCGACCTCAACGCGGCGACGATCGCCGGCGCGCTGCGGGCCGTCGTGCGCGCCGAGTGGGGCGAGGAGCTGCCGACCCGGTTCGCCGTCATCGGCATGGGCCGCTTCGGCGGTCACGAGCTGGGGTACGGCTCCGACGCCGACGTCCTGTTCGTGCACGAGCCGCGGGAGGGCGTCGACGAGCAGGAGGCCGCGCGGGCCGCGAACCGGGTGGTCGCCGAGATGCGCCGGCTCCTCCAGCTGCCGACGGCCGACCCGCCGCTCCTGATCGACGCGGACCTCAGGCCGGAGGGCAAGAGCGGTCCCATGGTCCGCACCCTGAAGTCGTACGCGGCCTACTACCACCGCTGGTCGCTCGTCTGGGAGAGCCAGGCGCTGCTGCGCGCCGAGCCCATGGCGGGCGACCCGGACCTCGCGGAGCGGTTCATCGACCTCGTCGACCCGCTGCGCTATCCGGCCGAGGGGCTCGGCGAGGACGCGGTCCGCGAGATCCGCCGTCTCAAGGCCCGGATGGAGTCCGAGCGGCTGCCGCGCGGGGCCGATCCCACGCTCCACGCGAAGCTGGGGCGCGGCGGTCTCAGCGACGTCGAGTGGACGGTCCAACTGCTGCAGATGCGGCACGGCTGGGCGGAGCCGGGGCTGCGGACGCCCCGCACCCGGGAGGCGCTCAGGGCGGCGCACGCGGCCGGTCTGATCGCGACGGAGGAGGCGCAGACCCTGGAGGAGGCGTGGGTCCTGGCCACCCGGGTCCGCAACGGGGTCATGCTGGTCCGCGGCCGGCCCGGCGACACCTTCCCCTCGGAGCCGCGTGAGCTCGCGGCGGTGGGGCGTTACCTCGGATACGGGCCGGGTCACGTAGGGGAGATGGTCGACGACTACCGGCGGATCACCCGCCGCGCCAGGGCGGTCGTCGAGGAGCTGTTCTACGGGGCGGCGTAGGGGGTGTCTTGTTGATCAGGCGTCGCGAGCCCGGCCTGATCGGCAAGACACCCCCTAGGGCCTCCGAGGGCACGTCACGGGGTGCGCAGGAGCCCCCGGACGTGCGTCAGGTAGCCCGTGAGCGCCAGCTCGAAAGCCTGGTCCGCGCGGCCCTCGGGGACCGCGTCGAGCGCCCGGGCCAGGCGCGGGGTCGCGGTCTCGTCGGCCACCACCCACATCGCCTCGGGGGCCGCGAGGTCGAGCGCCGAGCCGAGGACGAGGTTCTCCAGGGCGATGATCACGGGCATGACGTCCGGCAGCGCGAAGCCCGCGTCGAGGAGGCGGGCGACGGCCCGTTCGTACTGGTCGAGGACCTTCGGCGCGCGTACCGGTGAGGTCATGAGCATCGGGATCACGCGCGGGTGGGCGGCGAACGCGGCCCGGTAGGAGCGGGCCCAGGCGGCCATGGCGGCGTCCCAGGGCTCCCGGTCCAGGGTCCCGGTGTCGATGGCAGAGCACACGTGCTCGCGGAGGAGCTCCACGATCCCGTCCCGTCCGTCGACGTGGTGGTAGACCGACGCCGTCTGCACGCCGAGCCGCTTCGCGATCTGCGGGACGCTGAACTCGCCCTGCTCGTCGACGATCCCGAGCGCCGTGGTGGTGATCCGCTCCCGGTCGAGGAGAGGTCTGCGCGGCCGGCCCATGAATCGTCACTCCCTGTTCAGCTGCCCGTCGGGTCTTCCCGAACCGTCGGAGCCGAGGCTACATTGCGCGAACCGAAAGCCTTTAGGTTTCCTGCCACCGGAAGGGCTTCCCCCGCCATGCCCTCACCCACCCCCGAGTCCACCCCCGAGCTCACCCCCGAGTCCACCCCCGAGCTCACCCCCGGGCCCGCCCCCGACGAACCCCCGGGTCTGAGAACCGGCACCCTCACCACCGCCGACATCACCTTCTTCGTCGTCTCCGCCGCCGCCCCGCTCACCGTCATGGCCGGCGTCGCGCCCATCGCCATCGTCCTCGGCGGCATCGGCGCACCCGCCGGCTACCTCATGGCCGGTATCACCCTCGCGATCTTCGCCGTCGGATTCACCACCATGAGCCGCCACGTCAGGAGCGGGGGCGCCTTCTACGCCTTCATCACCCGCGGCCTCGGCAAGCCGGCCGGCATCGCCGCCGCCCTCCTCGCCATGCTCGGCTACAACGGCATGGAGATCGGCGTCTACGGCCTCCTCGGCACCGCCACCGCCGACACCGGCCACGCCCTGTGGGGCGTCGACATCCCCTGGCTCCCCGTCTCGATCGCCGGACTGCTCCTCATCTGGTACGGCGGATTCCGCTCCATCGACTTCGGCGCCAAGCTCCTCGGCGTCCTGCTCGTCGCCGAGACCGGCATCCTCGTCCTGCTCGCCGGCGGCGTCCTGATCGACGGCGGGGCGAACGGCCTCTCGCTCGCCTCCTTCACGCCCGACAGCGTCCTGGTCCCCGGCAGCGCCGCCGTCCTCGCCTTCGCCTTCACCGCCTTCACCGGCTTCGAGTCGACCGTGATCTACCGGCGCGAGGCCCGCGACCCCGCCCGCACCATCCCCCGCGCGACCTACATCGCCGTCTCCTTCCTCGGCCTCTTCTACGCCTTCGTCGTCTGGACCGTCATCCAGGCCTTCGGGAACGACAAGGTCGTCGAGGCCGCCGCCGGCGACACCGGCGGGCTCTTCTTCGCGGCGATCACCACCTACGTCGGCGGCTGGGCGGCGGACCTGATGCACGTCTTCATCGTGACCAGCGTCCTCGCCTCGCTCCTCGCCTTCCACAACGCGATCAACCGCTACGGCCTGGCCCTCGCCGAGGAGGGCGTCCTGCCCCCGGCGTTCGGCAAGGTCCACCCCCGCCACCGCTCCCCGTACGTCGCCGGCATCGCCCAGACCGTCCTCGGCCTCGTCGTCGTCCTCGGCTTCGCGGCGGCCGGAGCCGACCCGTACACCCAGCTGCTGCTCTGGGTGAACACCCCCGGCGGCCTCGGCCTGATGGCTCTCCAGCTGCTCGCCGCGCTCGCCATCCCGTGCTACTTCCGCCGCGTCCGCCACGACGAGGGAGCCCTGCGGACCGTCGTCGCCCCCGTCGTCGCCGCCGTGCTCCTCGCCGGCGCGATCGCCCTCGTCGTCGCCAAGATCGACGTCTTCACCGGCGCCTCCGCCACCGTCAACACGGTGCTCGTCTCCCTCGTCCCCGCCGTCTTCGCCCTCGGGCTCCTCCTCGCGTACCGGCTGCGCCGCACCCGCCCCGAGGTCTACGCCCGCTTCGCCGCCGAACCCTCCACCGAAGGAACAGAACCGTCGTGCCCGCACCCGACCTCGTCCTCGTCAACGCCCGCGTCCGCGACCCCGGACTCACCGGCCACACCGCCGTCGCCGTCCATGGCGGACTGATCACCGCCCTCGGCACCGACGCCGAGGCCCGCGCCTGGGCAGGACCCGGCACCGAGACCGTCGACCTCGCCGGCGCCACCCTCACCCCCGGCCTCACCGACGCCCACAGCCACCCCGTCTGGGGCCTGGAGATGTTCACCGGCACCGACCTGTCCGGCGTCACCGACCTCGAAGGACTGCGCGCCGCCCTCAGGAACGCCGAGCGCCGCGACGGCTGGATCATCGGCTTCGGCCTCGACCACAACGTCTTCGGCGGCCGCCCCGTCCACCACGACCTGATCGAGGACGTCCTCGACGGCGCCCCCGCCCACCTGCGCCTCTACGACGGACACTCCGTGCTCGTCAGCGTGACCGCCCTCAAGGCCGCCGGCATCCAAGGCCCCCGCGCCTTCGCCCAGCACTCCGAGATCGTCTGCGACGCCGACGGCCGCCCCACCGGCCACCTGATCGAGCACGCCGCCATGGACCTGCTGACCCCGGTCCTGCCCACCCAGTCGTACGCCGAGCGCCGCGACCGGCTCGTCGAGCTGCTCACCGGCATGGCCGCCACCGGCCTCACCTCCGCCCACGTCATGGACCTCGGCGGCGACGACGTACCCGGACTGCTCACCGCCCTGGAGGAGGAGGGCGAGCTGCCGCTGCGGCTGCGCCTCGCCCCCTGGTGCATGCCCGGCACCACCGCCGAGGAGCTGGACGCGCTGGTACGGCTCCAGGAACGGGCCGGACGGCTCTGGGCGGTCGGCGGCGTCAAGTTCTTCATGGACGGGACCGTCGAGGGCGGCACCGCCTGGCTGGAGCACGCCGACTGCCACGGCCGGGGCACCGATGCCTTCTGGCCCGACCCGGCCGCGTACTCCGCCGCCGTACGCCACCTGCACCGCGCCGGGGTCGGCACCGCCACCCACGCCATCGGCGACGCCGCCGTCCGGCACGTCCTCGACACCGTCGAAGGCCTCGGGGGATTCCATGAGGGCGGCCCACGGCACCGGATCGAGCACATCGAGACCGTCCCCGACGATCAGCTGGGGCGTTTCGCGGCGCTCGGGGTCGTCGCCTCGATGCAGCCCCCGCACACCGCGTACACCCGCGCCGACCACACCGACGAATGGTCGAAGCGGCTCGGTGAGGAGCGGGCAGGGCGCGCCTGGCGCTGCCGTGACCTGCGGGACGCCGGGGCGCACCTCGCGCTCGGCTCCGACTGGCCCATCGCCCACTACGACGCCCGGCAGGTCCTCGCCACCGCGCGGGCCCCGCGCGGCGCCGCCTCGGTCCGGCACGGGCTCACCGGTCTCATGGCCCTGGAGGGGATGACCACCCACGCGGCGGTCGCCGCGGGGGAGGAGAGGTTCGCCGGCCGGATCGCCCCCGGCCACCGGGCCGACCTCACCGCGTTCGCCGTGGACCCGGTGGAGGCCCCGGCGGACGAGACCGCCGAGGCCCCGGTCAGGCTCGCCGTCGCCGGCGGCCGGATCACCTGCCGGAGCTGACCCGCGGCTGCGTCTCGTCCGTCTCGTCCGTCGTGCGGGAGGCCTCGTCGGCCTCGTCGCCCGCGCGGTCCGTCCCCTTCGCCGGGGGCAGGCCGCTCCGCTGTGCCGTCGACGCCGCGGGCTCCACCAGCTTGGGCAGGTGGTGCGGCCGTGAGCCGTACCAGAAGTACGAGACGAGGAAGCCGAAGGCGAGGCAGATCATGCCGCCGACCGCGTCCAGCCAGAAGTGGTTCGCGGTGGCGACGATCACGACGAGCGTGGCCATCGGGTAGAGCAGGCCCAGGATCTTCGCCCAGGGCGCCTTCGCGAGCAGGAAGATCGTCAGACCGCACCAGAGCGACCAGCCGATGTGCATCGACGGCATCGCCGCGTACTGGTTCGACACGTGCTTCAGGTTGCCCGAGGCCATCGAGCCCCACGTCTCGTGCACGAGGACCGTGTCGATGAAGTTGTGGCCGGTCATGAGCCGGGGCGGCGCGAGCGGATACAGGTAGTAACCGACGAGGGCCACACCGGTGGTGGCGAACAGGACGGTGCGGAATCCCGCGTAACGGCCCGGGTGCCACCGGTAGAGCCACACGAGCACACCGATGGTCACGATGAAGTGCAGCGTGGCGTAGTAGTAGTTCATCGAGACGATCAGCCAGGTCACCGAGTTCACGGCGTGGTTGACGGCGTGCTCGAAGGCGAGGCCGAGGGACTGCTCGGCCTCCCAGATCCAGTCGGCGTTCTTGAACGCCTGGGCCTTCTGCTCCGGGACCGCGTTGCGGACGAGGGAGTACGTCCAGTAGCTCACCGCGATGAGCAGGATCTCGAACCAGATCGTGGGCCGCCGGGGCGTGCCCGCGCGCAGGCGCGCGAGCCTGCCGTCGGCCACGATGGGTGACGACGGGGTCGTCCGGTTGTCCAAACTCTTCACGGTCGCTTCACCCATAGGAGGAGAGTCTGCCAGATCCCGTCCCTCCGACCGATCATCCCTCGGGCGGGTTCGGGCCGCACCCGGTCCCCCTCAGGAAGGAGTCCCCGGGACGGGCCACGTAGGGGTCAGGCAGAGGGACGGACGGCGGTCGGGGCCGACGCGGTCGAGCCGCGGACGACGAGCTCCGGCATGAAGACGAACTCCGAGTGCGGGGCCGGTGTGCCCCCGACCTCTTCGAGCAGCGCGCGGACCGCGGCCTGCCCCATCGCCTGCACCGGCTGCCGGATGGTGGTCAGCGGCGGATCGGTGAACGCTATGAGGGGGGAGTCGTCGAAGCCGACGACGGAGACGTCCCGCGGCACGTCGAGCCCCTGCTGCCGGGCGGCCCGGATCGCGCCGAGCGCCATCATGTCGCTGGCGCAGACGACCGCGGTGCAGCCCCGGGAGATCAGTGCCCCGGCCGCGGCCTGGCCGCCCTCCAGGGTGTACAGGGAGTGCTGGATCAGTGCCTCGGACTCCTCGGGGCCGAGGCCGAGCCGCTCGGCCATGCCCTGCTGGAAGCCCTCTATCTTGCGGAGCACCGGCACGAAGCGCTTCGGCCCGACGGCGAGCCCGATCCGGGTGTGCCCGAGCGCGGCCAGATGCGTCACCGCGAGCCGCATCGCC
Source organism: Streptomyces sp. NPDC028711 (assembly GCF_055565415.1). Taxonomy (NCBI): domain Bacteria; kingdom Bacillati; phylum Actinomycetota; class Actinomycetes; order Kitasatosporales; family Streptomycetaceae; genus Streptomyces; species Streptomyces sp. NPDC028711. The sequence goes on along the minus strand of NZ_JBVHUJ010000001.1, from coordinate 487,100 downwards.
GCCCGGTCGTCGGGGGAGACGAAGGGCGCCTGCACCTTGGGGGAGAAGCCGTTGAGGAGGACGTACGGGACACCCTTGCCGCGGAGCTGGTCGTAGCGCGTCATGTCGGCGGTGGTGTCGGCGTGCAGGCCGGAGACGAAGATGATGCCGGCGACACCGCGCTCGACCAGCATGTCGGTGAGCTCGTCCTCGGTGGACCCGCCGGGGGTCTGGGTGGCGAGGACCGGTGTGTATCCCTGCCGGGTGAGGGCCTGCCCGATGACCTGCGCGAGCGCGGGGAAGATCGGGTTGTCCAGTTCGGGGGTGATGAGGCCGACGAGTCCCGCGCTGCGCTGACGCAGTCGCACGGGCCGCTCGTAGCCGAGCACGTCGAGCGCGGCAAGGACGGACTCGCGGGTGGCGGTGGCCACCCCCGGCTTGCCGTTGAGCACGCGGCTGACTGTGGCCTCACTGACCCCCGCCTGGGCTGCGATGTCGGAAAGCCGCGCGGTCATGGGGATGGACTGTACCGGTCACGCGGCGTATTGCCCACCGCACGGATGATGCAAGCCACCTCGCAAGGCCTTGCAGTTCTTGCAGGGCGTGCGGGGTCGGTCACGGGGCGCACGCGGGCACCGGAGGGCGCGCGGGAGGCGTGTGTCATCTGCTGTCAAGCGATGCGACGGCAACCTTCGGGACACGTCGATGTAACGATCGCCGGTGCTTGCAGAAAGTTCTCGCAAGGTCTTTCGGCTCGTTTTCATCTTTGTTACGTTCCTGGCAACCCGGAGCGCCGCGAGGGAGCGGTCGCATGAGGAAGGTTCCAGCCCCTCGTCCCCCCGGGATCAGTTGAAGGAGTTCACATGCGGCGTGGCATAGCGGCCACCGCGCTGGTCGCGGCCCTGGGCGTGACCCTGGCGGCGTGCGGTAGTGACAGCGGTTCGAACGGCGGCGGCTCGAAGAGCTCGGGCGAGCTCTCCGGCACCGTGACCTGGTGGGACACCTCGACGGTCGGCTCCGAGGACAAGGTCTTCAAGAAGGTCGCCGAGGACTTCAAGAAGAAGCACCCCAAGGTCACCGTCAAGTACGTGAACGTGCCGTTCGGCGAGGCGCAGAACAAGTTCAAGAACGCCGCGCAGTCCGGCTCCGGCGCCCCCGACGTCATCCGCTCCGAGGTCGCCTGGACCCCCGAGTTCGCGGACCTCGGCTACCTGGCCCCGCTCGACGGCACCGCCGCCCTCAAGGAGTCGGACGACTTCCTGGAGCAGGCCGCCGCCTCCACCAAGTACAACGGCAAGACGTACGCGGTGCCGCAGGTCATCGACTCCATGGGCATCTTCTACAACAAGAAGATCTTCAAGGAGGCCGGTGTCGCGGTCCCCAAGACCATCGACGAGCTCAAGACCGTCTCCGCCAAGATCAAGCAGAAGACCGGCAACCCCGGCCTCTACCTGCGCGGCGACGACGCCTACTGGTTCCTCTCCTTCCTGTACGGCGAGGGCGGCGACCTCGTCGACGCCGAGAAGAAGACGATCACCGTCGACAACGCCGCCGGTGTGAAGGCCTTCAAGGTCGTCAAGGACCTGGTGGACTCGGGCGCGGCCAAGACCGACGCGACCGACGGCTGGAACAACATGCAGACGGCCTTCAAGGACGGCAAGGTCGCCATGATGATCAACGGCCCGTGGGCCGTCGCCGACACCTACGCCGGCAAGGAGTTCACGGACAAGGCCAACCTGGGCATCGCCCCGGTCCCGGCCGGTTCGGCCGGCCAGGGCGCCCCGCAGGGCGGTCACAACCTCGCCGTCTACGCGGGCTCCAAGAACCTCGACGCCTCCTACGCCTTCGCCGAGTACATGACCTCGGCCGAGACGCAGGCGACGGTCGCGAAGGAGCTCAGCCTCCTCCCGACCCGTCAGTCCGTCTACATCAAGCCGGACGTGGCGACCAACGAGATGATCACCTTCTTCAAGCCGGTCGTCGACAAGGCCGTCGAGCGCCCCTGGATCCCGGAGACCGGCAGCCTCTTCGCGCCGCTCGTCACCGAGTACACCAAGGTCCTCACCGGCCAGACCACCCCGGAAAAGGGAGCCAAGGCGACGGGTGACTCCTACCGCAAGCTCCTGAAGGACTGGAAGTAACAGGAAGGCAGGCCGGCTGATGGCTGTGGACACCCCCAGCCAGTCGGTGGTGAAGGCCGCGGGCGACCACGTCGCCCGCGGCCGGAGCCGCGGAACTGGTAAGCCCCGGGGCGCGGCGAAGAAGCGCTCCCTCTCCACCCACTGGTACGCCTGGGCGATGGTCGCCCCGGTGACCGTCGTGATCGCCGTGATCATCGGCTACCCGCTGGTCCGCGGCATGTACCTGTCGCTGACCGACGCCAACGAGCGGAACGTCGCGCGGTCGATCGGTGTCAACGAGATCCCGGCCACCTACGAGTTCGTCGGTCTCGACAACTACGTCGACGCGATCACCGGCAGCCAGTTCCTCGCGACGCTCGGCTGGACGATCCTCTGGACCGTGTCCTGTGTGGCGATCACCTTCGCCCTCGGCCTGAGCCTCGCCAACATCCTCAACCGCAGGATCGCCGGCCGCTCCGTCTACCGGATGCTGCTCATCCTGCCCTGGGCCGTCCCGGGCTTCGTCTCCGTCTTCGCCTGGCGCTTCCTCTACAACCAGGACAACGGCCTCCTCAACAAGCTCCTCGCGGGCGGCGGCATCGACGCCGTCCCGTGGCTGAACGACCCCACCTGGGCCAAGTTCTCGGTCATCCTCGTCAACGTCTGGCTCGGCGTCCCGTTCATGATGGTCGCCCTCCTCGGCGGGCTCCAGTCCATCCCCGGCGAGCTGTACGAGGCCGCCGAGATGGACGGCGCCAACGCCTGGCAGCGCTTCCGGCACATCACCATGCCCGGTCTGAGCTCGGTGTCGACGACGGTGATCCTGCTCTCCACCATCTGGACCTTCAACATGTTCCCGGTGATCTTCCTGCTCACCCGGGGCGGGCCCGGCGAGGCCACCCAGATCCTCGTCACCCAGGCGTACAAGTTCTCCTTCGAGATCAGCCCGCGCGACTTCGCCCAGTCGTCCACGTGGGGCGTCCTGATCCTGGTCCTCCTGATGATCTTCGCCGCGATCTACCAGCGCGTCCTCCGCAAGCAGGGAGAAGTCTGGTGACCACCACGACCCCCACCCCCCAGGCCGCGAACACCCCGCTCCGCGGACGCCGTTCGCCGCTCGCCTCGGCCGCGCTGCACCTCACGCTCGTCGTGGCGTCCGTGATCGCCGTCTTCCCGGTGCTCTGGGTCCTGCTGACCTCGCTCAAGCCGGCGCAGTTCGCCACGACGACGGACTTCTTCAAGGAGACGACGCTCGCGAACTACACGAACCTGCTGAACGACACCCCGTTCCTCACCTGGTTCGCCAACTCGCTGCTCGTCGCCGGTCTCACCACCGTCGTCGGCGTCTTCATCTCCGCCACCACGGGGTACGCCGTCAGCCGCTTCCGCTTCCCCGGCAAGCGCGGACTGATGTGGACGCTGCTCATCACCCAGATGTTCCCGGTCGCCGTCCTCATCGTGCCGATCTACAACATCATGGCGTCGATGGGGCTGCTCAACGAGCCGCTGGGCCTGGTCATCACGTACCTGACGATCGCCGTCCCGTTCTGCGCCTGGATGATGAAGGGCTTCTTCGACACCATCCCGCGCGAGATCGACGAGTCCGGCTACGTCGACGGCCTCACCCCGTTCGGCACCTTCTGGCGGCTGATCCTGCCGCTGGCCAAGCCGGGCATCGCCGTCACCGCCTTCTACTCCTTCATCACCGCCTGGGGCGAGGTCGCCTACGCCTCCGCCTTCATGGTCGGGGACGAGAACCTCACCCTGGCCGGCGGACTGCAGAAGTTCGTCAACCAGTACGGCGCCCAGTGGGGCCCGATGGCCGCGGCCTCCGTGCTCATCGCCGTCCCCGCCGCCCTGGTGTTCCTCTTCGCCCAGCGGCACCTGGTCACCGGCATGTCCGCCGGTGCCGTCAAGGGCTGAGCCCGACCACCGCCTCCGTACGCCGCCACTCCTTACCTCTCAGGGAAGCCATGACCCAGCATCTCGCCACCCCGGCCGACGCCCCGACCACCGGCACGCACACGGGCTGGTGGAGAGACGCCGTGATCTACCAGGTCTACCCGCGCAGCTTCGCCGACGGCAACGGCGACGGCATGGGCGACCTGGAGGGCGTCCGCAGCCGGCTGCCGTACCTCAAGGAACTCGGCGTCGACGCCGTCTGGCTCTCGCCGTTCTACGCCTCGCCGCAGGCCGACGCCGGCTACGACGTCGCCGACTACCGGGCCATCGACCCCATGTTCGGCTCGCTCCTCGACGCCGACGCGGTGATCCGCGACGCCCACGCACTGGGCCTGCGCATCATCGTCGACCTGGTGCCCAACCACTCCTCCGACGAGCACGAGTGGTTCCAGCGCGCCCTGCGCGAGGGCCCCGGCTCTCCGCTGCGCGAGCGCTACCACTTCCGCCCCGGCAAGGGGAAGAACGGCGAACTGCCGCCCAACGACTGGGAGTCCATCTTCGGCGGCCCCGCCTGGACCCGCACCGAGGACCCGGACGGCACCCCCGGCGACTGGTACCTCCACCTGTTCGCCCCGGAGCAGCCCGACTTCAACTGGGAGCACCCCGCCGTACGGGACGAGTTCCGCTCGATCCTGCGCTTCTGGCTCGACATGGGCGTCGACGGCTTCCGCGTCGACGTCGCCCACGGCCTGGTCAAGGCCGAGGGCCTGCCCGACCTCGGCGCCCACGACCAGCTGAAGCTGCTCGGCAACGACGTCATGCCCTTCTTCGACCAGGACGGCGTCCACGAGATCTACCGCTCCTGGCGGAAGGTCCTCTCCGAATACGACGGCGAGCGCGTCCTCGTCGCCGAGGCCTGGACCCCGACCGTCGACCGCACCGCGAACTACGTGCGCCCCGACGAGATGCACCAGGCGTTCAACTTCCAGTACCTGGGCACCCACTGGGACGCGGCCGAGCTGCGGACCGTCATCGACGACTCGCTCGCCGCGATGCGCCCGGTCGGCGCCCCCACCACCTGGGTGCTCTCCAACCACGACGTCACCCGGCACGCCACCCGCTTCGCCAACCCGGCGGGCCTCGGCACCCAGCTGCGGACCCCCGGCGACCGCGCGCTCGGCCTGCGCAGGGCCCGCGCCGCGACCCTGCTCATGCTGGCGCTGCCCGGCTCGGCGTACGTCTACCAGGGCGAGGAGCTCGGCCTGCCCGACGTCACCGACCTGCCCGACGAGGTCCGTCAGGACCCGTCGTTCTGGCGGGCCAGCGGCCAGGACGGCTTCCGCGACGGCTGCCGGGTGCCGATCCCGTGGACCGTCGAGGGTTCCTCGTACGGCTTCGGCGCCGGCGGCTCCTGGCTGCCGCAGCCGGCGGCCTGGGGCGGCCTGAGTGTCGAGGCGCAGACCGGCGACCCCGGCTCCACCCTGGAGCTGTACCGCAGCGCGCTCGCCGTACGGCGCGAGCGTCCCGAACTCGGTGCGGGCGATTCCGTCGAGTGGCTGGAGGCACCCGAGGGTGTGCTCTCCTTCCGCCGCGACGGCTTCGTCTGCACCGCCAACACCACCGGCCGGGCCATCTCCGTCCCGCTGCCCGGCCGGTATCTCCTCTCCAACGAGGACGTCCAGATCGTCGACGATGAGGCCCTGGTGCCCGCCGACACCACCGTCTGGTGGGCGGTGTGACGATCCCCCTGCCGCGGGGCGCCGGGAACGGCGCCCCGCGGCTCGCGGACATCGCGGCCCAGTCGGGCGTCAGCGAGGCCACCGTCAGCCGTGTCCTCAACGGCAAGGCGGGAGTGGCCGGCGCCACCCGGCACAAGGTGCTCGCGGCGCTCGACGTCCTGGGGTACGAGCGTCCCGTACGGCTCAAACGCCGCAGCGCGGGCCTCGTCGGGCTCGTCGTGCCCGAGCTGACCAACCCGATCTTCCCGGCGTTCGCCCAGGTCGTCGAGCAGGTCCTCGCCGGGCACGGCTACACGCCGGTGCTCTGCACCCAGATGCCCGGCGGCGCCACCGAGGACGAGCTCGTCGAGCAGCTCGTGGAGCGCGGGGTGGCCGGCATCGTCTTCCTCTCCGGCCTCCACGCCGACGCCTCCGCCGACCCGGCCCGCTACGCCCGGCTGACCGCGCGGGGCGTGCCGTACGTCCTCATCAACGGCTACAACGAGCACATCGACGCCAACTTCGTCTCCCCCGACGACCGGGCCGCGGCCCGCATGGCCGTACGGCACCTGGTGGAACTCGGCCACGAGCGGATCGGCCTCGCCATCGGCCCCACCCGCTACGTGCCCTCCCGACGCAAGGCCGAGGGCTTCACCGCCGAGCTGTACGAGCTCCTCGGCGTCGAACGCGCCGAAGCGGAACGGTTCATCAGGCCCACGCTCTTCGGTGTCGAGGGCGGCCACGCCGCCGCCGACATCCTGCTCCGCGAGGGGTGCACGGGCATCGTCTGCGGCTCCGACCTGATGGCGCTCGGTGTGATCCGAGCCGTCCGCGCCTGCGGCCTCGACGTGCCGGGGGACGTCTCCGTCGTCGGCTTCGACGACTCGCCCCTGATCGCCTTCACCAGCCCGCCGCTCTCCACCGTGCGCCAGCCGGTCCAGGCCATGGCGACGGCCGCCGTCGGCGCGCTCCTCGAGGAGATCGAAGGCAATCCCGTGCAGCGCACGGAGTTCGTCTTCCAGCCGGAACTGGTGGTCCGCGGCTCGACCGCGCAGCCGCCCACGAAGGCCCCGGCCGCGTTTCCGCAGGTGGCCCCGCAAGTCCTTTCGTAACAACTTGCGTTGCGGCGTCCGGAGGGTTGACCGGGCGCCGGGGCGCTCGTACGGTCACGGCTGAAAACAGTTGCTGAACTTTTCGGCAACTTCTTGCGACACCCGACTGCGACACCGCCGTCGCACAGGAGGAAGCATGGCCAGAAAAACCGTGGCCGCTGCACTCGCCCTCGTGGCGGGAGCCGCCGCTGTGGCCGTCACGGGAAACGCCCCGGCGCAGGCCGCCCCCACAGGCGACAAGGACGTCACCGCGGTGATGTTCGAATGGAACTTCGCCTCGGTCGCCCGGGAATGCACCGACCGCCTCGGCCCCGCCGGATACGGATACGTCCAGGTCTCCCCACCCCAGGAGCACCTCCAGGGCGGCCAGTGGTGGACCTCGTACCAGCCGGTCAGCTACAAGATCGCCGGACGCCTCGGCGACCGCACCGCCTTCAAGAACATGATCGACACCTGCCACGCGGCGGGCGTCAAGGTCGTCGCCGACTCCGTCATCAACCACATGGCGAACGGCTCCGGCACGGGAACGGGCGGGACCCCGTTCTCCAAGTACGACTACCCGGGCCTCTACTCCGGCTCCGACATGGACGACTGCCGCTCCGAGATCACCAACTACCAGGACCGCGGCAACGTCCAGAACTGCGAACTCGTCCAGCTCCCCGACCTCGACACCGGCGAGGAGTACGTCCGCGGCAAGATAGCCGGCTACCTCAACGACCTCCTCTCCCTCGGGGTCGACGGCTTCCGGATCGACGCCGCCAAGCACATGCCGGCCGCCGACCTCGCGAACATCAAGTCGCGGCTGACCAACCCGAACGCGTACTGGAAGCTGGAGGCCATCCACGGCGCCGGCGAGGCCGTCTCCCCGAGCGAGTACCTCGGCAGCGGAGACGTCCAGGAGTTCCGCTACGCCCGCGACCTCAAGCGGATCGTGCAGAGCGAGAAGCTCGCCTACCTCAAGAACTTCGGCGAGTCCTGGGGCTACATGCCCTCCGGCCAGTCCTCCGTCTTCGTCGACAACCACGACACCGAGCGCGGCGGAGACACCCTCTCCTACAAGGACGGCGCGAACTACACCCTCGCCTCCGTCTTCGCGCTCGCCTGGCCCTACGGCTCCCCGGACGTCCACTCCGGCTACGAGTGGACCCAGAAGGACGCCGGACCCCCCAACGGCGGCCAGGTCAACGCCTGTTACACCGACGGATGGAAGTGCCAGCACGCCTGGCGCGAGATCTCCTCCATGGTCGCCTTCCGCAACACCGCACGCGGGCAGGCCGTCACCGACTGGTGGGACAACGGCAACAACGCCATCGCGTTCGGCCGCGGCTCCAAGGCGTACGTGGCCGTCAACCACGAGTCCTCGGCGCTCGCCCGCACCTTCCAGACCTCCCTGCCCGGCGGCGCCTACTGCGACGTCCAGTCGAACACGCCCGTGACGGTGAACTCGTCCGGCCAGTTCACGGCCACCCTCGCCGCCCACACGGCCCTGGCCCTGCACGTCAACGCGACCGGCTGCGGCGGCGGCACCACCCCCACCACGTCGCCGACGACCCCGCCCGCCACCGCGGGCGCGGCCTTCAACGTCACCGCCACCACCGTGGTCGGCCAGAACATCTACGTCACCGGCAACCGCGCCGAGCTCGGCAACTGGGCCCCGGCCTCCGCCCTGAAGCTCGACCCGGCCGCGTACCCCGTCTGGAAGCTCACCGTCGGCCTCCCCGCCGGAACGGCCTTCGAGTACAAGTACATCCGCAAGGACGCGGCCGGAAACGTCACCTGGGAGTCCGGCGCCAACCGCACCGCGACCGTCCCGGCCTCGGGCCAGATCACCCTGAACGACACCTTCCGCAACTGAGCCCCCTCCCTCCGCAGGGCCGCCCCACCCGGGGCGGCCCCCTCTTCCCGTACCTCCAGGGAGCACCCCCGTGACACGCAAGAGAACGGCGGTCGCGCTCGCCGCCGCCCTGTGCGCCACCCTCGTGCCCGCCGTCCCCGCGGCCGCCGCCCCCCGGCCCCCCGCGCCCCCGTCCGACCGGACGCTCGCGGCCGAGCCCGCCCGCCAGGACCTCACCCGCGAGCAGTTCTACTTCGTGCTGCCCGACCGCTTCGCCAACGGCGACGCCTCCAACGACCGGGGCGGTCTCACCGGCAGCCGTACGCAGACCGGCTTCGACCCCACCGACAAGGGCTTCTACCAGGGCGGCGACCTCAAGGGCCTGACCCAGCGGCTCGACTACATCAAGGGCCTCGGCACCACCGCCATCTGGATGGCGCCGATCTTCAAGAACCGGCCCGTCCAGGGGGAGGGGAAGGACGCCTCCGCCGGCTACCACGGCTACTGGATCACCGACTTCACCCAGGTCGACCCGCACTTCGGGACCAACGAGGACCTGGAGAAGCTGATCGCCGCCGCCCACGCCAAGGGCATGAAGGTCTTCTTCGACGTCATCACCAACCACACCGCCGACACCGTCGACTACGCCGAGCGGAAGTACGGCTACCGCCCCAAGGGCGCCTACCCGTACCTCGACGCCTCGGGCCGCCCCTTCGACGACCGGACGAAGATCGGCGAGGTGGACGCGGACTCCTTCCCGTACACCCCCGTCGCCTCGGGCGAGAAGGCGGACACCAAGGTCCCGGCCTGGCTCAACGACCCCACGATGTACCACAACCGGGGCGACTCCACCTGGGCCGGCGAGTCCGCCGAGTACGGCGACTTCGTCGGCCTCGACGACCTGTGGACCGAGCGCCCCGAGGTCGTCGAGGGCATGAAGCGGATCTACGAGACGTGGGTCCGCGACTTCAAGATCGACGGCTTCCGCATCGACACCGTCAAACACGTCGACCTGGACTTCTGGACGCAGTGGGCCACCGCCCTCGACGCGTACGCGAAGAAGCGGGGCCGCGAGGACTTCTTCATGTTCGGCGAGGTCTACTCCGCCGACACCACCGTCACCGCCCCCTACGTCACCCGGGGCCGGCTCGACGCCACCCTCGACTTCCCCTTCCAGGACGCGGCCCGCGCCTTCGCCTCGCAGGGCGCCGGAGCCGACCGCCTCGCCAAGGTCTTCGCCGAGGACTACCGCTACACCACCGACAAGGCCAACGCCTACGAGCAGGTCACCTTCCTCGGCAACCACGACATGGGCCGCTTCGGCACCTTCCTCAAGCAGGACAACCCGCGGGCGAGCGACGCCGAACTCCTCCAGCGGGCCCGGCTCGCCAACGAGCTGATGTTCCTCTCCCGCGGCAACCCGGTCATCTACTCCGGCGACGAGCAGGGCTTCACCGGCGCCGGCGGCGACAAGGACGCCCGCCAGCCGCTCTTCGCCGCGCGGTCCGCCGACTACCTCGACGACGACCAGCTCGGCACCGACCGCACCCACGCGAGCGACGCCTACGACACGAAGCACCCCGTCTACACGTCCGTCGCCGCACTGTCGCGCCTGACGAAGACGCACCCGGCGCTCCGTGACGGCATCCAGCGGGAACGGTACGCCGAGGGCTCCGTCTACGCCTTCTCCCGTACGGACGCGAAGGCGCGCACCGAGTACCTGGTCGCCACCAACAGCGCCACCACCGAGAAGACCGTCACCGTCCCCGTCGACTCCGCGAGCTTCCGCGTCCTGTACGGCGGTCAGGGCGCCGTCGCGGCTTCCGACGGCAAGGTCACCGTCACCGTCCCGGCCCTCTCCTCCCTGGTCCTCAAGGCCGACGCCCCGCTCCCGGCCCCCGCCGCGAAGCCCACCGTCGACCTCAAGGCCCCCGCCGCGGGCTCCACCGGCACCGTCGAACTCACCGCCGACGTCACCGGCGGCGGCCTCAACCGCGTCGTCTTCGCCGCCCAGACCGGCAACGGCCGCTGGCAGACGCTCGGCACCGCCGACCACGCCCCCTACAAGGTCACCCAGCACGTGACCGCCCCCGCCGGCACCCCGCTCCGCTACAAGGCCGTCGTCGTCGACAGCGCCGGCCGCACCGCGAGCGCCACCGCCGCCACCACGGCCGGCGCGCCCCCGGCCCCCGAGAAGCCCGTCGCCGTCGAGCGGACCCACGCGATCGTCCACTACAAGCGCGAGGACGGGAACTACGACGGCTGGACCCTGAAGGCCGCCGGGCAGGAGGCCGCGTTCACCGGCCGCGACACCCACGGCGCCTTCGCCTGGGTGAAGGTCCCCGAAGGCGCCTCCACCGTCACCTACACCGTCGAGAAGGACGGCACCGCCGACGGCCCCCAGCGGAGCATCACCCTCGGCCGCACCGGCGAGGTCTGGATCACGCAGGGCGCCGACGGCCAGTCCGACACCAACCCGGCCCCGGCGACCCCGGACAAGACCAAGGCCGTCATCCACTACCAGCGCCCGGACGGGAACTACGACGGCTGGGGCCTCCACACCTGGACCGGCGCCGCCCAGCCGACCGACTGGTCCAAGCCCCTCATGCCCGTCCGCACCGACGCGTACGGCGCCGTCTACGAGGTGCCGCTCACCGAGGGCGCCACCTCCCTCTCGTACATCCTCCACAAGGGCGACGAGAAGGACCTGCCCACCGACCAGTCCCTCGACCTCGCCACCTACGGCCACGAGATCTGGACGCTCTCCGGACAGCAGAAGTACCTGCTCCCGACCGTCGGCGGCGCCCCGAACCTCGACCTCACCAAGGCCGAGGCCCAGTGGATCGACCGCGACACCGTCGTCTGGAAGGTCAAGGCCACCGACGCCACCAGCCAGCAGCTGGTGTACGCGAAGGACGGCGGGATCACCGTCACCGACGGGTCGCTCAGCAGCGAGGGCCAGTGGCTCCGGCTGAACCCCTCCTCCTTGAGCGACGCCCAGAAGGCCAGGTTCCCGCACCTCAAGGACTACCCGGCCTTCACCCTGGACCCGCGCGACGCCGACCGCGTCCGCGCGTCCCTGCGCGGCCAGCTCATCGCCACCCAGCGCGCCGCCAACGGCGCCCTCCTCGCCGCCACCGGCGTCCAGACCGCCGGGATCCTCGACGACCTGTACGCGCCGAAGGCGACGAAGGCGAAACTCGGCCCCACTTTCCGCGACGGCCGCACCACCCTCTCCGTCTGGGCCCCCACCGCCCAGTCGCTCGCTCTCGAACTCGACGGGAAGACCGTGCCCATGCGGCGCGACGAGGCCTCAGGCGTCTGGTCCGTCACCGGCCCCAGGTCCTGGGCGGGCAAGCCGTACCGCTACGTCGTGAAGGTCTGGGCGCCCACCGTCCAGAAGGTCGTCGTCAACAAGGTCACCGACCCCTACTCGACCGCCCTCACCACCGACTCCGCCCGCAGCCTCGCCGTGGACCTCACCGACACCCGGCTCGCGCCCAAGGGCTGGACGTCCCTCAGGAAGCCGGCCGCCGTGCCGCTCCGGGACGCCCAGATCCAGGAACTCCACGTCCGTGACTTCTCGGTCGCGGACCCGACGGCGAAGCCCGACCACAAGGGCACCTACCTCGCCTTCACCGACAAGGACAGCAAGGGCTCCCGGCACCTCAAGGCGCTCGCCGACTCCGGCACCTCCTACGTCCACCTCCTCCCGGCCTTCGACATCGGCACCATCCCCGAGAAGAAGTCCGACCAGCAGGCGCCCGCCTGTGACCTGAAGGTCTACGCCCCCGACTCCGAGGAGCAGCAGGCCTGCGTCGCCGCCGCCGCGGCGAAGGACGCCTACAACTGGGGCTACGACCCGCTGCACTACACCGTCCCCGAAGGCTCCTACGCCACCGACCCGAACGGCACCCGCCGCACGGTCGAGTTCCGGCAGATGGTCCAGGCCCTCAACGGCCAGGGCCTGCGCACGGTCATGGACGTCGTCTACAACCACACCGTCGCCGCCGGACAGTCCGACAAGTCCGTCCTCGACCGGATCGTGCCCGGCTACTACCAGCGCCTCCAGGCCGACGGCACCGTCGCCACCTCCACCTGCTGCGCCAACACCGCGCCCGAGAACGCCATGATGGGCAAGCTCGTCGTCGACTCCGTCGTCACCTGGGCCCGCGACTACAAGGTCGACGGCTTCCGCTTCGACCTCATGGGCCACCACCCGAAGTCCAACATGCTCGCCGTGCGCAAGGCCCTGGACGAGCTGACCGTCGCCCGCGAAGGCGTCGACGGCAAGGCGATCGTCCTCTACGGCGAGGGCTGGAACTTCGGCGAGATCGCCGACGACTCCCGCTTCGTCCAGGCCACCCAGAAGAACATGGCCGGCACCGGCATCGCGACCTTCTCCGACCGGGCCCGCGACGCCGTCCGAGGCGGCGGCCCCTTCGACGAGGACCCCGGCGTCCAGGGCTTCGCCTCCGGCCTCTACACCGACCCCAACACCTCCACCGCCAACGGCACGCCCGAGCAGCAGAAGGCCCGCCTCCTCCACTACCAGGACCTGATCAAGGTCGGCCTCACCGGCAACCTCGCCTCCTACACCTTCACCGACACCTCCGGGCGTACGGTCAAGGGCTCCGAGGTCGACTACAACGGCGCCCCCGCCGGCTACGCCGCCGCGCCCGGCGACGCCCTCGCCTACGCGGACGCCCACGACAACGAGACGCTGTACGACGCGCTGGCCTTCAAGCTCCCGGCGGGCACGTCGGCCACGGACCGCGCCCGCATGCAGGTCCTCGCCATGGCGACCGCGACCCTCTCGCAGGGCCCGGCGCTCTCCCAGGCCGGTTCGGACCTGCTCCGCTCCAAGTCCCTCGACCGCAACTCGTACGACAGCGGCGACTGGTTCAACGCGATCCACTGGGACTGCCGCGAAGGCAACGGCTTCGGCATCGGCCTCCCGCCGGCCGCCGACAACAAGGCCAAGTGGGGCTACGGCAAGCCGCTGCTCGTCAACCCGGCCCTCACGGTCGGCTGCGAGCAGATCGACGGAGCCTCCGCCGCCTACCGCGACCTCCAGAAGATCCGTACCACCGAGCCGGCGTTCTCGCTGACCACGACCGGCCAGGTGCAGGAGGCCCTCTCCTTCCCGCTCTCCGGCCGCGACGAGACCCCGGGCGTCATCACGATGCGCCTCGGCGACCTGGTCGTCGTCCTCAACGCGACCCCGGCCGGCACCTCGCAGAAGATCACCGAACTGGCGGGCAAGGGCTACGCCCTCCACCCCGTCCAGGCCGCAGGCTCGGACCCGGTCGTCAAGTCGGCTTCGTACGAGGCTGGTTCGGGCACCTTCACGGTCCCGGCACGCACGGTGGCCGTCTTCAGAGCGGGATGACGGTCACCTCGGGGGTGACCCGCTAGCCCGTGCCGTCGGCGCCGAGCACCCCGCTACGCGCCGACGGCACACCTGTCCCGCCCCGTGTGGGCAATCGTCCCGCAGGGCGTGGGGGTCCCCCCGGACGGAGTCTGGGGGAGGGTGGGCACACGGGACGGCGCCCCCTGCCGGGCCCAGGCTTCCGCGCCTGAACGTGCACCACGGGTGCGCCGGGGTCACTTGTGCCGTCACGGCGATCACCGCGAAGCTGTGGCCAGACATCCGACCGCCGTACCCCTCCGCCCGGGAGTGACCCTCATGCCGCAGATCACCGTCGACTACTCCGCGCCCCTCGACCGCCGCGGCTTCGCCCGCGCCCTGCACCCGCTCGTCGTCGAGACGGTCGACACCACGCTCGACGCCTGCAAGACCCGGTTCCGGGAGGTCGAGGAGCTGATCGTCGGCGACGGATCGACCTACGACGCCGTCGTGCACGTCGAGATCGCCCTGCTGCCCGGCCGTACGGAAGAGCTCAAGGCCCGACTCTCCGAGGCCGTCCTCGACCTGCTTGAGACCAGCCTCAAGACGACCGAGGGCGTCCGCCTCACCGTCGAGATCCGCGAACTCGAAGCGTCCTACCGCAAGCGCTGACCGGACGAGGCCGACGCCTCGGGCACGAGCGCGACGAGCCGGGCCACGAGCTCCCCGAAGGGGCCGTCGGCCGGCTCGTCGGCGAGGATGCCGACGAGGATCCCCGCCATCTCCGGGTCGTACGCGGCACTCACCGCCGCGAGCGCCGCGAAGTCGTGCACCAGCTGCAACTCGAGCTCCGCGCGCGGGACCCGGCGCCCGTCCAGCCAGAGCAGCGCCGTCGACTCGGCGAGCGACACCCAGGACCGGACGACCAACTCGAGCCGGGCCGAGGGCTTCTCGACCTCCAGGTGCGCCAGGATCTGCTCGTACGCGGCCTGCCGCACCTCGTCGATCATCGCGTTCGTCGTCGAGGACCCCACCGCGGGGCCGCCCCGCATCAGCGCCGCGAACCCCGGCCCGTGCTCGTCCACGAAGTCGAAGAACCGCCCCATGACGCGCAGCAGCCGCGCCCCGAGCGGCCCCTGCGGCGGCTCCACGAACCGGGCCGCCAACTCGTCGGCCGCCCGCCGAAGGGCCGCCTCGTACAGGCTCTGCTTGCCGGGGAAGTAGTGGTAGACCAGCGGCCGCGAGATGCCCGCGGCGGCGGCGATCTCGTCGATGGAGACCTCGTCGGGAGAGCGGTGGCTGAAGAGTTCGAGAGCCACCCCGATCAACTGCTGCTTGCGCTCCTCGACGCCCATCCTGCGGCGTACCCCGGTCGTCATACGAACAGCCTAACGGGGTCCGTTACGCTGCTGCTCCATGAGCGCTTCCGACCAGGACACCAAGGCCGCGAAGGCCCCGGAGGCCCCTGAGGCCGACGAGCCGAGCCGCGAGGCCTCCGCGGGGGAGACCCCTGCGGAGAAGCCGGAGGAGAAGCCGGAGAGGACTTCCACGGAGACTCCTGCCGAGCATGCCGAGGAAGGCCCTGGAGAAGGCGCCGAAGACGCCGCTGCGGACGGAGCCGACGAGGGCGCCGACGAGGGCGCCGACGAGGACTCCGCAGCCGTCGAGGAGGGCTCCTCGGGCCTCACCCCGAAGCAGGCACGGCGGCTGCGCGTCGCCGCCGCCTCCGTACTGCTCGTGGCGATGGCCGTCGTCCTCGTCATCCGTCTCGCGAGCCGGACGTCCGTCCTGGTCGTCGGTGTGTACGGCCTCGCGATGATTCTCTGCGGCGTCGTGATCGAGCTCTCCCGCAACGGCCGTACGCGGCTCGGCACCTGGCTCCTGGTGGGAGGGCTCCTCGCCGCGCTGGCCTTCGACTGGCTGATCCTGCCGTAGGACGGCGGTCAGAGGTCGAGCACGAGCCGCTCTCCCGCGCAGCGCGAGACGCAGATCAGCATCGAGTCGTCCCGCTCGGCGTCGGTGAGCAGCTCGTCCCGGTGGTCGACCTCCCCTTCGAGGACCTGCTGGCGGCAGGTGCCGCAGAACCCCTGCCGACAGGAGTACATGACTCCGGGAACCTCCTCGCGCACCACCGAGAGGACCGACCGGTCGGCCGCCACCGTCACCGTACGGCCGGAGCGGCGCAGTTCGAGCTCGAAGGCCGTGCCGCCGGTCGTCGCCGCGGCCGAGAAGCGTTCGAGGCGCGGCGCCCGGCCCTCCGGCATCGCCGCCGTCACCGCGTCCATCAGTCCGTCGGGACCGCAGCAGTAGACGAGGGTCTCGGCGGGGACGTGCGCGAGGAAGCCGAGGTCGGGGCGGCCCGACTCGTCCTCGGCGACGACGGTGACCCGGTCGGCGAGCGCCTCGACCTCCGTCAGGTACGGCATCGTGGACCGGCTCCGCCCGCAGTACACGAGCCGCCAGTCCGCCCCGGCCGCCTCGGCGGCGCGCAGCATCGGCAGGACTGGGGTGATGCCGATGCCGCCGGCGACGAACACGTACGCGGGGGCGTCGACCAGCGGGAAGCGGTTGCGCGGGCCCCGGATCTCGATCTCCGCGCCCGCGTGGAGCCGTTCGTGGACCTCGCGCGAACCGCCTCCGCCGTCCTCGATGAGACGCGTGGCCACCGTGTACGAGGAGAGGTCGGCCGGGTCACCGCAGAGCGAGTACTGCCGCACCAGGCCGGAGGGCAGGACGAGGTCGACATGGGCGCCGGGCTGCCAGGCGGGCAACCCGCGCCCTTCCAGGCGCAGTTCGACGACGCCGTCGGCGGGCGTGGCGCGTCCGGTCACCACGACCTTGCGGGGGACGGTGCTGCCCCTGCCGTATCCGGACACGGGCTCGTCGAGGGCGGGCATCGGCCACAGCGGGGCCGTGGACATGCGGCTGCTGACGGCGCGGCGGACGAGCAGGGCGGCGCCCGCGACGAGGGCGACGGTGGCGAACCGGGGCATCAGCGGCCTCCGTTCGCGCCGGGCGACGAGGCCAGGTAGGCCATGGCCTGGGCGGTGTCGCCCTCCTGGGAGGGGTGGTAGGCGCGGCTGAGGTAGCGGGGTATCGAGCGCAGCATGTCCGGGGTGGAGGGCAGGACGCCCTGCCGGCCCTTGCGGACGAACTGGCCGAGGGAGGCCTTGCCGTCGAGGAGGCTCGGGTCGTTCTCCATGAAGAAGCGGACGCCCCGCTGCCAGAGGAAGACGAGCGCGGAGAGGGCGAGCGCCCAGGTGCGGGCGCGCCGCCGGTAGCCGCCGTCGAGGTGCAGGAAGAGCTCGAAGGCGACCGAGCGGTGCTCGACCTCCTCCGCGCCGTGCCAGCGCAGCAGGTCGAGCATGACGGGGTCGGCGCCGACCCGGTCGAGCTCGTCGGCGTTGAGGACCCAGTTTCCGAGGAAGGCGGTGTAGTGCTCGATGGCGGCGATCAGCGCGACCCGCTCCATCAGCCACCAGCGGCGCGGCCGGCCCGGCGGCAGGGTGCGGTCCCCGAGGAGCTTCTCGAAGAACCAGTCGACCTGCGCGGTGTACGGGGTGGGGTCGAGGCCCTGCGCACGGAGGTGGGGGAGGACGTCGTCGTGGGCCTGGGAGTGGACGGCCTCCTGGCCGATGAAGCCGATGACGTCCTGGCGCAGCCGGTCGTCGGTGATGTACGGCAGCGCCTGCCTGTAGACGTGCACGAACCAGCGTTCGCCGGCCGGGAGCAGCAGGTGCAGCACGTTGATGGTGTGCGTGGTGAAGGGATCGCCGGGTACCCAGTGGAGCGGGGTCCGCTCCCAGTCGAAGGAGACCTTGCGGGCCTTGAGCTCCACGTGCTCCGACGCCACCGGTGCGGGCTGCGTATTAGACATGACGTCAATGTACTGAGGCGTAGGGGAAGGCGACAGGCCTGTGCACCCCGAATTTCGCCACGCCCCTGCCCGCGCCCGACCGGCTCGGGCTCCGCGTCCGCTGGCGCTCCCGGTTCGGCTCCGGCTCGGGCTCCGCGTTCGCTGGCGCTCCCTGTTCGGATCCGCTTCCGCTCGCGTCGCCCCTCGTCGGCTTCGTCCCCCCTCGGGCTAGCGCAGGGCGTCGACGCGTGTCCCGTCCCGCAGGGTGCCGTCCAGGTCCGCCCGTGCCCCGGCGGCCGCCTTCACCGCGAGGACCGGGCCGTCCGAACGGCCCTTCACGCCGCCCGAGGTCTCCAGGGCGGAGAAGTCCGGGCTGCCCGCCGCCAGGACGTACCAGCCGCCGCTCGGCGCCTGCCACAGGACGCCCGCCAGGACCCGGGGATCCCGCACCCCGCAGGCCGGTGACCCCTCGGAGCGGGCCGCGAGCGCCGCCGGGACCTCGGGGGACGGGACCAAGAACTGGGCGAGGACCCTGCTGCCCGTGCCCCGCCAGGTCTCCGCGCGCGTACAGAGCCAGGTGCCCTGCCCGGCGCCCTCGGGGAGCGGCTGGTGGGCGAACCGCCAGGCGTGCACCGACCGCACCCCGTGCGCGCGTACCGCCGACAGCTGGCAGACGGTACGGGCCCAGGCCTCGCGCGCCTCCGTCCCCGTCGCGTCCACCGGCGCGTCCGGCGGGCCCCACAGGAGCCGGGCGGGGGCCAGTTCGCCGAGGTCGGCGAGGAGCCGCAGCCCCGAACCGTCCCGCACCTGGAGGGTGTTCCAGCGGGTGCAGTCCTTCGCGAGGGCGGGGCTCGGCACGGGCTCGGTCATCCCGTGCGCGTCCCGCGCCAGGGGCCGGGGGTCCTTCGAGGGCGCGAGGAGGTCCCGTACGGCCGTCTCCTTGACCCAGGGAGCGGTCAGATAACGGACGTTGCCCGCGGCGCGGGACACGACGAGAGCCGCCGAACCGATGGCGTCGGCGCCGTCCGTACGCGCGAAGTCGAGCGCGGCGCCGGCCGTTCCCTCGACCGGCTCCGCGTACCGCACCGCCCGCAGCCCGTCGTGGAGGAGCACCACACGGGCGCCGTCGACCACACCGGCGAACAGCAGCTGCGGCGGGCCCATCGGCGGCCCCACCGGCGTCCCGGGCGTCGCCGAGGAGCGTACGGAGGCGCCCGGCCTCGCCCAGACTGCGAGCGCACGCCGCAACAGCGCGCTGTCGCCGGTCAGACCGCCACGGGCGGGCCACACGGAGAAGTCCTGCCGGGTCGAACCGGGCCAGGCGGCCGGGGCGACGCGCTTGAGCGCGCCGGGGTCGAGCGCGGCCTCGGCGGCCGGGTTGCGGGCGTACGAGGGCGCCGCAGCACCGTTTCTTCCCCACCCGTCCCCGGGCAGCCCGAGCAGCGCCCCGCACACGACGAGCGCGGCGACGGCGACGACCGCGGCCCGACCGTGCTGCCGCCGCCGCAGCAGATCGGTGGGTCGCGCCTGCAGCGCACAGGGATCGAACTCGTCGGACTCGAGCAGGGCGGCACCACTGAGGCGGCGGGAACGAGCGGGGGGCGCGGTGGTGTGCCGACCGGGGCCGCTCGCGCGGCCGGGCGCACCGCCGGGTGCGTCCGGGCCGCCGGGCCCCCGGGGGCCGGCCTGTTCGCCGACCTTCTCCGTACGCCCGTCCGGGCCGAGGGGCCTTCCCACGACGGGCGGCCCGGCCGAGGCCCCGGCCTCCGGCTCACCCGCCGCCCCCGGCTCGCCGGATCCTCGGGGGCCGGCCTGCTCGCCGACCTTCTCCGTCGTACGCCCGTCCGGGCCGAAGGGCCTCTCTTCGGCGGGGGCTCCGGCCGAGGCCCCGCCCTCCGCTGCGCCCGCCGCCTCCGCCGCCTCCGGTTCGTCCACCGCCTCCGCCTCCGCGAGCGCCCCCGCCGGGTCCTCGACGCCGACCGACGCCAGGACCCGCAGCACCTCGGGGTCGCCCTGGCGTTCCAGGCCGCGCAGGACGTACGCCGCGCGTCCGGGCCCCGAGAGCCGGGACAGGCGCTGGTCGAGGGCGAGTTCGTCGGCTCCGCCCACCCGGGGGAACAGCCGCAGCCCCCACACGTGCGGGAGCAGCGGCGGGAACTGCGCCCGGCGCGGCAGCGCGAGGCGCCGAAGCGGCAGCCCGGCGACGAGCGCCTGCCGCAGCACCTCACCCCGTACGTACGCGTAGCCGGGATCCACCGCGTCCTCCGCGAGCCGCGGCGCCGGCAGGGCAGGGCCGGGCACCCGGCGGCGCGGCAGCGAACGCTGGACGAGCGCGTGTGCGGTCAGCACCCGGCGGTTGCGGCCGAGCGAGGGCGGCAGCACGAGATACGCGATGCGGACGAGACGCGGATAGCGCTCGACGAGCGCGGCCTCGGCCTGCTCGACGTCGACGGGGCCCATGGGGGAGGGGACGAGATCCTGGGTGCTCACGTTCAGCAGAACGAGCGATTCTTCCGATGGTCACCCCGGCCCCAGGGCCGACACGCCGTGCGCCGCGGGCCGACGAGACAACCGCAGCCCGGCGACACGGCCCCCGACGGTCACGCGGTCCCGTTCCCGTCGGCTCGGCCCGTCGGCACTTCCGCCTACACCGTCAGCCGCTCACGGATCCGCTCCGTCACCTCGTCCGGGACGCCCAGCCCCTCCCGTACGTACTTCTCCATCGACCCGTGCCGCACGGCCACTTCGTCGAGCGCCGCCTCCAGGTACTCCGGCACGACCCCGATCAGGTCAAGCGCGAGGTCCGGGTCGCCGCCCTGTGCCGTGAAGCCCTCGATCATCGGCGCGAACGCATGTCGTACCGCCGTGTTGACCGCAAGGTACTCGCTCCGCACGGTCCGGTCGTCCGCGCCGAGCAGGCCGAGGACGACCGTCGCCGCCCAGCCCGTACGGTCCTTGCCCGCCGAGCAGTGGAACAGCAGCGGCCCGGCGCCCGGAGCGCCCAGTTCGGTGAGGAGGGTGCGGTAGGAGGCGCGCCCGGAGTCGCTGGAGACGAAGGTCCGGTACGTCCGGGCGAAGGCCGCCCGGACCTGGCCCCCGCCGAGGAACTCCTCGGCGAGCGCCGGGTCGGTGAGCAGTTCCCTCAGGCGGGCGGCGGGCGGCAGCCCGCTGATGGCCAGATGGTCGGCCAGCACGTCCGCGACGAGCAGCCGCGCGCCGGTGGGCAGCCGGTCGGGCCGGTCGCAGCGCTCCCTCTCCGTACGGAGGTCGACGACCGTACGGATGCCGAGGTCGGCGATCGCCGGTTCGTCCGGGTCGAGCCGGTCGAGCTGCGCGGAGCGCAGGACCTGGCCGGGACGGACGGAACGCCCGGCTCCGAGCGGCAGGCCGCCGAGATCGCGCAGGTTGGCCACGGAGGCGGCGGGGATGGCGGGCATGCGGCGGCTCCTCCGGTTCGTACCCCTTCGTCTTGACCGTAAGGGATCATCCCGGTTCGAGCAGGCCAGGGCCTCAGGAGCCGCGCCAGAGCTACGCCAGGAGCTCCGCCTCCCGCGCGGCGGAGAGCCCGACCGGCGGCCGGTCGGGGCGGTGCGGCGGGACCCCGCCGAGCGATTCCAGCCACGCCCAGGTGTCGGCGACCGTCTCCTCGACGGGCCGGCAGCGCAGCCCCGCCGCGAGCGCGCGGGAGACGTCGGCGGTGTGCATCGCGTCGTACATCTCACCCGGCGGCAGCCACACGGGCAGCTCCGTCCACGGCTCGACCCCGGCCGCGAGCAGCGTCTCGGGCTCGGTCCAGCGGAGCTCGGCGTCCGCGCCGGTGACCCGGACACAGGCGTCGAGCAGCTCGCCCATGGTCGTGTGGCCGGGCGGCGAGACGAGGTTGTACGGCCCCGAGAGCCCGGCGGCGACCGCGTCGAGCGTCCACTCGGCCAGGTCGCGGCCGTCGACGTACTGGATCGGCAGGGCGGCGGGTCCGGGGGCGAGGACGGGGCCGCCGCGTGCGATCCGGCCGAGCCACCAGGGGAGCCGGCCGATGTTCTCGTACGGGCCGACGATGAGGCCCGCCCGGACGAGCAGCGTCCGGTCCGCGCCGAAGGCCTCCGTGACGGCGAGCTCGCCGCCGCGCTTGGCCTCCGCGTACGGCACGTCCCCGGCGTCCGGGGAGCCCTCCACCAGCGGTCCGTCCTCGTCGAGCCCGGCGGCCGGCGGCCACGCGTAGACGGAACGGCTCGACACGTACGCGTACCGCCCGACCCGGCCGGCGAGCAGCCGGGCCGCGTCCCGTACCGCCGAGGGAGCGGCCGACCAGGTGTCCACGACGGCGTCCCAGGAGCCGGTGGCGAGAGCGGCGAGACCCTCAGGACCGGTGGTGCGGTCGCCGAGCAGCGAGGTGACCCCCGCGGGCGGCGCGTGCCGGCCCCGGTGGAAGACGGTCACCTCCCAGCCCCGTTCGAGCGCGGCCTCGACGACCGCGCGGCCCACGAACTCCGTACCTCCGAGCATCAGCAGCTTCATGATCGGATCCTCTCCGGAGGCGCGTCGGGGGGCCAGCGCTTTCCGCTCCGGGAGGATTCCGCCACGGGAGGAACGGCAGGAACGGGAGGAACGGCAGGAACGGGAGGAACGGCACGGGAACCCGCGCGGACGTCACACGATCCGCGTGGCAGCGGGAGGCGGTCTCGTGCGGGGCCCGGCCGGGTGACAGCATGGCGGGCGATGACGGATGCCCGGTCGCCCCTGCGCGCGCTGCGAGCCGCCCTGTTCGCGGTGGTGTGCGTGACTTTGGCGGCTGTGGGGCATTCGTCCATGTCTGCCCACCGGCTTCCGGCGCTCGCCCTGCTCGGCGCCTTCGCCGTGACCACGGCCGCCGGCTGGGCCGCGGCGGGCCGGCGCAGGGGCGCGCCGGCGATCGCGGGCGCACTGCTCGCCTTCCAGGGTGCGCTGCACCTGATCTTCTCGACGGCCGGTTCCCACCCGGGGGACACGGGCCACGCACCGCCGACGCATCCCGGGCACCACGGCGGCGGAACGCACGCGACGCACAGCGCGGGCACAGCTACGGGCACGGGCGCCGACACGGGCATGGAGGTGCTCTCCGGCGCTTCCTCGAGCACGGCCGGCATGCTCGCCGTCCACCTCCTCGCCGCGCTCCTCTGCGGCCTCTGGCTGGCGCACGGCGAAGCGGCGTTCTTCACCCTGGCCCGAGCCGCCCTGGCGTACGCCTTCACCCCCCTGCGCCTGCTCTCCGCACGCGTCCGACTCCCCGACGCCCCGCGCCGCCCGGTCCGCAGGACCCGGCGGAACACCCACCGGCCGCACACCGTCGTCCTCGCGCACACCCTCTCCCGGCGCGGCCCGCCCCACGCGCGCGTACCCCACGCCACGGCCCTCGGAGCAGACGTCTGACCCGGGGGTCCTCCCCCTGTCTGCACCGACTCCCAGGACAGCCATGACCGTCGACGATCCCGCACGCCCGGAAACGACCGCACGCCCGGAAACGACCGAGGCGCCACCGGCGCAAGCCGCGCACACCACTCCCACCCCCCACAAGCCCGGGACCTGGAGCGCCCTGCGCCCCCTCGTCCTCCGCCTCCACTTCTACGCGGGCGTCCTCGTCGCCCCGTTCCTCCTGGTGGCCGCCGCAAGCGGCCTGCTGTACGCGCTCTCCTTCCAGGCCGAGAAGATCGTGTACGCGCACGAGCTCGACGTACCCGTCGGCGACACGACCCTGCCGCTCGACCGGCAGGTGAACATCGCCCGCAAGGTCAATCCGAACGGCACCGTCACCGCCGTATGGCCGGGCGCCGAACCGGGCGCCACCACCCGGGTCCTGATGACCGACCCCGACGTCCCCGAGGGCACGTCCCTCGCCGTCTTCGTGGACCCGTACACGGGGGACGTACGCGGGCAGCTGCCCAGCTACGGCAGCTCCGGCGCCCTCCCGCTGCGGACCTGGATCGACGGTCTGCACCGTGATCTGCACCTCGGTGAGTTCGGCCGCAACTACAGCGAGCTGGCCGCGAGCTGGCTGTGGGTCATCGCGCTGGGCGGCCTGCTGCTCTGGCTCGGACGGCGACGGAGGAACCGCCGCGCCCTGTTCGTCCCCGAGGGCGGTCCGGCGTCCCGCCGCCGGACGCTGTCCTGGCACGGCTCGGTCGGGCTGTGGGCGGTGACCGGACTCGTCCTGCTGTCCGCGACGGGCCTCACCTGGTCGCGGTACGCGGGGGAGAACATCGGCGCGGTCCAGGACGGCCTCGGCGGCGCGACGCCCACGCTCTCCGCGACGGTCGACGCGGGGACGGCCGGCGGCTCCTCGGAACACGAGGGCCACGAGGGCCACGGCGGCGCGCACACCGGGGGCGGCACCACCGCCCAGGGGCCGGACATCGGCCTCGACAAGGCACTGGAGGCGGCCCGCGCGGCCGGCATCGACAGCCCGAGGATCTCGGTGGTCCTGCCGGCCGAGGGCAAGGGGTACGTGGTCAAGGAGACGGACACGCAGTTCCCGCTCCAGCTGGACTCGGCGGCCGTGAACCCGGCGGACGGCACGGTCCTCGACCGGCTCGCCTTCGCCGACTACCCGCTCCTCGCCAAGCTCACCCGGATAGGCATCGACGCGCACACCGGCGTCTTCCTCGGCCTGTTCAACCAGCTGGCCCTGGCGGCCCTGGCGCTCGCCGTGATCCTGCTCGTCCTCTGGGGCTACCGCATGTGGTGGCTGCGCCGACCGGGCCGCCCGGTGGCGCGGGGGGCGTGGCGGAGCGTCCCGGTGACCATGCTGCTGCCGCTCGCCGCCGCCACGGCCCTGGTGGGCCGGTTCGTCCCGCTGCTCGGTCTCAGCCTGCTGCTGTTCCTGGCGGCCGACCTCGCCCTGGCCCTGGTGTCCCGGCTTCGGGCGAGGTCGCGAACGAACTGATCAGGGCGTGTACTTGTAGCCGACCCGCCGCACGGTCTGGATCGTGTGGCGGTGCTCGGCGCCCAGCTTGCGACGCAGCCGGGCCACGTGCACGTCGACCGTCCGGCCGTCGCCGACGTGCCCGTACCCCCACACCGTGGTGACCAACTGGTCGCGGGTGTGCACCCGGTGGGGGTTCGCCACGAGATGGGCGAGCAGTTCGAACTCCAGATACGTCAGGTCGAGCGCCCGCCCGTCCACGAGGGCGATCCGCCGCACGCCGTCGATGACGACGGGCCCCTGCTCCTCCACCGCGACGGACGCGGGGGCGGACGCGGGCGCGGCGACGGGCAGCGGCGGCTGCTGGTCGGCCGGTACGAGCACCAGGTACCCGACCATCGGCGGCCGTCCCGGCAGCGTCGGCAGGGTGTGCGGGGGAGCGGGCAGCAGGGTGGCGCCGGGCGGCAGGAAGTCCGCGACCCGGGCGAAGTCGACGCCCTCGTCGGGGTCGACGGCGCGCAGTCGGTGCCGGCCGGGACGGACGGCCGTGAGGGAAGCACTCTGGGTGTGGGCCATGAGAGGTCAGCTCTTTCGCGCGGAGAAACGGACGGACAGGAGTCGTACGTCGTGCGCGTCGGCCGAAGGCCGGGGATCGGACCGTACCGATCGGG
This sequence comes from Streptomyces sp. NPDC028711, assembly GCF_055565415.1. Classification (NCBI taxonomy): domain Bacteria; kingdom Bacillati; phylum Actinomycetota; class Actinomycetes; order Kitasatosporales; family Streptomycetaceae; genus Streptomyces; species Streptomyces sp. NPDC028711. Next base: position 461,663 of record NZ_JBVHUJ010000001.1, on the reverse strand, counting down.
GCTTTAGAGGGCCGACGCGTTCCTCGCGCGGCAACACACCCGGTCGAAGTCGTGATGCTGCCGGGAAGGCCAGAACGGCTCGAGGTCATGACGACCCGTCGCGCTGTCGTTCCGTGTGAAGGCCATATCCCTATTCAACCAGAAGGGAATGCCGGTGAGCAGCCCCTGTCCGGTCCGAGCCCGTGTCGCCCTCACCACACGAGGAAAGGGGGCGCCACGAGGAAAAGGGGCGCCCCCCGTACGAAACGGTGGGCGCCCCTTCCGGGGATCCGGAGACGTGCGGATCAGACCTGGCCGGCCTTCTCCAGGGCCTCGCAGCAGGTGTCCACCAGGAGGCGGGTCACCACGTACGGGTCCACGTTCGCGTTCGGGCGGCGGTCCTCGATGTAGCCCTTCTGGTCCTGCTCGACCTGCCACGGGATGCGGACCGAGGCGCCGCGGTCCGAGACGCCGTAGGAGTACTGGTCCCACGGGGCGGTCTCGTGCAGGCCGGTGAGGCGGTCGTCGATGCCGGCGCCGTAGTTCTTGACGTGGTCGAGCGGCTTCGAGCCCTGGCCGAGGGACTCGGCGGCGGTGATGATCGCGTCGTAGCCCTCGCGCATCGCCTTGGTGGAGAAGTTGGTGTGCGCGCCCGCGCCGTTCCAGTCGCCCTTCACCGGCTTCGGGTCGAGCGTCGCCGAGATGTCGAAGTCCTCGGCCGTGCGGTAGAGCAGCCAGCGGGCGATCCACAGCTGGTCGGAGACCTCGAGCGGCGCCAGCGGGCCGACCTGGAACTCCCACTGGCCCGGCATGACCTCGGCGTTGATGCCGGAGATGCCGAGACCGGCGGTGAGGCAGTTCTCCAGGTGCGCCTCGACGACGTCACGGCCGAAGATCTCGTCCGCGCCGACACCGCAGTAGTAGCCGCCCTGCGCGGCCGGGAAGCCGGCCTCGGGGAAGCCGAGCGGGCGCGAGCCCTTGAAGAAGGTGTACTCCTGCTCGATGCCGAAGATCGGCTCCTGAGCGGCGTACTTCGCGGCGACCTCGGCAAGGGCGGCACGCGTGTTGGACTCGTGCGGCGTCATGTCCGTGTTGAGGACCTCGCACAGCACCAGGATGTCGTCGCCGCCGCGGATCGGGTCCGGGCAGGAGAAGACCGGCTTGAGGACGCGGTCCGAGGCGTGGCCCTTGGCCTGGTTCGTGCTGGAACCGTCGAAGCCCCAGATCGGCAGCTGGTCGAGCGCGAGCGCGTCACCGACGATGATCTTCGTCTTGGAACGAAGCTTCGCGGTCGGCTCGGTGCCGTCGATCCAGATGTACTCAGCCTTGAAGGTCACGGGCCTCATCCTTTGGGCGTGCTGCTGCGGGAATCGCAACGGCTCGCGGCGCTGCGAGAAGCTGCGGTGTCTGTGTCCGGTCGCAGCTTCGCAACACGGGATTTCCCGTCGGTTGCCCGAATGTGAACCCCGTGTTACTCAGCCTTCCTGTGTTTGCCGCAGCCCCTGTGCGACACCGTGCGCGTCCAGGAGTCCGCCGAGCCCCGCGGCCCGCACCCGCCGCACCACCTCGGCGTACGAGGTCCCGAGGGCCTCCGCGGTCCGTCCCGGGTGCCAGTCGCAGGCGGCGAGCCGGTGCAGCAGATACCCCTTCCGGATCTGGTTCTCCGAGAGCCGGAACGTCTTCAGATACACCGCCCGGCCCTTGCGGTCGGTGATCAGCTCCCCGATGTGCTGCTCCCGGCCACCGCGCTGGAACGGCGGAAGGAACCGGTACAGATCGAACGGCCCCGCCCGGTACACCCGCTCGAAGGCGTACGAGGTCTCCAGGAGGTCCCGGGCCATCAGCCCGTCATGGGCCACCGCCCAGGCCCGTTCCTGCTCCCGCGCCGCCGCCCGCAGGTCGGCGAGGGTGCGGATGCCTCCCGCCCCGTCCCTGATCCGCGCCGTGAACTCGGGCACGGGCCCGCCGTAGTGCGCGTACTGGTGCACCAGCTCCCCGAACAGGTCCTCCACGAGCGTCGGGTGCAGCAGCCGGTAGTCGTCCGGGTGCGGCACCACGAACGCGGCGGCCAGCGCGTCGGCCACGTACAGGAACATCCCGCACTGCCCGGGGTGCACCTCGAAGACCCGCAGCGCCTCCGCGAGCCCCGGCACCGCCCACCCCGCGTACGCCGCCTCGGCACGCGGCGAGAGGCCGTGCCGCAGCGCCTCGCGCGACCAGTCGTCCCAGACCACGGACGGCCCGCCGAAGTGCAGCGCGAGATACCCCTCAAGGGCGAGGTGCAGCGGGAGGAACCGCAGCCTCCGCTCACCGTGGCGCCGCTTGGCCATGCGGTGGAGCCGGCGTACGGGCACGTGGGCGGGCGGCTCCTCCCCGCCGAGCCGGGTCCCGTAGGCGGCGGACTCCGCCCCCGTACCCGTCCAGTCGGCGACGAAGCCGTGCGGGATGTACGAGCTGTAGACCGTGCGGTCGCCCACTTCCACAGCGCCGTACCCCTCGTACACCTCACGGTGCAGCCGCAGCCCCGCCACCGGCTCGGCCCGCACGAGCGGCACCAGCCGCACCCCGCCCCACACCTGCGCGGGCCGCACCTCGAGACCGGTGAGATCGATCCGGGTCATCCTTCGGTCCCTTCGAGGAAGAGCTCCACCCGCCGGTCCAGATAGGCCCGCAGCTCGCCGAACCCCGTCCGTCCCTCGGCGAACTGCGCGATCTCCACCAGCGCCGCCAGGTCCTCCGCGTCCCGGATCCCGGCCACGGGCACGCTCGGGGCGAGCCGGCGCACGTCGAAACCCTCCGCGTCGTATACGGGGTTCAGGTGCACCACGCTGGTCCGCCGCTCCGGATCGAGCCGCGTCCGCCACACCCGAAGGACCTCGCCCGCGAGCCCCGGCGGGGCGTTGTCCCAGCCGTCCGAGACGATCACGAGCCGGTCGGGGCCGGTCTCCAGGGCGTCGAGGATCCGCAGGCCCAGCGGGGTCGGCCCGGACGGCCGGACGAGCAGCGGATCGCTGCCGCCCGAGGTCCACAGCGGGGTGTACGCCCCCGGCGCCGCGAGGGCCTCCAGGAGGTGGTGGGAGCCGAGCGCCACGGCCAGCGGACGGCGCCGCTTCACCGCCGAGCCCGAGGAGGAGAAACTGTCGTCGAGCACGGCCGCGACCCGCCCCCAGCTCCCGGCGTACGGGCCCGCCGCGCGCCGGGCCGCGGCCCGCAGCGCACCCGTCAGTTCGGCCCGCCGCTCCACCCGCTCGCCGAACGGCAGCGAGAGGACGTACAGGGCGAGACGGGTCAGCGGCATCACCGACAGGTCGGCGGCCCGCTCGGTCCTGAGCTGTTCGAGGCGGGTCATCCGAGGGGCGATCCGCTCCAGGAACACCGCGCGCGGCACCCCGTGCTTCGCCGCGAACCCCTCCGCGACGGTGAACGGCAGCTCGTAGAGCGCGCCCTGTTCGTAGTGGGCCCGGCGGAAGGCGTCGAGCGTCGCGTTCTCGTACCGGACCCGGCGGCCGGGCGCGAAGAGGAAGTCGCCGGTCTCCGGATCGGGCAGCCGCCCGTGGACGTGCCGCAGGGCGGACTTCAGACCGGCCCGGTACTTCACCGCGTCCAGGGCGTGATCCGGGCGGGCCGCGAGCCACGCGCGCGTGATCGCGCGCGTACGCCGGTTGTTGACCCCGGCCCCGCGCAGCGCGCGGAACAGCCGGTAGACCCGCTGCGGCGGGAGCAGCGCGAGACGCGCGCCGATCAGCCGCCCCTCGGCGCGCTTCTCCTCGGGCCCGCCCGCCTCGTCGGCGGTGCGCAGCAGCTGCTCGATGATGAGGCAGGCGTTGTGGTGGTTGATGTCGAGCGCCAGGGCGGCGGCGTACACGGGCCGGTAGTTGATCCGGACGTACTCGTGGACGAAGCGGAGTGAGAAGTGCTGCTCGGCGGCGGAGGAGCGGAACTCACGCTGTCCTGTGGCGGTCACGGCGGCGTTGACGAAGAGGAGCACGTCCTCGGCGGCGACGAGCTCGGACAAGGCTCTCCCCTTCTTGTGGGCGCCGGCCGGGGAATGAGGGCGCGAACAGCGAAGACGTTGCTTCAGAGGCAGGTTCCGGAAGTCGCACCGGAGTCCCGCGGCCGGCCCGGACACGCTAACACCGGGCGGGGGGAGGTCCGCCAGGGCATTTCGGGGCGACCGGCATCACCGGGGCCGTTGTCACTGCCACCCGGCAGACTGGGGGCATGGTGAAGAACCCGGGCGCGAAGCCCCGTATCGGACTCCTCGGCACCGGCCCCTGGGCCGCGCGCACGCACGCGCCCGCGCTCGCCGGGCACGCCGGGATCGAGTTCAGCGGGGTGTGGGGCAGACGCCCCGAGGCGGCGGCCGCGCTCGCCGCCGCGTCGGGCACGCGCGCCCACGACGACGTGGACGCCCTGTTCGAGGCCAGCGACGCCGTCGCCCTCGCGCTGCCGCCGGACGTACAGGCCCCGCTGGCGGTGCGGGCCGCGGCGGCCGGGTGTCACGTGCTCCTCGACAAGCCGGTCGCGACGACGGTCGCGGGGGCGCGCGAGGTGACCGAGGCGGTCGAGGCGGCCGGGGTCGCCTCGGTGGTCTTCTGCACGCTGAGGTTCGCCGAGCCGACGGCCCGCTGGATCGAGGAACAGGCGGCGGCCGGCGGCTGGTTCCTGGGCCAGGCGCACTGGCTCGGCTCGCTCTACGGACCCGGTTCGAGCAGCGCGTACGCGGCCTCTCCGTGGCGACGGGCGAAGGGCGGCCTCTGGGACGTGGGCCCGCACGTGCTCTCCGTCTACCTGCCGGTCCTCGGCGACGTCACCGAGATCACCGCGGCGCCCGGCCCCGACGACACCCACCACCTGGTCCTGCGGCACACCTCGGGCGCGAGCAGCACGGCCACGCTCACCCTCAGCGCCCCGCCGGAGGCGGCGGAGGCGGCCCTCACGCTGTACGGCTCCGGCGGCAGAGCCGAACTGCCCCGGTGGAACGGGGCGGTGGACGCCTTCGGCGCGGCCGTCGACGCCCTCGTCACGGCGGCCCGCACGCGCGTGCCCCACGCGTGCGACGCCCGCTTCGGCCTCCGCCTCACCGAGATCCTGACGACGGCGGAGAGGGCAGCGGCAAGCCGTACGTAGGGCGCGCACCCGCGTGGGTGCCGGTCACCGCACCCGGCTCATGAGATCCCGGACACCGCTCAGGAACCGCCGGACGGCCTCCTTCTCCCGCTCGTCGAAGCCGCCGAGAAGCGTCACGGCCCCGTCGATCAGAGGCCCGAAGTGCACCCGGCCCAGCTCCTTCGCCCGTTCCTCCACGGTGAGGAGCACGCGCCGCCGGTCGCGGGTGTCCCGGACGCGGGCCACGTACCCGAGGCGCTCGAGCCGGTCGACGACGGCGGTCGTACCGGCCGAGTTGAGTCCGAGCCGCTCGCTCAGCGAGATTATTGCCGAACGAGAGGACGGTGTCAGCCCATGCCCGCCACCTTCGACTCCGCGTACGACGAACTCCTCGCGCGCTGGCCGCACCCCACGGAGGCCGCGGAACTCCCCACCCCCTTCGGCGCCACGCACCTCCTGCGCCACGGCGTCGAGGACGGCCCGCCCGTCCTCCTGCTGCCGGGCGGCGGGGCGACCGCCTGCTCCTGGCGCACCACGGCGGCCGTGCTCGGCGCGACGCACCGGGTGCACGCCGTGGACCTCGTCGGCGGACCGGGCCGCAGCAGGGCGGACGGGCGCCCGATCCGAACAGCCGCCGACCTCACGGCCTGGCTGGACGCCGTACTCGACGGCCTCGGGCTGACCTCGGCGGCCTTCTGCGGCCACTCGTACGGAGGGTGGATCGCGCTCCGGTACGCCCTGGCGGCCCCGGACCGGACGGACCGCCTGGTCCTGCTCGACCCGACCGGCTGCTTCGCCGGCTTTCGCCCCGGCTACCTGCTGAGGGCCCTGCCGATGCTGCTGCGCCCGACGCGGGCGAGGACCGCGGCGTTCCTGGCGTGGGAGACGGCCGGCGCGGAGCACGACCACGAGGTACGGCGCCTCGACGCCCTGGCGGCGGAGCTTCCCCGCCACCGCCCGGTCACGGGCCCGCGCCCGACCCCCGCCGAACTCGCGGAGCTGCGACCACGGACGCTGCTGCTCCTGGCGGAGGGCAGCCGAGCGCACGACGTGCGCAGGGTGGCGGCGAGCGCGACGGCCCTCGGCCTGCGGACGGAGCTCCTGCCCGGCGCGACGCACCACACGCTCCCGGCGACCCTGCCGACGAAGGCACTGACCGAGATCAGCGCCTTCCTGAAGCCGACGTGACCTCAGCTCCCCGACCTCTCCAGGGGTTCACCGGGACAGGGCGTCCCGAACGGCCTCCTCGGACCGGCCGACGACGGCGGTGCCGTCCTCGGCGGTGATGATGGGCCGCTGGATGAGCTTGGGGTGCCCGGCGAGCGCCTCGATCCACCGGTCACGGTTCTCGGCGTCGCGGGGCCAGTCCTTCACCCCGAGCTCCTTGGCGTCGGCCTCCTGCGTCCGCGTGATGTCCCACGGTTCGAGCCCGAGCCGCCCGAGCACCTCCCGGATCTCCTCAGGCGAGGGCACGTCCTCCAGATAGCGCCGCACGGTGTACTCGGCGCCCTCGGCGTCGAGAAGGGTGAGGGCGCTGCGGCACTTGGAACAGGCGGGATTGATCCAGATCTCCATGGGCCCACGGTACCCCCCAACCCACTTCCCACCACCCCTCAAACCCTGTCTGGCCAGGGGCGATTGTCAGTGGGGGCCACTAAAATAAGGGGTGAAGGTGAGGGTCCCGGGGAGGGCCCCCACCACCGTTCGCCAGGAGGTAGCCCATGGCTCTCGCCGTGATCCGGACGCCGTCCATCGAACCCTGGAAGCCCCTCCAGAGGAAGCCCCTTCCCGCGGGCCGCCCCCGCGAGTGGTACGTCACGCACAACCGGCGCCTGAAGGCCATGCGCCTCGCGATCGCCCTCCTCGACGCCGGCGTCTACGTCCCGTCGAAGGCGACGAACGCGACGATACGCACCACGGCCGACCACATCGGCATCCACCCGCCCTCGGACACCACCTGCCGCATGGTCCGCACGTTCATCCGCCACGGCCGCTGACCGGCGGAAAACGGCGAGGGCCGCCGCTCCCGGAGATCCGGGGGCGGCGGCCCTCACTCGTGAGGCTCCGGCCTAGAGGTCGAAGATTTACTAGATGTAGTCCCTGACCTGCATCGATGCCCTTGCTTCAAGATCACCTTGCACATTCATTACACATCGAAGTTCTCGCAGCGCTGAGTGCGCGATCGTTCGACCTTCCGGCGGACTTTGTCGACTGCGTACCCGACACCTCCAGGGGCAACACGGAGCGTAGTGGCCGGATGCGGTGCCGACGGCCGTGATTCGGTGGAGCCCTGTGGGGCGGTCCGGCCGCCGCGGTGGGCAGGTCCCAGCCCCCTCGTCGGTGACCTCCAGTCAGGAAACCCCCTCTCGTTGTCAGTGCCCACCTATACGCTGCGGCACATGGGAGGAGTGTCCAAACAACCCCGTGACCGCCGCCGCTCGTTCAACAGCGAAGAGCGCGTGGCGATGTTTCTTGCGGCTGGCGGACAGTGCGTCAACTGCGCGGCCGAGCTGGAGCCCGGGTGGCACGGTGATCACATGACGCCGTGGTCCGAGGGCGGCCCGACCGATGTGTTGAACGGGCAGGCACTCTGCCCTCCGTGCAACTTGCAGAAGGGACCGAACTTCATGGCGAACACCGCCGGCCTCCGTGACTGGCAGCGAGACGCACAGGAGCGCTACCACTCCCGAAACGGTGGTGACAACAACAACTTCCTAGTCGTTGCCACGCCCGGAGCCGGAAAGACCACCCTCGCACTTACCCTCGCCCAAGACCTGATCGACCGCAGCGTCATCACAAAGGTCGTGGTTATCGTCCCGACCAAGCACCTGCGTCGCCAGTGGGCTGAGGCCGGTGCCCGTAGGGGCATCAAGCTCGACCACGTCTTCGAGAACAAGAACGGTGCAGTCGGCTCCGACTTCGACGGCGTCGTGGCGACCTACCAGGCCGTAGCGTCCGCGCCGCTCCTGTGGCGCAGGCTTGCGTCCAACAAGCGCACTCTCGTCATTTTCGATGAGATCCACCATGCAGGCGACGGCGATGATCTGGTGTGGGGCGAGGCACTCAAGGAGTCCTTCGAACTGGCCGCGAGACGTCTGCTGCTGTCGGGCACGCCCTTCCGGACCGACGGCAAGCCGATTCCCTTCGTCACCTACGACGAAGAGCGTCGTGCCGTACCCAGCTTCAACTACGACTACGGCACAGCTCTTGCCGACGGTGGAGTTGTCCGCCCGGCCGTCTTCCCGGCCTGGGACGGGAAGTCGCAGTGGCGTCGCTCGGGGCAGATGGCTGTTACGTCCGTCGACCTCAGCGAGGCCGACAAGGACGAAGTGCCTCAGGCGTTGAAGGCCGCACTAGACCCGGACGGCGAGTGGATTCCCTCCGTGCTCAAGGAGGCTCACGACGCCCTCCTGCGCATGCGCATCGACACCCCGGACGCTGGCGGCCTGGTGGTGGCCAGTGACCAGTTCGCCGCGAATGCTTACGCCAAGATCCTCGAACGGATCGCGGGGACGCCGATTCCGGTCGCCATCTCCGACGAACCGAACGCCTCGGACATCATCAAGAGGTTCGCTAAGGGCGACGCCCCTTGGATCGTCGCGGTGCAGATGATCGCCGAGGGGGTCGACATCCCGCGCCTGGGGGTCGGAGTCTATGCCTCCCGTGTGAGGACCCAGATGTTCTTCACCCAAGTCGTAGGTCGATTCGTGCGAATGCGCGGCGAGGAAGACCCGACGACGGCGCGTCTGTTCATCCCTTCCATCTCGATCCTCCTCACGTACGCACAGGAGATCGAGAAGACGGTCGATGCAGTGCTCGCCGAGGAAGAGAAGAAGATCCGCGAGGGACAGATCGGCGATGGTGAAGGCGGAGGCGACACGCTGTTTCCTGCCTACGAGACGATTGGTTCCTCCGTGGCGACGCACCACGCGACCATTGCCAGCGGGGCGAAGTTCACTCCCGAGCAGTTGGCATTCGCCAAGCGCACGATGGAGCTGACCGGCCCTGTGCCGCCCTCGGTTACTGATGAGTGGGTGGCGACTCTTCTCAGCTCCGCCGGGATGCTCAACGTCAATGCGGTGCCCAGCCAGCGCCCTGCGGACCAGGATGACGAGCCGCTCGGAGACCAGAAGAAGAAGCTCCGCCAGCTGATTCACAAAAAGGTTGCTCGGCTGTCTGCCCTCGCCAACCGTCCCTTCGAGCACATCAACGGGGAGCTCAACAAGAATCTCGGGAACAACGTCAAGACCGCGACACTCGAACAACTCCAGAAGCGCTTGGCGATGCTCGACGCTGCGATCAAGGAGGAACAGAAGAAATGAACGACACACACAGTGCCAGCGGGAACGCGGTGCTGGTCAATGCGCTGAGTTCGTCGATGCGGTCCACCATGAACGGCATGGGGTCCGTCCCCGGACTGGTCCGTCAGGTGATCGAAGAGGGATCTTGGCGCAACTTCACCACCCCTCGTGGCGAGCAGGTGACGCACGACTCATTCGAGTCGTTCGTCACTGCGAAGCCGACCAGGGGATTGGGCTACAGCATCGACGAACTGATGCATCTGGTCGGCGACGAGCCGGAGACTGCGCGCCTCGTTGCTGACCTGATCGGACGCCCCGTATCCGACTTTCAGACGCAACCGATCGAGAACGTCTGGGTTGAGCCGGCGGCTGAACTGTCCGACGGGGAAGCCCGACAAGAAGTCCTTTGGCGAGACCCTTCGGACGACCCCGAGGCGGCGCCAGCGACCGACGCGGTTCAAGAAGCTGACCTTGACCTCAACGACCCCATCGACCGTGACGTCTATGAGCTACGGTCGGTCGGCAAGTCAGGCGGCTGGGTCTGGGCGTTGAAGGTCGCTCGCAACGTGTACGTCGGGAAGCCGGGTGGCCCAGCGCAAGATGAAGAAGCGGGGCACCTGACCCATTCGCAGAAGGTGACCGTGCGGGAGTTCGCCCGGCTCATCGGCTGGGATCATAAGAGGGTGATGCGGTACTACAGGGCGTGGGAGCAGGGTGTCGAGAAGTGCGACCTCCCCGACTTCGACCAGCTCAAGCCCGGCATGGATGTACCGCTGCCCCCTGCTAGCACGTGGACGGAGTGCTTCACTCCGGGTCGCGTCAGCCCGGACCGCGCGGACGCCCTGATGGCCGGGGCGCGGGAAGCAGGTCTCAGCGTGCGGGAGGTGGTCTACGCGGCGAAGAGCCCTGGGGCGATGAAGGCCGCCATTCTCGCAGACGAGAGCACTGCTGAAGCGGCCCGCACGGCACTTCTGGAGCGTGCACGAGACGACGGCGACCTGCGCACCGCTCTCGCCCGCACCATCGCCGACGACCCGGTGTTCCGTAAGGAAACGGCGGTTGAGTCACGGAAGGCCGAACGCGCCGAGTATGTGCGCCACGTCGCCGGGCAAGGGAAGGTGCGCACGCCGGCCGGTCACACCCTTGAACTTCCTGAAGAGGCCAGGGAAGGAGTCGTCAAGCTCCTGGAAGTGGTCGACGCGCCCTCGGCGACGCCTGAAGCCGTTGCCGAGGCATACGAGACCGTCCAGGCGCTCACCGCCGAGGCCATCGAAAAGAACCCCGAGCTCCGTGCAGCAGAGCAACGTACCCGGATTCACAAAGTCCTTGCGAGCACGGCCAAGAGCATCGCGTCGGTAAGCAGTGCCCCACTCGCGGAGATCGCTGACGATGATCTGGTCCGCGAAGTGACTGAACTCAAGGCGTCGGTGGAAGCACTCGTCGCTCTGATCGTGCCGCAGAGGGGAAGCCACCTGAGGGCCGTCGACACCGAGGCAGTTTGACGCTGGCGGCGGAGCCCTCGACGTGTACGGCGGGGGCTCCGCGTCAAGCAGCCTTTCGGTACATGCTCTGGAGCGCCCCGCGGACTTTCTCCCCGGCGCCCGCAACCCGGTGCACGTACTTCCTGAGCGTGAAGGCGGGATCGGAGTGCCCGAGCCGGTCGGCGAGAGTGTAGATGTCCACCCCGGCCTCGATCATCATTGATGCGTACAGATGCCGCAAAGCATGCATCATTTTGTCTCGACTCTTGGGCCAGCGCCTCGTCCCCTTCTTCTTCTGTTCGGGGTCTAGGTCCGCGATGATGCCGACGGCCGCGAGCGCCGGCTTGAAGATGTACGAGTTGAAGTAGTACTTGTTCACCGGCTTCTTCTCCCGGCCTGTAGAAGATGAGCTGGACTGTCATGGGCTCCCCGTCCCGGGTGCCGTGCGGCAGAGTCACCTCGATCGGCGGGTACTTCTCCATGTGCTCCAGGAGTGCATCCCCGACCTCCTCGCCAAGCCCGACCCACCGGTCCTTGGGGTTGAGGTCATCCTCGCCCTTGGCCCCGTCGAAGACCATCACCGAGCCGTCCCAGGCGATCTGTCGTTGGATGTGCACCATGGGGCCGTCGGGATGGTCCCACACGATGTCGTCCGGGCTGAACCCGAAGACCTCGCCCTGGCGCATCCCGAGCCCTCGGCCACAGTCGACCGTAGCCTTGTACCGGTTCGGCAACTCGATGCGGATCTTGTCAGTCTGCTCCCACGTCAGCGGCAGTTCCTTCGCCGTCGGCTTCGACCGCCGCGGCTTCTGCTGCCTTACGGTGAACGAGCGGCACGGGTTCTTGCGGATCAGGTCGTCGTCCACGGCCAGGTCGAACATAGACTGCATCTCGCCGAGGATGAGGCCCACGTACGTCTCGTCCAAGACCCTCTTCCGGTCCTTGGTCCACGCGAGAATCTTCGACGGCGTGATGTCCTTGAGCTTCATGCCGCCTATGGCGTGGTCCTTGATGTGGACCCGGGTGCGCGACTCGACCTGGTAGACCGACCGTGGGTTCGGGTAGTCCTTCGCCGCCAGCCACATATCCACGAGCGTGCCCATGAGCGTCTCGCTGCCCTTGGGATCGATGTACGAACCGTCATCGACCTCGCCGCGCATCTTGGTCTCGTACTTTTTCGCCTCGGTTTCGGTCCGGCAGAGCTCGGTCTGCTGCACACCATCGGGATCGCGCCAGCGGGAGCGACCCTGGGCGTCGTTCTCCGACGCCGGGCCGGCCGGGGCAGGCGAAGGCGTCGCGGAGCCGCCAGATCGCCCCCTGCAAGGGGCGCCCGCGAGGCTACGGACGGGACCGTATGCCTCCACTCAGAGCTACGTCAAACAGTTGGTCAGGTCTCATATGGTAGCCCTGGCCTGCGCTTTTGTAGACATAGCGGGAGGAAAAGCAAAGAGCCCCGCCACTCTCCGTAGGGAGTGGCAGGGCTCTTGCTCTGGCGAAGCCATGTCTGGCGCACCGTCAGGTTCCGGTCGTCCGATTGCACAGACCTTGCACGAGACGACCGGAACCAACCGGAAACGACCGGAGCTATCCGGGGGTGTTTCCGCAAGTCAGGAGGGCGAGATGCGTCGCCGCAGGTGCGGGTATGTCCCGGTTCCTCCCGTTTCTTAGAGGTCGAAGTACAGCTCGAACTCGTGCGGGTGCGGGCGCAGCTGGATCGGGGCGATCTCGTGGGTGCGCTTGTAGTCGATCCACGTCTCGATCAGGTCGGAGGTGAAGACACCGCCGGCCTGGAGGTACTCGTTGTCGTTCTCCAGGGCGGAGAGGACGGCCTCGAGGTTGGTCGGGACCTGCGGGACGTTGGCGTGCTCCTCGGGAGCCAGCTCGTACAGGTCCTTGTCGATCGGCTCCATCGGCTCGATCTTGTTCTTGATGCCGTCGAGGCCCGCGAGGAGCAGCGCCGAGAAGGCGAGGTACGGGTTCGAGGACGGGTCCGGCGCGCGGAACTCGACGCGCTTGGCCTTCGGGTTCGAGCCGGTGATCGGGATGCGCATGGCCGCGGAGCGGTTGCGCTGCGAGTACACCATGTTGACCGGCGCCTCGAAGCCCGGGACCAGGCGGTGGTACGAGTTCACCGTCGGGTTGGTGAAGGCGAGCAGCGACGGGGCGTGCTTGAGGATGCCGCCGATGTAGTAGCGGGCGGTGTCCGAGAGGCCCGCGTAGCCCGTCTCGTCGTAGAACAGCGGGTCGCCGTTCGACCACAGCGACTGGTGGACGTGCATGCCCGAGCCGTTGTCGCCGAAGATCGGCTTCGGCATGAAGGTCGCGGTCTTGCCGTTGCGCCAGGCGACGTTCTTCACGATGTACTTGAAGAGCATCAGGTCGTCGGCCGCGGCGAGCAGCGTGTTGAACTTGTAGTTGATCTCGGCCTGGCCGGCGGTGCCGACCTCGTGGTGCTGGCGCTCGACCTGGAGGCCGACGTTCTCCAGCTCCAGGGAGATCTCGGAGCGCAGGTCGGCGAAGTGGTCGACCGGCGGGGCCGGGAAGTAGCCGCCCTTGTAGCGGACCTTGTAGCCGCGGTTGTTCTCCTCCGCACCGGTGTTCCAGGCGCCGGCCTCGGAGTCGATGTGGTAGAAGCCCTGGTTCGCCGAGGTCTCGAAGCGGACCGAGTCGAAGACGTAGAACTCGGCCTCGGGGCCGAAGTACGCGGTGTCGGCGATGCCGGTGGAGGCGAGGTACGCCTCGGCCTTCTTCGCGATGTTCCGCGGGTCACGGCTGTACTGCTCGCCCGTGATCGGGTCGTGGATGAAGAAGTTGATGTTCAGCGTCTTGTCGCGGCGGAAGGGGTCCACGCGGGCCGTCGACAGGTCGGCGCGGAGCGCCATGTCGGACTCGTGGATCGCCTGGAAGCCACGGATCGACGAGCCGTCGAAGGCGAGCTCCTCCGCCGGGTCGAAGGCCGTCGCCGGGATCGTGAAGTGCTGCATCACGCCCGGGAGGTCGCAGAAGCGGACGTCGACCATCTTGACGTCGTTGTCCTTGATGAACTTCTGGACCTCGTCGGCGTTCTGGAACCCGTGCTTCTCGGACATCCCACTCCTCCTACTCCCGGCCCGGGGAGGGGCGGGGTTGCAGCTCGGTATGCGGCCAGTGCGGTGGCACACGCTGGACCCGACCATAGGCAGACGGGATTTCTCAAGCATGACCCATTTGTTTCGTAGAAGTTAACCGGGGTGGGTGCCGTTCCGGTGCCCGGCGCCGTTCACCGCCCGATTCGGCCCGTGTTCGCCGACCCGGGCCGAAGTGATCAAAAACGGGCGCAGTACCGTGGTCGGGTGGACAACAGGCAAGCACTCGGATCTTGGCTCTCCGGCCCCCGCGCGGCGGCCGAGGACGCAGGCGTCGACTTCGGCTACCGCGGTCAGCAGCTGGGGCTGCCCGAGGAGGGCCCCGGTTCGATCGCCCGCCCCGGCAGGCGCCTCGGCGCCCTCGCCGTCGACTGGGCCCTCTGCACCCTGATCGCATACGGCCTGATCACCGACGGCTACCACCAGGCCACCGGCAACTGGGCCCTCCTGATCCTCCTCGTCCTGAGCGTGCTGACGGTCGGCACCATCGGCTCGACGCCCGGCAAGCGCCTCTTCGGCCTCGGGGTCGTCTCGGTGCGCGGCGGCCGGCTCGGCCTGCCGCGGGTGGCGCTCCGCTCCCTGCTGGTCTGCCTGGCGATCCCGGCCCTCATCTGGGACCGCGACGGCCGCGGCCTCCACGACCGCCTCTCCGGCGCCGTCCAGGTCCGTATCTGAATCCAGTCCGCGGCTGAATCGTCATGAGCATGCGAGAGGGGCTCCGGACCTGGTGGTCCGGAGCCCCTCTTCTGTGTTCGGTCGGGCGCGTCAGCGCATCTTTCCGCCCCGCGGCATCCGCATGCCCTTCGGCATCGGACCCTTCGGCAGCGGCATGTTGCTCATCAGGTCGCCCATCGCCCGGAGCCGGTCGTTGGCCGCCGTCACCTGCGGGCCGGTGAGCACCCGAGGCAGCTTGAGCATGGTCGTACGGACCTTCTTCAGCGGCACCTGGCCCTCGCCGTCGCCGACGATGATGTCGTGCACCGGAGTGTCCACCACGACACGGCTCATCCGCTTCTTCTCAGCCGCGAGCAGCGTCTTGACCCGGTTCGGGTTGCCCTCGGCCACCAGGACGATGCCGGCCCGGCCGACCGCCCGGTGCACGACGTCCTGGCTGCGGTTCATCGCGACCGCGGGGGTCGTCGTCCAGCCGCGCCCGACGTTCTGCAGCACCGCCGCGGCCGCGCCCGGCTGGCCCTCCATCTGCCCGAAGGCCGCGCGCTCGGCGCGCCGCCCGAACACGATGGCCGCCGCCAGGAGCGCCAGGACGAAGCCCAGGATGCCCAGGTAGACGGGGTGCCCGATCAGGAAGCCGATCGCGAGGAGGACACCGAGTACGACGATGCCCACGCCTGCGACGACAAGTCCGACCTTAGGGTCGGCCTTTCGGGTCATCTTGTACGTGAGGGCGATCTGCTTGAGCCGCCCCTGGTTCGCAGCGTCAGCGCTGCCCGTGTTTGCCTTCCTCGCCATGTCCTGAAGTTTACGTGGCCCGGGAAGTCCGGCCCGACGCGACCTCCATCACGTGCTGGGCCTCGACCCGGTCCTTGGCGCGACGGCGGTCCTCCAGGACGGAGTTCCAGGCGTTGCGCCGTGCGGTGCGCTGCCCGGCGCCGAGGAGCAGTGACTCCACGGCCTTCAGGGCGTCGGTGACGGACGGGATCGCGGTGACGCGGACGTGCGTCGATGCGGCCGGCATGTCGGGGTCCTCCCTCGATTGCGGGTGAGACGAGGCGGGGGTGTGAGCAGGCGGTGGCGGTGAGTGAAACCAGGCTCACAGATCGGTGTTACCAGGGCATGACCCGGTGGTCAAACACTGATGAAACGTTGATACGGCCAAGTGGGCGGGCCCGGGAGACGCCGACGCGGCCCGTACGTCCCCGCTGAGCTGCGGGAGCGTACGGGCCGCGCCGGATCCGGCCACTACTTGCCGGTAACTACTTGTGCTCGGGTTCACACGCCCTGGGCGGCGGCGCGCTTCTCCATGGCCTGCTGGTACAGACGGCCCGCGCGGTACGAGGAACGGACCAGCGGGCCCGACATCACTCCGGAGAAGCCGATCTCGTCGGCCTCCTCCTTCAGCTCCACGAACTCCTGCGGCTTCACCCAGCGCTCCACGGGGTGGTGCCGGACCGAGGGGCGCAGGTACTGGGTGATCGTGATCAGCTCGCAGCCCGCGTCGTGCAGCTGCCGAAGCGCCTCGCTGACCTCCTCGCGGGTCTCGCCCATGCCGAGGATCAGGTTCGACTTCGTGACCAGACCGTAGTCCCGCGCCTGGGTGATGACGTCGAGGGAGCGCTCGTAACGGAAGCCGGGACGGATCCGCTTGAAGATCCGCGGCACCGTCTCCACGTTGTGCGCGAAGACCTCGGGGCGGGAGGCGAAGACCTCCGCCAGGAGCTCCGGCACCGCGTTGAAGTCCGGCGC
This sequence comes from Streptomyces sp. NPDC028711, assembly GCF_055565415.1. Classification (NCBI taxonomy): domain Bacteria; kingdom Bacillati; phylum Actinomycetota; class Actinomycetes; order Kitasatosporales; family Streptomycetaceae; genus Streptomyces; species Streptomyces sp. NPDC028711. The sequence goes on along the minus strand of NZ_JBVHUJ010000001.1, from coordinate 445,244 downwards.
GAGCAGCTCGACCTTGGTGCGGCCGTCGGCGCGCTCCGTCGTCTGCTGGTGGATCTGGCGCACGGTCTCCGCGTACAGCCAGGCGCCGCCGTCCTCCAGGTCGTCGCGCGCGACGCCCGTGATCGTGGCGTAGTTCAGGTCCATCGTGACGACCGACTCGCCGACGCGGCGGGGCTCGTCACGGTCCAGCGCCTCGGGCTTGCCCGTGTCGATCTGGCAGAAATCGCAGCGCCGGGTGCACTGGTCGCCACCGATGAGGAAGGTCGCCTCGCGGTCCTCCCAGCACTCGAAGATATTGGGACAGCCCGCCTCCTGGCAGACCGTGTGCAGCCCCTCGCTCTTCACGAGGCTCTGCATCTTCGTGTACTCGGGCCCCATCTTCGCCCGGGTCTTGATCCACTCGGGCTTGCGCTCGATGGGGGTCTGGGCGTTCCGGACCTCCAGGCGCAGCATCTTGCGTCCGTCGGGTGCGACTGCGGACACATCGGCTCCTGTAGCTTCGATTCTTCGGCGCACACCAGGGTACGCCGTTGCTTCCCATGCCTTACTACTGCTGGCCAACCTCTGGCCAGCGCCCTGCATTCCTCAGGCCGAGGCCGTCTCCACCGGACGCTCGATCTCGCGCGGCTTCAGCTCCGCGCCCTCGAGGACCTCCCGCAGATGGCGCTCCACCACCGGCAGCACCTCCGCGATCGAGATGTCGCGGCCCAGCTCGTTGGCGAGCGAGGTCACGCCCGCGTCACGGATGCCACAGGGGATGATCCGGTCGAACCACGCGTTGTCCGGGTTCACGTTGAACGAGAAGCCGTGCATCGTGACGCCCTTGGCGACCCGGATGCCGATGGCGGCGAGCTTGCGGTCCTCGCGGCGCTGGCCGGCGTTGGACGGGGCGTACTCCGGGCCGTTCAGGCGCGGGTCGAACTCCTCGTCGTTCAGCCGCGGGTCGAAGTCGAGCGACAGACCGCCGAGGGACGGCCGCTGCTCCACCGGGTCACCGAGCACCCAGACGCCGCTGCGGCCCTCGACCCGGGTCGTCTCGAGCCCGAACTCGGCGGCCGTGAGGATCAGCGCGTCCTCAAGGCGCCGGACGTGCGCGACGACGTCCACCGGGCGGGGCAGCTTCATGATCGGGTAGCCCACCAGCTGACCGGGGCCGTGCCAGGTGATCTTGCCGCCGCGGTCGACGTCCACCACCGGCGTCCCGTCGAGGGGGCGCTCGCTCTCCGCCGTACGCCGGCCGGCCGTATAGACCGGCGGATGCTCCAGGAGCAGACAGGTGTCGTCGATCTCGTCCGCGAACCGCGCGGCGTGCACCTCGCGCTGCTTGTCCCAGGCCACCTGGTAGTCGACGGCTTCCTCGCCGAAACCAAGGCGGACGAATCGCAGCTCACTCACGGCCATGCCTCCTCCTGGGTGCCCGGGCCGGGGACCGGGGATCATCCCGGGCCGGCTCGACACCATGCGTCATTCGCGCCCATGCCACTGTACGGCGGTGCCGGGAAAGCTCCTCCGGCAGGTGGACGAGGGCACCTACGTCAGCGATGCCGTCAATCCTCACACGATCGGATGAATGTGGGGCGAAGGTGGCGGTACAGGCGGTGAAGGCCGCTAAATTCGCGCCGTTCCATGAGGGTCCGACGGGGCTGCCGCCCGGACCCGGAAGGCAGGAGACCGCACAGCTGATGACGGAACGACCACCGCAGCGCATCCCGAACCGCCAGCTCGCCGCGCTCATCGCCGAAGCCGGGTTCTCCCACGCGGGGCTCGCGAGACGGGTGGACCAGCTCGGGCTCGAACACGGTCTCGACCTGCGGTACGACAAGACCTCCGTGACCCGCTGGCTCCGCGGTCAGCAGCCGCGCGGCACGACACCCGCCCTCATCGCCGAGGTCTTCACCCGCCGTCTCGGCCGCCGCCTCTCCGCCCAGGACCTCGGCCTGGACGCCTGCGCGCCCGTCTACGCGGGCCTGGAGTTCGCCGCGACCCCCGAAGAGGCCGTCGACATCGTCAGCGGGCTGTGGCGCAAGGACTCCGGCAGCCATGCCGAACTCCGCAAGATCGCCTTCACCCCGGCGGGCCTGGTCGTCCCCAGCCGCGACTGGCTGATCGGGCGCGCCGACGACCGCGTGGCACGCGGGGAGCAGCCGCCCGGCCCGCGCGCCCCCGCCCCACCCGTCGCCGTGACCGCCGAGGCGGCCCGGTTTCCGCAGGACACCCGCATCGGGCACGACCCGCGGGCCCCGCACGACCCCCGGGTCCCGCCGCAGGGGCGCTTCTCCGTGCCCCGGCAGCGCGGTACGGACAGGGGGCCGGGCCAGCGGGTCTCCAGCGGGGACATCGCCGCCCTCCGCTCGGTCGGCGAGCTCTTCCGCACCCTCGACCACGCCTACGGCGGCGGCCACGCCCGCCAGGCCCTCGTCCGCTACCTGGAGCACGAAACCGAGCCGATGCTCCGCGGCACCTACGGGGAGTCCGTCGGCCGCCGCCTCTTCGCCGCCGCCGCCGACCTCACCCGGCTCGCCGGCTGGACCTCGTACGACATCGCCGCCCACGGGCTCGCCCAGCGCTACTTCGTCCAGGCGCTGCGCCTCGCCCAGGCCGCCGGGGACCGGGCCTACGGCTCGTACGTGCTCCTCACCATGAGCTGCCAGGCCGTCTACCTCGGCCACGGGCGCGAGGCCGTCCAGCTCGCCCGGGTCGCCCAGCAGGGCGTCGGGCCGGCCGCGCCGCCCGTCGTCCAGGCGATGCTGCACGCGGTCGAGGCGCGCGGGCACGCGGTCCTGGGCGAGGCGCGGGTGTGCAGCGCCTCGCTCGTACGGGCCGAGCGGGCCCTCGAAGCGGCGCGGCCCGGTGACGAGGTGCCGTACTGGGCCCGGATGTTCGACGAGGCCCAGCTCGCCGACGAGCTCGGGCACTGCCACCGCGACCTCCAGCAGTACCGCCCGGCAGCCCAGCACGCCGAACGCGCCCTGCAGCTCCGCGCACCCGGCTTCGCCCGCAGCCGCCTCTTCTGCCGGGTGGTGCTCGCCACGTCCCGCCTCGCCCTGGGCGAACTGGAGCAGGCGTGCGCGCTCGGTGCGGAGGCGGCGCAGCAGGCGTCGGAGATGCGGTCGGCGCGGGCGGTGGAGTACGTACGCGACTTCGAACGCCGCCTGGAGCCGTACCGCGACGCGGCGGCGGCGCGCACGTACCGCGACCGAGTAGCAGCCCTGGGCTGACCACCGCCCCCGGGCCCCGGGCCTGGCCCCGCCCGCTCCCCGCCACCGCCGTGTGGGCAATCGTCCCGCTGGGCGGGACGGGTGGGCACACGGGACGGCGCCCTTTGGTGGGCGCCTCCGCCCCTTGTGCCTGGACCCGCACCGAGTTGTGCGGCGCGCAACGGGGTGCGGGTTCAGGCGCGGAAGCCTGGGCCCGGCAGGGGGCGCCGTCCGTTGTGCCCACCCGTTCCGCCCCAGCGGAACGATTGCCCACAACGGGGGGGTAGCGGCCCGCGCCCCGTCAGGGGAGACGTCGTCAGGCCGCCTCCCCCGGCGATCGGGCTTCCAAGGGGAGGGGGACGCCCAGGTCCCTCAGGAGGGCCGTGGCCGCGCGGGTGCCTGAGGAGAGCGCGCCCTGGAGCGTGCTCGTCGCGCGGTGGTCGCCGCAGACGTACAGCCCCGAGAGCAGCCGCACCGAGCGGCCCCCGTCGTGCGGCGGCGCCATCGCCGGGTACGCGTCCGGGGTGTGGTGCTGGGCCAGCAGCTCCCACTCGTCGGTCGACGTGCCGTACAGCGTGGCGAGGTGCTTGCGGACCCGCCGCTCCGTGTCGTCGGGCGGCGTCCCGAGCACCGTCGAGGTGATCAGGGCCCGCCCCCGAGGCGCCCGGCGCGGATCGACCGCGCTCATCACCGCGGTGTGGGCGACCGGCCCGCCGGGGTCGGACTCCAGGAGCAGCGCCGACTCCCCGGCGGGCGCCACGGGCGCCGTGTGGTGGAGCACCGTCACGGAGTGGAAGGCGGGCGTCCGTAGACCCGGCAGCAGCGCCGCCGCCGTCCGCGCACCCGTCGCGAGCACCACCGAGCGGCAGCGGAACACCCCGTGCTCCGCCGTCGTGACCCGCGCGATCGACGCCTCCGTGACACGGACGCCGGTACGGATCGTGCCCGGCGGCAGCGCGGCCGCGAGCCGCTCCGGGAGCGCCGCGGACCCGCCCTCGGGGACGGCCGCCCTGCCCCGTGCGAAGGCGCGCAGCGCGAGGTCCGCGCGACGGCTCGACGTACCGAGGTCCGGGTCGCCGAGGAGCGCCGCGAGCAGCGGCCGCAGCACTCCCTGGACGGTCCGGGCGGGCAGCCGGGCGGTGAGGGCCTCGCGCGCGGTCCGCTCGGGACGGGCCAGGATCCGCTGTGTCGGGGTCGCGGCGAGCCGGACGAGGGAGGCGCCGAGCCGCGCCTGGTCGAGCGAGGAGGCCGGATGCCGGGGGGCGCTCGCGAGGGCGCGCGCCACACTGAACGCTCCCCCCACGCTCCGGTGGCCCGTCCCCCGGTGCCCCCCGGGGGCCCGGCGCGGCTGCGGGACGCCCCACCGCGCGTACCGCCCGTCGCTGTGCACGAGCACCCCCGGGGCGAAGGGGCGCAGCACGAGCCCGTCGAGCCCCGGGGTGGCCCGCAGCTCCTCGTGCGACAGGGTGAGCAGCGGCCCGACCCGGTCGAGCAGGAAGCCGTCGACGGACTCGGTCGCCATCCGGCCCCCGATCCGGGGTTCGGCCTCGAGGACGGCGACGGAGAGCCCCGCCCCGGTCAGCCGGTGGGCGGCCGCGAGCCCCGCGACCCCGGCTCCCACGATGACGACGTCGACGGCCTTCGTGGCGTCCGTTCGCTGTGCGGTTTCTGCGCTGTGTGCGCTGCTGAGCACGTGCCCCTCCCCAGGTCGGCGCGGCCGGTGGGAGGCCTATGCCCCCAACCGGCCTCCGGAATGCCCGAGTTCGCGGTTCGTGTCGAGCCTAGGCAGCGCTCCCACGGGTGCCAGCAGCGCGCGCGGGGGTGCGTGCGGCACAAGGGAGCGCAGGAGGGCGGGAGAACGCCTCGCCCACGCCGCCGGTCAGTGGGCCGCCGCCCTGATCGAGTCGTCGATCGTCGGGAACGCGAAGTCGAAACCGGTCTCCAAAAGCCGCCCCGGCAGCACCCGTTGACTGCCCAGCACGTCCTGCGCGAAGTCGCCGAGCACCGCCTTCAGGGCGGGCGCCGGAACCGTGAACAGGGCCGGCCGGCGCAGGACCCGCCCCATCGCCGCCGTCACCTCGCGGTTGGTGACCGGCTCGGGCGCCGTCAGGTTCACCGGGCCCGAGAGCGACGGGGTGTCGATCAGGTGCCGGAGGGCGGCCACCTCGTCGTGGAGGGAGATGAACGACCAGTACTGGCGGCCGTCGCCCATCCGCCCGCCGAGCCCGGCGCGGAACACGGGGAAGAGCCGCCCCCACGCCCCGCCCTCACGCGCCACCACGAGGCCGGTACGGGCGTAGGTGACCCGGATGCCGGCCTCCTCGGCGGGGGCGGCCGCCGCCTCCCACTCCACGCAGACCGAGGGCAGGAAGCCCGTGCCGGCGGGGGCGCTCTCGTCGACCGCGCGGCGGCCGGTGTCCCCGTACCAGCCGAGCGCCGTACCGCACACGAGGCTCTCGGGCGGCTCCGCGAGCGAGGCGAGGGCCTGGGCGACGGCCGTCGTGCCGAGCACCCGGCTGTCCCGGATCTCCTGCTTGTACGCCTCGTTCCATCGGCGCTCGCCGACCCCGGCGCCCGCCAGGTGGACGACGGAGTCGACGCCGACGAGCCCGGCGGCGTCGACGTACAGCCGCTTCGGGTCCCACTCGACCTCGTCGGCGGTACGGGCGGGCCTGCGGACGAGCCGGAGGACGTCATGGCCGTCGGCGCGCAGGGAGCGGACGAGGGCCGAGCCGATGAGCCCGGTGGCTCCGGTGACGGCGACACGCTTACGGGTGGCGGAACGCTGCATGGGGCCATCCTGCCCCCACCCACCCCGTACGTGACACAGTGGCCGCCATGGAGAAGTCGGAGGGGCCGGAGTCGTCCGTCACGCAGGCGCCGGAGGGGCCGGAGTCGTCGGTCACGCCGAGGCCGGAGGGGCCGGAGACGACCGTCACGAAGAGGTCGGAGGCGCCGGAGACACGGATACGCGGGGCCGAGCCCGGTGACGAGGACGTCCTCGCCGCACTCGACCGGGACACCTGGTCGCCCCTGCACGCGGTGCTGCCCGCGCCCACCCCGCCGTACGAGCCGTTCTTCGACGCCCGGCACCGGCCCGAGGACTACCTGGTCGCGGTGGGCGGCGGCGGGGTCGTCGGCTACGTCCGGGTGGTGCCGCCCACCCCGCTCGCGGCCAACGCCCACGTCCGCCAGATCCAGGGCCTCGTCGTCGCCGAGCGGGCCAGAGGGCACGGCGTGGCGCGGGCGCTCCTGAGGGCCGCGATGGACAAGGCGCGCGCGGACGGCGCCGTCCGGATCACCCTCCGGGTCCTCTCCCACAACGCCCCCGCGCGGGCGCTCTACGTCTCCGAGGGCTTCGCGGTCGAGGGTGTCCTCCGGGGCGAGTTCCTGTTCGACGACGGGTACGTGGACGACGTCCTCATGGGCCGGTCGCTCACGGGCTGACGCCCGTACCCGGAGCGCCACCGGCCGGGCCGAGCAGGCGCATTCCGCCCATCAGTTCCCGCAGGCACCGGACCGCGAGTTCGGCCGGCGCGCCCTCCCCCCGTACCGGCGCGTCCGTCTCCGCCCAGGTCTCCAGGGCGAGCCGGACGGCGTCCGTGGCCGCCGCCGCCGCGAGCCGTACCTCGAGCACCTCGGCATCCGGCCCGGCCAGCCCCGCGACGACCTCGCGCAGCCGCTCCTCCGCCTCCTGGTTGATCCGGTACCAGACGGCCCGCAGCGCGGGATCCTCGGCGGCCGCGCGCAGCAGGCCCCTGGTCCAGCGCAGCCCCTCCTCCGCCGCCTCGTCCGCCGGGGTCAGCGACGCGGCGATCGAGCGTTCCAGGGCCTCGGGCAGTCCGGAGCCCGGCTCCGTCGCGGCGAGGATCTCCCGCCAGCGGTCGCCGCCGCCCGCGAGGAGCGGGGCCACGGCGTCCTGCTTGGAGCGGAAGTACCGGTAGAAGGTGCGCAGGGCGACCCCGGCCCGCAGGGCGATGTCCTCCGCGGTGGTGCCGTCGGGGCCGCGCTCGGTGAAGAGCTCGGCGGCGGCGCGCGCGATGTCCAGCTGGGTGGCGGCCTTGCGGCGCTCCGTCAGCGTCCGGGTGGGGGGCGTGGCGCCCTCGGGCTTGGTGCTCACCGTACGAAGAGTACGCCCGCGAACGCCGAACGTGCACGACGTGCAGTGATGGCAAAACGTGCCACTTGGGCGTACGGTGGCAGCGTTCCGCACGGGACGCCACCGTAGGACACCGCATGAGACCGCATGACATCGAGAGGTTGACGCCATGAACCAGCTGACCCGTTACGAAGGACGCCGCGCCCTCATCACCGGCGGCGGCTCCGGCATCGGCCAGGCCACCGTCCTCCGCATGCTCGCCGAGGGCGGCCGGGTCGTCGCCGCCGACATCAGCGAGGACGGCCTCAAGGACACCGTGGCCAAGGCCGGCGACACCGCAGGCCGCCTCACCACCGTCGTCCTGAACGTCGCCGACGAGACCTCCGTACGCGACGGTGTCGCCGCCGCCGTCGAGGCGCTCGGCGGCCTGGACGTCCTGGTCAACGCGGCCGGAGTGCTGCGCTCCTCGCACACCCACGAGACGAGCCTCGACTCCTTCGAGCAGGTGATACGGATCAACCTCACCGGCACGTTCCTCATGATCCGCGAGGCGATCCCCGCCCTCCTGGAGGGCGACGGCGCGGCCGTCGTGAACTTCTCCTCCACCTCCGCGATGTTCGCCCACCCCTATATGGCGGCCTACGCGGCCAGCAAGGGCGGCATCCAGTCCATGACCCACGCCCTCGCCGCCGAGTACGCCAAGCAGGGCATCCGCTTCACCGCCGTCCAGCCCGGCTCCATCTCCTCCGGCATGACCGACGGCTCCGGCGCCAGCCGCCAGAGCATCGGCCCCGGCCTGCCCGAGGACACCGACTGGTCCCTCTTCGCGAAGCTCGCGCCCGCCCTCGGCCAGGGCTTCGCGGGACCCGAGACCGTCGCGGGCGTCGTCGCCATGCTGGCGAGCGAGGACGGCGCGTTCATCACCGGCACCGAGATCCGCGTCGACGGCGGCACGCACTTCTGAGGCGAACGACGGCCTCCGCCGGGTGGACACGGCCTCCGCCGGAGGCCCCGGTCACCCGGCGCCGAAGCGCTCCCAGAGCCGGGGGAAGCGTGCCGCGAGCACCTCGTCGTCCGACAGGTCGAAGGGGGTGCCGAGCGGCTCCCCGGCCGGCATCGGAATGCCCAGATCAGGGGTCTCGGCGCCGGTCAGCCGCTCGTACGCCTCGTCGGCCGCGAAGCCGATCTCCTCGCCGTCCCCGTCGATCTCCACGTCGAAGTCGCCGAGCAGCTCCGCCAGCGCGTCCGGATCGTGCACCGCGCCCTCGTAGACCTCCCGGCCCTGGCCGATGAGCCAGCACCGGAACGAGTCGAAGGTCTCGTCCCCCGCCCCGTCGAACAGCACCGCCGCCGCACCCCACAGATCCCAGAGGTACGCGCGGTTGTAGCGGGCCTCGAAATGGCGCGCGTAGTCGAGCACGGAGTCGGGGTCCAGCCGGGTCAGCCGTTCCACGAGCAGATCGGCCTGTTCCTCGGGGTCGCCCTCGGCTTCCTCGCGGGTGGAGTCGATGATCTGCCAGAACTCTGTCTCGTCCATCACGGGACCAGCATCGTGGCTCGGGGGGTGCGACGCACCCGGAAAGCCCGAAATGAATCCGGACAGAAGGTGTCGTACTTTCCTGCGAGTCTGATGCCATGACGACTGAGAAGAAGCCGCTGCACGGACGGATCTGCCTGGTCGCGGGCGCCACCCGGGGAGCCGGGCGGGGCATCGCCGTCCAGCTCGGGGCCGCCGGAGCCACCGTGTACGTCACCGGCCGCACCACCCGCGAGAAGCTCAGCGAGGTCGGCCGGGCCACCGAGACCATCGAGGAGACGGCCGAACTGGTGACGGCCGCCGGAGGCGAGGGCATCGCCGTCCCCACCGACCATCTGGAGGTGGAGCAGGTCCGGGCCCTCGTCGACCGCGTCGATCGGGAGCGGGGACGGCTCGACGTCCTCGTCAACGACGTGTGGGGCGGCGAGCACCTCCTCGTCTTCGGGAAGAAGACCTGGGAGAACGACCTCGCCCAGGGCCTCAGGATGCTCGAACTCGGCGTGCGGACGCACGTCATCACCTCGCACACCGCCCTGCCGCTGCTCATCCGCCACCCGGGCGGCCTGGTCGTCGAGGTCACCGACGGCACAGCCGAGTACAACGGCACCCGGTTCCGCGAGAACCTCTTCTACGACCTCGCCAAGAACGCCCCGATCCGGATGGCCTTCGGCCTCGGCGGGGAACTGGAGGAGTACGGCGGCACGGCGGTCGCCCTCACCCCCGGCTGGCTCAGGTCCGAGCAGATGCTCGCCGGGTTCGGCGTCACCGAGGAGAACTGGCGTGACGCCGTCGAGAAGATCCCCGACTTCGCCGTCGCCGAGTCCCCGGTGTACGTGGGACGGGCCGTCGCCGCCCTCGCCGCCGACCCCGACCGGCACCGCTGGAACGGCCGGTCGCTCTCCAGCGGCCAACTGGCCGAGGAGTACGGCTTCACCGACGCGGACGGCTCACGGCCGGACGCCTGGGGCTTCATCCTCGCCGGGGAGACGGGGAAACCGGACGTGAACGACTACCGGTAGGGGCGGGGCGGAGCCGTACGGACGAGACTCACCCGTACGCCTCCGCCATCGCCCGGGCAGCTTCTCCGAAGCGGGCGCGCAACGAGGCCGGGGCGAGCACCTCGGCCTCCGCGCCCAGGGCGAGGAGCTGGGAGAAGGCGACCTCCTCGCTCTCCACCGCGAGCGTCACCGTCACCCGGCCCTGCCCGTCCCGCGTACCCGCCGCCAGAGCCTCCTCGGCAGCCGCGCGGTCCGTCACGTACGGCAGCCGGCGGGCCCCCGCCTCCGACAGCCGTACGTCGACCTCCGCGCGCAGGATCGACCGGGCGAACTCCGCCGCGCGCTCGGCCCAGAAGGCCGGCAGGTCGAAGGCCTCGTCCCGGACGAACCGCTCATCGGCCAGGGCGACCGCCATGAAGCGGTCCACCCGGTAGGTGCGGAACGCCGTACCGGAACGCGCGCACAGGTACCAGACGCCCGCCTTCAGGACGAGACCGTACGGGGCGAGCTCCCGCTCCACCTCCCGGTCGCCCCGCCGGTAGCGGGCGGCGATCATCCGGTCGTCCCAGACCGCTTCCGCGACGGGCGGCAGCATCTCCGGTGTCTCCGGCTCCTGGTACCAGCCCGGCGCGTCGAGCAGGAAGCGCTGCGCCACCGAGTCCGGGGCGTCCCGCAGCGAGGGCAGCAGCGCCGCCGACACCTTGAGCCGGGCCGCCGACGCCGCGTCCTCGAGCCCCATGTCCCGCAGCGCGCCCGGCAGTCCGGACAGGAACAGCGCCTCGGCCTCACCGCGCGCCAGACCCGTGAGACGGGTGCGGTAGCCGCCGACGAGCCGGTACCCGCCGGCCCGGCCCCGGTCCGCGTACACGGGAACGCCCGCCTCGGAGAGGGCGAGGGCGTCACGGGTGATGGTCCGCTCCGACACCTCCAGCTCCTCGGCGAGTTCGGCCGCCGTCATCGACGGGCGGGACTGGAGCAGAAGGACCATCTTGATCAGCCGGGCGGCACGCATGTCCCCACCCTGCCATCCATACTGAGCCCGGGGGCGTGCAGCCGGAGGGACCACAGGGGAGGGGCACGATGCGGGGGACGGTGCTGGACGGGCGGTACGAGCTGGAGACCCGGCTCGGCCGTGGCGGGATGGGGCAGGTGTGGAGCGCCCTCGACCGCCGGATGCAGCGGAGCGTGGCGGTCAAACTCGTCACGGCGCTGCCGGAGATGGGCGAGGAGGAGACGTTTCTCCGCTTCCGCCGCGAGATCCGCTCGGCGGCGAGCCTGCCCGGCCGGTACACGGTCACGGCACACGACTGCGGATCGGCCGAGCTCGACGGCGAGCGCGCGCTCTACCTGGTCATGGAGCTGCTGACCGGCCGTACGCTCACCCGTACGGTCCTCGACCGGCGCCCGCACTGGCACGTCGCCGTCGCCTGGGCACGTCAGCTCGCCACCGCCCTCGAAGCGGCCCACTCCCGCCGGATCGTCCACCGGGACATCAAGCCCGACAACGTGATGTTCGCGGAGGACGGCGACCTCAGGATCCTCGACTTCGGCGTCGCCAAGTTCCTCGGGGACACCCTCAGGGTCGGCGGGCTCACCGGCACCGGCGTCGCCATCGGCACGCTGCTCTACATGTCGCCGGAGCAGGCCCTCGGCGAGCGGACCGTCGACCACCGCACCGACCTGTACTCCCTGGGCTGCGTGCTCTACTTCGCCCTCACCGGCCGCGCGCCCTTCGCCGCGGACAACATGCTCGGCCTGATCAACCAGAAGCTGCACGGCACGGAGCTCCCGCCGCACCACCACGACCCGGTGATCCCGGCCGAGCTGAGCGCGCTCGTCATGGAGCTGCTCGCCCGCGACCCCGCCGACCGGCCGGCCTCGGCGGCGGCCGTCCTCGCCAGGCTCCGGGCCCTGACCGAGCCCGTCGCCTCCGCGCCGGTGTCCTCCGGTACGGGGGACGTGGAGAGCGAGCGGGACCGGATCCTCGCCGAGGCCCGGCGGCACGCGCGGTCGAAGCGCGAGGAGGCGGACGCGCTCTTCGAGGAGACGCGCGCCAAGGCCGCGGAGGCCGCCGCGGCCTTCGAGACCAACCTGGCGAAGCGCCGCGAGCAGTCGGAGCGTGACCTGGCCGCGCGTCAGTCGAAAGCCTCGAAGCGCCTCGCGGAGATCGAGCACCGCGCGGAGCAACTCCGTCTGGAGGCGGAGGGGCTGCGCACGGACGCCGAACGCCGGGCCCGGGCCGTGGTGGACGAGGCGCACGCGCTGGCCGCCGCGCTCCTCGAGGAGGCCCGTCACAGGGCCGCGGAAACGATGTCCGGGCTCGTGGGCCTCCGCTCCGCGATCGGCGCGATCCTGGCGGACAGCACGTACCAGCCGACCGGCACGCTGGCAGAACAGCGCGCGAGCATGCTCCGGGAGCTCGAAGCCGTGCACCGCACCCTGTCCGCCGTACCGGAACCGGCCTCGCGCACGCGCTTCGACGTACCCCCCGGCTCCGCCCAGGCCTGAACGGGCGGGCCCCGTGACGCCGAAGGGCCGCTGACCGTACCGAGGTACGGTCAGCGGCCCTTCGGGACCGAGGAACCGGCCGGACTACAGGCCGTAGCGCTCGCGCGCCTCCTTCACGGCCGAGGCCGGGACCTCGCCGCGACGGGCGAGCTGCGCGAGGGCCGCGACGACGATCGACTGGGCGTCGACGCCGAAGTGGCGGCGGGCCGCGTCACGGGTGTCCGAGAGGCCGAAGCCGTCGGCGCCGAGCGAGGACCAGTCCTGCTCGACCCACTGGGCGATCTGGTCGGGAACCTGGCGCATGTAGTCCGAGACCGCGAGGACCGGGGACTCGACGCCCTCCAGGGCCCTGCGGATGTACGGCACCTGCTCCTCGCCGCGCAGCAGCGCCGCGTCGGCCTCCAGCGCGTCGCGCCGCAGCTCCGTCCAGGAGGTCGCGGACCACACGTCGGCGCCCACGCCCCACTCGGCGGCGAGCAGCTTCTGCGCCGCCAGGGCCCAGTGGATGGCCGTACCGGAGGAGAGGAGCTGGATGCGCGAGGCGTTCGCCGGGAGGTCGAGACCCGCGGACTCCGCCGTGTTGAAGCGGTAGAGGCCCTTGACGATGCCCTCGTCGATGCCGGCCGGCTTGGCCGGCTGCGGCATCGGCTCGTTGTAGACGGTGAGGTAGTAGAAGACGTTCTGGTCCTCGCCCTCGGCGGCCTCGCCGTACATCCGGCGCAGACCCTCCTTGACGATCGCCGCGACCTCGTAGGCGAACGCCGGGTCGTACGTCAGCGCCGCCGGGTTGGTCGCCGCGATCACCGGCGAGTGGCCGTCGGCGTGCTGCAGGCCCTCACCGGTCAGCGTCGTACGGCCCGCGGTGGCGCCGACGAGGAAGCCGCGGCCGAGCTGGTCGCCGAGCTGCCACATCTGGTCGGCGGTCCGCTGCCAGCCGAACATCGAGTAGAAGATGTAGAACGGGATCATCGCCTCGCCGTGCGTGGAGTACGCGGTGGAAGCGGCGATGAAGTCGGCCATCGAACCGGCCTCGGTGATCCCCTCGTTGAGGATCTGGCCGTTGACGGCCTCCTTGTAGTACATCAGCTGGTCGCGGTCGACCGGCTCGTACGTCTGCCCCTTCGGCGAGTAGATGCCGAGCGACGGGAACAGCGACTCCATACCGAAGGTACGGGCCTCGTCCGGGACGATCGGGACCCAGCGCTTGCCGGTCTCCTTGTCGCGGATGAGGTCCTTGACGAGTCGCACGAAGGCCATCGTCGTCGCCATCGACTGCGCGCCGGAGCCCTTGTCGAAGGCGGTGAAGGCCTTCTCGGCCGGGGCCGGCAGCGGGGCGAGCGGCTGGGTGCGGCGGGCCGGGGCCGGACCGCCGAGGGCCGCGCGGCGCTCCTGGAGGTAGCGGACCTCGGGGGAGTCGGCGCCGGGGTGGCCGTAGGGCACCTGGCCGTCGACGAACTGCGCGTCCGTGATGGGGAGGTCGAGGAGGTCCCGCATGTTCTTGAACTCGTCCGTGGAGAGCTTCTTCATCTGGTGGTTCGCGTTCTTCGACGCGAAGCCCTCACCGAGGGTGAAGCCCTTGACGGTCTGCGCGAGGATGACCGTCGGCGCGCCCTTGAACTCCACGGCGGCCTTGTACGCGGCGTACACCTTGCGCGGCTCGTGGCCACCGCGGGAGAGGTGGAAGCACTCCAGGATCTTGTCGTCGCTCAGCAGCTGCGCCATCGCGACGAGCGCCGGGTCCTTGCCGAAGAAGTCCTGGCGGATGTAGGCGGCGTCGCGGGTCTGGTACGTCTGGACCTGCGCGTCCGGCACCTCGCGGAGGCGGCGGACGAGGGCGCCGGTGGTGTCGAGCGCGAACAGCTCGTCCCAGGCGTTGCCCCACAGCGACTTCACGACGTTCCAGCCGGCGCCGCGGAACTGGGCCTCCAGCTCCTGCACGATCTTGAAGTTGGCGCGGACCGGGCCGTCGAGGCGCTGCAGGTTGCAGTTGATGACGAAGGTCAGGTTGTCCAGACCCTCGCGGGCCGCCAGGGCGAGGGCGGCGGTCGACTCGGGCTCGTCCATCTCGCCGTCACCGAGGAACGCCCACACGTGCGAGGCGGAGACGTCCTTGATGGAACGGTTCGTCAGGTAGCGGTTGAAGCGCGCCTGGTAGATCGCGGAGAGCGGGCCGAGACCCATGGAGACGGTGGGGAACTCCCACAGCCAGGGGAGGCGGCGCGGGTGCGGGTAGGAGGGCAGGCCGTTGCCGCCGGACTCCTGCCGGAAGTTGTCGAGGTGGGCCTCGTTCAGGCGCCCGTCCAGGAACGCGCGGGCGTAGATGCCGGGGGCGGCGTGACCCTGGATGTAGAGCTGGTCGCCGGAACCGTCGGCTTCCTTGCCCTTGAAGAAGTGGTTGAAGCCGGTCTCGTACAGCCAGGCGGCCGACGCGAAGGTGGCGATGTGGCCGCCGACGCCGTACTTGGAGCCGCGGCTGACCATCGCGGCCGCGTTCCAGCGGTTCCAGGCGGTGATCCGGCGCTCCATGTCCTCGTCGCCGTCGAACGCGGCGCCCGTCGGCTCGGCGGAGGTCGGGATGGTGTTGACGTAGTCCGTCTCCAGGAGCTTGGGCAGGGCAAGGCCCGCGCCCTCGGCGTGCTGGAGGGTGCGGCGCATCAGGTAGGCGGCCCGGTGGGGGCCGGCGGCCTTGGTGACGGCGTCCAGGGAGGCCGCCCACTCGGCGGTCTCCTCGGTGTCACGGTCCGGGAGCTGGTCGAGCTCGCTCGGAATCTTGCCTACGGGATCGGTCATGATCGCCGCCTTCCGGACAGGTGGGGGTGGAGAAGGGGTGCCTTGTCTGGCAGGACAGGGCGAAGGGCCGGGTAGCGGCCCGCCGAAGACTGTAAACCGGCGATCGATGATCGATCAAAGGGTTGAAGGGGAAAACCTCTTCAGATCGAGAAAGTCGGCACAGGGTGCCGCGAAACAGGGCACCCGGTGCCTCGATTCCACCTTGTTTTCGCAGGTGGGAGCCACTTTTCTGAGAGGGTGCCCGCACGAATGAGCGGGCCCACCCCGAGGTGGACCCGCTCACTGTGCGTACAGGCGTGGCTCAGGCCCTCGGCGCGCAGCCCAGCACATGCGCCTTCACGAGCGCCCCGATGTTCGGGTCGCCGCGGCGGAAGGCCTCCACCAGCTCCTGGTGCTCCTCCGCGTACGACTTCTGGACCGTGCCCAGCCACCGGATCGACAGGGCCGTGAAGACCTCGATGCCGAGCGTCTCCCAGGTGTGCAGCAGGACCTTGTTCCCCGCGGCCTTCACCAGCTCCCGGTGGAACGCCACCGTGTGCCGAACCTGCGCCGTCCCGTCGGAGGTCGCGTCCGCCTCGTACAGCGCCGCCACGTGCGGTTCGAGGGCCGAGCAGTCCGTCGCGAGCCGGCCGGCCGCCAGCTCCGCCGCGATCTGCTCGAGACCGGCGCGGACCGGGTAGCTCTCCTCCAGGTCGGCCGCGGTCAGATTGCGGACCCGTACGCCCTTGTTCGGCGCCGACTCGATCAGGCGCAGCGACTCCAGCTCGCGCAGCGCCTCGCGGACCGGGGTCTGGGAGACCTCCAGCTCGGTCGCGATCCGGCGCTCCACGATCCGCTCGCCCGGCTTCCAGCGGCCGCTGACGATCCCCTCCACGATGTGCTCGCGGATCTGCTCGCGCAGCGAGTGGACGACGGGGACGGTCATGAAGCGGCTCCTCGGGGAGTGTTGACTCTAAAGACAATACGGCGGCGCCCCCGTCCGGAAACACTTCCGGACGGGGGCGCCGCAGGTGAGGCTCGTTACGTTGCCATCGAGGCCACGCGCTTACAGACCGAGGTCGACCTCGAACTCGCCGGCCTCGAGGATCGCCTTGACCGAGGTCAGGTAGCGGGCGGCGTCGGCGCCGTCCACCAGACGGTGGTCGTAGGACAGCGCGACGTACGTCATGTCGCGGATCGCGATCGTCTCACCCAGGTCCGGGTGGTTGATGACGACCGGACGGCGCACGGTGGCGCCGATGCCCAGGATGGCGACCTGGTTCGGGGGCACGATGATCGTGTCGAACAGCGCGCCGCGCGAACCGGTGTTGGAGATGGTGAAGGTCGCGCCGGCCAGGTCGTCCGGGGTGATCTTGCTGGCGCGCACGGCGCCGGCCAGCTCCGCGGTCTTCTTCGAGATGCCGGCGATGTTGAGGTCGCCCGCACCCTTGATGACCGGGGTCATCAGACCCTTCTCGGAGTCCACCGCGATACCGATGTTCTCGGTGTCGAAGTAGGTGATCGTGCCCTCGTCCTCGTTGATCCGGGCGTTGATGACCGGGTGGGCCTTCAGCGCCTGGGCCGCCGCCTTCACGAAGAACGGCATCGGGGAGAGCTTGACGCCCTCACGGGCGGCGAACGCGTCCTTGGCACGGGCGCGCAGCTTCATCAGCTTGGTGATGTCGACCTCGACGACCGAGGTCAGCTGGGCCTGGCCGTGCAGCGCCTTCATCATGTTGTCGCCGATGACCTTGCGCATGCGGGTCATCTTGACGGTCTGACCGCGCAGCGGGGAGACCTCGAGAGCCGGGGCCTTCGCGGCAGCGGCCGGAGCGGCCGGAGCGGCGGCGGGGGCCTGGGCGGCCTTCTTGGCCTCGGCGGCCGCGAGGACGTCCTGCTTGCGGATGCGGCCGCCGACGCCCGAACCCTTGACGGCCGCCAGGTCGACACCGTTCTCGGTGGCGAGCTTGCGGACGAGCGGGGTCACGTAGGCGCCGTCCTCGGCCGGAGCCGGGGTGACGAGCGCCGGAGCGATGGACGGAGCCGCGGCGGCCGGAGCCGGAGCGGCGGCCGGAGCGGCCGGAGCCACCGGCGCGGGGGCCGGGGCCGGAGCGGCGGGGGCGGCCGGGGCCGGAGCCGCGGCAGCCGGAGCCGGAGCGGCCGGGGCGGGAGCGGCGGCGGGGGCGGCCGGAGCCGGAGCCGGGGCGGCGGCCGGAGCGGCACCCGCGGCGCCGATGACGGCCAGCTTGGCGCCGACCTCGGCGGTCTCGTCCTCGGCGACGACGATCTCCAGGAGGACACCGGAGGCCGGCGCCGGGATCTCGGTGTCGACCTTGTCCGTGGAGACCTCGAGCAGCGGCTCGTCCTCCGTGACCTCCTCGCCGACCGACTTCAGCCAGCGGGTGACGGTGCCCTCGGTGACGGACTCGCCAAGCGCGGGCAGCACGACGTCGGTGCCCTCGGCGGAACCGCCACCGGCGGCCGCCTCGGCCGTCGGGGCCGGAGCCGGGGCCTGGGCCTCGGTGGACGGGGCGGCCTGCGGCGCGGGGGCCGGGGCCTCCTGCTGCGGAGCCGGAGCGGCCTCGGCCGCCGGGGCCGGGGCCGCGGCGGGGGCGCCGGAGCCGTCGTCGATGACGGCCAGCTCGGCGCCGACCTCGACCGTCTCGTCCTCGGCGACCTTGATGGAGGCCAGGATGCCCGAGGCGGGGGCGGGGATCTCGGTGTCGACCTTGTCGGTCGAGACCTCGAGCAGCGGCTCGTCGGCCTCGACACGCTCGCCCTCGGCCTTGAGCCAGCGGGTGACGGTGCCCTCGGTGACGCTCTCGCCGAGCGCCGGCAGGGTTACGGAAACCGACATGGTTTCAGTTGCTCCTAACGAATTGCGGGAAGTGGTCGTCGCGCCCTGAGATGACGTGAGCGTCAGTCGTGGGAGTGCAGCGGCTTGCCGGCCAGGGCCAGGTGGGCCTCGCCGAGCGCCTCGTTCTGCGTCGGGTGGGCGTGGATGAGCTGCGCGACCTCGGCCGGCAGCGCCTCCCAGTTGTAGATCAGCTGCGCTTCGCCGACCTGCTCGCCCATGCGGTCACCGACCATGTGGACGCCGACCACGGCACCGTCCTTGACCTGGACGAGCTTGATCTCGCCCGCGGTCTTGAGGATCTTGCTCTTGCCGTTGCCCGCGAGGTTGTACTTCAGGGCGACGACCTTGTCCGCGCCGTAGATCTCCTTGGCCTTGGCCTCGGTGATGCCGACGGAGGCGACCTCGGGGTGGCAGTACGTCACCCGCGGCACGCCGTCGTAGTCGATCGGGACGGCCTTCAGACCGGCGAGCCGCTCCGCGACGAGGATGCCCTCGGCGAAGCCGACGTGCGCGAGCTGGAGCGTCGGGACGAGGTCGCCCACGGCCGAGATCGTCGGCACGTTGGTGCGCATGTACTCGTCGACCAGGACGTAGCCGCGGTCCATCGCGACGCCCTGCTCCTCGTAACCGAGACCGGCGGAGACCGGGCCGCGGCCGATGGCGACGAGCAGCACCTCGGCCTCGAAGGTCTTGCCGTCGGCGAGGGTGACCTTGACGCCGTTGTCGGTGTACTCGGCCGACTGGAAGAACGTGCCGAGGTTGAACTTGATGCCGCGCTTGCGGAACGCGCGCTCAAGAAGCTTCGAGCTGTTCTCGTCCTCGACCGGGACGAGGTGCTTCATGCCCTCGATGACCGTGACGTCGGTGCCGAAGGACTTCCACGCGGAGGCGAACTCGACGCCGATGACACCGCCGCCGAGGATGATCGCGGACTCCGGGACCCGGTCGAGGGTCAGCGCGTGGTCCGAGGTGATGATCCGGTTGCCGTCGATCTCCAGGCCCGGGAGCGACTTCGGCACGGAACCGGTGGCCAGGAGGATGTGACGGCCCTCGACGCGACGCCCGTCGACGTCGACGGAGGTCGGGGAGGACAGGCGACCGGTGCCCTCGATGTACGTCACCTTGCGGGAGGCGACGAGACCCTGCAGACCCTTGTACAGGCCCGAGATCACGTCGTCCTTGTACTTGTGCACGCCCTTGATGTCGATGCCCTCGAAGGAGGCCTTGACACCGAACTGCTCCGCCTCGCGCGCCTGGTCGGCGACCTCACCGGCGTGGAGCAGGGCCTTCGTCGGGATGCAGCCGTTGTGCAGGCAGGTGCCGCCGAGCTTGTTCTTCTCGATCAGTGCGACGTCCAGGCCCAGCTGCGCTCCGCGCAGCGCCGCGGCGTAACCGCCGCTACCGCCGCCGAGGATCACTAGGTCGAAAACGGTGCTGGCGTCGTTCGCCACGTCACGTCCTCCATGCATGTGCGCTCGTCGCCGGTCTTCAGTGACCGGGCGGCGGCTGGTGTTCGGCCGCTTTATTTCGGCCCTGTGGTGGGGGCCCTGTCCTGCCGAGAACCCATCTTCGCACTTGTTGACGGATGGCGGGACGCGGGGCCGTGCTCTGAGACGGCCGATCGTCCGTACGGCGGGCGCACCCGGGCGTACGAACCTACGGATTTCGTCGCGAGCGGAACAGCGGGGACGGGGACGGCCCCGGGCGCGAGGCCCGGGGCCGTCCCCGTCACGGTGTGCTCAGAGCTCGCCGGCGGCGGTGCGCTCGGCCAGCTTCACCAGCGTGCGGACCGAGGAGCCGGTGCCGCCCTTGGGGGTGTAGCCGTAGGGGGCGCCCTCGTGGAAGGCGGGGCCCGCGATGTCCAGGTGGGCCCAGGTGATGCCCTCGCCCACGAACTCCTGGAGGAAGAGGCCGGCGACCAGGCCGCCGCCCATCCGCTCACCCATGTTGGCGATGTCGGCGGTGGGGGAGTCCATGCCCTTGCGCAGGTCCGCGGGGAGCGGCATCGGCCAGGACTGCTCGCCGACCTCCTCGGCGATCTCGTGGATCGCCGAGCGGTAGTCGTCGTCGTTGGCCATGATGCCGAAGGTGCGGTTGCCGAGCGCCAGGACCATGGCGCCGGTCAGGGTCGCCACGTCGACGATCGCGTCCGGGTGCTCCTCGGAGGCCCGGGTCAGCGCGTCCGCGAGGACGAGACGGCCCTCGGCGTCGGTGTTGAGGACCTCGACGGTCTTGCCGCTGTACATGCGCAGGACGTCACCCGGGCGGGTGGCGGAGCCGGACGGCATGTTCTCGGCGAGGGCGAGCCAGCCCGTGACGTTGACTTCGAGGCCGAGGCGGGCCGCGGCGACGACGGAGGAGAACACGGCGGCGGCGCCGCTCATGTCGCACTTCATCGTCTCGTTGTGGCCGGCCGGCTTCAGCGAGATGCCGCCCGAGTCGTAGGTGATGCCCTTGCCGACGAGGGCGAGGGTCTTCTCCGCACGGGGGTGGGTGTACGCGATGCGGACCAGGCGCGGCGGGTTCTCGGAGCCGTTGCCGACGCCGAGGATGCCGCCGTAGCCGCCCTTGGTGAGCGCCTTCTCGTCGAGGATCTGGACCTTGAGGCCGTGCTCCTTGCCGGCGGCCTGGGCGGCGGCGGCGAAGGCGGCCGGGGTCAGGTCGTTCGGCGGCATGTTGATCAGGTCGCGGGCGCGGTTCATCTCCTCGGCGACGGCCTGGGCGCGCTCGGCGGCGGCCTTGTGGGCCTTGTCGCGCGGCTTGGCGCCGAGCAGGGCGACCTCGGCGAGCGGCTTCTTCGCGTCCTTGCCGTTCTCCTGGTACGCCGTGAAGGCGTACGCGCCGAGCAGGGCGCCCTCCGCGATGGCCCCCGCGTCCTCGGCGGCGGCGATCGGCAGCGCGAACGCGGCCTTCTTCGAGCCGGTCAGGACGCGGGCGGCGGTGCCGGCGGCGCGGCGCAGCGTCTCCGCGCCGTAGGACTCGCCGTCCTCGGGGGCGGAGCCCAGGCCGACGGCGAGGACGACGGGAGCCTTGAGGCCGGCGGGGGCGGGCAGCTTGGTCGCCTCACCCTCGGCACCCGAGGCGCCCAGGGTCTCCAGGACGGCGGCGAGCCGGCCTTCGAAGGCCTTGTCGACGGCCTCGGCGCCCGGGGCGACGACGAGCGTCTTCCCGGACTTCGCGACGCCGACGACGAGGGCGTCGGCGCGCAGCGTCGCCGCACCGGCAGTGCTGAGAGTGAGAGCAGTCACGGTGGTGAAATCTCGCTTCCATTGAGTTCTGTGGCGGTCGAGGGATGGGCCGACCGTGCCCGCCGCATCGTATTTCGGCCCGGGGAGCGCCGAGAACGAGCCTACGCTCGCTCATCCGGTTCGCTCACGGCGGCGCTGATTCACTCATCCGTGGTGTCTCTTTCATGTTTACCGTTCCGGCTCGGAGCGCTCCTTCACACTCGCCTCAGTCACGCGAGGACGACGCGCTCGTCTTCGCATCATCTGCAGCATCTCCACAGATCCCACGGCCCCTGCCCGGGCGCGGAGGGACCTGCCGAGGGGGGACACCACCTGATGGACTCCGGCCGAATCCGTACGCCCAGAACCGCGCCCCGCACCGGCCGCGGCGCCCGTACCGACGCCCGTACCGCCCGCTCCGCGCCCCGCGGCGCCCGGGTCGCGGCCCTCGCCGCCGCCGCGCTGCTTGCCACCGTCGTCCCGTCGGCGCAGGCGGTCACGGCCCCCGTGCCCCGGATCGACCTCACCGTCCTCGTCGTCGACGACGGCGGCAGCGCGGTCGGCGCGATCACCGCCGAGCTCGAGGGCTCCGGCGTCCCGTACCGCAGGATCGACCTCAACGACCCGAACCGGCCGGTCCTGAACCCCGCCTTCCTCAGCGACACGGTCGACGGACGTCCCCGCGCCAAGTACCAGGGCGTCGTCCTGCCGCACGAGACCGCCTTCGGGCCCGACTCCGCCGAGCACACCGCCCTCCAGACGTACGAGCGGACCTTCGGCATCCCGCAGGTCGACGCCTACACCTGGTCGCACCCCGGCGTCGGCCTCGACTACACCAACGAGGGCGGCTGGTCCGGCGTCCTCGACGGCACCACCGCGGGCGTCACCGCCGCGGGGCGGGCGGGCCCCTTCCGGTACCTGTCCGGGGCGCTCACCTTCGAGGACAACGACCCGTCGATCGCCGAGAGTTACGGCTACGCGGGCCGCCCGCGCGCCGGCTACACCAGCTATCTCGACGTCCCCGTCGCCGGATCCGACGGCGGCCGGGCCAGCCTCGTCGGCGAGTACACGGCCGACGGGCGCCGCGAACTCGTCGTCACCTTCGCCTACAACCAGTACCAGCGGCAGTTCCGGGCCCTCGCCCGCGGCATCGTCGAATGGCTCACCGAGGGCGTCCACCTCGGACAGAGCCGCAACTACCTCTCCGTCCACATCGACGACGTCTTCGCCCCCGACGCCCGCTGGGACACCGTCCGTGACTGCACCCCCGGCGACTTCGACTGCGTCGGCTGGGGGCACCTCCCAGCGGTAGCTGGGGGAGAGGGCGAGGGCGTGAACCCGATCCGGATGACGGCCGCCGACGCCCAGTACGCCGCCGCCTGGCAGAAGGCCTCCGGCTTCACCCTCGACATGGTCTACAACGGCGGCCAGGGCGAGCAGTGGAAGACCGAGCACGGCGGCGGCGACCCGCTCACCGACCGGCTCGTCGCGGACCGCGCCCAGTACCGGTGGATCAACCACACGTACACCCATCCCTTCCTCGGCTGCGTCCAGGACACCACCGTCGTCCCCTGGCGGTGCGCGAAGGACGCCTCCGGCACCACCCTCTGGGTCAGCCGCTCCGAGCTCTCCGCCCAGATCCGGAACAACCACGACTGGGCCGTCGGCAAGGGCATCTCCGTCGACCGCGGCGAACTCGTCACCGGCGAGCACTCCGGCCTCAAGACCCTGCCCCAACAGCCCGTCGACAACCCGAACCTCGCCGGAGCCCTCGCCGACAACGGCGTGAGATGGATCGCCAGCGACAACTCCCGCGAACCGCGGCAGCGGGCGATCGGCACCGCGAAGACCGTCCCCCGCCACCCCATGAACGTGTACTACAACGTGGGCACGGCCGCCGAGATGACCGACGAGTACAACTGGATCTACACCTCCCGCGCCGACGGAGGCAGCGGGGTCTGCGAGGTCGACCCGGCCTCCACCTGCCTGCCCGCCCCGCTCCCCGCCACGGGATACGCGGACCACATCGTCCCGCAGGAGGCCCGCACCGCCCTCGCCCACGTGATGGGCAACGACCCCCGCCCGCACTACGCGCACCAGTCCAACCTCGCCGAGGAACGCCTCCTCTACCCCGTCCTCGACCGCGTCCTCGCCGACTACCGCGCCCTGTTCGCGCCCAGCGCCCCGCTGGTGAACCCGCGTCAGAAGGACGTCGGCACCGAGCTGAACCGCCGCGCCGCCTGGGACCAGGCCCTCGCCGCCGGAAAGGTCACCGCCTACCGCGTCGGCTCCACGGTCACCGTCAGGACGCCCGCCGGCGTCACCGCGCCGATCACCGCCCCCGAGGGCACCCGCAAGCGCCTCCTCCTCGGCTCCACCGCCTTCGGCTCGCCCTACGCGGGCACCCGCTCCGCCTGGACCGCGCCCGAACCGCTCCAGACCAGCGTCACACTCACGCTCCCGACCGCCTGACCAGCACGTTCTGGGGGGAACCGCACATGCCGAGCAGTGGCCGTCATGTCACCATGCTCACCGAAGGCACCTATCCGCATGTCCACGGCGGCGTCAGCACCTGGTGCGACCAGCTCGTCCGCGGCATGCCCGAGGTCGACTTCGAGATCCTCGCCCTCACCGGCAGCGGCCGCGAACCCGTCACCTGGGAGCTGCCGCCCAACGTCACCCGGCACACCGCGTACCCCCTGTGGGGGCTCCCGCAGGGGCCGACCGCGCCCGGCCTGTTCACCGGAGCGGGCCGGCCCCCGCGGGGGCGTGCGCGCCGCCGCTTCCTCGACGCGTACGAACGCCTCCTGCTCGCCCTCCTCGACCCCGAGGCGGACTGCGACTTCGGCACCGGCCTGTACGAACTGGCCGAACTCGCCCGGCAGGGACGCCTGACCACGGCCCTGCGCTCCGAGGCGGCCCTGCGCTCGCTGATGTGGATCTGGACCATGCCGCATCTGCCGACGCGCGCGGCCCGGCCCACCGTCCACGACGCGCTCACCGCCACCGACCTGCTCGAACACGCCCTGCGCCCGCTCGCCGCCCGGATATCCACCGACGGCGTCGCCCACGCCGTCTCCAGCGGCCTCGCCACCCTGCCGGCGCTCGCCGCACAGCACTTCGAAGGAGTGCCCTTCCTGCTCACCGAACACGGCATCTACCTCCGCGAGCGCTACCTCGGCTACCGCACCGAGGCGCAACGCTGGCCCGTCAAGGCCCTCATGCTCGGCTTCTACCGCGAGCTCAACACCCTCGGCTACCGCAAGGCCGACCTCATCACCCCCTGCAACCGGTACAACCGGCGCTGGGAGGAGCGCGGCGGAGCCCCCGCCGACCGCATCCGCACCGTCTACAACGGCGTCGACCCGGCCCTCTTCCCCGAGGCGGGACCCGAACCCGGGACCCCCACCCTCAGCTGGTGCGGACGCGTCGACCCCATCAAGGACCTCGAAACCCTGATCAGGGCGTACGCGATCTGCCGCGCCGAACTCCCGGCGCTCCGCCTGCGCCTGTTCGGCCCGGTCCCGGCGGGGAACGAGGACTACCTGACCCGCCTGGAGAAGCTCGCCGCCGAACTCGGCGTCGCCGACGGCGTCGGCTTCGAGGGCCGGATCTCCGACGTCCCGACCGCCTACGCGGCGGGCAGCGTGGTGATGCTCTCCTCCATCAGCGAGGGCTTCCCCTTCTCCCTCATCGAGGCCATGTCCTGCGGCCGCGCCACCGTCTCCACCGACGTCGGAGGCGTACGGGAGGCCGTAGGCGACACCGGGATCGTCGTCCCGCCCCGCGAACCGGCCGTCATGGCCGCCGCCGTCTCCGAACTCCTCCGCGACGGGGCCCGCCGCGCCGAACTCGGCCGCCGCGCCCGGCAGCGGGTCATCGACCGGTTCACCCTGCACCGCTCCGTGGACGGCTTCCGGCAGATCTACCGCGAACTGGCGGGCGCCCGCCCGCCGCGCCCGGCCCCGGCCGTCGTCCCCGCGCCGCTGCGCCTGAGCATCCCCACCCCGCGCCGTACCCCCGCGGCCCTCGTCACAGGAGGCACCCCGGCGTGAGCGGCTCACTCTGGCTGAAACCCCCGACGACGAGCCCCCCGCTCCCGGCGATCCCGCGCCCCCGAGGTGAGGACGGAGCGGGGCGCGCGACGAACCCACCCGTCGGCGGCCCCGGCGCCCCGCCCCCGGCCGGAGACGGCCTCGCCGCCGATCCGCTCGACGAACTCACCGAACGCCTCGAAGGGTTCGCCGCCGTCGCCGTGCACCCCGACGAGATCGCCGCCCTCCTCGAGTCCGACGGCATGACCGACGACCACATCCGGCTCACCTACGGCCGCGCCGACTCCTTCGCCCTCGCCGAGGACCTCTACGCGCGCGTGGAGCGGCGCCACCCCGCACCGGAGGCACCACCCGGCGGCGCCTGGCACACCGGGCTCGCCGGCTGTCTCCTGCGTGGGCTCGTCTTCGCGCTGCCAGGACTCGCGTACGTCCTCGCCGCGCCCCTGCTCGCCGGGGAACCCGGCCGCTTCGGGCTTCCTGGCGGAACGGTTCCGCTGCTGGCCGGCGCCGTCACCGGGTGGGTGTGGAACCAGGCCCTGTCCCACCGCGCGTACACCTGGCTCGGCCTCGGCGACCGGCCCGCCGCCGCCCGCGCCCTGCTCACCGGCGCCCCGGCGGGCGCCCTCACCGGCACCGCCGTCGCCTTCGCGGCCGCCGCGCCCGGCGAGACCCCGGCGGCCCTCTTCGCCGCCGGTCAGTCCCTGTACCTCGCCGCCGCGACCGTGCTCCTCGTCCTCGGCCGCGAACGGGCCCTGCTCTGCGCCCTGCTGCCGCTCGCCGGGGCCGTCCCCGCCTTCCGCTGGGACCTGCCGGGGCCGCTGCGCGCCGCGCTCCTGCTCACCGCGCTCACCGCGAGCGTGGCCTTCGCCGCGCTCGTCCTCCGGCCCGGGACACGGCGCGGCGCGGCGGGACGCGCGGGACCGCCGCGCGCCGCCTCCCTCCCGTACGGCCTCTTCGGCCTCGGCAGCGGGCTGCTCGTCCTCCACGCGGGCATCGGCGACACGCTGGTCAGCGGCGCGGGGGCGGTCATCGCGCTCACCCTCTCCATGGGGCCCGCCGAGTGGCTGCTGCACCGCTTCCGGGGCGAGACCCTGACCCGGCTGCGGACCCTGACCACGGCCCGCGAGTTCCGCCGGGCCGTCACCGGCACCCTCGTGCTCTGCCTCGGCGGCTACCTCACCGTCCTCGTCGCCCTCACCCTCGCCGCGACCCTGGCCTGGCCGGGGGCGCCCTGGCCGGCCCTCCCGAGGCTCGTCACGCTGCTCCTGATCGGGACGGCACTCTGGCTGGGGCTGCTGCTCCAGGCCTTCGGCGCGGTGCTCAGCGCGGCCGTCGTCTGTCTGCTCGCGGCGGCCGCGCAGACCGTGGAACCCGCGGCGGGCCCGGTGGCGGCCGGGGGAGCGGCGGCGGTGCTCGCCGTCCTCACCTGTGTTCTGCTGGTACGACCGACCGCCCACCGCGCGTAGGAGAACGGGACCGTGAATCGTCTCCTCCTGGTGCCCTTCTACGAGCACCCGGCCGACCGCCCCGAGGCCTGGTCGGCACTTGTCGGCGCGGCGCCGTCCCTGTACGGCGTCGTCGTCAACCCGGCCAGCGGCGCGGGCGAGGCCCCCGACCCGGCGTTCGCCGAGGCCGCAGGACGGCTGCGGCAGGCGGGCGTACGGCTCCTCGGTTACGCGGACACCGCCTACGGGCGCCGCCCGCACGGAGAGGTCGTCACCGACCTCCTCCGCCACCGCGACTGGTACGGCACCGACGGCGCCTTCCTCGACCAGGTGCCGACCGCGCCCGACGCCCTCGCCCACTACCGGCGGATCGCGGTCGCGGCCCGGGCCGCGGGCGCCGCGACCCTCGTGCTCAACCACGGAGCGCACCCGGACCCGGGGTACGAGGAGTTCGCCGACCTCCTCGTCACCTTCGAGGGCCCCTGGGACACGTACCGGACGCTCGACCTGCCGGTCGCCGCCCACTACTGCCACCTCGTCTACGCGGCCCCGCCCGGCGTCCGCCCCCGCACCCCGGTGCACTGCGCGGTCCCCGGCACGGGCGCGCATCCCTGGGGCACCCTTCCGCACCTCCCGGAGCCCGCCCGATGAGACGACTGCTGCCCCTGCTCGCCGGCCTGCTCCTGCTCGCCACGGCCTGTACGGCGGGCCCCGACGAGGACCCCAAGCCCAGGGAGGAGCGGTGGCGGCCCGCGCCGGGCCTCGCCTGGCAGTGGCAGCTCAGCGGCCGGCTCGACCCGACGGTCGACGTCCCGGTGTACGACATCGACGGCTTCGACCACCCGGCGTCCACCGTCGCGGACCTCCACCGCCGGGGCCGCAAGGTCATCTGTTACCTCTCCACCGGCGCCTGGGAGGACTTCCGCCCGGACGCCGACCGCTTCCCGACCTCGGTCCTCGGCGAGGGCAACGGCTGGGAGGGCGAACGCTGGCTCGACATCCGCCGCACCGACGTCCTCGAACCGCTCATGGCCGAACGTCTCGACATGTGCCGGGAGAAGGGCTTCGACGCCGTCGAACCCGACAACATGGACGGCTACAAGAACCGCACCGGCTTCCCCCTCACCGCCGCCGACCAGCTCCGCTACAACCGCCTCATCGCCCGCCTCTCCCACGAACGCGGCCTCGCGGTGGGCCTCAAGAACGACCTGGACCAGATCCCGCAGCTGCTCCCCGATGTCGACTTCGCGGTCAACGAACAGTGCGCCGCATACGAGGAGTGCGACCTCCTCGCCCCGTTCGTGGCGGCGGGCAAGGCGGTCTTCCACGTCGAGTACGAACTGACGACCGCACAGTTCTGCCCCGAGGCCCGGAAACTGGGCCTCAGCTCGATGCGGAAGCGGTACGACCTCGGGGTGTGGCGCAAGCCCTGTTAGGGGGTGTCACGCGGGTCGGCTCACCCGAGGGTCAGCGCCACCAGGGCCGCCGTCGCCGCCGTTTCCTCCACCGCCCCGAAGACGTCCCCCGTCACCCCGCCGAACCGCCGTACGCACCGGCGGAGCAGCAGGGCCGCCGCGCCGAGCGCCGCGCCTGCCGCCAGGACGTTCCGTACCGCGTCGTACGGGGAGAGGAGCAGGCCCGCCGCCGCGCACGCCGCCAGGACGAGGGCGGTCGTGAGGGTCGCCGAGCGGACCGGGACCGTCGCGGCGACGATGGCGCCGAGGCCCTCGGGGCGGGCCGCCGGGACGCCGTGCCGGGAGGCGTGGGTGAGGGCGAGGCGGGCGACGGTGGCGGCGAGGACGGCGCCGGCCGCGCCGTGCGCCCAGCTCTCCCCGTACAGCTCGAAGAGCGCGGCGACCTGGGCGAGCAGGACGAGGAGCAGGGCGATGACCCCGAACGGGCCGACGTCCGACTGCTTCATGATGCGCAGCGCGTCCTCGGCGGGCTTGGCGCTGCCGAGGCCGTCGGCGGTGTCCGCGAGGCCGTCGAGGTGGAGGCCGCGGGTGAGGACGGCGGGGACGGCGGTGGTGACGACGGCGGCGAGCAGCGGGCCGGAGCCGAGCAGCAGGAACGTTCCGCCGAACGCGGCGGCGGAGAGCCCGACGACCAGACCGGCCAGCGGGGCGCAGAGCATGCCGGCGCGCGCCGCGCCCCGGTCCCAGCGGGTGATGCGGGCGGGGAACACGGTGAGGGTGCCGAAGGCGAAACGCAGGCCGTCCATCCGGGCAGGGTAATCGCCGCCTCCGGACGGTAGATTGCGCATTCCGCGCATTCCGCGTTTATCGGAACGGGGTGGCATGGGTCACTGGTTCTCCCGCAACATCCTCGAGCCGGGAAAGCTCCCGATGCTCCTGGCGCTGACCTCGTTCGTCGTGACGTTCCTGGTCACCCGGACCGTCACCCGGCTCATCCGGGCGGGCAGGGGGCCCTTCAAGAACGTGTCCTCCGGCGAGCTCCACATCCATCACGTCGTGCCGGGCGTCGTCCTCACCGTCATCGGCGGTTTCGGCGCGGTTGCCAGCGACCGGCACGGCATCGGCGGGGCCGTCTTCGCCGTCGTCTTCGGGGTCGGCGCGGGACTCGTCCTCGACGAGTTCGCGCTGATCCTCCATCTCGACGACGTGTACTGGACGGACGAGGGCCGCAAGAGCGTCGAGGTGGTCGTCCTCACCACGGCCCTGGTCGGGCTCGCCCTGAGCGGCTTCTCGCCGCTCGGCGTCGACGACATGACCACCGACGAACGCCAGGACCGGGCCACCTTCATCCTGACCCTGGTGGTGAACTTCCTCTTCATCCTGATCACCCTGGTGAAGGGGAAGTTCCGGATGGCCGTCCTCGGGGTCCTCGTCCCCTTCGTGGCGATCGTCGGCGCCGTCCGTCTCGCCCGCCCCGGCTCCTGGTGGTCACGCCGGTTCTACGGGCGCCGTCACAAGGCACGGGCCCGCTCCCGGATCCGTACGTACCGGCACGACAAGCGCTGGACGAAGGTCAGGCGCCGGCTTCAGGACCTGATCGGCGGCTTCCAGGAGCGGGTCCCGGGAGGGGGCTCCACCCCCTCCTGACCGCGCCCGCGCCAGGCCTGGAACGCGATCAGTACGAGGACGCCGGCGATGGCCGCGAGATGCTCCTTGCCCGCCAGGTTCGGCTTGACGACCACCTCCACGACCATCGCCAGGACCACGAGCGCGCCCGTCCAGCGGGCCCCGTACCGCCAGCAGACGTAGACGGCGAGGCCGACCACGGCCGCCGAGGGCCCGGTGTCGACGACCCGCGCGTCGGAGGCGGGCAGTCCGAGCGGGCCGTCGGGACCGAGCGCGATGCCCACGCGCGCGTAGAGCGTCCCCGCGAGCGTCGCC
Organism: Streptomyces sp. NPDC028711; assembly: GCF_055565415.1. Classification (NCBI taxonomy): domain Bacteria; kingdom Bacillati; phylum Actinomycetota; class Actinomycetes; order Kitasatosporales; family Streptomycetaceae; genus Streptomyces; species Streptomyces sp. NPDC028711. The sequence goes on along the minus strand of NZ_JBVHUJ010000001.1, from coordinate 415,196 downwards.
AGATAGGCGACGGCCAGCGTCCGCCACCGGCCGAGGCAGATCTCGGCGATCCCGAACACCAGGAGCACCTGCGCGAGGGCGCCCCACACGGGCAGGTCGAGCGCCGGGACGAACAGCGACAGGGGGGTCCGGAGCAGCGCGAGCCACAGCGGGTCCTCGGCCCGTACGGAGCCGATGTCCTGGACCGGCTGATAGCCCCAGGCCTGGTTCTGGACGACCTGGAAGAGGGCGGTCAGGCAGACGGCGGCCAGGGTCATCGGCACCGCCCGCCACCTCCTCGTGACGAGCGCCGTCCGTACGGCGGTGAACAGCGGCCCCCACTCGCGGCGGGCGAACTCCCGCACGGCGGGGCTCAACGGCCGCTCTCCAGATGCCTGCGGTGCATCCACTTCGGCAGCCCGGGAGCCTCCAGGAAGCCTTCGGCCCGCCCGGCGGCGAGACCGATGCGCAGCAGGTCCGCGCTCTTCTCGAAGAGCATGAATCGGGGCTCCCAGATCGGTCGGTACTTGGCGTTGGCGCGGTACAGCGACTCGATCTGCCACCAGCGGGAGAAGAAGCTGAGCAGTGAACGCCACAGGCGCAGCACGGGCCCCGCGCCGAGCTTCGCGCCACGTTCGAAGACGGAGCGGAACATCGCGAAGTTCAGCGAGACCTGAGTGATCCCGATCTCCTCGGCGCGCTGGAGGAGTTCGATGACCATGAACTCCATCAGGCCGTTCTCGGAGTCCCGGTCGCGGCGCATCAGGTCGAGGGAGAGCCCGTTCGGCCCCCAGGGGACGAAGGAGAGCAGCGCCCGCAGTTCACCTTGCCCGTCCGTGCACTCCAGCATCACGCAGCGCCCGTCCCGGGGGTCGCCGAGCCGGCCGAGGGCCATGGAGAAGCCGCGCTCCGTGGCCCCGTCCCGCCAGTCGTCGGCCTTGCGGAGCAGCTCGGCCATCTCCTCGGCCGGGATGTCCTCGTGGCGCCGGATGCGCACCTCGTACCCGGCCCGCTTGACCCGGTTGAACGCCTGCCGGACCGTCCGCATGGCCCGCCCGTCGAGCGTGAACTCCCGGGTCTCCACGATCGCCTCGTCGCCCAGCTCCAGGGCGTCGAGCCCGTGCCGGGCGTAGACGGTGCCGGCCTCCTCGCTCGCGCCCATCACCGCCGGGATCCAGCCGTGCTCGCGCGCCTCCGCCAGCCAGGGCTCGATGGCGCCCGGCCAGGCCTCGGGGTCGCCGATCGGGTCGCCCGAGGCGAGCGAGACCCCGCCGACCACCCGGTAGGTGACGGCGGCCTTCTCGCTCGGCGACCACACGACGCTCTTCTCGCGGCGCAGCGCGAAGTAGCCGAGCGAGTCGCGGTCCCCGTGCTTGTCGAGCAGGATCCGCAGCCGTTCCTCGTCCTCCTCGGTCAGCGGGTCGACGGCCCGGCGCGAGCGGAACGCGGCGAAGAGCACCGCGAAGAGCAGCAGCGTGGACAGGACGTTGATCGTGACGTCGACCCACCCGGGGGTGGCGATCCCGGCGAACCGGGAGTCGTCGGCCGCCAGGGTGACGAGCCGCATCACGCCGTACCGCCAGCGCTCGAGGAAGGTGGAGGGGGCGGAGGCGGTGTTGGTGGCGGTGACCAGGGCCGCCGCGAGCAGCGAGGTGACGAGCAGTCCGCCGACCGCCACGCCCGCCGCGAGGCGCGGGTTGGAGCGGTCGCCCTTCGCGTAGAACTCCTTGCGGCCGAGCAGCAGCGCCACGACGAAGGCCGCGGTCAGGGCGAGCGAGATCCAGTTCTGGGCGTGCTGCCGGACCTCGGGGAAGAACATCACGAGGGCGAAGAGCAGCAGGAAGAGTCCGCTGAGCACCAGGTTGAGGATCCACGCGGCCCTCTTGCGGCGCCGCATGGTGATCGCCAGGAAGAGGGTGAAGACCCCCGAAGCGAAACCGGCCGTGAGCATGTACGGGGTGAAGTAGTCGTCCTCGTTGTGGCGGCGCAGGTCCTGCCCGAGGGAGACCCAGACGGCACTCAGGAAATTGATGAACGTGACGACACGCAGGTACCAGACGGCGAACGCGGCGCCGCGGCGCGAGCGGGCGGTGGTGCCCCGGGGTGGTGCTTCGGCAGACAAGCGGACTTCTCCCATGAAAAGCGATCATATGGGGCACCGCTTGCCGCGCGGAGACGCCGGAGGCGGCCACGCGCGCGTCGCGCGTGACCGCCCCGGAGTCGACGAGTCCGCCTCCGCTCAGCTCTCCCCGTCCCGGGCGGCCTCGGCGTCCGAGGCGGCCTCGGACTCCGGAGCCGCCTCGACGTCCGGAGTGGTCGGGTCCGGACGTTCGGGCAGCTCCGCGGCGAACGCCGCCGCGGCCTGGACGAGGGGAAGCGCGAGCAATGCCCCGGTTCCCTCACCCACATGGACGCCGTGGTCGAGCAGAGGGTTGAGCGCCATCCGGTCCAGCGCCTTCGCCTGCGCCGGCTCCCCGCTCACCTGGCCCGCCAGCCACCAGTCCGGCGCCCGGAAAGCCGCCCGCTGCGCCACGAGCGCACAGGCCGCCCCCACCACACCGTCGAGGATCACCGGCATCCGCCGCACCGAGGCCTGCAGCAGGAAACCGGTCATCGCCGCCAGATCCGCCCCGCCGACCGCCGCGAGCAGCTCCAGCTGATCGCCCAGGACCGGCCGGGCCCGCCGCAGCGCGTCCCGGACCGCCGCGCACTTCCGCATCCACGCCAGATCGTCGATCCCGGCGCCGCCCCGGCCGGTCACCACCGACGCGTCCGTCCCGCAGAGCGCCGCGATCAGCGTGGCCGCGGGCGTCGTCCCCCCGACACTCAGATCCCCGAGCACCACCAGATCCGTACCGGAGTCGGCCTCCTCGTCGGCGATCGCGATCCCCAGGCGGACCGCCGCCTCCGTCTCCTCGGCCGTCAGCGCGTTCTCCACGTCGATCCGGCCGCTGCCGCGCCGCACCCGGTGGCGTACGACATCGGCCGGAAGCAGCTCAGGGTCGCAGTCGAGACCCGCGTCCACGACCCGCACCGGCACGCCCGTCGACCGCGCGAGCACGGCGACCGGGCTCGCCCCCTCCAGGACCGCGCGCACCAGCTCGTACGCGGTACCCGCCGGGCGGCCCGACACATCGAGCGAGGCCACCCCGTGGTCGCCCGCGAAGAGCACCACCCTGGGCTGCTCGATCGCCCGCACCTTGACCGAGGCCTGCGCGGCCGACAACCACTCGCCGAGCTCGTCGAGCCGGCCGAGCGCCCCCGGAGGCACGGCCAGCCGCTCACGACGCTCCTCGGCGTCACGCCGGATCCCGCCGTCGGGGCGCTCGATCAGATCGGAGAAGTCGTCCAGATTCACGGGTTCCGCCTTGAGACAAATCAGCGAGCCTACAGTGCTGGCACCCTACCCGCGCAGCACGAGAGCCTGACCGGCGACCACGACGACGACCTCCTCGCACTCGTCGGCGAACGCCGCGTTCAACCGGCCCAGCTCGTCGCGGAACCGCCGCCCGGCCGCCGTCGCCGGCACCACCCCGGAACCGACCTCGTTCGTCACCGCCACGACCGTGCGGCGCGTCGCCCGCACCGCCGCGACCAGCTCCGCCGTCCTCTTCCGCAGCGCCGTCTGCCCACCGGCCGCCCACCGCTCGTCGTCCCAGGCCTCGACCCGGTCCATGGCGTCCGTCAGCCACAGCGACAGACAGTCGACGAGCAGCGCGGGACCGTCCTCCTCCAGAAGCGGTACGAGGTCACAGGTCTCGGCGGTACGCCAGGAACCCGGCCGCCGCTCCTTGTGCAGGCCCACCCGCTCCGCCCACTCCGGGTCGCCCTCCCGGCTCCCGCCCGTCGCCACGTACAGCACCTCGGGGAAGGACTCCAGACGCCGCTCCGCCTCCACGGACTTCCCCGACCTGGCCCCGCCGGTCACCAGGGTCCGCCGGGGCACGTCCGGCACCTCGTGGTACTCGCCCACGTACAGCGTCGTCCCGTCCGGCACGGCCCGCGCCCCCGCCGCCGCGAGCCGCCGGTCCAGCTCGGCGCCCGTCGGCACGTCGTGGTCCAGATGCACCGCGATCACCTCGGTCGCCGGGCCGACCGCCCCGGTCGCCCGCAGCCGGGCGAGCCCGTCCGGGCGGCCCGTCACATCGGCGACCACCATGTCGTACGCCACCCGGTGGTTCTCCGGAAGCCCGGCGACGGCCCCGCCCGGCGGCAGATAGAGCAGCCGCTCGCCGTCCGCCGACGTCACCTCGTACCCGGTACCGGGGGAGTCCATCGGAACGGCCCGCACCCGGTGCCCGGAGATCAGCGTCAACTCCCGCCCGTCCGGCACCCGCCCCGCCGTCGGCAGCCCGGCGGGCACCTCGACGGCCGGCCCGTCGTGCGGATGGGTCAGCAGAACCTGCCGCACCCCCACGAGCGAATGCCCCGAACGGGCGGCGGCCAGAGCGGCCCCCGGGGTCAGATCGAGCAACAGGGCCCCGTCCACGAGCAGCGCCGTCGCGGCGCGGACCCGCGGCCCGCGGGACAGCGCGCACACGGCGCAGGGGCAGTCGGGACGGGGGAGCCCGAGCGGGGCGCCGGTGCCGAGCAGAGTCAGTTCCACCCTCAGATCCTCCCGCGCCCCCGCGAGCCGTGCGCGCCCGGCTACGCTGCGGGCAGGAAACCGATCATCCGGTGAGCGCCAGGAGGCGGACATGGCATGGACGTGGCGGTTCGAGAAGTCCGACGGCACGGAGGTCGAGCCGGTGGTGACTCCGGAGGAGTTCACCACCCAGGGGGACGCGGAAAGCTGGATCGGCGAACACTGGCGTGATCTCCTGGGCGGCGGCGCGGACCAGGTGACGCTGTCGGAGGACGGGACGAAGATCTACGGCCCGATGCCCCTGAACGCGGAGGGCTAGAACACCCGGCGCCCCTGTCGTGGGCATCAGCTCCACGGTGCCGATGCCCACCTCGGCCGCCGCCCCGTTGTGGGCACGCACTCCTCCGGAGTGCCGCCGCGCCGCGCCCGTAGCGGGCACGTCCGCGCAGCCACCCACCCCCGTTGTGGGCATTCGTTCCGCTGGGGCGGAACGGGTGGGCACAACGGACGGCGCCCCTTGCCGGGCCCAGGCCTCCGGGCCTGTACCCGCACCCGTTGTGCGGCGCGAGTGGTGGTGCGGGTTAAGGCGCAAGGGGCGGAGGCGCCTGCCAAAGGGCGCAGCGCTCAGGCGCCCCAGCCACCCACGCGTGCGCCCCGCAGGGCACGCGCCCGGCTACATCTCGCCCAGCGTGACCTGCGCCCGCCCCGTCGTCGCCCCCCGCACATACACCACCGTCACCCTGTCCCCCGGCCGGTGCGAGGCCAGCGCCTCCGACAGGGACGTGATCGTCGTGATGTCGGCGTCGCCGAGCCGGGTGATCACATCCCCCGGCTTCAGACCCGCCCGCCCCGCCGCTCCGTTCGCCGGCGCCTCGACCACGGCCACACCCGCCGGCTCGTAGTCGTCGTCGAGCACCGTACGGCCGGTGATGTTCAGGGCCGCCCGCCCCGAGTCCGTCACCTTGCCGTCCTTGACGATCTGGTCCGCGACGGTCCGTACCATCGACGCGGGGATCGCGAACCCGATCCCGGGCGCCGACCCCCCGCCCATCTCCGGGTCGGTCGCCGCGAGCGTCGGGATGCCGATGACCTCACTGTCCAGGTTCACGAGCGCGCCCCCGCTGTTGCCGGGGTTGATCGCGGCCGACGTCTGGACCATGTCGCCGATGGTCGCGCCCGTGCCCCCGCCCGCCCGTCCCTCGCTGACCGTGCGGCCGGTCGCCGAGACGATGCCCTGGGTCACGCTGCCGGAGAGACCGAGCGGCGATCCCATCGCGAGCACGATCTGACCCATGTCCACGGCCGCCGAGTCCCCGAACTTCGCCGGCTTGAGCCCCTGCGGCAGCGATTCGAGCTTGATCACCGCGAGGTCCTGCTCGGGATACGAGGAGACGAGGCGGGCGGTCACCGGCTGCCCGCCCGTCGCGGCGGTGACCTTGAAGGTCTTCTCCTGGCCGACGACGTGCGCGTTGGTGACGATGTGCCCCTTGTCGTCGTAGACGACCCCGGAGCCGAGGCTGTTGGCCGCGTCGATCTGCACGACCGAGGGCAGGACGTTCTTGATGACGGCCCGGTAGTCGTCCTGGAGCTCGTTCGCGGCGAGCGGCGCCGCCGCCTGGGTGGAGCGCTCCGGCGCGGGCGTGTCGCCGGCGGAGGCGGAGCAGCCGCCGACGAGCGCGACGGCGCAGACGACGCCGGTCAGGGAAAGGTGGAGACGTGGGGCGCGGGCACGGGATACGTCCATGTCCGGAGTATCCGTTTCATCCCCGCACCGGGCCCGACGAACGCACCCGATCAGGGGTGCGGCACCCGGCGCACGACACCGCTCTCAGCCCCGTACCCCGCACAGATGCAGCAGCGCCGCCACCCGTCGGTACGGCTCCGTGCGCCCCGCCCGGTCCTCGGCGGCGAGCAGCCGGTCCAGGTCCTCGGCGGCCGGCAGGCCCGTACCGGCCGGGACGCCGTCCGTGAAGACCCGCACCCCGTACCAGGCGTGGAGCGGCGCCGCGATCCCCGCCAGCGTCGCCGTCAGCGCGTCGAGCCGGTCGGCCCGCACCTTCACGCCGAGGTCGTCCGTGTAGACGTCCGAGTCGAAGCCCGAGAGCGCACCGGCCCAGTCCCCGGCGAGCCCCGGCCGCATGGCGAGGGCGTCCGCGTTCCGTACGACCAGGGACAGCAGCCCGCCGGGGGCCAGCATCCTGGCCAGGCCCGCGAGCAGCGCGTCCGGCTCGTCCGCGTACATCAGCACGCCATGGCAGAGGACCACGTCGAAGCTGCCGGGCAGGAAGTGCACCCCGGTCTCGCGGCCGTCGCCCTCGATCAGCCGGACCCGCTCGCGGATGCCGGCGGGCTCGGTCGCAAGCGACTCACGGGCCGCTTTGAGCAGCTCGGGATCGGCCTCGAGGCCGGTCACCGTGTGCCCCGCGCGCGCGAGGCGCAGGGCCTGCGTGCCCTGGCCCATGCCCGCGTCGAGGATCCGCAGCCGCTGCCCCACGGGGTAGCGGCCGGATATCTGCTCGTCGAGCTGACGGGCGACGATCTCCTGCCGGATGGTGTCGCGCAGCCCGCCGGACCCGGCCGGCCAGTGCGCGACGGCGGGCAGCACAGGACCGCCCGCCTCCGACGTCGCCGCACCGAAAGCGGGCTCGACGGGTTCCGAACTGTCGGCGCTCAGGGCCGCTCTCCGCGCTTGACCTGCGGCTTCGGCAGTCGAAGCCGGCGCATCTGCAGCGTGCGCATCAGGCCGTACGCGATGGCGCCGCGCTTCGGCTCGTTCGGGAAGCGCGTGGCCAGCTGCTTCCGCAGACGGAGCCAGATGCCGATCGAGTCGATGACGATCAGGATGATCACACCGAGCCACAGGAGCAGCGAGATGTTCTGCAGCGACCGGTTGGTGTTGCCGAACAGCGACAGCACGAGGATCACCACGGCCATCGGCAGGAAGAACTCGGCGATCACGAACCGCGAGTCGACGAAGTCGCGCACGAAGCGACGGACCGGTCCCTTGTCGCGGGTCGGCAGATAACGCTCGTCGCCACTGGCCAGCGCCTCGCGCTGGCGGGCCAGGTCGGAGCGGCGTGCCTCGCGCTGGCGCTTGGCGGCCTCCTTGCGGTCGGTCGGCACCGTCACGGCACGCCGGCGCTGGGTCTGCGCCTCGCTCCGCTTGGGTGTCGGGCGGCCCTTGGGGGCCTCGGGGTCGCGGGGCTGCTTGGTGGAGAGGTCCGCCGTCACCTTGTCGGTGGGGGCCTTCTCGTCCTTCGAACGGCTACGGAACACAAAACCCAAGGGTACGGGGTGGTGGGCATGAACCCCATGCCGGGCGGGAACGATCCGCTAACGGACTGCGTCTTCGGCGGTACGTACGGGAGGACGGGCGCGGTCTCCCTGAGATCCGTCTACTCCCTGCGCGGGAGGGAGAGCCGCGCGACGTCGTCCTTGGGGAGGAGCGCATCCCGCTCCGAACAGTGCGGTAATGGAGACAGGGCCCGTACTGTGGATCCTGTCGAAGAGCTGGAGCCGAAGTCCGTCAGAAGGGGGCGCGCGAAGCCCATGAGCGGTGTCATGAAGCGTATGGGGATGATCTTCCGCGCGAAGGCGAACAAGGCCCTTGACCGGGCCGAGGATCCGCGCGAGACGCTCGATTACTCCTACCAGAAGCAGCTGGAGCTGCTGCAGAAGGTGCGGCGGGGCGTCGCCGACGTCGCCACCTCCCGCAAGCGGCTCGAACTCCAGCTGAACCAGCTGCAGGGCCAGTCGTCCAAGCTGGAGGACCAGGGCCGCAAGGCGCTGGCGCTCGGCCGGGAGGACCTGGCGCGTGAGGCGCTGTCCCGCCGCGCCGCGCTCCAGCAGCAGGTCAGCGACCTGGAGGTGCAGCACCAGACGCTGCAGGGCGAGGAGGAGAAGCTCACTCTCGCCGCCCAGCGTCTCCAGGCCAAGGTCGACGCCTTCCGCACGAAGAAGGAGACCATCAAGGCGACCTACACGGCGGCCCAGGCGCAGACCCGGATCGCCGAGTCCTTCTCCGGCATCTCGGAGGAGATGAGCGACGTCGGTCTCGCGATCCAGCGGGCCGAGGACAAGACCGCCCAGCTCCAGGCGCGCGCGGGCGCGATCGACGAGCTGCTCGCCTCGGGGGCGCTCGACGACCAGTCCGGCCTCGCCAAGGACGACATCCAGGCGGAGCTGGACCGGCTCTCCGGCGGTACGGACGTCGAGCTGGAGCTCCAGCGCATGAAGGCGGAGCTGGCCGGCGGCCCGTCCGCGCAGCAGCAGGCGCTCGAGGGCGGTGGCGCGGCCGCGCCGCAGGACCGCACTCAGCAGCAGCAGTCCCACCCGCGCTTCGAGAAGTAGGCGACAGACAGGACGCGTCATGATCGTACGGATCATGGGGGAGGGCCAGTGGATGCTGGCCGACAGCCACTTCGTCGAGCTGAACAGGCTCGACGACGAGCTGCTCGAAGAGATGGAATCGGGGGACGGGGAAGGGTTCCGGCGCACGCTGGGCGCCCTCCTGGACGCGGTCCGGCGGCTCGGTGAGCCACTGCCGGACGAGGCGCTCGAACCCTCGGAGCTCATCCTCCCCGCGCCGGACGCGAGCCTCGACGAGGTGAGGGAGCTGCTCTCCGACGACGGCCTGATCCCAGGCTGACGCGACGACCGGTCCCCGGTGTCCCGCCACCCCGCACGCGGGGGAGGCGGGACTCCGCGTTTCCGGGGCCCGGCCCCCGAACCCGGGGCGGTACGGCACCCTTCGGTACGACCGTCCGGACCCCGTACCGTTGTCCCCCGTGACCCCCACCGGCCCCGCCACCGGCACCCTCCACGTCCGTCTTCGTGACTGGTTCCGCGGGCATCCGCTCGCCTTCGACGCCACGATCGCGTTCGGCGCGCTCGTGTGCATGATCGCCGGGTCCTTCACCGACCCGCACGGCGGTCCGGACGGGGGGCCGACCTTCGGCGACCACGCGCCCGACGCGTGGAGCGTGCTGATCATGGTCGCCGGGGCCCTCGCGCTCGTGCTGCGCCGCCGGCACCCCTTCCGGGTGCTCTGCTTCACCGTGACGGTCAGCCTCTTCGAACTGATCAACGACACCCGGCCCGCCCCCATCGCCATGAGCGCCGTCGTCGCGCTCTACACGGTCGCCTCCCGCACCGACCGGCCCACCACCTGGCGCGTCGGGCTCGTCACGATGGCCGTGCTCACCGCCGCCGCCATGACCTTCGGCCCGACCCACTGGTACGCGCAGGAGAACCTCGGTGTCTTCGCCTGGACCGGCATGGCGGCCGCCGCGGGGGACGCCGTCCGCAGCCGCCGGGCCTTCGTCGACGCGATAAGGGAGCGGGCCGAGCGGGCCGAGCGGACCCGCGAGGAGGAGGCCGGGCGGCGGGTCGCGGAGGAACGGCTGCGGATCGCCCGTGACCTCCATGACGTCGTCGCCCACCACATCGCCCTGGTGAACGTCCAGGCCGGTGTCGCCGCCCATGTCATGGACAAGCGTCCCGACCAGGCCAAGGAGGCCCTCGCGCACGTGCGGGAGGCCAGCCGTTCCGCGCTCGACGAACTCCGCGCCACCGTGGGCCTGCTCCGCCAGTCCGGCGACCCGGAGGCCCCCACCGAACCGGCCCCAGGCCTCGCCGTCCTCGACGGGCTCCTCGACAGCTTCCGCAAGGCCGGGCTCCCGGTCGCCCTGGCCCGTACCGACGGGGAGAAGCCGCTGCCCGCGACCGTCGACCTCGCCGCGTACAGGATCGTGCAGGAGGCCCTGACCAACGTCCGCAAGCACGCGGGACCGGACGCCGAGGCGGAGGTGAGCGTCGTCCGGGTCGGCCGTACGGTCGAGATCACCGTCCTCGACAACGGCAGGCCCCCCGCCGACCAGGACCCCGCACCCGCCGGCGGCCACGGTCTGCTCGGCATGCGGGAACGGGTCGGCGCGCTCGGCGGCACCCTGACCGCCGCACCCCGGTACGGCGGCGGCTTCCGCGTCCAGGCGATACTGCCCGTGACGTCCCGTACGGGGGAGGACACATGACCATCCGGGTGCTGCTCGCCGACGACCAGGCCCTGCTGCGCAGCGCCTTCAAGGTCCTGGTGAACTCCGAACCGGACATGGAGGTCGTCGGCGAGGCCGCCGACGGCGCCCAGGCCGTGGCCCTCGCCCGCTCGGAGCGGGCCGACGTCGTCCTGATGGACATCCGGATGCCGGGCACGGACGGACTCGCCGCCACCCGCATGATCACCGCCGACCCGGAGCTCTCCGACGTACGGATCGTCATGCTGACCACCTTCGAGGTCGACGAGTACGTCGTGCAGTCGCTGCGCGCCGGCGCCTCGGGCTTCCTCGGCAAGGGGGCCGAGCCCGAGGAACTGCTCGGCGCGATCCGGATCGCCCACGCGGGCGAGGCGCTGCTGTCCCCGGCCGCCACCAAGGGCCTGATCGCCACGTTCCTCGCGCAGGGCGGCGGCGCGGCGCCCCTGGGCGAGGAGGTCGGGGCCCGGACCGAGCGGCTCGCCGCACTCACCGCCCGGGAGCGCGAGGTCCTCGTCCTCGTCGCGGGCGGCCTGTCCAACGACGAGATCGCCGAGCGGCTCGACGTCAGCCCGCTCACCGTGAAGACCCACGTCAACCGGGCCATGGCGAAGCTCGGCGCCCGCGACCGGGCCCAGCTGGTGGTCACCGCCTACGAAACGGGACTGGTACGTCCGAGGGTGGAGTGACCTGCGGCTCCGGCGTACTCCAGACGCGGTATGCGGCGGATAAGGATGTGGACCCGGGGGCCGAGGACTTCCGGCCGCCGATGGCAGATCGTATGAACGGGGGGCGCCTCCGGCGGATCCAGCGGGTCCGGGCCGGGGTCCTGGCTGCTCCCGCCTGTCGACGAGTACGCCACAGAAGAGAGACCCCATGTCCTGGCTGTCCAGATTCAGCCTCGCGCAACGGGCCCTGATCGGGCTGATGTCCATCATCGCGATCGTGTTCGGGGCGATCGCGATCCCGCAGCTCAAGCAGCAGCTGCTCCCCTCGATCGAGCTGCCCATGGTCTCGGTCCTCGCCCCCTACCAGGGCGCCTCTCCCGATGTGGTCGAGAAGCAGGTCGTCGAGCCCCTCGAAAGCAACCTGAAGGCCGTCGACGGCCTCACGTCGGTCACCTCCACCGCCTCCGAGGGCATGGCCGTCGTCATGGCCTCCTTCGACTACGGCGACGAGTCGACGAAGCAGCTCGTCGCCGACGTCCAGCAGGCCGTGAACCGCGCCCGCGCGCAGCTCCCGGACACGGTCGACCCGCAGGTCGTGGCCGGCTCGACGGACGACATGCCGACCGTCGTCCTCGCGGCCTCCTCGGACAAGGACCCGCAGGCCCTCGCCGACCTGCTCGAACGGACCGTGGTGCCCACCCTCGAGGGCATCGACGGAGTCGCCCAGGTCTCCGTCAGCGGCGTCCAGGACCTCCAGGTCTCCGTCACCCCGGACGAGCGGAAGCTCGCCGCGGCCGGACTCAGCACCATGAAGCTGGCCGAGGCCCTGCGCTCCGGCGGCGGCACGATGCCCGCCGGCTCCTTCGCCGAGGACGGCAAGAGCCGCACGATCCAGGTCGGCGGCGGCTACACCTCGCTGCGGCAGATCGAGGACCTCCGCATCCCCGCGGCCGTCCCCGGCAAGGGCAGGGCCGTGCGCCTCGGCGACGTGGCCACCGTCCGCCAGGAGGAGTCCCCGCGCGCCTCCCTGACCCGTACCAACGGCAAGCCCAGCCTCGCCGTCATGGCCACCATGGACGAGGACGGCAGCGCCGTCGCCATCTCCGACGCCGTCGCGGAGAAGCTCCCCGGGCTGCGCCAGGACCTCGGCGCCGGCGCCGAACTGACCGTCGTCTCCGACCAGGGCCCCGCCGTCGCCAAGGCCGTCTCCGGACTCACCACCGAGGGCGCGCTCGGCCTCGTCATGGCCGTCCTGGTGATCCTGGTCTTCCTCACGTCGATCCGCTCGACCCTGGTGACCGCCGTCTCCATCCCGCTCTCGGTCGTCCTCGCCCTCATCGTGCTGTGGACCCGCGACCTCTCGCTCAACATGCTGACGCTCGGCGCGCTCACCATCGCCATCGGCCGGGTCGTCGACGACTCGATCGTGGTCCTGGAGAACATCAAGCGTCACCTCGGCTACGGCGAGGAGCGCCGCGAGGCGATCCTCACCGCGGTCCGCGAGGTGGCCGGCGCCGTCACCTCCTCCACCCTCACCACCGTCGCCGTCTTCCTGCCGATCGGCCTGGTCGGCGGCATCGTCGGCGAGATGTTCGGCTCCTTCTCGCTGACGGTGACGGCCGCGCTGCTCGCCTCGCTGCTCGTCTCCCTGACCGTGGTCCCCGTCCTCTCGTACTGGTTCCTGCGCGCCCCCCAGGGCACCCCTGAGGACCTCGACGAGGCCCGCAGACTGGCCGAGGAGAAGGAGGAGAAGAGCCGCCTCCAGCGCCTGTACGTGCCGGTCCTGCGGTTCGCGACCCGGCGCCGGCTCGCCAGCCTGGGCATCGCGCTCGCCGTCCTGGCCGTCACCCTCGGCATGACCCCGCTCCTGAAGACGAACTTCTTCGAGCCGGGCGACCAGAAGGTCCTCAGCGTCAAGCAGGAGCTGGCTCCCGGCACCAGCCTGGGCGCCACCGACGAGGCCGCGAAGAAGATCGAGAAGCTGCTCGCGGAGACCGAGGGCGTCAAGGACTACCAGGTCACCATCGGCTCCTCCGGATTCATGGCGGCCTTCGGCGGCGGCACCGGCTCCAACGAGGCCTCGTACCAGGTGAGCCTGGAGGAGTCCGCCTCGTACGAGAAGGCCCGGGACGACATCGAGAAGGGCCTCGGAGCCCTCGACGGGATCGGCGAGACCACCCTCACGGCCGGTGACGGCTTCGGCAGCCAGGACCTGAGCGTGGTCGTCAAGGCCGCCGACCCCGAGGTCCTCCAGAAGGCCTCCGAGCAGGTCCGGTCGGCGGTCGCCGGCCTGAAGAACGTCACCGACGTGCAGAGCGACCTCGCGCAGTCCGTGCCGCGCGTCTCCGTCACGGCGAAGCCCGCGGCCGCCGACGCCGGATTCGACTCCGCCTCGCTCGGCATGGTCGTCGCCCAGGCCGTCCGCGGCACCCCGGCCGCGAAGGCGACCCTCGACGACAGCGAGCGGGACGTCCTCATCACCTCGGCCCGCCCGGCCACCACCCTGGCCGAGCTCAGGGCGCTGCCCCTCGGCCCGGTGAGGCTCGGTGACATCGCCACCGTCGAACTGGTCCCCGGCCCGGTCTCCATGACCAGGATCGACGGCGCCCGCACCGCGACGGTCACGGCCAAGCCGGTCGGCGACGACACCGGCGCGGTGAGCCTCGACCTGACGAAGAAGATCGCCGCGCTCGACCTGCCGGCGGGCGCCACGGCCACCATCGGCGGTGCGTCGGAGGACCTGGAGGAGGCCCAGCTCAGCCTGGCCCTGGCGATGCTCGCGGCCATCGCGATCGTCTTCATGCTGCTCGTCGCGACCTTCAGGTCGCTGATCCAGCCGCTGATCCTGCTGGTGTCGATCCCGTTCGCGGCGACCGGTGCGCTCGGTCTGCTCATCGTCACCGACACCGCGATGGGCGTCCCGGCGATGATCGGCATGCTGATGCTCATCGGCATCGTCGTCACCAACGCGATCGTCCTGATCGACCTGATCAACCAGTACCGCGCCAAGGGCCTGGGAGTCGTCGAAGCGGTGATCGAGGGCGGCCGGCACCGGCTGCGCCCGATCCTGATGACCGCCCTGGCGACGATCTTCGCCCTGCTGCCGATGGCCCTCGGCGTCACCGGCGAGGGCGGCTTCATCGCCCAGCCGCTGGCCGTGGTCGTGATCGGCGGCCTGATCACCTCGACGCTCCTGACGCTGCTCCTCGTCCCGACGCTCTACGCGATGGTGGAGCTCCGCAAGGAGCGCCGCGCGAAGAAGAAGGCGGCGAAGCGGAAGGCGAAGGCCAAGGGGAAGGACGACATGACGCACAACCCGGAGCAGCCGGACGTCACCCCGATCGACGCGGGTCTGCTCGACATCCTGGACTGAGTCCCGGTACGTACGGCGAAGGGCGCCCCGCGATCGTGCGGGGCGCCCTTCGGCGTGGGCGAGGGAGAACCACCACGGCGGAGAACCACCATGGCGGAGAACCGCTGCGGCAGAGAACCGTTACGGCAGAGCGAGCATCCGCTCCAGGGCGAGCTTGGCGAAGCTCTCCGTCTCCTTGTCGACCTGGATCTGGTTGACGAGGTTGCCCTCCGCCAGGGACTCCAGGGTCCACACCAGGTGCGGCAGGTCGATGCGGTTCATGGTCGAGCAGAAGCAGACCGTCTTGTCGAGGAAGACGATCTCCTTGCCCTGGTCGGCGTAACGGTTCGCCAGGCGGCGGACCAGGTTCAGCTCGGTGCCGATGGCCCACTTGGAGCCGGCCGGGGCCGCCTCCAGGGTGTTGATGATGTACTCGGTCGAGCCCACGTAGTCGGCGGCGGCGACGACCTCGTGACGGCACTCGGGGTGGACGAGCACGTTCACGCCGGGGATGCGCTCGCGCACGTCGTTCACCGAGTCCAGCGAGAAGCGGCCGTGCACCGAGCAGTGACCCCGCCACAGGATCATCTTGGCGGCGCGCAGCTCCTCGACGGTCAGCCCGCCGTTCGGCTTGTGCGGGTTGTAGAGCACGCAGTCGTCCAGGGACATCCCCATGTCGCGGACGGCGGTGTTGCGGCCCAGGTGCTGGTCCGGCAGGAACAGCACCTTCTCGCCCTGCTCGAAGGCCCAGTTCAGGGCCCGCTCGGCGTTGGACGAGGTGCAGATCGTGCCCCCGTGCTTGCCGGTGAAGGCCTTGATGTCGGCCGAGGAGTTCATGTACGAGACGGGCACGACCTGCTCGGCGACGCCGGCCTCGGTCAGCACGTCCCAGCACTCCGCGACCTGCTCGGCGGTGGCCATGTCGGCCATCGAGCAGCCGGCCGCGAGGTCGGGCAGGACGACCTTCTGGTCGTCGCCGGTCAGGATGTCGGCCGATTCGGCCATGAAGTGCACACCGCAGAAGACGATGTACTCGGCCTCGGGCTTGGCCGCCGCGTCACGCGCGAGCTTGAAGGAGTCGCCGGTCACGTCGGCGAACTGGATGACCTCGTCGCGCTGGTAGTGGTGACCGAGCACGAAGACCTTGTCCCCGAGCTTCTCCTTGGCCGCGCGGGCGCGCTCCACGAGGTCCGGGTCGGAGGGCGACGGCAGATCGCCGGGGCACTCCACGCCGCGCTCGCTCTTGGGGTCGGCCTCGCGGCCGAGCAGGAGCAGGGCGAGCGGCGTCGGCTGTACGTCGAGTTCATGACGGGCTTGGGCCGTGGTCACGTCACGCACCCTTTCTTCGGGGAGCCTGCGGGGGATGCTTTTCGTCGAAATGACGCTATCTATCATAACCGCTTCACGTCACGTTGACGATGTCCATAGTGTCGATGTGACGAATTCGCCGTCCCCGGACCTCGGCCGCACCGTCCCCGCAGCTGGACAGGGTGTGCGAGCATGAAAGAAGAAACACCCCACTCGGCCCGGAATGAATCCGGGGCACCGTCGGTTGCAACCGTCGGCAAGCAGTCTCCGTACACACCGGGAGAGAAGCAGATGTCCGTATCGGACGAGAAGACCACTGTCAGCGACGGCATCCTCCTGTCCGACGCCGCCGCGGCCAAGGTCAAGGCCCTCCTCGACCAGGAAGGCCGCGAGGACCTGGCCCTGCGCGTCGCCGTTCAGCCCGGCGGCTGCTCCGGCCTGCGTTACCAGCTGTTCTTCGACGAGCGCTCGCTCGACGGCGACGTCGTGAAGGACTTCGACGGCGTCAAGGTCGTCACCGACCGCATGAGCGCCCCGTACCTGGGCGGCGCCTCGATCGACTTCGTCGACACCATCGAGAAGCAGGGCTTCACCATCGACAACCCGAACGCCACGGGCTCCTGCGCCTGCGGCGACTCGTTCAGCTAAGGCGCAGCGGCCGGGCGGCATCGACCTGTCGGTCGGGCCGTACCGGCTCAGGCGCACACATGAGGGCGGCGGCCCGGGATCTCCCGGGCCGCCGCCCTCATGTGTACGTCCCGGCCGGGTCAGCGGCGGGGCACCGCCTCCCCGCTCGCCCCGTCGACCACCGGCCGTGAACCGAGCGGAGCGTCCAGGGTCACCGTCTTCGTGATCTCCACGGCGATCGCGATGCACACCTTGTCCGGGTCGGTCGGAGCCTCCGACACCCGTACGGTGACCCGGTCGGCGCGCTCCTGGGCCGTGACGGTGTACGTGCTGCACACCCCGCCCCAGAAGGTGACCGTCAGCTTCCGGCCGGACTCGTCCGCCCGGAACGACTCGATCTGCCGTACCGGCGCCGTACCGTCCTCGGGAGACGGCGTCGGGGTCGGCGAGGGCTTCGCCGGCGGCGTCAGGAACTCGGGCGCCACCGCCGTCCGCACCACCGTGTACGGCGCTCCGTCCGCCGGGTCCGCCGTGAACAGCCACGACGGTACGAGCAGCCGCCCGCCGTCCACGTCCTGCGCGGCCAGGCCCAGCACGGCGGCCGTCACCGGCACCCGGTCCGGGGCCACCCCGTCCACGATCGTCTCGCAGGGCACGGCCGGCTCGGCCTGCCCGGGGGCCGGCGTCCGGTCCGGCCTGCCCGCGGAGGGCACGTCGGCGGCCGGCGGCGCGGTGGCGCAGCCCCCGATACCGATCGGGCCGGTGCCCTTCGAGTCCTCGTTCAGTTCGGCGAGCGCCTTCGCCGCCCCGATCACCGGATACACGGCGCCCTCGACCGGCTCCTTGAGCATCCCGCTCCCGGCGACCGTCCGGCCGTCCCGCGCGATGTGCAGCCCGGTGGACCAGCCGTGGGTCGGCAGCCCGCCGATCACCGGTTCCGCGTTGACCACCCGTACCGAACCGTTCATCACCTGGCTCGCGGAGACCTTCGCGTCGTCCTGGCCGAGCGCCTTCAGGACGGGCGCGGCCGCCGCCTTCGCCGCGGCCTCGCTCAGCGGCGTACCGCCCGGCGAGGGCTTCGTCTCCCCCGGCGGCGGGCAGGCCTTGCCCTTGAGGCAGGTGTCGCCCGCGGGGCCGCCGTCGTACCAGGAGTACGTCCAGTTCCCCGGCGCCTTCCGCGCCACGTCGAGGCGGGGCCCCGAACCGTCCTTCTCGGGCCGGATCGTCCAGACGTCGCCGACCAGGGAAGGGCTCCCGGAGACGCCCAGGGCTTCGGCCAGCCTGGTCACCTCCGCCGAGGTGACCAGGCCCTCGGGCCGGTGGACCGCGGCCGAGGAGGGCCCCTGGGGGAGTGGGCCCTCGGCTGTGTAGACGGTCCCGTCCGGGCCGCCTCCGGGGTCCGGCTCGCCGGGCGCGATCCCGGGGCCGCCCCGCGTACCGCCTTCGGCGTCCGTACCGCCGGTGCCGCCGCCCAGGTTCAGCGGCGGGGGCGGCGGCCCGCCCGCGTCCGCGGCCTTCGTGGCCGCGCCGGTGCCGTCACCGGACGCCGTGGTGGCCAGATAGACACCACCGCCTCCGGCGAGCAGCACACCCGCCGCCACCGAGGCGGCCAGGACATTCCGCCGCCTCCGTACGTTCTCCGTACCGCTCACCGCAACGCTCCCTCGTCTCGACCGGACGCCGATGGGACGGAGCGGACGGGCCGACGGTTCCGTCCGTCAGCCCCCGTACTCCGCGGTGGCGTCGATCAGGCGGGCCGAGGCCGCCGGAACGACCACCCCGTGGATCAGCGCGGGGGAGACCGGAGCGGGTGCGGGGGAGACCGGGGTGACCCAGTGGGGGGCCATCCGAGCACCGTCGCCGCGCAGCTGCGCGAGGCTCAGCTCGGACTCGTGTCGCTCACGCGGAGCGGGGTACGTGGTCATGGGCGCACCGTATGCACCGCACCGCTCCGGAGAAAAGGCCTACTCTGGGGTAGTTTCCGCTGTTCGGCAGGGCGCGCCCCACCCGGTAGCGTGAACTGTCGCTCACCCGTAGCACCACGACCCTTCGTTCGAGCGCCTCGCGCGCCCCTATCGAATCCCGCAGGAGCACCCCGCCGTGCGTATCGCAGTCACCGGCTCCATCGCCACCGACCACCTCATGACCTTCCCCGGCCGGTTCGCCGACCAGCTCGTGGCCGACCAGCTCCACACGGTGTCCCTCTCCTTCCTCGTCGACAACCTCGACGTGCGTCGCGGCGGCGTCGGACCCAACATCTGCTTCGGCATGGGGCAGCTCGGCGGCCGCCCGGTCCTCGTGGGCGCGGCGGGCTACGACTTCGACGAGTACCGCGGCTGGCTCGACCGGCACGGCGTCGACACCGGCTCGGTGCGGATCTCCGAGGTCCTGCACACCGCCCGCTTCGTCTGCACGACCGACAAGGACCACAACCAGATCGGCTCCTTCTACACGGGTGCGATGAGCGAGGCCCGGCTGATCGAGCTCAAGGCCGTCGCCGACCGGGTGGGCGGGCTCGACCTGGTCCTCATCGGCGCCGACGACCCCGAGGCGATGCTCCGCCACACGGAGGAGTGCAAGACGCGGGGGATCCCCTTCGCCGCCGACTTCTCGCAGCAGATCGCCCGCATGGACGGCGAGGAGATCCGCACGCTCCTCGACGGGGCGACCTACCTCTTCTCCAACGAGTACGAGAAGGGCCTCATCGAGTCCAAGACGGGCTGGACCGACGCCGAGATCCTCTCCCGCGTCGGCCACCGCGTCACCACGCTCGGCTCGCGCGGGGTGCGCATCGAGCGCGTCGGCGAGACGCCGATCGAGGTCGGCTGCCCCGAGGAGAACGCCAAGGTCGACCCGACCGGCGTCGGCGACGCGTTCCGCGCGGGCTTCCTCACCGGGCTGACCTGGGGTGTCGGGCTCGAGCGGGCGGCGCAGGTCGGCTGCATGCTCGCGACGCTGGTCATCGAGACGCTGGGCACGCAGGAGTACACGCTGCGGCGCGCGAACTTCATGGAGCGCTTCACCAAGGCCTACGGCGAGCCCGCCGCGACAGAAGTCCACACCCACCTGTCCTGACACCCCCCTCAGCCGCCCCGCCGCCCGCTGCGGACACCCGCTCCACAGGGACGGCGCCCACCCTCACCGTGCCGCCGCCCCTCGTTGCGGGCACCCGCTCCACAGGGGCGGCGCCCCCCTCGTTGTGGACCTCCGCCGGCTGGGGCGCTGCCCCGCCCACCCGTTGTGGGCATCAGTTCCGCCGGGGCGCCGCCCACCCCCGTTGTGGGCATTCGTTCCGCTGGGGCGGAACGGGTGGGCACAACGGACGGCGCCCCTTGCCGGGCCCAGGCTTCCGGGCCTGTACCCGCACCCCGTTGTGCGGCGCGACTGGTGGTGCGGGTCCAGGCACAGGGGGCGGAGGCGCCCGCCAAGGGGCGCCGTCCCGTGTGCCCACCCGTCCCGCCCTGCGGGACGATTGCCCACACGGAGGGGGGCGAGGCGGTCGGCCCCTGGCGGGCGCGCACCGCCCCTGCGGGGGTGGGCGAGGCGCCGCCCGGCCGGGTGGGTACCGCCTCGGCAGGGCGATTGCCACACGGCGGTGGGCAGTGGTGGGCGCCGCCCACCGCGGGGCGCCGGCCGTGGGACGGGCCCGAGACGCGTCACGTCACGCGGCGCACCACGTACGCCGTCCCGCCCCCCACCGACTCCTCCTCCCCCACATACTCCTGCCCCCGCATCTCGCACCACGCCGGAATGTCCAGCCGCGCCGCCTCGTCGTCCGACAGGACCGTCACCGTCGCGCCCACCGGAACCTCTCCGAACACCTTCGCCAGTTCGATCACCGGGATCGGGCAGCGCTTGCCCAGCGCGTCCACGACGAGCGACCCGGCCGCGTCCACCGGGGCCGCCGACGCCGCCGGCGCGCCGAGCCGTTCCCGTACCGCCGCGACCACCCCCGGCAGGACGTCGAGGAAGCGGTCCACGTCCTCAGCCGCGGTGGCGGCCGGCAGGGACACCCGGACGTTCCCCTCGGTCAGCACCCCCATCGCGCGCAGCACATGGCTGGGCGTCAGCGTCGAACTCGTACACGACGAACCGGACGAAACGGAGAAACCTTCCCGGTCCAGCTCATGGAGGAGCGTCTCCCCGTCGACGTACAGACAGGAGAAGGTGACCAGGTGGGGGAGCCGGCGCACCGGATCGCCCACCACCTCCACGTCCGGCACGAGCTCCGGCACCCGCGCCCGGATCCGGTCCACCAGGCCCCGCAGTCGCGCCCCCTCGGCCACCGCCTCCGCCCGGACGGCCCGCAGCGAGGCCGCCGCCGCCACGATCGCCGGCAGGTTCTCGAAGCCGGGCGCCCGGCCCGACTCCCGCTCGTCCGAGGGCCCTTGCGGCGCGAACCGGACCCCCTTCCGTACGGCGAGCAGCCCCACCCCCGCCGGTCCGCCCCACTTGTGCGCGCTCGCCGCGAGGAGCGACCAGGCGCCGTCCACCGGCCCCCAGCCCAGCGACTGGGCGGCGTCCACGAGCAGCGGCACGCCCGCCGCCCGGCACGCCTCGGCGACCTCCGCCACCGGCTGCTCGGTCCCCACCTCGTGGTTGGCCGACTGGAGACACGCCAGGGCGGTCCCCGGGTCGAGGGCCGCCGCGAAGGCTGCCGCGTCGACCGCCCCGGACCGCCCCACCGGGACCTCGGTCACGGTGCCGCCCGCCGCCGCGTGCGTCTCGGCCGCGTGCAGGACGGAGGAGTGTTCGACCGCGGAGACCACGAGCCGGTCTCCGACACGCCGACGCGCCGCGAGGGCTCCGGAGATTCCCGCGTGAACCGCGCGCGTCCCCGAAGGAGTGAACACCAGCTCGTCGGGGCGGCAGCCCACGGCCTCCGCCGCGGCCTCCCGCGCCGCGTCGAGGAGCAGCCGTGCCCGCCTGCCCTCCCGGTACAGCCGGGCGGGATCGGCCCAACCCTCGTCCAGGGAGGCGAGCAGCGCCTGACGGGCGACGGGGTGCAGGGGGGCGGCGGACGCGGCGTCGAAGTACGGCATCCATCCACGGTAGGCCCTGCCCCCGACCCGCCCCTGCACCCTCACCACCCCGCCCCGCCCCACCCGCCCGGGGGCGTCTCCGCCGCAGCCGCCCCGGTCATCCCCGCCACCGCCCCGGGGGCGTCTCCACCGCGGCCGCCCCCGGGCATCCCCACCACCCGCCCCGCCCCCCGTGAACCCCCGTCAGAACCACCCCGCCGCACCCCGGCAGACCGCCGAACGGACCTGCCCGACCCCCCTGCGGAACCCCGGAGTCCACCCCTTCGTGAACTCGGACGGCGCGTTGGGCACCCTCCCCGCGCGACCCCAAATAGCGTCCAGTAGGGTTTGGTCCGCATAAACATCCAAACCCCTGCCCGCGGCACGGGGCGGCGACCGACCAGCGAGACGGACGGCCGTGGCCGACCAAGCGCGGGCCGAGACTCTCGGGAAGGCGCTACGTGAGTCCCAACGGCTCCGACCGCTCGTCGCGGCGCCCGATGCGGCGGAAGCTGCCGCAGGTGCTGACTGCGGGCCTGATCCTGGCGACAGCCACGGGCTGCTCGTACAACTGGGAAGACTTCCCCCGCCTTGGAATGCCCACCCCCGTCACGGAAGAGGCGCCTCGGATCCTCTCCCTGTGGCAGGGTTCGTGGGCGGCCGCTCTGATCACCGGAATCCTGGTGTGGGGCCTGATCCTCTGGGCCGTCATCTTCCACCGGCGCAGCCGGACCAAGGTCGAGGTACCTCCGCAGACCCGTTACAACATGCCCATCGAGGCGCTGTACACGGTCACCCCCCTCATCATCGTCTCGGTGCTCTTCTACTTCACCGCGCGCGACGAGTCGAAGCTCCTCGAGCTCACCCCGAAGCCGGCCCACACCATCAACGTGGTCGGCTATCAGTGGAGCTGGGCCTTCAACTACGTCGAGAACGTGCCCGGTGTGACGGGTGACGCCAAGACGGACAAGAACCTCTCCTCGATCCCGGACAAGTTCCTGGACGCGTTCCCGGAGAACGCCGGCGGCGTGTACGACGCCGGCATCCCCGGCGACCGCAACCCGCAGACCGGCAACCCGGGCCCGACCCTGTGGCTGCCGAAGGGCGAGAAGGTCCGGTTCGTCCTGACCTCGCGTGACGTCATCCACTCCTTCTGGGTGGTCCCCTTCCTCATGAAGCAGGACGTCATCCCGGGTCACACGAACTCCTTCGAGGTGACCCCGACGCAGGAAGGCACCTTCCTCGGCAAGTGCGCCGAGCTGTGCGGTGTCGACCACTCCCGGATGCTCTTCAACGTCAAGGTGGTCTCCCCGGAGCGCTACCAGCAGCACCTGAAGGAGCTGGCCGAGAAGGGGCAGACCGGCTACATCCCGTCTGGCATCGAGCAGACGGACCCGGCCAGGAATGCGGAGAAGAACCAACTGTGAGCATCCACAACGAAACCCAGGGTGCCGCCGCAGCTGAGGACTCGTACGAGAACGAGCTGCCCGTACGGCGCAAGCAGCCCGGCAATGTCGTGATCAAGTGGCTGACCACCACCGACCACAAGACGATCGGCACGCTCTACCTGGTCACGTCGTTCGTCTTCTTCTGCATCGGCGGACTCATGGCGCTCTTCATGCGCGCCGAGCTGGCCCGTCCGGGTACGCAGATCATGTCGAACGAGCAGTTCAACCAGGCGTTCACGATGCACGGCACGATTATGCTGCTGATGTTCGCGACGCCGCTGTTCGCCGGATTCGCGAACTGGATCATGCCGCTGCAGATCGGCGCGCCCGACGTGGCGTTCCCGCGGCTGAACATGTTCGCCTACTGGCTGTACCTGTTCGGCTCGATCATCGCGGTGGCCGGCTTCCTCACCCCGCAGGGTGCGGCCGACTTCGGCTGGTTCGCCTACTCCCCGCTGTCGGACGCCGTCCGCTCGCCGGGCGTCGGCGCCGACATGTGGATCATGGGTCTGGCCTTCTCCGGCTTCGGCACGATCCTCGGTTCGGTCAACTTCATCACCACGATCATCTGCATGCGCGCTCCGGGCATGACGATGTTCCGTATGCCGATCTTCACCTGGAACGTGCTGCTGACCGGTGTCCTGGTCCTGCTCGCCTTCCCGGTCCTGGCGGCCGCGCTGTTCGCCCTGGAGGCGGACCGCAAGTTCGGTGCGCACATCTTCGACTCGGCCAACGGTGGAGCGCTGCTCTGGCAGCACCTCTTCTGGTTCTTCGGCCATCCGGAGGTGTACATCATCGCGCTGCCGTTCTTCGGCATCGTCTCCGAGGTCATCCCGGTCTTCAGCCGCAAGCCGATGTTCGGCTACATCGGTCTGGTGGCCGCGACCATCGCGATCGCCGGTCTCTCCGTGACGGTGTGGGCGCACCACATGTACGTCACGGGCGGCGTGCTCCTACCGTTCTTCTCCTTCATGACGTTCCTCATCGCCGTACCGACAGGCGTGAAGTTCTTCAACTGGATCGGAACGATGTGGAAGGGCTCGTTGTCCTTCGAGACACCGATGCTCTGGACGATCGGCTTCCTGATCACCTTCACCTTCGGTGGCCTGACGGGCGTCATCCTGGCCTCGCCGCCGATGGACTTCCACGTCTCCGACTCGTACTTCGTCGTGGCGCACTTCCACTACGTCGTCTTCGGCACCGTGGTCTTCGCGATGTTCGCCGGCTTCCACTTCTGGTGGCCGAAGTTCACCGGCAAGATGCTCGACGAGCGCCTCGGCAAGATCACGTTCTGGACGCTGTTCATCGGCTTCCACGGCACCTTCCTGGTGCAGCACTGGCTCGGTGCCGAGGGCATGCCGCGTCGTTACGCGGACTACCTCGACGCCGACGGCTTCACCGCGCTGAACACGATCTCGACGATCTCCTCCTTCCTGCTCGGTCTGTCGATCCTGCCGTTCATGTACAACGTCTGGAAGACCGCCAAGTACGGCAAGAAGATCGAGGTCGACGACCCGTGGGGCTACGGCCGTTCGCTCGAGTGGGCGACGTCCTGCCCGCCGCCGCGGCACAACTTCCTCACCCTGCCGCGGATCCGTTCCGAATCCCCGGCGTTCGACCTGCACCACCCTGAGATCGCCGCTCTCGACCAGCTCGAGAACAAGCCGCACGAGGCCGAGGCCCTCACGGGCGCGAAGGAGGCCGGCAAGTGAAGATCCAGGGCAAGATGTTCATCTGGCTGAGCGTCTTCATCCTCGCCATGGCCGTCCTGTACGGCGTGTGGTCGAAGGAGCCGGTCGGTACGACGGCGCTGTTCCTCGCGTTCGGCCTGGCCATCATGATCGGCTACTACCTGGCCTTCACGGCCAAGCGTGTCGACGCCATGGCGCAGGACGACAAGGAGGCCGACGTAGCGGACGAGGCCGGTGAAGTGGGCTTCTTCGCCCCGCACAGCTGGCAGCCGCTCTCGCTCGGCATCGGCGGTGCGCTCGCCTTCCTGTCCATCGCGATGGGCTGGTGGATCCTGTACTTCTCCGCCCCGCTGATCCTGGTCGGCCTCTTCGGCTGGGTCTTCGAGTTCTACCGCGGCGAGAACCAGAACCAGTAGCGGTACCCCGCTCCGCACCGGAGCACACCGAGGGGCCCGGACACTTCGTCACCGAAGCGTCCGGGCCCCTCTTTTGCAGCACTCGGCGCGCTGCCGCACGAGATTCTTCTTACGGTGAGTCCATGAACGACACGCCGCGCATTCGGACTGTTCTGAGCTGCACTCTTCTGGCTGTCACCGTCACCGCGGCCGCGACGGCCTGTACCGGCACCGACGGCCACCCCCTGTCGGCGAGGGCGTACGACGCGGCGGACCAGCTCGCGGTCAGCGCCCCCGCCGACGGAGCCAAGGCGGATCCCGAGAAGCCCCTGGAGGTCACCGCCAAGGGCGAGGACGGCCGGATCACCGACGTCACGGCCACGGACGCCGCGGGGCGCCACCTGGCGGGCGAGCTCACCGCGGACGGCCGGCGCTGGCGCTCCACGGCCGCCCTGGCGGCCGGCACCCGCTACACGGTCCGGGTGGCCACGGAGGACGAGGACGGCGCCCCAGGGGCCCGTACGTACACGTTCGAGACGGCCCCCGCGAAACGGGCCCTCACGGCCACCTTCGGCCCGGAGGCGGGCACGTACGGCGTCGGACAGCCCATCACGGCCGATCTCAGCCTCCCCGTCAAGGACCGGAAGGCGCGCGCGGTCGTCGAACGGGCCCTCAAGGTCCGCTCCACCCCCTCCGTCGAGGGCTCCTGGTACTGGGTGGACGACAAGAAGCTGCACTTCCGCCCCAAGGAGTACTGGCCCGCGGGCGCGCTCGTGACGGTCACCGGCAACCTGGACGGCCTCAAGGTCGGCGACAAGCTCTACGGCGGCGCGTCCAAGCCGCTGAAGCTCACCATCGGCGACCGGATCGAGGCGATCGCGGACGCCGGGTCGCACTACATGACCGTGAAGCGCAACGGAGAAGTGATCAACACCATTCCGGTGACCACCGGCAAACCGGGCTTCTCCACCCGCAACGGCATCAAGGTGATCCTGGGCAAGGAGTACTACGTCCGGATGCGGGGCACCAGCGTCGGCATCGCCGAGGGCAGCTCCGAGTCGTACGACCTGCCCGTCTACTACGCGACCCGGGTCACCTGGAGCGGCGAGTACGTCCACGCCGCGCCCTGGTCCGTCGGCTCGCAGGGCGTGGCGAACGTCAGCCACGGCTGTGTCGGCATGTCGACGGGGAACGCGGCCTGGTTCTACGAGACCGTCCGCCCCGGCGACATCGTCAAGACCGTCAACAGCTACGGCGACACGATGGACCCCTTCGGCAACGGCTTCGGCGACTGGAACCTGCCCTGGACCAAGTGGCGCCAGGGCAGCGCCCTGGTGGAAGCCGCCGAGAACCCGGTGGCCCCCACCGAGAAGGCCCGCCTGCGACCCTCGATCTGATCAGCTCACGCGTCGATCGAGAGGCGCGAGCGGAGCAGGGCCGCCAGGGACGCCGCGAACTCGACCGGTTCCACCGGAAGGGTGACCGCGGCGTCCGCGCGGCTCCAGGTGGCCAGCCAGGCGTCCTGCGGGCGGCCGATGAGCAGCAGCACCGGCGGGCACCGGAAGACCTCGTCCTTGATCTGCCGGCAGACGCCCATGCCGCCCGCGGGCACCGCCTCGCCGTCCAGGACGCACACGTCCACGCCGCCCTCGTCCAGGCGCTTCAGCACCGCCGGAAGCGTCGCGCACTCCACGAACTCGACCGGGGGAACGTCGGACGCGGGCCTGCGCCCGGCCGCCAGCCGTACCTGCTCGCGGGTGTTCGCGTCGTCGCTGTAGACCAGGACCGTGGCACTCGACTGCATCGTTCCTCCGGCTGGGAAGGCGGGTGGGTCGTCGTCGACCGATGCGCGGATGCTACTCCGCTCCACACTCCGTCAACACCCGTTCAACACCTGTTCGAAGGGTGCCGGGAACCCCTCGCACTGGGCCGTTCGGCCCTGACACACCCCTCTGACACTCCGAACGGCACCCCCCGGAGTGAGGGCGGGATAAGCGACCGACATAATGTCGGTCGTGGCGACAGTAACGACAGTAGAAACAGGGCACGCGCACCCGTCGGTCAATCGACCGAACCTCACCAGCGTCGGAACCATCATCTGGTTGAGCTCCGAGCTGATGTTCTTCGCGGCCCTCTTCGCGATGTACTTCACCCTGCGATCGGTGACAGGTGCCGACTATTGGAAGGCCCAGGCGGAACACCTGGCCTTCCCGTTCTCGGCGACCAACACCACGATCCTGGTGCTCTCCTCCCTCACCTGCCAGCTCGGCGTATTCGCCGCCGAGCGGGGCGACGTGAAGAAGCTCAGGACGTGGTTCATCGTCACGTTCGTGATGGGTTCGATCTTCATCGGCGGCCAGGTCTTCGAGTACACCGAGCTGGTCAAGGACGCGGGCATGTCGCTCTCGTCCGGGCCCTACGGCTCCGTGTTCTACCTGACCACCGGCTTCCACGGCCTGCACGTGACGGGCGGACTCATCGCCTTCCTGCTGGTCCTGGGCCGGACGTACGCCGCCAAGAGGTTCACTCATGAGCAGGCAACCGCCGCCATCGTCGTGTCCTACTACTGGCACTTCGTCGATGTCGTCTGGATCGGCCTCTTCGCCACGATCTACATGATCAAGTAATCGGTCCCGCCGTCACGGCGGACCGAGACATCCAGCAAGCATCGACGCAGAAGATCCTGACACCGGGGTAATCCGTGAAAAAGCTCTCCGCACGACGACGCCATCCGCTGGCGGCGGTCGTCGTCCTACTTCTCGCGCTGGCGGCCACTGGGGGGCTGTACGCCGCGTTCGCGCCCGCGGGCACGGCGAAGGCCGATGAGACCGCCCAGTCCCTCGCCATCGAGGAGGGGAAGAAGCTCTACTCCGTCGGCTGCGCCAGCTGCCACGGAACCGGCGGTCAGGGCACCACTGACGGCCCCTCCCTCGTCGGCGTCGGCTCGGCCGCGGTCGACTTCCAGGTCGGCACGGGCCGTATGCCGGCCCAGCAGCCGGGCGCCCAGGTCCCGAAGAAGAAGGTCGTCTACTCGCAGGCTGAGATCGATCAGCTCGCGGCGTACGTCGCCTCTCTCGGTTCCGGCCCGATCACGCCGGCCGAGGGGCAGTACGACACCGCCGGCGCCAACATCGGCCGCGGTGGCGAACTGTTCCGCAACAACTGTGCCCAGTGCCACAACTTCACCGGTGAGGGTGGCGCGCTGACCTACGGCAAGTACGCCCCGAGCCTCGAAGGCGTGAGCCCGAAGCACCTCTACGAGGCCATGCAGACCGGCCCGCAGAACATGCCCTCCTTCCCGGACACGACCATGCCGGAGAAGGAGAAGAAGGACATCATCGCGTACGTCCAGGCCGTCAACAGCGACAAGGCCGACAACCCGGGCGGTCTCAAGCTCGGTGGTCTCGGTCCCGTCAGCGAGGGCCTGTTCGCCTGGATCTTCGGACTGGGCGCGCTGATCGCAGTTGCCATCTGGGTCGCGGCCCACACCGCTAAGGCCAAGAAGTCATGAGTAGCCAAGAGATTCCAGAAGAGACCCTGCCGGCAGGGCAGGACACCGCGCACGGCGCGGTGAAGGTCGCCGACGACCCGTTCGCCGACCCGGGCCTTCCGCCCCACAAGCCCCGCATCCAGGACATCGACGAGCGGGCCGCCCGTCGGTCCGAGCGCGCGGTCGCCTTCATGTTCACGCTGTCGATGCTGGCCACCGTCGGCTTCATCGCCTCGTACGTGATCTTCCCGGTCGACAAGATCGTGTACATCTGGCCCTTCGGCCGGGTGTCCGCGCTCAACTTCGCGCTCGGCTGGACCCTCGGCCTCGCCCTCTTCTTCATCGGCGCGGGCGCGGTCCACTGGGCCCGCACCCTGATGTCCGACGTGGAGGTCGCCGACGAGCGTCACCCGATCGAGGCGTCGCCGGAGACCAAGGCCAAGGTCATGTCGGACTTCGCGGCCGGTGCCGCCGAGTCGGGCATGGGCCGCCGCAAGCTCATCCGCAACACGATGTTCGGCGCGCTGTCGCTCGTACCGCTCTCCGGCCTCGTGCTGCTGCGTGACATGGGCCCGCTGCCCGAGAAGAAGCTCCGGACCACCATGTGGGCCAAGGGTCTTCAGCTCATCAACATGAACACGCACGAGCCGCTGCGCCCCGAGGACGTCGCCGTCGGTTCGCTGACCTTCGCGATGCCCGAGGGCCTCTCGGAGCACGACCACCACTTCCAGACCGAGATCGCCAAGGCCGCCCTGATGATCGTCCGGATCCAGCCGGAGGACATCAAGGACAAGCGCGAGCTCGAGTGGTCGCACGAGGGCATCGTCGCCTTCTCGAAGATCTGCACCCACGTGGGCTGCCCGATCTCCCTGTACGAGCAGCAGACGCACCACGTCCTCTGCCCGTGCCACCAGTCCACCTTCGACCTCTCCGACGGCGCCCGCGTCATCTTCGGCCCGGCCGGTCACGCCCTCCCGCAGCTGCGGATCGGCGTGAACGACAAGGGCTTCCTGGAGGCGCTCGGCGACTTCGACGAGCCCGTCGGTCCTGCCTTCTGGGAGCGCGGATGAGCACCGTGACCGATACATCGAAGAAGGCGCCCGCAGGTGAGCGGGTCGCCGACTGGGCCGACGGACGCCTGGGGATCTACTCGCTGGCCAAGGCCAACATGCGGAAGATCTTCCCGGACCACTGGTCCTTCATGCTGGGCGAGATCTGCCTCTACAGCTTCCTCATCATCATCCTGACGGGCGTCTATCTGACGATGTTCTTCCACCCGTCGATGAACGAGGTGGAGTACATGGGACCGTACGTCCCGCTCCAGGGACAGCTGATGTCCGAGGCGTTCAACTCGACCATGCACATCTCGTTCGAGGTGCGCGGTGGTCTGCTGATCCGGCAGATCCACCACTGGGCGGCGCTGATCTTCCTCGCCGGCATGTTCGTGCACATGATGCGCGTCTTCTTCACGGGCGCGTTCCGCAAGCCGCGTGAGATCAACTGGCTGTTCGGATTCCTGCTGTTCTTCCTGGGCATGTTCACCGGCTTCACCGGTTACTCGCTCCCGGACGACCTGCTCTCCGGCACCGGTGTCCGCTTCATGCAGGGCGCGATCCTGTCCGTGCCGGTCATCGGCACGTACCTGTCGATGTTCCTGTTCGGCGGCGAGTTCCCCGGCGGCGACTTCGTGGCCCGGTTCTACTCGGCCCACGTGCTGCTGCTGCCCGGCATCATGCTCGGTCTCGTGGTGGCCCACCTCATCCTGGTGTTCTTCCACAAGCACACGCAGTTCGCCGGCCCCGGCCGTACGAACAACAACGTCGTGGGCATGCCGCTGCTGCCGGTCTACATGGCCAAGGCCGGAGGCTTCTTCTTCCTGGTCTTCGGTGTCATCGCGGTCATCTCCGCGATCGCCTCGATCAACCCGATCTGGGCGCTCGGCCCGTACCGCCCGGACCAGGTGTCCACCGGCGCCCAGCCCGACTGGTACATGGGCTTCGCCGAGGGTCTGATCCGTGTCATGCCGGGCTGGGAGATCAACCTCTGGGGCCACACGCTGGTCCTCGGCGTGATGATCCCACTGGCGATCTTCCCGGCGGTCCTCGCGGCGATCGCGGTCTACCCGTTCATCGAGTCGTGGATCACCGGCGACAAGCGCGAGCACCACATCGCGCAGCGCCCGCGCAACGCTCCGACGCGCACCGCCTTCGGTGTCGCCTGGATCACCGCGTACATGATCATGCTCGTGGGTGGTGGAAACGACCTCTGGGCGACCCACTTCCACCTGTCGCTCAACTCGATCACCTGGTTCGTGCGGATCTTCTTCTTCGTCGGCCCGGTCATCGCGTTCATCGTGACCAAGCGGATCTGCCTCGGCCTCCAGCGCCGCGACAGGGACAAGGTGCTGCACGGCCGCGAGTCGGGCATCATCAAGCGCCTGCCGCACGGTGAGTTCGTCGAGGTCCACGAGCCGCTCAGCCAGGGCGAGATGCACCGCCTCACGGCGCACGAGCAGTACGCGGCCGCGGAGCTTCCGCCGGCCGTCGACGAGAACGGCGTGGAGCGCAAGATCGGGCGCATGGAGAAGCTCCGGATCAAGCTCAACAAGGGCTACTACGGCGACGACAGCCAGGTCGCCAAGCCCACGGTCGAGGAGTACAAGGAGATCCAGAGCGGCCACGGCCACCACTGATCACCTGAACTCCTGACGTTTCGAAGTTCGCCACGGCGAGGGCCCCGTCCATTCGATGGACGGGGCTCTTTGCCGTTCCCGGGGGTCGATAGGGTGGGTCCGTATCCGTCACGTGACGACCAGGAGCTGCCATGAGCGCTGTGACCCCCGCTGGAGGACCTACGTCGGCGGGCCGCTCCTGGCCCGTCGTCCTGGAAGGCCTGCTGACCGGCCGCGACCAGAGCGCCGAGGACACCGCCTGGGCGATGGACCGGATCCTGCGCGGCGAGGCCACCGACGCCCAGATCGCCGGCTTCGCGGTCGCCCTGCGTGCCAAGGGCGAGACCGTCGAGGAGATCTCCGGGCTCGTCCGCACCATGTACGAGCACGCCAACACGATCGAGGTGCCCGGCCCGTCCGTCGACATCGTCGGCACCGGCGGCGACGGCGCCAAGACCGTCAACATCTCCACTATGTCGGCGATCGTCGTGGCGGGCACCGGCGCCAAGGTCGTCAAGCACGGCAACCGGGCCGCCTCCTCCGCGTCCGGCGCCTCCGACGTCCTGGAGAAGCTCGGCGTCAATCTGGAGCTGACCCCGCGGCGGGTCGCCGAGGTCGCCGAGGAGGCCGGGATCACCTTCTGCTTCGCGGTGAAGTTCCACCCGGCGCTGCGTCATGTCGCCGCCGCCCGCAAGGAACTCGGCATCCGGACCACCTTCAACTTCCTCGGTCCGCTCACCAACCCGGCCCGGGTCAGGGCACAGGCCACCGGCGTCGCCGACGCCCGGATGGCTCCGATCATGGCCGGGGTGCTCGCCGAGCGGGGTTCCTCCGCGCTCGTCTTCCGCGGCGACGACGGGCTCGACGAGCTGACCACCACCGCCACCTCGCGGGTCTGGGTGGTCCGTGACGGCTCGGTGCGGGAGGAGGCCTTCGACCCCCGGGACGTCGGCATCGACCTCGTACCGGTGGAGGCGCTGCGCGGTGCGGACGCCTCGTACAACGCGGACGTCGCCCGCCGGCTCCTCGCCGGGGAGACCGGTCCGGTACGGGACGCGGTGCTGCTCAACTCGGCCGCGGCGCTGGTCGCGCTCGCGCCGGGGGAGGGCGGCCTCGTGGAGCAGATCCGCGCCGGCATCGAGAAGGCGGCGGAGGCGATCGACTCGGGTGAGGCCCGCCGGGCCCTCGAGCGCTGGATCACGGTCAGCAACGCGTAGCGCGTCCCCGTCGTACGACGACCCCGGTCCAGCATGCGGACCGGGGTCTCGCACATGCGCGATCATGTGGCAGGATGTTCGGCAGGTCATGAGTGACAGCTACGAAGCCCCGGCTTGCTGTCCGGCAACCCTCCGTCCGTGGCGGGGTGCCCCGGGTGAAGACCAGGCCGTGGACAGCAAGGTCCACGGCAAGCGCGGACCCCTCGATCACCAGGGGTCCTGGTCTCTCGAGGAGCGTTTTTCCGTGAGCAAGCGAATGCGTTAGGGCCTGCGGCCCCGTTTTCCCATCCTCCGCACGACCACCGTGTGTCGAGGCAACACCCGTGTGAGGCGCCCCACTTCGCGCTGCCCCGCGGGCCCTTCGCTGCCCATTCCTGCCGGGAGATACCGCCATGTCCGCGTACCCGAACGCCGCCGCCACCGCTGCCACCGCCGTCGACTCCGAGTCCGCCGAACCCCGCTGCGCCGCCCCGCTGCCCGTCCTCGGCCGGGACGTCACCGTCCCGCTCGTCACCGGCGGCGAGGTGACCTACGCGGCGCTCGACTACGCGGCCAGCGCGCCGGCCCTCCAGCGGGTCTGGGACGACGTCGCCGCGTACGCCCCCTACTACGGCAGCGTCCACCGCGGCGCCGGATACCTCTCCCAGCTCTCCACCGACCTCTTCGAGAACAGCCGCGCCACCGTCGCCGAGTTCCTCGACTGCCGCCCCGGCGACCAGGTCGTCTTCACCCGCTCCACCACCGACTCCCTCAACCTGCTTGCCGCCGCCGTCCCCGCCGACTGCGAGGTCTTCGTCTTCGAGACCGAGCACCACGCCTCGCTGCTGCCCTGGAAGGACGCCCGGGTCACCTACCTCAACGCGCCGCGCACCCCGGAGCAGGCCGTCGCG
Organism: Streptomyces sp. NPDC028711; assembly: GCF_055565415.1. Taxonomy (NCBI): domain Bacteria; kingdom Bacillati; phylum Actinomycetota; class Actinomycetes; order Kitasatosporales; family Streptomycetaceae; genus Streptomyces; species Streptomyces sp. NPDC028711. Next base: position 381,825 of record NZ_JBVHUJ010000001.1, on the reverse strand, counting down.
ACCCTGGAGCGCGCCCTCGCCGACCGCGAGCCGTACGGCCCCTCGCTGGTCTGCGTCACCGGTGCCTCCAACGTCACCGGCGAGCTGTGGCCGGTGAAGGAGCTCGCCGCCGCCGCGCACGCGCACGGCGCCCGGATCGTGCTCGACGCCGCGCAGCTCGCGCCCCACCACCCCGTCTCCGTCCAGGACCTCGACGTCGACTGGATCGCCTTCTCCGGACACAAGCTGTACGCGCCCTTCGGCTCGGGCGTCCTCGCGGGCCGCGCCGACTGGCTCCAGGACGCCGAGCCCTACCTCGCCGGCGGCGGCGCCTCCCGCAAGGTGGCGCGTCGGGCCGACGGGGGCGTGGACGTCGAGTGGCACACCACCGCGGCCCGGCACGAGGCCGGTTCCCCGAACGTCATCGGCGTGTACTCCATCGCCTCCGCCTGCAAGGCGCTCACCGAGGCCGGCTTCGACTCCCTGGTCGCCCGCGAGCAGCACCTGATCTCCACGGTCCGTGAGGGCCTGGCCGAGGTGCCCGAGGTGCGCGTCCTCTCGCTCTTCGGCGACGATGCCCCCCGCGTCGGCGTCATCTCCTTCGTCGTCGACGGCTGGAACAGCTCCCACTTCGCCGCCGCGCTCTCCGCCGAGTACGGCATCGGCGTCCGCGACGGTCTCTTCTGCGCCCACCCGCTGGTCCGCACGCTGCTCGGCAGCGACCCCCAGACCCAGGGCGAGTGCGGCGCCCCCGAGGCCGCGCCCGGGGAGAGGTCCCTCAACGCCATCCGCGTGAGCTTCGGAGCCGGTACGCCCGACGAGCACGTGGAGCGGTTCGTCGGCGCCGTGAAGGAGCTCGTCCGGGACGGGGCGCAGTGGAAGTACCGCACCGAGGACGGCCGCTGCGTCCCCGACCGCGGCTGATCACTCACTCGTACGGGTGAAGGGGGCCTCCCGGTCGGGATGCCCCCTTCAGTCGTGCGGCGTCTTGGCCGTCCTGGGTGTCAGGACTCCAGACCGATGGCGAAGGCCGCCTCAAGATCGTGCTGGGAGTAGGTGCGGAAGGCGACGTGGGTGTCCGTGGCCTCGACCCCCGGGATCTTGCTGATGCTGCCGGGGATCACATCCGCCAGGTCGTCGTGGCGCGGCACCCGGACCATGGCGATCAGGTCGTACGTACCGGTCACCGAGAAGACCTCGCTGACGCTGTCGAGCGCGGCGATCGACTCGGCGATCTCGGGGATGCGGTCCACGCTGGTCTTGATGAGCACGATCGCGGTGATCACGGCTGGCTTTCTCCCTCGGTCGCCGCGGCTTGGGCTTTCACTCTATCCCCACCCCGGTAGCGCCCCCAGGCGAAGAGGAAGCCGACGGAGAAGCCCACCACATGGGCCAGGTAGGCGACGCCGGGACCGGCGCCCGCCGCCCGCGCGGCCAGCCACTGCAGCACGAACCAGAAGATCAGCACGATCCAGGCGGGGAAGCGCAGCGGCAGGAAGAAGAGGAAGGGGAAGAGGCTGGTGACCCGGGAGCGCGGGAAGAGGAAGAGGAAGGCCCCGAGCACCCCGGAGATCGCGCCGGACGCCCCGACGAGCGTCTGCTCGCTGCTCGCGTGCGCCGCCGCGTACCCGAGGAGCGCGAGGTAGCCGGTGCCCAGGTAGAAGAGGGCGAACCCGGCCCGGCCCATGCGTTCCTCGGCCATCGCCCCGAAGACGTAGAGGAAGAGCATGTTCCCCAGGAGGTGGAGCCAGCTGCCGTGGACGAAGAGCGCGGTCAGCGGGGTGAGCAGGGCGCGCGGCTCGCCGCTCATCAGCTCGTCGGGAACGACGCCCCAGCGGCGGAAGTAGACGCCCTGAGCCGCGAGGAGCCGGTCGCCCGTGCCGTACACCGGGTTCAGTCCCGAGACCGGACTGATCGCGAAGAGGAGGACGCACGCCGCGATCAGTCCGTACGTCACCGTGGGGCCGCTGCGGGCGCCGCGCCATGCCCCCCGGGCAGCGCGGACAGCGCGGACCGCTCCTCGCCGATCGATCATGGACAGATCATGGCGTACCGGGGCCGAAGTGGACAGAGTGCCTCGCCGTGCCCCCGCCGACCCGCGAGGCCGTAGGGTTACGGGCAGTACTACCCGCAGTTCGACGGCGCACCGCGGCTCCCGTACCTGGTACCTCGCAACAGGAAGAAGGACGGCACGATGACGACGGTTCCCCTGCCGACCGCCGAGACCCGCTGGCGCTGCACGCTCTGCGGCAATCTGACCCGCTTCGACGTGACCCGCTCCTCCAAGGTCGTCGAGTACGTCCATCTGGACCTCGCGGGGGATCCGACGGTCGAGGAGCGGCAGGTGGTCAGTGAGACCATCGAGTCGGTCCGCTGCCGCTGGTGCAACGCGGTGGACCAGATCGAACTGGTGGACAGGCCGGGCGCCGCTTCCTGAGGGACGGCGCGGACGACATAGGGGTGACGGATCGTGGAGCAGCCCGCGCACGGTGGAGAGCCGGCCGGCGCGGCAGGTGACGCTGCCGAGACGCTCGACCACCCACTGCCGGAAGGCGTACGGCGGCGGGTCGTCGCGCTGGTCGCCGACGCCTTCGGCGGGCTGACCGTCGCGGAGCTGCCCGCGCCCCTGAGGCAGTACGCCCGGTTCACCGCGAGCCGGCGGGCCAAGTTCGCCGGCAACGCGATGGCGGCGGCCCTGGAGAGCGATCCGCTGTTCCGGCAGCGGATCGGCGAGCGGTTCAAGCAGGGCCAGCCCGAACTTGCCGGAGCCGTCGAGACCGGCACCCCGCCCGCCGCCGCCGACCCCGTCGACGTGGCGGCGGCCGCCTATGTGCTGCGCCCGCCCGGCTGGGTCAAGCTGGTGGCCGCCGCGGGCGAGGAGGCCCTGCGCGTCGACGCCGAGCGGGCCGACGAAGCCGGGCGGCGCGAACTGGAGCGGCTGCGCGAGGAGCTCGCCGCCGCGCGGGACCGCTCCCGGGACGAGACCGAGCAGCTGCGGCGCGACCTGGAGACGGCCCGGAAGGAAGCGGAATCGCTCCACCGGAAGCTGCGCAGCGCCCAGAGCGACGTGAAGCGCGGCGAGGCCGCGCTGCGCCGTGTCCAGGGCGAGATCGACACCGCGCGGGCGGAGGCGGCGGCCCAGGTGTCCTCGGCCGAGAGCGAGAGCCGTCGGCTCAAGGCCCGGCTCGCCGAGGTCGAGGCGGCCCTCGAGGCGAGCCGCAGGTCCGCCCGCGAGGGACGCTCGGTGGAGGACATGCGGCTGCGGCTGCTGCTCGACACCGTCCTGGACGCGGCCCAGGGGCTCCGCCGCGAGCTGGCCCTTCCGCCCGTCTCGACGCACCCGGCGGACACCGTGGACGCGGTGGAGCCGGGGCGGATGTCCCCGAAGGACATCGCGGCGCGGGCGCTCTCCGAGACCGATCCGGCGCTGCTCGACCAGCTCCTCGCGTTGCCGCAGGCCCATCTGGTCGTCGACGGCTACAACGTCACCAAGACCGGTTATCCGACGATGCCGTTGGAGAAGCAGCGGCTGCGGCTGCTCGGCAGTCTCTCGGCCCTCGCCGCCCGCTCGGGCGCCGAGGTCACCTGTGTCTTCGACGGGGCGGAGCTGGCGGCCCCGGTGCTGCTCGCGCCGCCGCGCGGGGTGCGGGTGCTGTTCTCCAAGCCCGGTGTCACGGCGGACGAGCTGATCCGCCAGCTGGTCCGGGCGGAGCCGCCCGGCCGGCCGGTGGTGGTGGTCTCCACGGACCGCGAGGTGGCCGACGGGGTCGCGAAGGCGGGTGCGCGCCCGGTGGCGTCCGCCTTGTTGCTGAAGCGGCTTTCGCGGCTCTCGTAACGCATGGCAACTCCTGGGCGTTATGCCCGGATTCTGGATGGCGGACCGTCAAGTGGCCATCACTGCCCGTGCGATGCGTGTAAATAAAGTGGTGCCTGAGCGATATTTTTGCCAGTGGGATTTGAACTGATCACAACTTGGTCACTAGGGTCAGCCTTCGAACCTTCGCGCGGTTGATCACCCATCCGGGGTGACGGCGGAGGAACCGCCTGCCCTGACCGGTTGGGCGGCTCGAGGAAGAAGGAGCTCGCCTTCGTGGCGTCCCACCGTCGACCCAAGCAGCCGAGCCGTGCCCGCGTGACCGTACTCACCGCGGCCGCGGCAGCAGCCGTCGCCCTCTCCGCTCAGTCCGGAGCCCAGGCGGCCCCTGCCAAGCCCAAGATCGACGAGGTCAAGTCCAAGGTCGACAAGCTGAACCACGAGGCCGAAGAGGCCACGGAGCAGTACAACCTCGCGGACGAGCGCAAGGGCAAGCTGCAGAAGGAGATCGGTCAGCTCCAGGACCAGGTGGCCCGCGGTCAGGAGGAGCTCAACACCCTCCGCGACCAGATCGGTTCGGTCGCCACCGCCCAGTACCGCTCCGGCGGCATCGACCCGGCGCTCCAGCTCTTCCTCTCCGCCGACCCGGACACCTACCTCGACAGGGCGTCCGCGATCGACCAGTTGAGCGCCCAGCAGGCCGACGTGCTCACCTCGATCCAGGCCAAGCAGCGCACGCTCGCCCAGCAGCGGGCCGAGGCCACCACGAAGCTGGCCGACCTCGAGGACGTCCGCAAGACGCTCGGCGAGAAGAAGAAGAAGTTCCAGGGCAAGCTGGCCGAGGCCCGCAAGCTCCTCAACACCCTCACCGAGGCCGAGAAGGCCAGGCTGCAGGAGAAGGAGCAGCGCGCGAGCCGCGCCGCCGGCGAGCGGGTCGACCTCGGCAACGAGGCCCCCGCGAACGGCTACGGCGCGGCGGCGCTCGCCGCCGCCGCCACCCAGATCGGCAAGCCGTACGCCTCCGGCCAGGAGGGCCCCGGTTCGTACGACTGCTCCGGTCTGACCCAGTGGGCCTACGGCCAGGCCAACGTTCAGCTCACCCGCACCACCTACACCCAGCAGAACGACGGCGTGAAGATCGGCCGCAGCCAGCTCAAGCCGGGCGACCTGGTCTTCTTCAACGGCCTTTCGCACGTGGGTCTGTACGCGGGCAACAACACCGTTCTGCACGCCCCCTACTCGGGCGCCTACGTCCGCTACGAGTCCATGAACACCCTGGGCTCGTTCCAGTTCGGGGTCCGCGTCGGCGGCTGACGCCCCGCGACCCGCTGCGGTATGCCGCCCGAACGGGTGGTTCGCCGCGACGCGTACTGACCTGACGCCCCGCCGGTGACCTGTGTTCTCCGGCGGGGCGTCACTTTCTGTGCCCATCGGCTTCGTTGGACGCGGACTGATCAGCGGCTACTGTCTGCCGCGCCAGTCAGCGTCGAGCCGAACGGAGCGCGATTCGTGGCGTCCCACCGCCGACCCGCCAGGGTCACCGTCCTCACCGCAGCCGCCGCGGCCACCGCGGCGGCGTCCCTCGGGGCCGTCCCCGCGAGCGCCGACCCCGGGGCCGGAACCGAGGCCACCCGCGCCACGGTCGACCGCCTCTTCGAGGAGGCCGAGAAGGCCACCGAGGGCTACAACCGGGCGGACGAGAAGGCGGACGCACTGCGCCGGACGGTCTCCCAGGCCCAGGACGGCCTGGCCCGCGGCCAGGAGCGCATCAACCGCATGCGGGGCGCACTCGGCGCGGTCGCCGGGGCCCAGTACCGCTCCGGCGGCATCGACCCCGCCCTCGCCCTGCTGCTCTCCTCCGACCCGGACAGCTACCTCGACCGGGCCACCGCCCTCGACCGGGCCACCGCACGCCAGAGCGCCGCCCTCGGCGAGCTCCAGCGGGAGCAGCGCCGGCTGAACCAGAAGCGCTCAGAGGCCCGCTCGGCGCTGGCCGAGCTCGAGGAGAGCCGGGCCGAGGTCGCCCGCCACAAGCGCACCATCGAGCGCAAGCTCGCCGAGGCCCGCCGGGTGCTCGCGAGCCTCACCGCCGAGGAGCGCGCCGACTTCGACCGCGCCTCCAGGACCGGCGGACGCGACGCGGCGCCCGCCGAGGAGCCGCCGCCCATGGCCGACCCCGGTCCGGTCTCCTCACGGGCCTCCGCCGCGGTGACCGCGGCCCGCAGCGCCATCGGCAAGCCGTACGTGTGGGGCGCGACCGGCCCCTCGGCCTTCGACTGCTCGGGCCTGATGGTCTGGTCCTACCGGCAGGCCGGGATCAGCCTCCCGCGCACCTCCTCGGCGCAGCGGTACGCGGGGCGTCAGGTGCCGCTCGGCGAGGCGCAGCCCGGGGACCTCGTCACGTACCGCGGCGACGCCAGCCACGTCGGGATCTACGCGGGCAACGGGCAGGTCATCCACGCCCCCTACCCGGGCGCGCGGGTCCGCTACGACCCGGTGAACATGATGTCGCACGTGACGGTGACCCGGGTCTGAGCCCGTTCCCCGGGCCGCTCCCCTCCGGCGCCCCGTACGATCGGGGGCGTGGCAGGTCAGCGGAGGGGAGCGGCGCGCGGCGCGGCGGCATTCCTCCTCGCGGCCCTGCTTGCCCTCGGCGGCTGTGCGGCCCCCGAACCGGCCGGCCCGGCGGCCGGGGAGATCCAGGGCCTGCTCGACCGGCACGCCCGGGCGCTGCTCGACCGGGACGAGGCCGGCTACCTCGCCGCCCTCGACCCCGCGCTCGCGCCGGCCGCGCGCACCGAGTTCGACCGGCTCGCGAAGATCCCGCTGGGCGGTCTGACGTACCGGGTCACCGATCTCGACAGGACCGGCGAGGGCCGGGTCACCGTCGAGGCCGAGCTGGGGTACCGGATCAAGGGGTACGACTCGGGGCCCGCCACCACCGAGCGGATCCTCGACCTCGTCGAGCGGGACGGACGCTGGTACGTCACCGGCGACCGCGCCGCGGAGGGCGCCCCGCAGCAGCTGTGGCAGCAGGGCGACGTCGAGGCGGTGACCGGGCGGCGCAGCCTCGTCCTCGGCGTGGGGCAGAGCCGCGAGCGGCTGAGGGAGATCGCGGCGGCCGCGGACCGGGCGGTGCCGGCGGTCGGGGACGCCTGGCACGGGAACTGGGCGGGCCGGATCGTGGTCCTCGTGCCCGCGTCGGTCGAGGCGATGGGACGGCTCCTCGGCGGGCCGGCCGCCTCCTACCGGGGCATCGCCGCCGTCACGACCGGCGAGGTCGGCGGCGGGCCCCTGGCGCCCGCCGACCGGGTGATCGTGAACCCTGAGGCGTACGCGGTGCTCGGCGCGTTCGGCCGGCAGCTGGTCCTCACCCACGAGGCCACCCATGTGGCGACCCGGGCCCAGACCACGAGGGCCACCCCGGTCTGGCTCTCGGAGGGCTTCGCCGACTGGGTCGCCTACCGGGGCACCGGCCGCACCGCCGCCCAGGCCGCTCCCGAACTGCGCCGCGCGGTCCACGCGGGCGAGCTGCCCGCCCGGCTCCCGGAGGACGCCGACTTCACCTTCGGCGGCGACGCGGAGGCCATGGGGCGCGCCTACGAGGGCGGCTGGCTGGCCTGCGAGCTGATCGCGGACCGCTGGGGCGAGGAGAGGCTGGCGGCCTTCTACCGGGCGGTGGGCGCGCATCCGGGCCGCGAGGGCGCGGTGGAGAAGGCGCTCCAGGAGGTACTGGCCACCACCCCGGAGGAGTTCACGGCGGACTGGCGGGCGTATCTGGGGGAGCGGCTCGGCACCGCGGCACCGTAGGGGGTGTCTTGCCGATCAGGCCGGGCTCACGGCGTGATCGACAAGACACCCCCTAGAGCGCGGATCGGCCGCCGGGACAAGCCGAGGAATCGCCCGCATCGGCGTCATCCGTGGACAGCGACCTACCGTGACGTCTTCGCGCTGTCGATCCGGCTGAAGAGGGAGATCCCGTCCCGCGTCTCGACCCTGTGATAACCGGGAACATCCGGCGTGGCCGCTTCCATCGCCTTTCCGGCCGCGCACTCCGGATCGGTCATGTCGGTGGCGTCGTAGATCAGCCACTGGGGTGGCTCGCTCGGCGGGAAGGAGCGAGGGAAGAGACAGATCTCGCTGACGGTGGCCCGGTCCGCGAGTTGGGCGGCCAGGCGATTCGACGCGGCCACCGTCGCACCGTCGGGGATCTTCCCGAGCAGCTCGTCCGCTGTTCTGACATGGGCGGACTCGCTCCATGTGCGCGGGAGTACGAGCTCATGCAGGGGATGGGTGAAGAAAGTGACGCTCGTGGTCACCGCTCCGACGACACAGGCGGGCAGGATTCCTCGGCCGGGGACACGGCCCATGGCGACGGCGTGAATCGCGGCGGCGAAGGCGATGGGCATGAGGACCGCGCTGTAGTGGAAGTCCGTCCCCCAGTGGAAGGGGTTCGGCGAGGTGAAGCGCCAGGCGAGCGTCGGCAGTGCGACGAGCAGGATCGGGGAGCGAACGGCGAGGAATCCGGTGGGGGCCAGGATCATGAGGACCGTGAGCCACTTGACCGGCGGCCAGAACGCCTCGGCTGCCTGCATCAGCAGGCCCGTCTCCTCGGGGGTCGGGGCCGGCCAATAGGCGAACTTCCCGAGGGGATTGAAGTACGGAAGGATCACCAGCATCTCGAGCGCCGTCGCGGCGGCCCCGAAGACGAGGGTGGCGAGTCCCGCCGTCCGCGGCCCCTTCCAGGCCGCGTAGGCGCCGATCGCGGCGACCGTGAGACCGAGGTCCTCCTTGACCAGGACCAGGGGAAGCGACCACAGGAGGGCCGCGCGCCAGTTCTTTCGCCCGGCCGCGCAGAGGGAGAGCGACAGGAGCGGCACGGCGAAGGCGACTTCATGGAAGTCGAAGGAGATCAGTTTGGCGAGCCCCCAGGAGGCTCCGTACGAAATCCCGACCCAGTAGGCGAACTTCCGGCCCCTGACCTCGTAGGCCCACTTCATCAGCGGAGTTATGGAGAACGCGATGAGGATTGCCTGGCAGACGAGCAGCGTATAGCTGTACGGAAACGCCTTGTAGGCGGGCGCGAGCAGCGCGAGGATCGGATGGAAGTGATCCCCGAGCGTGTTGTAGTCGGGCCCCTTGAGGGGTGAATACGGCGCCGAGAGCTCGGAGTACGACCTCACGATCTGCGTGAAGATCCCCAGGTCGTATCCGGTCGAGAGATTGGCCGCATGACGCCGCGCCGACAGAAGCAGATACACCACGAAGAAGGCGCCGGCGACCAGATAGGGGGACTTCGAGAATGCTCCTGACGCGGTCCCCCGTGATTCCCCTGCGGTGCTTTCGGTACCTTCGGCAGCCGTGCGCCGCTGAAGCGTGTCGACCGTGAGGTTCTGAGTACTCATATCAGCAGGAAAACCTAACAGGGAGTCAAAGGTCCATCAGGGGAAGCAGGTGCTTGTCGCTGGAATCGGGACTAACCGGTCGGCACCTTCTCCCGCTCCGGCTGATCCGCCGGGGCGGGGATCCGCACCACGCCGGCCTCCGTCACCGTGTGCCGCCACAGGCTGCGACAGGCGGAGAAGGTGGCGGCCACGAGGAGCCCGTTGCGCAGGAACAGCACCGCGAGGCCCAGGGGATCGCTCTCCGTCACGTGGGAGAACCAGACGGGGAACTCGAACTGCGTCACCGCCGTCGCCCACAGCACCAGGTGGGCGGGGCGCCGCATGCTTGTCGACCGGTAGGCGACGCAGACCGCGGCGAGCCCGAACAGCCAGATCATGTACTGCGGCGAGATCACCCGACTCGTCACGGTGAAGAGCAGGACCGCCACGAACGCCGCGTCCGCCACCGTCGACGACGCGAAGCGCCGCGCCTTGAACCGCCACAGCGCCAGCCAGGCCAGGGCGGCGACCGTCAGACCCATCGAGCCGGCCGACACCCAGGAGACGTACGGGCCGATGAATTCCATCGAGCCGTAGTTCATCCGGGCCACTCCGTCCCAGCCGAAGTGCCGGGCCAGATGGAACACCGTCGCGCCCAGCGACTCGACTTCCGTGCCCCGCTCGCTCTGGTAGGAGAGGAAGGCCAGACCCCCCGGCATCCAGGCCGAGCACAGCAGCAGGACCGCGCCCGCCGAGCCCGCGGCCACCGGCCAGGAGCGCCAGGTCATCGACCCCCTGAGGGTGCCCGCGAGCAGCAGGGCCGGCCATACCTTGAGCACCGCGCCGAAACCGGCGAGCGCCCCGAGCGTCTTGGGACTGCGGGCGGCGGCAAGCAGGGCCGCCACGGCCACGGCCGTCACCATGATGTCGTAGCGGGCGTACGCGGTCGGGCCGAGCAGCGGCACCGCCGCGAGCCACAGCCAGGCGCCCCGCATCGACCGGCCCGGGCGGCGGCCCGTGCGCACGAGGAGTCCGAGGACGACGGCGTCGCAGAGGAACGCCAGGACGAAGAAGGCGGCCGAGTAGCCGAGGAACGGCAGCAGTCCGGGCGCGAGGATCGGGAGGGCGGCGGCCGGAGGGTACTGCCAGGTCACGTCGTTCTTGGGATACGTTCCGGCGCTCAGTACCTCGAACCAGCCCCGGTAGATCTCCTCCACCTCGAACGTCACGTCCGGGCCGGGGACCACCACGATCTTGAAGGCGCACAGCAGCAGGATGATCCGGGTGAGGCCCCAGAGCGTGAGCGGAAGCCGCAGATCCATGGAGAGGCTGTTCTTTCCCACCGCGCCCGTCATGACCGTCCTGGTTCCTGTCCTGTCGGCTCGCTCACGCGGAGGAGTGGTGGGTGCTGGGCGGTGGGTGCGCGCGCGGTACTGTCGGCCACGATGCACAAGACCCTGATCGTAACCAACGACTTCCCGCCGCGTCCCGGCGGAATCCAGGCCTTCCTGCACAACATGGCACTCCGTCTGGATCCCGACCGGATCGTCGTCTACGCCTCCACGTGGAAGCGCAGCCGCGAAGGGATCGACGCGACGGCCGCGTTCGACGCCGAACAGCCTTTCACGGTCGTCCGGGATCGCACCACCATGCTGCTCCCGACCCCTCGGGTCACCGCCCGGGCCACCGCGCTCCTCCGTGAGCACGGCTGCGAGTCCGTGTGGTTCGGCGCCGCGGCCCCCCTCGGCCTGATGGCCCCCGCGCTGCGCCGCGCGGGCGCCCGGCGGCTCGTCGCCACCACCCACGGCCATGAGGCGGGCTGGGCCCAACTGCCCGCCTCCCGGCAGCTGTTGCGGCGGATCGGCGAGGGTACGGACACGATCACCTACCTCGGCGAGTACACCCGCTCCCGGATCGCGGCGGCCCTCACGCCCGCCGCCGCCGGCCGGATGACGCAGCTCCCGCCCGGCGTCGACGAGAAGACCTTCCACCCCGGCTCGGGCGGCGCCGAGGTCCGCGCCCGCCTCGGGCTCAGCGACCGCCCCGTCGTGGTCTGCGTCTCCCGCCTCGTTCCGCGCAAGGGCCAGGACACCCTGATCCGCGCCCTGCCGCGGATCCTCCGCCGGGTCCCGGACGCGGTCCTCCTGATCGTCGGCGGCGGTCCGTACGAGAAGGACCTGCGCCGCCTCGCCGCCGAGACCGGCGTGGCCGGATCCGTACGCTTCACCGGCGCCGTCCCCTGGTCCGAGCTCCCCGCCCACTACGGGGCGGGCGACGTCTTCGCCATGCCCTGCCGCACCCGGCGCGGCGGCCTCGACGTCGAAGGCCTCGGCATCGTCTACCTGGAGGCCTCCGCCACCGGCCTCCCGGTCGTCGCCGGCGACTCCGGCGGCGCCCCCGACGCCGTCCTCGACGGCGAGACCGGCTGGGTCGTCCGCGGCGAGTCCCCCGAGGACACCGCCGACCGCGTCACCACCCTCCTCCTCGACCCCGAGCTCCGCGCCCGCATGGGCGAGCGGGGCCGCGCCTGGGTCGAGGAGAAATGGCGCTGGGACCTCCTCGCGGAGCGGCTGCGCGAGCTCCTCTGAAGGACGGTGTACGAAGGGGCCCGAGGCGATCCACTCGCCTCGGGCCCCTTCGTACACCGCTCACGGCTCACGCCGTGTAGATCGCCTCGATCTCGTCCGCGAAGTCCTTCGCCACCACGTTCCGCTTCAGCTTCAGGGACGGGGTGATGTGCCCCGCCTCCTCCGTGAACTGGGCGGGAAGAATCCGGAACTTGCGGACCGACTCGGCCTTGGAGACCGCGGCGTTGCCGTCGTCGATCGCCCGCTGGACCTCCGCCACGAGCTCCGCGTCGTCCCGCAGGGAGGCCGCCGTCGAACCCGCCGGCTTGCCGTGCTCGGCGGCCCAGCGGCCGAGGAACTCCTCGTCGATCGTGACCAGCGCGCCCACGAACGGACGCCCGTCGCCGACCACCATGCACTCCGCGACCAGGGCGTGCGCCCGGATCCGGTCCTCGATGACCGCCGGGGCGACGTTCTTGCCGCCCGCCGTCACCAGGATCTCCTTCTTCCGGCCGGTGATCGCGAGGTAGCCGTCCTCGTCGAGGGTGCCGATGTCCCCCGTGTGGAACCAGCCGTCCGCGAGCGCCTCGGCCGTCGCCGTCTCGTTGTTCCAGTACCGCGAGAAGATGTGCTCGCCGTGCAGCAGCACCTCGCCGTCGTCGGCGATCCGCACCACCGAACCCGGCAGCGGCTGACCGACCGTGCCGATCTTCTGCCGGTCCCAGGGGTTGAACGCGGTCGCCGCGCACGACTCCGTCAGGCCGTAGCCCTCCAGGACCGTGAAGCCGATGCCCCGGAAGAAGTGGCCGAGGCGCTCGCCCAGGGGCGCACCGCCCGAGATCGCGTACTCGCCGCGACCGCCGAGCACCGCCCGCAGCTTGGAGAAGACCAGCTTGTCGAAGATCTTGTGCTTCAGCCTGAGGCCGAAGGACGGGCCCTGCGGGGTGCCGATGGCCCTGCTGTACGCGATGGCCGTGTGGGCGGCCTTGTCGAAGATCTTACCCTTGCCGTCGGCCTGCGCCTTCGCCCGGGCCGAGTTGTAGACCTTCTCGAAGACCCGCGGCACACCCAGGATCAGCGTCGGCCGGAACGAGGCCAGCTCGTCGGTGAGGTTCTTGATGTCCGGGACGCAGCCCAGCCGGATCGGCGCCATCACGGACGCGACCTCGACGAGCCGCCCGAAGACGTGCGCGGCGGGCAGGAAGAGGAGCACCGAGCACTCGCCCGTACGGAAGAGGGGCTTCAGCCGCTCCACCACGTTGCCGCACTCGGCGAAGAAGGCCCGGTGGGTCAGGACACAGCCCTTGGGGCGGCCCGTCGTGCCCGAGGTGTAGACGATCGTCGCCGGGTCGTCCGCGTTCGCCGCCGACATGCGCTCGTCGAGCAGCTCGTCGGAGACGTCCGCGCCGGTGGCGGTGAGCCGCGCGACCGCGTCGTCCTCGATCTGCCACACGGCCTTCAGCTGCGGAAGGCCCGCCCGCACGGACTCCACCGACTCCTGGTGCGCCGCGCTCTCGACGAGCACCAGGGTGGCGCCCGAGTCGCCGAGGATCCACTGGATCTGCTCCGGCGAGCTCGTCTCGTACACGGGGACGGTCACGCCGCCCGCGCTCCAGATCGCGAAGTCGAGGAGCACCCACTCGTAGCGGGTGCGCGACAGCAGCGCGACCCGGTCGCCCGGCTCGACGCCGGCGGCGATCAGACCCTTGGCGACCCCGCGTACCTCGGCCAGGAACTCTCTGGCGGTCACGTCGGTCCACGTCCCGCCGGCCTTGCGGCCCATCACGGCGACGTCTGGGTGCTGGGAGGCGTTGCGGCGGATGAGATCCGTCAGGTTGCCGTCCGCGGGGACCTCGTACAGGGCCGGAAGGCTGAACTCGCGCAAGACTGCTGCTCCTCATCGGGCGCCGGCGCCACGGCTCTGTGTGATGCACCGGTGAAGTCCAAGAACTGGCGGGTGCTCAGTGGGGGTGAGCACGACTGGACTGCCCGGACGTTACCCATCAGTACATGGTTCCCGATAGGGGGTCCCGGCCAGATGTTCGGTGCGTCACACATGTATGGCGGTGCTCTGCGCACAGTAATCCACAGGTTTGCCGACTCGGAAGTAACCGCAGGTCGCACCCCCTAAGGTAGGCCCATGCGAGTCCATGTGGTCAGTGACGTGCACGGAAACGCCCGAGACCTCGCCAGGGCGGGGGAGGGCGCCGACGCCCTCGTGTGCCTGGGCGACCTCGTCCTCTTCCTCGACTACGCCGACCACAGCCGGGGGATCTTCCCCGACCTCTTCGGCGCCGAGAACGCCACCCGGCTCGTGGAGCTGCGCACCGCCCGCCGCTTCGACGAGGCCCGTGACCTGGGCCGCCGCCTCTGGGCCGAGCTCGACGTCGACCGGGAGACCGCGATCGAGGAGGCGGTCCGCCGCCAGTACGCCGAACTCTTCGCCGCCTTCCCCACCCCCACGTACGCCACCTACGGCAACGTCGACATCCCCCGGTTCTGGCCCGACTTCGCCGGCCCCGGGACGACCGTCCTCGACGGCGAGCGGGTCGAGCTCGGCGGTCTCGTGTTCGGCTTCGTCGGCGGTGGGCTTCGCACGGCCATGCGCACGCCGTACGAGATCTCCGACGAGGAGTACGCGGCGAAGGTCGAGGCCCTCGGCGACGTGGACGTCCTCTGCTCCCACATCCCGCCCGAGGTGCCGGAGCTGACGTACGACACCGTCGCCCGCCGCTTCGAGCGCGGCAGCCGGGCCCTGCTCGACGCGATCCGGCGGACCCGGCCCCGGTACGCGTTCTTCGGCCACGTCCACCAGCCGCTGGCCCGGCGGATGAGGGTCGCCTCCACCGAGTGCGTGAACGTCGGCCACTTCGCCTCCACGGGCAGGCCCTTCGCTCTGGAGTGGTGACGGGCGCCCAGTCGCGGCGCGATAGCCTGCCGTCGGCACGTCTGTGCCCCTTTGACTTCCGCCGGACGCACAGTGGAGGAGCCACCACGATGGCCGAACACACCAGCTCGAGCATCACGATCGAGGCGGCACCGGCCGACGTCATGGGCGTGATCGCCGACTTCGCCCGCTACCCCGAGTGGACGGGCGAGGTGAAGGAGGCCGAGGTCCTGGAGACCGACGCCTCCGGCCGCGCGGAGAAGGTCCGGCTCCTCCTCGACGCCGGTGCGATCAAGGACGACCACACCCTCGCGTACACCTGGACCGGCGCCGACGAGGTCAGCTGGACCCTGGTCAAGTCCCAGATGCTCCGCTCCCTCGACGGCTCGTACCGGCTCACCCCGCTGGGCGGGGACCGCACGGAGGTCACGTACCAGCTGACCGTGGACGTCAAGATCCCGATGCTCGGCATGATCAAGCGCAAGGCGGAGAAGGTCATCATCGACCGCGCCCTCGCCGGCCTGAAGAAGCGCGTCGAGTCGGGCCGGTAGCCCCTCCTGGCTGGTGGGCGGCCCGGGGCCGGTAACGTTCCGCGGCATGCGGATCATCCTTGTCACCGGGCTCGGCGGCGCCGGTCGTACCACCGTCGCCGCCGCCACCGCCCTCGCCGAGGCGCGGGCCGGACGGAGGGTCCTGCTCGTCTCCGAGGACGCCGACCCGCACCTGACCGGCGACGGACTGCGCGTCACCCGTCCCCAGCCGGCCGCCGACTTCCGCCGGGAGTTCCTCGCGCTCCAGGCCCGTTCCGCCACCGCCCTCGACCTCCTCGGCGCCGCCCCCTTCGAGGACGCCGAGCTCACCGAACTCCCCGGCAGCCGCCAGTTCGCCCTGCTCCGTTCCCTGCGCGACGCCGCCGAGGGCGACCACGAGCTCGCGGTCATGGACCTGCCGCCGCTCCCCGAGGCCCTCGCCGTCCTCGCCCTGCCCGAGCAGCTCCGCCGCTACCTGCGCCGCCTCCTGCCCCCGGAACGGCAGGCCGCCCGCGCCCTGCGCCCGATGCTCGCCCAGCTCGCCGGGGTCCCCATGCCCGCGCAGTGGCTGTACGAGACCACCGCGCGCTGGGAGACGGAGCTCGCCGCCGTCCAGGCCGTCGTCGAAGCCCCCACCACCAGCGTCCGGCTCGTCCTGGAGCCCGGTCCCGCCGCGAGCCGCGCCCTGCGCACCGCCCGGCTCGGCCTCGCCCTCCAGCGCCTCGCCCTCGACGCCGTCGTCGCCAACCGGCTGCTGCCCGCCGCCTCCGAGGACCCCTGGTTCGCGGGCCTCGCCACCCAACAGCACCGGCACCTGGCGGAGCTCCGTACCGCCACGGATGTCGACGAGCTGCCCCATCTCGGACGGGACCCGCGCGGGCCCGAGGACCTCGCGCTCCTGGCCCCCGCCCGGCCCGCCGCCGCCCCCGGCCCCGTACCGGAGTGGCCCGTGGAGGACCGCCGCGAGGAGGACGGTGTCCTCGTCTGGCACATCGCCCTCCCCGGGGCCGTCAAGGAGGAGCTGTCCCTCGTCCGCAGGGGTGACGAACTGCTCCTGACCGTCGGCGGCTTCCGCCGCCACCTGCCCCTGCCGGGCGCCCTGCGCCGCTGCACCGTCACCGGAGCCGGACTCGTCGAGGGGGACCTCCGGGTGCGGTTCACACCGGACCCCGGCCTCTGGCCCCGTACCCCCTGAGGGGGCGTGTACCGTCGAAGTACCAGCCACTGAGGAGTACGCCATGAGCGATTCGGACGCCTGGGCCAAGGCGTGCGCCGAGGACCTGGAGGCGGAGAAGGCCCGCCGCCGGGCCCAGCGCGGGGACGGGCCCGGCTCGCCCGCCGAGGAGTTCCGCAAGCTCTTCGAGGCCGTCGCGGACAAGGTCTCCGGCAGCCTCGGGACCCCCCTGCTCGGCGGCCAGGCGGCACAGACCGTGCAGCAGCTCGTCCATCAGGCGAAGGCCGTCGTCGAGCCCGTCATCGAGCGCAACCCGCAGGTCTTCGACCACCTCGCCGCCGCCGGGAACGAGCTGCTCGCCGCCTACCGCTCCGCCGTCGAGGGCCACGAGAGCCGCTGGACCCGCGAAGGCACGGTGACCCCCGACGACCCGCGCGACCCCCGCCGGGACGCGGACAGGCCACGCGACGAGGACCGCGGCGACGACCGCAAGGACGACGAAGGACCGGGAACCGGCCAGCACATCGACCTCGACTGATCGGTACGCCCGTCCCCCTCGGGTACGGTGGGCCCTAGCGGGGCTCGACCGAAAACTGAGGGACACATGGGACTCACCATCGGCGTCGACATCGGCGGCACGAAGATCGCGGCCGGCGTGGTCGACGAGGAGGGCAACATCCTCGACACGCACAAGGTGCCCACCCCGCCGACCCCCGAGGGCATCGTCGACGCGATCAGCGCGGCCGTGTCCGAGGCAGGCAAGGGCCACTCGATCGAGGCCGTCGGCATCGGCGCCGCGGGCTACGTCGACGACAAGCGTGCCACCGTCCTCTTCGCGCCGAACATCGACTGGCGGCACGAGCCGCTCAAGGACAAGGTCGAGCAGCGGGTCGGCCTGCCCGTCGTCGTCGAGAACGACGCCAACGCGGCCGCCTGGGGCGAGTACCGGTTCGGCGCGGGCCAGGGCCACGAGGACGTCATCTGCATCACCCTCGGCACCGGCCTCGGCGGCGGCATCATCATCGGCAACAAGCTGCGCCGCGGACGCTTCGGCGTCGCCGCCGAGTTCGGCCACATCCGGGTCGTCCCCGACGGTCTGCTGTGCGGCTGCGGCAGCCAGGGCTGCTGGGAGCAGTACGCCTCCGGGCGCGCCCTCGTCCGGTACGCCAGGCAGCGCGCCAACGCCACCCCGGAGCGCGCGGAGATCCTGCTCGGCCTCGGCGACGGCACCCCCGAGGGCATCGAGGGCAAGCACGTCAGCCAGGCCGCCCGCGCCGGCGACCCGGTGGCCGTCGACTCCTTCCGGGAGCTGGCCCGCTGGGCGGGTGCGGGTCTCGCCGACCTCGCCTCGCTCTTCGACCCCTCGGCGTTCATCGTCGGCGGCGGCGTCTCGGACGAGGGCGACCTCGTCCTCGACCCGATCCGCAAGTCGTTCAGGCGCTGGCTGATCGGCGGCCAGTGGCGTCCGCACGCCCAGGTCCTCGCGGCCCAGCTCGGCAACAAGGCCGGTCTGGTCGGCGCGGCGGACCTGGCCCGCCAGGGCTGAGCACCTCCTTCGCGCCTGAACCGGCGCCGCTCTCGCGGAGGTGGTTGATCGCCGTCGGGGCTGCTCCATCGATGGTTGCTGCCATCGCCGCTCCATAGTCGTACGGCACACGCCCGTCGCGTCCGCAAGGACGCGGCGGGCGTCTGTCGTACGTTACGTGGCATGGCGATCAGTGAGCTGCCCAACTCCCGGACCGAGGCGGACGGTTCGGCCGTCCTGCGGGTCCTCAGCTACAACGTCCGCTCGATGCGCGACGACGAGGACGCCCTCGCCCGGGTGATCCGCGCCTGCGCCCCCGACCTGGTCTTCGTCCAGGAGGCGCCGCGCTTCTTCCGCTGGCGCAAGCACGCCGCCCGGCTTGCCGCCAAGAGCGAACTCCTCGTCCTCAGCGGCGGCGCGACGGCCGCCGGACCGCTGCTGCTCTGCTCGCTGCGGGCCACCGTGGAACGCACCGAGGACGTGCTGCTGCCACTCACCCCCGGCCTCCACCGGCGCGGCCTCGCGACGGCCGTCGTCCGCTTCGCCGGTGCCAGGGTCGGCCTTGTCAGCTGCCATCTGAGCCTGCGGAAGGACGAGCGGTACGCCCAGGCCGGGATGGTCCTCGACCGGGTCGCCGCCCTGGGGACCCCGTACGCCCTCGTCGCGGGCGATCTCAACGAACGGCCCGACGGGCCGGCCTTCCGACGGCTGACGAAGGAGCTCCAGGACGGCTGGGAGGTCAGCCCCTGGGGCGGTGAGTACACCTCGACCCCCGGCGACCCGCACCAGCGGATCGACGCGATCCTGGCCACGCCGGGCGTCGAGTTCCTCGGCTGCGGGGTGCCCGGGGACCTCGACCCGGCGGATCTGCGGGCCGCCACCGATCACCTGCCGGTGCTCGCGGCGGTCCGCGTCCCCGCGTCGTAGGAGAAGGGCGGTCTACACGACCGCGCCGCGCCCCGGGTCGTCGTAGCCGTCGTCATCGTCGTCGTCGTGCTTCATGCGCCCCACCAGGGTGGCGAAGCCGCCCAGGAAGCCGCCGACGCAGATCGTGGTCAGCCACCACGTCATGTCCCAGCGGAGCAGGACGGCGAGGAGCATCAGTACCGGACCGCCGACCACCGCGAGCCAGGCGAACTTGGTCGTGGCGTCCGCCTCGGGCAGCGGGGGCGGCTCCGGCGGGACGAAGTGGCCCTCGTCCGAGCCGCCGGGGGCGTCCTCGGGGTCGGCGGGCGAGTAGTCCCGGGGGCCGGCGGGCCGCACTCCCGGGGCGAACACGACGGAGCTGCCGAGCGCGGGTCGCTCGGGACCGTCCCCGGACGCCCCGTCCTCCGGCTCCCTGCCTCCCGGCTTCCCGTCCTCCGGCTTCGGGCCCTCGGGCTTCGCGCGCTCCGCGGGCCGGGATCCCTCGGTCCGGAACTTCTCGGTCAGGGACTTCTCCGTCGGGGACGTCCCGGTCGGGGACTTCCGGGTCCCGGAGTCCTCCGCCGAGGCCTTCGGCCCCCCGGGACCGGGCGCGCCGGAGTCGGAGTCGGAGCCGCCGGGGGCGCCCTCGCCGCCGTCGTCCTCCTCGTCCTCCGGCTCCGGCAGCGAAAGGTTCTCGATGGTCCGGAACGGCTTCGCGCCCGGCGGGTCCGCGGGCTCCTCGCCGTACCCGGCGACGATCGCGGCCCAGGCCGCCTCCTCGTCGATGGGCTGCGGCTCCCGCTCGCCGCCGTCCTGCTGCTCAGCCACCGTTCCTGCTCCCCTTTCCGCCGACCAGACCCGGGGCGAGACGCTCGACGAAGGCCAGGCTCTCGTCGAAGATCCGCTCCGCGTCATGGTCCAACGTCGCCACGTGGTAGCTCTGTTCCAGCAGGACCTCCCGGACGTCCGTCGAGGAGATCCGGGAGAGGATCCGGGCCGAGTCGGCCGGCGGCACGACGTGGTCCTGGGGGCTGTGGAGCAGTACCACCGGCTGTGTGACCTGCGGAAGCTCCGCGTCCACGATCCGGAAGAACTGCCGCAGGGAGTGCGCCGCGTGCAGCGGCACCCGGTCGTACCCGATCTCGGTCACGCCCTCCTTGGCGATGTCGCTCGCGATGCCCTTGTTCGAGGGGACCAGGTGACGGACGACCGGGAGCGCGTGCGCCGCGAGGCCGTGCACCTTGTTCGCCGGGTTGACCAGGACGATGCCCTTCACGGTGTCCCCGTGCCGGGCGGCGAGCCGCAGGGTCAGCGCCCCGCCCATGGAGAGGCCGAAGACGAAGACGGTCTCGCACCGCTCCTGGAGCTCGCCCAGCGCCCGGTCCACCTCCGCGTACCAGTCGTGCCAGGTGGTGAGCTGCATGTCCTGCCAGCGCGTGCCGTGGCCGGGCAGCAGGGGCAGCGACACCGTCAGACCGCGCTCGGCGAGATACTCGGCCCACGGGCGCAGTGACTGCGGGGAACCGGTGAATCCGTGACAGAGAAGGACGCCGACCTCTCCGCCCTCGTGGCGGTACGGCTCGGCTCCGGGAAGGACCGGCACCGGGGTCTCCTGTTCGGTTGCGACTTCGGCGTCTTCGGGTGCGCCGGAGCGACGGAAAATGGGGAAGGACCTTCACGGTACGCGACCGGACCGACACCGACCAGGGCCGTAGCGGGGGCCGTACCCCGGTACGG
This sequence comes from Streptomyces sp. NPDC028711, assembly GCF_055565415.1. Lineage (NCBI taxonomy): Bacteria > Bacillati > Actinomycetota > Actinomycetes > Kitasatosporales > Streptomycetaceae > Streptomyces > Streptomyces sp. NPDC028711. Next base: position 361,322 of record NZ_JBVHUJ010000001.1, on the reverse strand, counting down.
GATAAAGTCGTCGCCACGGCACACGGAAGGCTTGGCGAGTTGATCTACGGCGCAATGAAGTTCTCCCTCGGAGGGTCCCTGAAGCTTGCCTTCCGGCCCTGGGTGGAGGGTCTGGAGAACGTTCCCGCCGAGGGGCCCGCGATCCTGGCGAGCAACCACCTGTCGTTCTCGGACTCCTTCTTCCTGCCCGCCGTCCTGGACCGCAAGGTCACCTTCATCGCCAAGGCGGAGTACTTCACCTCGCCGGGTGTGAAGGGCAAGCTCACGGCGGCCTTCTTCAAGGGCGTCGGACAGCTGCCGGTGGACCGTTCGGGTGCCCGCGGCGCGGGCGAGGCGGCCATCAAGGCCGGCATCGAGGTCATCGAGAAGGGCGGGCTCTTCGGGATCTACCCCGAGGGCACCCGTTCGCCCGACGGGCGGCTCTACCGGGGCAAGCCCGGCGGTCTCGCGCGGGTGGCCCTGGCCACCGGCGCACCCGTGATCCCGGTCGCCATGATCGACACCGAGAAGATCCAGCCGCCCGGCAAGGTCGTCCCGAAGCTGATGCGTCCGGGGATCCGGATCGGCAAGCCGCTGGACTTCACCCGCTACCAGGGCATGGAGGGGGATCGCTTCATCCTGCGTTCGGTGACCGACGAGGTCATGTACGAGATCATGAAGCTGTCCGGCCAGGAGTACGTCGACATCTACGCGACCGCCGCCAAGCGGCAGATCGCGGACGCGGAGAAGGCGGCCAAGGAGGCCGTCAAGGCCGAGATCGCCGCTCGGGAAGAGTCCGGCGCGTAGGCGTTCCGGCGCACAGGACGTCCGGAGCGTAGGCGTTCCGGCGCACAGGACTTCGGAGCGCGGGCGCTCCGGGCGCACAGGCGTTCCCGCGGGGGACGAACGGGGGTGGGGGAGATGGCCAAGCGCGAGCGTGTCGTGCGCATGTCGGTCGAGCAGCCGCTGTGGCGGGCGCTGACCGGCTACCGCGTCCTGACCATGGTCTACGCGGTCCTGATCTTCGCCTTCGGCCGGGAGTCGTACGAGCGGCCCTGGATCGGCGTCGCCTATCTCGCGGTGATGTGCGTCTGGACCCTCGCCACCCTGCCCAAGGTGGCGAACGCGGCCAGCTGCACCAGGCGGTTCCTCGGCGTCGACCTCACCGTCGCCCTCGTCGGCATCCTCCTCACCCCGCTCGCCGACGCCCACGCCCAGACGGTCGACGGCCCCACGCTGCCGTCGATATGGACCGCCGGTTCCGTCCTCGCGTACGCGATCAAGGGCGGCTGGCGCTGGGCCGGCGTCGCCTCCTCCCTCGTCGCCGTCGCCAACATCGTCGAACGCGGCCACCCCAGCAGGGACACCCTCCACAACGTCCTGCTCGTCTGGGTGGCCTCCATCGCCATCGGATACGTCGTCGAGGTCGCCCGAGCCTCCGAGCGCACCCTCGCCCGCGCCCTGGAGATCGAGGCGGCGACCCGGGAGCGTGAGCGGCTCGCCCGGGACATCCACGACAGCGTCCTCCAGGTCCTCGCGATGGTGCAGCGGCGCGGCACGGCCATCGGCGGCGAGGCCGCCGAGCTCGGGCGGATGGCCGGGGAGCAGGAGGTGGCCCTCCGGACCCTCGTCGCGGGCGGTCTGACCCGGCCCAGCCTGGTCTCCGAGGACGAGTCCGAGGGGGCGGTGGTCCGGGTCGTCGACGTGGACGACGAGGGCGACGACGACGCGCCCGTCGACCTGCGCCTCCTGCTCGCCCCGCGCGCCGGGGCCAGGGTGACCCTCTCCGATCCGGGAGCCCCGGTCCTGCTGCCGCCGCCCGCGGCGCGCGAGCTGGCCGCCGCCGTCGGCGCGGCCCTGGACAATGTGCGGGTGCACGCGGGCGAGGGCGCCCAGGCCTGGATCCTCGTCGAGGACTGGCCCGACGAGGTGATCGTCACCGTCAGGGACGACGGCCCCGGCATCCCGGAGGGCCGCCTCGCGCAGGCGGAGGGCGAGGGCCGGATGGGCGTCGCCCTCTCCATCCGGGGGAGACTGCGGGAGCTGGGCGGCACGGCCGAGCTGATCTCGGTCCCCGGCCAGGGCACGGAAGTCGAGTTGAAGGTTCCACGGGGGAAGGCAGGACGAGGAAGATGAGCGAGCAGCAGGCCGAGCGGCCGATCAGGGTGATGGTCGTCGACGACCATCCGATGTGGCGGGACGCGGTCGCCCGCGACCTGGCCGAGGCGGGTCTTGACGTGGTGGCCACCGCCGGGGACGGCGAGCAGGCGGTGCGCCGCGCCCGGGCGGTCACCCCGGACGTCCTCGTCCTCGACCTGAACCTGCCGGTGAAGCCGGGCGTCCAGGTGTGCAAGGAGCTCGTCGGCGGCCGGCCCGAGCTGCGGGTCCTCGTGCTCTCCGCGAGCGGCGAGCACGGCGACGTCCTGGAGGCGGTGAAGTCCGGCGCGACCGGCTACCTGCTGAAGTCGGCCAGTACGGAGGAGCTGATCGACGCCGTGCGGCGGACGGCGGTGGGCGACCCCGTCTTCACCCCCGGTCTCGCGGGGCTCGTCCTCGGCGAGTACCGCCGGCTCGCATCGGAGCCCGCCCCGGCGGCCGGCGGCGACGAGCCGAAGGCCCCGCAGCTGACCGAGCGGGAGACCGAGGTCCTGCGGCTCGTCGCCAAGGGCCTCAGCTACAAGCAGATCGCGGAGCGTCTGGTGATCTCGCACCGCACGGTGCAGAACCACGTACAGAACACCCTCGGCAAGCTCCAGCTGCACAACCGGGTGGAGCTCGTCCGGTACGCCATCGAGCGCGGCCTCGACGACGCCTGAGCCCGGGGGCCGGGCGGGCCGACGGCAGGGGTCGTATATTCGCGAGGAGCGCGGACATACGACCCATCCGCGGATATGCGGCCCATCACCGTCATGAGGGGACATCTCGTGGAAATCCTGGCATTCGGCGTGCAGGCGGACGAGAAGCCCCTGATCGAGAAGGCCTTCGCGGGGCACCACGACGTCCGCTGTCTGAACGTCTTCCTCACCGAGGACACCGCCCCCATCGCGGCCGGCTACGAGATCGTCTCCACCAGCGTCAACGCCGTCCTGGACCACCGGGTCCTCCAGACCCTCGCCGCCGGCGGCACCCAGATGATCGCCCAGCGCTCCACGGGCTTCAACAACATCGACCTGGAGGTCGCCGAGCGCCTCGGCCTCACCGTCGCCCGCGTCTCCTCCTACTCGCCCTACTCCGTGGCCGAGTTCGCCTGGACCCTCGCGATGGCCGTCAACCGCCGGATCGTCCGCGCCTCCAACCGGACCCGCGACTTCGACTTCCGCCTCGACGGACTGATGGGCCGTGACCTGCGGGGCCGTACCGTCGGCGTCCTCGGCACCGGCAGGATCGGCGAGGCCTTCACCCGGATCGCCCACGGCTTCGGCATGAACCTCCTCGGCTGGGACGTCGCCGAGAACCCCGCCTGCCTCGCACTCGGCATGAAGTACGTCGAGAAGGAGCGGCTGTTCGCCGAGGCCGACCTCATCAGCCTGCACGTGCCGCTGCTCCCGTCGACCCACCACCTCGTCGACGCGGCCGCCCTCAAGGCGATGAAGGACGACGCCGTTCTGGTGAACTCCAGCCGGGGCGGCCTCGTCGACACCGAGGCGCTCGTCGCCGAACTCCGGGCCGGCCGCTTCGCCGGCGTCGGCCTCGACGTGTACGAGGCGGAGGCCGGGCTCTTCTTCCTCGACAAGTCCCTGGAGGTCGTCGAGGACGACACCCTGGCCCGCCTGGTGACCTTCCCGAACGTGGTGGTCACCTCCCACCAGGCGTACTACACCGTGGACGCGGTCGGCCAGATCATCGACACCACGGTCCGGAACGTCCTCGACCACACCGCGGGACGGCGCAGCGAGAACGTCCTGGTCCCGAGGGTCTGATCAGACGAGTACGCCCGCGAGCAGGGAGGCGGTCAGCGCGGCCCCCTCCAGCGTCAGGACGGACTCCGGGTGGAACTGGACCCCCGCGAAGCCCGGGCCGCGCAGGGCGTGCACCTCGCCGGTCTCCGCGTCCCGGCTCACCTCGATCCGGTGCAGCGCCAGCTCCGTCGCCGTCCGGTCGTCGCAGCGGGCGGTGAAGCTGTTGTAGAAGCCGACCGTCCGCTCCTGCCCGAACAGGTCGATCCTCAGCTGGGCGCCCTGGAACGGGGTCCGCTTGCGGACGATCTCCAGGCCCAGCTCGGCGGCGATCAGCTCGTGCCCGAGGCAGACGCCGAGCAGCCCGTGCCGGTGGTCCCGGACCAGCTCCGCCGTGAGACCGCGGAGGAAGCGCATCTTCGGATCGGCGGCGTCCGAGGGGTTCCCGGGGCCGGGGCCCAGGACCACCGGCCCCTCGTGGGCGAGCGCGAGCTCCCGCAGCCCCGGCTCGTCGTAGCGGAGCACGGACACGTCGAGGCCCGAGGAACGCAGGACGTGCGCCAGCATCGCCGTGAAGGTGTCCTCGGCGTCGACGACCAGGGCGTGGCCCGACAGTTCGGCGGACCGGACCTGCATCCTCAGCCAGAACGGCGCGAGGTCGTTCCGCCGCGCGTCCAGGGCGGCCCGCACCCGGGGATCGTCGGCGAGGAGCGCGGAGGCCGGTGCGGGACCGGCGGCCGGCCTGCCCTCCCGTACCCCGAGGGCGGTGAGCACCCCGGCCGCCTTCGCGTGGGTCTCTGCGACCTCGCCCGCCGGGTCCGAGTGCCGGACGAGGGTCGCGCCGACGGGCACCCGGAGGTGTCCGTCGGCATCGATGTCCGCGGTACGGATGAGAATGGGCGAGTCGAGCGTCTGGGCGCCGCTCTCGTCGGTGCCGAGGAGGGCGAGCGCCCCCGCGTAGTAGCCGCGTCCCCCCACCTCATGACGCTCGATCACCCGGCAGGCGTTCTGCACCGGCGAGCCGGTCACGGTCGCCGCGAACATCGTCTCCCGCAGCACCTCCCGCACGTCCAGGGACGAGCGGCCCCGCAACTCGTACTCCGTGTGCGCGAGATGGGCCATCTCCTTCAGCCGGGGACCGATCACCACCCCGCCCCTGTCGCCGACCGTGCACATCATCTTGAGCTCCTCGTCGACCACCATGGAGAGCTCCTCGGTCTCCTTGCGGTCGGCGAGGAAGGAGAGGAGGCCCTCGGCCGTCGGGGCGGCCCCGGCCGGGTAGCGGTACGTGCCGCTGATCGGGTTCATCACGACCGTGCCCCCCGACATGCGGACGTGCACCTCGGGGCTGGCCCCGACGAGCGTCCGGTCGCCGGTGTGGACGACGAAGGTCCAGTACGCGCCCCGCTCGCCCGCGAGCAGCCGCCGGAACAGGGCGAGGGCGTCGGCGCGCCCGAAGCCCGGGATCTCGCCCGTGTACGTCCGCCGGATGACGAAGTTCGCGCCCTCGCCCGAACCGATCTCCTCGTCGATGACCCGCCGCACGATCCCGGCGTACTCCTCGTCGGAGACGTCGAACCCGCCGCCCTCGACGGCCACGTCATGCGCGGGAAGCTGCTCCAGGGCCTCCGCGAGCGGCAGCTCGTAGACCTCCTCGGCGACGAGCACGGAGAGCGGGGTGCCGTCGTCCCGCACGTCGAAGCCGCGCTCCCGGATCTGCCGGAAGGGGACGAGCGCGAGGGCCGGCAGCGGACCCACGGGCAGCTCCGCGAGGCGCTCGGCCTCGTGGACCCGGCCGATCAGCACCTCGACGGTGTCGTGGTCACGGCCGGGGGTGCGCCTGCGGAGCAGGGCGAAGGGCGGGCAGGAGGCGTCGAGGAGACGGGAGAGGTCCATGAGGTGCGTCGTTCCTTCCGGTGGAGTACGGAGAGGAACGGCCCGGGTACGAGAAAAGGCCGCCCCTCGGGCGGCCTTCGCGTGTGTCGTGTACGCGCAGTCAGTGGGCCGCCGGATGAGCGGTCCACCACCAGTTCTGGATCTGAGGCGCGAACATGCGAGCACTGTAACCCAGCCGGACACGGAAACGGGGCCCGTTCCGCACCGTGGACGGTACGGAACGGGCCCCGTGGCCGGGGAGCGCGACTCAGACGATGAGGTTGTAGCCGCTCCAGCCGCCGCCGACGCGGACGCGGGTGGCGTACGGGTTCGGGTAGGCGTTCGTGTTCTTGTAGAACCACAGGACGCCGTCGCCGTCCCGGGCGATCAGGTCCGGCTTGCCGTCGCGGTCGAGGTCGCTCGGGCCGACCATGACGTTGTAGACGCCCCAGCCGCCGCCGACCTTGGCACGGGTGGCGTACGGGTTGGGGGAGCCGCCCGTGTTCTTGTACATCCACAGGACGCCGGCGGTGTCGCGGGCCACCAGGTCCGGCTTGCCGTCACCCGTCATGTCGCCGGTGCTGATGAGCTCGTTGTATATGCTCCAGCCGCCGCCGACGCGGACGCGGGTCGCGAACGGGTTCGGGGAGGCGCCCGTGTTGGTGTACAGCCACAGCACGCCCGACGCGTCGCGCGCGATGAGGTCCGGCCGGCCGTCGGCGTTCATGTCCCGCGCGCCGAGGATCTTGTTGTAGATGTTCCAGCCGCTGCCGACCCGGAGGCGGCTCGCGAACGGCGCGGAGGGGTTGCCGCTGCCCTTGTAGTACCAGAGCACGCCCTCCTTGTCCCGGGCGACGGCGTCACCGGTGCCGTCGGCACGGAGCGCGGTCATCGGGGTGATGGCGTTGTAGACCCCCCACCCGGGCCCGACCCGGTAGCGGGTCAGGAACGGCGTGGTCCCGGAGCCGGTGCCCTGGTACTGCCAGAGGACACCGGAGGCGTCACGGGCGATGACGTTGTAGCGGTCGGTGGCGGTGACCGGGGTGGCGCCGGGCGCCTCGGCGATCTCGCTCTGCTTCACCCAGACGATCTTGTGGTGGTAGCGGATCGGCACGAACATCGTGTTGCCGATGACGTTCTTCTGCGCGGAGCCGAACCAGTCGTCGCCCTTCACCGCCGGGCCGGCCTTGGCGTACACCTGGCCGGCCGGGAGGGAGAACTTCGTCAGGTACGCGTTCTCGTTACCCGGAGCGGTCATACCGGCGGCGGTGTAGGCGGCGGTCTCCGGGAAGGAGCGGCCGAAGATCTTGGCCGAGGTCAGCCCCGACGCCACCTTCACGGTCGTGGCACCGGTCACCGGCGCGGTGTACTGACCGCCCGGGTTGTAGAACCAGGCCTTCTCACCGGCGTACCAGATCGCCGTCCAGTCGGTCCGCGCCTCGGCGACGACGTACGAGCCGCCGGCACGGACCTTGTTCCCGTAGTTGGAACCCTCGGTCCAGAGGGAGGTGAAGTACGGGTCCTTCAGCGTCGTCGCGCTCGTCGACGGCGAGGTGTACAGGTAACCGAAGTTGGACGGACGCGGCGGGACGGCGTTCCCGCCGGTGGTCAGCTTCGGCTGGTTCGCCGTGGTGAACGGCGGCACCACACGGACCACCTGGCCGGCCTTGAGCAGACCGCCCGCTCCCTGGTCGCCCTGCGGGGCGCCCATGAGGGACATGTAGTAGTTCCAGTCCCAGTACGGGCCCGCGTCCCAGTGCAGGTTCGCGACCTTGTCGTCCGTCTGGAGCGCCACCTCGTCGTGACCGATGATGTGCTCACGGTCGATCGGCACGTTGTACGTGTTGGCGAGGTACTTCACCAGCTCGGCGGAGGAACGGTACTGCTGCTCCGTGTACCAGCTGCCCTCCTTGATGGCGTAGCCCTCGTGCTCCACGCCGATGGAGTGCATGTTGTGGGTCCAGTTGCCCGCGTGCCACGCCAGGTTCTTGTTCTCGAGCATCTGGGTGACCAGGCCGTCGGAGGCCTTGATCAGGTAGTGGGCACTGGCCCCGCTCGTCGGGTCCGTGAGCACCCTGAGCGAGCCGTCGTAGCCGCCCTCGGTGTCGTGGATGACGATCTGGCGGATGTCGACGCCCTGGTTGGGGCGGTCACCCTGGGTGTAGTTCTTCTTGCCCGTGCTGGTCGGGACGACCAGCTTGGCGTTGCAGTTCAGGCCGACGGGGCACTCGGGGACCGAGGCGGCCGTCGTGCTCGCGAAGCTCGCCGCGAGCGGCACGTTCGACGGCTTGACCGGCTCGACCGAGGCGTCGGCCGGCAGGGCGACCTGCTCGCCGTCGAGGGTGAGCTCGCGCTCGCCGGTCTTGATCGACTCGAAGACGCGCTTCGCGAAGAGGTCGGCGCCCTTCCGGTCGGAGGACTGGCCGTAGCGCGCCACGGCCGGGTACCAGTCGCCCGGGTCCTCGGACAGCTCGGCGCCCGCCTGCTTCTGGTACTCCGCGAGCAGCGCCGCGCCGGCGCGGATGGAGGCGGCGGTGTCGTTCTGGACGGCCTCGGTGGAGCTGTCGATCAGCTCGGCGGCCTTGTCCAGGGTGTGGAGGCGGGGGTCGTCGGTGTCGACGATCGCCTTCTCCAGGATGCTGCGGACCTTCTCGCGGTCGAAGGTCTTCTCGATCTCCGGGCGGCCGGAGCCGTTGAAGTGATCGATCTGCTCGTCGGTGACTTCCTGCTCCACGTCATCGGCGTCGACCTTCGTCAGGCCCATGACGTTGTACGCGCCGGTCACGCTCGGCTCGCCGTCGTGCGACTCCCACCGCGTCTGGTTGTACGACACGGCCATCAGCACGCTCTGCGGCACATCGAACTCGCGCGCCGCGTTTGCGAACTGCGACTGCAGGGAAGTGTCCCCAGCAGCCTTGCCGTCGCCGGCCGCGCCGAGGAGGCCCGGCGAGGCCACCGCGATGGTGCCGATCGTGGCGGTCGCGACGACGGCGGCCGCCGCTCCGTACAAGAGTCGTTTCTTCTTGCGGTCCCTGCGGTGCCTCTGGGTCACGCCCACCCCTGTGGTTCGACTGTGTACTTGTGAAACGGGCCAGAGGGTAACACCACTCGAAGGCGTGAAGATCGCCGACGGACATTTCGGGCGCGCGTCTCAGCCATTGGGCAGGGGGACAGGACCGGACGAAGAACCCCGTAATGTGGTGCGTGTGACCGTGAACGCTGATTCCCACGCCGTCGCCAAGGCGACCTGGCGAGACCTGCCCGCGGCGCAGCAGCCCGAGTACCCCGATGCCGAGGCTCTGCGCGATGTGATCGCGGACCTCGAGTCGTATCCTCCGCTCGTCTTCGCCGGCGAGTGCGACCAGCTGCGCGCCCGGATGGGAGCCGTCGCCCGTGGCGAGGCGTTCCTGCTCCAGGGCGGCGACTGCGCCGAGGCCTTCGACGCCGTGTCCGCCGACCACATCAGGGCCAAGCTCAAGACGCTGCTCCAGATGAGCGCCGTCCTCACCTACGCGGCCTCCGTGCCCGTGGTGAAGGTCGGCCGCATCGCCGGCCAGTACTCGAAGCCCCGCTCCAAGGGGACCGAGACCCGTGACGGCGTGACCCTGCCGACCTACCGGGGCGACTCGGTCAACGGCTTCGCCTTCGACGAGAAGTCCCGCATCCCGGACCCCGAGCGCCTGAAGCGGATGTACAACGCCTCCGCCTCCACGCTCAACCTGGTGCGCGCCTTCACCACCGGTGGCTACGCCGACCTGCGCCAGGTGCACGCCTGGAACCAGGACTTCGTGAAGGCGTCCCCCTCCGGGCAGCGCTACGAGCAGCTGGCCCGCGAGATCGACAACGCGCTGAACTTCATGAAGGCCTGTGGCACCGACCCGGCCGAGTTCAAGGCCGTCGAGTTCTACGCCTCCCACGAGGCGCTGCTGCTCGACTACGAGGGCGCCCTGACCCGTACGGACTCACGCACCGGCAAGCTGTACGACACCTCCGGCCACATGGTCTGGATCGGTGAGCGCACCCGGCAGCTCGACCACGCGCACATCGAGTTCGCCTCGCGGATCGCCAACCCGATCGGCATCAAGCTCGGCCCGACCACCTCGGTGGACGAGGCGCTGACGTACATCGACCGTCTTGACCCCGACCGGGAGCCCGGCCGGCTGACCTTCATCGTCCGCATGGGCGCCGACAAGGTCCGCGACAAGCTGCCCGAGCTGGTCGAGAAGGTCACCGCCTCCGGCGCGGTCGTCGCCTGGGTCACCGACCCGATGCACGGCAACACCTTCGAGGCCGCCTCCGGCCACAAGACCCGCCGCTTCGACGACGTGCTCGACGAGGTCAAGGGCTTCTTCGAGGTCCACAAGGCGCTCGGCACGCACCCGGGCGGCATCCACGTCGAGCTCACCGGTGACGACGTCACCGAGTGCGTGGGCGGCGGCGACGAGATCTTCGTCGACGACCTGCACCAGCGCTACGAGACGGCCTGCGACCCGCGGCTCAACCGGAGCCAGTCGCTCGACCTGGCGTTCCTGGTGGCGGAGATGTACCGCGATCAGTAAGTAGATACCTACGACGATGGGGCGCGGATCCATGTGATCCGCGCCCCATCGTCGTTGCCGGGGCTTTTACGCTCCCGCCGCGCCGGGTAAGGTTAGGTTAGCCTTATCGATCACGGCGGGAGGTGAACCGCGTTGTACGTCTGCTCATGCTTCGGAGTCACGGAGAAGCAGGTCAAGCAGCATGCCGACGCGGGCGCCTGTACGCCTCGCCAGATCGCGTCGGCCTGCAAGGCCGGCACGGACTGCGGTTCCTGCGTCCGTCGCATCCAGGCCATCCTCGGGCGTGGCAACTGCCCCCGGCGTGAACTCGTGGACCAGGGGATGCCCGCCCTCGCGACGGAGCTCGTGGAGCCCGTCGTGCCCGTCGCGGAGCTCGGGGAAGCCACCCGTCTCAGGGAAGCCGCCTAGCCCGTGCCAGGCCGCTCAGCGCAGGGGGAGCCGCTCAGCTCGGCTGTTCGATGAGCGTCGAGATGTACAGCGCCTCACCCAGGGACTCGATCAGCTCCAGCTGCGTGTCCAGGTAGTCGATGTGGTGCTCCTCGTCCGCGAGGATCTCCTCGAAGAGGTTCGCCGAGGTGATGTCGCCCTTGGCGCGCATGACCTCGATGCCGCGCTTGAGGCGGTCGATCGCCTCCACCTCGACCTGGCGGTCCGCCTGGAACATCTCGGTGATGGTCTGGCCGACGCGCACATGGAAGAGCCGCTGGTAGTTGGGCAGACCGTCGAGCATCAGGATGCGCTCGGTGATCTTGTCCGCGTGCTTCATCTCATCGATGGACTCTTCGCGGGTGTACTTGGCGAGCTTCGTCCACCCCTTGTTGTCCTGGATGCGGTAGTGCAGCCAGTACTGGTTGATGGCCGTCAGCTCGCCGGTCAGCTGCTCGTTGAGGAACTCGAGGACCTCGGGGTCGCCCTGCATCGCAGAGGCTCCTTCCACGTTACGTGTCTACGCCGTCACTGGGCAGGATGGCCGCATCCTCGCACCCCGAATGGGGGTCGTCCAGTAAGTGCAGGCTTAGTCGGAGTTGCCCGAATCCGCTGGTGCGGGGTGGTCTCCTGGTCATGACCACCCCTCGCCGTCTGTCACCATGGATGACATGGGTCAGCCGGAGAGCGGAGTACACCGGGAAGCGGGGCAGCCGGATCGTTCGCCGGACCTTCCGCCGGGCCAGCGGCTCCAGCGCGGCTGGCCGGTCACCCACTACGGGCCCGTCCCCAAGTTCAAGCCGGACCGCTGGGAGTTCCGCGTCTTCGGGGCGACGGCCGACGGTGACAAGCGGTGCTGGAACCACGAGGAGTTCTCGGCCCTCCCGTTCTCCACGGTCGTGGCCGATCTGCACTGCGTCACGAAATTCAGCATGCTCGGGGCCGAATGGGGTGGCGTGCTGGCCCGCACGGTCCTCGACCTCGCCCCGCCCGCGCCCCAGGTCACCCATGTGATGGTCTGGGCCGAGTACGGCTACAGCGCCAACATGCGGCTCGCCGACTTCGCCGCGGACCGGACGATCTTCGCCACCCACAAGGACGGCGAACTGCTCACCGCCGAGCACGGCTTCCCGCTGCGCCTCGTCGTCCCCCACCTGTACGCGTGGAAGGGCCCCAAGTGGGTCCGCGGCGTGGAGTACATGGCCGCCGACCGCCGGGGCTTCTGGGAGGAGCGCGGCTACCACAACCTCGGCGACCCCTGGACGGAGCAGCGCTACTCGTACCAGGAGGAACCGGGAGACGGCCCGGAGCTGTAGCGCTCCGGACCGTCCGACGGCGTGGTGTCCCGGTGGCCGATCAGTGGTGGTACTGGTGGACCACGGCGTGGCCCTTGCCCCGGCCGATCATCCACTTGTTGATCGGCGTGGTGATCACGAACGCGGCGGCGAGCGCGATGGCGAGCACGATCCAGAAGAACGGCTCCGAGAGGTGCGCGTCCATGGCGCCGGGCCAGAGGGCGAGAACGCCGTTGTCGATGGTCTCCATGACCGCGATGGAGAGGGTGTCGGCGGCGAGCGCCACCTTGAACGCCGTCCTGAAGTCGACGCCGGCGGCCAGGATGCCGCGCAGGGTGAGCGCGTAGCCGAAGAAGAAGGCCAGGATGATCGCGAGGATCATCGTCTCCATGTTGCCCCAGCCGAGTGCGGTGCCGATGACCATGCCGAGCACCTCGCCGATGGCGCAGCCGGTGAGGCAGTGCAGCGTGGCCTTGGCGGCCATGGACCAGGAGACCTTGCCGGAGTGATCGCCGTGCCCGGCGTGGCCCGTGTGCTCCGCGTGGCTCGTGTGCTGCGCGTGGGCCGCGTGATTGATGTGCTCCACGTGGCCTGCATGACCTTCGTGGCCCGTGTGGTCGGTGTGTTCCGTGTGGCTACCGTGGTCGTGATGAGCGTGTGCGTCGTGCTGCATCGGGGTGCCCCCAAGGTCAGGTAGCGGTTCCTGCCGTCGCTGGGAACCGTATACCCCCTCAGGGTATTCCTCAACGGGAAATGACGCCCCTGAGCTTCTTCAGCAGCTCTACGTCCGCGACATGCCCCTCCTTGCCGCCCGGCGTCTCGATGACCAGCGGCACGCCCTCCGTCGCGGGGTGCAGGAGAAGGTTCCGGAAGCCGTCCTCACCGATGTGGCCCACGCCGATGTTCGCGTGCCGGTCCTTGCGCGCGCCCACGACGTCCTGGGAGTCGTTGGCGTGGATCAGCTTCAGCCGTCCCTCGCCCACCGTCTCCACCAGCTGGTCGAGGGTCTGCGTCGCCCCGTGCGGGCCGGTCAGATCGTGGCCGGCGGCGAAGATGTGGCAGGTGTCCAGGCAGATGCCGAGCTTCGGGTGGCGGTCGAGCGCGTCGAAGTACGGCCCGAAGTCCTCCGCACGCGAGCAGAGCGAGAAGCCCTGGCCCGCCGTCGACTCCAGAAGCAGATACGGATCGTCCTCGTGCGTCAGCTCGTCGAGCAGCGGCAGCAGCCTCTCCCGTACCTGCGCGAGGGCCACCGCACGCGGACGGCCCCCGGTCGCCGAACCGGTGTGGACCACGACCCCCTTCGCGCCGATCTCCCGGCCCCGCCGCAGCGAGTGCCGCATCGACTCCACCGACTTCTCGGCGGTGGCCTCGGTGTGGGAGCCGAAGTTGATCAGGTACGGGGCGTGGACCCACGCCGAGATCGACTCGGCCTCGCACTCCGCGCGGAACCGCTCGTCCTGGACGGGGTTTCCGGGCGGGGTCGCCCAACCGCGCGGATTGGCGACGAAGACCTGCACGGCCTCGGCGCCGAGCTCACGGGCGTAGCCGAGACCGGTGGTGGCGAGGCCACCGGCCACCGGGACATGTCCTCCGACGGGGTTGCGCATCAGTCTCTACAGTCCCTTGATCGTGATGGTGATGACGGAGCCCTCGGGCGCGGTCTCGCCGCCCTCCACGGACTGGCCGGTGACCTCGTCGCCCAGGTACGGGAAGGACTTCTTGACCTCCACCTCGAAGCCCGCGTCCTCCAGGGCCGTACGGGCGTCGTCGGTCGTCTCGCCGGTGACGTCCGGGACCTCGACCGGCTTCGGGCCCTTGGAGACGGTGAGGGTGACGGTGTCGCCCTCGGCGGCCCGGCTGCCCCCGGCGAGGGACTGCGCGGCGACGGCACCCGCGTCCTCGGGGGAGTGGATCCGCTCCGGGGCGACCCGCACGGTCAGGCCCTCCTCCCGGAGCAGGGCCGTGGCGTCGGCGACGGTCTCACCGGTGACGTCCGGTACGTCGATCGGCGCGCCCTTGCTGACCACCAGGGCGATCGCGGAGTCGGGGGCACGCTCGGTTCCGGGCTCGGGGTCGGAGCTGATCACCGAACCCTGGGCGACGGAGTCGCTGAACGCGGTGGTGGTCACCCCGGGCACCAGGCCCTCCTTCTCCAGGAGGCGCCTGGCCTCGGCGAGCGGCTTGTTCCTGAGGTTGGGCACCTTCACGATCTCCGGGCCCCGGGAGAGGGTCAGGGTGACCGTGGCGTTGCCCCGGAGGCGCTCGCCCGGCGCCGGGTCGACGGCCATGACGGTGCCGCGCTCGTACACGTCGCTGAACGCGCGCTTCGTCGTGCCGACCTCCAGGCCGGCGTCGGTGATCCGCTTCGTCGCCACCTTCTCGGTCTGGCCGAGGACGGCGGGGACACGGGTGAACTGGCCGGAATTGATGTACCAGACGCCGGCGCCGAGCCCGAGGGCGAGCAGGACGCCGAGGACGATCAGCAGGGGGCCGCGCGGGGGCCGTCGGCGGGCCGGGGGCGCGGGCGGCTCCGGCACGGGCAGCCGGTTCGTGTGCAGGACCGGCTGGGGGTCCGCCGCCTCGGCCGCCGCCGGTACGGGCCGGGCGATCACGCTGGTCCGGTCCTCCGTGGTGTCCCGGGCCTCGGACCGCGCCTGCGGGGGCACCGCGTCCAGCTGCTCCTCGCCGAGTCCGGCGCGGGCCTCCCGGAGGAGCGCGAGCAGGGCGACGGCGTCGTGCGGACGGACCTCGGGGTTACGGGCCGTGGCCGCCGCGACCAGCTCGTCAAGCTCCGGGGCGAGGCCCGGAACGGCGGCGGAGGGGGCGGGCACGTCCGTGCTGAGGTGCTGGTAGAGGACGTGGGCGGGAGTGTCGCCGCCGTGGGGCTTGCCGCCGGTCAGCATCTCGTACAGGACGACACCGCAGGCGTACACGTCGGAGCGGGTGTCGGCGGTGCCGTGCTCGATCTGCTCCGGCGCGAGGTACGAGACCGTGCCGAGGACCGAGCCGGTGGTGGCGGTCGCCGAGCCCACGGCCCGTACGAGACCGAAGTCGGCGACCTTGACCCGGCCGTCGTCCCCTATCAGGACGTTCTCCGGCTTCATGTCCCGGTGCACGAACCCGGCCCGGTGCGCGGCGCCGAGCGCGGCGAGGACCGGCTCCAGGATGTCGAGCGCGGCCCGGGGCGCGAGGGCGCCGCGCTCGCGCAGCACGTCACGGAGGGTGCAGCCGGCGACGTACTCCATCGCCAGATAGACGTACGGGCCCTCGGCGCCCTGGTCGAAGACCCCGACGACGTTCGGGTGGGCGAGCCGGGCGACGGACTTCGCCTCGCGGATGAAGCGCTCCACGAAGGCGGCGTCGGTTGCGAGGGCGGGGTGCATCACCTTGAGCGCGAGGACGCGGTCGAGGCGGGTGTCGACGGCCCGGTAGACCGTGGCCATCCCGCCGACGGCGATGCGCGCGTCGACGCGGTAGCGGCCGTCGAGCAGCCGCCCGACGAGGGGGTCCTGAAGGGTCGTGTCCACGGCGTCGAGTCTACGAGCCGGGGGTGGGGCGGAGGGGCGGGCGGGGGCGTACTGCAGCGCAGCTGTGACGAGCACCGCACGACGGCCTGTGCGGGCGGTCGTGCCGTGGGGGCGGTGCCCACCTGCCGGGGGCGGGGTGCCGCCTATCTCTGAGGGCAAGCGCCCGCGCGCCCACCCGGCCGGGGCGGCCGCGTCGCCCACCCCCGTGTGGGCAATCGTCCCGCTGGGGCGGGACGGGTGGGCACACGGGACGGCGCCCTCGGCGGGCGCCTCCGCCCCCTGCGCCTTGACCCGCACCAAGCAGTGCGCCGTACATCGGGTGCGGGTCCAGGCCCGGAAGCCTGGGCCCGGCAAGGGGCGCCGTTCCGTTGTGCCCACCCGTTCCGCCCCAGCGGAACGATTGCCCACAACGGGGTGGGCGGCGTCCCGGTGGAGCAGGTGTCCGCAACGGGGGTGGGCGGTGGTGTGGTGAGGGTGGGTGCCGGCCCAGTAGGAGGGGGCCGTAAGTGGGGGGGTCAGAAGGCTGGGCGTTCTGGGTCCAGGGTGGGGCGGCCTTCTGTTGGGGACGACGGTTCCGCGAAGTGGCGGCGGGGGATGCGGCCCGCTCGGTGCGCCAGGCGGCCCGCCTCCACCGCGTGCCGCATCGCCGAGGCCATCAGGACCGGCTCCTGGGCGCGGGTCACCGCCGACGCCAGCATCACCGCCGCGCACCCCAGCTCCATCGCGAGCGCCGCGTCGGACGCCGTGCCCGCGCCCGCGTCGAGGATGACCGGCACCCCCGCCCGTTCCGTGATCAGCTGGAAGTTGTGCGGGTTGCGGATGCCGAGCCCGGAGCCGATCGGCGAGCCGAGCGGCATGATCGCCGCACAGCCCACGTCCTCCAGCTTCCGCGCGAGGACCGGGTCGTCGTTGGTGTAGGGGAGGACGGTGAAGCCGTCGTCCACGAGCGTCTCGGCCGCCGCGAGGAGTTCCTCCCCGTCCGGCAGCAGGGTGCGCTCGTCCGCCACCACCTCCAGCTTGATCCAGTCCGTGCCGAGCGCCTCCCGGGCGAGCCGGGCCGTGAGGACCGCCTCGCCGGCCGTGAAGCAGCCCGCGGTGTTGGGCAGGACCCGGATGCCGAGCCGGTCCAGGACGGAGAGGACCGAGCCCTGGACGGTCGGGTCCAGGCGCCGCATGGCGACCGTCGTCAGTTCCGTACCGCTGGCGATCAGCGAGCGCTCCAGGACGTCGAGGCTGGGCGCCCCGCCGGTGCCCATGATGAGGCGCGAGGAGAACTCCGTACCGCCGAGGGTGAACACGTCGTCGGACATGGCGCTCAGCCTCCCTGGACCGCGGTGAGGATCTCCACCCGGTCGCCCTCGCCGAGCGGCGTCGCCGCCCATTCGCCGCGCGGCACGACCGTCTCGTTGAGGGCGGCGGCGACCCCGGAGCGGGCCGTGGTCAGGGTCGCGACGAGGGCGTCGAGGGTGAGGGGGCCGGAGAGCTCGCGCGCTTCTCCGTTCACGGACACGTTCATACGGGCTGCTCCTGGCGTACGGGAGGGGCGGGGGCGAAACGGCGGGGGGTGAAGGGACGGGCCTCGTCGGGGAGGCCGCCCGTGGTGAGCACCTCGGCCATGACGTCGCCGGTGACGGGGGTGAGCAGCACCCCGTTGCGGTAGTGGCCGGTGGCGAGGTGGAGGCCGGGCAGGGCGGTGGGGCCGAGCAGCGGCGCGTTGTCGGGGGAGGCGGGGCGGAGCCCGGCGAGGGTCTCGGTGAGCGGCAGCTCGGTGATCCCGGGGACGAGTTCGTGCGCGTCGCGCAGCAGCTCGTACACGCCGCCCGCCGTCACGGTGGTGTCCCAGCCCAGCTCCTCGCTGGTGGCGCCGACGACGAGTTCGCCGTTCTCGCGGGGCACCAGGTAGACGTGGCTGCCCCGGACGACGGCCCGGACGGTCCGGGAGAGGAAGGGGGCGTACGCGGCCGGCACCCGCAGCCGCAGCACCTGGCCCTTCACGGGGCGCACGGGAGGCAGCACCTCGTCCGGCACACCCGCGAGCCGTCCGCTGAGGCTTCCGGCGGCGAGGACGACCTGGTCGGCCGTCAGTTCCGTGCCGTCGGCGAGGACGGCACCGCGCGCCCGGTCCCGTACGACCGTCAGGCGCTGTGCGAGGGCGCGGTGGAAGACCACTCCGGCCCGTTCGCAGGCGACGAGCAGCGCGGCGGCCAGCCGGCGCGGGTCGACCTGGTGGTCGCCGTCCACCCGCAGCCCGCCCCGGACCCCCGGGGCGAGCATCGGTTCGAGGCGGCGGCACTCGCGGCCGCTGAGCCACTCGGAGGCGAGCCCGCAGCGGGTCTGCAGGGCGTGGAGTTCGCGCAGGTGGGCCCGGTCGTCGGCGTCGAGGGCGACGGCGAGGGTGCCGCAGGCGCGGTAGCCGACGTCGAGGCCGGTGGACTCCTCGAGTTCCGCGACGAACGCGGGATAGCGCGCGGCGGAGGCGAGGTTGAGCCCGAGCAGGGTCTCCTCGCCGTAGTGGAGTTCGGTGACGGCCGCCAGCATCCCGGCCGCGACCCGCGCGGCGCCGCCGCCGGGGTCCGGGTCGACGACGGCGGTGCGCAGCCCGCGCCGCGCGGCCCGCCAGGCCGTGACCAGACCGATGACGCCGCCCCCGATCACGAGGACGTCGGAGATGTCGGATGCCTCGGAGACATCGGAAGAACGCATGGGCGTCCAGCCCCTCCCTTCGCCGGCATGACCCGGATCAGGTTCGTACGGTCGGAGGCCGTCCCAGCCTCCCTCTCAGCCCGGTGCGTCCGGGCTCCCGCGAGTGCTTTACGCCCGCCAGACTAACCGCAGCGCCCTTCGGGGCCCAGGCCCCTCCCTCGGGCGCCGCCCCCGCCCTCCCTCTCGCGCCGCCCCCACCCTCCCTTCCTGACGGTTCGTCAGGATCGTAAGGTGGGCGGGTGAGCGAGCAGAAGCAGGCCCAGCAGCATGTCGTGATCGTCGGCGCCGGCATGGCGGGCGTCCAGACCGCCGTCGCCCTGCGCGAGCAGGGCTTCACCGGCCCCGTGACCCTCATCGGGGCCGAGCCCCACCAGCCCTACGACCGGCCCCCGCTCTCCAAGGCCATCCTTCTCGGCAAGGCCGAGGACTCCGCCTTCGACGTCGACTTCGAGGCCCTCGGCGTCGAGCTCCGCCTCGGCCTCGACGTCCTGGGGCTGCGCGCCGCCGACCACGAGATCGACACCGAGGCGGGATCCGTCGGCTACGACGTCCTGGTCCTCGCCACCGGCGCCCAGCCGGTCACCCTGCCCGGCGCCGAGGGCGTCCCGGGCGTCCACCTGCTCCGGACCCTCGACGACGCCGTACGCCTCGGGCCCGTCCTGGAGCGCCGCCACACCGTGGTGGTCGTCGGCGCCGGATGGATCGGCGCCGAGTTCGCCACCGCCGCGCGCGAGGCCGGCTGCGCCGTCACCGTCGTCGAGGCCGCCGACCGCCCCCTCGCGGGTGCCCTGCCCGCCGAGGTCACCGCCCCCATGGCCGAGTGGTACGGGGCCAACGGCGCGGAACTCCTCACCCACGCGCGCGTGGACACCGTCGAGCCCGGCCGGGTCCTCCTCGCCGACGGCCGCGAGCTCCCCGCCGACGCCGTCGTCGTCGGCATCGGCGCCCGGCCGGCCACCGGCTGGCTCGCTGGCTCCGGCATCGCGCTCGACCCGAGCGGCGCCGTCACCGCCGACGAGCGGCTGCGCACCTCCCTGCCCGATGTGTACGCCGTCGGCGACTGCGCCTCCTTCCCCTCCGCCCGCTACGGCGAGCGTCTCCTCGTCCACCACTGGGACAACGCGCTCCAGGGCCCCCGTACGGTCGCCGCGGCGATCACCGGGTCCGCCGACACGCCGTACGACCCCGTCCCGTACTTCTGGTCCGAGCAGTTCGGCCGCTTCGTCCAGTACGCCGGTCACCACGCGGACGCCGACGAGCTGCTGTGGCGCGGCGACCCGGCGGAGGAGGCCTGGTCCGTGCTCTGGCTGCGTGCAGGCGTGCCGGTGGCGCTCCTCGCCGTCGGACGCCCCCGCGACCTCGCCCAGGGCCGCAAGCTGATCGAGACGGCCACCCCCGTCGACCCCGCGCGCGCGTCCGACCCGTCCGTACCCCTGAAGGCGGCGGTCCGGTAGGGCCGTCCCCCTGGAGGAGGCGTCGCACGGGGCCCGACTACCGGGTGTCGGTCCGGGATGGCAGGCTTGTCCTGTGACCGAGATTGACGTAAAGATCGATGCGCTCGTCCCCGCCTGGCTCTACGTGCCCGACATCGCGGAGATGCTCGATGTCGAGGTGACGCGCGTGCGGCAGCTGATCAAGGAAGGCCAGCTCATCGCCGTGCGCCGTGGAGAGAACAACGCCCTGCAGATTCCCGCCGCCTTCATCCAGGGCGACAAGATCGTCAAGGGCCTCGTCGGGCTGCTGACCGTGCTGCGGGACGACGGCTTCACCGACGAGGAGATGCTGGAGTGGCTCTTCACTCCGGACGAGAGCCTGCCGGGCACGCCCGCGCAGGCGCTCAACGAGAACCGCGGCACGGAGGTGAAGCGCCGCGCCCAGGCGCTCGCCCTCTGAGGCCCGCACCTACCGAAGACACCATCAGCGGGTGTCGCGGCGGCCGTCCCCCCACGGGGGCGGCCGCCGCGGCGCCGGCGACACCGACCGGGGGGAACCCATCCATGCCCACGCCTCGTGAGCGGCTCGCCGACGCCCGGCTGTACCTGTGCACCGACGCCCGGAAGCGCCAGGGCGACCTGCCCGCCTTCCTCGACGCCGTGCTCTCCTCCGGCGTGGACGTCGTCCAGCTCCGCGACAAGGGCATGGAGGCCGGTGAGGAGCTGGAGCACCTCGCCGTCCTCGCCGACGCGGCCCGCCGCCACGGCACGCTCCTCGCGGTGAACGACCGGGCCGACGTCGCCCACGCCATCGGCTCCGACGTCCTCCACCTGGGGCAGGGCGACCTGCCCGTGCCCGCCGCCCGCGCGATCCTCGGCGAGGACGTCCTGATCGGCCGCTCCTGCCACGCCGAGACGGAGGCGGCCGCTGCCGCCGTCGAGCCGGGCGTGGACTACTTCTGCACCGGGCCCTGCTGGCCCACCCCCACCAAGCCCGGGCGGTACGCGCCGGGTCTCGGCCTCGTCCGGTACGCGGCGGGCCTGGCCCAGGACCGGCCCTGGTTCGCCATCGGCGGCATCGACGAGACCAACCTCGACGAGGTCCTGGACGCGGGCGCGCGCCGGATCGTCGTCGTCCGGGCGATCACGGAGGCCGACGACCCGGCCGCCGCGACTGCCGCCCTCGCCAAGCGGATCCGGGAGCGCGCGGGGGCGTAGGGGTCAGCCAAGGACCACCCGAGGCGCACCCCTGCCCGCACCTTGCGAGCCCCGAGACACACCCTTCCGGGCACCCCGAGGCACGCCCCGAGCCCCGCCCCGGGGTGTCCGAAAAGGTGTCCAGTACTCGGACGCCATGTACGCGGCTCCCGTACCGCGTCTAACCTGCCGGTATGGCCCTTGGTACCGCTTCCGTCCGCTCGGACCGCGCCCGCACGGTGCGCGAGATCCTCGCCTCCGGCGGCACGTCGTACTCCTTCGAGTTCTACGCGCCCCGGACCGAGAAGGGCGAGCAGAACCTCTGGAACGCCATGCGCCGGGTCGAGGCGGTCGGACCGAGCTTCGTCTCCGTGACGTACGGCGCCGGCGGCTCCACCCGCGGCGGCACCGTGAAGGCCACCCAGAAGATCGCCTCCGACACCACCCTCACCCCGGTCGCCCACCTCACCGCCGTCGACCACTCGGTCGCCGAGCTGCGCAACGTCCTCGGCCAGTACGCCGACGCGGGCATCCGCAACATGCTCGCGCTGCGCGGCGACCCGGCGGGCGACCCGCTGGGGGAGTGGATCGAGCACCCCGAGGGCGTGAGGTACGCCGCCGATCTCGTCCGGCTGATCAAGGAGTCGGGCGACTTCTGCGTGGGCGTCGCCGCGTTCCCGGAGATGCACCCCCGGTCCGCCGACTGGGACACGGACATCCGGCACTTCGTGGACAAGTGCCGCGCCGGCGCCGACTACGCGATCACCCAGATGTTCTTCGACCCGGAGAACTACCTGCGGCTCCGCGACAGCGTCGCGAAGGCGGGCTGCGAGACCCCGATCATCCCCGAGGTCATGCCCGTCGTGAACGTCAAGACGCTCGACCGGCTGCCCCAGCTGAGCAACGCGCACTTCCCCGCGGACGTGAAAGAACGCATCCTCGCCGTCAAGGACGATCCCGCCGCTGTACGCTCCATCGGTATCGAGTTCGCGACGGAGTTCTGCGCGCGGCTGCTCTCCGAGGGTGTCCCCGGACTGCACTTCATCACGCTGAACAGCTCCACCGCGACGCTCGAGATCTACGAGAATCTCGGACTGCACCAGCAGTCGTGACCGGTCGTACCCGCCCCGACCCGCGGCGGTGACCGTGGAGAGGGGCGGCGGGGCATGGGGTGGACGGTCCTCTACATCGCGTTCGGCGTGGTCGCACTGTGGCTGCTGGGGGAGGTGCTCCTCCAGTACAAGGCACGACTGCGCTGGCGGGTGCTCGCCTTCTGCGGCTTCCTCGGTGTGGTCCTCGGCGTACTGCTGCCCTCGGTGGCGGTGATCATCGCCGGGGCGGTCGCCTTCGCCGTCGGCCAGACCTATGTGACGCTCTCCTTCCGCCGCGGCTTCTCCACCGGCTGGGCGATCGGCGGCAGCCCGGGCGCGAGCCGGCGCCGCAGGGCCGCCGCTCCGGCGCAGGCCGGGCCGACCCTGGAGGTCACCGAGCTCTCCTACGACGGGCAGGAGGCCGCGTACGCCGGTCAGGAGGGCGCGTACACCGGCCAGGAGCCCGCGTACGCCGGTCAGGTGAGCGCCGGTGAGCAGAACGCGGCGGAGACCACCGCCGTCTACGAGCCCCTGCCGATGCCCGACGAGACCGGCCAGTACGGGGTCTACGACCGCGACCGGGACGCGGGCCACCACCCCGGCAACGGAACGCCCCAGGGCCCCGGCACCGGCTACGGGACGGGTTACGAGCCGCAGTACGACCCCTACGCGCCCGCGTACGACCAGCAGCAGCCGGCGTACGACTACGGCCAGGCCGCCGGGCAGCAGCAGTACGCCGCCTACTCCGACCCGTACATCGGTCCGGGCACGGACGGTCAGCAGTACGGCTCGTACTACGGCGATCCCTCCGCGCCCTCGTACACGTACGACACGCCGCCGGGCGGAGTCTGGGTCCCGCAGCAGCGCGACACCGACCAGCCCCCGCCCCAGCAGCCGCAGGCCCCGGGGCCGTACGGCTACGAGCAGCACCCGGACGACCAGCAGCAGTACCGGTACTGAGTGAGCGTGGGGCCGTCGGCGAGTCGCCGACGGCCCCACGCGCTCACTGCGAGCCGCGGAAGTCCGCGCCCTCCACGATGAACCCCGCCACCAGCGCGCCCGACATGCCCGCGTGGGCGAGCCCGCCGCCCGGGTGGGACCAGCCGCCCGCGAACCAGAGCCCCGGCAGCGGGGAGCGGTTGCCGGCCGGGAGCAGCAGACCGCGGGCCCCGGCGAGCGCTGGCCCGGGCACCTCCGCGACGCCGGTGTCACGCCGGACGTCCTCCGGGGTGCGGACGTGCTGCCACAGCAGCCGCTCCCGCAGCCCCGGGACCGCGTGCCCGGCCGCCTCGGCCATCCGCCCGGCGAACGGCTCCCACTCCCGCTCCCCGGACGTCCGGACGGTCGCCGTCACGGTCACCGACTCGTGGTCCGCGTCCGGACGCAGCGCCGGATCGTCCGGGCGCAGCACGGTCACCGTCGGCCGCTCGCCCTCGCCGTGCACGACGGTGCGATGGACCGCCCCCGACTCGCGGGGCCCGCACAGCGCCAGACAGACCGTCACCCGGCTCGTACCGGTCTCCTGATGGCGCGGCCACTCGCCGTCGTTCCACTCGACGGCCCGGTCCCGGCGGAGCGCGGGCACCGGCGCCCCGGAGACGACGTGATCGGCCTCGACCGTCTCCCCTCCGGCCAGCCGGACGCCCACCGCCCGGCCGTCCTTCTCCAGGACGGACTCCACGGGCGTGTCGAAGACGAACGCGACACGCCGCTGCAGACACCGCTCGTGGACCGCGTCCGCGAGGGCCCGCAGCCCCCCGCCCACGTACCAGCTGCCGAAGGTCTGCTCCATGTACGGCAGGACGGCGGCCGAGGCCGGGGCGGTCGCCGGGTCGAAGCCGTACGTCCACGCGTACGCGTCGAGCAGGGCGGCGAGCCGGGGATCGCGCAGCTCCCGCGCCCCGATCCCCGCGAGCGTCGTCGTCGGGCGCCGCAACAGGCCCGGCTTCAGGGCGGGGTACGGCTCACGGGCCAGCGGCGCGGGGTCAGCCGGCTGCGGCTCCTCAAGGAGCGGGCGGCGCGTCCGGTCCCAGGCCTCGCGGGCCCGGACGAGGAAGTCGCCCCAGCGCTCGCCCGCACCCGCCCCGAGCGCCGCGTCCAGGGCGGCGACCGTGCCGGCCCGTGAGGCGTTCGGCAGGTCCACACGGGTGCCGTCGGCGAAGACATGACGGCTCGCCGGGTCGACCTGCGTCAGCGTGACGCACTCCTCCAGGGGCTCCTTGCCGGTCTTCACGAACAGGTCCCGGTACACGGCCGGCAGATGCAGCAGCCCCGGGCCCGTATCGAAGGCGAAGCCGTCCCGCTCGAAGCGGCCGACCGCGCCCCCGTACGTCGCGCCCCGCTCGTACACCGTCACCCGGTGGCCCGCCACGGCCAGCCGGGCCGCCGCCGCCATGGCGCCGAGTCCCGCGCCGATCACCACAATCCGTGCCATGCCGGCGACTTTATCCGGCCCCTCCGACAGCACGGGAGGCCCGGTCGGGCGTCCGGGGCGCGTCGGTCAGAAGTGCTCCGACCCGTCGTCGGACGGCGGCCGTGCCCGGCTTCTCGCCGTCGCTCCGGCGAGCCGCTTCTCCTCGCGGCGCTCGGACCTCCGGCGCAGGAAGCGGCGGATCCGTTTCGCCAGGAAGACCAGTATCGCCAGGCCGAGGGCGAGCAGGACGGCCGCGATGACCGCCGCCGCCACCGGATGGAAGACGGCGAAGGTGATGATCGCCGCCACCCCGAGGTCCTCCGCCAGGCTCAGCGCGACATTGGAGAACGGCTCGGGCGACGAGTTGACCGCCATCCTCGTCCCCGCCTTGACGAAGTGGCTGAGCAGGGCCGTCGAACCGCCGACCGCGCCCGCCGCGAGCTCGGGCAGGGAGCCGTTCTGCCCGGCGAGCAGGGCGCCGACCACGGCCCCCGAGACCGGCCGGATCACCGTGTGGACGGAGTCCCATATCGAGTCGACGTACGGGATCTTGTCCGCCACCGCCTCGCACAGGAAGAGCACGCCGGCGACGACGAGGACATCGGTGCGCTGCAAGGACTCGGGCACCTCGTCGGTGAGCCCGGTCGCGCCGAAGACGCCGAACAGCAGGACCACCGCGTACGCGTTGATCCCGCTCGCCCAGCCGCTGGTGAACACCAGGGGGAGTACGGACACGCCCGCGATCG
This sequence comes from Streptomyces sp. NPDC028711, assembly GCF_055565415.1. Taxonomy (NCBI): domain Bacteria; kingdom Bacillati; phylum Actinomycetota; class Actinomycetes; order Kitasatosporales; family Streptomycetaceae; genus Streptomyces; species Streptomyces sp. NPDC028711. The sequence goes on along the minus strand of NZ_JBVHUJ010000001.1, from coordinate 336,182 downwards.
TAACCAGGACTGAGTACCCGTACCTAGAGGGCGAGATGAGTAGGTGTGCGGATGGGCCGGAGAGCGCCTGGAGGAGAGAGTGGTGACCACGGAAGGGGCGCGGCCCCGGGAACCGCCGACACGGGGCGGCGGAACCGGGGCCGCGCGCCTGCCGGCACGGGGGCACGGGGGTGTCACGGGGGTACGTGAAGAAGGCCGGTTCGGCGGGGCTCGGGGGATCGAGCCTCGTCGGACCGGCCTTCTCGTCGTGTGCTGGGCATCGCGCCCGCGTGCGTGGGGCTCGGAGCGGCGCGGAAGGAGGCCGTGCGGGCGTTACGGGGCCTCCACGCGCGCGCGTGGGTCAGCGGCCGCCCACCCGGCCGTGCAGCAGCCGGGAGAGCGCCGCGTGCACGTCGTCGAGCGAACGCTCGCTCTGGAAGGCCTGCCAGTCGAGGGCCGCCACGAGCACCATCCCGACCAGCGCCGCCGCCGTCAGCTGGACGTCGATCTCGTCGCTGAGCTCACCGGCCTGGACCCCCTCGCGCAGCACCCCCTCGACCACCGCGACGGCCTCCTGGCGGACGACGAGGAGCGTCGAGTTCCAGGCCCGGTTGGTGCGCCAGAGCTCCGCCACGTACAGCTGGGTGAAGGCGGGGTAGCGGTCGATGAAGACGAGCCCGGCGCGGATCATCCCGTCGAGCGCGTCGACCCTGCTCCCGCCGCGCTCGGCGGTCTCCTCGGCCGCCGTCCGCAGCGAGGCCGTGAGCAGCGACACGCCGTGGCGCAGCAGCTCCTCGAAGAGCTCGGTCTTGCTCTTGAAGTTGTAGTAGACCGTGCCCTTGGCCACGCCGGCCCGCTCGGCGATCTCGTCGACCGTCGTCGCGGAGAAGCCCTGCTCCGCGATGAGGGTGACGGCCGCCTCGTAGAGCTTCGCGCGCGTGGCCTGGCGTCGGGTGCTGCTGCTGTCCATGGGGTCGATTCTCACAGGTGTCGCGGAGGCAACCGGCCCCGTCTCACAGGGTCAGTTCGGGGTGGAGCCGGTCGAGCGTCCAGACCTGCCGCTTGCGGGCCGAGACGGCGGTCAGTGCCAGGGCGCCCACGGTGAACGCGGTCAGGACCGCGCAGGCCTGCCAGACGGGCCCGATCCCGCCGCCCGTGATCAGCCGGCGCAGCGCCTCGACCACGTAGGTCATCGGCAGGAAGGGGTGGACGGCGTTGAAGAAGCCCGGACTGGTCTGGACGGGGTACGTGCCGCCCGCCGAGGTCAGCTGGAGCATCAGGACCGCGAGGACCAGGATCCGGCCGGCCGCGCCGAAGCGGGCGTTGAGCCACTGGATGATCGCCGCGAAGCAGCAGGTCACCAGGGCGAGGAAGCCGACGGTGCCGGCCGCCCTCGCCATCTGGAGGCCGAGACCCCAGTGCAGGACCGACATGAGGGCCGCGACCTGGAGGATGCCGATCGCCGCGACCGGGAACCAGCCCGCGAGCGCGATCCGCCAGGCGGAGGCGCCGGCGGCGAGGGCGCGCCGGTTCATCGGCTGGATGATCATGTACGCGACCATCGCGCCGACCCAGAGGGAGAGCGGGATGAAGTACGGGGCGAAACCGGTGCCGTAGTTCGGCGCCTTGTGCAGGGCCTTGGAGGCCAGCTGGACGGGGTCCGCCATGACCTCCGTGCGCCGGTCGCGGTCCTGCTTGTCGTAGTCCGGGATCTGCTCGACGCCGTCGTGCAGCCCGCCGGCCAGCTCGCCGGAGCCGTCGGCCAGCTTGAACAGACCGCCGTCGAGGTCGCCCGCGCCCTTCTTGAGCTTGCCTACCCCGGTGTCGAGGCTGACGGAACCGGTCTTCGCCTCCGTGATGCCCGTGTGCAGCTTGTCGGCGCCCGCCGCGACCTTCTTCGCGCCCGCGTTGAGCTCGTTGATCTTCCGGATGGCGTCCTCGACGTCCTCGTCGAGGTGCGGGGCGCGGGCGGCCAGCTCGTCGGCCTCCTTCGTGAGCTTGGCGAGCCGCGCGTCCAGGACCTTCAGGTCGCCGGTGCTGCCCTTGGTCAGCTCGTGCACGTCGTCCGCGATCGTCGCCACGTCGCCGGCGGAGACCGAGGCCTTCTTGAGCCTCTCGCAGATCCGCGCGTCGGTCTCCGGCTTCAGCTCGCACTCCTCCCGGTGGATCGCGGCCAGCTCGTCGTCGGCCGTGTGGGCGGCGGTACGGAGCAGGGGGGCGCGCCTGACCAGGTCGGCGAGGTTGTTGCGGGCGGCGGTGGCGGAGTCGGAGACGAGACGGGCGGTGTCGCGGATCGACGTGCCGTTGTTCGCCAGGTAGGGGCGGACCTTGTCGGCCGTGCCGTTCACCTTGTCGGCGAGCGACTGGGTGCCGTTCGCGACCTCGCGGGAGCCGTTCTCCAGGTCCTTGGCGCCCTTGTCGAGCTTCTTCAGGCCCGCGGCCAGGTCGCCGCTGCCCGTCTTGGCGGTCGTGAGACCGTCCGCCAGGTCCTTGGAGCCCTTCTTCGCCCTGTCCACGCCCTGCTTGAGGTCGTCGGCGCCCTTGGCGGCCTTCGCCGTGGCGTCGTGGATGTCGGAGAAGGAGATGAAGATCTTGTCGAGGAACGACCGCGAGGACGTGGTGGAGGCCGCCGTGCGCACCTCGGAGAAGACCGTCCGGGAGATCTGGCCCACGATGTAGTTGTTGGCGTCGTTCGTCCGCACCCGCAGGGCGCCGGTCTCGGGGGAGTCCCCGGAGCTGGAGGCGATCCGCGAGCTGAAGTCGCCGGGCATGGTCAGGGACAGGTAGTACGTGCCGTCCTCCACGCCCTCGCGTGCCTCGGCGTCGCTCACCCGGTGCCAGGCGAAGGTGTTGCTCTCCAGGAGCCCCTCGGTGATGTCGTCGCCGGCGTTGATCCGCTTGCCGTCGGCGGTGGCACCCCGGTCCTCGTTGACGAGGGCCACGGGGATCTTGTCGAGCCTGCTGTACGGGTCCCAGAACGAGTACAGGTACAGGGCGCCGTACAGCAGCGGCAGCAGCAGGATCGCGACGAGCGCGGCGCGCGGCAGCTTCCCCCTGCCGAAGCGCTTCAGCTCAAGCGCGGCCAGTTTCGGCGAGCGCATCGGCCGCCCCCTCCTCGGTGGTGTGGTCGGCGGTGGTCTCGGTGGTCTCGACGCTGCCGCCGTTCTCGGCGTTCTTGACCGGCTCGGTGTTCTCGTCCGGCTCGGCGTCCGGCTCGGTGGCGTCCGGTTCGGTCTCCGCGGCCTTGGCGGCGGCGGGCTCCGGTTCGGTCTCCCCGGTGGGTGTCTCCGGCTTCGCCGCGTCCGTGAGCGTGGTGATCCGCAGGGCGTCCTCGGGGGCCTCGCTGCAGACGGCGAGGACGGTCGTCCCGGAAGCGGCCACCGCCCGCAGCAGCGCCCAGGCCTCGGCCCGGTCGGCGTCCGAGAGCTTCAGGTCCGTGTCGTCGACGGCGAGCAGCCGGGGGCGGCCGATCAGGGCCAGGGCGATCGTGAGCCGCAGCGCTTCGAGCCGCTCCAGGTCCCGTACGGAGGTCCGCTCGCCCTTCGGCAGGGCGGAGAGGTCGAGACCCGCGGCCGCCAGGGCCTCCTCGATCCGGGCCCGGGTCGCCGCCGCCCGTTCGGCCGGGCGCCGCAGGAGGGCCCGGACGGAGCCGTCGTAACGGCGCTGGAGCAGGGCCCGCTCGCCCAGGTGCTCGGCGACCGTGAAGGCGGGGTCCAGCTCGCTGACGCCGGGCACCTGCCCGAGAGCGCTGATCCGGCGGACCGCGGCCATCTTCCGCGGCAGGGGCAGGCCGCCCACCTCGGCGGTGCCCTCCTTGGCCTTCATCCGGCCGGTGAGCGCGAGCAGCAGACAGGTCCTGCCCGAGCCCGACGGCCCCTCGATCGCCACCAGCGAACCGGGCTCGGCCCGGAAGGAGACCTCCCGGAAGGCCCAGCCGCGCGGTCCCTTCAGTCCGAACCCGTCCGCGACGACGGCGGCGCCGTGCGGCCGCGCATCGGCTTGCGCCTCCATGGACCCACCCCCTGAACCCGTTTTTGCACTGACTGGTCAGTGCAAAAACTACCCGTGTCCAGGATTTCAGGCAAAGGGCCAGGTCAGGGGCGTTGTCAGTGGGGGCGGGCACGATGGACACATACGGCCACAGCGCCGTCACGCGACGACAGGAGGACTCGTCATGGCAAGCCCTTCCGCAGCAGCCGCGCCCCGCCGCCACGCCGGAGGCCGCACGGCCCCCGAGCGGTCCGGACCCGTCCCCGCCCAGTCGGGGCCCGGGCCCCTCGCCCAGCCCGGACCCGCCTCCGCGCCGTCGGGGCCCGCCTCCGCCTCCGCCTCCGTCTTGTCCGGACTCGCCTCCGACATCCACCCCGTCCCGCGCCGTGCCGCCGTCCCGGCCGCCGCCCTCGACCTCCTCGCCAAGGCCCGCACCGGCCTGGCCGAGGCCGCGGCCCTCGACCGCCCCCACGAGCGGTACGCCGTGGCCCACCTCGCCGCCCTCCGGGCCGCCGCCGCCGTGCTCGCTGCCCGTGCCAGGCCCGAGACCGGGCCCCGCCGCCGGCAGCGGATACGGAGCGCGTGGGAACTCCTCGCCGAGCTGGCGCCCGAGCTCACCGAATGGAGCGCCCTCTTCGCCTCGGGCGCCGAGCGCCGGGCCCGCGCCGAAGCGGGCATCACGAGCGCGGCGACCCGGCGCGAGGCCGACGACCTGATCCGGGACGCCTCCGCCTTCCTGCGTCTGGTCGAGCGACTGCTCGCCCTCCAGCCGGTCCCGCCCCGCAGACCGGGAACGGGCGAGGCCAGAGGGTGATCCGAAAGGCGGGACCTAGGCCATAGGGTGGGGAGCGTTCGTACCCGTCACCGAGGAGTCAACAGCCGTGCCGGACCCTTCCCCCGCCTTCGGTCGAGAGGCGTCGTCGCGCCCGTCGCGCGCCTCCCTGCGTACCGCCGTCGTCTGGGACGTCCTCAAAGAGGCCCTCGACCGCCGGGTCGAGGCCACCGGGAAGGACAGCCTCGACGTCCTCGACACGGGCGGCGGCTCGGGCAACTTCGCGGTGCCGGCCGCCCGCCTCGGCCATCGCGTCACCGTCGTGGACCCCAGCCCCAACGCGCTCTTCGCGCTGGAGCGCAGGGCCGCCGAGGCCGGCGTCGCCGACCTGGTGACCGGCGTCCAGGGCGACATCAGCGGCCTCTTCGACGTGGTCGGCCGCGAGGGCTATGACGCCGTGCTCTGCCACGGTGTCCTGGAGTACGTCGACGACCCCGCCGAGGGCGTACGGAACGCGGTCGCCGCGCTCCGGCCCGCCGGCAGCCTCAGCCTGCTCGCCGCCGGACTCGGCGGCGCCGTCCTCGCCCGCGCCCTCGCCGGGCACTTCACCGAGGCCCGGCACGCGCTCACCGACCCGGCGGGCCGCTGGGGCACGGGCGACCCCGTACCCCGGCGTTTCACCGCCGAACAGCTCACCGAGCTCGCGGAGGGCGCCGGACTCTCGGTCGGCGCCGTGCACGGCGTCCGGGTCTTCGCCGACCTCGTTCCCGGTGTCCTCGTCGACACCGAGCCCGGTGCGGCGGAGGCCCTGCTCAAGCTGGAAGCGGCCGCCGCGGAGCTGCCCTCCTTCCACGCGATCGCCACGCAGTTGCACGTGCTGGGCGAGAAGCGGGCCTGAGCGGGACGGCACCCGTTCGGCGGTGCGGGTGGCGGCACTCCATGGAGTACGCCACAGCCGGCCCCGTAATGGGCTCCGCCCCGTATGATCGGGGGACAGCATCCGGCATGACGGACGAGGGGCTGGGGAATCAACGCCTCAGCAACCGATCCGCATGGCGGCCCGGATTGGCTATTCGGCATTGAGGGCGGGTTTCACGGGGGCGATTCCCTGCCTATCCTGAAAGGGCCGCAAACCGGTCGCCCCCGCGACCGACGACTAGGAGGACTCCGTGCCGCTCTCGGAGCACGAGCAGCGAATGCTCGAGCAGATGGAGCGAGCGCTGTACGCCGAAGATCCCAAGTTCGCGACAGCGCTCGAGGGAAGCGGACTGCGTACGTACACCCGGCGACGGGTCTACCAGGCAGTCGCCGGCTTCCTGGTGGGTATCGCGCTCCTCATGGCCGGAATGGTCGCCCAGCAGATCTGGATCAGCGTGGTGGGGTTCCTCGTCATGCTGGGCTGCGCGGTCCTGGCGGTCACCGGATGGCGCAAGGCGCCGAAGCCGGGTGAGCAGCAGGCCACTGGGAGTGGGACGACGGCCGGTGGCCGTCAGACCCGGCAGCGACGCTCCATGATGAACCGGATCGAAGAGCGGTGGCAGCGCCGCCGCGACGAGCAGCAGGGCGGCGGCCACTGACGGCGGCCGAGCGGTAGCCCCGCGCCCCCAAGTGACCGAGCCCCGCAGAAACCTGCGGGGCTCGCTCGTGCGCGCGGCGCTCCGCTGCGACCTCAGCGGCTGAGGCGGCGCCCACCCGCGTTGTGGGCAATCGTTCCGCTGGGGCGGAACGGGTGGGCACAACGGACGGCGCCCCTTGCCGGGCCTAGGCGTCCGCGCCCGAACCCGCACCCGTTGTGCGGTGCACAGTCGGTGCGGGTCAAGGCACAGCGGGCGGAGGCGCCGCCAAGGGGCGCCGTCCCGTGTGCCCACCCGTCCCGCCCTGCGGGACGATTGCCCACACGGCGTGGGCGAGGCGCCGCCCCGGCGGACGAGCGCACACGGTGGTGGGCGAGGCGCCGCCCCGGGCGGGTGGGCACCGCCCCGGCGGGGCGAGTGCACACGGGGGTGGGCGTCGCCCCGCCCCGGGCGCCGTCGCCGGGCGGTGGACCGGCAGCGCGGGGCGGGGCGTCCGGTTTCAGTTGGTGTTCGGGGTCGTGCGGCGGAGGCGGGTCGTCGCTCGGGTCAGGAGCGTGTGGCGACGGAGTGACCAGTTCGTCGACGTCTCCGACCACCGCGCCGACGCCGCCCAGCGGAGGCGCGCCGCCGAGCGGGGGGCCAGGGTCGCCCTGAGCCGGGTGCCGCGGTCGGCCGAGGCGTGGAACCCCGCCTTGACCCGGGCCGCCTCGTCCGCGAGGCCCGTGACCGGCCGCGGGTGAGGCGCGTACAGCACCTCCTCCACCGCCCGCGCCACCCGGTGCACCGCGTCCGCCGCCTCGTCCCGCAGCTCGCCGAGGCGGACGATCCGCGCCGCCGACTTCCTCGGTGACAGCGACTCGTCGGGCTCGACCCCGTAGTCCCAGGCGGTGTCGTTGATCTCCCGCCAGACCGTGAGCGTCCGCGCCGCCGTCTCCTGGGCGCCACGGGCCCCGTCCGAGCCGAGCCGCCGGGCCCGTACCCGGGTCCGCCAGAGGAGCGGCAGGAAGGGCAGGGCGAGTACGACCAGGGCCCCCAGGGTCAGGAGGACCACCGTCAGGGGGTTCGGACCCGAGCCGCCTGACTCCGCGCCGGCCACCGCCGCGTCCGGACCGCAGTCACCGAGCCGCCGCATCTGCGGGGTGCAGCTCTCCGAGGCGCTCGGCGCGGCGGAGGGCTGCGCCGAGGCGCTCTGCTGGGGCTGCGCGGGACCGGTGGCCGTACCGGACGGCGTGTTGTCCCGGGTGTACACGGGGGTGGAGCCCCGCGAGGGGGTCGGCTCGAACCGCGTCCACCCCGCGCCCTCGAAGTACAGCTCAGGCCAGGCGTGGGCGTCCCGGATGCCGACCGAGACCGATCCGTCGGTCTGCGTCGTGCCCGGCATGAAGCCGACGGCGACGCGGGCCGGGATGCCGAGCGAGCGGGCCATCGCCGCCATGGAGAAGGAGAAGTGGACGCAGAAGCCCTGCTTGTCCTTGAGGAACCGGGAGATGGCCTGGACCCCGGTGCCGGACTCGACCTCGACGTCGTAGCGGAAGCCGCCGTCCCGGGCGAACCAGTCCTGGAGCTTCACCGCCTGCTCGTAGTCGCTGCGCGCGCCCTGGGTGATCCGCAGCGCGGTCGCCCTGACGTCGTCCGGGAGCGAGGTGGGGACCTTGGTGTACTCGCGGCGCAGCTTCTCCGGGGCGGGCCCGGACGCGGCCAGCTGCTCCGAGGTGGGCCGTACGTCCAGGCTGCTGACCTGGTAGCGGGCGCCCCGGGTGGTCTGCTTGTCGTCGCCGACGAGCATCCGGCCGGCGGGCTCGTACCGCCAGCGGCCTTCGATGTCGACGCGCCCGGCCGGGTACGGCATGGGCAGCCACTTCTGCTCGTAGCCGTCGGAGGCGACGAAGTTGCTGGTCACCTCGTCGATCTCGACGTCCTGCGAGAGCCCCTGCGGCCAGGGCAGCTGCCGGGGCACGTCCTCGATGGGGCGGACCGAGGACTTCCAGGAGGTGCCGTCGAACTGGTCGAGCGCGACGAGCCGCAGATACAGGCCGGAGGTGTCGCGGGCGTTGGTCCGGTAGCGCAGGACCTCCCGGTCCTCCTGCTGGCGCAGATTGTCCTGGAGGGAGACCAGCGGGTTCACGGCCGAGATGGTGCCGCCCTTGCCGGCGCCCCCGGTGCCCTCGCCGGCGCCGCCGCCGAGCAGCCCGCCGGTGAAGCCGGGCAGCGCGAGCGGAACCACCAGGGCGACGCCCATGGCCACGGCGCCGATCCTGCGGCCCGTGCGGGCCGGGGCGAAGGTGGGGCCGCCGCTTCCGACGGTCGTGCCGGGCCGGCCGGAGCGCTGGGCGCCGCCGAAGACCCGTCCCCACTGGGAGAGCCGGTCGCGGCCCTCCGCGAGGAGCAGCAGCAGATAGCCGGAGGCCGCGAGGAGGAACCAGAGCCAGCCCGCGCCGCCGCCGGAGAGCCCGGCGGCCACGGAGTACAGGGCGAGCAGCGGAAGACCGGCCGGGGCCGCCTTGCGGAAGCCGACCGCGAGGGTGTCCACGATCAGGCCGATCGCGACGACGCCGCCGACCAGCATGAGCCGGATGCCCTCGGTGTCCGGCGCGGGGATCGCGTACCGGCCGACGTCCTCGGCGCCCGCCCGGAACAGGTCGGCGGCGTGCGCGAAGGCCTGCGGGCCGGGGAGGAACCAGAGGATCGCCTGCTCGCGGGCGAAGATCACGGTCAGCGCGAGCAGCGCGACGGCGAACTGCGCGAGCAGGGTCAGCGGCCGGGCGAGGGGTGCCCGCCGGGCCAGCGCGCCCACTCCGCTGACCAGGGCGAGGACGAACGCCGCCGTGAAGATCCAGGTCGCCGGCTTCACGAGGGGGAGCAGTGCTCCGGCCCCCATCAGGGTGGCGCCCCAGGCGGCCAGGGTCAGCCGTGCGCGCCCGCTCATGACCATCCTCCGTAGGTGTCGGCGGCGGCGGACTCCGCGCGCACTCCGGCCGCCTCCTGCCACAGGTCGGCGAGGCGCGCCCCGGGCGGTACGGCAAGCGCCGTCCAGCCCGCCTCGCGCAGCTGCCGCACCCGCTCGTCGACGGCGCCGGCGACCGAGCCGCCGGTCAGCCAGGAGCCGGAGTCCAGGACGAAGGCGACGGCCGCGCCCGCGCGGCCGCGCATCCGGGCGGCGAGCGCCGCCTGTTCCTCGTCGAGGTCGCCGACGAAGGCGATGAGCAGTCCCTCGTCACCGCCGCCGCGCAGCGCGTCGGAGGCGCGGGAGAGTCCGCCGCCCTCGGAGTGGTCGACGACGGCGAGGGTGTCCATCATCAGTCCGGCCGACTCGGCCGAGTCCTGTGCCGAGCCGGCGAAGCCCTCGGCGCCCTCGCCGGGCACCGTGCTCCCGGTGTCGGTGACGAGCCGGACGGCGTAGCCGCGCTCCAGCATGTGCACCAGGGAGGAGGCGGCGCCCGAGACCGCCCACTCGAAGGCGGAGTCCGGGCCCGAGCCCTGGTAGGCGACCCGGCGGGTGTCGAGGAGGACGGTGCAGCGGGCCCGCTGCGGCTGCTCCTCGCGGCGGACCATCAGCTCGCCGTAGCGGGCGGTGGAGCGCCAGTGCACCCGGCGCAGGTCGTCGCCGTGGCGGTAGGCGCGCGGGATGATGTCGTCGTCGCCGGCGAGCGCAAGGGAGCGCTGCCGTCCGTCGCCGTACCCGGAGGCTTCGCCGACGAGCTTGACCGGCGGCAGGGCCTCGGTCCTCGGGACGACGGTGAGGGTGTCGTACGCGCTGAAGGAGCGGGTCAGCTCGCACATCCCGAAGGGGTCGTTGAGCCGCAGCTGGAGCGGGCCGAGCGGGAAGTGGCCGCGCAGGTCGGAGCGGACCCGGTAGGACACCTCGCGCCGCCCGCCCGCCTCGACCCGGTCGAGGACGAAGCGGGGGCGGGGCCCCAGCATGTACGGCACGTGGTCCTGGAGCATGAGCAGCCCGGTCGGCAGCTTGGACACGTTCTCCATCCGCAGCTGGACCCGGGCCTCGGTGCCGGCGGCCACCCGCTGGGGGGTGAGCCGGCGGGAGGCCGCGACCCGGTAGCGGGTCCGGTGCAGCACGAGGACGCAGATCAGCGGCAGCGTGGCGAGCAGGAGCCCGACGCGCAGCAGGTCGGCCTGGCCGAGGACGTACGCGCAGACGGCGGCGGCCACCCCGGCGGCGAGGAAGGAGCGGCCACGGGTGGTGAGACCGCCGAAGGCGGCCCGCAGACCGCCCCGGTCGTCCTCGTCGTCCCGCTGTCCGTCCGGCACGGCAGCGCCTCCCATCACAGCCGCCGGGCGCCGGGCTGCTGGCCGTAGATCGGTCCTGCGGGCGGGGCCGCGGCCGGGACGGGGGTGCGCTGCAGGATGTCCTGGACGACCTGCTCGGCGGTGCGGCGGTTCAGCTGTGCCTGCGCCGTCGGCAGCAGCCGGTGGGCGAGGACGGGCGCGGCGAGGGCCTGGAGGTCGTCGGGCAGCACGTACTCGCGGCCGCTGAGCGCGGCGGAGGCCTTGGCGGCCCGCAGCAGGTGGAGCGTGGCCCGCGGGGAGGCGCCGAGCCGCAGGTCGGCGTGGGTGCGGGTGGCGGAGACGATGTCGACCGCGTACCGGCGTACGGCGTCGGCGACGTGGACCGCGCGCACCGCCTCGATCAGCTTCAGGATGTCGTGGGCGTGCGCGACCGGCTGGAGGTCGTCGAGCGGGGAGACCGAGCCGTGCACGTCGAGCATCTGGAGCTCGGCCTCGGGGCTCGGGTAGCCGATGGAGACCCGGGCCATGAAGCGGTCGCGCTGGGCCTCGGGCAGCGGGTAGGTGCCCTCCATCTCGACCGGGTTCTGCGTGGCGACGACCATGAACGGGCTGGGCAGCTCGTAGGTCTGACCGTCGACGGTGACCTGGCGCTCCTCCATGGACTCGAGGAGCGCGGACTGGGTCTTCGGCGAGGCGCGGTTGATCTCGTCGCCGATCACGATCTGCGCGAAGATCGCGCCGGGCTTGAACTCGAAGTCACGCCGCTGCTGGTCGAAGATCGACACGCCGGTGACGTCCGAGGGCAGCAGGTCGGGCGTGAACTGGATACGGCGCACCGAGCAGTCGATGGACCGGGCCAGCGTCTTGGCCAGCATGGTCTTGCCGACGCCGGGGACATCCTCGATGAGGAGGTGTCCCTCGGCGAGCAGCACGGTCAGCGAAAGCCGTACGACCTCGGGCTTGCCCTCGATCACACTCTCCACCGACCTGCGGACACGCTCCACAGTGGTGGTCAGATCAGCGAGGCTCGCTCGATCGTCATAGGTCGTCACCCGGCCCTCCTCGGCCTTCCGGAACAGGGACACCTGCCCCCGGTGAATTCTTCGGGGGGTGTCACCCGAGCATTCTTGTTCGCGTGGCCGGGTCGTGTCACTCGCCGGTGGACAAGTGCGAGGGAAATGCCGGGGTTTGGGTGTTTACGCCTGGTCGGCGGGACCGGCCGCCGGCCCGTCCGACGGGTCGATCTCGCGCAGCAGACCCGTCGTCACGTCGAACACGAAGCCGCGGACGTCGTCGGTGTGCAGCAGGAAGGGGGAGGTCCGCACCCGCTGCATCGACTGCCGGACGTCCTGGTCCACGTCGCGGAAGGCCTCGACCGCCCAGGCCGGCCGCTGGCCGACCTCGTCCTCCAGCTCGTGCCGGAAGTCCTCGGTCAGCGACTCCAGACCGCACCCCGTGTGGTGCACCAGCATCACGCTGCGGGTGCCGAGGGCGCGCTGGCTGATGGTGAGCGACCGGATCACGTCGTCGGTGACGACACCGCCCGCGTTGCGGATGGTGTGGCAGTCGCCGAGTTCGAGGCCGAGGGCCGCGTGGAGGTCGAGACGGGCGTCCATGCAGGCGACGACGGCGACGCGCAGCACGGGACGCGCGTCCATTCCCGGGTCGGTGAAATCGGCGGCGTAGCGTGCGTTCGCCTCGACGAGACGGTCGGTGACCGTGCTGCTGGCGTGCATGACGTCGGCGGAGGGGTGCGCGGAGGTCGACATGAATCCGACGTTAATGGTCACAGGCCGCTCAGGCCCGCTGTGAGAGGGGACAAAGAACGCCATAGAGTCTTGTTGTGAGCTAACCCACAGGACCCGGCGGCGAGGCCCCGAAGGGATGCGCCGTCCGGAATGTCCGGCCCGCGCCCCGGCGCCGTGCGACGCGCCAGCCGGTTGATTGACCGGCGGGTCCCGTGGACTAAAGTGACGCGAAGTTCACGGAGACAACGAGCGATTTTCCGCGGTTTCTCCCCCGTGTGTGCGGCGGTACCTACGGCTCGGCCTCCTCCCGCTCGCCCGTACCTCCGCGCCGGATCTGAGAGGGCGCATTGAGCAACGACCGACACGTCCCGGTCATGCTCCAGCGGTGCCTGGACATGTTGGCCCCCGCCCTTGAGCGCCCCGGCGCGGTCGTCGTCGACTGCACCCTGGGCCTCGGCGGCCACAGCGAGGCACTCCTGAAGCGGTTCCCCGAGGCGCGGCTCGTCGCCCTCGACCGGGACAAGGAGGCCCTGCGTCTCTCCGGCGAACGGCTCGCCCCGTACGGGGAGCGCGCCATCCTCGTCCATGCCGTGTACGACGAGCTGCCCGAGGTCCTCGACCGGCTCGGCCTCCCCACGGTCGACGGCATCCTCTTCGACCTGGGCGTCTCCTCCATGCAGCTGGACGAGGCCGACCGCGGCTTCGCCTACGCCCAGGACGCCCCGCTCGACATGCGCATGGACCAGACGACCGGCATCAGCGCGGCCGAGGTCCTCAACACCTACCCGCCCGGCGAGCTCGTCCGCATCCTCCGGGCGTACGGCGAGGAGAAGCAGGCCAAGCGGATCGTCTCCGCGATCGTGCGCGAGCGCGAGAAGGAGCCGTTCAGCAACAGCGCCCGGCTCGTCGAGCTCATCCGCGACTCCCTGCCGCAGGCCGCCAAGCGGACCGGCGGCAACCCGGCGAAGCGCACCTTCCAGGCCCTGCGCATCGAGGTCAACGGCGAGCTGACCGTCCTCGAGCGGGCGATCCCGGCGGCCGTGAAGGTCCTCGGCGTCGGCGGCAGGATCGCTGTCCTCTCGTACCACTCGCTGGAGGACCGGCTGGTCAAGCAGGTCTTCGCGGCCGGCGCGGCGACCACCGCCCCGCCAGGACTGCCGGTCGTCCCGGAGAAGTACCAGCCCCGTCTGAAGCTGCTCACCCGGGGCGCCGAGCTGCCCACCGAGGAGGAGGTCGCCGAGAACCGGCGCGCCGCCCCGGCCCGGCTCAGGGGCGCCGAACGGATCCGGGAAGACGTCCAGTGAGTACGGCGAAGGGGCCGCTCAAAGGGCGGGCCGCGCGGCTCGGACGGCTCATGCCGTCGGGGCCGAGCTCGGCCGCCCGTACCCCCTTCGTCCTGCTTGTCGTGGTCCTGCTCGGCGGCGGCCTCATCAGCCTGCTCCTGCTGAACTCGGCCCTCAACCAGGGTTCGTTCCAGCTCAACGAGCTCAAGGACAGGACCACCGAGCTCACCGACGAGGAGCAGGCGCTCCAGCGGGACGTCGACGACTACGCGGCCCCGGACGCGCTCGAACGGCGGGCCCGCGAGCTCGGCATGGTCCCGGGCGGCAGCCCCGCCTTCCTCGGGCCTGACGGCAGGGTGCTCGGCGAGCCCTCGGTCGCGGTGGCGCCGAAGCCGAAGCCGAGCCCGACGCCCAGCGCGGAGCCGACGCCGCCCGCCACCACGGCCTCCCCGACGCCCCCGACGAACACCGGCACCCCCGGGGGTACGGCCACCACGCAGACCGGCACGTCGACGGACGCCCGTACCTCCGGCGCCACGGCGAACCCCGCCGCCGCGTACCCCGCCGACGCCGCCGCCGCGAGCACCGCCGGCGCTCTCCCCGCGAGCACGAGCACAGCTCGGGCCACGAACGCGAGCACAGCTCAGGCCACGAACACCGACGCCGACCCCACGAGCACAGCCCCCACCGGTCCCGGCCTCTCCGACACCGGCCAGGCATGGACAGAGCCCGCAGCCGCACCGACACAACCCTCCGGCAGGTGACCGAGCAGTGCCCCCCAAGGAGCCCCCGCGCCGCCGCGTCCCCGGCCCCGCGCGGCCCGCGCGTCCCCGGCCCGCCGCCGGAGCCCGCCCGTCCCGCCCCGCCCCGCGCCCGGCCGCGAAGCGGACCGCGCCGCGGCCCCCGGCCCGGCGGCCCCGCACCATCCGGCTCGGCAGCCCGCGGCCCCGGCTGCGTCTGGTCTCCCTCGGCCTGACCCTCGTCATGCTGGTCTTCGTGGTGCGGCTGCTCCAGGTCCAGGCCGTCGACGCCAGCGCGTACGCCGCGAAGGCCGACAAGTACCGCTTCCAGGAGTACACGCTCTCCGCCGAGCGGGGCGAGATCACCGACCGCAACGGCATCGCGCTCGCGGCCAGCGTCGACGCGTACGACATCACGGCCGACCCCAAGCTCTTCACCCCCGAGGAGTCGAAGGTCCGCGACGCGCCGGAGCAGGCCGCCGCCCTCCTCGCGCCGCTCCTCGGCAAGGAGCCCGCAGAGCTCGCCAAGAAGCTCCGCACCCCCAAGTCGCGCTACACCCTGCTCGCCCGCAAGCAGACCCCGCAGGTCTGGAACCAGATCAAGGACCTCAGGAAGGTCTACGGGCAGAAGGCCCAGGCCGCCGGCGGCAACGGCGTCAACCTTCTCGGCGGCATCCTCAGCGAGCCCAGCACCAAGCGCGTCTACCCGAACGGCGAACTCGCTGCCGGGATACTGGGATACGTCAACGCCGAGGGTCGCGGCGCCGGCGGCCTGGAGTCCATGCTCGACCCGGAACTCGCCGGAAAGGACGGCAAGATCCGCTTCACCCAGTCGGGCGGCCGTCAGGTGCCGACCGCGGGCTCCCAGGGCAACCCCGCCGTTCCCGGCTCCGACATCGAGCTGACCATCGACCGGGACATCCAGTGGGCCGCCCAGCAGGCCATCACCGAACAGGTGGCGAAGTCCAAGGCCGACCGGGGCTATGTGATCGTGCAGGACACCAGGACCGGCGAGGTCCTCGCCATGGCCAACGCCCCCGGCTTCGACCCCAACGACCTCTCCGCCGCCAACGCCGCCTCCATGGGCAACGCGGCCCTCCAGGACGCCTACGAGCCCGGCTCCACCAGCAAGGTCATGTCCATGGCCGCCGTCCTGGAGGAGGGCAAGGCGACCCCCGACACCCATGTCACCGTCCCCAACCGGCTCCACCGCGGCGACCGGCTCTTCAAGGACGACGTCGACCACGAGACCTGGTACCTGACCCTCAACGGCGTCCTCGCCAAGTCCAGCAACATCGGCACCATCCTCGCCACCGGCCAGCTCGGCGCCACCCAGGCCGAGTCCAACCGGGTCCTCCACACCTATCTGCGCAAGTTCGGCATCGGCAGCCCCACCGGCCTCGGCTACCCCGGCGAGACCGCCGGCATCCTCGCCAAGCCCCAGGACTGGTCCACCTCGCAGCAGTACACGATCCCCTTCGGCCAGGGCCTCTCCATCAACGCCATGCAGGCCGCCTCGGTGTACTCGACCATCGCCAACGGCGGCGTACGGGTCGAGCCGACCCTCGTCCGCGGCACCAAGGGCCCCGACGGGCGCTTCGCCCCCGCCCCCGCGCCCGAGGAGTCGCGGGTCGTCAGCGAGAAGACCGCCAAGACCCTCGCGCAGATGCTGGAGTCCGTCGTCGACGACAGGGGGGAGGGCACCGGCACCAGGGCCGCGATCCCCGGCTACCGCGTCGCCGGCAAGACCGGCACCGCCAACCGCGTCGACCCCGAACTCGGCCGCTACAAGGGCTACACCGCCTCCTTCGCCGGTTTCGCCCCCGCCGACGAGCCGCGGGTCACCGTCTACTGCGCCATCCAGAACCCCACCAAGGGCAGCTACTTCGGCGGCCAGATCTGCGGACCCATCTACAAGAAGGTCATGGAGTTCGCCCTGAAGACCCTCCACATCGCCCCCACGGGCAGCGACCCGGCCCGACTGCCGGTCTTCGCCCCCACCCCGTGACACTCCGGGAGCACCAGTGACAACGATCACCCCCGATTCCGGGAACCGGAAATCGAACTCCGGCGAGGCCCCGGGCCGTTTTGGCCCCTCGCAGGGTGCGCCCGGTACGCTCACCGCCGTGCCACACGCTGATCAGTACCGAACCTCCCCGCCCCGCCCGGAGCAGGGCCGCCCGACACCCCTGGGCGACCTGGCCGCGCGGCTCGGGGTCGACGCCCCGCAGGCCGCCGAGATCTCGGGCATCACCCATGACTCGCGGGCCGTGCGTCCCGGCGACGTGTACGCGGCCCTGCCCGGCGCCCGCGCCCACGGCGCCGACTTCGTCGCCCAGGCCGCCGGACTCGGCGCCGCCGCGATCCTCACCGACCCGGCGGGCGCCGAGCGCGCCGCCGCGACCGGACTGCCGGTCCTGGTCGTGGAGAACCCGCGCGGCCGGATGGGCGAACTCGCCGCCGAGATCTACGGGCGGCCCGGGGACGGCCTCCTCCAGATCGGCATCACCGGCACCTCCGGCAAGACCACCACCGCCTACCTCGTCGAGGGCGGACTGCGCGGCTCCGGACACAGCACCGGGCTCGTCGGCACCGTGGAGATGCGGATCGGCGACGAGCGCATCAAGTCGGAGCGGACCACCCCCGAGGCCACCGACCTCCAGGCGCTCTTCGCCGTCATGCGCGAGCGCGGCGTCGACGCGGTCGCCATGGAGGTCTCCAGCCACGCCCTCGTGCTCGGCCGGGTCGACGGCTGCGTCTTCGACGTCGCCGTCTTCAACAACCTGAGCCCGGAGCACATGGAGTTCCACTCCGACATGGACGACTACTACCGGGCGAAGGCCGGGCTCTTCACGCCCGAGCGCAGCCGCCTGGGCGTGGTCAACCTCGACGACGCGTACGGCCGCAGGCTCGTGACGGAGGCGACCGTCCCGGTCGTCACCTTCTCCGCCGAGGGCCGCGCCGACGCCGACTGGCGCGCCGAGGACCTCGTCCTCGGCTCCCACGACTCGACGTTCACCGCCGTCGGCCCCGGGGGCGAGCGGATCCCCGCCACCGCCCCGCTGCCCGGCCCGTTCAACGTCGCCAACACCCTCGCCGCCATCGCCACCCTCGCCGCCGCGGGCATCGACCCCAAGAGCGCCGCCGAGGGCGTCGCCGCCGTCCCCGGCGTACCGGGCCGTCTGGAGCGGGTCGACGCCGGTCAGCCGTACCTCGCCGTCGTCGACTACGCGCACAAGACGGACGCCGTCGAATCCGTCCTGCGCTCCCTGCGCGAGGTCACCGAGGGTCGGCTGCACGTGGTCATCGGCTGCGGCGGCGACCGGGACACCACCAAACGCGGCCCGATGGGCGCCGCCACGGCCCGGCTCGCCGACACCGCCGTCCTGACCTCCGACAACCCCCGCTCCGAGGACCCGCTCGTGATCCTCACCGCCATGCTCGCGGGCGCCGCCGGCGTACCGGAGGCCGAGCGGGGCGCCGTCCTGGTCGAACCCGACCGGGCGGCGGCCATCGCGGCCGCCGTCGCCCGCGCCCGGCCGGGGGACACCGTCCTGGTCGCCGGCAAGGGCCACGAGCAGGGCCAGGAGATCGCCGGAGTCGTCCGCCCCTTCGACGACCGCGAGGTCCTGCGCGCGGCGATCCTCGAACGAAACGCCCCGGCCGCCCCTCCGGGCGGCCGAGCCGAAGCCAGCCACCAGAACAGTCAGGGATGAAGCAGTGATCGCCCTCTCCCTCGCCGAGATCGCCGAAATCGTCGGCGGGCAGGCGCACGACATACCGGATCCGGCCGCCCGGATCACCGGGCCCGTCGTCATCGACTCCCGCGAGGTGCGGGCCGGCAGCCTCTTCGCGGCCTTCGCCGGTGAGCACGTCGACGGCCACGACTACGCGGAACGCGCCGTCGCCGCGGGCGCGGTGGCGGTGCTCGCCGCCCGCCCCGTCGGCGTCCCCGCCCTCGTCGTCGACGACGTCCAGACCGCGCTCGGGGCCCTCGCCCGCGCGGTCGTCGAACGGCTCGGCACCGATGTCGTCGCCCTCACCGGCTCGGCGGGCAAGACCTCGACCAAGGACCTGATCGCCCAGGTCCTCGACCGGCACGCACCCACCGTGTGGACGCCCGGCTCGCTCAACAACGAGATCGGCCTGCCGCTGACCGCGCTCCGCGCGAGCGACGAGACCCGGCACCTGGTCCTGGAGATGGGCGCCCGCGGCATCGGGCACATCCGCTACCTCACCGGCCTCACCCCGCCGCGCATCGGCCTCGTCCTCAACGTGGGCACCGCCCACATCGGCGAGTTCGGCGGCCGGGAGCAGATCGCCGTGGCCAAGGGCGAGCTCGTCGAGGCGCTGCCGCCGGCCGAGGAGGGCGGGGTGGCGGTCCTCAACGCCGACGACCCGCTCGTCCGCGCGATGGCGAGCCGCACCAAGGCCCGCGTGACCCTGTTCGGCGAAGCGGACGAAGCGGCCGTACGGGCCGAGAACGTCCACCTCACCGCGTCAGGACAGCCTTCTTTCCGGCTTCACACACCCACCGGGTGCAGCGACGTGACCTTGCGCCTGTACGGTGAGCACCACGTGTCGAACGCGCTCGCAGCGGCCGCCGTCGCGCACGAGCTGGGCATGCCTGTCGAAGAGATCGCCACCGCGCTCTCCGAGGCCGGCACCCTGTCGCGCTGGCGCATGGAGGTCACCGAGCGTCCGGACGGCGTGACGATCGTCAACGACGCCTACAACGCGAACCCCGAGTCCATGCGAGCCGCCCTGCGCGCGCTCGCGGCCATGGGCAGGGCCGCACAGGCCCGAGGGGCTCGTACGTGGGCGGTGCTCGGCAAGATGGCCGAGCTCGGTGACGCATCGCTCGTCGAGCACGACGCGGTCGGACGGCTCGCCGTCCGGCTCAACGTCAGCAAGCTCGTCGCGGTCGGGGACAGGGAAGCGTCCTGGCTGCAACTGGGCGCATATAACGAGGGTTCGTGGGGTGAGGAGTCGGTGCACGTGTCCGACGCGCAGGCGGCTGTCGACCTGTTGCGCAGTGAGCTGCGCCCGGGGGACGTCGTCCTTGTGAAGGCTTCCAGGTCGGTCGGCCTCGAACAGGTCGCCCTGGCTCTCCTCGACACCGAGGGCGAGGTCACCGGCCGATGAGGCAGATCCTCTTCGCGGGGGCCATCGGGCTCTTCCTGACCCTGATCGGCACGCCGCTGCTGATCAAGCTGCTCGCCCGCAAGGGATACGGGCAGTTCATCCGCGACGACGGCCCGCGCGGCCACGCCGGGAAGAAGGGCACGCCCACCATGGGCGGCATCTCCTTCATCCTGGCCACGCTCATCGCGTACGCCCTGGCCAAGGTCATCACCGGCGAACCCCTCTCGTACTCCGGGGTGCTCGTCCTCTTCCTGATGGCCGGCATGGGCCTGGTCGGCTTCCTCGACGACTACATCAAGATCGTCAAGCAGCGGTCGCTCGGCCTGCGGGCCAAGGCGAAGATGGCCGGCCAGCTGATCGTGGGCATCGCCTTCGCGGTGCTCGCGCTCCAGTTCCGCGACGCGCGCGGTCTCGCCCCGGCCTCCGAGAAGCTCTCCTTCATCACGGACTTCGGCTGGACCATCGGCCCGGTGCTCTTCGTGGTCTGGGCGCTCTTCATGATCCTGGCCATGTCCAACGGCGTGAACCTGACGGACGGTCTGGACGGCCTGGCCACCGGCGCCTCGGTGATGGTCTTCGGCGCGTACACCTTCATCGGGCTCTGGCAGTTCCAGGAGTCCTGTGCGAACGCCATGACCCTGACCAACCCCAACGCCTGCTTCGAGGTCCGCGACCCGCTCGACCTCGCGGTCGTCGCCTCCGCGCTGATGGGCTCCTGCTTCGGCTTCCTGTGGTGGAACACCTCACCCGCCAAGATCTTCATGGGTGACACCGGCTCGCTCGCCCTCGGCGGCGCCCTCGCCGGTCTCGCCATCTGCTCCCGTACGGAGCTTCTCCTCGCGCTGCTCGGTGGCCTGTTCGTGCTGATCACGATGTCCGTGGTCATCCAGGTCGGCTCCTTCAAGATGACCGGCAAGCGCGTCTTCCGGATGGCACCCCTCCAGCACCACTTCGAACTCAAGGGGTGGTCCGAGGTCCTTGTCGTCGTCCGGTTCTGGATCATCCAGGGCATGTGCGTGATCGTGGGCCTGGGCCTCTTCTACGCGGGATGGGCATCGGCGAAGTGACAGAACAGCTCGACTGGAACGGCAAGCACGTCACCGTCGCGGGGCTCGGGGTGTCCGGCATCCCGGCCGCCCGCGTCCTGCACGGGCTCGGCGCGCGCGTCACCGTCGTCAACGACGGCGACGACGAGCGCTCCCGGGCCCAGGCCGCCGCCCTGGAGGCGGAGGGGATCACGGTCCGCCTCGGCGACGGGGCGACCCTGCCGTCCGGCACCGAGCTGATCGTCACCACCCCCGGCTGGCGCCCCGACAAGCCGCTCTTCACAGCCGCCTCCGAGGCGGGCGTGGAGATCTGGGGCGACGTCGAACTCGCCTGGCGCCTCAGGGGCCCGGGAGCGGCCCCCTGGCTCGCGGTCACCGGCACCAACGGCAAGACCACGACCGTGCGGATGCTCGCCTCGATCCTGGAGGCGGCAGGTCTGCGGACCGCCGCCGTCGGCAACATCGGCGTCTCGCTCCTGGACGCCGTCCTCGGCGACGAGACGTACGACGTGCTCGCCGTCGAGCTGTCCAGCTACCAGCTCCACTGGGCGCCGTCCGTCCGCGCCCACTCGGCCGCCGTCCTCAACCTGGCCCCCGACCACCTCGACTGGCACGGCTCCATGGAGGCGTACGCCGCCGACAAGGGCCGGATCTACGAGGGCAACCAGGTCGCCTGCGTCTACAACGTCGCCGACAAGGCGACCGAGGACCTGGTCCGCGAGGCCGACGTCGAGGAGGGCTGCCGGGCCATCGGCTTCACCCTCGGCACCCCCGGCCCCTCCGAACTGGGTGTCGTCGAGGGCATCCTCGTCGACCGGGCCTTCGTGGAGAACCGGCAGAAGAACGCCCAGGAGCTCGCCGAGGTCGCCGACGTCCAGCCGCCGGCCCCGCACAACATCGCCAACGCGCTCGCCGCCGCCGCCCTCGCCCGCGCCTTCGGCGTCGACGCGAAGGCCGTACGGGACGGACTGAGGGCCTTCCGGCCCGACCCGCACCGCATCGAGCTGGTCGAGGAGGTCCAGGGAGTCACGTACGTCGACGACTCCAAGGCCACCAACACCCACGCCGCGGAAGCCTCGTTGGCCGCCTACGACCCGATCGTCTGGATCGCCGGCGGACTCGCCAAGGGCGCGACCTTCGACGAGCTCGTCCAGAAGTCGGCGAAGCGCCTGCGCGGGGCCGTCCTGATCGGCGCCGACCGTGCCCTGATCCGCGAAGCCCTGGCGCGACACGCCCCGGAGGTACCGGTGGTGGACCTCGACCGGACCGACACTGGGGCGATGTCCGAAGCGGTCCGCGAGGCGGCCCGGCTCGCCCGCCCGGGGGACACGGTGCTCCTCGCCCCGGCCTGCGCCTCGATGGACATGTTCACCAACTACAACAAGCGCGGCGAGGCCTTCGCGGACGCGGTCCGCGCCCTCGCCGCCACCGGGGACGCCTGACCCGCCCAGTGGGTCCGGCGGGACCGGGCACGACCGGAGGGGGCAGCGACCATGCCGAGCAAGATCGCAGGGACACGCCGGCCGTCCGCCGTACGCGGCGGAGGGCGGGCCCCCGCGACCCCGCGGCCCCGTGGCGGAGGAGGCCTACGAGGCCTGCACCAGCGGGCGCTGAAGGCCTGGGACCGGCCGCTGACGGCCTACTACGTGATCATCGGCGCGGGGATGCTCATCACCGCGCTCGGCCTCGTGATGGTCTACTCCGCCTCGATGATCACGGCACTCCGCTACGACCTGGTGCCCTCGTACTTCTTCCGGAAGCAGTTCCTCGCCGCCCTGCTCGGCACCGGACTCCTCCTGGTCGCCTCGCGCATGCCCGTGAAGCTGCACCGGGCCCTCGCCTATCCGATCCTGGTCGGCGCGGTCTTCCTGATGGCCCTCGTGCAGATCCCGGGGATAGGGCACAGCATCGGCGGCAACCAGAACTGGATCTCGCTGGGCGGCCCGTTCATGCTCCAGCCCAGCGAGTTCGGCAAGCTGGCGCTGATCCTGTGGGGGGCCGACCTGCTCGCCCGCAAACAGGACATGAAGCTGCTCACCCAGTGGAAGCACATGCTGGTGCCGCTGGTCCCCGGAGCCTTCATGCTCCTCGGGCTCATCATGCTCGGCGGCGACCTGGGCACCGCGATCATTCTCACGGCGATCCTGTTCGGCCTCCTGTGGACCGCCGGAGCGCCCACCCGGCTCTTCGTCGGGGTGCTCTCGGTGGCCGGCGCGATCGGGGTCCTGCTGATCAAGACGAGCGCGAACCGGATGAAGCGCTTCGACTGCATCGGTGCGACCGACCCCGGCGGCGAGGGCGCCCCCTGCCTCCAGGCCGCGCACGGAATCTATGCTCTGGCCTCGGGCGGATGGTTCGGTTCCGGACTCGGTGCGAGCGTCGAGAAGTGGGGCCAACTCCCCGAAGCGCACACCGACTTCATCTTCGCGGTCACCGGTGAGGAACTGGGTCTCGCGGGGACGCTGTCGGTACTCGCCCTGTTCGCGGCTCTAGGCTATGCGGGTATCCGCGTGGCCGGAGGCACGGAGGACCCCTTCGTGAGGTTCGCCGCGGGAGGTGTGACCACCTGGATCACGGCTCAGGCCGTGATCAACATCGGTGCGGTGCTCGGTCTGCTGCCGATCGCCGGGGTCCCGCTCCCGTTGTTCTCCTACGGTGGGTCGGCCCTGCTGCCGACCATGTTCGCCGTCGGGCTCCTCATCGCCTTCGCGCGACAGGAACCCGCCGCGAAAGCGGCCCTGGCCATGCGCCGCCCCGGTTGGGGCAAGCGGGCCGGGGTGAGATGGAAGTCGATGCGACGGCGCGTCAAGAAGCGCCCGTCCGGAGAGCGGTGAATTTCGGTGCATGTCGTACTCGCCGGCGGGGGGACCGCCGGCCACATCGAGCCGGCGCTGGCCCTCGCGGACGCCCTGCGCAGGCAGGACCCCAGCGTGGGGATCACGGCGCTCGGCACGGAGAAGGGTCTGGAGACCCGGCTCGTGCCCGAGCGGGGCTACGAGCTGGCCCTCATCCCCGCCGTACCGCTGCCCCGCAAGCCCACCCCCGAGCTGATCACCGTCCCCGGGCGGCTGCGCGGCACGATCAAGGCCGCCGAGCAGATCCTCGAACGCACCAAGGCGGACTGCGTGGTGGGCTTCGGCGGCTATGTGGCGCTGCCCGGCTACCTCGCCGCCAAGCGGCTCGGGGTGCCGATCGTGGTCCACGAGGCCAACGCCCGGCCCGGCCTCGCCAACAAGATCGGTTCGCGGTACGCGGCCGGGGTCGCCGTCGCCACCCCCGACAGCAAGCTCCGCAACGCCCGCTACATCGGCATCCCGCTGCGGCACACCATCGCGACCCTCGACCGGGCCCGGGTGCGCCCCGAGGCGCGCGCCGCCTTCGGGCTCGACCCGAACCTGCCGACGCTCCTGGTCTCCGGCGGCTCGCAGGGCGCCCGGCGGCTCAACGAGGTCGTCCAGCAGATCGCCCCGGTGCTCCAGCGCTCGGGCATCCAGATCCTGCACGCGGTCGGCCCCAAGAACGAAATGCCGCGCGTCGACAACATGCCCGGAATGCCGCCCTACGTGCCGGTACCGTACGTGGACCGGATGGATCTCGCGTACGCCGCCGCCGACATGATGCTCTGCCGCGCGGGCGCGATGACCGTCGCCGAGCTGTCCGCCGTCGGGCTGCCCGCCGCGTACGTCCCGCTGCCCATCGGCAACGGAGAACAGCGGCTCAACGCCCAGCCGGTGGTCAAGGCCGGCGGTGGACTGCTCGTCGACGACGCGGAGCTGACGCCGCAGTGGGTGCAGGGCAACGTCCTGCCCGTACTGGCCGATCCGCACCGGTTGTACGAGATGTCCCGCGCCGCCGCCGAGTTCGGCCGCCGGGACGCCGACGACCTGCTCGTCGGCATGGTGTACGAGGCGATCGCCGCCCGCCGACAGGCGTAGCGCGGCGGCTGAGGGCAGGAGACGCCAGGTGGCAGCCGGACCGACGACCGCCGAGAAGAGCGGCGCGAGCACGTCGAAGGGGTCGTCGGACGGTCCGTCCCGCAAGGGCACCCGGAACCGCAGGTTCCGGGTGCCGGGCACCCGGGCGCTCCTGATCGCCTTCGGCGTCCTCGTCCTCGTGGCCGGTGGCGTCTGGGCGCTCTACGGCTCGACCTGGTTCCGTGTGGAACGTGTGAAGACTTCCGGCGCCGGAGTCCTGACGGCGCGTGAGATCGAGGCCGTCGCCGCCGTTCCGATGGGAGCCCCGCTCGTCACCGTCGACACCGACGCCATCGAGGCCCGGCTCCGGCAGAAACTGCCGCGCATCGACACGGTGACCGTCGTACGGTCCTGGCCGCACGGAATCGGGCTGAAAGTGACGGAACGGAAGCCCGTTCTTCTCATCGAAAAGGGCGGAAAGTTCATCGAAGTGGACGCGACCGCTGTGCGGTTCGCCACCGTCGACACCGCCCCCCGCGGCGTCCCGCGGCTCGCCCTCGACAGCGCTTCCTCCCCGAGCCTGCGCCGCTTCGGCGCGGACCGGCTGCTCCGGGAGGCGGTCCGCGTCCGGGGTGAACTCCCGGCGGAAATCGCCCGGGACACTCGTGTCGTGCGCGTCACCTCGTACGACTCCGTCACTCTGGAGCTGACCAGGGGGCGCACCGTCTTCTGGGGCAGCGGCGAGCACGGCCCGGTCAAGGCGCGGGTGCTCACCGCGCTCCTGAAGGCCACTCCCAAAGCGGGGCACTTCGATGTAAGTGCCCCCACGGCGCCCGCCTCGTCCGGAAGTTGACGGGTATCACCCCTGGCCAGCACCCTGGTTGGCCAGCGCTACGGGTGATCACATAGGGTGAAAAGAAAAACGGGAGGTTCGGCGTGTTCGTTGAACGTGCGCCGCTTGTCGACTTAGTGTCTCGTTCGGAAGAGTCCAGCGAACAGAGACACTGGTAACCCTAAACTTCAACGTTAGGGTTTGGGTCGGCGTTTCGGACCGTCCCAATCGGCATCCGTCGGAGCGGCGCGACCAACCGCGCAGCGACGACACGTAACTCGAGGCGAGAGGCCTTCGACGTGGCAGCACCGCAGAACTACCTCGCAGTCATCAAGGTCATCGGTGTCGGCGGCGGTGGTGTCAATGCCATCAACCGAATGATCGAGGTCGGTCTCAAGGGCGTCGAGTTCATCGCGATCAACACCGACGCGCAAGCGCTGTTGATGAGCGACGCCGACGTCAAGCTCGACGTCGGCCGTGAACTCACCCGCGGCCTCGGGGCCGGGGCGAACCCGGCCGTCGGTCGCAAGGCGGCAGAGGACCACCGTGAGGAGATCGAGGAGGTCCTCAAGGGGGCCGACATGGTCTTCGTCACCGCCGGCGAAGGCGGCGGCACCGGCACCGGCGGCGCACCCGTCGTCGCCAACATCGCACGCTCGCTCGGCGCCCTGACGATCGGTGTGGTCACCCGGCCGTTCACCTTCGAAGGACGCCGTCGCGCCAACCAGGCGGAGGACGGCATCGCCGAACTCCGCGAAGAGGTCGACACCCTCATCGTCATCCCCAACGACCGGCTCCTGTCGATCTCGGACCGCCAGGTCTCCGTGCTCGACGCCTTCAAGTCGGCCGACCAGGTGCTGCTGAGCGGTGTCCAGGGCATCACCGACCTGATCACCACCCCGGGTCTGATCAACCTCGACTTCGCCGACGTCAAGTCGGTCATGTCCGAGGCCGGTTCCGCCCTGATGGGCATCGGTTCCGCCCGCGGCGACGACCGCGCGGTGGCGGCCGCGGAGATGGCGATCTCCTCGCCGCTCCTCGAGGCCTCCATCGACGGCGCCCGCGGCGTGCTGCTCTCCATCTCCGGCGGCAGCGACCTCGGTCTCTTCGAGATCAACGAGGCCGCGCAGCTGGTCAGCGAGGCGGCCCACCCCGAGGCCAACATCATCTTCGGCGCCGTCATCGACGACGCCCTCGGTGACGAGGTCCGGGTCACCGTCATCGCGGCCGGCTTCGACGGCGGCCAGCCGCCGGCCCGCCGGGAGAACATCATCGGCTCGGTCTCGGCCAAGCGCGAGGAGCCGGCCCCGGCCCCCCGCCACGTCGAGACCTCCCGCCCGCTGGGCGGACTCGGCACGGTCGCACCCCGCGAGGACCCGGCCCCGGCTCCGGTCGAGCCGGCCCCGGCCGTCAACGAGACCCCGCTGTCGCCCGCCCCGCCGGTCGTCCCGCCGGCCCGTCCGTACGACAGCCAGGCCGAAGAGCTGGACGTCCCGGACTTCCTGAAGTGATAGGACAGCGATTCGACGCGAACGGCGCGCACTTCGCCTTCACCGACAGGTGGGGCGGGGTGAGCGCCGTTCCGTACGAGGAGCTCAACCTGGGCGGCGCGGTGGGGGACGACCCCGAGGCCGTACGCACCAACCGGGCGCTCGCCGCCGGCGCCCTCGGGCTCGATCCGGCCCGTGTCGTCTGGATGAACCAGGTCCACGGCGCGGACGTCGCCGAGGTCGAAGGGCCGTGGGGCACCGACGGGATCCCGTCGGTGGACGCGCTCGTCACCTCCCGGGCGGGACTCGGCCTCGCGGTCCTCACCGCGGACTGCGTCCCGGTCCTGCTGGCGGATCCCGTCGCCCGGGTCGCCGCCGCCGCCCACGCCGGACGCCCCGGAATGGTGGCGGGAGTCGTTCCCGCCGCGGTCGCGTCCATGATCGAACTCGGCGCCGACCCGGCCCGTATCGTCGCCCGCACCGGCCCCGCCGTCTGCGGGCGCTGCTACGAGGTCCCGGAGGCCATGCGGGCCGAGGTCGCCGCGACCGAACCCGCCGCCTGGGCCGAGACGAGCTGGGGCACCCCGGCCGTCGACGTCACCGCCGGAGTGCACGCCCAGCTCGAACGGCTCGGCGTCGGGGACCGGCAGGCCAGTACGGTCTGCACCCGGGAATCCGGTGACCACTACTCGTACCGCCGCGATCGCACCACGGGGCGACTCGCGGGATATGTCTGGTTGGACTGAGAAGAGACATGACGGACCGCACGTCGGAACTCGCCGAGAACCTGGCCCGGGTGGAGGCGCGCATCGCCGCCGCCTGCGCCGCGGCCGGACGTCCGCGGGAAGAGGTGACGCTCATCGTGGTCACCAAGACCTACCCCGCGAGCGATGTGAGAATCCTCCACGGACTCGGCGTACGGCACGTCGCCGAGAACCGGGACCAGGACGCCGCCCCCAAGGCCGCCGCCTGTGCCGACCTTGATCTGACCTGGCACTTCGTGGGCCAGTTGCAGACCAACAAGGTCAGATCCGTGGTGGGTTATGCCGATGTGGTGCAGTCTGTCGACCGCTTGAAGCTCGTTTCCTCCCTCTCGGCCGCAGCGGAGAAGGAGGGCCGCGAACTCGGCTGTCTCCTCCAGGTCGCGCTCGACGCCGAGTCCGGCGAGCGGGGCGACCGCGGTGGTGTCGCGCCGGACGGGATCGAGGAGTTGGCGGCCGCGGTCGACGTCGCCCCCGGGCTGCGGCTCGACGGACTCATGACCGTCGCCCCGCTCGCCGGTCCGTACGCGGGCCGGCAACGCGCCGCCTTCGACCGGCTGATGGATTTGTCGACTGCCCTGCGCGCGACCCGTCCGGCTGCGAACATGGTGTCAGCAGGGATGAGTGCGGACCTCGAGGAGGCCGTCGCTGCCGGGGCGACACACGTACGCGTCGGTACGGCGGTACTCGGCGTCCGCCCGAAGCTCGGGTAACGTCGCGAAGCAAGTCGGACCACAGCAGAAAATATGGTCATTCCGCAGAACGGCGGGACGACCCGTGGATCGCGGGCACTTGGTGACGCTGCGAATTGGCCAGTAGGGCGATCCACCACAGAGCGGAGGACTCAGAGAATGGCCGGCGCGATGCGCAAGATGGCGGTCTACCTCGGCCTCGTGGAGGACGATGGGTACGACGGCCGGGGCTTCGACCCCGACGACGACTTCGAACCCGAGCTGGAGCCGGAGCCCGAGCGCGAACGGCGCCACTCCCCCCCGCGTCAGGTGGAGCGTGAGGAACCGGTACGAGTGGTGCAGCCCCCGGCTCCCCGGGAACCGCTCGCCCATTCTGTCCCGGTACTCGCCGAAAGCGGACGTCCGGCCCGAATTGCCCCCGTGGCATCCATCACACCCGAACGTCCGAGCATGGAGAAGAACGCACCGGTGATCATGCCCAAGGTCGTGTCCGAGCGGGAGCCCTACCGCATCACCACGCTGCACCCCCGGACCTACAACGAGGCCCGTACCATCGGGGAACACTTCCGTGAGGGCACCCCGGTGATCATGAATCTCACGGAGATGGACGACACGGATGCGAAGCGACTTGTCGACTTTGCCGCCGGACTCGTCTTCGGGCTCCATGGCAGCATTGAGCGCGTGACGCAGAAGGTGTTCCTGTTGTCGCCTGCTAACGTCGATGTCACGGCGGAGGACAAGGCCCGGATCGCAGAGGGCGGATTCTTCAACCAGAGCTGAGAACACAAGAACCGGACGGGCCGGTCGCGAAGCGGCCGGACGAGTAAGAGCACGTAAGTCAGGGGAGAGGGAAACGCGGGATGGGCGTCGCACTACAGGTGGTCTACATCGTGCTGATGTGCTTCCTCGTCCTCCTGATCGTCCGACTTGTCATGGACTACGTCTTCCAGTTCGCCCGTTCATGGCAACCCGGTAAGGCGATGGTGGTCGTCCTTGAGGCCACCTACACTGTCACCGATCCACCGCTCAAGCTTCTGCGGCGACTCATCCCGCCGCTGCGTCTCGGGGGCGTGGCACTCGACCTGTCCTTCTTCGTTCTGATGATCATCGTCTACATCCTGATCTCCATCGTGAGCAGCTTCGCGAGGTGAATGTGGACGATACGGTCTTGCCGACTGCCGACGACTACGTAGAGGTGAAGAAGAGATGCCGCTGACCCCCGAGGACGTGCGGAACAAGCAGTTCACGACCGTCCGCCTCCGAGAAGGCTATGACGAGGACGAGGTCGATGCCTTCCTCGACGAGGTCGAGGCCGAGCTGACCCGCCTGCTCCGCGAGAACGAGGACCTGCGCGCCAAGCTGGCCGCCGCGACGCGTGCCGCCGCGCAGAACCAGCAGCAGCAACAGCAGCAGCAGGGGATGCGCAAGCCCCCGGAGCAGCAGGATCGTCCCGTCGGTCCCGGCGCGCCCGTGCCCGCCGCCATATCCGGACCGCCGGTCCAGCAGCAGCCGCCGCAGATGGGCCCGCCGCAGCTGCCGTCCGGTGCCCCCCAGCTTCCCGCGGGTCCCATGCAGGGCGGTCCCATGCAGGGCGGCCCGATGCAGGGCGGCCCGATGGGTCCCGGCCCGATGCAGGGCGGCCCGATGGGTCACCCGCAGCAGCAGCAGATGCAGCAGATGCAGCAGCAGCAGATGCCGCCGCAGATGCAGCAGCAGCCCGCTCAGGGTCCCGGTGGCGACAGCGCCGCGCGTGTCCTCTCGCTGGCCCAGCAGACCGCCGACCAGGCGATCGCCGAGGCCCGCTCCGAGGCCAACAAGATCGTCGGCGAGGCGCGTTCGCGTGCCGAGGGCCTGGAGCGGGACGCCCGCGCCAAGGCGGACGCTCTTGAGCGGGACGCCCAGGAGAAGCACCGCGTCGCCATGGGCTCCCTGGAGTCCGCCCGCGCCACGCTGGAGCGCAAGGTCGAGGACCTGCGCGGCTTCGAGCGGGAGTACCGCACGCGCCTGAAGTCGTACCTGGAGTCGCAGCTGCGTCAGCTGGAGACCCAGGCCGACGACTCGCTGGCCCCGCCGCGGACCCCGGCGACGGCCTCGCTGCCGCCGGCCCCGTCGATGGCCTCGGCCGGTGCGAGCGCGCCGTCCTACGGCAACGGCACGATGGGCGGTGCGCCGTCCATGGGCGGCGCCCC
This sequence comes from Streptomyces sp. NPDC028711, assembly GCF_055565415.1. NCBI lineage: Bacteria > Bacillati > Actinomycetota > Actinomycetes > Kitasatosporales > Streptomycetaceae > Streptomyces > Streptomyces sp. NPDC028711. The sequence goes on along the minus strand of NZ_JBVHUJ010000001.1, from coordinate 305,782 downwards.
CTCCTACGGCGGTCAGCAGCAGATGTCTCCGGCGATGACCCAGCCGATGGCTCCGGTCCGTCCGCAGGCACCGCAGCCGATGCAGCAGGCGCCGGCGCCGATGCGCGGGTTCCTGATCGACGAGGACGACAACTGACGGCGGGTGGTCGCGCGATGAGCGCGTAGCCGTCGGCAGGCTGAAGGGCCGGGCCCCGGGAAACCGGGGCCCGGCCCTTTGCCGTGGGCCCACGCGCCCGCGCGGGAGTACGGCGAGGGGCCCGGCCCTTCGCCGTGGGCACGGCCGCGTCGGGTGGGCGTCCCCCCGGCGAGGACGGGCGGGTACGCGAAGGGCCCGGCACCACCACGGGTGCCGGGCCCTTCGCCGTATCGCCTACGCCTTGCGGAGGCGGAACGTCAGGGACAGGCCCTCGTCCTCGAACGGGGTGCCGTACGTGTCGTCCGCTTCGCCCTGGGCGTGGTCCGTGGCCAGGACCTCGTCGGCGATGAGGGCCGCGTGGGCCGTGAGGGCCTCGACGGTCTCCGGGGACTCCGACGTCCAGCGCAGGGCGATGCGGTCGGCGACGTCCAGGCCGCTGTTCTTGCGGGCCTCCTGGATCAGCCGGATCGCGTCACGGGCCAGGCCCGCCTTGCGGAGCTCCGGGGTGATCTCCAGGTCGAGGGCGACCGTCGCGCCCGCGTCCGAGGCGACCGACCAGCCCTCGCGGGGGGTCTCCGTGATGATGACCTCCTCGGGAGTGACGGTGATCGTCTCGCCGTTCACCTCGAGGGTCGCCTCGCCCGCGCGCAGGGCCAGCGAGAGCGCCGCCGCGTCCGCCGCGGCCACCGCCTTCGCCACGTCCTGGACGCCCTTGCCGAAGCGCTTGCCCAGGGCGCGGAAGTTCGCCTTCGCCGTCGTGTCGACGAGCGAGCCGCCCACCTCGGACAGGGACGCCAGGGAGCTGACGTTCAGCTCCTCCGTGATCTGCGCCTGGAGTTCGGGGGAGAGGGCCGTGAAGCCCGTCGCCGCGACCAGTGCCCGGGAGAGCGGCTGGCGGGTCTTCACACCCGACTCCGCGCGCGTCGCCCGGCCCAGCTCCACCAGCCGCCGGACCAGGAGCATCTGCTCCGAGAGCGTCTTGTCGATCACGGCGGTGTCCGCCTCCGGCCAGGTGGCCAGGTGGACGGACTCCGGGGCCTCCGGCGTCACCGGCACCACCAGGTCCTGCCAGACCCGCTCGGTGATGAACGGGGTCAGGGGGGCCATCAGGCGCGTGACCGTCTCGATGACGTCGTGGAGGGTGCGGAGGGCCGCCTTGTCGCCCTGCCAGAAGCGGCGGCGCGAGCGGCGGACGTACCAGTTGGAGAGGTCGTCGACGAAGGCCGAGACGAGCTTGCCGGTGCGCTGGGTGTCGTACGACTCCAGCGCCTCGGTCGTCTCGGCGACCAGCGTGTTCAGCTCGGACAGGAGCCACCGGTCGAGGACCGTGCGGTCGGCGGGGGCCGGGTCCGCGGCCGACGGCGCCCAGCCGGAGGTGCGGGCGTACAGCGCCTGGAAGGCGACCGTGTTCCAGTACGTCAGGAGGGTCTTGCGGACGACCTCCTGGATCGTGCCGTGGCCGACGCGGCGCGCCGCCCACGGCGAGCCGCCGGCCGCCATGAACCAGCGGACGGCGTCGGCGCCGTGCTGGTCCATCAGCGGGATCGGCTGGAGGATGTTGCCCAGGTGCTTGGACATCTTGCGGCCGTCCTCGGCGAGGATGTGGCCCAGGCAGACCACGTTCTCGTAGGACGACTTGTCGAAGACCAGGGTGCCGACGGCCATGAGGGTGTAGAACCAGCCACGGGTCTGGTCGATGGCCTCGGAGATGAACTGCGCCGGGTACCGGGACTCGAACAGTTCCTTGTTCTCGTACGGGTAGCCGTACTGCGCGAACGGCATCGAGCCCGAGTCGTACCAGGCGTCGATGACCTCCGGCACGCGCGTCGCGGTCTTCGAGCAGCTCGGGCACGGGAAGGTCACCGCGTCGATGTACGGGCGGTGCGGGTCGAGCTCCGACTGGTCCGTGCCGGTCAGCTCGGTCAGCTCGGCGCGCGAGCCCACGCACGTCAGGTGGTCGTCCTCGCAGCGCCAGATCGGCAGCGGGGTGCCCCAGTAGCGGTTCCGGGAGAGCGCCCAGTCGACGTTGTTGGTGAGCCAGTCGCCGAAGCGGCCGTGCTTGACCGAGTCCGGGAACCAGTTCGTCCGCTCGTTCTCGGCGAGCATCCGGTCCTTGACCGCGGTCGTACGGATGTACCAGGACGGCTGCGCGTAGTACAGCAGGGCCGTGTGGCAGCGCCAGCAGTGCGGGTAGCTGTGCTCGTACGCGATGTGCTTGAAGAGCAGCCCGCGCGCCTCCAGGTCGGCGGTGAGCGCCTCGTCGGCCTTCTTGAAGAAGACGCCGCCGACCAGCGGCACGTCCTCCTCGAAGGTGCCGTCGGCGCGGACCGGGTTCACGACCGGCAGGCCGTACGCCTTACAGACCTTGAGGTCGTCCTCACCGAAGGCGGGGGACTGGTGGACCAGACCCGTGCCGTCCTCGGTCGTCACGTACTCGGCGTTGACGACGAAGTGCGCCGGGGCGTCGAAGGGGACGAGCTCGAAGGGGCGCTGGTAGGTCCAGCGCTCCATCTCGGCGCCCGTGAAGGACTCGCCGGTGGTGACCCAGCCCTCGCCGAGCGCCTTCTCGACCAGCGGCTGCGCGACGACGACCCGCTCGTCGCCGTCGGTGGCGACCACGTACGTGACCTCGGGGTGGGCGGCGACCGCCGTGTTGGACACCAGGGTCCACGGGGTCGTCGTCCAGACGAGGAGCGCCGCCTTCCCGGCCAGCGGGCCGGAGGTCAGCGGGAAGCGGACGTAGACGGACGGGTCGACGACCGTCTCGTAGCCCTGGGCCAGCTCGTGGTCGGAGAGGCCGGTGCCGCAGCGCGGGCACCAGGGGGCGACCCGGTGGTCCTGGACGAGGAGGTCCTTGTCGAAGATCTGCTTCAGGGACCACCACACCGACTCGATGTACGAGGGGTCCATGGTCCGGTACGCGTCGTCGAGGTCGACCCAGTAGCCCATGCGGGTCGTCAGCTCGGCGAAGGCGTCGGTGTGCCGGGTCACCGACTCGCGGCACTTGTCGTTGAACTCGGCGATGCCGTACGCCTCGATGTCCTTCTTGCCGGAGAAGCCGAGCTCCTTCTCGACGGCGAGCTCGACCGGCAGGCCGTGGCAGTCCCAGCCGGCCTTGCGGGCCACGTGGTAGCCGCGCATGGTCCGGAAGCGGGGGAACACGTCCTTGAAGACGCGGGCCTCGATGTGGTGCGCGCCGGGCATGCCGTTGGCGGTCGGCGGGCCCTCGTAGAACACCCACTCGGGGCGTCCCTCGGACTGTTCCAGGGTCTTGGCGAAGACCTTGCTCTCGTGCCAGAAATCGAGCACGTCGTGCTCCATCGCGGGCAGGTCGACCTGGGCGGGCACCTGGCGGTACTGCGGCGGTGTCATCGAGTTCCTCCGGCGGACTGTCGTCGTTCCGTCGGAGGGACGAGAGCGCTGCTCCCGCGGTACCACCCTCCTTGGCCCCGGGCAGGCACGCCCTGAGCCCCCTCATTGGGGTCGCGACGCCGGGTCTAGTCACCGCAGGAACCTGCGGCTTTCTTCCGACGGCTCCGGGGTGATGCTTCACATCGGGCTCGCCCCCGGGCTCTCACCGTCCCCGGGTCGCTCATGGCTGCGTACGACGCTACTCGTCCCCATCCAAGCCTTTCGCTGTGGCCAGTGTACGGGGCCGGGCGCGGGGTGGCAGACCGGTTTTCCCGTGACCCGAATGGCCATACGGGGCGGGCCGGACTTGGGGTGGGGCCATGTGGGGGAGGGCCGGGACGGATTACCCGGCGGGGAGCTGGGCACAACGGAGGCAGGCCCGCCCCGAGGGGCGCGGGGGTGGGTGGGAACGGCGGCGTGGCCCGTTGCCGCGGGCCTTGGGCCGATTTATCGTCCCAGCACGATTCGCGAGCAAGATCACAAAATGTGAAGGGGCCGCGACATGGTGGCGAAGAAGACCGCCGCGAAGAAGACCTCGACCGCCGGTTCCACCGGTCCGGCCGAGGGCGCCAAGGACGTGGCCGGGAAGAAGACGACGGTCGCGGAGCCGCCGACGGTCGCGAAGAAGACGCCCGCCGTGAACAGGACGGCCGTGAGGAAGACGACCGCCGCGAACAAGACGGCCGCGAAGAGGACGGCCGCGAAGAGGACGGTCGGGAAGAGGCCTGCCGGGGAGACGGCAGCCGAGGAGACGGCCGCCGGGGAGTCGGCAGGCACGGAGAGGCCCGCCGGGGAGACGGCAGCCGACGAGGAAGGTGCCGCGCCGTCCGGCGGCGAGGAGACGGCTGCCCCCAGGGCCGCCGCGAAGAGGACGCCCGCCAAGAAGGCCGCGGCGAAGAGGGCGGCCGCCACGAAGGCGCCCGCGAAGAAGCAGACAGGAGTCGGCACGGTGGCAGCGAAGAAGACCGCGGGTGGCGTCACGACCGCCGGGGACGAGACCGCGGTGCCCCCGGCCCGTACCGGCGAGCTCGCGGTGCGGCCGGGCGAGGACCCATGGACGCCGGCCGAGGTCACCGAGGCCCGCACCCTGCTCCAGTCGGAGGTCCTGAGACTGCGCAGCGAGCTCGCGCACTCCCAGGAGGAGCTCACCGGCCTCATGCGGGACTCCGGCGACGGCGCCGGGGACGACCAGGCCGACACCGGCACCAAGAACATCACCCGGGAACACGAGCTGGCTCTCGCCGCCAACGCGCGGGAGATGCTGGAACAGACCGAGCACGCCCTGGAACGGCTCGACGCCGGCACGTACGGCCTCTGCGAGGTGTGCGGGAAGCCGATCGGCAAGGCGCGGATGCAGGCCTTCCCGCGGGCCACGCTCTGCGTCGAGGACAAGCAGCGGCAGGAGCGGCGCGGCTGACGATCTCGGCTGCCGGTGTCGTACGCCTGTGCCGTACCCTCGGTGCACGGTCAGGCATCGAGGTCGAGGGACTCACTCACGTGGCAGAGGCGGAGCGCATCATCGGTACGCCGGATTCAGCAGGGGCCGACGACTCGGCCGCCTCCGACGGGACGGCGGCGGCCGACGGAGCGGCCACGTCCGACGGGTCGGCCGCTCCCGAGGAGCGGCCGAGGGGCAGGCGCAGGATCTTCGCGCTCTTCACGGTGGCCGTCCTCGCCTACCTGCTCGACCTGGGCAGCAAGATGCTGGTGGTCGCCAAGCTGGAGGGCCGTGAGCCGATCCGGGTGATCGGCGACGTGCTGCGCTTCGACGCCATCCGGAACCCGGGTGCCGCCTTCGGCATGGGCGAGGCCTTCACGATCATCTTCACCTGTATCGCCGCCGCCGTGATCGTCGTGATCATCCGGCTCGCGCGGAAGCTCTACAGCCTGCCCTGGGCGATCGCTCTCGGTCTGCTGCTCGGCGGCGCGCTCGGCAACCTCACGGACCGGATCTTCCGCTCTCCCGGCGTCTTCGAGGGCGCGGTCGTCGACTTCATCGCGCCCGCGCACTTCGCCGTCTTCAACCTCGCCGACTCGGCGATCGTCTGCGGCGGCATCCTCATCGTGATCCTGTCGTTCCGCGGTCTGGACCCCGACGGGACCGTCCACAAGGACTGACGCCGGACGGAGCACGTCCGGCACAAGGCATACTCGACGGGTGAGTACGAGTCCCGAGATCCGCACGCTGCCCGTTCCCGATGGCCTTGAGGGCGAGCGCGTCGACGCCGCCATCGCCCGTATGTTCGGGTTCTCCCGTACGAAGGCGGCCGAACTGGCCGCCGCAGGGAAGGTCCAGGTCGACGGCTCCGTCGTCGGCAAGTCCGAGCGGGTCAGCGGTGGTGCGTGGCTCGAGGTCGAGATGCCGGGCGCCGCGGCGCCCGTCCAGATCGTCGCCGAGCCCGTCGAGGGCATGGAGATCATCCATGACGACGACGACATCGTCGTGATCATGAAGCCGGTCGGCGTGGCCGCGCACCCCAGCCCCGGCTGGACCGGCACCACCGTCATCGGCGGCCTTGCCGCCGCCGGATACCGCATCTCCACCTCGGGCGCCGCCGAGCGCCAGGGCATCGTGCACCGCCTCGACGTCGGCACCTCCGGTCTGATGGTGGTCGCCAAGTCGGAGTACGCGTACACCTCGCTCAAGCGCCAGTTCAAGGAGCGCGTGGTCGACAAGCGCTACCACGCCCTGGTGCAGGGACACCCCGACCCGATGAGCGGCACCATCGACGCCCCCATCGGCCGGCACCCGAACCACGACTACAAGTGGGCGGTCACCGCCGAGGGCAAGCCCTCGGTGACGCACTACGACCTCATCGAGGCGTACCGTTCCGCCTCGCTGCTCGACATCAAGCTGGAGACGGGCCGCACCCACCAGATCCGGGTGCACATGTCCGCCCACCGCCACCCCTGCGTCGGCGACCTCACCTACGGCGCCGACCCGACGCTCGCCAAGCGGCTCGGCCTGACCCGGCAGTGGCTGCACGCCGTCCGTCTCGGCTTCGAGCACCCGGGCGACGGCGCCTGGGTCGAGTTCGCCAGCACCTACCCCGAGGACCTGCGGAAGGCCCTCGACCGGATCGCGTCGGAGAGCCAGTGAGCGCCGCGTACGGCGTCCGTGAGGCCCTGGGCGCCGAGGACCGGGAGGCCTGCTTCGCGGTTCGCCGCGAGGTCTTCGTCGAGGAGCAGGGCGTTCCGCAGGAGCTGGAGTACGACACGTACGACGCGACCGCGGTACATGTGCTCGCCGTGCGCGAGGACGGGCTGCCGCTCGGCACCGGGCGGCTGCTGTTCGGGGCGGACGCGGTCGGGAAGACCGGCGGCGACGCCTCGGTGGGCTCGCTCGGCCGTCTCGCGGTCGCCAAGGCGGCCCGCGGCCTCGGGGTCGGCGCGGCGCTCGTACGGGCCGTCGAGGACGCGGCGCGCGAGCGCGGTCTGACCGCCGTCGACCTGCACGCGCAGACGCACGCGCTGGGCTTCTACGGGCGGCTCGGCTACGAGGCGTACGGCCCCGAGTTCCCGGACGCGGGCATGCCGCACCGGGCCATGCGTAAGGTCCTTTAAGCGGGGGCTCTAGGGTCGGTGGCTGGGCGCCGTGGTTCTCTCGCGGGTGTCCAGTTGGGGCGATAAGGGTTGAAACGGGCATACGTGGCAGGGTGGGGCCGTGGATCAATTGGCCCTGCTGTTCCTGCTGCTGCTCGGCGCCCTGCTCACCGTCCCCCTCGGTGAGCGGCTGGGACTGCCCGCGCCCGTCCTGATGACCCTCATCGGGATCGTGCTGGCCTTCCTGCCCTTCGTACCGAACGTCGAGATCCCGCCGGAGCTCATCCTCCCGCTGGTGCTGCCGCCGCTCCTGTACGCCTCCGTGCAGCGCACCTCCTGGCGGCAGTTCGCGGCCAACAGGCGGCCCATCTTCCTGCTCGCGGTCGCCCTCGTCTTCGTCACCACGGCCGCCGTCGGCGCGGTCGCGCACTCGCTCGTGCCCGGCCTTCCGCTGGCCGCCGCGATCGCGCTCGGCGCCCTCGTCGCGCCGCCCGACCCGGTGGCCGCGACCGCCGTGGCCGGCTCGCTCGGGCTTCCGCGCCGCCTCGTGTCGATGCTGGAGGGCGAGGGGCTCTTCAACGACGTCACGGCCATCGTGCTCTACCACGTGGCGATCGCCGCCGTCGTCAGCGGCTCCTTCTCCTGGCCCGAGGCCGCCGGGCAGCTCGTCCTCTCCGCCGTGGTCGCCATGGTCCTCGGCCTGGCGCTCGGCTGGCTCTCCCACAAGCTCATCGGGCTCCTGGGGGACGCCACCCTCCAGACCGGCCTCACCCTCCTCGTGCCCTTCGTGAGCTATGTCCTCGCCGAGGAGCTGCACGGCTCCGGCGTCCTCGCCGTCCTGGTCACCGCGCTCTTCCTCGCCGAGCACGCGGCCGACGCCGACGACGTCATGGGGCGGCTCGCCGGGCAGACCTTCTGGCAGGTCGTGGACACCCTCGTCACCGGCATCGCCTTCGGTCTCATCGGTCTCGAACTCGTGCACGTCTTCGGGGTCGCCGAGGGGCACGGCCGGCAGATGCTCGGCTGGGGCGCCGTCGTGGTCGCGGTGGTCGTCGGCGTCCGGCTCCTCTGGCTGCTGCCCGCCACCTGGCTCGCGAAGCGGCTGCACACGCGCCGGGACGTCGACGAGGAGATCCCGACGAGCTGGCGGGAGACCATCGTCATGTGGTGGGCCGGGATGCGCGGGGTGGCCTCGGTGGCGCTCGCGCTCGCCATCCCGCTCCGTACCGACGACGGCTCGCCGTTCCCCGGCCGCGACGAGATCGTCTTCATCGCCTTCTGCGTGATCATCGCCACCCTCGTCTTCCAGGGGCTCACGCTGCCCTGGCTGGTCAGACGGCTCGGGGTGCGGGCCGACGCGGACGCCGAGCGTGCCCTCGAACGGGATCTCGCCCTCCGGGCGGCGAAGGCCGCCAAGCGGCGGCTCAAGGAGATCGAGGAGGTCGAGGAGCTGCCGGAGGACCTCCAGGAGCGCCTCCTGCGCGGGGCGTACGACATCGGGGCGCGGATCAGCCCCGACATGGTCGACGAGGAGCGGAAGGCCGCCTTCGTCGAGCGGACGAAGCGGTTGAAGGCCGTGCAGCGGATCCAGCGGGAGCTCATGTCGGCCGCGCGGCACGAGGTCCTCGCCGCGCGCAGCGAGCCGGGCGCCGACCCGGAGGTGGTGGACCGGGTGCTGCGGCAGCTGGACGTGCGCAGCCTGCGGTGAGGCCGGTGCCCCGGGGGCCGGATGGCAGGATGGGACGCATGGACATCATGCTCTTCCACTCGGCCTACGGGCTGACCCCTTCCGTCGAGGCCGCTGCCGAGCGGCTCCGCGCCGCCGGGCACCAGGTCTGGACCCCGGACCTCTACGGGGGCCGGACGGTCGGGACCGTGGAGGAGGGCGTGGAGCTCCGGGACGAGATCGGCAAGGACGAGCTGCTGAAGCGGGCGGTCCTCGCCGCCGCCCCCTACTCCGAGCGCGGACTGGTCTACATGGGCCTCTCCCTCGGGGCCTCGATCGCGCAGACCCTGGCGCTCGGGGACGAGAAGGCGCGCGGGCTGCTGCTGTTCCACGGCACCTCGGACCTCGCGGAGTCCGCGTCGGTGGACGAGCTGCCCGTACAGCTGCACGTGGCCGATCCCGACCCCTTCGAGACGCACGACTGGCTGTCCTCCTGGTACCTCCAGATGCGCAAGGCGGGGGCGGACGTGGAGATCTACCGTTACCCGGGCGCCGGTCACGTGTTCACGGACGCGGACCTGCCGGACTGGGACGAGGAGGCGGCCGAGCGGGCCTGGTCGGTGGCGCTGGCCTTCATCGAGGACCTGTAGGACCTGTCGAACGGGCGTGGCCCCCGGGGGAGTTCCCCCGGGGGCCACACCTCTGTCCGGCCGGATCAGGCGCGGTACGCGGTCCAGTACTCGTTCATACGGGTCACCTGGCCCGCGGTGAACTGGTACATGCAGGCGTCGTACGTGTAGTCCATGAAGTTGTGGATCGGGTCCACGCCGGCCTTGGAGGCGCAGGAGTCACGGCCGGTCGGGCACTCGTACGCCGGGCTCTTCTCGGCCGGGGTGTCGGTGACGTAGTCGCCGTTGCCGGTGCAGCCGCCCTGGAAGGTGTGGTAGAGGCCCATCCAGTGGCCGACCTCGTGGGTGGCGGTGTCGCCCTCGTTGTAGTTGGCCGCGGAGCCGCCCGGGAGCGACGTGTCGAGGACGACGACACCGTCCATGGACGGGTTCGACTGGTACGAGGACGGGAAGGTCGCCCAGCCGAGGAGGCCGCCGCTCAGGTTCGCGGTGTAGAAGTTCAGCGCGCCGGCGCCGCCCTGGCGGAGGGTCTGCTTCATCTGCTTCTCGGCGGTGGAGCCGGAGGCCAGGTTGTACCAGGAGGCGTTGTCCGTGTAGGTGGTTCCGGCAAGGGTGAACTGGAAGTTGGAGTTCACGTTGCCGGTGCCCTGGCCGGCGTACGCCGCGTTCAGGACCGCCATCTGGTTGTTGATCTGGGTGGCGGAGAGCTTGCCCGTCGTCCCGGAGTGGATGACGTGGAAGTAGACGGGGATGTTCACCACGGCGGCGGCGCCGGTCTCGGCGGAGGCGCTGAGGCGGCCCTCGGCGCGGGCCGCGGAGAACTTCTTCTTGAAGTCCTCGTCCATGAGCTTGGCCTGGGCGGCCGTGACCTCGTTGGGCTCGTGGGCGTGGCTCTCGGCTCCGCGCGCCTTGCGGGCGCCGGAGAGGGCGTCGTCGTGTTCGTCGACGCAGTCCTCGGCGGAGGCGCCGGCCAGGGTGGCGGTGGGGGCGCCAGTGGCCACCGGGGCGGACAGTGGGGCCAGGGCCAGGGTTCCGGCCATGACGGCAGTGCCGAGCATACGACGTGACATACGCGGCGATATACGGACAAGAGCACGCACGGTGACTCCTCGCGGGGGGTGGTGGTGAGGAACTTCCTCGCCACGGCGGGGAGATTACGCGTCCATGTCAGAGGCTGTTGAGGAGCGATCAGGCCCAATCACTCATGGAGCAATTCAGGGCATCGGGAAGAAAAACTTGTGCGGCTTCCGGAGTTTGAGACGTCGACGTAACAGTCGGGGTGACGGAGGCGGGTGGTGTGTCCGGATTCGATCTCCAAATCCGGCCACCCGCCGTAGCGACGTGATCTGCTGTTAACAGAAGCGATCATGGCTGAAAATCAACCATGAGTGTCCGTCAGGGGAACAACAGGGGAACCTCAGCGGACGGGCTGGTCCACCCGCTCGACCCGATGCGTCCCGCTGAGCGTCCGATAGGAGCGCGCCCAGGCGCTCGTCGCGGCCGGATCTGCCTTGTCGGAGACCGTGTAGTAGTCCATCTGCGAGCGCTCGGCGGTCACGTCGAGGACGCCGTAGCCGTGGTGGTCCATGTCCACCCACTTCACGTGCCGGTTGGCGGCCCTGATGGCCCCCGCGGCCACCACCGAGAGCGTCCCCGGGGCCACGTGCAGCAGGTCGTCGAGGTTGTCCGAGGTCACCGAGGTGACGACGAACTCGGTCGCCGCCGAGGCCGAGAACGGATATGTCGCCGCCTTCACCGGCACGTCGTTGGCCCAGGCCATGTGGATGTCACCGGTCAGGAAGACCGTGTTGCGGATGGCCCGCGAGGTCAGGTGCGCGAGCAGCTCCTTCCGGTCGTCCGTGTACCCGTCCCACTGGTCGACGTTGACCGCGAGCCCCTCTTTCGGCAGGCCCATCAGCTCGGCGAGCGGCTCGAGGAGGTGGGCGGGCAGGGCACCGAAGGCGACCGGCGAGATCATCACCGAGGTGCCGACCAGCTGCCAGGTCGCGTCCGAGCCCGCGAGACCCGACTTGAGCCAGTCGAGCTGGGCCCGGCCCGTGACGCTCCGCTCCGGGTCGTCGACGCCGCCGCTGCCCGTCTTCGCCGGGGCCGAGCGGAAGGAGCGCAGATCGAGCAGGTGCAGATCGGCCAGCCTGCCGAAGCGGAGACGGCGGAAGACGGTGCCCTCCGTGGAGGCGCGGACCGGCATCCACTCGAAGTACGCCTGCTTGGCGGCGGCCACCCGGGCCGCCCACTCGCCCTCGGCGCCGGGGGTGTGGTTCTCGGCCCCGCCCGTCCAGGCGTCGTTGGCGAACTCGTGGTCGTCCCATATGGCGATCACCGGGTGGGCCGCGTGCAGCGCCTGGAGGTCCGCGTCGGTCTTGTAGTGGCCGTGCCGGGCGCGGTAGTCGGCGAGCGAGACGATCTCGTGGCGCGGCTCGTGCCGCCGGACGGTGTACTTCTCCTCCGGGTAGGTGCCGCTGCCGTACTCGTAGAGGTAGTCGCCGAGATGGAGGACCGCGTCCAGGTCGGCGCGGGCGGCGAGGTGGCGGTACGCGGAGAAGTGGCCGGCCTCCCAGTTCGCGCAGGAGACCACACCGAACCGGACACCGGGCGCGGCGGCGTCGACGGCCGGTGCCGTACGGGTGCGGGCGGCGGGGGAGACGGCGGAGTCCGCGGTGAAGCGGAACCAGTAGGAGGTGGCCGGGCGCAGACCCCGGACGTCCGCCTTCACCGTGTGGTCGGACGCCGCGGTCGCCGTCGCCGTACCGGAGGCGACGATCCGGGCGAAGTCCCGGTCCTCGGCGAGCTCCCAGCCGACCTGGACGTCGGCGCCGAGGCCGGAGCCGGGTATGGCGTCGGGAGTGGGAGTGACGCGCGTCCAGAGCAGGACGCCGTCGGGCAGAGGGTCGCCGGAGGCGACGCCGTGGAGGAACGCGGTCGCCCCGGAGACCGCGTGAGCCGTGGAGGCCGCGCCCAGGAGGGCGGGCACCGCGGCGGTGGCGGCGGCGGCCTTGACGACCGTGCGCCGGCTGGGGGAAGAGGAAAGGTATCGACTGGTCACGGGCAGTCAGATTACTGTCGGGTAGCCCCGGAGGGCAGGCGATATCCGGAAGTTCGCCGGCCCGTCGCCCACCGGTCGCACCCCGGCCTCGGCCGGGTGTCCGTGGGGGTCGTTAACCTGACCCGGGATCAGAGCGCCTCTCCGGACCGGACTTTCCGAGGGGGCCGCTCGCACCGTCGCAGGGGGGAACCGGATGTCGCAGTCGAACGAGCCCTGGTACAGGCACCGCCCGCCGTCCTGGCCAGCCCCGGACAACCCGTACGCCCCCGGTGGCTACGGTCCGCCGCCGCCCCCTCCGCGTCGCCGCCGGTGGCCGCTGGTCGCCGCGGGCCTCGCGCTGCTACTGCTCGTCGGCACCGGCGGGTACGTCCTCGGTGAGCGCTCCGGAGCGGACCGCGCCAGGGCGGAGCGCGGAGCCCCGCCCACCACGACGGCACCGCCGACGGCGACCGCCCGCCCCACGCCGACGCCCTCCCGCATCCCGACCGGCGAGGAGATCGCGCGGAAGCGCCGGGCCGGCGAGGCGAGCGCCTGGATCGTCGACGACCGCACCGACCTGCCCCGCCGGTACGTCCCGACCGAGGACCTCTGGATCATCGGGGACACCGTCGTCCAGGCCGTCTACAAGAAGGTCGTCGCCCACCGGCTCGGCGACGGCGCCGAGCTGTGGAGCATCACCCTCCCGACCCCCGTCTGCGAGACGCCGGTCAACGCGACCCCCGACGGCAAGGTCGTCATCATCCTCCAGAACGTCGAGGCGTGGACCGGCGCCCGGTGTAACCAGCTCCGGATGATCGACCTGCGCACCGGCAAGCCGGGCTGGCACAAGGAGCTCACCGAGACGGGCGCGGGGGACGACACGATCATGGTGGACAGCGCGATCAGCGGCGGCACCGTCGCGTTCGTCCACAGCATGAAGGCCGCCGCGTACCGGGTCGCCGACGGCAGGAAGCTGTACGACATCCCCATGGAGAACCCCGGGAAGTGCCATCCCGGCAGGGTGGCGGGCGGCAGCCGGCTCCTGGTGCTCGCCGTCTGCGCGATCTCCCTGACGGAGACGTCGTACCACCAGGTCCGGGAGATCGACCCGGCCACGGGCAAGGTCCGGTGGCGCTTCCGGACGGAGCCGGGCCGGAGGGTCGGCCAGGTGCTCTCCGTCGACCCGGCCGTGATCACCACCGCGGGCCGGGAGACGCGGACCGACGACTGGCGGGTCGTCGTCCTCGGGCCCGACGGCCGGGCCCGCAGGACCATCGACCCCCGGGGGAACGGCTTCAAGCACTGCGGCGACTCGGTGGACACCTCCGGCGACGCCCAGGCCTGCCGGGAGGCCGTCGTCGGCGGGGGGCTCGTCGTCCTGGGCGGCACCGATCGCGTCGGCGCCTACGACCTCGGCACCGGGAAGCTGGTCTGGGGCGTGAAGTCGGATACGCCCTCGTACGGCTACTTCCCCCTGCGCGTCGGTCCGGGGAGGACCGGGTTCGTCTACGAGGTGAGCACGGGCGGAAAGCCCGGGCGGGTCTTCCGGGTCGGCCCGGGCGGCGTCGGCACGATCAAGGACGTGCTGAAGCTTCCCACGTCCACCGCGAGGGTCGAGTTCGGAGCGGGGGTCGTCGGGGAGAACGCCTACGTGGGCGACCGGCTCGTCCTCACCCCCAAGAACCTGAGCGGCGACGACGCCCAGCACGAGCCCCGCATGATCTCCTTCGCCCCCTGATCCGCCGGAGGGGAGCGGATCAGGGAGGAGGAAGGAGGCCGCTCGGGTCAGCCCTTGAGGGCCGCGTCGATCGCCGTGGTGAACTCGGCCGGCGTCATCGGCGCGTTGTCGCCACCCGCCACCGTCACCGGCTTGCCGTCCATCTTCAGGGTCGGCGTGCCGGTCACCCCGCTGTCGTCGAAGGCCTTCGACATCTTCATCGCCCAGGCGTCGAAGGTGCCCTCCTCGACGTTCTTCTTGAACGCGGCGTTGCCCTTGAGGGCCGGCACGGAGTCCGCCACCTCCAGGAGGTAGGAGTCCTTGGCGAACTTGTCGTCGTTCTCCTCCGGGTGGAACTTCGCCGAGTAGAGCGCCGCCTTGTACGTGACGAAGGCGTCGGGGCTCACGTCCAGGGCCGCGCCGAGCGCCGAGAGGGCGTTCTTCGAGCCCTCACCGGTGGCGGCGTCGTCGATGAAGGTGGCACCGATGTACCTGATCTTGTACTTGCCCGCCTCCACGTCCTTCTCGACCGTGGCGCCCACCGACTGCTCGAAGGTCGCGCAGACCGGGCAGCGCGAGTCCTCGTACAGCTCCAGGGTCTTCTTCGCGGACGCCTTGCCGATGACGACGGTCGTGCCGTTCGTGCCCGAGGTGTTCTTCGGGGCCGTCACGGTCGTGGCCTTCGCCGCCGTCTCCCACGCGGAGGGCTTGTTGGACTGCACCACGGCGTAGCCGATGCCGCCGGCAGCGGCCAGGACGGCCACGGCCGAGACACCGACGACGAGCTGCCGGCGCGCCCGCTCCTTCTTCGCCTGGCGCTCGCGCTCGACGCGCAGCCGCTCGCGGGCGGCTGCCTTGTTGGCCTGGGAGTTGCGTGCACTCATGATCGTGATCTCCGTGAGGTGTGGTCCGGCGGAGCCGGGAGCAAGGAAGAGGGGACTGCGTGCCTGGGGCCGTATCGCTCAGACGAGAGCGAAGGCCGGGTACGGCGGTCCCCGCCGCCCCACGGAGTGCGTGAGGAGCCGGGTACGGGAGGGCCGGGGCCGTCCCGAAGGTCGTCCGGCGCGCCGCGGCGCCGGACCGGTCGTACCGGAGAGGCCCGCCATGAGCAGCAGCGGCCGGCAGGCGAAGCCCGCCACCGCGCCGCACAGCCGGCCGAGCGCCCGCTCGCCGCCGCGCAGCCAGACCGCGGCCGAGAGGCCCACGCCCACATGGGCGAGGAGCAGCAGCCACGGCAGCGCCGGGTCGGGGGAGTCGAGCAGGGCGGCCGCTGTGCCGCTCTCGGGGGCCGCCACGCCCGGCAGCGGGGTGCCCACGGCGCCGCCGCAGAACACCTCAAGGCCCACCGTGCGCAGGGAACCGGCCACCGGGCCGCCGACGGCGCCGTAACAGACCGCCTGGCCGCTGGTGAAGAGCGTGTCCGCCGCCAGTTCGAGCGGGACGAGGAGCCCCGCGATCGGGCCGAGGCCGCGCTCCCGGCCGGCCAGCGCGTACGCCACGGCGAAGACGCCGACCGCGACCGGCACGACCGTGCCGAGCGGCAGCGGCACGCGCGAGAGCAGCACGTGGGACGCCACGGACAGCGTCACGACCAGTGCCGTGAAGAACGCCGCCCGCAGCGCCCTCAGCTGCGTCCCTGCCATGTCCATCGTCGTGGAGTGTGCCATGCCGGGCCGTAAGGGGTCGCTAAGGGCAACCTGTGCGAAGCCTCACGGGTCCCGTCCTCAGAGCCCGGGTATCCGGCCGTTGCGGAAGAGGTCCACGAAGATCTGGTGGTCGGCCCGGGCGCGAGCCCCGTACGCGTGCGCGAAGTCCACCAGGAGGTCCCCGAAGCCCTCCTCGTCGGCGGCGATGGCCGCGTCGATGGCCCGTTCCGTCGAGAACGGCACGAGCGAGTGGCCGCTGGAGTCGTCCGCCGCCGCGTGCATGGTCGCCGTCGCCCGGCCCAGGTCCGCCACGGTCGCGGCGATCTCGTCCAGGTCGTCGATGTCCGACCAGTCCAGGTCCACCGCGTACGGCGAGACCTCCGCGACCAGCTGTCCCGCTCCGTCGAGCTCCGTCCAGCCGAGCCACGGGTCGGCGTGCGCCTGGAGCGCCCGCTGCGAGATCACGGTCCGGTGACCCTCGTGCTGGAAGTACTCCCGTACCGCCGGGTCCGTCACATGACGGGAGACCGCCGGGGTCTGCGCCTGCTTGAGGTAGATCACGACGTCGTTCTCCAGGGCGTCGCTGTTGCCTTCGAGCAGGATGTTGTACGAGGGGAGGCCCGCCGAACCGATGCCGATCCCGCGCCGCCCGACCACGTCCTTGACCCGGTACGAGTCGGGGCGGGCCAGGCTGGACTCCGGCAGCGTCTCCAGATAGCCGTCGAACGCCGCCAGGACCTTGTAGCGGGTGGCCGCGTCCAGCTCGATCGCGCCGCCGCCCGCGGAGAAGCGCCGCTCGGAGTCCCGGATCTCGGTCATCGAGTCGAGCAGCGCGAAGCGGGTCAGGGAGCGCGCCTCGCGCAGGGCGCCGAGCAGGGCGCCGTCGGCGGTCTCCAGGGTGAAGGAGGAGAGCTCCGACGAGTAGGGGTCCTTGGCGCCGGTGGCGAGCGCGTGGATCCGCTCCCGGTAGGCGGCGGCGCAGATCCGCACCAGGTCGGTGATCTGGCCGTCGCCGAGCGCCTTCGCGTACCCGAGGAGCGCCAGGGAGGCGGCGAGCCGCTTGAGGTCCCAGGTGAAGGGGCCGACATAGGCCTCGTCGAAGTCGTTGACGTTGAAGATCAGCCGGCCGTTGGCGTTCATGTAGGTGCCGAAGTTCTCGGCGTGCAGATCGCCGTGGATCCAGACCCGGCCGGTGCGCTCGTCCAGGTAGGGGCCGGTGCCTATGCTCCCGGCGGACTCCCGCGCCAGGTCGGCGTAGAAGAGGCAGGCCGTGCCCCGGTAGAAGGCGAAGGCGGATCCGGCCATCTTGCGGAACTTGACGCGGAAGGCGGCCGGGTCGGCGGCGAGGAGCTCGCCGAAGGCGGTGTCGAAGACGGTGAGGATGTGCTCACCGCGCTCCACGGCGGTGGGCTGCGGGACCGACATTCGAGGTGCCTCCTGGGACCGGACGTACGGGAAGAATGTTCAGGGCAATGGGGACAGGTGTTCCCCGCCTCTCAACGCGCGACCCCGGCCGTGAGTGCCCCTCGGGTGTCAGTCGCCCGTCGTAGACTTCCACGGTCCCCCCAGCCACCCCTGTGACCGCTACGGAGACCTTCCGCCGTGACCAAGCCGCCCTTCACGCACCTCCACGTCCACACCCAGTACTCCCTGCTGGACGGTGCCGCGCGGCTCAAGGACATGTTCGACGCGTGCAACGAGATGGGCATGACCCATATCGCCATGTCCGACCACGGCAACCTGCACGGGGCGTACGACTTCTTCCACTCGGCGAAGAAGGCCGGGGTGACGCCGATCATCGGCATCGAGGCGTACGTCGCCCCCGAGTCCCGGCGCAACAAGCGGAAGATCCAGTGGGGCCAGCCGCACCAGAAGCGGGACGACGTCTCCGGTTCCGGTGGTTACACCCACAAGACGATCTGGGCGGCGAACAACACCGGACTGCACAACCTCTTCCGGCTCTCCTCCGACGCCTACGCCGAGGGCTGGCTGCAGAAGTGGCCCCGGATGGACAAGGAGACCATCTCGAAGTGGTCGGAGGGGCTCATCGCCTCCACCGGCTGCCCCTCCGGCGAGCTGCAGACCCGGCTCCGCCTCGGCCAGTTCGACGAGGCCCTCAAGTCGGCCTCCGAGTACCAGGACATCTTCGGCAAGGAGCGGTACTTCCTGGAGCTGATGGACCACGGCATCGAGATCGAGCGCCGGGTCCGCGACGGGCTCCTGGAGATCGGCAAGAAGCTCGGCATCCCGCCCCTGGTCACCAACGACTCGCACTACACGTACGCGCACGAGTCGACCGCGCACGACGCCCTGCTCTGCATCCAGACCGGCAAGAACCTCTCCGACCCGGACCGCTTCCGCTTCGACGGCACCGGCTACTACCTCAAGTCCACCGACGAGATGTACGCCATCGACTCCTCGGACGCCTGGCAGGAGGGCTGCCGCAACACGCTCCTGGTCGCCGAGCAGGTCAGCACCGACGGCATGTTCGTCGAGAAGAACCTCATGCCGAAGTTCGACATCCCCGAGGGGTACACCGAGGTCAGCTGGTTCCGCGAGGAGACCATGCGGGGCATGCACCGCCGGTTCCCGAACGGGATCCCCGAGGACCGCATGAAGCAGGTCGAGTACGAGATGGACACCATCATCTCGATGGGCTTCCCCGGCTACTTCCTCGTCGTCGCCGACTTCATCATGTGGGCGAAGAAGCAGGGCATCGCCGTCGGCCCCGGCCGAGGCTCCGCCGCCGGCTCGATCGTCGCGTACGCCATGGGCATCACCGACCTCGACCCGATCCCGCACGGCCTGATCTTCGAGCGCTTCCTCAACCCCGAGCGCATCTCGATGCCCGATGTCGACATCGACTTCGACGAGCGCCGGCGCGTCGAGGTGATCCGGTACGTGACGGAGAAGTACGGCTCCGACAAGGTCGCCATGATCGGCACGTACGGCAAGATCAAGGCGAAGAACGCGATCAAGGACTCCGCGCGCGTCCTCGGCTACCCGTACGCCATGGGCGACCGGCTCACCAAGGCCATGCCCGCCGACGTCCTCGGCAAGGGCATCGACCTCAACGGCATCACCGACCCCTCGCACCCCCGCTACAGCGAGGCCGGCGAGATCCGCGCGATGTACGAGAACGAGCCGGACGTCAAGAAGGTCATCGACACCGCCCGGGGCGTCGAGGGCCTGGTCCGCCAGATGGGCGTCCACGCGGCCGGCGTGATCATGTCCAGCGAGCCGATCGTCGACCACGCGCCGATCTGGGTGCGGCACACCGACGGCGTCACCATCACGCAGTGGGACTACCCCCAGTGCGAGTCGCTCGGCCTGCTCAAGATGGACTTCCTGGGCCTGCGCAACCTCACCATCATGGACGACGCCGTCAAGATGGTGAAGGCCAACAAGGGCATCGACCTCGACCTGCTCGCCCTGCCGCTGGACGACCCGGCCACCTTCGAGCTGCTCCAGCGCGGCGACACCCTCGGCGTCTTCCAGTTCGACGGCGGGCCCATGCGCTCGCTGCTCCGGCTGATGAAGCCCGACAACTTCGAAGACATCTCCGCCGTGTCCGCCCTGTACCGGCCTGGCCCGATGGGCATGAACTCCCACACGAACTACGCGCTGCGCAAGAACAAGCAGCAGGAGATCACCCCGATCCACCCCGAGCTGGAGAAGCCGCTCGAAGAGGTGCTCGCGGTCACCTACGGCCTGATCGTGTACCAGGAGCAGGTGCAGAAGGCCGCGCAGATCATCGCCGGCTACTCGCTCGGCGAGGCCGACATCCTCCGCCGCGTGATGGGCAAGAAGAAGCCCGAGGAGCTGGCGAAGAACTTCACCATCTTCCAGGCCGGAGCCAAGAAGAACGGCTACAGCGACGAGGCCATCAAGGCCCTCTGGGACGTCCTGGTCCCCTTCGCCGGCTACGCCTTCAACAAGGCCCACTCCGCCGCGTACGGCCTGGTCTCCTACTGGACCGCCTACCTCAAGGCCAATCACCCCGCCGAGTACATGGCGGGACTGCTCACCTCGGTCAAGGACGACAAGGACAAGTCCGCCGTCTACCTGAACGAGTGCCGACGCATGGGCATCAAGGTCCTGCCGCCCAACGTGAACGAGTCCGAGTCGAACTTCGCCGCCCAGGGCGACGACGTGATCCTCTTCGGTCTCTCCGCCGTCCGCAACGTCGGCACCAACGTCGTCGAGTCGATCATCAAGACGCGCAAGGCCAAGGGGAAGTACTCCTCCTTCCCGGACTTCCTCGACAAGGTCGAGGCCGTCGTCTGCAACAAGCGGACCATCGAGTCGCTGATCAAGGCCGGCGCCTTCGACGAGATGGGCCACACCCGCAAGGGCCTGGTCGCCCACCACGAACCGATGATCGACAACGTGGTGGCGGTCAAGCGCAAGGAGGCCGAGGGGCAGTTCGACCTCTTCGGCGGCATGGGCGACGAGACCGCCGACGAGCCCGGCTTCGGTCTCGACGTCGAGTTCTCCGACGTCGAGTGGGAGAAGTCGTACCTGCTCGCCCAGGAGCGCGAGATGCTCGGCCTGTACGTCTCCGACCACCCGCTCTTCGGTATCGAGCACGTCCTCTCCGACAAGACGGACGCGGCGATCTCCCAGCTCACCGGCGGCGAGCACTCCGACGGCGCGGTCGTCACCATCGGCGGCATCATCTCCGGCCTCCAGCGGAAGATGACCAAGCAGGGCAACGCCTGGGCGATCGCCACCGTCGAGGACCTGGCCGGCTCCATCGAGTGCATGTTCTTCCCGGCCACGTACCAGCTGGTCTCCACCCAGCTCGTCGAGGACACGGTCGTCTTCGTCAAGGGGCGGCTCGACAAGCGCGAGGACGTGCCCCGGCTGGTCGCGATGGAACTGATGGTCCCCGACCTGTCGAACGCCGGGACCAACGCGCCGGTGGTCCTCACCATCCCCACCGTCAAGGTCACCCCGCCGATGGTCACCCGCCTCGGCGAGATCCTCGGCCACCACAAGGGCAACACCGAGGTACGGATCAAGCTCCAGGGCCCCCGGAAGACGACCGTGCTCCGTCTCGACCGGCACCGGGTCCAGCCCGACCCCGCGCTCTTCGGCGACCTGAAGGTGCTGCTCGGCCCGTCCTGCCTGGCGGGTTAGACGCGGGGACCCCTGTGTGGTCGGCGAGGCGTCCTCCGGGGCGCCTCGTCGGCTTCTCCCCGGAAATCGGGCTGCGGGAGCGCTCCCAAGGTGGCAGGGTGCGGTGGATGACCTCAGAGCCGCACATCCGCCCGTACCGGCCGTCGGACCGCGCCGCCCTCGCCGACATCTGCGTCAGGACGGCACACGAGGGCGGGGACTCGTCGCACGTCCATCCCGACCCGGAGCTGATGCCGACGATCTTCGCCTACCCGTACGTGGAGCTGGAACCCGACTTCGCCTTCGTCCTCGACGACGGCGCAGGGAGCGCCGTCGGGTACGTGCTGGGCGCTCCGGACACGGCGGCCTTCGCCGGACGGTTCCGCTCCGAGTGGCTGCCCCGGGTGACGGGCCGGTACCCGGCCCTCACGGGAGCGGCCCGTACGCCGAGCGAGGAGATGATCGAGCTGCTGCACGCGCCGGAGCACATGGTCCGCGACGAACTGGCCGGTTTTCCGGCCCACCTGCACATCGACGTGCTGCCCGACTGGCAGGGGCGGGGGCACGGCCGCGCGCTGATCGCGACGCTCCTCGACGCGCTGCGGCGGCGCGGGGTCCCTGCCGTCCACCTCTGCATGGTCAGGGCGAACACCCCGGCGCGTGCCTTCTACGACCGGCTGGGGTTCCGGCTGCTCGCCGTGGACGAGGACGACTCCAGCCCGGTCTGGTACCTGGGCAGGCCGACGACGGCGGTGTGAGGGGCGCGATCGTACGGGTCCGCGCGGGTCCGCGCGCAAGGGGCGCGCCCGTGGTCACGGGCGCGCCCCTTTGCCGTCGGTCGCGTCAGTTGTGCCCGAAGCGCTTCTGACGGCCCTTGCGGGCGACGTCGCTCGGCAGGACCTGGGAGGCGCGCTGCGACGCCTCGGACTCCATCGCCGACTGCTGCGCCTGCTGGCTGCCGCGCTCGGCCGGCGACTGCTGCTTCTGGCTGCGGTTCTGATTGCGGTTCTTGGCCATGGTGATGCCTCCTCAAAGGGACCTAGGGGCCAGGGCCGCTGTCAGACTCACATACCGCACTAACCACCGCATGTTGGATCATTACGGAGCGTAAGGATCCGTCGAACGTGACATCCGCCACGCCGATGATCCAGTTCCGGCCGTCGAGCCCCCGCCCTTCGGGCAGACTCGAAGGAAATCCGAAGCAACTCCGATCCCGAGGTTCCCGAAAGAGGGTGGAACACGTGGACCGCTGCGTCGTCCTGGTGGACGCCGGCTACCTGCTGGGCGCCGCCGCCAGTCTCCTCGCCGGGGAACCGGCCCGCTCCAGGATCACCGTCGACCACGCCGGGCTCATCCAGCAGCTGCGCCAGCGCGCCGAGGCCGAGACCGCGCTGCCCCTGCTGCGGATCTACTGGTTCGACGGCGCGCCCGACCGGGTGCCCCAGCCCGAGCACCGCAGGCTGCGGGTGATGCCCCGGGTCACCGTCCGGCTCGGCGCGCTGACCCGGAGCGACGGACGCTGGGCGCAGAAGGGCGTCGACGCGGCCATGCACACCGAGCTGACCGAACTCGCCAGGAACAGGGCCTGCTCCGACATCGTGCTCGTCACCGGGGACGGCGACCTGCTGCCCGGCCTGATGTCCGCCAAGGAGCACGGCGTCGCCGTCCACCTCTGGGCCGTCCAGGCCGCCGACGGCGACTACAACCAGTCCGAGGACCTGGTCGCCGAGGCCGACGAACGCCGGGTCCTCGACCGGGCCTGGATCACCCGCGCCGTCCGCGCCAAGGACCTCACCGGCATCTGCTCGCCGCCGCCCGCCCCGCGCCCCGAGATCGCCGCCATCCTCTCCGCGCCGCTGCCCGAGGCGGCCCTCGCCGCCTCCGCGGGACGCGCCGCCGACGAGGCCGCCGCCACCCGGGCCGCCGGGGAGGTCTCCACCGCCGACGGCAACGGCCACGTCCACGGTGACGGCCGTACGCACCGGGGCGACGGCCACTCCCACGGCAACGGGCACGTCCGCGACGACGAGCACGGCGACGGTTCCGGCGCGGCCGCCCCCGCCCCCGGCAAGGTCGTCCCCACCCCCAAGGACCTGGCCGGACTGCGCGGTCCCGGCGCGGCCGCCGCCAACGGCGCCCCCGCGCCGCAGGGCGCGAGCGCGCTCCGCTGGTCCTCCGACCGGGGCTGGGTCGAACGCCCCGCCACCGCGCTCGGCGAACCGGCCGAGACCGCGTTCCTGCCCACCCTCGCCACCCTCACCAGCGCCGAGCAGCGCTGGGCGGACCGCGAGGAGGACATCACCACCGTCGGCGGAGACCCGTTCGAGGTCGGACAGGTGTTCGCCCGCCGGTGGATGGAACGGCTCCCCGAGCAGAGCCACGTCCAGAAGCTGTCCACTCTCTACCCCCGCATCCCCCACCGCATCGACGGCGAACTCCTCCGCTACGCCGCACGGTTCGGTCTGCTCGCCCACAAGGACGACCAGATCGACGAGCACGACCGGTACGCGATCCGGGCCGGATTCTGGCGCGAGATCGACGTCCGGGCCGCCGGCGAACACGCCCCCGCGCCCGGAGCGGGCCCGGCGACCCCGTAGGCTCTTCCCCCGTGAGTACGGTGTGCGCGGTGCGGGATCTGGTCAAGACGTACCCCGCCACGCGCGGCAGGCGCGGTGCGCCCGCGACACCCGAGGTGCGGGCCACCGACGGGATCAGCCTCGACGTGCGCGGCGGCGAGATCTTCGGCCTGCTCGGCCCCAACGGAGCCGGCAAGTCCACGCTCGTGCGCCAGCTCACCGGACTCATGCGCCCCGACTCCGGCACCGTACGGCTCCTCGGCCACGACCTCGTACGCCACCCCGAGCGGGCGTCCCGGCTCCTCGCCTACCTCGGTCAGGAGTCCACCGCCCTCGACGAGCTGACCGTCGCCCTCGCCGCCGAGACCACCGGACGGCTGCGCGGCCTCACCGCCCACGACGCCCGCGCCGAGCGCGACGCCGTCCTGGCGGAGCTCGGCCTCGGGGAACTCGCCTCCCGGCCCCTCAGGAAGCTCTCCGGCGGACAGCGGCGGCTCGCCTGCTTCGCCGCCGTGCTCGTCGGCCGGCGCCCCGTCCTCGTCCTCGACGAGCCCACCACCGGCATGGACCCCGTCGCCCGCCGCGCCGTCTGGGCGGCCGTCGACCGGCGGCGCGCCGAACACGGCACCACCGTGCTGCTCGTCACCCACAACGTCATCGAGGCCGAGACCGTCCTCGACCGGGTCGCCGTCCTGGAACACGGCAGGGTCATCGCCTGCGACACCCCCGCGGGGCTCAAGGAACGCGTCGCGGGCGAGGTCCGCGTCGAGCTGGTGTGGCGCGAGTCGGCCCCCCTCCACCTGCCCGAGGTCGCCGCGCTGCGCGGGCTCGCCCAGGAGACGGGCCGGCGCTGGATCCTCCGGCTCGCCCCCGACGCGGCCCGCGCGGCCGTCGCCACCGTCACCGGCGGCGCCGCCTTCGCCGCCCTCGACGACTTCACCCTGGCGACGCCGAGCCTCGAGGACGTGTACCTGGCGCTCGGCGGCGCGACCGAGGGGCTGGTGAAGGCGTGACCTTCCCGGATCAGGACGTGACCTTCCCCGGGCAGGACGTGACCTTCCCGGATCTCCGGGTGCTCCCCGCCCGCCCGCATCCCCGACGCCTCCGCGTCCCGTACGTGACCGTCAGGAGCTGTACGCAGTGAGCACCGTGCCCGCCGAGGTCCTGCCGACCGGCGCGCTTCCCCTCCGGGCCCTCGACGACGAGGACGCCGCGGCGCCCCTCGCCCCGCGCGCCCGTCTCCTTCCGGCCATGGCCGCCGTCTACCGCGCGCAGCTCTCCCGGGCCCGGGTCGCCCGCATCCCGCTCCTCTTCGTGGCCACCTTCCAGTCCATCGGGATCATGGTCCTGATGCGCGGGGTCGTCGACGGCGGCTCCGAGGCGCGCGCCGTCGTGGCCGGCTCCACCGTCCTCGTCGTCGCCTTCGTCGCGCTCAACCTGCTCGCCCAGTACTTCGGGCAGCTGCGGGCGACCGGCGGCCTCGACCACTACGCCACCCTGCCCGTGCCGCCCGCCGCCGTCGTGCTCGGCGCGGCCGGGGCGTACGCCTCCTTCACCGTGCCCGGCACCGCCGTCACCGCCGTCGCCGGCTCCGTGCTCTTCGGGCTGCCCCTCGGGCACCTCTGGATCCTCGCCGCCGTCGTCCCGCTCGCCGGGGCGGCCCTCGCCGGGCTCGGCGCCGCCCTCGGACTCCTCGCGCCCCGCCAGGAGCTGGCCACCCTCCTCGGCCAGCTCGGCATGTCGGCGGCGCTGCTCCTCGGCGTCCTCCCGGCGGAGCGGCTGCCGGAGCCCATCGGCTGGGCCCGCGACCTGCTGCCGTCGACGTACGGCGTGGAGGCCCTGGCCCGCACCTTCGACCCGCACCCCGACTGGGCGGCCGTCGCCCTCGACCTCGCCGTCTGCGGGGTGGTCGGCGTGGTCTCCCTCGCGGTCGCGACCTGGGCGTACCGGCGGGCCGCCGTCCGCTGAGGCGGGACCCGGGAGCACCTGGCACGATGGCGGGGTGACCGCACCTCTGACTCCGCCTCACCAGCCGCAGCCGCACGACCCCGACTGGCCGCCGCCGCCCCCGCCGACGCTCGGCCCGGCAGGGGACCCGATCACCGCGGCCGAGGTCGTGCGGGGCGTTCTGGTGACCCTCGTCTCGGCGGTCGCGGGGGCGCTGCTCGGAGTGCTGTGGCTGAACCTGGCCCCGCGTGTCCTGCTCATCTCGGACGGCAAGGGGGTCTACCTCCGCAACTCCGAGGGGGAGGCGGCGATCGGCGCGGACGGGACGTTCGTGCTCCTCGCCCTCGCCTTCGGCGCGGTCGCCGCGCTCGTCGTCTTCCTGCTGCGCCGCAAGGGCGGGGTCCCGCTGGTGCTCGGGCTCGCGCTCGGCGGTGTGCTCGGCTCGCTGCTCGCCTGGGGCCTCGGGACGTACTTCGGTCCCACGCGGAACGTGGTCGCGCACGCGAAGGCGGTCGGCGCCGGCGTCCCCTTCGAGGCGCCGCTCGAACTGAACCTGGCGGCCGCCGCGATGCTGGCCTGGCCGCTCGCCGCGATGATCGTGTACCTGGCGCTCATGGGCCTCTTCGGCCCCCGCGACCCGGAACCGGAGCCGTGGGACCAGCCGAAGGCGTACGGCCACGGCCCGACCCCGAGCTGACGGGCCGGCCCGGCGGCCGCGCGCGGACGACCGTCAGACGCGGCCGATCGGGGCCACCACCGCGGAGGTGAGGGCGGCCAGGTCCGTGGGGGAGAGCTCCACTTCGAGACCGCGCCGGCCCGCCGAGACGCAGATGGACGCGTGGTCCGAGGCCGAGGCGTCGAGGACCGTACGGAGCCGCTTGCGCTGGCCGAGCGGGGAGATGCCGCCGCGGACGTAGCCCGTGGTGCGCTCCGCCGCCGTCGGGTCCGCCATCGCCGCCCGCTTGCCGCCGACCGCGGAGGCCAGCGCCTTCAGGTCGAGCTGGCCCGCGACCGGGACCACGGCGACGGTCAGCTCGCCGTCGACGTCCGCCACGAGCGTCTTGAAGACCCGGTCGGGGGAGACCCCGAGGGCCTCCGCCGCCTCCTCGCCGTACGAGGGGGAGGCCGGGTCGTGCTCGTACGCGTGCAGGGTGAAGTCCGTACCGGCCGCCGTCAGGGCCACCGTCGCCGGCGTGCCGCCACTGTTCTTCTTCTGCTTCTTCGCCACGCGCTCGCTCTTCCTGGCTCGGATCGGCTCGGATCGGCTGGTTCCGGACCGGCTTCCGGTCTGCTCGGGCCGGGTCAGTTCGGGTACGTCGGGGTCTGCGTCAGGTCCACCACGGGCAGCGACGGCAGGTGCCGCAGTACCGCCGTCTCCGCGCGGAGCAGCGTCAGCTCCTCGCGCAGCCGGGTCGCCGTGTCCGGGGCCTGGAGCAGCCGCTGCTTCGACGGGGTGTCGAGCACCGCCGCGGCCGCGACCAGGTACGACACCACCGAGGGGTCGTCCGGCAGCTCGCTCGTCGTCAGCGAACGCTCCCGCGCCCCCGCGAGCCGCTTCTGGTAGCTGCGGAAGGCCCGCAGCACCCCCTCGGAGAGGGGGCCGGCCTCCTCGCCCTGTTCCTCCGGGATCTCCTCGACCTCCGCGACGAGGAACGGCCCGCCGGCGTCGACCGAGAGCAGCTTCACCCGGGTCGTGCCGGTGGCCATCACCTCGAAGCTGCCGTCGGAGCGCTCCCGGATCGACGCCGCGTCGGCGATGCAGCCGACCCGGTGGAAGGCCTGGATCGGGTCGGAGCCGAAGCCCGCCGCCGGGCCCTTCTCCGGCAGCGCCGTCTGGTCCGGCATGCCCGGCGCGGTCGGCGCGACCTCGCGGCCGTCCCGGATGGCGACGACGGCGAAGCGGCGCGGCTCCGTGTCGTCGATCGTGAGCAGCTCGCGCATCATGGCGCGATAACGCGCCTCGAAGACGTTCAGCGGCAGCACGAGGCCCGGGAACAGCACCGTGTTGAGCGGAAAGAGAGGCAGGCGAGCGGTGGTCACAGCGGTCAGCCTAATGGCCGCCGGGCCCGCCTCGTCCGGCCCGTCCTCCTCCGGTGCCCCACAGCGGCGTCCGGCGGGCCAGCTCGCCCCGCACCCGGTCCCGCGCGGCGAGGAAACCGCGCAGGGGGTCCCCCCTGTTCGAGCGAAGCTGAGAGCTGGGGGGAGGATCCTCCCCTACGGCACCCCGCGCGGCCCCCCACGGGAAGGAGGTCGCGTGGGCCCCGATCCGGCCGAACTCCTCCGCCGCCTCCTCCCACCGCCCGCGCTCGACCAGCACGTACGCGAGCAGGTTCCGGATCTCAGCGGGCCAGGGGTCCCCTGTCGGGAAGGACGCCGAAAGGGCCAGGGCGCGGTGCGCCGCCCGGTCGATCCGGGCCTCCACCACGGACGGGTCCAGATGCGCCGGCACCCGCAGCCGGTCGTAGGCGGCCCGCACCGGCAACGCCCGTACGAGCGAGTCGGCGGCGGCGTCGTCGGCCGCCTGCTCGGCGAAGTCGAAGGCGGCCCGGTGTGAGCCGTACCACTGCGCGGAGAGGTACTTGAGGGCCGCGGCATGGGAGCCGTAGTGGTGCGGGGAGCGGCGCACCGCCTGCGCCCAGAGCGACTCGAAGACGGTGTGCCCGGCGTGCGACCCGCGCGCGTGGTCCAGGGCGAGCCGCCACGGCACCGGGTCGTGCGAGGCCTCCTGGGCGACCGCCGAGATCAGCGGGCCGAGCTCGCGCAGCCGCTCGGCCCGCGCGGGGGACTCCCAGGCCCTGCGGACGGAGAGCTGCGCCGTGACGAGCAGGGCGTCGGGGTCACCGGGCGCGGCGGAGAGCCAGTGGGTCAGCCAGTCGTCCCTGTGGTGCGCGAAGGTGGCGAGCCGGGTGACGTACCGGTCGCGGTCCTCCCACTCGCCGGCGTCCCGGGTGGTGGCGAGCAGTTTCGCGGCCGGCTCCGGGTCGTCGAGGGCGGCGGCGACCAGGGCGGGGCCGAGCCGCTCGTCCGGGGCGTCGAGCAGCACGTCGTCGTCCGGGACGAAGCCGGCGGCGAGCCGCGGGGTGTGCCGCGCCGAGCGGACGGCGCCGATCAGGGCACGGAACAAGGACATGGTGCTCCCTATTCTGTCCCGGCTCCTCCGGCCGCGGCAGCCCACCTCACAGCCCGTACACCAAACCTCCGCCTGCCTCGCGACGCCATGCGCGAGTGACGACACCCCTAGCCCCTGCTCAGGAGCCGGGTCCCCCCTAGCCCCTGCTCAGGAGCCGGGTCGCGCCCGCCGCCACCGTCGTCGCCAGGATCCAGCCGAGCAGGATCAGCACCGCCGCCACCCACTGCCAGACGCCTTCGAGCCGCCAGTAGCCGTCCTGGCCGAGGTTGATCACCGGGATCAGCAGGTCCAGGGCGTACAGCGGGCCGTTCCAGGCGGGCGCCTCGTCCGCCTTCAGCGGTATCGGGCGGTAGCGGGAGAAGACCACCGTGCCCGCCGCCCACAGGACCGCCATCCACAGCGCCGCACGCCCCGGGCGGTAGCCGTACGCCACGGTCAGGTCCTGGAGGTATCCCCAGAGCTTGCCCGCCACCGGCAGGGTCTCGCGTCTGCGCCGCTGCTTGGCCAGCAGCACCTCGCGGGCGTCGGCGTCCTCCCCGCTGTTGCGCAGGACGGTCGCGAGGCGTTCGTACGGCTCGGGGGCGTACTCCGGGGTCGCCGCCGCCACCCACTCCAGGCGCCGGGCCAGCGGGAAGTGCCCGTACGGCACGAGGTTCTCGTAGGCGAAGCCGCCCATCGCGAGCCCGCCGGGGCCCGGCCAGCTGGTCGACAGGTCGATCAGCGTGACGACCTTGGCGCCGTTGAGCACGACGCGGCCCTCCTCGGGGCGCTCCCCGTTGAACCTCAGCTCCGGGGTGACGATCCGGCGCAGCGAGACCTCCTCCCGGCGGGCCCCGTCAAGGAGGAACCGGGCGTGGTGGAGGTCCACCGCGTCACCGAACCGGCCGTCGTCGAGCCGCACCCCGCCGTGGAACTCCACCGGCTTGCGGTGGGCGCCCTGGGCGGGCGTCACCCCGTACGGCGGGGTGGTCGTGGTGCTTCCGGTGAAATGCGCGTCCTCGTACACCCAGGCCGCGTTCAGATAGAGAGAGCGCTCCACCGTCAGCTGGGGCGCGTTGAGCGCGCGGCGGCCCTGCGCGCCGCGCAGCACGCTGCCCCGGAGGCTGAGCGAGACGCCGATCTTCGCCCCGCGCAGGCTCAGCTCCCCGTGCGTCTCGATCAGCTCGGCCTGGAGGTCCTGGGCGACCACGAGACCGTCCGCGGCGATGGCCCGTCCCCGCCGGTCCGGCCACACCTGGATCTGGTTGACGAGCAGGTCCGTGCCGATCTGCGCGTCGGTGAGACGGATGCCCCACGTCACCCGGCAGCGCGGAAGGTGCAGGTCCCCCTCGGTGTGCAGCCGGGCGGCCTCAAGACGCGGCAGCGCGCACTCGACCATTCGCAACGTGCCGAAGCGGGCCTCGGGCAGCACCACCTCGCCGTCGAACCGGCAGCCGTGCAGCTCGACGTACGGCCCTATCGTCCCGCCCGCCAGATTGAGCACGCCCGTGATCCGGACCCCGCGCAGCTTCAGCGCGGCCACCCGGCCGGACCTGGCCGGTGGTCCGGCGAGCAGCAGCAGCGCCACCACATCGGCGCGGACGCTCCGCTCCTCCCCCCACTCCTGTCCCCCGAAGGGGTCGTCCCGCTCCGCGATCCCCTCCGTCAGATCGCACGTCCTGCCGACGCGGAACGCCCGCCACATGGCCCGCTCCGGGCCCGTGAGACCGTCCGGCATCCCGTCCTCGTGCGGCTCGGTCACTGCCGCCCCCCTCGCTTTCCACGATCCGTTCCCCCGAATCCACGATTCCGTTTCCGGGGTCCCGTGGATTCGTACAGCCGTTCTTCCCGCTGTGTGACGGGCTGAACGCTAACGGTCAGGGGTGGCGACAAGACGCCAGTGTGGCGTGTATCGGTCAGTGAATGGCATGTATCAGCTGTTGATACGGGCGACCGGCGTTGTAGGCCGTCTGCGAGAATTGACCCGTGATCTCTCGAATCGATCTGCGCGGCGAGGCCCTCCCCGAGGGTTCCGCCCTGCGCGACCTGCTGCCCCGTGCCGAGTTCGACGTGGAAGCCGCCCTGGAGACGGTGCGGCCGATCTGCGAGGACGTACGGCATCATGGCGCGGCCGCGGTGATCGACTACGGGGAGAAATTCGACGGCGTGCGCCTGGAGCGGCTGCGCGTCCCCGCCGAGGAGCTCACCCGCGCCCTGGACGAGCTCGACCCGGCCGTCCGCGCCGCCCTCGAGGAGTCCATCCGCCGCGCCCGCCTCGTCCACCGTGAGCAGCGCCGCACCACCCACACCACCCAGGTCGTCCCCGGCGGCACGGTCACGGAGAAGTGGATCCCGGTCGACCGCGTCGGCCTGTACGTGCCGGGCGGCCGCTCCGTCTACCCGTCCTCCGTCGTGATGAACGTCGTCCCCGCCCAGGAGGCCGGAGTCGAGGGCGTGGCCATCGCCTCGCCCCCGCAGAAGGAGTTCGGCGGCCTTCCGCACCCCACGATCCTGGCGGCCTGCGCCCTGCTCGGCGTCGACGAGGTCTACGCCGCCGGCGGCGCCCAGGCCATCGCCATGTTCGCGTACGGCACGGAGGGCCCCGAGGGCTGCGCCCCGGTCAACCTGGTCACCGGCCCCGGCAACATCTACGTGGCCGCCGCCAAGCGTCTCCTCAAGGGCCGCATCGGCATCGACGCGGAGGCCGGACCGACGGAGATCGCGATCCTCGCGGACTCCTCCGCCGACGCCGTCCACGTCGCCGCCGACCTCATCAGCCAGGCCGAGCACGACCCGATGGCCGCCTCCGTCCTCGTCACCGACTCGGAGGAGCTGGCCGCCGCCACCGAGGCCGAGCTGAAGACCCAGGTCGCCGCCTCCAAGCACATCGACGACCGGATCGTCCCCGCCCTCTCGGGGAAGCAGTCCGCGATCGTCCTCGTGGACGGCATCGACGAGGGCCTCAAGGTCGTCGACGCCTACGGAGCCGAGCACCTGGAGATCCAGACCCGCGACGCCTCCGCCGTCGCCGACCGGGTCCGCAACGCGGGCGCGGTCTTCGTCGGCCCCTGGGCGCCGGTCTCCCTCGGCGACTACTGCGCCGGGTCCAACCACGTCCTGCCCACCGGCGGCTGCGCCTGCCACTCCTCGGGCCTCTCCGTGCAGTCCTTCCTGCGCGGCGTGCACATCGTGGACTACACGCGTGACGCGCTCGCCGACGTCGCCCACCACGTCGTCACCCTCGCCGAGGCCGAGGACCTCCCGGCCCACGGCGCGGCGATCAAGGCGAGGTTCGGATGGAAGGTGCCGGAAAGCAAGTGACCGAGATCCGGATCGACGACCTGCCCGTCCGCGACGAGCTGCGCGGCAAGTCCCCCTACGGCGCGCCCCAGCTCGACGTCCCCGTCCAGCTGAACACCAACGAGAACCCCTACCCGCTGCCCGAGCCGCTCGTGGCCCGGATCGCGGAGCGGGTCGCCGAGGCCGCCCGCGGCCTCAACCGCTACCCCGACCGGGACGCGGTCGAGCTCCGCACCGAGCTCGCCCGCTACCTCACCCGTACCGGCGGGCACCCGGTCGCCGTCGAGAACGTGTGGGCGGCCAACGGCTCCAACGAGGTCCTCCAGCAGCTGCTTCAGACCTTCGGCGGCCCCGGCCGTACCGCCATCGGCTTCGAGCCCTCGTACTCGATGCACGCCCTGATCGCCCGCGGCACCGGCACGGGCTGGATCTCCGGTCCGCGGAACGAGGATTTCACCATCGACGTGGCGGCGGCCACGAAGGCGATCGCCGAGCACCGGCCCGACGTCGTCTTCATCACCTCCCCCAACAACCCCACCGGCACAGCGGTCGCGGCCGACACCGTCCTCGCCCTGTACGAGGCGGCCCAGGCGGCCAGGCCCTCGATGGTGGTCGTCGACGAGGCCTACGTGGAGTTCAGCCACCGGGACTCGCTGCTGCCCCTCCTGGAGGGCCGCCCGAACCTGGTGGTCTCCCGGACCATGTCCAAGGCCTTCGGCGCCGCCGGACTCCGCCTCGGCTACCTCGCCGCCCACCCGGCCGTGGTCGACGCCGTCCAGCTGGTCCGCCTGCCGTACCACCTCTCCGCCGTCACCCAGGCGACCGCGCTCGCCGCCCTCGAGCACACCGACACCCTCCTCGGGTACGTCGAGCAGCTCAAGGCCGAGCGCGACCGGCTCGTCACCGAGCTCCGCGCCCTCGGCTGCGAGGTCACCGACTCGGACGCCAACTTCGTGCAGTTCGGGAGGTTCCCCGACGCGCACGCGGCCTGGCAGCGGATCCTCGACCAGGGCGTCCTGGTCCGGGACAACGGCGTACCGGGTTGGCTACGGGTCACCGCCGGCACCCCCGAAGAGAACGACGCGTTCCTCGACGCGGTTCGTGAATTGATGAAGGAGCAGAGCGATGAGCCGCGTAGGCCGCGTTGAGCGCACCACCAAGGAGACCTCCGTCGTCGTCGAGATCGACCTCGACGGCACCGGAAAGGTCGACGTGTCGACCGGGGTCGGCTTCTACGACCACATGCTCGACCAGCTCGGCCGGCACGGTCTGTTCGACCTGACGGTCAAGACCGACGGCGACCTGCACATCGACTCGCACCACACCATCGAGGACACCGCCCTCGCCCTCGGCGCCGCCTTCAAGCAGGCCCTCGGCGACAAGGTCGGCATCTACCGCTTCGGCAACTGCACGGTCCCGCTCGACGAGTCGCTCGCCCAGGTGACCGTGGACCTCTCGGGCCGCCCGTACCTCGTGCACACCGAGCCCGAGAACATGGCGCCGATGATCGGCTCGTACGACACGACGATGACCCGGCACATCTTCGAGTCGTTCGTCGCCCAGGCCCAGATCGCGCTGCACATCCACGTCCCGTACGGGCGCAACGCCCACCACATCGTGGAGTGCCAGTTCAAGGCCCTCGCCCGCGCCCTCCGCTACGCCTCCGAGCGCGACGTGCGCGCCGCCGGCATCCTCCCCTCCACGAAGGGCGCGCTCTAACTCCATGACAGGCCTCTCCACCGTCCTCATCGTCGTCGGGCTCTTCCTCGCCGGCGGTGTGTACTCCTTCTCCAAACAACAGCTGCCCAAGGGCGTGATCGCCGTCCTCGCCATCGCCTCCGTGATGTGCCTGGTCGCCGGCGTCCTGCGGATCCAGGGAATCTGGGAATGAGCACCGTGAGCACGCCCAAGAAGGTCGTCGTCTTCGACTACGGCTTCGGCAACGTCCGCTCCGCCGAGCGCGCGCTCGCCCGCGTCGGCGCCGACGTCGAGATCACCCGCGACTACGAGAAGGCCATGAACGCGGACGGGCTCCTCGTCCCCGGCGTCGGCGCCTTCTCCGCCTGCATGCAGGGGCTCAAGGAGGCCCGCGGCGACTGGATCGTCGGCCGCCGCCTCTCCGGCGGCCGCCCGGTCATGGGCATCTGCGTCGGCATGCAGATCCTCTTCGCGCACGGCATCGAGCACGGCGTGGAGACCGAGGGCCTCGACGAGTGGCCCGGTACGGTCGAGCCGTTGAACGCCCCCGTCGTCCCCCACATGGGCTGGAACACGGTCGACGCCCCCGAGGGCAGCGAGCTGTTCGCGGGCCTCGACGCCGACGCCCGGTACTACTTCGTGCACTCCTACGGGGTGCGCGAGTGGACCCTGGAGGTCGGCAACCCCAACATGCGCGCCCCCAAGGTCGCCTGGACCACCCACGGCGAGCCCTTCGTCGCCGCCGTCGAGAACGGCGCCCTGTGGGCCACCCAGTTCCACCCCGAGAAGTCCGGCGACGCCGGCGCCCAGCTCCTCACCAACTGGATCGGAACCCTGTGAGCACTCTCGAACTCCTCCCCGCCGTCGACGTCCGCGACGGCCAGGCCGTCCGGCTCGTCCACGGCGAGTCCGGCAGCGAGACCTCCTACGGCGCCCCGCTGGAGGCCGCCCTGGCCTGGCAGCGTGCCGGCGCCGAGTGGCTCCACCTGGTCGACCTCGACGCCGCCTTCGGCACCGGCGACAACCGCGACCTGGTCCGCCAGGTCACCGAAGCCATGGACATCAAGGTCGAGCTCTCCGGCGGCATCCGCGACGACGCCTCGCTGGCCGCCGCCCTCGCCACCGGCTGCACCCGCGTCAACCTCGGCACCGCCGCCCTGGAGACGCCCGAGTGGGTCGCCAAGGTCATCGCCGAGCACGGCGACAAGATCGCCGTCGGCCTCGACGTACGCGGCACGACCCTCCGCGGCCGCGGCTGGACCCGCGACGGCGGCGACCTCTACGAGACGCTCGCCCGCCTCGACTCCGAGGGCTGCTCCCGCTACGTCGTCACCGACATCGCCAAGGACGGCACCCTCCAGGGCCCCAACCTGGAGCTCCTGAGGAACGTCTGCGCGGCCACCGACAAGCCCGTCGTCGCCTCCGGCGGCGTGTCCTCCCTCGACGACCTGCGGGCCCTGTCCGAGCTGGTCCCGCTGGGCGTGGAGGGCGCGATCGTCGGCAAGGCGCTGTACGCCAAGGCGTTCACCCTGGAAGAGGCGCTCGCGGTGGTGAAGCCGTGACCGCCGAGGTCCGCAAGGTCGTGACCGGCGCTCCCTGGGAGGACCAGTTCGGCTACTCGCGAGCGGTGCGGCTGCCGAACGGTCTGGTCCTGGTCTCCGGCTGTACGTCGGTGGTCGGCGGCCAGATCGCCGGCGGAGGCCCCTACGAGCAGGCGATGAACTCCTTCAACGTGGCCTTCTCGGCGCTGAAGCAGCTGGACATGGGCCCGGAGCACGTCGTGCGCACCCGGATGTACATCACCCACGCCCGGGACGTGGACGAGGTCGGCCGCGCGCACAAGGAGCTCTTCGACGCCGTCCGCCCCGCCGCCTCCATGATCATCGTCTCCGGCTTCGTCGACCCGAGTCTGGTCGTCGAGGTCGAGGTGGAAGCCTTCCGGGGTGATGCGGCATGAGCCTCGCCGTACGCGTGATCCCCTGCCTGGACGTGGACAACGGCCGGGTCGTGAAGGGCGTCAACTTCCAGAACCTGCGGGACGCCGGTGACCCCGTCGAGATGGCCAAGCTGTACGACGCCGAGGGCGCCGACGAGCTGACCTTCCTCGACATCACCGCGTCCTCCGGCAACCGCGAGACCACCTACGACGTGGTGCGCCGCACCGCCGAGCAGGTCTTCATCCCGCTCACGGTCGGCGGCGGCGTCCGGTCGGCGGAGGACGTCGACAAGCTGCTGCGGGCCGGCGCCGACAAGGTGGGCGTCAACACCGCCGCCATCGCGCGCCCCGAGCTGATCCAGGAGATCGCGGAGCGCTTCGGCCGCCAGGTCCTCGTCCTGTCGGTCGACGCCCGGCGTACGGCCTCGGGCTCCTTCGAGGTGACGACGCACGGCGGCCGCAAGGGCACCGGCATCGACGCCGTCGAGTGGGCGCACCGGGCCGCCGAGCTGGGTGCGGGGGAGATCCTGCTCAACTCGATGGACGCGGACGGGACGAAGGACGGCTACGACACCGAGATGATCGCGGCCGTGCGCAAGCACGTCACGGTGCCGGTGATCGCCTCCGGCGGAGCCGGGAAGCTCTCCGACTTCGCGCCGGCCGTGGCGGCGGGCGCGGACGCGGTGCTCGCGGCCTCCGTCTTCCACTTCGGCGACCTGCGGATCTCGCAGGTCAAGGACGCGCTGCGGGAGGCGGGCCGGCCGGTCCGCTGAGCGGGTGCGCGGGAGGGCCCCTCCGGGGGCCCTCCTTCTTCGCGAGATGCACAGGATTATTTGTGCAATTCTCATTGCGCAGTTTTTCCTTCCTGTCTAACGTCGTGTCATGACCTCGCCGGAGAACCGCCGGATCACCGATCTCGGCACCCTCAAAGCCATCTCGCACCCGCTGCGGATGCGCCTCTACCGCGCCCTCTTCGTGGCCCGCACCGCCACGGCGTCCCAGCTCGCCGACCAGGTCGACGAGGCCGTCTCCCTCGTCAGCTACCACCTGCGCAAGCTCGCCGACCACGGTCTGATCGAGGAGGCCGAGACGCAGTCGGCGGACGGCCGCGAACGCTGGTGGAAGCCCAGCTCGTACGGCTTCAGCATCCAGGAGGAGGACGTCAGGGGCGCCCCCGAACTGGTCGCCGCGAGCGACGCCTTCGGCCGTACGGTCAACGAACAGCGCGTCGAACTCCACCGCCGCTTCCTCGACGAACGGCTCACCTGGTCCGAGGAGTGGCGCTCCGCCTCCCTCAGCGCCGAGTGGCTGCCCCGCCTCAACGCCGCCGAACTCACCGCCCTCGGCAAGGAACTCGAAGCCGTCCTCCAGAAGTACGACCAGGCCGCCCGCGCCGCCGAAGCGGCCGGCGACACCGAGGGCCGCGAGAACGTCGCCGTGCACCTCCACGCGTTCCCGTACCGCTCATGACGGCCACGCTGCTCGCCGCCGCCGAGCGCCCCGCCTACCGCGACCCCAACGTCCTGCGCTGGCTCGGTGCGTACACCGCGTCCGCCACCGGCGACATGGTCTACCACCTGGCCCTCTCCTGGGCCGCCGTCCAGAGCGGCACGCCCGCGCAGGCCGGGACCGTCCTCGCCCTCAGCGCCGTGATGCGCGCCCTGCTCATGCTCTTCGGGGGAGTGGTCGCCGACCGCTTCGGGCCCCGGCGGGTCGTCATCTCCTCCGACGCCGTCCGCTGCGGCGTCGTCCTCGGCGTCGCCGCGCTCCTCGCGCTCACCAGCCCCGGGCTCTGGGTCCTCGCGGCCGTCGCCCTCGTCTTCGGAGCCGTGGACGCCCTCTTCATGCCCGCCGTCGGCGCCCTGCCGCCGCGGATCGCCCCCGCCGCCCAGCTCGCCCGGGTCCAGGGGATGCGGAACCTCGCCTACCGGACCTCGGTCCTGGTCGGCGCCCCGCTCGGCGGGCTCGCGGTCGCCCTCGGCGGATCGGCCGCCGCGTTCGGCGCCGCCGGTCTGCTCTTCGCCTTCTCGCTGCCCCTGCTCCTGGCGCTCCGCCTCTCGCCGCTGCCGGCCGACGAGGCGCCGAGGGAGAAGACCACGGCCCTGCGCGACCTGACCGACGGACTCCGCTACCTCCGCCGGCACCGCGTCCTCGGACCGCTCGTGATCGTCGTCGCCCTGAGCGACCTGGGCTTCGTCGGTCCCCTCAACGTCGGCCTCGCGCTCCTCTCCGACCAGCGCGGCTGGGGCGCCGCCGGCATCGGCTGGGTCCTCGCCGGCTTCGGTACGGGAGCGGGGGCCGCGTCACTGCTCCTGACCGTACGGGGCCGCGTCCCGCGCGCCGGCCGGGTCCTCTCCTGGACCATCGCCCTCGGCGCGGTGTCGATCGGCGCCCTCGCGTACGTCCCGCGGCTGCCGGTGGCCGTGGCCGTGGCCGTCACGGTCGGCCTGCTCGCCGGGCTCAGCGGCGCCCTGTGCGGAGCGCTCACCCAGACCGAGTGCGCCCCCGCCTACCTCGGCAGGGTCACCTCGGTGACCACCTTCTTCAGCCTCGGCGTCGCCCCGCTGAGCTTCCCGCTCACCGGCGCGGCCGTCGGCCTGTGGGGACCGGCGCCGGTCTTCACCGCCAGCGCCGCCGTCTGCGCCCTGGGTGGGATCTACGGCCTCTCGGTCAAGGCCCTCCGCCGCGCGGAACTGCCCCGCTAGCGGCCTGTCCCGCCGGGGCCCCGGTCAGAGCCCCAGCTGCTTCGTCTCCCGCAGCCGCTCGATCGCCTCCGGCTCCCCGTCGAGCTCCACCTTGGCCGAGGCCTGGCGCCCGTACAGGTACATCGTCAGCTCGCCGGGCTCCCCGGAGGCCGTCACCACCGGGGTGCCCCGGTGCGCCACCACCGTCTGGCCGTTCGGGCGGCGCAGCACGAGGCCCACCGGGACCTTGCGGCCGAGGAGACGGGCGGTGCGCTCCAGACGGGACCAGAGGGCGTCCGCGAAGACCGGGTCGAGCTCCCGCGACGACCAGTCGGGCTGGGCGCGGCGCACGTCCTCGGCGTGGACGTAGAACTCGACGACGTTCGCCCCCTCGTCCACCTGCTTGATGGTGAAGGGCGAGAACCGCGGCGGACCCGTACGGATGAGCTGGATCAGCTCCTCGTACGGTTTGTCGGCGAACTCCGCCATCACCCGGTCCTGCCGGTCCTTCAGCGCCGGCACGAGCGAACCGGCGGCCGCGTCGGGGCGCCGCTCCCGCACCACCACATGGGCCGCGAG
The DNA here is from genome assembly GCF_055565415.1 of Streptomyces sp. NPDC028711. Lineage (NCBI taxonomy): Bacteria > Bacillati > Actinomycetota > Actinomycetes > Kitasatosporales > Streptomycetaceae > Streptomyces > Streptomyces sp. NPDC028711. The sequence continues at coordinate 267,041 of NZ_JBVHUJ010000001.1, read as the reverse complement.
GTCCCGGGTCCGCCAGCCCTCGCAGAGCGTCGGGGCGTCCGGACCGGCCGCCTCCAACAAGTCGGCGAGCAGAAGCCGTTCACGTTTGGCATGGGTCGACATGACCGCCAGCGTACGGCGGTCGCCGCCGGTCCGCCCAGTGGACGCTCCGCCGGACACCCCCGACGGGCGCGGCACAATGGCGCCATGAGCAGCAATCTCGACCCGGCCCTCGCCGCCCGGCTCAAGCGCAGCCCGGACGGGCTCCTCCCCGCCATCGCCCAGCAGTACGACACCGGCGAGGTGCTGATGCTCGGCTGGATGGACGACGAGGCCCTGCACCGCACCCTCACCACCGGCCGCTGCACCTACTGGTCCCGCAGCCGCCAGGAGTACTGGGTCAAGGGCGACACCTCGGGCCACTTCCAGCACGTCAGGTCCGTCGCCCTCGACTGCGACGCCGACACCGTCCTCGTCAAGGTCGACCAGGTCGGGGCCGCCTGCCACACCGGCGCCCGGACCTGCTTCGACGCCGACGTGCTCCTCGCATCCGAGTAGGGTCTGGCGCCATGGATCTCGACACCTTCCGCAAGCTGGCGGCCGACCGCCGCGTCATCCCCGTCAGCCGCCGGCTGCTCGCGGACGGCGACACCCCGGTCGGGCTCTACCGCAAGCTCGCCGCCGAACGGCCCGGCACCTTCCTCCTCGAATCGGCGGAGAACGGCCGCAGCTGGTCGCGCTACTCCTTCATCGGCGTCCGCAGCGACGCCACCCTGACGGTGAAGGACGGCGAGGCCCACTGGCTGGGCACCCCGCCCGTCGGCGTCCCCACGGACGGCGACCCGCTCCAGGCCCTGCGCGCCACCGTCGAGACCCTCCACACCCCGCGCGACCTGGCCTCGGGCATGCCGCCCTTCACCGGCGGCATGGTCGGCTACCTCGGCTACGACATCGTCCGCCGCCTGGAGAAGATCGGCGAGCACGGCCGCGACGACCTGAGGCTGCCCGAGCTGACCATGCTCCTCACCAGCGACCTCGCGGTCCTCGACCACTGGGACGGCTCGGTCCTCCTGATCGCCAACGCGATCAACCACAACGACCTGGAGACCGGCGTCGAGGAGGCGTACGCGCACGCCGTCGCCCGCCTCGACGCGATGGAGGCCGACCTGGCCCGCCCCGTCGCCACCGCCCCCACCGCCCTGCCCGCCTCCGAACTGCCGCCGTTTGAAACCGGCACAGTCTCCGCGCTCTGGGGCGGCCCGGCCTACCAGGACGCCGTGGAGGACATCAAGGAGCGCATCCGGGCCGGCGAGGCCTTCCAGGTCGTGCCCTCCCAGCGGTTCGAGACGCCCTGCACCGCCTCCGCGCTCGACGTCTACCGGGTCCTGCGGGCCACCAACCCGTCCCCGTACATGTACCTCTTCCGCTTCGAGAACGGCTTCGACGTCGTCGGATCCAGCCCCGAGGCCCTCGTCAAGGTCGAGGACGGGCACGCGATGGTCCACCCCATCGCCGGCACCCGGCACCGCGGCGCCACCCCGCAGGAGGACCACGACCTCGCCGAGGAACTGCTCGCCGACCCCAAGGAACGCGCCGAGCACCTCATGCTCGTCGACCTCGGCCGCAACGACCTCGGCCGGGTCTGCGCACCCGGCTCCGTCGAGGTCGTCGACTTCATGTCCGTCGAGCGCTACTCGCACGTCATGCACATCGTGTCCACCGTGACCGGCGAGGTCGCCGAGGGGAAGACCGCCTTCGACGTCCTCACCGCCTGCTTCCCGGCCGGCACGCTCTCCGGCGCGCCCAAGCCCCGCGCCATGCAGATCATCGAGGAACTCGAACCCTCCCGGCGCGGCCTCTACGGCGGGTGTGTCGGTTATCTCGATTTCGCCGGCGACGCGGACACGGCCATCGCCATCCGCACCGCCCTGCTCCGCGACGGCACCGCGTACGTGCAGGCCGGAGCGGGTGTCGTCGCCGACTCCGACCCCGTCGCCGAGGACAACGAGTGCCGCAACAAGGCAGCGGCCGTCCTCCGCGCCGTCCACACCGCCAACCGGATGAACGCCGGCTGAGCCCGTAGGGGATAGTGGGGTACGTGAGTGCCGTACCCGTACCCCAGCCCCGGGCCGCCCGCGCGGCCGTCCCCACCGGTGGCCGTCGCAGCCTGGCCGCGGCCCTCCTCCTCGGCGCCCTCGGCGCCACCGTCGTCCTGCTCTCCGCCGGCCAGATCTGGGCGGAGGGCACCGCGTCCGTCGGCGGCGGCACCGTCCCCGTCGAAGCCGAGGGCGGCACCGTCACCGGCGTGCCGACCGCCCTCGCGATCGTCGGCCTCGCCGCGCTCTTCGCCGTCTTCGCCGTCCGCCGCACCGGCCGCACCCTCGTCGCCGCGCTCCTCGCGCTCAGCGGCGCGGGCGCCGCACTCGCCGCGGTCCTCGGCGCGTCCGACAGCGCCGCCCTGAACGCCGAGGCCGCCCGGATCAGCGGCGACACCGCGGCCACCGTCGCCGACCTGACCCACACCGCCTGGCCGTACGTGACCGCCGCGGGCGGCGTCCTCATCCTGCTCGCCGGCCTCCTCGCCCTCCGCTACGGCAAGGGCTGGCCCGCGATGGGCGGCCGCTACGAGCGCTCCGGCACCCCGCGCGCCGCACGCAAGGCCCCCACGACCGACCCCGACCGGCCGGAAGACCTCTGGAAGGCCCTGGACCGCGGCGAGGACCCCACCCACGGTCCGTGACGGGGGCGCCGACCGCGACGCGTGATCGCCCCGGTACCCCCGATTCACCCTCGCGCGCCCGCGTGCGGGACAATGAGCGCCGAGTGTCCGCGCACGCGAGACCTCACCATCGAGCAACTGCAACGAGGAGCAACTCATGGCGGGCAGCGCCCACGGACACACCCCGGCCGCCTGGACCGGTGTCATCATCTCCTTCATCGGCTTCTGCATCGCCGGAGTCTGCATGGTGGCCGTCAACCTGCCCGGTTTCTGGGTCGGCATGGGTGTCATCGTGCTCGGCGGCATCGTCGGCGGCGCGATGAAGGTGGCCGGCCTTGGCATGCCCAAGGAGTCGGAGGCCGTCACCGCCGCGCGCGAGGCCGCGACCACGACCGCGCGGGCCCGTTCCTGACGCGACACGACGCATCCGAGAGCGCAGCCCGGCCGTGCCGGGCTGCGCTCTCGCGCGTCCGGGGCGAGAATCACCGCGTGGACCCGCAGCCGACGGCCGCAGCCGTGACAGACACTTCCCTCACCCACCCGGGTGAACCCGCCGTGCCGGACACGCCGGCCCCGACGGACGGCCCGGCATCGCCGCCGACGGACGCACCGGCCCCGGCGGGCGTACGGGCTCCTACGGCCGGTTCGGCATCGCCGCCGACGGACACGGGCGTACGGGCTCCGGCGGACGGACCGGCACCGGCGCACGCGCACGCGTGGCCCGGCGGTTCCGGGCCGGAGGGGGGCCGCCCGCACGCGCCCGCGTGGCCCCCGTCCGGTGCGCCGGGACCCGTACCGGCCGCTACGCCCCGGTCGCTCGCGCGGCGGCTGGTCGCGCCGGTCGCCACCCTCGCCGGGGTCGCCGCCGCCTTCGCGTACGTCGGGGCCGTCGACCCCAACGAACCCGGGCACTACCCCGTCTGCCCGCTGCTCCGCTTCACCGGTCTCTACTGCCCCGGGTGCGGCGGGCTCCGCAGCGCCCACGCCTTCGTCCACGGCGACCTCCCGGCCGCCCTCGGCGCCAACGCCCTCGCCGTCGCCGGCTACGGACTCTTCGGCGTCCTCATGACCCTCTGGCTGATTCGTGCCATCCGCGGGGTGCCCATGCGCCTCGCGGCCTCCCCGGTCCTGTGGTGGGGGGTCGGCACCGTCCTCGCCCTCTTCACGCTGATCCGGAACCTTCCGTTCGGCTCCGCCCTTGCCCCCTGAGGGTGCGGTGCGGCACCACGGGCGCCCCTCCGGGAGTCCCAGCAGATGGGACGCGCCTCCGGCCGATGCGGTTACGGAGCCGTCCTGCGGATAGGATCGAAGTGGCTGAACCTGGTTCTTCATCACCATCACCGTCCCGGAAGGGGGCCCCTCGCGTGAGTGTGCTCGACGAGATCATCGAAGGCGTACGCGCCGACCTCGCAGAGCGGCAGGCGCGGGTCACCCTCGACGAGCTCAAGGAGCGCGCCGCCAAGGCGCCGCAGGCCAAGGACGGCGTCGCCGCACTGCGCGGGGACGGCGTCAAGGTGATCTGCGAGGTCAAGCGCTCCAGCCCGTCCAAGGGCGCACTCGCCGCGATCGCCGACCCGGCGGGTCTCGCCGCGGACTACGAGGCGGGCGGCGCGGCCGTCATCTCCGTCCTCACCGAACAGCGCCGCTTCGGCGGTTCGCTCGCCGACCTGGAGGCCGTCAGGGCCAAGGTCGACATCCCGGTCCTGCGCAAGGACTTCATCGTCACCGCGTACCAGCTCTGGGAAGCACGGGCGTACGGAGCGGACCTCGCGCTCCTCATCGTCGCCGCCCTGGAGCAGGAGGCGCTGGTCTCCCTCATCGAGCGCGCCGAGTCCATCGGGCTGACCCCGCTGGTCGAGGTGCACGACGAGGAAGAGGTCGAGCGCGCCGTCGACGCGGGCGCCCGGATCATCGGCGTCAACGCGCGCGACCTCAAGACCCTCCAGGTCGACCGCTCCACCTTCGAGCGCGTCGCCCCCGAGATCCCGGCGAACATCGTCAAGATCGCCGAGTCCGGGGTCCGCGGCCCGCACGACCTCATCGCCTACGCCAACGCGGGCGCCGACGCGGTCCTGGTCGGCGAGTCCCTCGTGACCGGCCGCGACCCGAAGGCCGCCGTCGCCGACCTCGTCGCCGCCGGCGCGCACCCGGCCCTGCGGCACGGCCGGAGCTGACCGGAGCCATGACCCTCCGCCGCGCCACGCCGACCTCCCGGAGCACCGCCCCGGGCCCGGTCGGCATGCCGTCGGCGAACCTCGTGGGACGGCGGCGCCTGCTGCGTACCGCCGCGTCCGTCCCCGCCCACGCCCCGCTGGCCCGGGGCTGCCGGCCGCGCGGCTGCCGTGCGCCCGCCCGCCGTGTCCACGGCCGCCGGGTGCGGTACGTCATCGGCTCCGAGCCCGGCCAGGTCAACGGGATGCGATGGCGCCCGCGCCTCGCGCGCGCACTCACCCACGACCTCGACGCCACCTGACGCCTCTTCCGCCGCCGTGTGGGCAATCGTCCCGCAGGGCGGGACGGGTGGGCACACGGGACGGCGCCCTTGGCGGGCGCCTCCGCCCCCTGCGCGTGCCCGCACCCACTGTGCGCGGCGCACCGGGTGCGGGTTTAGGCGCGGAAGCCTAGGCCCGGCAAGGGGCGCCGTTCCGTTGTGCCCACCCGTTCCGCCCTTGCGGAACAGATGCCCACAACGGGGGCGGTGCGAGGCGGGCCGTCGGCGTCACGCGTACGCGCGCATCACGTGACCATCACCCACACGTATCCCGGGGCACCCGCCCCGCGAGGAGCAGCCGCATGTCCAGCGAGTTCTTCCTTCCCGATCCCGACGGTCAGGTCCCCAGCCCGGAGGGCTACTTCGGCGCCTACGGCGGCAAGTTCATCCCCGAGGCCCTCGTCGCCGCCGTCGACGAGGTCGCCGTCGAGTACGACAAGGCGAAGACCGACCCCGAGTTCGCCCGCGAGCTCAACGCGCTGATGGTCGACTACACGGGCCGGCCGAGCGCCCTCACCGAGGTCCCGCGGTTCGCCGAGCACGCCGGCGGCGCCCGGATCTTCCTCAAGCGCGAGGACCTCAACCACACCGGCTCGCACAAGATCAACAACGTGCTCGGCCAGGCCCTGCTGACCAAGCGCATGGGCAAGACCCGGGTCATCGCCGAGACCGGCGCCGGACAGCACGGCGTGGCCACCGCCACCGCCTGCGCCCTCTTCGGCCTCGACTGCACCATCTACATGGGCGAGGTCGACACCCAGCGCCAGGCCCTCAACGTGGCCCGCATGCGCATGCTCGGCGCCGAGGTCGTCGCCGTGAAGTCCGGCAGCCGCACCCTCAAGGACGCCATCAACGAGGCCTTCCGCGACTGGGTCGCCAACGTGGACAGGACCCACTACCTGTTCGGCACCGTCGCCGGCCCGCACCCCTTCCCCGCCATGGTCCGGGACTTCCACCGGGTCATCGGCGTCGAGGCCCGCCGCCAGATCCTGGAGCGCGCCGGACGCCTCCCCGACGCGGCGATCGCCTGCGTCGGCGGCGGCTCCAACGCCATCGGCCTCTTCCACGCCTTCGTCCCGGACACGGACGTCCGCCTGATCGGCTGCGAGCCGGCCGGCCACGGCGTCGAGACCGGTGAGCACGCGGCCACCCTCACCGCGGGCGAGCCCGGCATCCTGCACGGTTCCCGCTCGTACGTCCTCCAGGACGAGGAGGGCCAGATCACCGAGCCGTACTCGATCTCGGCCGGCCTCGACTACCCGGGCATCGGCCCCGAGCACGCGTACCTCAAGGACAGCGGGCGCGGCGAGTACCGCGCCGTCACCGACGACGCCGCCATGCAGGCGCTGCGGCTGCTCTCCCGTACGGAGGGCATCATCCCGGCCATCGAGTCGGCGCACGCCCTCGCCGGGGCCATCGAGGTGGGCAAGGAGCTCGGCAGGGACGCCCTGCTGCTCGTCAACCTCTCCGGGCGCGGCGACAAGGACATGGACACGGCCGCCCGCTACTTCGGGCTGTACGACACCGACGCAGAGGTCGCCGCGGACGCCGGCGCCGGAACCGCGGAGATCGAGGGAGACGCCAAGTGACCGGCAACATCCAGCTGCTCAGCGACACCCTCGCCAAGGCGAAGTCGGAGGACCGGGCCGCGCTCATCGCGTACCTCCCGGCCGGCTTCCCGACCGTCGACGGCGGCATCGCGGCGATCAAAGCCGTCTTCGACGGCGGTGCGGACGTGGTCGAGGTCGGCCTCCCGCACAGCGACCCGGTCCTCGACGGACCGGTCATCCAGACCGCCGACGACATCGCCCTGCGCGGCGGCGTCAAGATCGCCGACGTGATGCGCACGGTCCGCGAGGCCCACGAGGCCACCGGAAAGCCGGTCCTCGTCATGACGTACTGGAACCCGATCGACCGGTACGGCATCGAGCGCTTCACCGAGGAGCTCGCCGCGGCGGGCGGCGCCGGCTGCATCCTGCCGGACCTGCCGGTCCAGGAGTCCGCCGTCTGGCGCGAGCACGCCGACAAGCGCGGTCTCGCCACCGTCTTCGTCGTCGCGCCCAGCAGCAGGGACGAGCGCCTCGCCACCATCACGGCGGCCGGCTCCGGCTTCGTCTACGCGGCCTCCCTGATGGGCGTCACCGGTACCCGCGAGTCGGTCGGCGAGCAGGCGGCCGACCTCGTCCGCCGTACCCGGGCCACGGCGGACCTCCCCGTCTGCGTCGGGCTCGGCGTCTCCAACGCCGTCCAGGCCAAGGAGGTCGCGGCCTTCGCCGACGGTGTCATCGTCGGCTCCGCGTTCGTGAAGCGGATCCTCGACGCCGAAGGCGACGAGGCGGCGGGACTCGCCGCCGTAAGGGAACTGGCGGCCGAACTCGCCGAGGGTGTCCGCCGCGTTTCGTAACCCATCCGGGTGGATCTGCGACCGGGGAGGCACGCACGTGCCTCCCCGGTTCGTTCCTGAGGCGTGAGCGAGAACAACCGTGGTGACGGTACAGCGAGCGCGCGGGAGCGCCTCAAGCAGCAGCGTGAGCGCGAGAAGGCCCGCGAGAAGCAGCGGCGCGTCCTGATCGTGTCGGCGGCGGTGGTCGGCGTTCTCGGCCTGGCGGCGGTCGTCGGCGTGATCGCCGCGGGCGGCGACAAGGACGGCGGGTCGGACAAGGCGGGTCCGGTGGTCGCCCCGACCGGGGCGACCGAGGAGGACGGCAAGCCCGCCATCCCGACGGGCAGGGCGGACGCGCCGTCGACGCTCCAGATCTGGGAGGACTTCCGCTGCCCGGCGTGCGCCCAGTTCGAGAACGTCATGCGGGACGCGATCCACGAGCTCGAGGCCTCCGGCGCGCTCAGGACCGAGTACCACCTCGCCACCCTCATCGACGGGAACATGGGGGGCAGCGGCTCGCTGCGAGCGGCGAACGCGGCCGCGTGCGCCCAGGACGCGGGGAAGTTCACCGCCTACCACGACACGCTCTACATCAACCAGCCGCAGGAGACGGACGACGCCTTCGGGAAGAACGAGAAGCTGATCGAGCTGGCGGCGAAGGTGCCCGGACTCGACACACCCACGTTCCGCGGCTGTGTGAACGACGGTACGCACGACAGCTGGGTGGTGAAGTCGAACGAGGCCTTCCAGAACGGCGGCTTCCGCGGCACGCCGTCCGTCCTGCTCAACGGAGAATCGATCTTCCCGACGAAGGGGAACGAGCAGATCTCCCCGGAGAACCTGAAGAAGTGGGTCACCGAGGCCAACAAGGGCAAGAAGCCCGGTACGGCCTCGCCCTCGGCGCCTTAGTTACCCATACGTTGCCGGGTGGGCTGCCGTCCCGCCCGCCCGGCAGGGTAGCGTCGGTCCTGCCATGGACCTTGCCTATATTCCCAGCCCGTCGACCGGCGTGATCAACCTCGGACCGATCCCGCTGCGCGGCTATGCCTTCTGCATCATCATCGGTGTCTTCGTCGCCGTCTGGTACGGCAACAAGCGCTGGATCGCCCGGGGCGGCACCGCCGGCACCGTGGCCGACATCGCCGTCTGGGCGGTGCCCTTCGGCCTCGTCGGCGGACGCCTGTACCACGTGATCACCGACTACCAGCTGTACTTCAGCGAGGGTGAGAACTGGGTCGACGCCTTCAAGATCTGGGAGGGCGGCCTCGGCATCTGGGGCGCCATCGCGCTCGGCGCGGTGGGTGCCTGGATCGGCTGCCGCCGCCGGGGCATCCCCCTCCCCGCGTACGCCGACGCCATCGCTCCCGGTATCGCCTTCGCCCAGGCCATCGGCCGCTGGGGCAACTGGTTCAACCAGGAGCTGTACGGCCGGCCGACCGACCTCCCCTGGGCCCTGAAGATCACCGAGAGCGCGAACCGGGAGGCCGGGTACTACCACCCGACCTTCCTGTACGAGTCGCTCTGGTGCATCGGCGTCGCCGTCCTGGTGATCTGGGCCGACCGCCGCTTCAAGCTCGGCCACGGACGCGCCTTCGCGCTGTACGTCGCCGCCTACTGTGCGGGCCGGGCCTGGATCGAGTACATGCGCGTCGACGAGGCGCATCACATCCTCGGTGTCCGCCTCAACGTGTGGACGGCGATCGTCGTCTTCGTGCTCGCGGTGGTCTACATGGTGATCTCGGCGCGGGTCAGCCCCGGCCGCGAGGAGATCGTGGAGCGGAAGGCCGACCAGGCCGAGAAGACGGATGACAAGGGTGCGGACGACGCGGACGAGGCCGTGAAGGGCTCCGGTGCCGAGGACTCCGAGCCCCAGGACGCCGCACCGGGCCCCGGCGCGGACGCGGAACCGGCCGCGGACTCCGGGAAGGACGTGGAGCACGGTGCCGGCAACGGCGCCGGATCCGCCGCCAAGAGCTGACCTTTGACAGCCGAAGGGCCGTCGGGACCGAGAGGTCCCGGCGGCCCTTCCGTCTGCCGGGGTACGGGCCTCAGCCCGACCGGGCCGCGAGGGCGAGGACCCGGTGGGCGCCCTCCACCACCGCCGCGTCGACGAAGCGGCCGTCCGGGAGGGCGAGCGCGCCCTGCCCCGTCCCGGCCGCCGCGACGACCTCCCGTGCCGCGTCGATCTCCTCGGGGGTGGGGAGGTAGGCCCGCTCGATGACCGGGAGCTGCCGGGGGTGGATGGCCGCCCGGCCGAAGAAGCCCAGGCGCCGGCCGCGGGCGCAGCCGGCGGCCAGCGCGTCCAGGTCGCCGATGTCGGGGTGGACCGACTGGGCGGGTGGCGGAAGGGCGGCCGCCCTGGCCGCGACCACCACCCGGCCGCGCGGCCAGTCGAGGCCGCTGTCCTCCCGTACGCCCAGGTCGGCACGGAGATCCGCCTCGCCGAGCGCGATCCCGCGCACGGCCGGGTGGGCGGTCGCGATGGCGTACGCGTGCTCCACGGCGAGGGCGTTCTCCAGGAGCGGGTAGAGGGGGAGGCCCGGGGCGAGCTCGGCGATCCGGTGGATGTCAGTGGCGTGTGTCACCTTGGGTACACGGAGACCGCGGAGTCCGGGGAGGGGGGCCAGGGTGGGGATGTCGTGCGGGGAGTGGACGCGGACGTGCACCGGGACGGGGTGGACGTCCGCGAGGAGATCGGCCGTGGCGTCGAGGGCGTACGCCTTGCGGTGCGGGGCGACCGCGTCCTCCAGGTCGACGATCACGACGTCGGCGCCGGAGGCCAGGGCCTTGCGGACGACGTCGGGGCGGTCGCCGGGGGCGTACAGCCAGGTGAGGGGGGTGCGGAGCGCCTGGAGACCGGCGACGCCGGCCAGCGTGCTCATACCGCCCCCTGGTCACGGAGGCGGTCGATCTCGGCGGGGGTGAGGCCGAGTTCGGAGAGGACGGCGGTGGTGTCGGCGCCGTGGGGGCGGCCGGGCCAGCGGATGGCTCCGGGGGTCTCGGAGAGGCGGAAGAGGACGTTCTGCATCTTGATCGGGCCGAGTTCGGGGTCCTGCACCTCGGTGACGGTGCCGAGCGCGCGGTACTGGGGGTCGTCGACGACGTCCCGGATGTCGTAGACGGGGGCGATGGCCGCCTCCGCCTTCTCGAAGGCCGCCATCGCCTCCTCGCGGGTGCGGCGGGCGATCCACGCGCCGACCGCCTCGTCCAGGACGTCCGCGTGCTCGGCCCGGCCCGCGCCGTCGGCGAACCACGGCTCGTCGATCAGCTCCGGGCGGCCGACGAGCCGCAGCACCCGTTCGGCGATCGACTGGGCCGAGGTGGAGACGGCGACCCAGGAGCCGTCGGCGGTCCGGTAGGTGTTGCGCGGGGCGTTGTTGCGGGAGCGGTTGCCGGTCCGGGGCTGGACGTAACCGAGTTGGTCGTACCAGAGGGGGTGGGGTCCGATGACGGCGAGCATCGGTTCGATGATCGCCATGTCGACGACCTGGCCGCGTCCGGTCGTCGTTCTCGCGGTGAGCGCGGTCATCACCGCGTACGCCGTGGCGAGGGCGGCGATCGAGTCGGCCAGGCCGAAGGGCGGCAGGGTGGGCGGGCCCTCGGGTTCGCCGGTGATGGCGGCGAAGCCGCTCATCGCCTCGGCGAGGGTGCCGAAGCCGGGACGGTGGGCGTACGGGCCGAACTGGCCGAAGCCGGTGACACGGGCGAGGACGAGACGCGGGTTGACCGTGGAGAGCTCCTCCCAGCCGAGACCCCAGCGCTCCAGGGTGCCGGGGCGGAAGTTCTCCACGATCACGTCGGCGTCGGCGGCCAGCGCCAGGAGGGTGTCACGGCCTCCCGGCGAGGACAGGTCGAGGGTGATCGCCCGCTTGTTGCGGCCGAGGACCTTCCACCAGAGGCCGATGCCGTCCTTGGCGGGGCCGTGGCCACGGGACGGGTCGGGCTTGCGGGGGTGCTCGACCTTGACGACGTCGGCGCCGAAGTCGCCGAGCATCGTGGCCGCGAGCGGGCCGGCGAAGAGGGTCGCGAGATCGAGGACGCGCAGCCCGTGCAGGGGTGGAAGGGGGGACGCGGGCGAGGCGGCCGGGACAGGGGAGGGGGCCGGAGTGGTGGCCGTTGCGTGGACGGTCATACGGGATCGGCCTCCAGGGCGTCGGGGGAGTGGAAGGCCGCCTCGATCTCGACGCGGTACGGCATCGAGGTCGACGCGCCCTCACGGCGGACGGAGAGCGCGGCGGCGGCCTGCGCCCAGGCCAGGGCCTCGGGGGCGGGGCGGCCCTCGCCCAGGGCCACCGCGAGCGCGCCGACGAAGGTGTCGCCGGCCGCGGTGGTGTCCACGGCCCGGACCCGGGGGGCGGGGACCGTGACCGGGTCGGCGCCCCGAACCGCGTACAGGCTGCCGGCCGCCCCCAGGGTGACGACCACCTCGGGGACGTCCCGGAGCAGGGCCAGGGCGGCCTCGCCCGGGTCGGTCAGGCCGGTGAGCGCGGCGGCCTCGTGCTCGTTCGGCACCAACAGGTCGATCGAGGAGAGGAGTCCGGGGGGAAGCGGCTGGGCCGGGGCGGGGGTGAGGACGGTGCGGACGCCGAGCCGGCGGGCGGTCGTGGCGCCCTCCACGACGACGGAGAGGGGGAGTTCGAGCTGGAGGAGCAGGGTGTCCGCGGTGCCGATGAGCGCCTCGTCGCCATGGGTCAGGGAGGTGACGGTGCCGTTGGCTCCGGGGACGACGACGATCGCGTTGCCGCCCTCGTCGTCGACGACGATGTGCGCGGTGCCGGAGGAGCCCTCGGCGGTGCGCAGCAGATCGGTGTCCACCGCGCAGTGCTCCAGGGTGGCGCGGAGCCGGGCCCCGAAGTCGTCCGCGCCGACCGCGCCGATCATCGACACCTCGCCGCCCGCGCGGGCGGCGGCGACGGCCTGGTTGGCGCCCTTGCCGCCCGGGATCGTACGGAAGGAACGGCCGGTGACCGTCTCGCCGAGGGCCGGGGCCCTCGGCACATAGGTGACGAGATCCATGTTGGTGCTGCCGAGTACGACGATGCTGGTCATGGGCGTACTGCCTCCAGGTGGGTCAGTTCGGCCAGGGTGTCGAAACCGATGCCGTCGAAGGACGGGACCGAGGTCGAGAGACGGTTCTTGAGGGGGGAGGTCCAGCGCTCGGGCAGCCGGTCGGGGTGACCGGCGAGCAGGCCCGCGACGGAACCGGCGGTGGCGCCGTTGGAGTCGGTGTCCCAGCCGCCGGAGACGGCCGCGCAGACGGAGCGGGAGAAGTCGCCGTCGGCGTGGGTGAGGGCGGCGGCGAGCAGGGCGGCGTTCGGGACGGCATGCACCCAGTGGTACCCGCCGAGTTCGGCGTGCAGCCGGTCGACGACCGCGTCGAAGTCGGCCGTCTCGTGGGCGAGCCCGATTCCTCGGCGGACGGCCTCCGCGAGGCGGGAGCGCGGCGGGATCACGCCGAGGCCGGCGGCGAGCGACCGGTGGACGTCGGCGGTGCCGCTCGCGGCGGCGGCGAGGGTGGCGGCGACGAACATGGCGCCGTAGACGCCGTTCGCGGTGTGGGTGAGCACGGCGTCCCGGTGGGCCTGCGCGGCGGCGCCCGCCGGGTCGCCCGGACGGGTCCAGCCGTGGACGTCGGCCCGGATCTGGGCGCCGATCCACTCGCGGAAGGGGTTGCGGTGGACGGCGGTCAGCGGGGGTTCCACGCCGTCGAGGAGATTGCGGTAGGCGACGCGCTCGGCCGTGAAGGTGCGGCCGGCGGGAAGCTCGTCGAGCCAGAGGCGGGCGACGTCGGCGGTGGTGAAGTCGCGGCCGTGCCGCTGGAGCAGCAGCAGATTGAGCAGGGGGTAGTTGAGGTCGTCGTCCTCGGGCATCCCGTCGATGTTCTCGGCGAGGGAGGTGGCGGCGGAGCGACGGTTCCAGGGGTGGGCGGCGAGGAGCTCCGGGGGGACGCCCCGGGCGGTGAACCAGGTGGAGAGGGGCCAGTTGCCGGTGGCGCGGGCGAGGGTGCGGATGGCGGGGAGTTCCAGCTTCTCGACGGGCTTGCCGAGGAGGCAGCCGGCGGCGCGGCCGAGCCAGGCGGCGTGCAGACGGTGGAGGAGTCCGTCGGGGGCTTCGCCCCCGAGCCCCTTGGGGCCTGCGGGACGATTGCCCACAGCGGTGGCGGCGGCCGTGCCTGTGCCCCCGGTCCCGTCAGGGTTGGGGGGAGGGGTGGTGTGGGGGGTCGTCAAAGCCTGGATGGCGGGGAGCCGGGTCGGTTCACGTTCGGCGAGAGGGGCCGGGAGGGTCGCCAGGGCGTCCAGGAGTTCTGTCGCCAGGTCGCGGAGGTCCGGGCGGGGGGTCTTGGACGCGCCGGCCGATTCCGGGGCCGGGGGGCCGCCCGCCGCCGCCCAGCGGGCCGCGAGCGCCCTCGCGTCGCGGCCGTCCTCCGCCGCCTGGCGGAGCTCGTGGCCGACCAGGTCCTCCGGCTGGACCCAGGTCAGGCGGAGGTTCACCGGGCGCCGCTCGTCAGGGCCGTGAACGCCGACTCGTGGGCCCGGCGGCGCTCCGCGTCCCGGGCGAACACCTCGCGGGTCACCTCACTCAGCGCCCTCGCCGGGGCGTGGAGGTCCAGACGGCTCGCCTCCGCCACCCGCTTCGCCCAGTCGGCGGGCACGGCCGGCTCGCCGTGCAGCGCGCCCACGATCGCGCCCGCCATCGTGGCGATCGAGTCGCAGTCACGGCCGTAGTTGACCGCGCCCAGGACCGTACGGCGGTAGTCGCCCTCGCCGACCAGAAGCATGCCGAGGGCGATCGGGAGTTCCTCGATCGCGTGCAGACGGGAGGGGCGGCGGGCGCCGAGGGAGGGGGAGCGGTAGTCGGGGCCGACCGAGTCGAAGGGGGCCACCGCCTTGCGGAGCGGGGTCAGGGCCGGCTCGAAGTCCGTGTACCGGGCCGCCACTTCGGCGACCGCCTCGATCGCCGACCGCGTGCCGTCCTTCGCGAGGGCCAGGGCCGCCCCCACCACCGTGGACGGCGTGGCGTCCGGCGCGCACGCCGCCGCCACCGCCGCCGCGAACACCCCGGCCGCCTCACGGCCGTACGAGGACTGGTGCGCGCCCGCGACGTCGAGGGCCTCGGCGTACGCGGCCTCCGGGTGGGCCGCGTTGACGAGCCCGACCGGCGCCATGTACATCGCGGCGCCGCAGTTGACGATGTTGCCGCTGCCCGCCTCGCGCGGGTCCACATGGCCGTAGTGGAGCCGGGTCACGATCCACTTCTCGGCGAGGAAGATCCGCTGGAGCGGCAGCGCCTCCGCCTCCAGCTCCGGGATCCAGACGGGGGAGCCCATGAGTTCGGGGACGAGGTGGTCCGCGACCGCGTACGCGTCGAGGTGGCCGCGGACCTTCTCGTACACCCGGATCAGGGCGTGGGTCATCAAGGTGTCGTCGGTGACGTGCCCGTCGCCCTTGTGGTACGGGGCGATGGGGCGGGCGGTGCGCCAGTCGCCGCCGTTCCAGGGGCCGACGATCCCCGTGACGCGGCCGCCGTGGCGTTCCAGGATCTGCTCGGGGGTGTAGCCCTCGACGGGGCCGCCGAGCGCGTCGCCGACGGCGGCCCCGAGGAGACTGCCGGTGATCCGGTCATCCAGTGTGGGTGTCATGTCGGAATTGTCCACCCGGGGTGGCCGGTTCCGTGGCTGCGAGCAGCCCGGCGAGTTCGACCAGATCCGTCCCCGCGAGCCGGGGCAGCGCGCAGCCCGCGAGCGTCCGGCACGCCTCGCGCCAGGTCGCCGGCACCGAACGGCCGCCGCCGAGCGCCCCGGTGAGCGCGCCCGCGAGGGCGGGGGCGGAGTCGGCGACCCGCGAGAGGCAGACGGCGGCCGGTACGGCGGCCGTCATCTCGCCCCGGGCGGCGGTGGCGAGCGCGAGCGCCACCGGGACGGTCTCCGCGGCCGCGATCCCGTAGCTGTAGACGTGGTCCACGATCTGGTGCTCGAGGAGCGGGACGAGCTCGAAGGCCGAACCGGCGGTCTGCGCCAGCTTCACCGCGTGACGGGCGTTGCGGCCGATCTCCGTGACGGACGGGAGCTCTTCGAGCGCCGCCTCGACGCAACCGTCGACCGTCGCCCCGCCGAGCGCCGCGGCGACGGCCGCCGCCATCGCGCGGGCACCGTGGACACCGTCGCCGTCCTGCGTGTACCGGGCGTCGAACTCGGCGAGTTCGGCGGCGGCGCGCGGGTCGCCGGGGTGGACGAGGGCGAGGACGACGGCCCGGACGCAGGCGGCGTCGTCGAAGAAGTGTGGGTTGTCGTGGCCGGTCGCGGGCGGGCGCAGACCGGTGGCGAGATTGCCGAGGCCCGCGCGGACGGAGATCCGGGCGCGGAGCGGGAGGACGGCGGACTCGACCTCGGGGGCGCGGTCCGCCGCGGCGGCGACCTGGCCGGCGAGGGCGTTCCAGGCGAGGTCGACCGCGGCGCGCAGACGGCGCTCCGGGGGGAGGCCGGTGAAGACCGGGCCGTAGGCGGTGAGGATCGCCTCGGCGGTGAAGACCGCCCACTCGGCGTCGTCGGAGGGGCCGAGACGGAGGGGCTCGGGCGGCTGGTTGAGGGCGATGGGGACGGGGAGGGTGGTCGTCGCGTTCTGCTCTGCGAAGGTGTCGAGTTCGCGGGTGAGGCGGCGGGTCCACTCGGGCATGCGGGCGGCGCGGTGCCTGGCGGCGGGCCAGCCGGCGGCGTCGCCTGCGGCGAGGCCGAGGAGGAGGCCTTCGACGGCGTCGCGGGCGGGTCTGCGGGGGGTGTCGGGGGGTGGGGCCTCGTGGACGTCGCCCGTCTCGTGGGCGCCGCCCCACGAGCCGGTGCCGCGCACCGGTGCGAGCTCCCGGACGGGCCCTTGCGGGGCGAGGTCCGGTGAGCCGGAGCCCGGCACCGGGGGCGCCGTCAGGCCCTGGTGGGCACCGAGCAGGGGGCCGGGACCCGGCAACGGGGGCTGTGCCCACCCTCCCCCAAGCTCTCGGCTTCGCTCGAGCAGGGGGGACCCCCCTCGCCCTGCGGGACGACTGCCCACAGCGGTGGTGACGGTGGTGGTGGTCGTGGCGGTGGCGTCCTGCCTCGGGGCTTCGCCCGCGGTGGTGGTGGTGGGGGCGTCCGGTCCCTGGGCTTTGCGCGTCGTCGTGGTCGGTGTGTTCGGTTCAGGGGTCATCAGGATTCGCCCTCCGGGGTCAGCAGGTCCGCGACGTCCAGGACGTGGTAGCCGCGCATCGACGGGAGGCAGCTGCCCGTCACCGGGGTGATGGCTCTCGCCCAGGCCTCGGGGATCGCGCGCATGCCGCCCGCCGCGCCGGCCAGCGCGCCCGCCACCGCCGCCGTGGTGTCGGCGTCGCGGCCCATGTTGACGGCCGTGAGGACGGCCGTACGGAAGTCCCCGCGCGCCGCCGCGAAGGCGCCGAACGCCAGGCCCACCGCCTCCGGGGCCAGGTCCGTCCAGGGGTAGCCGCCGATGACGACAGCCGAGCGGACCTGGCGTTCACGGGTGAGCGGGTCGGGCTGGACGCGCTGGGCGGCGACCACCGCGCGGCGCAGCGAGCGGGCCGTCCAGGAGTCCATCGGGACGACCGAGAGGGCCGCGGCGATCACGGACGTGACCGTCTCGCCCGCCATCGCCGCCGCGACGCCCGCCGCGACCGCCTGGCCGCCGTAGATGCCCTCGCCGTCGTGGCTGACGCTGCCGTCGATCGCGACGAGGCGGGCCGCCTCGTCCGGGCGTCCCGCCGCGAACACCCCGAAGGGCGCCGCGCGCATGGCGAGACCGTCGCTCCAGGCGTGCCGGTGCTGGGCGGAGATGGGGGCGGCGAGCCCCCTGCGGAGGTTCTCCAGCGTGCCGCGCTCCGAGAAGCCCGCGCCGCGGAACGGCCCCTCGTCGAGGTCGGCGATCCAGTGGTGCCAGGCCCGTTCGACGTGCTGGACGGTGAGGGCCGAGCCGTGCCGGGCGAGCAGGAGCGCCGAGAAGATGGCGTACTCGGTGTCGTCGGTGCCGGCCGGGCTGTCCGTCACGAAGCCCTCGATCCGGCCCCAGCGGCGGCGGATCTCGGAGGGCCGCATGTTCTCGGCGGGCGCGCCGAGCGCGTCGCCGACGGCGAGGCCGAGGAGCGCCCCCCTCGCCCGTTCACGCGTGTCGTGTGCCGTGGTGGTCACCATCTCGCGGCCCCTTCCTCGGGAGAGGCGCACCGATGGCGCCCCGATGCCTGGATCTGTGCCACCAGAGGCCGCGAACTCGCCGAAGAAACGTCTCTGTCACCCGCCTGACACCACGCCAGAACCCGGTTCCCGCAGCAAGGCACGCCTTAGTAAGTACGGCCTGCCTTGCTGGCGAGCCCCTTACATCGCGCGTACTTTCGAGGGTGTTGGGGGCGGCGGGCGCGAGCCGGCCCGCCGGAACGAGGGGAGAGCCATGTCCATCATCGAAGCTCAGGCGCCACTGCACGAGGCCCACCGCGACAACCACACGCACCGCGATGTGAACGGCGGCTGGCTGCGTCCCGCCGTGTTCGGCGCGATGGACGGCCTGGTGTCCAACCTCGCCCTGATGACCGGTGTCGCGGGCGGCGCGGCCGCCCCGGGGACCGTCGTCATCACCGGCCTCGCCGGCCTCGCGGCGGGCGCCTTCTCGATGGCCGCCGGCGAGTACACCTCCGTCGCCTCGCAGCGCGAGCTCGTCCAGGCGGAACTGGACGTGGAGCGGCGCCAGTTGCGCAAGCACCCCGTCGACGAGATGGAGGAGCTGGCCGCGCTCTACGTCTCCCGGGGCGTGGAGCCCGCGCTCGCCCGCGAGGTCGCGATGCAGCTGTCGAGGGACCCCGAACAGGCCCTGGAGATCCACGCGCGCGAAGAGCTGGGCATCGACCCGGACGACCTCCCGTCGCCGATGGTCGCCGCGGTCTCGTCCTTCGGCTCCTTCGCGCTCGGCGCGCTGCTCCCCGTACTGCCGTACCTGCTCGGGGCGACCACGCTCTGGCCGGCCGTCCTTCTCGCACTCCTCGGGCTCTTCGCCTGCGGCGCGCTCGTGGCCCGGGTGACGGCCCGCGGCTGGCTCTTCAGCGGGCTGCGCCAGCTCGTCCTGGGCGGGGCGGCGGCGGCCGTCACGTACGGGCTCGGGATGCTCCTGGGGGCGGCGCTGTAGCCCCGCACCCGGAACGGATTCCGTACCCGCCGCCGCGGACCGAGAGGCCCCTCAGGGGGCCTTTCCGGCATTCCGGGGGATCATCGCGGGATGAAAGCCGCATTCCGGCTGTGACGTATATCCCTGGTCCGATCCGCCGGGTCGGTGAGACACTATGCAGGACGCCACATAAGTAGCCGGTTACCCGGCGGTTTCGAACTCGTGACCAACGGGAATGAGGCATGAGCGTCGCTGGGCAACGAAGCCCACACAGTGACGGTCGCCGTAGACCCGGAGATCATCCGGGCCGCCTCGATCCGTCCCCGCGGGACACGCGCTGTCGCCGCACCCCGGTGAACCTCACAGGCTGAATCCCATAGGTGAACCCACACCACCGCTGCGTGTCGGCGGTGTCCGCATGATGGAACGAGCTATCCACTTCGCGAGAAGCCCGTCATCATGTAACCTGCACGAAATTTCGCCAGGGCCAACGTCGTCCCTCGGCTTTTGCACATGCCACGACGACGACGGGAGAGCCGATGCGTTCCGACGCCTGGTCGCCCATGGACGGTCGCCCCGCTCCGCAGGGGATGTACGACCCCCGTAACGAACACGACGCCTGTGGTGTCGGGTTCGTGGCCACCCTCACCGGTGTAGCCAGCCACGCGCTGGTCGAGCAGGCGCTGACCGTACTGCGCAACCTCGAGCACCGCGGCGCCACCGGCTCCGAGCCCGACTCCGGCGACGGCGCGGGCATCCTGCTCCAGGTCCCGGACGCCTTCCTCCGCGAGGTCACCGACTTCGACCTCCCCGCAGCGGGCGGCTACGCCGTCGGCATCGCCTTCCTCCCTGCCGACGGCTCCGCACAGGCCGTCTCGCGGATCGAGACGATCGCCGCCGAAGAAGGCCTGACCGTCCTCGGCTGGCGCGAGGTCCCCGTCGCCCCCGAGCTGCTCGGCGCCTCCGCCCGCTCCACCATGCCGGTCTTCAGCCAGCTCTTCGTGGCGGACGGCACCAGCACCGGCATCGCGCTCGACCGCAAGGCCTTCGTGCTGCGCAAGCGCGCCGAGCGTGAGGCCGGGACGTACTTCCCGTCGCTCTCCGCCCGCACCATCGTCTACAAGGGCATGCTGACCACCGGCCAGCTGGAGCCCTTCTTCCCGGACCTGTCGGACCGCCGCTGCGCCACCGCCGTGGCCCTGGTCCACTCCCGGTTCTCCACCAACACCTTCCCGAGCTGGCCGCTCGCCCACCCGTACCGTTTCGTCGCCCACAACGGCGAGATCAACACGGTCAAGGGCAACCGCAACTGGATGGTGGCCCGCGAGTCCCAGCTGGCCTCCGACCTCTTCGGCGAGGGCAAGCTCGACCGCATCTTCCCCGTCTGCACGCCGGACGCCTCGGACTCCGCCTCCTTCGACGAGGTCCTGGAGCTCCTCCACCTCGGCGGCCGCTCGCTGCCGCACTCGGTCCTGATGATGGTCCCCGAGGCGTGGGAGAACCACGAGACGATGGACCCGGCCCGCCGCGCCTTCTACCAGTACCACTCCACGATGATGGAGCCCTGGGACGGCCCGGCCTGCGTCACCTTCACCGACGGCGTCCAGGTCGGCGCGGTCCTCGACCGCAACGGTCTGCGCCCCGGCCGCTACTGGGTCACCGACGAGGGCCTCGTCGTCCTCTCCTCCGAGGTCGGCGTCCTCGACATCGACCCCGCCAAGGTCGTCCGCAAGGGCCGCCTCCAGCCCGGCAAGATGTTCCTCGTCGACACCGCCGAGCACCGCATCGTCGAGGACGACGAGATCAAGGCCGCCCTCGCCGCCGAGCACCCGTACGCGGAGTGGCTGGAGACCGGCGAGATCGAGCTCTCCGACCTCCCCGAGCGCGAGCACATCGTGCACACCCACGCCTCGGTCACCCGCCGCCAGCAGACCTTCGGCTACACCGAGGAAGAGCTCCGCGTCATCCTCGCCCCGATGGCCCGCACCGCCGGCGAGCCGCTGGGCTCCATGGGCACGGACTCGCCCATCGCGGCCCTCTCCGCCCGCCCGCGGCTGCTCTTCGACTACTTCACCCAGCTCTTCGCGCAGGTCACCAACCCGCCGCTCGACGCCATCCGCGAAGAGCTCGTGACCTCCCTGCGCTCCTCGCTCGGCCCCCAGGGCAACCTCCTGGAGCCGACCTCCGGGTCGTGCCGCAGCGTCACGCTGCCCTTCCCGGTGATCGACAACGACGAGCTGGCCAAGCTCATCCACATCAACGCCGACGGCGACATGCCCGGCATGAAGGCCGCGACCCTCTCCGGCCTCTACCGGGTCTCCGGCGGCGGCGAGGCCCTCGCCGCCCGCATCGAGGCGATCTGCGCCGAGGCCGACACCGCCATCGAGGGCGGCGCCCGCCTCATCGTGCTCTCCGACCGGCACTCCGACGCCGAGCACGCGCCGATCCCCTCGCTGCTGCTCACCGCGGCCGTCCACCACCACCTCATCCGCACCAAGCAGCGCACCAAGGTGGGCCTGCTCGTCGAGGCCGGTGACGTCCGCGAGGTCCACCACGTCGCCCTGCTCATCGGCTACGGCGCCGCGGCGGTCAACCCGTACCTCGCCATGGAGTCCGTCGAGGACCTGGTCCGCGCCGGCACCTTCATCGAGGGCCTGGAGCCCGAGCAGGCCATCCGGAACCTGATCTACGCCCTCGGCAAGGGCGTCCTCAAGGTCATGTCCAAGATGGGCATCTCCACCGTCGCCTCCTACCGCGGCGCCCAGGTCTTCGAGGCCGTCGGCCTCGACGAGACCTTCGTCGCCACGTACTTCAACGGCACGGCCACCAAGATCGGCGGCGCCGGCCTCGACGTCGTCGCCAAGGAGGTCGCCGCCCGCCACGCCAAGGCGTACCCCGTCTCCGGCGTCCCCTCGGCGCACCGCGCCCTGGACATCGGCGGCGAGTACCAGTGGCGCCGCGAGGGCGAGCCGCACCTGTTCGACCCGGAGACCGTCTTCCGCCTCCAGCACGCCACGCGCAACAAGCGGTACGACATCTTCAAGCAGTACACGGAGCGGGTGAACGAGCAGTCCGAGCGCCTCATGACGCTCCGCGGCCTCTTCGGCCTCACCTCCGACCGCCCGTCGATCCCCCTCGACGAGGTCGAGCCGGTCTCCGAGATCGTCAAGCGCTTCTCCACCGGCGCCATGTCGTACGGCTCCATCTCCAAGGAGGCGCACGAGACCCTCGCCGTCGCCATGAACCAGCTGGGCGCCAAGTCCAACACCGGTGAGGGCGGCGAGGACCCGGACCGCCTCTACGACCCGGCCCGCCGCTCCGCGATCAAGCAGGTCGCCTCCGGCCGCTTCGGCGTCACCAGCGAGTACTTGGTCAACGCCGACGACATCCAGATCAAGATGGCCCAGGGCGCCAAGCCCGGCGAGGGCGGCCAGCTGCCCGGCCACAAGGTCTACCCGTGGGTCGCCAAGACGCGTCACTCGACGCCCGGCGTCGGCCTCATCTCGCCGCCGCCGCACCACGACATCTACTCCATCGAGGACCTGGCTCAGCTGATCCACGACCTCAAGAACGCCAACCCGGTCGCCCGCATCCACGTGAAGCTGGTCTCCGAGGTCGGCGTCGGCACGGTCGCCGCCGGTGTCTCCAAGGCCCACGCGGACGTCGTCCTCATCTCCGGCCACGACGGCGGAACGGGCGCCTCCCCGCTGACCTCGCTGAAGCACGCGGGCGGTCCCTGGGAGCTCGGCCTCGCCGAGACCCAGCAGACGCTGCTGCTCAACGGCCTGCGCGACCGGATCGTCGTCCAGACCGACGGCCAGCTGAAGACCGGCCGTGACGTCGTCATCGCCGCGCTCCTCGGCGCCGAGGAGTTCGGTTTCGCGACCGCGCCGCTCGTCGTCTCCGGCTGCGTCATGATGCGCGTCTGCCACCTGGACACCTGCCCGGTCGGCATCGCCACCCAGAACCCGGTCCTGCGCGACCGCTTCTCCGGCAAGGCCGAGTTCGTCGTCAACTTCTTCGAGTTCATCGCCGAGGAGGTCCGCGAGCTCCTCGCCGAGCTGGGCTTCCGCACCCTCGAAGAGGCCGTCGGCCACGCCGAGCTGCTCGACACCAGCCGCGCCGTCACCCACTGGAAGGCGCAGGGTCTCGACCTCGAGCCGCTCTTCTACGTGCCGGAGCTGCCCGAGGGCGCGGTCCGCCACGCCCTGATCGAGCAGGACCACGGCCTGGAGAAGGCCCTCGACAACGAGCTGATCCAGCTCGCCGCCGAGGCCCTGAACGCCGCCTCCGCCGAGGAGGCCCAGCCGGTCCGCGCCCAGGTCGCCATCCGCAACATCAACCGGACGGTCGGCACCATGCTCGGCCACCAGGTGACGAAGAAGTTCGGCGGCGCCGGCCTCCCGGCCGACACCATCGACATCACCTTCACCGGCTCCGCGGGCCAGTCCTTCGGCGCCTTCCTGCCGAGCGGTGTCACGCTCCGCCTGGAGGGCGACGCCAACGACTACGTCGGCAAGGGCCTCTCCGGCGGCCGGGTGATCGTCCGTCCCGACCGGGGCGCCGACCACCTCGCCGAGTACTCGACGATCGCGGGCAACACCATCGGCTACGGAGCAACCGGCGGCGAGCTGTTCCTCCGCGGCCGCACCGGCGAGCGCTTCTGCGTCCGCAACTCCGGCGCCCTCGTCGTCTCGGAGGGCGTGGGCGACCACGGCTGCGAGTACATGACCGGCGGTACGGCGGTCGTCCTCGGCGAGACCGGACGCAACTTCGCGGCCGGCATGTCCGGCGGTGTCGCCTATGTGATCGACCTCGACCGGGACAACGTCAACTCCGGCAACCTGGGCGCGATCGAGGCACTGTCGGACACCGACAAGGCGTGGCTGCACGACGTCGTGCGCCGTCACCAGGAGGAGACCGGCTCCACGGTCGCCGAGAAGCTCCTTGCCGACTGGGACACGAACGCGGATCGGTTCAGCAAGATCATCCCCACCACGTACAAGGCAGTGCTCGCCGCCAAGGACGCCGCTGAGCTCGCCGGTCTCTCCGAGGCCGAGACCACTGAGAAGATGATGGAGGCGGCGACCCATGGCTGACCCCAAGGGCTTCCTGACCACCGGACGCGAGGTCGCCGAGACCCGCCCCGTGGCCGAGCGCGTCCGGGACTGGAACGAGGTCTACGTTCCCGGCTCCCTGCTGCCGATCATCAGCAAGCAGGCCGGCCGCTGCATGGACTGCGGCATCCCGTTCTGCCACAACGGCTGTCCCCTCGGGAACCTGATCCCCGAGTGGAACGACTACGCCTACCGCGAGGACTGGTCGGCGGCGCAGGAGCGCCTGCACGCCACCAACAACTTCCCGGAGTTCACCGGCCGCCTGTGCCCGGCTCCCTGCGAGTCCGCGTGCGTGCTCGGCATCAACCAGCCGGCCGTCACCATCAAGAACGTCGAAGTCTCCATCATCGACAAGGCCTGGGACGGGGGTGACGTCAAGCCGCAGGTGCCCGAGCGCCTGTCCGGCAAGACCGCCGCCGTCATCGGCTCGGGCCCGGCGGGTCTCGCCGCCGCCCAGCAGCTGACCCGGGCCGGCCACACCGTGGTCGTGTACGAGCGCGCCGACCGCATCGGCGGCCTGCTGCGCTACGGCATCCCTGAGTTCAAGATGGAGAAGCGGCACATCAACCGCCGCATCGAGCAGATGCGCGCGGAGGGCACCAAGTTCCGCACCGGCATCGAGATCGGCCGCGACCTGACGTCGACGGACCTGCGCAAGCGGTTCGACGCCGTGGTCATCGCCGCCGGCGCCACCACCGCCCGCGACCTGCCCGTCCCGGGCCGTGAGCTCAAGGGCATCCACCAGGCGATGGAGTACCTGCCGCTCGCCAACAAGGTCGTCGAGGGCGACTTCGTGGCCCCGCCGATCACCGCCGAGGGCAAGCACGTCGTCGTCATCGGCGGCGGCGACACCGGCGCGGACTGCGTCGGCACGGCCCACCGCCAGGGCGCGGCCTCGGTCACGCAGCTGGAGATCATGCCCCGCCCGGGCGAGGAGCGGAACGCCGGCCAGCCCTGGCCGACCTTCCCCATGCTGTACAAGGTCACCTCCGCGCACGAGGAGGGCGGCGAGCGGGTCTACTCCGTCTCCACCACCCACTTCGAGGGCGACGAGGACGGCAACGTCCAGTTCCTCCACCTCATCGAGGTCGAGTTCGTCGCGGGCAAGCTGACCCAGAAGCCGGGCACGGAGCGGAAGATCCCCGCCCAGCTGGTCACGCTCGCGATGGGCTTCACCGGCACAGACGTGCAGAACGGCCTCGTCGCGCAGTTTGGTCTGGACCTCGACGAGCGGGGTAACATCGCCCGTGACGCGGACTTCGCCACCAACGTCGACGGCGTGTACGTCGCCGGTGACGCGGGCCGCGGCCAGTCCCTCATCGTGTGGGCCATCGCCGAGGGCCGCTCCGCCGCCCGCGGCGTGGACCGCTACCTGACCGGAGCCAGCTCCCTGCCGGCCCCGATCCGCCCGACGGACCGTTCGCTGACGGTCTGATCGACCCCTCATACGTCCCGTACAACGACGTGCGGAACTGAGCGCGGCGCCCCCCGAATGTCCCCGACCGGACGACTGGGTGGGCGCCGATGCGCGTTCCGACGCCTTCCGGGGCCAAAGGCCGAGGTCGCTCAGGGCGTCCGCCCGCCGGGGCAGCCGTAGACTGCCGCCCGTGGCGGAGGGCAGGACGGCGAGCGGGCCGGAGGGCGCCACAGCCGCCGGGGCTTCCGGTGATCGGCCGGAGGGGGAGACGTCCATGGCACTGAGTCTGCGGAAGGTCGAGGAGACAGCGCCCGCCCTCGTGAGTCTCTACAAGGAGGCCGGGGCCTCGCTGCGGCGGCACGGGATCGACGGACAGCGGGTCGCCGTCTACCTCGTCGTCGACTACTCGGGCTCGATGAAGCCGTACTACAACAGCGGTGCCGTCCAGGCCCTGGCCGACCGGGTCCTCGGACTCTCCGCGCAGCTCGACGACGACGGACGCGTGCCCGTCGTCTTCTTCTCCACCGACGTCGACGCCGAGACCGACATCCGGCTCGACGACCACGCCGGCCGGATCGACCGGATCGTCGCCGGGCTCGGCCACATGGGCAAGACCAGCTACCACCTCGCCATGGACGCCGTCATCGACCACTACCTGGACAGCGGCTCCACCGCGCCCGCCCTGGTCGTCTTCCAGACCGACGGCGGGCCCATCAACAAGCTCGCCGCCGAGCGGTACGTCTGCAAGGCGGCCCGGCTGCCGATCTTCTGGCAGTTCGTCGGCTTCGGCGACCCCGGAAGCCGGCAGTTCGACTTCCTCCGGCGGCTCGACGAGCTCGACGTCCCCGCGAAGCGGCCCGTCGACAACTCCGGCTTCTTCCATGCCGGTCAGGACCCGAGCCGGGTCCCCGACGCGGAACTGTACGACCGTCTCGTCGCCGACCTTCCCGCCTGGCTCGCCGCCGCGAGGGGCCAGGGCATCGTCCGCTCATGAGGCGCCCCCCGCTCCCGCCTCCTTGTCGAGGCGCGCGAACTGCTCCTCGGTGAGCGTGACGTCGAGCGCGCCCAGGTTCTCCACCAGGTGGGCCGCCGACGACGTGCCCGGGATGGGGACGATGTGCGGGGCCCGGTGCAGCAGCCAGGCCAGGGCCGTCTGGGACGGGGTGGCGCCGACCTCGCGGGCGACCCCGGCGACCGGGCCGTCCGGGCCCGCGTGGCCGCCCATGGCGACCGGGAAGAAGGGCACGAAGGCGATCCCGCGCCCGGCGGTGTGCTCGACGACGGCCTCGTGGCCGCGGTCCGCCAGGTTGTAGAGGTTCTGCACGGCCGCGAGCGGCGCGACCGCCTCGGCCTCCTCCAGCTGGGCGACCGTCACCTCGGAGAGCCCGATGTGCCGGACCTTGCCCTCCTCCTGGAGCTGCCGCAGGGCGCCCACCTGCTCGGCGACCGGGAAGTTCGGGTCGAGGCGGTGCAGATGGAGCAGGTCGATGCGGTCGGTACGGAGCCGGCGCAGGCTCAGCTCGGCCTGCTGGCGCAGATAGGCGGGGTGGCCGAGCGGCACCCACTCGGTGGGGGAGGGCCGGACCACGCCGACCTTCGTGGCCACCGCGACCCCGTCGCCGTACGGGCGGAGCGCCTCGGCGAGGAGCTCCTCACCGGCCCCCAGGGCGTACGCGTCGGCCGTGTCGAAGAGGGTGACGCCCGCCTCCACGGCCGTCCTCAGCAGGGCCACCGCCGCCGCCCGGTCCGCCGGCGCCGTCCAGATACGGGCCTCGGGGCCCGTCGGATCGCCGGGTCCGTCGGCGAGCCGCATCGTGCCGTACCCGACACGCCGGACCGGGAGGTCGCCGCCGAGCTGGAATATCGTCGTGTCCGGGGAGTTCGTGTGGTTCGTCATGCCCGGAACCGTAGGAGCTCACATGGATGTGAGGTTCAACCATGATGGGGAGAATGTGAGGGGCGTCACATGAAGATAGGTGAGCTGAGCAGCACGACCGGCGTGAGCGTACGGCTGCTCCGCTACTACGAGGAGCAGGGGCTCCTCGGCTCGGAGCGCACCCCGGGCGGGCAGCGGGTGTACGGCCCCGACGCCCCGGCCGTCGTCCGCCGCATCCGGGCCCTGCTCGGCGCCGGACTGCCGACCCGGGTCATCGCCGAGGTCCTGGAGTGCGTCTGCGGCAGCGAGGCGGAGATCGAGCCCTGCCTGAGCCCGATGCTCGTCGCCCGGCTCGACGCCATCGACGAGAGGATCAACGACCTCCAGGACGCCCGCTCCTCCCTGGCGGCGCTCCTGGCGGTGACCGAGGGCAGGCAACTCGCCCCCGCCGACTGAGCCATGGGTCTGAGCGAGGGGAAATCGATGGCCCCCGCCGTGGCACGCGGGTGATCATGAGGCCATGAGCTCTCTCGTACGACACGTGACCATCGACTGCGCCGACGCCTACGCCCTGGCCACCTTCTGGGCACGGGCGCTGGACGCCCAGGTCTCCGACGAGGACAAGCCCGGTGACGACGAGGCGCTCGTCGAGTCGCCCGGCGCGAACCTCCTCTTCATCCAGGTGCCCGAGGCGAAGGCCGTCAAGAACCGCGTCCACCTCGACCTCCAGCCGCAGGACCGCACCCGTGACGAGGAGGTCGAGCGGCTGCTCGGCCTCGGCGCCACGCTGCTCGACGACCGCAGGAACCCGGACGGCACCGGGTGGGCGACCCTCGCGGACCCGGAGGGGAACGAGTTCTGCGTCGAGCGCAGCGCGCCGGAGCGCGCCGCCACCTCCTGAGGACCCGGGAACGTCCGGAGTAATCCGGACAGTGGCTGTCGGGTATCCGGTGTTTCCTGAACGCATGGGAGACACCGGAACCACCTGGTCGGCCTTCGAGGCCGCCGAACCCGAGCTCGCCGTGACCGTACGCGAGCGCTTCGGGCAGTACACGCACCACGCCCTCGCCACCCTGCGGAAGGACGGCTCGCCCCGGCTCAGCGGCATCGAGGCGGACTTCCGCTTCGGAGAGCTCTGGCTCGGCATGATGCCGAACTCCCGCAAGGCCCTCGACCTGCGCCGCGACCCCCGCTTCGCGCTGCTCGCCAACCCGGGCTCCGGCACGGACATGGGCGGTGGGGACGTCCGGATCTCCGGGCGGGCGGTCGAGGTCACCGACCCAGGGACCGTCGACCGGTACGCGGCCGACGCGGGCGCGCCCCTGCCGTTCCACCTCTTCCTGGTGGAGCCGGCCGAGGTCGTACGGACCTGGGTGGAGGGCGACGAGATGGTCCTCCGCAGCTGGGCGCGGGGGCGCCCGACCCGGACCTACCGGCGCGGCACCGACGACAGCCCGCCGCGCCGGGAGCCGTGAGCGCGGGGACCGGGCCCGCCGCGCCGTGAGCCGTGAGCGCTGGGCGAAGGCGTAGGCGCCGTGGATCCGGGCCACCGCGCCGGGAGCCCTGCCCGTAGGACCAGAATGGGCGTGTGTCAGCGACCAAGAAGAAGACCCAGGTGAGTGCCGCGCCCGAGCGGCGCCGCGAACTCCTCGAGACGGCCGCCGAGGTGTTCGCCGCGCAGGGGTACAACGCCACCACCGTCCGCAAGATCGCGGACGCCGCCGGGATGCTCGCCGGCAGCCTCTACTACCACTTCGACTCCAAGGAGTCGATGCTCGACGAGATCCTCTCCACCTTCCTCGACGAGCTGTGGCGGGGATACGACGCCGTCCTCGCCGCGGACCTCGGCCCCCGCGAGACCATCGAGGCCCTCGTCACCGAGTCCTTCCGCGAGATCGACCGGCACCGCGCCGCCGTCGCCATCTACCAGAAGGAGTCCCGGCACCTCACCGACCAGCCCCGCTTCCACTACCTCGCCGACTCGCAGCGCAACTTCGAGAAGGCCTGGCTGGGGACCCTGGAGCGCGGCGTCGCGGCCGGGGTCTTCCGCGCCGACCTCGACATCCGCCTCACCTACCGCTTCGTCCGCGACACCGTCTGGGTCGCCGCGTCCTGGTACCGGCCGGGCGGCCGGCACAGCCCCGAGGAGATCGCCCGCCAGTACCTGTCGATGGTCCTCGACGGGATCGCCGTACGCGCCTAGGGGGTGTCCTGCCGATCAGGGTCGGACAGGCCCTGGGCGGCGTACGGCTGTGAGGTCGCCCACGTCACACCGCCCTGGGCTGGCCTGATCCGTCCGGGCATCGGTCACGCGGGGCGGGAAGGTCCTGGGGCGCACTATTGTTCCGGTAGAGACATCCGGGGTTCGTATACGAGTCCCGGGAGAACAGCCGGGGCTCGTATCGCGCGTTCCGGGAGACACATCCGGGGCCCGTATCGCGTGTTCCGGGTAGAGCAGCCGGGGCCCGCACCGTGCAGGTGCGGGCCCCCGCTGTGCCGCGAGCACCGGCCAGAAAGGCACGCATGACCCGCTCCGAACGCGCCCCCAAGCGCGGCCCCCGCACCGCCCAGACGAAGTCCGCGTCACAGCCGAAGGGCGGGCGCGGCGGACGCCGTCCCACCGCGCCCCCGCCGCCGAGCGAGTTCACGCCGCCGGAGACCGTGACGCCCGCGCTGCCCGCGGTGGCCGCCTTCGCCGACCTCGACATGCCCGAGGGTCTGCTGCGGACCCTGGGCGAGCAGGGCGTCACGGAGCCGTTCCCGATCCAGGCCGCGACCCTGCCGAACTCGCTGGCCGGTCGTGACGTGCTCGGCCGGGGGCGTACCGGATCCGGCAAGACCCTCGCCTTCGGCCTCGCGATCCTCGCCCGCACCGCGGGCCGCCGCGCCGAGCCCACCGCGCCCCTCGCGCTCGTCCTCGTGCCCACGCGCGAGCTCGCGCAGCAGGTCACCGACGCGCTCACCCCGTACGCCTCCGCGCTGCGGCTGCGGATCACCACGGTCGTCGGCGGCATGTCGATCAGCCGGCAGTCCTCCGCCCTGCGGCGCGGCGCCGAGGTCCTCATCGCCACGCCGGGCCGGCTCCACGACCTCATCGAGCGGGGTGACTGCCGGCTCGACCAGGTCGCCGTCACCGTCCTCGACGAGGCCGACCAGATGGCCGACATGGGCTTCCTGCCGCAGGTCACCAAGGTGCTGAAGCAGGTCGAGCCGGGCGGGCAGCGGCTGCTGTTCTCGGCCACCCTCGACCGGAACATCGACCGGCTGGTCAAGATGTTCCTCGACGACCCGGTCGTGCACTCGGTCGACCCGTCGGCCGGCGCGGTCACCACCATGGAGCACCACGTCCTGTACGTGGCCGACGAGACCGACAAGAAGGCCGTCACGCTGCGGATCGCGGCCCGCGACGGCCGGACGATCCTCTTCATGGACACCAAGCGGTCCGTGGACCGGCTGGTCAAGCGGCTCCTCGCGAACGGCGTACGGGCCTCCGGCCTGCACGGCGGCCGCTCGCAGCCGCAGCGCAACCGGACCCTGGACCAGTTCAAGACCGGCCAGGTGACCGCGCTCGTCGCGACGAACGTGGCGGCGCGCGGCATCCACGTCGACGACCTGGACATGGTCGTCAACGTCGACCCGCCCATCGACCACAAGGACTACCTGCACCGCGGCGGCCGGACCGCCCGTGCCGGTGAGTCCGGCAGCGTCTTCACCCTGGTCCTGCCGGAGCAGAAGCGCGACATGGGCCGTCTGATGACGAACGCGGGCATCAGCCCCCGCACGGCGCAGATCAAGTCCAGCGACGAGCACCTGACCGAGCTGACCGGCGCGCGGGAGCCCTCGGGCGTCCCGGTCGTCATCGAGACCCCGCAGCCCACCCCGCCGCGCAAGGCGACGGCCTCCGGCAGCGGAAGCGGCGGCGGCAGCCGTCGGCGCCGCCGTCCGGCTCCGGCCGGCGGGGCGACCGGTACGGGCTCGGGCTCCGGCTCGGGTCGTTCCGCGACGACGGGCACGGCCTCGGGCCGCGCCGCCGGCTCCTCCGGCCGCGCCACCGGTTCCACGGGCGGTTCGGGGCGCGGCTCCGGCTCGGGCCGGGGCTCCGGCTCCGCCGCCGGCGGCGGGCGCGGTGCCACCGCGGGCGCCGGTCGCGTCGGGCGTCAGGCCTCGGGCACCGGCCGTACGCGGAGCGCGGGCGGCTCGCGAGGCTCCCGGCCGAGGCCGACCGACACGTAGGACCGACACGTAGGACCGACACGTAGGACCGACACGTAGGACCGAGAGTCCGCCGCCGCACGGGGGCGGACCTGCCACCGGCCGCCCCCGGGCTCACGCCCGGGGGCGGTGTGCTGTCCGTGCCGGCCGCCGCGTCACGGTGCGGGTGCCGACCTCGTACACGAGCCGCCCCAGCCCCCCGTCCGGCCGCGTCCACAGGATCCGCACGTTCGAGGGCGTGCGGTTAACGTCCGGCGAAATCAAGGGAGTTGGACTTCCCTCGGGGATCTACGCGCGTCATCATCCCAGTCATGCGCATCCCCCCTCGATTCACCCTCGCCGGCGGTGTCGCCACCGCCCTCCTCTCCTCCCTCCTCCTCGGCGCCCCCGCCACCGCCGTCCCCGCCCCCGCGCCCGCCGCCGTCGCGATGTCCGTCGCGGCGACCTCGGCCGTCGGGGACATCTGCTCCTCCGACCTGCCCAGCCAGGCCCACGACACCCTGCGGCTCATCGACGCCGGCGGCCCCTTCCCGTACCGCCAGGACGGGTCCGTCTTCCAGAACAGGGAAGGGATCCTGCCCGCGCACTCGACGGGCTACTACCACGAGTACACGGTGAAGACCCCGGGCGTCTCCACGCGTGGGGCCCGGCGGATCGTGACCGGGAACTCGACGTGGGAGGACTACTACACCGCCGACCACTACGCGTCCTTCGACCTCATCGACCACGGCTGCTGAGCCGTCCCGGACCGGTCGCCCTCCCGGGCGGTCAGGCGCGGCGCGGGGACGTCCATTCCAGGCGGGTCCTGACCCGGGGGTCCTGGATGTACTCCAGGGCGGCGAGTGCCGTCTCCCGCGCCGCGCCCTCCGGGTCGCCGTCCGCGAGGACCGACGCCAGCGCGTCCACCGCCCGCGGGTCCTGACGGATCGCGAGCCCGCGCGCCGCCTCCGCCGCCGTCTCCGGGTCGGTGTCGCCGAGCCGCTCCGCGAGCCCCTCCCGTACGAGCGGGGTGTCGTCGGGCAGTTCGGCCAGCGCGAGCGTCGCCCAGTCCCGGACCCGCGCGTCACCGTCCCTGCTCAGTGCGAGCAGCACCCCGAGCGCCTCCACGTGCCCGGCCGGCACGATCCCGGCGAGGGCGCCCGCGACCGCCCGCCGTACCGCCGCGTCGGGATGCCCCGCCGACGCGAGGAGCTCGGGCACGGCCGCCGGATCCGCGCACTCCCCGAGCGCCGACACCACCGAGAGCGCCGGCTCCCGCGCCTGCGTCGCGCCCTCCGCCGCGAGCCGCCGCAGTACCGGGACCGCGCTCGGCGCGAAGCCGGGCAGGGCGCCGAGCACCCGGGCGCCCAGGGCCCGGCGCAGCGGGTCGCGGTACGCGCACCAGGCGGCCGCCGTCACGAAGGTCTCCTCGTCGGCCCGCCCGGCCAGTTCGGCCACCGCCGTCGTCCAGTCGTCGAGCTCCGGATCGCCGCACCGCAACGCCCGCGCCGCCAGCTCCTCGGGCGAGGTGCGCAGTCCGAGCGACGCCTCCAGGAGCGTGGCGATGGCCGCGTGGCCGGTCTGGCGGTCGTCGCCGCGGCCGGGGGCACCATTCTCCCGCAGCAGTTCGACGACGACCGTCACCCCGCCGTCCTCCCGGACCCGGCGGACCACGGCCTCGTAGGTCTGCCCGCCCTCGTTCCCCGCGACGAGCCCGCGCCGCAGCTCGGCCGCGATGTCGGCGCCGATCCACCGCCGCGCCTCCCGCAGCGCGGCCTCCTTCGCCGTCGCACCGTGGTCGAGCAGGGCCCGCACGCAGCCGGTGGAGCCGCGCCGGGCGGCGGCGACGAGCGGGAGGATCCCGTCGGGCCCGCGCCGGTCGGGGTCGGCCCCGTGCTCCAGGAGCACCCGGGTCGTGCCGGCATGCCCGAGCCGCAGCGCCCACGCGAGGGCCGTGAAGCCGTACGCCTCCTCCTGGTCCGCGCGGGCGCCCGCAGCGAGGAGCGCCCGCGCCACCCCGGTGTGCCCGCCGACGGCCGCGCCGCAGAGCGGCAGTTCGTCGCCCTCCTCGCCGCTGCCCCGGCCCGGGTCGGCACCGGCGGCCAGCAACACCCGCACGATTCCGGCCTCGTCGCCGACGGCCGCCCGGTACAGGGCGGTCTCGCCGTCCTCCCGGGACTCGGGATCGGCCCCGCTCCGCAGGGCCCGTACGACCCCGTCCTCGTCCCCGTCCCGGATGGCGTCGAACAGCATGCTCATGCGCCGACCCTGACGCGCCGTCCGGTCCTGGCGCAAATCCGATTCCCGGCCCGGCGTCCGCGAGCGATGCGCACCCGCTCGCCCCGTCCGTTCGTACGCCCGTGCCAGAATCGGGCCGCATGACACAGGATCACGACGGCGCGTCGCTGAGCGTCGGCCACGGTGACGACGCACTGGCGAAGCTCCTGGAACAGGGCCTCGACGCGTTCAACTTCGCCGCGACCGGGACCACCGCCGAGGACCAGGGCGAGCTTTCGGTGAAGGCCGTCGACGAGAACGGCGAGCTGATCGGCGGGCTCACCGGCTGGACCTGGAGCGGGCTCTTCGGCATCGACATGCTCTGGGTGCGCGAGGACAGCCGGCGGGACGGCTGGGGGAGCCGCCTCCTGCGCGCGGCCGAGGACGAGGCCGGGCGGCGCGGCTGCGACCGGGCCACCGTGTCGTCCTTCACCTTCCAGGCCCCGGACTTCTACCGCCGGCACGGATACGTGGAGACCGGCCGCGTCCTCGGCATCCCGGGCGGCGCCGAGGACGTCCACTTCCACAAGAGCCTGGTCCGGAAGGCCGTTTAGGGCGTGTCCGGCGGATCATGGCCGGGGTCGCGACGCCTGGCACGGCACCTCGCCGCGTTGCCGAAACGCCTGAATAGCTCCGCTATTAAGGCGCTCCGGCGCCTTGCGATGCACCGCACCAGACGCCGCGCCCTATCCGACCCTGATCCGCCGGACACGCCCTAGCCCGCGCACTCCAGGACCGTGCGGCACACCCCGCACCGGGCCCGCAGCGCCCGTCCCGCCGGGACCCGCAGGCGACGGCGGCAGACCGGGCACAGGAAGGAGACGCCGGTCGCCGGTGCTCCGCCCTCGAAGGTGTACGGGACACCCGGGCCCGCCCGGCCGAGGCGCCGCTCCAAGGCGTACCGCCGGCGCTCGGCCCAGCCCGCCCCGGCCAGCGGCGGCGCCGTGCGCTCCCGGCGCGCCTCCGCCCGGCCCCGCTCCCACGCCTCGTACGCCACGGCGCTGGTGAACCACGGCGACGGGTCCTCGCCGAACACATCGGCCCGCTTGGCGAGGACGTACCCGAACTCCTCCGGGGTCAGATAGCCGAGCTTCTGGCTCTCCACGCCGTCCCGCCGGTACGCGTCGAGCAGCAGCCATCCCGCGCCCAGGTAGGCGGTGACGACATCGGTGAGGATCTCGTTCTCCTCGGTGTCGGGGAAGGTGAGCCCGAGCCGGTGCAGCAGGACATGGGTGATCTCGTGGGCGAGTGCGGCACCGATATCCCGGCGTCGGCTCCGGAAACGGTCGTTGAGTTCCACGAAGTACTCGGGCCCCGCCGCGAGTTCGACGGCCGCCGCGTGCTCCATCGGCCGAAACGCGACCACCATGCGCGCCTCGGGCAGCCGCAGGTGCCGGACGAGGGCACGGGCCACCCGCTGGGTGCCGAGGTGGAGGTCCTCACGGTCGTCGAAGGCCACGTCGGCGGCGGGCACGCTCGCCGGATAGCGGTGCACACCCTCGGGGGAGAGGCGCCGGTAGAGCGCCGTGAGCGAGGCGCCGACCGTGGCGCGGTGCGGGAAGCCGTGGGCGACGCGGTCGCCCTCCTGACGGTTCGGCATGCCGGATCCCCCCTCGTCTCCCACTGTACGGTCCCGCCGCTGTTTCTGGCCGAAAAGGCTTTCTTGTGGCGGCAGTTGGGTCCTGACCATAATCCGGACATGACTTGACGGGCGCATGTCATCGCCCGTCGGGCTCAACCCCCCATGAAAGAAGGCAGACACGTGAAGCAGAACAGAATGGTCCGCGCACTCCAGAAGCTCGCCGCGGCCGGCGCCGTCGTCCTGGCGGCCGTCAGCCTCCAGCCCACCAGCACCGCCTCCGCGGCCCCCGCCCCCGTCGTCGGCGGCGTCCGCGCGGCGCAGGGCGAGTTCCCCTGGATGGTCAGGCTCTCCATGGGCTGCGGCGGCTCCCTGATCACCCCGCAGATCGTGCTCACCGCGGCCCACTGCGTGAGCGGCTCCGGCAACAACACCAGCATCACCGCCACCGCCGGAGTCGTGGACCTGCAGAGCAGCAGCGCCATCAAGGTCAGGTCGACCAAGGTCCTCCAGGCCCCGGGCTACAACGGCAAGGGCAAGGACTGGGCGCTGATCAAGCTCGCCAGCCCCATCACCTCGCTGCCCAACCTGAAGATCGCCGAGACCACCGCGTACAACAGCGGCACCTTCACCGTGGCCGGCTGGGGCGCCGCCCGTGAGGGCGGGGCGCAGCAGCGCTACCTCCTCAAGGCGAACGTCCCGTTCGTCTCCGACGCCTCCTGCCAGGCGTCGTACGGCAGCGACCTCGTCCCGGCCGAGGAGATCTGCGCCGGCTACACCCAGGGCGGGGTCGACACCTGCCAGGGCGACTCCGGCGGCCCGATGTTCCGCAAGGACAACGCCGGTGCCTGGATCCAGGTCGGCATCGTGAGCTGGGGCGAGGGCTGCGCGCGGGCCGGCTACCCCGGCGTCTACACGGAGGTCTCGACCTTCGCCGCCGCGATCAAGTCGGCCGCGGCCACGCTGTAACGGCGACATGTGAACGGGTGCCCCGGAGCGGCCTCGGCTCCGGGGCACCTTCACGCGCGCGTGACGCCGTTATTTATTGTGCTGACTCAGAGGACATCGAGCTCCACCGACGGAGTCCCCCCGCCCTCCAGCTCCAGCACCCACACCTCGTTCGCCCCCTCGCGCAGCACCGGGCCCGGCACGAACAGCGACTCCTGCGGGCCGATCGCCCAGTACCGGCCCAGGCAGAAACCGTTCACCCACACGAAGCCCCGGGTCGCGCCCGGCAGCCGCAGGAACGCGTCCCCGGCGCCCGCGACGTCAAGGGTTCCCCGGTGGAGACCCGGTCCGCTCCGGTCCGCCGCGGACTCGTTGACCGATGCGAACCGCACCTTCTCCACCGCCGCCGCCTCGAAGGCGTCGAGACGCAGCCCCCGGGCCCGTACCCCGTGCAGATACTGCCGCTCGTGCCGCACACCGCCGGTGATGCCCTTCGGCTCCCCCTGCCGAGGCCCGTAGTTGACCCGGCCCAGCGACTCCACCCACAGGTCGACGACCGCCGGCCCCGCCACCGGCTCGGCGAGCACCGCCTCCTCCGCGTCCAGGACACCCGCGGGCAGCCCGTCCACGTACGCCACCGCCCGGTCCCGCAGCCCCGTCACGGAGAGCGGATACGGCTGCCGGGGACCCGGCACCGTCAGCCGGTAGCGGACAAGCCCCCGGTCCACCCCCAGCTCCTCGAAGGTCGGCGGCATCGGCGTCACCGTCTCCTCGCCGCCGAGCACCTCCAGGACCGCGTCCAGCGACGCCCAGCCGTCGAGCACACCGGAAACCGGCGCCGCGAGCCGGGCGGGCGGCTCCGGCGGCTCCGGCAGCGGCCCCTCCGCGTACGCCGCGAGCACCTCGCGGAAGCGCCAGAACTTCTCCGTCGGCCGCCCCGCCTCGTCCACCGGCGCGTCGTAGTCGTACGAGGTCACCGTCGCCCGCAGCGGCCCGTCGTGCAGCTCACCCGCCCGGTTCGCGCCCGCCCAGCCGGCGAAGTTCGTACCCCCGTGCGCCATGTACACATTGACCGAGGCCCCGCACTCCAGGATCTCCCGCAGCGCGTCCGCCGCGTCCTCCGCGCCCCGCACCGCGTGCTCCGTGCCCCAGTGGTCGAACCAGCCGCACCAGAACTCCATGCACATCAGCGGCCCCGACGGCTGGTGGCGCCGCAGCACCGCGAAGCCCTCCCGCGCCCCCGAACCGAAGTTCGCCGTCGCGAGCACCCCCGGCACCGAACCACCCGTCAGCATGTGGTCCTCGGGACCGTCCGAGGTGAACAGCGGAACGCTCACCCCGCACTCCCGCAGCAGCTCCGCGAGCCACTCCAGATAGCCCCGGTCGCTGCCGTAGCTCCCGTACTCGTTCTCCACCTGGACCAGGATCACCGGCCCGCCCCGGTCGGCCTGCCGCTCCACCACCTGCGGAAGGAGCCGCCGGAACCAGGCCTTCACCGGCGCCAGGAACTCCGGGTCGAGGGTCCGCACCCGCCGTCCGAGCGGACCGGTCAGCCAGTGCGGCAGGCCGCCGTTCTCCCACTCGGCGCAGATGTACGGCCCCGGGCGCACGATCGCCCACATCCCGGCCCGCGCCACCGCGTCGAGGAACCGGCCGAGCGCCTCCACGTCCCCGTACCGGCCCGGCTCCGGCGCGTACAGGTTCCAGGGGACGTACGTCTCGACACAGTCGAGACCCATCGCGCGCAGCATCCCGAGCCGGTGCTCCCACTGCCCCTCGTGCACCCGGAAGTAGTGCAGGGCCCCCGACAGCAGCCGCACCGGCCGCCCGTCGAGCAGAAAGTCCTCGTCACCCACAGCGAACGTGCTCATGGCGCCCACCCTCACCCCCTGGCGGCGCGCCGGTCCATGGACAAAGATCGGCGGAGTTTGGACGTTAGAGACGTCGAAGGCGTCCGGGACGCCGGAGGCGTCACAGCACACGGCAGGACGTGGAAGCGCACGTCAGGGAGGCGGCACCCGGTCATGTACCACACCTGGATGCGCTACTTCACCCCCGGTCCCGTCCACCACCGCCTCGGCCTCGTCTGCCTCGGCGTCGGACTCCAGCACGGCACCCTGCCCACCGTCGGCCCCCGCACCCTCGACCACCACGTGGCCGTCGTCGTCTCCGCCGGCAGCGGCTGGTACCGGGCGGCCGACGGCCGCCGCACCACCGTCACCGCGCCCGCCCTGCTCTGGCTGACCCCCGGCGTACCCCACCACTACGCCGCCGACCCCGGCACCGGCTGGGACGAGTCCTTCGTCGACTTCACCGGACCCGCCACCACCACCTACACCGAACTCGGCTACATCGAACCCGACCGGCCCGTCGTGCCCCTCTCCGACGCCGCCCCCGCCCGCGCCGCCATCGGCCGGATCGCCCGCGCCGCCCGCCCCGGCAACCCCCTCCTCGAGGTCGAGACCGGCGCCGCCGTCCACGAACTCCTCGTCGCCCTGCGCCGGGCCCGCGCCGACACCAACGCCGACGGCGACCCCGTCCTCGCCGCCCTCGCCCGCGACGCCTTCCAGCCCCTCTCCGTCGCCGAACACGCCGCCCGGCACGGCATGACCGCCGCCGAGCTGCGCACCGCCGTCCGCCGCGCCGCCGGATGCAGCCCCAAGGACTACCTGCTCACCGTCCGCCTCGGCCGCGCCAAGGAACTCCTCGCCGCCACCGAACTGCCCGTCGCCGCCGTCGCCCGCCGCGTCGGCTACGACGACCCGGCGTACTTCTCCCGGCTCTTCACCCGCCGGGTCGGCACCGCCCCCATCCGCTTCCGCGAGCAGCAGGGGCGGGCCGTGCACGGCGGCTGGAGCGACCGCGTTCCGGATCCCGAACACCCGCCCACGATCCTCCCGAGATCCGTCTAAGCTCGCAGATCATGAGCGATTCCACCCCGTCCCCGGCCCCGTCCCAGCCCGCCGAGTCCGTACGGGCCGAACTGACCCGGCTGCGCGAGAGCATCGACAACATCGACGCGGCGGTCGTGCACATGCTCGCCGAACGCTTCAAGTGCACCCAGCAGGTCGGCGTCCTCAAGGCCAAGCACCAACTGCCGCCCGCCGACCCGGCCCGCGAGGCACGCCAGATCACCCGGCTGCGGGAACTCGCCGAGAGCGCGAAGCTGGACCCGGCCTTCGCGGAGAAGCTCCTGAACTTCATCATCGCCGAGGTCATCCGCCACCACGAGACGATCGCGGACGAGACGACCGCCGACCGGACGAGCGCGGGCGAGACGACCGTCGGCGACGCGAGCGCCGACCGGACGCGTGCGGACGGGGCGATCACGGACCGGCCCCTCGCGGACGGAGCACGCTGATGGCCCGCGTCACGGTCTTCACCCTCGGCGGGACCATCTCCGCCCGAGGCGGTGACGCGGCCCGCATGACCGGCCAGGAGGTCCTCGCCGAGCTCGGCGGAGACCACGACCTGGTCCTGAAGGACTTCCGCCGCGTCCCCAGCTCCTCCCTCACCCACGAGGACCTCGCCGCCCTCGCCGCCGAGGTCCGCGCCACCGTCGCCGCCGGCTCCGGCGTGGTCGTCGTCCAGGGCACCGACACCCTGGAGGAGACCGCCTTCACCCTCGACCTGCTCTGCACCACCGAGCAGCCGATCGCCGTCACCGGCGCCATGCGCCGCCCCGACCTGCCCGGCGCCGACGGCCCCGCCAACCTCGCCGCCGCACTCGCCGTCGCCGCCGACCCCGCCTGCCGGAACCTCGGCGTCCTCGTCGTCGTCGCCGACGAGATCCACGCCGCCCGCCTCGCCCGCAAGACCCACACGACCTCCGTCGCCACCTTCGCCTCACCAGGCGCCGGACCGATCGGCTGCGTCGTCGAGGGCCGGCCCCGCATCCTCCTCCGGCCCGCCGCCCCCGCCGCGCTCTGCCCGCTGAAGCTCGACCCCGAGGTACGGGTGGCGCTCGTGACCCTCTCCCAGGGCGACCGCGGCGAACTCCTCGAAGCCGTCGACCACCGCTTCCAGGGCCTCGTCGTCGCGGCCTTCGGCGCCGGACACGCCCCGGCGTGGCTCGTCGACCCGCTCGCCGACATCGCGCGACGCATCCCCGTCGTCCTCGCCTCCCGCACCGGCGGCGGTACGACCCTCTCGGACACGTACCGCGGCCCCGGCTCCGAGTACGACCTGCTGCACCACGGACTGATCCCGGCAGGCCCCCTCGACCCCGCCAAGGCCCGGATCCTCCTCCACACGCTGCTCTCCAGCGGCGTCGCGGGACCCGCGGGCTACGACCGCCCCCGCATCACGGCCGCCTTCGCCCACCTGAACGGCACCGGGGTCGCCTGACGGTCGTTGCCGGGGTCGACCGACGGCGCTTCCCCACCACCCCTGCCCAGGGCCGGAGGCATCGGGCAGCATAGGGCCCATGTCCGTACTGACGCGCGACGAAGCGCAGACCCGTGCCCAGCTCCTCGATGTCCACCACTACCTGGTGGACATCGACCTCACCACCGGCGCCGAGACCTTCGAGTCGACCAGCACCGTCCGGTTCACCGCCCGCGCCGCCGGGAACACCTTCGTCGAGCTCAAGCCCGTCACCCTGCGCTCCGCCACCCTCGACGGAGAGACCCTCGACCCGGGCACCCTCACCGGGAACCGGCTCCCCCTGAGCCTCACCGAGGGCGAGCACGAACTGCGCGTCACCACCACCATGCGCTACTCCCGCACCGGCGAGGGCATGCACCGGTTCACGGACCCCACCGACGGCGAGTCGTACGTCTACACCCAGCTCTTCATGGAAGACGTCCAGCGCGTCTTCGCCGCCTTCGACCAGCCCGACCTCAAGGCCGTCTTCGAAGTCACCGTCACCGCCCCCGACGGCTGGACCGTCCTCTCCAACAGCGTCACCGAGCAGCAGCCCGACGGCACCTGGAAGGCCGCCCCCACCCCGCTGCTCTCCACCTACTTCGTCTGCGTCGCCGCGGGACCCTGGCACTCGATCCGCACCGAACACGCCGGACTCCCCTTCGGCATCCACTGCCGCCGCTCCCTCGCCCCCCACCTCGACGCCGACGCCGAAGAGATCCTCGCCGTCACCAGGGCCTGCTACGACCGCTACCACGAGAAGTTCGACGAGCCGTACCCCTTCGACTCGTACGACCAGGCCTTCGTCCCCGAGTTCAACGCCGGCGCCATGGAGAACCCCGGCCTCGTCACCTTCCGCGACGAGTTCGTCTTCCGCTCCGCCGTCACCGTCACCGAACGCCAGACCCGCGCCATGGTCATCGCCCACGAGATGGCCCACATGTGGTTCGGCGACCTCGTCACCCTCCGCTGGTGGGACGACATCTGGCTCAACGAGTCCTTCGCCGAGTACATGGGCTTCCAGACCGTCAACGAGGCCTGCGCCGACCTCTTCCCCGACACCTGGGTCGACTTCGGCATCGCCCGCAAGGCCTGGGGGTACGAGGCCGACCAGCGGCCCTCCACCCACCCCGTCGCCCCCGACCCGGAAGCCGTCCCCGACACCGCCTCCGCGCTCCTCAACTTCGACGGCATCTCCTACGCCAAGGGCGCCTCCGCCCTCCGCCAGCTCGTCACCTGGCTCGGCGAGGAGGACTTCCTCGCCGGCATCAACATCCACTTCAAGCGGCACAGGTTCGGCAACGCCACCCTCGCCGACTTCATCGACAACCTGGCCGCCGCCACCGACCGAGACGTCCACGGCTGGGCCGAACAGTGGCTCCGCACCACCGGCGTCGACACCCTCAGGCCCCGGCTCGCCGGCGAGGGCACCCGCTGGCAGCTCACCGTCGACCGCCGGGGCAGCCGCCCGCACCGCGTCGAGGTCGGCGTCTACGACCGGGAGCCCGACGGCGGACTCGTCCTGCGCGAACGCCGTGCCCTCGACGTCCCGCAGCACACACCCGCCGAGCTGACCGGCCCCCGCCCCGCCCTCGTCGTCGTCAACGACAGCGACCTCACCTACACCAAGGTGCGCTTCGACGAGGCCTCCGAGGAGTCCGCCCTGCGCGGGCTCTCCCGCGTCCCCGACCCGCTCACCCGGGCCGTGATCTGGAACGCGCTGCGCGACATGGTCCGCGACGGGGCCCTCGCACCCGGCGAGTACCTGGACACCGCCGTCGCCCACCTCACCGAGGAGACCGAGCTCGCCCTCGTCCAGGGCGTCCTCGGCTTCGCCCGCACCCAGATCGCCGACCGTTACGTCAGCGAGGACGAGCGCCCCGCCGCCCTCGCCAGGATCAGCGAGATCGCCCGCGACCTGATCCGTCACACCGAGGACGGCGAGGCGCCCGGACTCCGCCTCACCGCCGTCCGCGCGTTCATCGACAGCGCCACCACCCCCGCCAAGATCGCCTCCTGGCTCGAGGACGGCACCGTCCACGGCGGCCCCGAGCTCGACCCCGAGCTGCGCTGGCGCATCCTGGCCCGCCTCGCCGTCCTCGGCGCCACCGACGAGACGGTGATCGCCGCCGAACTCGAACGGGACCCGAGCGCCACCGGCCAGGAGGGCGCGGCCCGCTGCCGGGCGTCCCTCCCGACCCCGGAGGCGAAGGCCGCGGCCTGGTCGGCCCTCTTCGACTCCGACGACCTCTCCAACTACCTGTTCACCGCCACCGCCCAGGGCTTCTGGCAGCCGGAACAGGCCGATCTCGTACGGGAGTACGTGCCCCGCTTCTACGAGGCCGCCATCGCGCTCGGCGACCGCCGGGGGCCGGCGATGGCCGAGGCCGCGGGCCGCTACGCCTTCCCGTCCTACGCGATCGACGCGGAGTCCCTGTCCCTCGGCGAACACCACCTGAAGGACGACACGATGATCCCGGCCCTCCACCGCAAACTGGTGGACCAGCTCGACGACCTGCGAAGGGCCCTGACGGTCAGGACGACGTGACCTCGCCGTGGACCTCCGCCCCACCGGGGCGGGTGCCCACCAACGCGCCCACCCTCACCGCCGCCCGCCCCCGTTGTGGGCATCTGTTCCGCAAGGGCGGAACGGGTGGGCACAACGGAACGGTGCCCCTTGCCGGGCCTAGGCTTCCGGGCCTGAACCCGCACCCGGTGTGCGGTGCACAGTCGGTGCGGGTCCAGGCGCAAGGGGCGGAGGCGCCGCCAAGGGCGCCGTCCCGTGTGCCCACCCGTCCCGCCCTGCGGGACGATTGCCCACACGGGGGTGGCTGATGGCACCGCCCCGGGTGGGTGGGCACCGCCCAGCGGGATGACAGGCCGCACGGCAGGGCGGACCGGCCCGACGT
Source organism: Streptomyces sp. NPDC028711 (assembly GCF_055565415.1). Classification (NCBI taxonomy): domain Bacteria; kingdom Bacillati; phylum Actinomycetota; class Actinomycetes; order Kitasatosporales; family Streptomycetaceae; genus Streptomyces; species Streptomyces sp. NPDC028711. The sequence continues at coordinate 223,658 of NZ_JBVHUJ010000001.1, read as the reverse complement.
CCCCCGTTAGGGTCACAACCCCCGACTCCCCGGACAGCACCCGCCAGGGCCCGTCACCCTGTCGTCCATGCGTGCCGCACCCCCACCCCCTGCCGGAGGCACCCCCGGCGCCGACGCTCTCGGTCCCCTCCTGGACATCGTCCTCGCTGCCCTCCGCGCCGGAGCGGACGAGCGCGGCGGACCCCTCCCATCCGGTGGCCCCGGGGCCGTCGCGGCAAGGGCGGCGGCCCTCGGAGCCGTACTCCCCGAGACCGGCACCGGCGCCGAAGAGGCCCTGACCACCCTCGTCCGCGCACTCGCCGCCGGCGCCGCCGACCCCGCCCACCCCCTCTGCGCCGCCCACCTCCACACCCCACCGCTCGCCCTCGCCGCCGCCGCCGACCTCGCCGCCTCCGCGCTCAACCCGTCCATGGACTCCTGGGACCAGGCACCGGCGGCCTCCGCCCTCGAAGCACAGGTCACGGCGGCCCTGGCCGCCGAGGTCTTCCCCGGAGCGGTGGCCCCCGACGCCCTCGTCACCACCGGCGGCACCGAGTCCAACCAGCTCGCCCTGCTCCTCGCGAGGGAACGCCACGGGCCGGGCCTCCGCACCGTCGTCGGCGCGAACGCCCACCACTCCCTCCACCGCGCCGCCTGGCTCCTCGGCCTTCCCGAGCCGGTCACCGTCCCCACCCCGAACGGCACGCTCGACCCCGCCGCCCTCGCCGAGGCCCTGGCACGCACCGAAGGCCCCGCCCTCGTCGCCGCCACCGCCGGCACCACCGACGAAGGCCTGATCGACCCCCTGCCCGCACTCGCCGAGGTCTGCGCGGCCCACGGCGCCGACCTCCACGTCGACGCCGCCTACGGAGGCCCCGTCCTCCTCAGCCGCACCCACCGCCATCTCCTCGACGGTCTCGACCGCGCCCGTACGGTCACCGTCGACCTCCACAAACTCGGCTGGCAGCCGGCCGCCGCCGGACTCCTCGCCGTACGCGACACCACCGACCTCGCCGCGCTCGGCCACACCGCCGACTACCTCAACGCCGACGACGACACCGACGCCGGTCTCCCCGACCTCCTCGGCCGCTCCCTGCGCACCACCCGGCGCCCCGACATCCTCAAGACGGCCGTCACCCTCCGCGCCCTCGGCCGCACCGGATTCGGCGACCTCGTCGACACGTGCATGGACCTCGCCAAGGACCTCGCCGACCTCGTCGAGAAGACCCCGGGACTCGACCTGCGCGCCCGCCCCACCCTCACCACCGTCCTCTTCCGGCCGTCCGGCGCCGACGACGAGACCATCGCCACGATCCGCCGCACCCTCCTCACCGGAGGCCACGCCGTCCTCGGCCGCGCCCGCGCCGACGGCCGCCTCTGGCTCAAGGCCACCCTGCTCAACCCCCACGCCACCCCCGGCGACCTGGCACAGATCCTCACCCTCGTGGAAGGCGGCACGCACCGATGACCGGCAGCACCCCGAAGGACGACCTCGACCGGCCCCACGACCTCGTGGGCGTCGGCATCGGCCCCTTCAACCTCTCCCTCGCCGCCCTCGCCCAGGGCGTCCCCGGCGGCATCGCCGCCACCTTCTACGAGCAGAAGCCCGCCTTCCACTGGCACCCCGGCCTCCTCATCGACGGCGCCACCCTCCAGGTCCCCTTCCTCGCCGACCTGGTGACCCTCGCCGACCCCGCGAGCCCCTGGACCTTCCTCAACTACCTGAAGAGCCGCCAGCGCCTCTTCCCCTTCTACTTCGCCGAGAAGTTCCACATCCAGCGCAGCGAGTACGACGCCTACTGCCGCTGGGTCAGCGAACGGCTCCCCGGTCTCCACTTCGGCCACCAGGTCGACTCCGTCCGCTGGAACCCCGAACGGCGCCTCTTCGAAGTCGACTTCACCCAGATCGACCCGGACGGCGAAGCCGAAGCCCTCGGCCGCGCCTTCACCCGTAACGTCGTGCTCGGCGTCGGCACCGAGCCCTACGTCCCCGAGCCGCTCAAGCCCCTCGCCGACGCCCCCGGCGTCCCCGTCCTCCACTCCGCCGACTACCTCACCCACCGCGAGACGCTCCTCGCCGCCGGGCACGTCACCGTCATCGGCTCCGGCCAGTCCGGCGCCGAGGTCTTCCTCGACCTCCTCAGAGCCCGCCCCGCCGGAGCCGAGAGGATCCACTGGCTGGCCCGCACCGAGGCCTTCGCCCCCATGGAGTACTCCAAACTGGGTCTGGAGCACTTCACCCCGGACTACACCCGCTACTTCCACGGCCTGCCCGAACCCACCCGCGCCGAGCTCCTGCCCCGCCAGTGGCAGCTCCACAAGGGCATCGACGCCGACACCATCGCCGCCATCCACGACGAGCTCTACCGCCGCACCCTCCACGGCGGCTGGCCCGACGCCGTCCTCACCCCCGGCGTCAGCGTCCGCACCGCGGGACGCGTCGCCACCACCCAGGTCGAACTCCACCTGGAACACCTCCAGCAGGGCACCCGCTCCCGGCTCACCACCGACGCCGTCGTCCTCGCCACCGGCTACCGGGAACGCCCCGTGGACCGGATGCTCGCCGGCCTCGACCCGTACCTCCGCCACGACTCCGCCGGGCGCGCCCGCGTCGACGAGCGGTACCGCCTGGTCCTCGACCCCTGCGTCACCGGCGCCGTCCACGTCCAGAACGCCGAGAAGCACACCCATGGCGTCGGCGCCCCCGACCTGGGCCTCGCCGCCTGGCGCAGCGCCACCATCCTCAACTCCATCACCGGCAAGGAGCCCTACCCGCTGCCCCGCCGCACGGCCTTCACCAGCTTCGGTCTCGAGACACGGGAGGCGCCGAGCATCCCGGCCCAGGGCCAGAAGCTGACGCCTCTCGTACAGCAGTGACGACCGTGCGGGCCGTGCGGGCTAGAACACCGGCACGCCGTCCCTGGTCAGCTTCCAGTCCACCGACGCGAACAGGGCCGGGTCGACCGTCCCCTTCGCCTGCACCCACTGGATGATGGTGTTACGGATCTCGTCCGAGTTCGCCCACAGCTGCGGGGCGTTCGCCACGTGCGGGAACGCACCGCCGCCGCTCGCCCGGTAGTTGTTCACCGCGAGGACGAACTTCGCCGCCGGGTCGAGCGGCTTCCCCCCGAACGACAGGTTCACGATCCGCGCACCGGCCGGCTTCGCGATGTCGATCTCGTACGTCAGACCCGACACGGCGTCGTAGTTGTAGTCCGGGATGCCGTCCGCGTTCGTCAGCTTCGCGGTGTCGACGGGCGCGCTCGCCGGGGTCTGCGCGTAGTACCTCGCCGAGTACTCCAGGTACTCCCTCACCTGGGCGCCCGTCATCAGCCGGGCCTCCATCGTGTTCTCGAAGGGGTAGAGCCCGGCGGCGTCCTTGATGGTGATCCGGCCGGCCGGGATCCGGGCCGTCCGCGAGAAGCAGGAGGCCTGCGAAAGGACCGGCAGGTCCGCGTACGCGCCGCCCGCGAGCGCCGCCTTCACCGTCTCGGCCTGGACGACGTTGATCAGGTCGATGATCGGCTCGTCCTTCCACGGCGCGTCGGCCGTGGTCATGGCGGCGGTGGACGTCCCGATGACCTGGTTGACGTACGCGACGACCTTCGTGTGCTCGTCCGCGAGGAGCCCGGCGATCTTCGGGTCCTCCGCCACCGTGTTGGAGTTCAGGACCTGCGCCCCGACCTTCTCCACGACCCAGCGGCCCTTCTCCCACACCAGGTCGAAGTCGAAGAGCGTGAGCCGCTGGCCCCACTTCAGCGGCTCGGACAGGACCACGTCCCTGCCCGTCTCCTTGTTCCTCACCCGGTACTCCGGGATCTCCGTGTGCGCGTGCCCCACGAGGATCGCGTCGATCCCCGGCACCTGCTCGGCGACGAGCCCGGCCGCGTTCTCGATGTGCGGAAGCTGGTCACCGTACGACGACGTGCCGCTGGAGCCGGAGTGCGCCGAGACGACGACCACGTCCGCGCCCATCGACCGCAGCTTCGGCACCCACTTCGCCGCCTGCTCCTCCAGGCCCGGGAACACCATCTTCCCGCTGACGTTCGCCTTGTCCCAGATGGCGATGCCCGGGTTGGTCAGACCGAGCACCGCGACCCTGACGTCCCTGCCGTGCGGGGTGCGCAGCCGGTGCATGCTGTACGGCGGGAACGCCGGCCGCAGGGTCTTCGCGTCGAGCGCGTTGGCGCCGAGCAGCGGGAAGTCGCACTGCTCCTCGAACTTCCGCAGTACCGGGATGCCGTAGTTGAACTCGTGGTTGCCGAGCGCGGCGGCGTCGTAGCCGATGGCGTTCATGGCCTGGGCCATCGGATGGACCGGCCCGCCGGCCTTCGTGATCGGGTCGACCTTGGCGTAGTAGTACGACAGCTGGGTGCCCTGGATGGTGTCGCCGGCGTCGATGAGGAGGGTGTTGCGGCGGCCCTTCGCCGCGCGGACCTGGTCGACAAGGGTGGATATCTTGGCGAGACCGACGTCGTTGTGCGCCTTGTCGTCGAACTCCTTGTCCGTGAAGTAGTCCCAGTTGAAGACGTTGCCGTGCAGGTCCGTGGTGCCCATCACGGTGAAGGAGTACCGCCTGGCCGGCTTGGGACGACGCTCCTGGGCCTCGGCGGGCGCGGCGACCCCGGCGGTGAGCGCGGCCCCGGCCCCGACGGCGACGGAGCTCTCCAGGAACGTCCGGCGGTTCAACGGCATGTGTTTCTCCCCTTGTGGTTCTGTGACGCCCGCGCCGACCGTGGCGCACAACGCGCGTAGATTCTGGCTCAGACGACACGTCGGCAACAGGGCTTCCGGGTCACGGAGTGGGAAAGTGTTCGCCGGACCACCACTGCCGAACATGGAGGAACCGGACGTGACGCACGAACACGCGACCCCCGACGCCCCGCAGGTGACCGTCCGTGGCGAGGGGCGCCGGGAGGTCGACCCCGAGTTCGCCCGGATCTGGGTGACGGTCTCCGCGCGCGGCAGGGACCGCACGGAGACCCTCACCGACCTCACCCGGCGGAACGCCCAGGTGCTCGACCTCGTCAAGGCGCAGGGCGACAGCGTCGAGAGGCTGGAGACCGGCAGGCTCTCGATCTCCCCCGAGCTCGGCCGGCGCGGTCGCGGGGAACACGTGCACGCCTTCGTCGGCCGGGTACGGATCACGGCCGAGCTCGCCGACTTCACCGCACTCGGGGAGCTGGTGACCCGCCTCGCCGATCTGGAGATGACGAGCGTCGACGGACCGTGGTGGGAGCTCCGGCCCGACTCCCCGGCGTACGCGGAGGCGCGGCGGCTCGCGGTGACGGAGGCGGTGGGGCGGGCCCGCGCGTACGCGGAGGCGCTCGGCACCTCCCTCGCCTCACTCCTCGAACTGTCGGACGCGGGGCTCGGGGGCTCCGAGATGTCGATGCCGCCGGCCTTCGCCGGAACCCGCCGTGTGGCGTTCGCGGCGGAGGCCGTCGGCGAGGCCCCGCCGCTGGACCTCGAACCGCAGCGGCAGACCGTGACGGCCGAGGTCGTGGCGCGCTTCACGATGCGGCCGCCCGCACTCTGAGACAGGGGACGCGGGGGCATGGAAATCGCTCATCGGAGCACCCCCGTGCACAGATTCAAGACTTGTCAACAGCCTTTCACGGAAAGGTTGTTGAGTCGTCATGTCACGCCAACTCGCTACTGATGGGTAAGGCCTAGGCTCGACCCATGCGCCGAGCGAAAATCGTTTGTACCCTGGGGCCCGCCACCGACACATACGACCAGATCAAGGCATTGATCGAGGCCGGAATGGACGTGGCCCGCCTCAATCTCAGCCACGGCACCTACGCCGAGCACGAGGAGCGCTACCAGCGCGTACGCAAAGCCTCCGACGAGACCGGCCGCAGCGTCGGCGTCCTCGCCGACCTTCAAGGCCCGAAGATCCGTCTCGGACGCTTCCTCGAAGGGCCCGTACTCCTTGAACGCGGCGATGAGTTCACCATCACCGTCGAGCCGACGGAAGGCGACCGCCACCACTGCGGAACGACCTATTCCGGCCTCGCGGGAGACGTCACCGCCGGAGAGCGCATCCTCGTCGACGACGGCCGCGTCACCCTGGAGGTCATCTCCGTCGAAGGCCCCCGGGTCAAGACCCTCGTCATCGAGGGCGGCATGGTCTCCGACCACAAGGGCCTCAACCTCCCCGGCGTCGCTGTCTCCGTCCCCGCCCTCTCCGAGAAGGACATCGAAGACCTCCGCTGGGCCCTGCGCACCGGCGCCGACGTCATCGCCCTCTCCTTCGTCCGTAGCGCCCGCGACATCGTCGACGTCCACCGCGTCATGGACGAGGAGGGCCGCCGGCTTCCCGTCATCGCCAAGATCGAGAAGCCCCAGGCCGTCGAGAACATCGACGAGATCGTCGCCGCCTTCGACGGCATCATGGTCGCCCGCGGCGACCTCGGCGTCGAAATGCCCCTGGAGCAGGTCCCGATCGTCCAGAAGCGCGCCGTCAAACTCGCCAAGCGCAACGCCAAGCCGGTCATCGTCGCCACCCAGATGCTCGACTCGATGATCGACAACTCCCGCCCCACCCGCGCCGAGGCGAGCGACGTGGCGAACGCGGTCATCGACGGTACCGACGCGGTGATGCTCTCCGGCGAGACCAGCGTCGGCCGCTACCCCATCGAGACCGTCCGCACCATGAGCCGCATCGTCGAGGCCGCGGAGGAGGACATCCTCGCCAAGGGCCTCCCGCCCCTCACCGACCGCAACAAGCCCCGCACCCAGGGCGGTGCCGTCGCCCGCGCGGCCGCCGAGATGGGCGACTTCCTGGGCGCCAGGTTCCTCGTCGCCTTCACCCAGTCCGGCGACACGGTCAAGCGCCTCTCCCGCTACCGCTCCCCGATCCCCCTCCTCGCCTTCACCCCGGACCCGGCCACCCGCTCCCAGCTCAACCTGACGTGGGGCGTGGAGACCTTCCTCGGCCCGCACGTCGACTCGACGGACGCGATGGTGGCGCAGGTGGACGAGGAACTGCTGCGCATCGGCCGCTGCAAGAAGGGCGACATCGTGGTCATCACGGCGGGCTCCCCGCCGGGGGTGGCGGGCTCGACGAACCTGGTCCGGGTGCACCACATCGGCGAGGCCCTGAACTAGGCGGGAGGGATGCCGTCCCGCGGCCATCCGGCGGAACGGACCACTCGTCTCAAACCTTGGAATCAAAGGTAAAGTGCCCCGGGTGGGATTCGAACCCACGCTGGATGGTGTTTGAGACCACTGCCTCTACCGCTGGGCTACCGGGGCATCCTTCGAAACGAAGGTGGGTGATCACCCGCCGTGTCCCTACCTTACAGGAGGTAGGTAGGCTCATGGGGAGCTGTATCCGCCTCGGAACGAGGCCATCGAACGAGGAGCCCGAGTGACCGCCCCCGAGTCGCCCCAGCCCGCCGACGCCGCCGCCGACACGTCGCACGTCCCGCCGCTGACGACCCGTGTCGTCATCGCCGAGGACGAGGCCCTCATCCGCCTCGACCTCAAAGAGATGCTGGAGGAAGAGGGCTACACGGTCGTCGGCGAGGCCGGTGACGGTGCCACGGCCGTCGAGCTCGCCCGTGAGCACCGGCCCGACCTCGTCATCCTCGACGTGAAGATGCCCGTCCTCGACGGCATCTCGGCGGCCGAGAAGATCGCCGGCGAGTCCATCGCCCCGGTCCTCATGCTCACCGCCTTCTCCCAGCGCGAGCTCGTCGAGCGGGCCCGGGACGCCGGCGCCATGGCGTACCTCGTGAAGCCGTTCAGCAAGAGCGACGTGGTTCCGGCCATCGAGATGGCCGTGTCCCGTTTCGCCGAGCTGCGTGCCCTGGAGAAGGAGGTCGCGGACCTCTCCCTCCGGCTTGAGACCCGGAAGCTGGTGGACCGGGCCAAGTCGATCCTGCAGACGCAGTACGGCCTTACGGAGCCGGCCGCGTTCCGCTGGATCCAGAAGACGTCGATGGACCGCCGCATGTCGATGCAGCAGGTCGCCGAGGCGGTCATCGAGGACGCCGAGGAGAAGAAGGCGGCCAAGGGCCAGTAGCCCCCCGTACGCGTACAGAAGAAGGCCCGCCCCACGTCACTGTGGGGCGGGCCTTCGGTTCGTGGTGGTGCTCAGTCCTCGCCGAGGTACGCCTTGCGGACGGACTCGTCGTGGAGGAGGTCCTGTCCGGTGCCGGACAGGACGACCTTGCCGATCTCCATGACGTGACCGTGGTCCGCCAGGGCGAGCGCGGCCTGGGCGTTCTGCTCGACGAGCAGGATGGTGGTGCCCTGGGCCTTCAGCTCGGCGATGGTCGCCATGATCTTCTGCATCATGATCGGCGAGAGGCCCATGGAGGGCTCGTCGAGCATGAGCAGCTTGGGCTGGGACATCAGGGCCCGGCCCATGGCGAGCATCTGCTGCTCGCCGCCGGAGAGCGTGCCGGCGGCCTGCTTGCGACGCTCGCCCAGGATCGGGAAGAGGTCGTAGGCGCGCTGGACGTCCTTGGCGATGCCCGCCGTGTCCTTGCGGAGGAAGGCACCGAGGAGGAGGTTCTCCTCGATGCTCATCCGGGGGAAGATGTGCCGGCCTTCGGGGGAGTGGGCGAGCCCGAGGGAGACGATCTTGTGGGCGGGGATCTTGCGGAGGGACTTGCCCTCGAACTTGATCTGGCCGCCGACCGGCTTGAGCAGGCCGGAGAGGGTCCGCAGGGTGGTGGTCTTCCCGGCGCCGTTGGTGCCGATGAGGGTGACGACCTCACCGGCGTCGACGGAGAAGGAGATGCCCTTGACGGCCTCGATCTTTCCGTAGGCGACGCGCAGGTCCTCGACTTCGAGCAGTGCGGTCATGCGTCGTTCTCCTTGCCCGAAGCAGGGTCGTGCGGGGTGTCCTCCGAGGCGGGGGCGGGCTCCGGGGTCTCGTCCTCGGAGTCCGGGGCCTCGTCGGCCGGTGCCTCGTCCTCGGAGGCGTCCGGGGCCTCGTCGGCCTCGTCGGCCTCGTCGGTCTCGGGGGTCTCCGAGGCTTCCGGGGTCTCCTCCGTGGCCGTGGCCGCGTCCTCGTCCTCGGCCGGAGCCGCAGCCGGAGCCGCGGCCGCCTCGACCGGCTCGCCCAGGTACGCGGCGATGACCCGCTCGTCGCTCTGGACGGTCTGGCTGTCGCCCTCGATCAGCTTCTGGCCCTGGACGAGCACGGCGACCCGGTCGCAGAGGTTGAAGATGAACCGCATGTCGTGCTCGATGACGAGCACGGCGACGCCCATGTCCCGGATGGCGAAGATGAGTTCCTCGGCCGCCCGCGTCTCCTGCGGGTTCATGCCGGCGGTGGGCTCGTCCAGCAGGATCAGACCGGGGTCGCTCGCGAGGGCGCGGGCGATCTCCAGCTTGCGCTGCTCTCCGTACGGGAGGTTCTTGGCGAGGTGCTGGGCCTTGTCCTGGAGGCCGATGAACTCCAGGAGCTCCATGGCCCGCTGCGAGGCCTCCGCCTCGGCCTTCTTGAAGGCGGGGAGGCGGAGCAGCGCGGACCAGAGGCCCTGCTTCATCCGGGTGTGGCGTCCGACGAGGACGTTCTCCAGGACCGTCATGTTGTGGAAGAGGCGGATGTTCTGGAAGGTGCGGGCGATGCCGGCGTCGGTGACCTTGTAGGACGTGGGCGGCAGGACCGTGCCCTTGTACCGGACTTCGCCCTCGGTGGGGACGTAGAGGCCGGTGAGGCAGTTGAAGAAGGTGGTCTTGCCGGCGCCGTTGGGGCCGATGAGGCCGACGATCTCGCCGCTGTTGACGGTGAGGTTCACGTCGCGGACGGCGGTGAGGCCGCCGAAGCGCATGGTGACCCCGCGTGCGTCGAGGACGGCCTCACCGGTGGGCGCGGTGGTGGCGTCGGCGGTCTTCGTGGTGGTCGTCATGGTTCAGGCACCTGCCTTGGCGAGCGTGGCGGGCGTCTCGTCCTTCTCGTGGAACTCCAGCTGGTTGCGCCGGTTGGCGATGATGCCCTCCGGGCGGAAGCGCATGAGGAGGATCAGCGCGACGCCGAAGGCGAAGAGCTGGTACTCGCCCATGAACTGGAGCTTGTTCGGGATGAGGAAGAGGAGGGACGCGCCGACCAGCGGGCCGCTCATGGTGCCCATGCCGCCGAGGACGACGGCCGCGAGCAGGAAGGCGGAGTTGGGCGGGATGGGGCCGGCGAAGAGGTACTGCTCCGGGGTCACCGTGTAGGTGACGTGGGCCTGCACGGTGCCGGCGAGGCCGGCGAGCGAGGCGCCGAGGGCGAAGGCGATGAGCTTGACCCGGAAGCCGTTGATGCCCATGGCGAGCGCGGCGGTCTCGTCCTCGCGGATGGCGACCCAGGCGCGGCCGATGCGGGAGTCGCCGCTGCGTCGGAAGACGAGCACGACGACCGCCATGATCAGCAGCATCAGGAAGAAGTAGTTGGCGAAGCGTCCGATGGTGAAGCCGGCGATCGAGTGCTCGGCGCCGAAGTCGAATCCGAAGATGTTGAGGTTCGGGATGGACGCGATGCCGTTGGAGCCGTTGGTGATGTCGGGGCCGGAGGTGCCGTCGGTGTTCATCACCGCGATGCGGAAGATCTCACCGAAGCCGAGCGTCACGATGGCGAGGTAGTCACCGCGCAGTCGCAGGGTCGGGGCGCCGATGAGGACGCCGAAGACGAGCGAGGCCGCGGCGCCGACCAGGATGGCGGCCCAGAAGGGGAAGTGGACGCCGAACGGGGAGGTCGGGGCGCCCGAGACGAGGGCGGCCGCGTAGGCGCCGACGCCGAGGAAGGCGACGTATCCGAGGTCGAGGAGGCCGGCGAGGCCGACGACGATGTTCAGGCCCAGGGCGACCGTGGCGAAGATCAGGATGTAGACGCCGAGCGTCGCGTATTGGTCGTCGGTCTGGGTGAAGGGGAAGAGCGCCGCGGCGGTGAACGCGCCCGCGATGGACAGGTTCTGGTGCTTGCCGGTGAGCTGCGTGGCCTGCGCCACGAGGCCCGACTTGCTGACGGCGGCGAAGCCGATGCCGGCCGTGATCAGGAAGCCGAGGAACAGTTCGTCGTACTCGGTGCCGACACCGTAGGTGAAGACGCCGAGGGCGATGCCGAGGACGCCCGCGATGATCAGGATCTCGACGGAGGAGTGCATCGTCGGGAGCCGGCGCGCGGTGCCGGTGGAGGCGAAGGCGGCCCTGAAGGAGGTCCAGCCGTTGCCGGCGCGGTGCTTGAACTGGTCCCAGGAGGTGTCCTCGGGGTCCACGGGCAGGACCTTCGGCCGCACGAAGGGGAGGGCGAGGGCGCCGAGGAGGGCAAGGAGGGAGGTGAGTGCGACGACCGCTCCGCCGGGCTCCAGGTTGACGGGGCCGCCGAGCTGGATGCTGATGGCGCCGACGGTGAACCAGGTGATGGCGAAGTTGGCGAGGGCGGCGAGCTTGAGGGCCGCGTCGCCGCCGGCCGGGGTCAGCCAGCGGGTGCCCTTGACGCCGTACGAGGAGAGGGCGAAGAGGGCGGTGAGCGCGCCGGTGACCAGGACCTGCATCTGGAGGCCGGCCGGGGAGCCGTAGTACGTGAGGTCGCCGGGGAAGCGGGGGGTCCAGGTCCAGGCGAGGAAGCAGCTGGCGACGGTGAGGACGCCGCCGCCCAGGGTGAGGGCGCGGGCGGCCTTCTCCGGCACGAAGCCGATGAGGCCGGTCGCCTCGGCGGTGGGCTCGGGGGCCGTGGACGCCTTGGGGTTCTCGGAGATGGTGGTCATGGTGCTCACGCCCTGTCCGCGACGCGCTCGCCGAGGAGGCCTTGTGGCCGGGCGAGGAGTACGACGATGAGGAGTACGAAGGCCCACACGTCGGCCCAGGACTGGCCGCCGAGCTGCTCCATACCGGGGATGTGGCTGATGTACGCCGTCGCCATGGTCTCGGCGACACCGAGGACGACTCCGCCGAGCATGGCCCCGTAGATGTTGCCGATTCCGCCGAGGACCGCGGCCGTGAAGGCCTTGAGGCCGAGGAGGAAGCCCATCTTGTAGTCGACGACGCCGTACTTGAGGCCGTAGGCGACGGCTCCGACGGCGGCCATGGCGGCGCCGAGGGCGAACGCGATGACGATGATCCGGTCGGTGTTGACGCCCATGAGCTTGGCGGTGTCCGGGTCCTGCGCGGTGGCCTGCATGCCGCGGCCGACGCGGGTGCGCATCACGAAGAAGGCGAGGAAGGCCATGCAGATGGGGGCGGCGATGAGGAGGAAGACGTCGCCGGTCTGGATGGTGACGGGACCGAGCTCGATGGCGCCGCCGGGGATCTGCGGGAAGGTCCGGGCGGACTTGGCCTCCGGGTACCAGACCCATACGGCGTACTGCAGGGCGAGCGAGAGACCGATGGCCGTGATGAGGGGGGCGAGGCGGGGGCCACCGCGCAGCGGGCGGTAGGCGAACCGTTCCGCTCCGATGGCTATGGTCGTCGCGACGACCACGGCGCCGATGATCATGACGGGCAGCGCGACCCACATGCTGGTGCCGCCGGGAAGGATGAGCCAGACCGTCAGGGCCCCGAAGCCGCCGGTCATGAAGATCTCGCCATGGGCGAAGTTGATGAGCTGGACGATGCCGTAGACCATCGTGTAGCCGACGGCGACGAGCCCGTACATGGATCCCAGTAGCAGGCCGTTGACCAGCTGCTGCGGCAGTTCGTTCACCGCATTGTCCTCCGAGACTTTCGACGGATGTGACACCGCGCGGGGCGCCTGATGCGGCCCCCCGCGCGGTGAAGGTGGTGCTGAGTGGTGGGGTGGATCAGCCGCCGAAGGTGCCGGACTTGACCGGCTTGAAGGCGCCGCCCTCGACCTTGTAGACGGTCAGCTGCTTGTTGGTGGTGTCACCGAACTCGTCGAAGGCGACCTTGCCGGTCACGCCCTCGAAGGAGACGCCCTGCAGGGCCTCGACGACCTTGGCGCGGGCGTCCTCGGGGAGCTTGCCGCCGTTGCCGTCGACGACCTTCTTGACGGCCTCGATGATGGACCAGGTCGAGTCGTACGCGTAGCCGCCGTAGGCCTCGTAGGCCTCCTTGTAGCCACCGTTCTTGTAGTCGGCCAGGAAGTCCTTGGCCGAGGCGAGGGACTCGATCGGCGCGCCGACGGAGGTGGCGAAGTCACCCTCGGCAGCCTTGGCGCCCGCCAGCTTCACGTACTCCGGGCTGAAGATCGCGTCGCCGCCGACGACGACGACCTTCGCGCCGGCTTCCTTGATCTGCTTGGCCAGCGGGCCGGCGGCCGGGTACTCGCCACCGTAGTAGACGACGTCGGCGCCCGAGGTCTTCACCTTGGTCGCGACCGCGGAGAAGTCCTTGGTGTCCGGGTTGATGTGCTCGGTGCCGAGGACCTTGCCGCCGAGCTTCTCGAACTCGCCCTTGAAGGTGCCCGCGAGGCCGGCGCCGTAGGTCTTCTTGTCGTCGATGATGAAGGCCTTGGTCTTCTTGGCCTCGTTGAAGACGTACTGGGCCGCGAACGGGCCCTGGATGGCGTCCGTGGTGGCGGTACGGAAGTACGACTTGTAGCCGCGCTTCTTGTCGCCGGTGGCCCAGTTGACGCCCTGGCTCAGGGACGGGTTGGTGTTGGCCGGGGAGACCTGCACCAGCTTCGCGTCGTCGAAGACCTTCTGCATCGACTCGGCGACGCCGGAGTTCAGCGGGCCGACGACGCCGAGGACGGTCTTGTCGGCGACGAACTTGGTCGCGTTCTGCTGGCCGGCGGAGGGCTGGGCCTGGTCGTCCAGGGACTCCAGTTTGAAGGTGACGCCCTTGACGTGCGCCTTCTTGTTGGCCGTCTTGACCGCCAGGTCGGCCGAGTTCTTGATGCCGAGACCGAGAGCGGAGAGCTCGCCCGTGAGGGGCGCGTCGAGACCGATGGTCACGGTGACGTTGCCGCCGTCACCGTTCTCCGCGGCCCCGCCCTTGTCGTCGCGCGAACCACAGGCGGTGAGGGTGAGTGCTCCCGCGGTGACCGCGGTGGTGAGTATGAGCAACGAACGGTTTCGCACGAAGGGTCCTTTCCCTGGCGCGGCCCCCTCGGAATGAGGCGGTGCCGTGAAGCTGCGAAGCGAGGGGTGCCGTTTTGGAACGCCGGGCCGCACTGGGTGGTACAGGGCCGTGCAGTAGAACGCGCCCGGCGGCGCGGTGACTGGCGGTGACTCTAGGCGCAGGTGGGGAGGGTCGGGGAGCGCCGAGGACATGATGTGACTGTCTTGTTATGCCGACGGGGAAAGAGTGTGTTCGTCGGGTGGGAAAACCGGGGCATAACGGTCTGTAATGCGGTGTTCACATCGTGAGAACCTGCAGTTCCGCTAAGGGGCTTGAGTGAATCTTGCTCCTGTCTGAGGGCTCGATCGACTCTCCGGATATCGGACAGTGGCAGAAACCTCAGCGGACGAAACGGCTCCTCCGTCCCGGTCCGCCCCCACCTGCGCCACCCTCACCCAGAGTGACGATCAAGCTCAGGGGAGCTGGACGTACGGCTTCAGGAAGTCACGCGCACCGGGACTGTCCAGCCGATAGGTCACATTGGTGGCGTAGCACGGCGTATCACCGGTGATCGTGGTGGCCACCAGAGTGAACCTGCCGTTCAGGGTCGCGAAGTTGGGGCCGCCCGAGTCGCCGTAACAGGCACCGCCGTTCCCCTGCGGCGCGGTCATGGCGAGCCGGATCCAGGCGTCGTTGAGCGCGTTGAAGGCGACCGGCGCCTTCATGCGGACGCCGCCGCCCGGGTGGGTGTGACCGCCGGGGCCGCGCCTCGACTCCTCGGTTCCGTAACCGGCGACCACGAAGGACGTGGCGTCGAGGCCCTGCGCGCCGAGCGCGTCGAGGGCACCCGCCCGGGGGAGCGTCGCCGGGGTGAAGGACCACCGGGCCTTCATGGCGGAGGCGGGCAGCTCGATCACCGAGATGTCATGGGTGTCGGAGGCCGGGCCCGGGTACGCGGGGTGGTTGTGGGCGGTGCCCTCGACGGCCACGCTCCTGGCCTGGGCGGCCGGGTCGCCAGGGTGCTCGGCCGCGGCCCGGTCCAGGCCGGCCTGGACGTCCTGGTCGAGCGAGACGTGGAAGCGGACGTTCGCCGGCCAGTCCGTCGTGCAGTGCGCGGCGGTCAGGAAGGTGTTCGCGTCGATCATGGTGCCGGAGCAGACCCAGTCGACGCGGTCCGGCGTCGCCGGGTTCTCGTCGTTGTCCCAGGTCGCGACGAGCGCGCCGACCTCGGTGCGCTCGGGGGCGGGGGCGGCGTTGTACGAGTTGATCGCCGAGGCCGGGATCGCGGTGGCGAGAACGGCGGCGCAGGCGGCGGCGGTGACGGTGGTCACCGCGTAGGAGGTGCGAACGGCGGTCACGAAGAACCCCTCGGTGTCTGAGTGGATCGGGTGATCTCCTGCGGGGGGAGTTTCGCCAGTGAAGCCGCTGCGGCTGTGAGAGGCAAGGGGGGGTGGGGGAAAGGGAGTTGAGTGGGGTGTGTGGTGGCGGGGAGTGGGCGCGGTGGGGAGGCGGT
The DNA here is from genome assembly GCF_055565415.1 of Streptomyces sp. NPDC028711. Lineage (NCBI taxonomy): Bacteria > Bacillati > Actinomycetota > Actinomycetes > Kitasatosporales > Streptomycetaceae > Streptomyces > Streptomyces sp. NPDC028711. Next base: position 208,201 of record NZ_JBVHUJ010000001.1, on the reverse strand, counting down.
ACGCGAACGGCGCGGCGCGGGAGGGGCGCGGGGTGGGGCCGGCCGTACGCGAACGGCGCGGCGCGGGAGGGGTGTTCCCTCTCGCACCACGCCGTTCCGACCGGCGGGCCGTCCGGATCAGACGGTGCCGGCGCGGCCCGCCTCCGGCAGGTCGCCCGCGTCCTTGGCGGTGATCTCGCGCAGCATGCAGGTCAGCCTCGCCGAGCAGACCCGCTTGTCCTGCTCGTCGGTGATCACGATCTCGTACGTGGCCGTGGACCGCCCGCGGTGCACCGGCGTCGCCACACCGGTCACCAGACCGCTGCGCGCCCCGCGGTGGTGGGTGCAGTTCAGGTCGACGCCGACCGCGATCTTCGAGACCCCGCCGTGCAGCATCGAGCCGATGGAGCCCAGCGTCTCCGCGAGCACCGCGGAGGCCCCGCCGTGCAGCAGGCCGTAAGGCTGTGTGTTCCCCTCGACCGGCATCGTGCCGACGACCCGCTCGGCCGAGGCCTCCAGGATCTGGACGCCCATCCGGTTCCCGAGGTGTCCGGCCGAGAACAGCGCCGGGAGGTCGACACCGAGGGCCGCGTACTCCTCGATGACCTCTTGCGGGAACTTCACGTGCTGCTGCTCACCCATGGCCCGACTCCGTTCGTCTTCGTACGGCTGATCTTCCTGAGCTGCCTGAGCAAACGCTTAGGCGGAAGCGGATTCTTCCAGACGCACGATGACGGACTTGCTCGCGGGGGTGTTGCTGACGTCCGCCGTCGACTCCAGCGGTACGAGGACGTTGGTCTCCGGGTAGTAGGCCGCCGCGCATCCCCGGGTCGTCGGGTAGTGCACCACCCGGAAGCCGGGCGCCCGCCGCTCGCTGCCGTCCGTCCACTCGCTCACCAGATCCGCGTACGCCCCGTCGGCGAAACCGAGCGCCGCCGCGTCCTCGGGGTGGACGAGGACGACCCGGCGGCCGCCCTTGATGCCCCGGTAGCGGTCGTCCAGGCCGTAGATCGTGGTGTTGTACTGGTCGTGCGAGCGCAGCGTCTGCAGCAGCAGCCGGCCCTCCGGCACCCTCGGGTACTCGACGGGCGCCGCCGTGAAGTTCGCCTTGCCGGTCCTCGTCGGGAAGCGGCGCTCGTCGCGCGGGCCGTGGGGCAGCGCGAAGCCGCCGGGGTCCGCCGCGAGACGCGCGTTGAAGTCCTGGAAGCCGGGCACCACGCGCGCGATGCGGTCGCGGATCGTGGCGTAGTCCGCCTCGAACTCCTCCCAGGGCGTCGCCGATCCGGCGCCCAGGACGGCGCGGGCCATCCGCGCCACGATCGCCGGCTCCGACAGCAGGTGCGGGCTCGCCGGCGGCAGGTTGCCGCGCGAGGCATGCACCAGGCTCATCGAGTCCTCGACCGTCACGAACTGTCTGCCGCTCCTCTGCACGTCCTTGTCGGTGCGGCCGAGCGTCGGCAGGATCAGCGCGCGCGTGCCCGTGACCGCGTGCGAACGGTTCAGCTTCGTCGAGACGTGGACGGTCAGGCGCGCGTTGCGCATGGCGGCCTCGGTGACCTCCGTGTCGGGCGTCGCCCCCACGAAGTTGCCGCCCATCGCGAAGAACACCTTGGCCTCGCCGTCGCGCAGCGCCTGGATCGAGCGGACCACGTCGAAGCCGTGGTGGCGCGGCGAGACGATCCCGAACTCCTTGTCCAGGGCGTCGAGGAAGGCCGGCGCGGGCCGCTCGAAGATCCCCATCGTGCGGTCGCCCTGCACGTTCGAATGCCCGCGCACCGGGCACACTCCGGCACCCGGCCGGCCGATGTTCCCGCGGAGGAGCAGGAAGTTGACCACCTCGCGGATGGTCGGCACGGAGTGCTTGTGCTGGGTGAGGCCCATCGCCCAGCAGACGACGGTCCGCTCCGAGGCGAGCACCATCTCCAGGGCCCGCTCGATCGCGGCCCGGTCGAGCCCGGTCGCGGCGAGCGTCTCGTCCCAGTCGGCCTCCTTCGCCGCCGCCGCGAACTCGTCGAACCCGTGGGTGTGCTCCCCTACGAACTCCTCGTCGACCGCCCCGGGCGTCTCAAGGACCAGCTTGTTGAGCAGCCGGAACAGGGCCTGGTCGCCGCCGATCCTGATCTGGAGGAAGAGGTCGGTCAGGGCGGCGCCCTTGAGCATGCCCTGCGGGGTCTGAGGGTTCTTGAAGCGCTCCAGGCCCGCCTCCGGCAGCGGATTCACCGAGATGATCCGGGCGCCCGCCGCCTTCGCCTTCTCCAGGGCCGAGAGCATCCGCGGATGGTTCGTGCCCGGGTTCTGGCCGGCCACGATGATCAGGTCCGCCCGGTGCAGGTCCTCGAGGGAGACGCTGCCCTTGCCGATGCCGATGGTCTCCGTGAGCGCCGAACCCGAGGACTCGTGGCACATGTTGGAGCAGTCCGGCAGATTGTTCGTACCGAACTCGCGGGCGAAGAGCTGGAGCAGGAACGCCGCCTCGTTGCTCGTCCGCCCCGAGGTGTAGAAGAGCGCCTCGTCGGGGGAGCCGAGGGCCCGGAGCTCCTCGGCGATGATCGCGAAGGCCCGCTCCCAGGTCACCGGCTCGTACCGCTCGCCGCCCTCCGCGAGCAGCATCGGCTGCGTGATCCGGCCCTGCTGGCCCAGCCAGTACCCGCTGCGGGTCGCCAGGTCCGCCACCGGGTGCGCGGCGAAGAACTCCGGGGTCACCCGGCGCAGCGTCGCCTCCTCGGCGACCGCCTTCGCCCCGTTCTCGCAGAACTCCGCCACATGCCGCTTGTCCTCCTCGGGCCAGGCGCAGCCGGGACAGTCGAACCCGTCCTTCTGGTTGACCTTGAGGAGGGTCCGCGCCGTGCGCACCGCCCCCATCTGCTCCCGGGCGATGCGCAGGGTGTGCCCGACGGCGGGCAGTCCCGCCGCGGAGTGCTGCGGCGGCGTGACCTGCGGTGCGTCCTGGACCGGGTCACCGACCGGCGGCTTGCTGACCATCGCGCTCTCCCTTGAGCGGTAATCCTGTGGCGTACGTCTCCGATCCTGTCACGCGGCACCGACAGCCCGGCACCTCCGCAGGCGTGGACGGGATTGTCAGCGGGCCGTGGCAGGATCGTCATGTGGCCGAGACAGCATCGAAGAACCCCGCAGACACCCGCCCCCGCCTGCTCCTCATGGACGGGCACTCGCTCGCGTACCGGGCGTTCTTCGCGCTGCCCGCGGAGAACTTCACCACCGCGACCGGGCAGCCGACCAACGCGATCTACGGGTTCGCCTCGATGCTGGCGAACACGCTCCGCGACGAGGCCCCCACGCACTTCGCGGTCGCCTTCGACGTGTCCCGCAAGACCTGGCGGTCCGAGGAGTTCCCGGAGTACAAGGCGACCCGCTCGAAGACCCCCGACGAGTTCAAGGGGCAGGTCGAGCTGATCGGCGAGCTCCTCGACGCGATGCACGTGCCGCGCTTCGCCGTCGACGGCTTCGAGGCGGACGACGTCATCGCGACCCTCGCCACCCAGGCCGAGGCCGAGGGCTTCGACGTCCTGATCTTCACCGGCGACCGGGACTCCTTCCAGCTGGTCTCCGACCGGACCACCGTGATCTACCCCACCAAGGGCGTCTCCGAGGTGACCCACTTCACCCCGGCGAAGGTCCAGGAGAAGTACGGCCTCACGCCCTCGCAGTACCCCGACTTCGCCGCCCTGCGCGGCGACCCGTCGGACAACCTGCCCGGCATCCCCGGCGTCGGCGAGAAGACCGCCGCCAAGTGGATCAACCAGTTCGGCTCCTTCGCCGAACTGGTCGAGCGCGCCGAGGAGGTCAAGGGCAAGGCCGGCCAGAACTTCCGCGACCACCTGGAGTCGGTCAAGCTCAACCGCCGCCTCACCGAGATGGTCAAGGACGTCGAGCTGCCGAAGGCCGTCACGGACCTCGCGCGCGAGCCGTACGACCGCGGGGCCGTCGCCCTCGTCCTCGACACCCTGGAGATCCGCAACCCCTCGCTGCGCGAGCGGCTCCTCGCCGTCGACCCGGGCGCCGCCGAGGAGGCCGCCCCGGCCCCCGCAGCCGGCGTGGAGATCGACGGCACCGTCCTCGGCTCCGGCGAGCTCGCCCCCTGGCTCGCCGAGCACGGCACGCAGCCCCTGGGCATCGCCACCGTCGACAGCTGGGCCCTCGGCACGGGGAACGTGAGCGAGATCGCCCTGGCCGCCGCCGGGGGCGCCGCCGCCTGGTTCGAGCCGAGTGCCCTCGACGAGGCCGACGAGCGGGCCTGGGCCGCGTGGATCTCCGACCCGGCCCGCCCCAAGGTCATGCACAACGCCAAGGGCGCCATGCGGGTCTTCCCCGAGCACGGCTGGAGCATCGCGGGCGTCACCATGGACACCGCCCTCGCCGCCTACCTCGTCAAGCCCGGCCGGCGTTCCTTCGCCCTCGACGCGCTCTCCGTGGAGTACCTCCACCGTGAGCTCGCCCCGGCGGCCGCCGCCGACGGACAGCTCGCCTTCGGCGCGGACGACACCGCCGAGGCCGAGGCCCTCATGACCCAGGCGCGGGCCGTCCTCGACCTCGGGGACGCCTTCGACGAGCGGCTGGGCGAGGTCGGGGCCCGCGAGCTCCTCCACGAGGTCGAGCTGCCCACCTCCGCCCTCCTCGCCCGACTGGAGCGGCACGGCATCGCCGCCGACCGGGACCATCTGGAGGCCATGGAGCAGCAGTTCGCCGGCGCGGTGCAGCAGGCCGTGAAGGAGGCGCACGCCTCCGTGGGCCACGAGTTCAACCTCGGCTCGCCCAAGCAGCTCCAGGAGGTCTTCTTCGGCGAGCTGAACCTGCCGAAGACCAAGAAGACCAAGACGGGCTACACGACGGACGCCGACGCGCTCGCCTGGCTGGCCGCGCAGACCGAGCACGACCTTCCGGTGATCATGCTCCGCCACCGCGAGCAGGCCCGGCTCCGCTCCACCGTCGAGGGCCTGATCAAGACGATCGCCGCCGACGGCCGGATCCACACCACCTTCAGCCAGACCGTCGCCGCCACCGGCCGTCTCTCCTCCACCGACCCGAACCTGCAGAACGTGCCGGTGCGGACGGACGAGGGCCGGGCCATCCGGCACGGCTTCGTCGTCGGCGAGGGCTTCGAGGCCCTGATGACCGCCGACTACAGCCAGATCGAGCTGCGCGTCATGGCCCACCTCTCCGAGGACGAGGGCCTCATCGAGGCCTTCACCTCCGGCGAGGACCTCCACACCACCGTCGCCTCCCAGGTCTTCGGTGTCGAGCGGTCCGCCGTCGACGCCGAGATGCGCCGCAAGATCAAGGCCATGTCGTACGGCCTGGCGTACGGCCTCTCCGCCTTCGGTCTCTCGCAGCAGCTGAACATCGACCCGGGCGAGGCCCGCGGTCTGATGGACACCTACTTCAAGCGCTTCGGCGGGGTGCGGGACTATCTGCGCCGGGTCGTCGACGAGGCCCGCGCCACCGGGTACACGGAGACGATGCTCGGCCGCCGCCGCTACCTGCCCGACCTCAACAGCGACAACCGGCAGCGCCGCGAGTCCGCCGAGCGGATGGCGCTCAACGCCCCCATCCAGGGCACGGCCGCCGACATCGTGAAGGTCGCCATGCTCAACGTCGACCGGGCACTGACCGAGGCGGGCCTGGCCTCCCGGATGCTCCTCCAGGTCCACGACGAAATCGTGCTCGAACTCGCCCCCGGCGAGCGCGAGCAGGTCGAGGCCCTGGTCCGCGAGCAGATGTCCGCCGCGGCCGACCTCCGCGCCCCCCTGGACGTCTCGGTGGGCGTCGGCCCGAACTGGGACTCCGCCGCGCACTGACACCAGGCAGCCGAGTGGGCCCACCTCGACCCCGTTGTGGGCAATCGTCCCGCAGGGCGCGACGGGTGGGCACAACGGACGGCGCCCTTGCCGGGCCCAGGCTTCGGCGCCGGTACGGAACGCCCCGGGCCCGTCGCCTGAGAGGACCGGGGCCTGTGCGCCAGGTGGACCAGTCGAGGGGCGAGGCCGTGGTCCTGCTCCTGAGCGACCGACTACCGGATCGCTCTCCTCAGCCACGGCAACCCCACCAAGCGGTACGGCGTCCACACCCTGGAAAGAGTCTCCGTCGCCGTCCACCGGGCACTCTCCGGCGGTGCGGCGGCCCGCGGCTACACCTCGCCGAAGAAGATCAGCGAGACTCCTGACGGGAGCGCTCCGCCCGAGGACCCGGGCCCTTCCGGTCGGACGCCGGGAGAAGCGGATCAGCCGGAGCCGTGGCCGGGGCCGGGAATTCCGGACCGGGCGACGCCGGCCGCAGCCGCGCCCCCGCCCCGTACAGCACGAGCCCGACGGCGAGCCCCGCGCCGGCCCCGAAGCACGCCGTCGGGATGACGTCCAGCGGCGTCTCGATCCGGTCCCAGCCCCAGTACGCGGCCCAGCGCAGCACCCGGTGGGCGATCCCGGCGAGGACGCAGCCGCCGATCAGGCAGGCCGCGAACAGCCGTCCGCGTCGTCCGGGGACCGGAATCCCGGCCGGCGGCTCCACTGTCGGATCGGCGGACCGCAGCGCCCGCGCGAGGAACCAGCCAAGCAGTCCCAGGGCCAGCGCCGAACCCCCGTACTGCGCGTAGAGATAGACGGGGAACCCGGCCACCACGTCTCCGAGGAACGGGATCGCCCGGGTGCCCCAGCGGTCGATGTGGGTGAAGGAGTCCCACACCACATGGGTCGTCGCGCCCAGGATCGCGGAGAGGACGAACCACCCGGCGACGACGGCCGGGTGCCGGTCGCTCCAGGGGCGGCCGCGCACGAGCCCGTACACCCGCCCGCGCCACCGGGCGGGCAGCAGCACCACGAGCGGCTCACGCACGGTCAGCCACAGGGCGACGAGCGCGGCGGTGATGAACACGTCGGCGGTGACGATCCCGAAGGGGGAGTGGGTGACGTCCCCGAGGACCATCGCCCCGGGAAACGCCGTGGCGGCGAAATAGGTCATGTCGGGCGCGAAGGAGCCCGCGACGAGAGCGGACGCGACCAGTGGCCCGCGCGCGGTCCCGTTCCGGCGCAATCCGGGCAGCACGGCTGCGGCATGGCTCAGTGTGAACGGCAACGGGAGTTCCCCCAGGTTCCGGTGGTGACGGCCGGGGTGTGGCATCGGCCGCAGTGCAAGAGGGGCCCGGCGCTTCGTTCGGTTCCCTCGCCCGCCTGGCCGGGAAGCGGTCGAGAGGTGACGAAAGCGTGAAACCCGGTCAGGCGCCGGTGCCGGGCGGGCCGGAGTTGGCATAGGGTCGCCGGAGGTCTGACGCGGGGAGCGTGGGACCGCAGTCGAGGGGGAAGGGACCGCCGACATGTCAGCGCACTTGGGCCGCAGGCTGCGCAGGGGAGCGACCAGTGGTGCGGTGGTGGCCGCGGCGGTCGCCGCGCTCGCCGCCTCACAGGCACCGGAGATGGTTCCGCCGACCGCGGACAACGCCGGCGGTGACCGCGCCATCGGCGCCGGGGACACGGCGTCGCCGTCCGGCGACGGCTCCGCCACGGGCGATTCGCCGTACTACACCGAGCTGCCGCCGCTGAACACGCCGAACAAGCCCGGGATGACCCCCCGTCTGCCGCTGGTCACCGGACCCGCCGAGGCCGGCATACCCGCGTCCGTGCTCTCCGCCTACAAGCGTGCCGAGCAGTCCATACGTTCGACCGACCCCGGCTGCAACCTGCCCTGGCAGCTGCTCGCCGGCATCGGCAAGGTCGAGTCGGGCCAGGCGCGCGGCGGCCGCGTCGACGCCAACGGCACGACGCTCTCGCCGATCCTCGGCCCCGCCCTCAACGGCGTCGGATTCGCCAACATCTCCGACACCGACGGCGGCGCCTACGACGGTGACAAGACCCACGACCGTGCCGTCGGCCCGATGCAGTTCATCCCGTCCACCTGGGCCACCTGGGGCCAGGACGCGAACAGCGACGGGAAGAAGGACCCGAACAACATCTACGACGCCGCGCAGGCCGCCGGTCTCTACCTCTGCGCCGACGACCGCAACCTCGCGCTCAAGGCCGACCTCGACCGGGCGGTCCTCAGCTACAACCGCTCGCGCGAGTACCTGAACACGGTCCTGTCGTGGTTCGCGTACTACCAGCGCGGCACCCACCAGGTCCCGGACGGCACGGGCGTGCTGCCGATCGACCGGAGCGACGGCCGGGGGCAGGGCAACCGTCCGGTCTCGCCGCTCCCGCCCTTCCCGACGTCGCCCGCTCCGCGGCCCTCCATACCGGTCACCCCGACGCCGACGGATCCGTCCGAGCCGCCGGTCACCCCGCCGCCGACGAAGCCGACGCCGACCACGCCGTCCAAGCCGCCGGTCACTCCGACGAAGCCGCCCACCGTGCCGCCCGCCGTCAAGGTCGCACGGCTCTCGCCCGTCGCGGCCGGGCAGCTGACCGCGAGCACCGAGAGCGCCTTCGCCAAGGCTCCGACGGTCGCCGCGCTCGACGCCTCGGGCGCGCCGGTCACCGGCGTGAGCGTCCGCTTCGAGATCGTCGGCGCGACCGACACCCGATTCGTCGGCGGCGGGACGACCGCCACCGTCACCGTCGGCTCCGCCGGCATGGCCAAGGCCCCCACGCTGCGGGCGGGCGAGAAGACCGGGTCGTTCAAGGTCAGGGCCACCCTCGTGGGCAACAGCACCGTGGCCGCGGCCGAGTTCGGCGCGACGGTCACCGCCCGCGAGGCGGACACCCTCGCTCGTGTCGCCGGTGAGCCCCTGTCGGCCACCACCGGCACCGCCTTCGGCGGCCAGGTGCAGGTGAAGGCGACCGACCAGGGTGTGCTCGCCCCCGGCGTCATCGTCACCGCAGTGATCGTCGCCTCGGCGACGGGCGCCGATAGCCCCTACTTCAAGGACGCGGCGGGCAACACGCTCCGCGAGGTGTCCCTCAAGACCGGGGCGGACGGCCTGATCACGCTCCCCGACCTCTTCGCGGGCGACACGGCCGGCGAGTACGTGATCCGCCTGACCGCGCCCGGCGGCGGCAACACGGAGATCAAGCTGACGGTCACCGCGCCCGCCCCGACGCCGACCCCGACGCCGACTCCGGAGCCGACCGCGGACCCGACGCCGTCCGGTACCGACGCGCCCGAGGCCTCGCCCTCGCCGTCGGCCTGACCCGACCGCGCCCCTCCGCGCCGCCCCTCCGTCCCCACCGGACGGAGGGGCGGCGCTTCGCGTTCCCCGGAAGCGGCGGTCCGGAAGCGGTGGTCCGGAAGCGACGGCCCTGGAGCGACGGTGCCGTGGTGCAACGTGTTCTCATCTCGCGGTCGCGTTGCTACGGTGCCCCCGCCCTGATGCCCCATCAGATCCCGTCGCATCGCCACCCGGGAGGCCGACCATGCGCGCCCTCGTCGCCGCCGCCATCGGACTCGCCCCAGTCCTCCTCTTCGTCCTCCTCGTCTCCGTGGTCGATCTGCCGCCCGACGGCCCCACCTCGCCCAAGCCCCTCCTGACCGCCGATCCCGGCCCCAAGAAGTAGGGGGCGACCGTGCGCCGCCGAGCGAGCCTCGTCCTCCTCGCCCTCGCCGTCTTCTGCGCCGCGATGGCGCCGACCCTGCGCTGGTACGCCTTCCCCCGCCTCGCGAAGATTCCGCCGAACCAGTACCAGGAGACCGTCCTCGAGGCGAAGCCGGCGACCCTCCTCGACTACTCCACCCTCAAGGCCGAGAAGGTCGACAAGATCACGATCATCCAGACCCTCAAGGGCAACGTGGAGGAGTCGCGGCGCATCGAACGCGACGCCGGGCGCGACGTCGTCGTCTGGGACGCCCTCGCCTACATCACGGGACCCGACGGCAAGATGGTCTCCCGGGTCCCCGAGCGGTACATCTTCGACGCCCACACCCAGGACCCCGTCCACGCCACCGGCGAGATGGTCGACGGCGATCCCGTGCGGCGCGAGGGCATCGAGTTCAAGTGGCCCTTCCTCACCGAGAAGCGCGACTACCAGTACTTCGACGCCCAGACCCGGACCTCGGCGCCCATCCACTACAAGGGCACCCGCACCTTCCGCGGCATGGAGGTCTACTACTTCGAGCAGACCATCCCCTGGACCGAGGTCCCCATGCCCAAGACGATGCCGGTCAAGATCCCCCCGGAGGTCATCGCCGAGTCCGGCCTCACCCGCTGGTACACGACCAAGCGGATGTTCTGGATCGAGCCGGTCACCGGCGCCCCCGTCAACGGCGAGGAGATCCACAAGGAGGAACTCCGCAACGCCAGGGCGCTGATGGGCCGGGACACCCTCACCGTCTTCGAGGGGCACGTGAAGATGCGCGAGGACTACATCGACAGCGTCGGCGAGATGGTCTCCTCCAACCGCCTCATGGTCCTCATGCTCGTCTCCTACCTCCCGTGGAGCCTCACGTTCCTGGCGCTGCTCCTCCTCGCTCTCGCCCTCTGGCTCGAGGCCCGCTCCCGCCGCCCCGCACCGGAACCCGCCACCGCCCCGGTCACCCCTCCCGTCTGAGCCGCGCGCTCGTGTGCCGGGTCGGTTCCGCCGTGGACGGATCCTCCGGCCACGGGTGCTTCGGGTACCGCCCCCTCAGCTCCGCGCGCACCGCCCGGTAGCCGTCCCGCCAGAACGACGCCAGATCGGCGGTCACGGCCGCCGGCCGCCCGGCGGGGGAGAGGAGATGGACGAGCACCGGGACCCCCGCCACCCGGGGCGTCTCGGCCAGCCCGAACAGCTCCTGGAGCTTCACCGCGAGCACCGGCCGCTCACCCCCGTACTCGACCCGGATCCGCGAACCGCTCGGCACCTCGATCCGCTCGGGCGCCAGCTCTCCCAGCCGGCCCGCCTCGCCCGACGCCCACGGCAACAGCCGCCGCAGCGCCTCACCGGCGTCGATCCGCCCCAGATCCGCCCGGCGCCCCGCCCGGGACAGCTCCGGCTCCAGCCACTCCCCGGCCCGGTCGACCAGTGCCCCGTCCGCCATGTCAGGCCAGGGTTCCCCCAGCTGCCGGTGGAGGAAGGCGAGCCGCTCACGGAGCTCCCCGGCCTCCCGGCTCCACCGCAGAAGCCCGAGCCCCTCCCGCCGCAGGCCGTCGAGCAGCGCCTCCCGTACGAGCGCGGGCCGCGCCCCAGCCCCCAGCGGCCGGACCGTCAGCTCGACCGCGCCCAGCCGGTCCACCGAGCGGGCGACCACGTCCCCGTCCTCCCACCGGACCTCCTCACCCGTGGACCGCAGATGACCGGCCGCCCGCCGCGCCATGTCCTCGTCCACCACGGCGGCCAGCCGCACCCGCGCCGTGGCGTCCCGCGCCGTACGGTCCGCCACCGCCACGGCCAGCCACGGGCTGGCGCGCAGCGCGGAACCCTCGGCGAGCCGCGCCCCGCTCCCCGACACCATCAGATAGCCCTCCTGCTCCCTGGCCCTTGCCACCCGCTCGGGAAACGCCAGCGCCGTCACGAGCCCGGCCACCACGTCCTCGCCCACCACCGCACCACCCCCGCCCCCGGAGCCCGCGCCGCCCACCAAGACGCCGCCCCCCGAGCCCTTGCCGCTCACCGACTCGGCCGCCGACCTCTCCAAGCGGCGCGCCTCCGCCTTCCACCGGGCGCCGTACCCGTCGGTGCCCCGGCGGGCCGCGCGCCAGGCCGCCGCCAGATCGTCCCCGTAGTCGCGCGGCGGTTCCTCGCTCAGCAGTGCCACCACCTCCGCGGCCCGCCGCACCCCGACCTCCGCCGCACCGTCCAGAAGGGCGCGGCCGAGCCGGGGGTGGAGCCCGAGCCGGGACAGGCGGACCCCCCGGTCCGTGGCGCGGCCGTCCGTGTCCACGGCTCCGATCGAGCCGAGGACCGACCGGGCCGCCGCCATCGCCCCGGCGGGCGGTGCGTCGAGCAGCGCGAGCCCCTCGGCCGTCGGATCGCCCCAGCAGGCGGCCCGCAGGGCGAAGTCCGAGAGGTCGGCGACCTTGATCTCCGGGGACGGGAAGCGGGGCCTGCCCCCGTCGCTCGCCTCCGCCCAGCAGCGGTACACGAAACCGAAGGCCTCCCGGCCGGCCCGGCCGAGGCGCTGCGTCGCCGTCGCCTCCGAGACCGTCACCGTCGCGAGCGAGCCGAGCCCGCGGGCGTGATCCATGCGCGGCTCCCGTGCGAGCCCCGAGTCCACGACGATCCGCACCCCCGGCACCGTCAGGCTGGACTCCGCCACCGAGGTCGCGAGCACCACCCGCCGCCGTCCGCCCGGCTCCGGACCGCGCAGCACCGCGTCCTGCACCGCCGCCGGTGCCCGTCCGTGCAGCTGCAGCACCTCCGCGTCGACGCCGGCCAGCATCCCGGCCGTCCGCGCGATCTCCCCCGTCCCCGGCAGGAAGCAGAGGACGTCCCCTTCGTGCCGCTCCATCGCGAGCCGGACCGTCGCGGCGACGTGCCGCAGCAGCGCGGGGTCCACCCAGGTGCCGTGGGCCGGCCGGACGCCCGGGGGCGGCGCCGCGAAGAAGACCCGGCAACCGTGTCCCTCGCCCTTGCTCCACACCACCGGCGCCGGCCCGGTCCCGTCCAGGACCGTGAGGAGGTCCGCCCATGCCGCCGCGTCGCTCGTCGCCGACGCGGCGATCAGCTTCAGCTCCGGGCGCAGGGTGGCCCGTACGTCCACGAGGAAGGCCATGGCCGTGTCGGCGTCCAGGTGCCGTTCGTGGCACTCGTCGAGCAGGACCACGTCCACGCCCGCCAGCTCCGGGTCGCGCTGGAGCCGCTGGAGCAGGATGCCCGTGGTCACCACCTCGACCCGGGTCGCGGGACCGGTCCGCCGCTCGCCGCGCACGGAGAAGCCGACCGTGCCGCCGGCCTCCTCGCCGAGCAGCCACGCCATCCGCCGGGCGGCCGCCCGTACCGCCATCCGGCGGGGCTCGGCCACCAGCACCCGCCGCCGCGGTCCCTCCCCTATGAGACCCGCGAGCGCGAGCGGCACCAGCGTCGTCTTGCCGGTGCCGGGAGGCGCGGACAACACGGCCGTACCGCGCCGGTCGAGCGCGGCGAGCAGCTCGGGGACGGCATGGCGGACGGGGAGACGGTCGAGTGCGTCGTTTCGGATCACGCAGTCAGTCTCGTACGAGACGCGAAAAAGGTGGGCCCCGTTGTCCACAGGGCCCACCATTTAATACGACTACTCCGCTGCTCCCGTACTCGAGTACTCCGCTACTCCATGCGTTCGCAGACGAAGATCGCCGTCCCCGGGATCAGGTTCCCCCGCAGCGGGGACCAGCCGCCCCACTCCTGGCTGTTCCACTCCGGCCACTCCGGCTCGACGAGGTCCACCAGACGGAAGCCGCCGGCCACCACGTCCCGCACCCGGTCGCCGATCGTCCGGTGGTGCTCCACGTACACGGCCCGGCCCTGCTCGTCCTGCTCCACATAAGGGGTGCGGTCGAAATACGAGGCCGCGACCGACAGACCCTCGGGGCCGGGCTCGTCGGGGAACGCCCAGCGGATCGGATGCGTCACCGAGAAGACCCACCGGCCACCGGGCCGCAGCACCCGTCGTACCTCCCGGAACACCCGCACCGGGTCGGCGACGAACGGCACCGCGCCGTACGCCGAGCACGCCAGGTCGAAGGAGCCGTCCCGGAACGGCAGCTCCCCGGCGTCCGCCTCCACCAGCGGCACCTCCCCGCCGATCCGCAGCGCGTGCTGGAGCTGCCGGTGCGAGAGGTCGAGCGCCACCGGCCGCGCCCCCTGCGCCGCCAGCCACCGCGAGCACTGCGCCGCGCCCGCCCCGATCTCCAGGACGTCGAGACCCTTGAGCGAGGAGGCGGGCCCGAGGAGGCCGGCCTCGGCCTCGTCGAGCCCCTCGGGACCCCACACGAACCGGTCGTCGCCGAGGAAGGAGCCGTGGTCGCTCTGGTACTCGTCGGCGTTCCTGTCCCACCAGCCACGGCTGGCCCGGCTGCTCTCCGCGTCCCCCGCGTCACGCCGGGTCGCCTCCGCCTCGTCCTCGGCAGAGTCCTGGGGCACTTCCTGTTCGTACTCTTGGTTCATCTCGCCCGCCGATGTAGTTTGCGCTCAGTGCCGCCGTGCGGCGGCCCCCGCCGTCGCGGCGCGTAAGGACATGAGTGGCGCCGGAGTTGAGGCGTTCTGCCCCGGGTGCGCGCTTCGCGCATTGACCCTGTCCGGCCGCCCCCGTATGCTAAAGGTTGCGCTGCGGGCCTGCGCGCCTCAGACGGAGCAGGCCGCGCTCGTACCTGTTGTATGTCCCCTCGGTTTTCGGGGTTCCTGCCGTTCGCGGAAGGTGCCTCATTGGCTGTCCGGCTTCTTGGTGCGATACGGGCTCACGGCGTAGCAGTACCTACGACTTTCTGTCCGTAACCGGAGCCCTTTCCCACATGACGAGCAGCACCGAGACCACCGCCACCAGCACCACCCCGCAGGTTGCGGTCAACGACATCGGTAACGAGGAAGCCTTCCTCGCCGCGATCGACGAGACGATCAAGTACTTCAACGACGGCGACATCGTCGACGGCGTCATCGTGAAGGTCGACCGGGACGAGGTCCTGCTCGACATCGGTTACAAGACCGAGGGCGTGATCCCGAGCCGTGAGCTCTCGATCAAGCACGACGTCGACCCGAACGAGGTCGTCAAGGTCGGCGACGAGATCGAGGCCCTGGTTCTCCAGAAGGAGGACAAGGAAGGCCGCCTGATCCTCTCGAAGAAGCGCGCCCAGTACGAGCGCGCCTGGGGCACCATCGAGAAGATCAAGGAAGAAGACGGCATCGTCACCGGTACCGTCATCGAGGTCGTCAAGGGTGGTCTCATCCTCGACATCGGCCTCCGCGGCTTCCTGCCGGCCTCCCTCGTCGAGATGCGCCGCGTCCGCGACCTCCAGCCCTACGTGGGCAAGGAGCTCGAGGCGAAGATCATCGAGCTGGACAAGAACCGCAACAACGTGGTCCTGTCCCGCCGCGCCTGGCTCGAGCAGACCCAGTCCGAGGTTCGCCAGACGTTCCTCACCACCCTGCAGAAGGGTCAGGTCCGCTCCGGCGTCGTCTCCTCGATCGTCAACTTCGGTGCGTTCGTGGACCTGGGCGGCGTCGACGGCCTCGTGCACGTCTCCGAGCTGTCCTGGAAGCACATCGACCACCCGTCCGAGGTTGTCGAGGTCGGCCAGGAGGTCACCGTCGAGGTCCTCGACGTCGACATGGACCGCGAGCGTGTCTCCCTGTCGCTGAAGGCGACGCAGGAGGACCCGTGGCAGCAGTTCGCCCGGACCCACCAGATCGGCCAGGTCGTCCCGGGTAAGGTCACCAAGCTGGTTCCGTTCGGTGCGTTCGTCCGCGTGGACGAGGGCATCGAGGGTCTGGTCCACATCTCCGAGCTGGCCGAGCGCCACGTGGAGATCCCGGAGCAGGTCGTCCAGGTCAACGACGAGATCTTCGTCAAGGTCATCGACATCGACCTCGAGCGTCGTCGCATCAGCCTCTCGCTGAAGCAGGCCAACGAGTCCTTCGGTGCCGACCCGGCCTCGGTCGAGTTCGACCCGACCCTGTACGGCATGGCCGCGTCCTACGACGACCAGGGCAACTACATCTACCCCGAGGGCTTCGACCCCGAGACCAACGACTGGCTCGAGGGCTTCGAGACCCAGCGCGAGGCCTGGGAGACCCAGTACGCCGAGGCGCAGGCTCGTTTCGAGCAGCACCAGGCTCAGGTCATCAAGTCCCGCGAGGCCGACGAGGCCGCTGCTGCCGAGGGCGCTGCCGCCCCGGCCGCCGGTGGCAACGCCGGTGCGGGCATCTCGGGTGGTTCGTACTCCTCGGAGTCGGACGACAACTCCGGCGCCCTGGCGTCGGACGAGGCCCTTGCCGCCCTGCGCGAGAAGCTGGCCGGCGGCCAGAGCTGAACAGGCTCTCCGCTGAGCGCTAGCCGCTAGCGAATCGAGGCCCGCTTCCCTTCGGGGGAGCGGGCCTCGGTCGTTTCCCGGGCCGGTCGGCATCGTTCCACCCCGGCCCCGGCCGGGGCGGTGCGATGCTCGGTGCCGTTTCAGGGGGTGACGGGGATGTTGGTCAGACCGTTCCCGCCGGTGACCGTGTTCGAGGCATAGACCGTCGTCGGGCAGGACCCGCTCCTGTTCGTCACGTTGATCGCGAGCCGCTGCGGCCCGGTCGCGCCCGTCAGGTTCGCGTGGTTGCCGCGGAAGACGGTCCCGCAGCCCCAGCCGCTCTGCTGGGTGTGGGTCTCGAAGCCGTTGTTCGTGGTGTTGACGCCGGTGTTGTTCTCCACGAGGACGCCGTTGCCCTTCACGTCGACCCAGGAGTCGTCGTAGTTGGCGCCGGTCAGTCCGCGCCCGTCGAAGGTGTTGCCGACGATCCGCGCCCCGGTGGTGCCCTCCTTGATGTCGACGCTCTCACCGCCGACGTCGGGTCCGATGACGTTGTTCAGGATCTGCGCGTTGTCGCTGCGGTCGCTGAGGGTGTTGGCGCTGCCGACGTACACGCCCTCGCCCATGCCGCGGCCGTCGTTCCCCGTGTCGAAGATCCGGGAGTTCCTGATGACGCCGTTCCTGCTGGAGTTGCGGAAGTGGACACCCTCCATGTCCAGGTCGTGCACGGTCACCCCGTCGATCACCACGCCGTTCGCGGCGTCGGTCATGATCCCCTTCTGGCCGCCGGTGACGGTGACGCCCGAGACCGTCCAGTACGAGGCGCCGTTGAGGTGCAGTCCGTAACCGCCGCCGGCGGTGAGCACCGCGCGCGAGGAGCCGGTCAGGGTGATCCGGGCCGAGGACGTGCCCGGTGTGGTGGCCTTGAAGTTCCCGGTGTACGTGCCGTCCGCGAGGCGGATCGTGTCGCCGGGTCGGGCGTTGACGAGCGCCGTCTTGAGCTGGGCGGCGGTCGAGACGTCGATGGTCGCCGCCGAGGCGGGGGTGGTGACGAGGGGGACGGCGAGGAGCGCCGGGAGGAGGGGGAGAAGCAGCGTCCTGATGCGCATGGGGGATCCCTTCCGTGCGGTGGGGGAGTGGGGTGGGGGAGTGGGGTGGGGGAGTGGGGTGTTCCTGTATGTGCACGATGGCCGAGATGCTGAACGCGATGCTGTCCCGAGACGGTAGGGAGAGGCCGTGGTCATGTCAAGGTCTGGACCAGTGCCACCGTTCGCGCCGTCCCGGCGGAAGATCGCGCGGCTCGGGAATGGTGCCGCCGCACGAGACGTTCCCAGAGAGGACACGAGGAGGAGCGGTAACCGTGCTTGATCCCCAGGAGTTGTACGAATGGGACCCGAAGGGTCTGGCCGTCGTCGACCTGGCCCTCGCGCAGGAGTCGGCCGGGCTGGTCATGCTGTACCACTTCGACGGCTACATCGACGCGGGCGAGGCCGGTGAGCAGATCGTCGAGCGCCTGCTCGACACGCTGCCCCACCAGCTGGTGGCCCGTTTCGACCACGACCGGCTCGTGGACTACCGTGCCCGCCGTCCGCTGCTGACCTTCAAGCGCGACCGCTGGACGGCGTACGAGACGCCGTCCATCGAGGTCCGTCTCGTCCAGGACGCCACCGGCGCGCCCTTCCTCGTCCTGTCCGGTCCTGAGCCGGACGTCGAGTGGGAGCGGTTCGCTGCCGCCGTACGGCAGATCATCGAGCGACTCGGCGTGCGCCTCTCCGTCAACTTCCACGGCATCCCCATGGGCGTGCCGCACACCCGTCCCGTCGGGCTCACCCCGCACGGCAGCCGCACCGACCTCATGCCCGGCCACCGCAGCCCCTTCGACGAGGCCCAGGTCCCCGGCAGCGCCGAGTCGCTCGTCGAGTACCGGCTCACCGAGGCCGGGCACGACACCCTCGGTGTCGCCGCGCACGTGCCGCACTACGTCGCCCGCTCCCCGTACCCGGACGCGGCCCTCACCGCGCTCGAGGCCGTCACGGCCGCCACCGGGCTCGTCCTCCCCGCCGTCGCGCACTCCCTGCGGACGGAGGCCCGCCGCACCCAGACCGAGATCGACCGCCAGATCGGCGAGGGCGACGAGGAGCTGGTCGCGCTCGTGCAGGGTCTTGAGCACCAGTACGACGCGGTGGCCGGGGCCGAGACCCGCGGCAGCCTGGTCGCCGAGCCGGTCGACCTGCCGTCGGCGGACGAGCTGGGCCGCGAGTTCGAGCGCTTCCTCGCCGAGCGGGAGGGCGACTCCTGACCCGCCCGGAGCAGGCCCTAAGCTGCCGCTCATGCTGAAGGTGGGCCTGACCGGCGGGATCGGCGCCGGCAAGAGCGAAGTGTCACGGCTGCTCGTCTCCTACGGGGCCGTGCTGATCGACGCGGACCGGATCGCCCGCGAGGTCGTCGAGCCCGGCACCCCGGGGCTCGCGGCCGTCGTCGAGGCCTTCGGGGACGGCGTCCTCACCGATGAGGGGGCGCTCGACCGGCCGAAGCTCGGCTCCCTCGTCTTCGCCGACGCCGACCGCCTCGCCACGCTCAACGCCATCGTCCACCCCCTGGTCGGGGCACGGTCGGCGGAGCTGGAGCGCCTCGCCGGTACGGGAGACGTCGTCGTCCACGACGTACCTCTGCTCACCGAGAACGGGCTCGCGCCGCTGTACGACCTGGTCGTGGTCGTGGACGCCTCGCCCGAGACCCAGCTGGACCGGCTCGTACGGCTCCGGGGCATGGCCGAGTCCGAGGCGAGGGCCCGGATGGCGGCCCAGGCCACGCGCGCGCAGCGGCTGGCCGTCGCGGATCTCGTGATCGACAACGACGGACCGCTCGACGCCCTCGAACCGCAGGTGCGGAAGGTCTGGGACGAGCTGGAGCGCAGGGCAGCGGGCCCCGTGTAGCGCCCTGCGGCGGTGAGGCCGGTGGAATGCGGCCGCCGGGTCCGGTGTTCAACCACCGGATCGAGGGGAAGGATGCCATGGTGGCCGACAGAGACCCGGAAACGCACGTCATCGATTTCCGCGCCGCCGAGCACCTGCTGGCCGCGCGGGACCCTCAGGGCGCCGTGAAGCTCCTGGATTCGGTGATCGCCGCCCACCCCGAGAACACGGCGGCCCGTCTGCTGCGTGCCCGTGCGTTCTTCGCCGCCGCGCAGCTGCGTCCGGCGCAGCTGGAGTTCGAGCTGGTCCTGGAGCGCGAGCCGGACAACGCGTTCGCGCACTTCGCGCTGGCCCGCACCTTCGAGCGCTCGGGCCGGACGGCCCAGGCCACCCGCCACTTCCGCCTCGCGGCCGCCCTCGACCCGAAGCCGGAGTACCTCCGGGCGGCGGGGTTCGACACGGAGAAGTAGGCGGCCGGGGACTCCACGGAGAGAGGCGGTCCGAGGCCTCAGCGTCCCGTGCCGCCGTGGTCGGGTTCGTACGGCGGGATGTTCCGGCCCGGCTGCCAATGCGGGCCCTGGTGGAGGTGGCGCAGCACCACCGCCAGGTCGAAAGCGGCCACCAGGAACAGCACCCCGCAGGCCGCGGCCCAGCCGGGGCGGCCCACCAGCGAGAACGCGGTCGTGCCGAAGACGGCCCAGAGCAGACCCCACACGCTCAGCCAGAACCGCAGGCGCAGGGCACTGCGCGCGGTCGCCGGCTCGTTCCCGGTACGCATGACGGTCACCGTCCCCGTCCGAGCCTCTGGAGGCACACTTCCAGGATGGACCCTGGGACGGCGGAAGCGGAACCGGCGCCGGAGACGCGCCTAGTGGATCACCCTGTAGCTGTGCCACGGCTGGGCGTCCGGCACGATCCCGTTGCCGCTGTTGCTGGGGACGTAGGTGGAGTCCTTGCCCTTACAGTCGCGCGTCGGGTACAGCACGATGTCGACCAGGGTGTTGTTCTCGACCTTGGTCGCGCCGGCCGGTGCGAGGCGGTGGCAGCCCTTCACCAGGGGGCTTGTCACCATCACCGCCGCGTCACGCTCCGTCTCGTACATGATCGTGCCCACCGCGCTGCGACCCAGGCCCGAACAACCGGCGACGGCGAAGGTGAGCAGCACGGCCCCGGTGGCGGTCGCGAGACGCCGGCGAACGGACATGGCGGATCCTCTTCTGTGGGGAAGGTGTTCAGGCCACCCTCCCGCCCCCGGAGCCCGGTGTCATCCGCTGCTGGGCCGCCCGGGGGAAGCCGCGTGGCGGCCGTTGTCAGACCCCACCCGTAAGGTCGGAGATCCGGTCGACACACATCGCCGGTGGAAGTCGACACCTCTCACCCGGTGGAAGGAGCGCGGAGCAGTGGCACACACCTGGATCACCAGCGCCGCCGTCTTCCTGCCGGCCGCCCTGCCCCGTGAGGGACGGGTCGCCTTCTGGGCCCCCGACGGAGGCGCGCTGCCCGATCCGGCGGAGGGCGGTGCCCAGAGCGGTGCGGAGCGTGTCGAGCTGACCGTCGTACGGCGGCACGGCACCGGGGCCCGCGGTCGTGCGGTCCCCGCCCTGACCCTCCCCGTCGACGTCGCCCTGCCCCACCTCGTCGCGGCCCGTCACCATCCGGCGGCCCATCCCGCCACCGCCGGCTGGGGTGCCGCCGCCCTGCACGCCCTGCACCTGGTGGCCCGCGGCCGGATGCTGCCCGGCCTGACCGCCGACGACCTGGACGCCTGGCGGGCGGGGCCCCTGGACGCCGACGACATCGCCCATCTGCGGGCCGTCGCCGCGGCCCTGCCGTACGAGGCGCACGCCGTGCCCGTGCCCGGGCCGGGACCGCTGCGGCTGCCCGACCCCGAGGCCCTCGTGCGGGCCTTCCTCGACGCGGTCGCCGATGTGCTGCCCCGTACTCCGGCCGCCGCCCACGCGGTCGGGGCGCCGTTCGCCGCGCGCCCGCCGCAGCACCTGCCCCGAGCGCGGGCCTGGGCCGCCGAGGCGGCGGCCGGGATGGACGCGGGGGTCCGGGTCTCGCTCCGCCTCGACCTGTCGCCGTACGAACTCTTCGACACGGCCGACAGCGCGGACGGCGCCGACAACGCCGACAACGCCGATGGGGAGGGCACCACCGGGCGCGAGCGCCATGCGGCCGCCGCGCTCCTGCAGGTCCACAGCCTCGCCGACCCGACTCTCGTCATCGACGCCTCGGCACTCTGGGCGGGGGACGGTGAGCATTTCGGCCCCCGCGCCCGGATCGACGCCGTCCTCGCGCTGCGCCGGGCCGCCCGCGTCTGGTCCCCGCTCGGCCGGCTCCTTGAGCGGGACGTACCCGATGTCCTCGCCGTCACCGAGGACGAGCTGTACGAGCTGCTCGGCCCCGCCGCCGCCCGGCTCGCCGACGCGGGGGTCGCCGTCCACTGGCCCCGCGAGCTGGCCCGTTCGCTCAGCGCCTCCGCCGTCGTCCGGGCCGCCCAGGCCGCGCCCGGCTCCGCGACCGACGGCACCGCCTTCTTCGACAGCGAGGAGCTCCTGCGGTTCAACTGGCAGCTGGCCCTCGACGGCGATCCGCTCACGGAGCGCGAGATGGACCAGCTCGCCGAGGCCCACCGGCCCATCGTGCGCCTCCGCGACCAGTGGGTCGTCATCGATCCCGACCTCGTCCGCAAGGCCCGCAAGCGGGAGCTGGGCCTGCTCGAACCGGTCGACGCCCTCGCCGTCGCCCTCACCGGCACCGCCGAGGTGGACGGCGAGACCGTGCCCGCCGTCCCCGTCGGGGCACTCGCCGCGCTCCGCGACCGGCTCCTCGCGGGACCCGAGGACGTGCAGGCCCCGCCCGGACTGACCGCCACCCTCCGCGACTACCAGCTGCGGGGGCTCGCCTGGCTGGACCTGATGACCTCGCTCAGGCTCGGCGGCTGCCTCGCCGACGACATGGGCCTCGGCAAGACCGTCACCCTCATCGCCCTCCATCTGCGCCGCGCCCGCCGCGCCCCGACCCTCGTCGTCTGTCCGGCGTCCCTGCTCGGCAACTGGCAGCGGGAGGTGGAGAAGTTCGCCCCCGGCGCGCCCGTACGACGCTTCCACGGCGCCGACCGGGACCTCCACGGTGTCGAGGGCGGATTCGTCCTCACCACGTACGGCACCCTGCGCACCAGCGCCGCCCGGCTCGCCGAGCGGGAGTGGGGGATGGTCGTCGCCGACGAGGCGCAGCACGTCAAGAACCCGTTCTCCGCGACGGCCAGAGCACTGCGCGAAATCCCCGCCCCCGCCCGGGTCGCCCTCACCGGCACCCCCGTGGAGAACAACCTCTCCGAACTGTGGGCGCTCCTCGACTGGACCACCCCCGGTCTCCTCGGCCCGCTCAAGGCCTTCCGCTCCCGGCACGCGCGTGCCGTGGAGAACAACGAGGAGATCGAGCACGCGGAGGCCGTCGAGCGGCTCGCCCGGCTCGTGCGGCCCTTCCTGCTGCGCCGCCGCAAGTCCGACCCCGGCATCGTCCCCGAACTGCCGCCCAAGACCGAGTCCGACCACCCCGTCTCCCTCACCCGGGAACAGGCCTCGCTCTACGAGGCGGTCGTCCGCGAGACCATGGCGCGGATCGAGGAGGCCGAGGGCATGGCCCGCCGGGGCCTCGTCATGAAGCTGCTGACCTCCCTCAAGCAGATCTGCAACCACCCCGCCCAGTACCTGAAGGAACAGGCGCCGCCGGGGGCGGGTACCGCGCGGCTCGCCGGCCGTTCCGGGAAGCTCGCCCTGCTCGACGAGCTCCTCGACACGATCCTCGCCGAGGACGGTTCGGTGCTCGTCTTCACCCAGTACGTGTCGATGGCACGGCTCCTCGCCGACCATCTGGCCGCGCGCGGCATCCCGACCCAACTCCTCCACGGCGGCACCCCGGTGGCCGAGCGGGAGCGGATGGTCGACCGCTTCCAGGCCGGCGAGGTCCCGGTCTTCCTGCTCTCCCTCAAGGCCGCGGGCACCGGCCTCAACCTCACCCGGGCCGGCCATGTCGTCCACTACGACCGCTGGTGGAACCCGGCCGTCGAGGAGCAGGCGACGGACCGGGCCTACCGCATCGGGCAGACCCAGCCCGTGCAGGTCCACCGGCTCGTCGCCGAGGGCACGGTCGAGGACCGGATCGCCGAGATGCTCCGCGCCAAGCGTGCCCTCGCCGACGCCGTGCTGGGCTCCGGCGAGGCGGCCCTCACCGAACTGACCGACCGGGAGCTCGCCGACCTGGTGTCCCTGAGGAGGCCCTCGTGACCACCGCAAGGGGCGCCCGCGGAGCCGCCCCCCGCCACGACGACCGCCGCCGCAGCTTCCCGCAGGTCGCGCCCCGCGAGGCCCCCGACGGGCGGTTCGCCGCCACCTGGTGGGGCAACGCCTGGGTCGAGGCCCTGGAGGACACCGCCCTCGACCCGGCCCGCCTCGCCCGCGGCAAGGCGTACGCGGGACGCGGCCACGTCGACGCGATCACCGTCACGCCCGGCCGGGTCGTCGCCTATGTCCACGGCAGCCGGGCCCGTCCGTACCGCGCCGAGATCAGGATGCGGACGCTCGGCGACGACGGCTGGGAGCGGTTCCTCGACGAGGCCACCGCACGCCCCGACCACATCGCCGCCCTGCTCGACAAGGACGTGCCGCACGCCCTCGAGGCGGTCACCGGACTGCTGCCCGCTCCCGGCGACCTCGTCCCCGACTGCACCTGCCCGGACGACGGTTACCCCTGCAAGCACGCCGCCGCCCTCTGCTACCAGGCAGCCCGGCTCCTCGACGAGGATCCGTTCGTCCTCTTCCTGATGCGCGGCCGGGGCGAGCAGGAGCTCCTCGCCGAACTCACCCGGCGCAACGCGGCTCGGTCCGCCGCCGAGACGATCGCCGCCGCACCCCCGATGCCCACGGTTCCCGCCCGCGCGGTGCTCGCCGCGACGGAGCGGCCCGGGCCGCCGCTGCCCCCGCCGCTCCCGCTTCCGGACCGCCCCGGCCGCCCGGCGGTCTTCCCGCCCGACCCCGAGGCGCCCGACCCGCTCGCCCTCGACCTCCTCGCCACCGAGGCCGCTGCCCGCGCCCACGCCTTCCTCGCCACCGGCCGCGACCCGGTCGCCGCGCTCACCCCGTGGCAGGACGCCGTACGGCTCGCCGCCGCGCACCCCGGCTCCGGGCTCACCGCCTCGACCCGCGCCCTCTACCGCGATCTGGCGTACGCGCTCGACCGCACCCCCACGGATCTCGCCCGGGCCGTCGCCGCCTGGCGGCAGGGCGGCGCCGCCGGACTCGCCGTCCTCGAAGAGCCGTGGGACCCGCCGGCCGGACCGTTCGACCGTGCCAGACCCGCCCTGATCGCCGCCGACTTCCCCGCCTTCCGTCCCTGGCGCAACCGGCTCTCCACCGAGTCCCTCCAGCTCCGTCTCGGCCGTGACGGCCTCTGGTACGGCTATGAGTCGGACACCGGACGTGAGGACTGGTGGCCGCGCGGCGAGCCCGATCAGGACCCGGTCGGAGCCCTCACCGACCTGCTGGGAGGCTGACCGACACTCGAACGGGTGCCACTCGATGGGGTGAAACCCGTCAACGGCCGGATCCGGCGCGTGCGTTTGTCGCGTTGATTCCGGTACGGGCACTTGCCCGTGTACACCTCCGGAAGGCAGGAAGCCATGAGGCAGATTCGCCGAAGTGGTCTGGCCACACTGTTGGTCACGGGTGGAGCGCTCGCCCTCTCGGCGGGCGCCGCGCACGCCGACTCCGGCGCACAGGGCGCCGCCGTCGGTTCGCCGGGCATCGGATCCGGCAACACGGTTCAGCTGCCGGTGCACGTCCCGGTCAATGTCTGCGGGAACACGGTCAGCGTCGTCGGTCTGCTCAACCCGGCCTACGGCAACAGCTGTGCCAACCGCTCCGCCGAGCAGGAGTCCGAGGGGTACGGGTCGGGCGACGGCGGTGGCCGTTCCCACAAGGACCAGCCCGGCACCCCGCGGGGCGGCGAGCAGGCCGGCGGCTCCCACGGCGGGGGTTCGCAGGGCGGCTCCTCCAACGGCGGCGGGGCCACCGCCGAGGGCCGCGCCGAGGGATCGCCCGGCATCCTCTCCGGGAACGGGGTCCAGCTGCCGATCCACCTCCCCGTGAACGTCAGCGGGAACTCGGTCAACGTCGTCGGTGTGCTCAACCCGGTCTTCGGCAACACGTCGGTCAACGGCCCGTCGAAGCCGGAGCAGCCGATCGAGAAGCCGACGCCGCGCCCGCAGACCCCCGTCCGGAACGTGCCTGTCCCGCAGACGGAAACCGAGACCGAGAAGCCCGCCCCTGCCCCCGCGCCGCAGGGTGTGCAGGGCCCGGCTCTGGCCGCCACCGGTTCGGACACCCTCGGGTACGCCTCCGGTGCCAGCGCCGCGCTGCTCCTCGGCGGCGCCCTGCTGTACCGTCGCGCGCGCCGCGCCGGAGACCAGGCCTGACGGTCCCGGCCCCGCGGACCGGCCGAGGCGCGCTGACACCCGAGCCGTCAGCCGTGTCCCCGGCCGTGAGCGTCCTCGCCGCCGCGACGCCAGGCCCGGAGCACCGCCTCGATGGCGGGAGCGACCCTCGTCCGGGCCTGGTGCCGTGGAACCCCCCGCATCAGGAGCGTGTCGTACGGCGTGTCGACGTGCCGTACGGAGGCGCGCACCGCGGCCGTGACGGCGCCGCGGTCGAGCGAGCGGCCCGCGGCCGTGCGCCCCACCCGTCCGCTGCCCTTCGCCGAGGCGTGGAGTGCGATCTCCGTGGCCCGGTCCGCCGGGACGGAGGGGAAGAGCCGCAGGATCTCCGCCCGGAGGGCCTCGGTGATCTCCGCGTCCAGGGCCGCGCGCCGTACCGCGTCCCTGGCCCGCCGCCTGGCCCGTGCCTCCGCGTCCGCCAGGCAGGCGAGCTCCGCCTCGGCGAGCGCCGCCTCCTCGACGAGGAGGCCCTGCCGTTCGTACCGGGTACGGCGCCGGTTGTGCCGTACCACCACGGCCCAGAGCGTGCTGCGCTCACGGGCCCGGCGGGTGAGCGCCGTGTCGCCACGGCGCAGGAAGACCAGGTGCCCGAGGTCGGCGCAGTCCAGACAGACCGGGGCGTTGAACTCGACGATCATCCGTTCCAGCGGGCCCTGCCGGCACTCCGAGCAGCGGCGGCCTCTGAGCGGTTCGACGACGACGGGTGCGACGAGGTCCATGTCCGCCGTCCCGGTCAGCGGACGCCGGGCGCGGCGGCGGAGACGAACAGGGCGAGCGCCTCCTTCGCCTGCGCGGAGCGGCGGGCGCGCTCCGCCTCGCCCTCCGCCTCGTGCATGCAGTGGGTCTGCTCGAAGGCCGCCTCGGCGAGCCGGCGGATGTGCGCGTCGTCGCAGACCAGCTGCACGCGGAAGAGCGCCTGCCGGGCGGCGGTGCGCTGCCGGTAGGAGGCGTGGCGGGACTCCTCCGCCTCCTCCGATCCGGGCTCCTTGAAGGCCCGGAACCAGCGGTCGTTCTGGCTGTGCCGGTAGTCGACGACCGCCCCCGCGTACGCGCTGTAGGTCGCGATCCGCTCCTGGCGGAGCTGTTCGGTCCGGGCGAGCGAGGCCGTGCGTTCGGTGGCCCGCGCCTGGAACCAGTGGGTGGCGATGACGCCCAACAGGGTTCCCGCCACCGCTATCAGCGCCACGTCCATGACCGGCCGCCCTCCCGTCTCCCCCGGCCGTCCGCGGCCGGTTCCCTCGTCGGGTCCGAAGATCCTTCGGACCGTCAGATCATGACAGCCGGGAGGGTGGCGCGTCACTGCCGGTAGCCGCTCAGGAAACGGCCGATGCGGCTGATCGCCGCGTCGAGGTCGTCGGCGTACGGCAGGGTCAGGATGCGGAAGTGGTCGGGGCGCGGCCAGTTGAAGCCGGTTCCCTGGACGACCTGGATCTTCTCCCGCAGGAGCAGGTCGAGGACGAACTTCTCGTCGTCGTGGATCTTGTGCACGGCGGGGTCCAGGCGAGGGAAGGCGTACAGCGCTCCCTTCGGCTTCACGCAGGAGACGCCGGGGATCTCGTTGAGCTTCTCCCAGGCCCGGTCGCGCTGTTCGCGGAGGCGGCCGCCCGGGGCGGTCAGCTCGTGGATCGACTGACGGCCGCCGAGCGCGGCCTGGATGGCGTACTGGGCGGGGGCGTTGGGGCAGAGCCGCATGGAGGCCAGCATGGTGAGGCCCTCCAGGTAGTTCCTGGCGTGCTGTCTCGGGCCTGTGACGACCAGCCAGCCGGAGCGGAAGCCCGCGACCCGGTACGTCTT
This sequence comes from Streptomyces sp. NPDC028711, assembly GCF_055565415.1. NCBI lineage: Bacteria > Bacillati > Actinomycetota > Actinomycetes > Kitasatosporales > Streptomycetaceae > Streptomyces > Streptomyces sp. NPDC028711. The sequence goes on along the minus strand of NZ_JBVHUJ010000001.1, from coordinate 181,179 downwards.
GGAGAGCCCCCCGAAGGTGAGGACGACCAGGTCGGGGGCGAGGGACGCGGCCGGGTAGTGGACGGCGTCGTCGTAGACGATCTGGTCGTAGATCTCGTCGGCGAAGACCATCAGGCCGTGGCGGCGGGCGAGATCGAGGATGCCTTCGACGATCTCCTTCGGATAGACCGCGCCCGTGGGGTTGTTGGGGTTGATGATGACCACGGCCCGGGTCCGGTCGGTGATCTTCGACGCCATGTCGTCGAGGTCCGGGTACCAGTCGGCGGACTCGTCGCACAGGTAGTGCACGGCCTTGCCGCCGGCGAGGGTGGTGACCGCCGTCCACAGCGGGAAGTCGGGGGCCGGGATCAGGACCTCGTCGCCGTCCTCCAGAAGCGCCTGCACGGCCATGGAGACGAGTTCGGAGACGCCGTTGCCGAGGAAGACGTCGTCGACGTCGACCTCGGGCAGGCCCATGGCCTGGTATCGCTGGGCCACGGCCCGGCGGGCGGACAGGATGCCGCGCGAGTCGGTGTACCCATGGGCCTTGGGGAGCATCCGGATCATGTCCTGGACGATCTCCTCGGGCGCCTCGAAGCCGAAGAGCGCCGGATTGCCGGTGTTGAGGCGCAGGACGCTGTGGCCCGCCTCCTCCAGCGCGTTGGCGTGCTCGATGACCGGGCCTCGGATCTCGTAACAGACCTCGCTCAGCTTGCTCGACTGCCGGAACTCCATGTCCGACCTCCCCAGGTCCCCGGAATCAGTGTTGCTTGGTTTTACCAAGTTCGAGCTTGGAAAGTCCAACAACTTGTCTAGACTGCGTCGCATGCCACGTCAGCCACGCCGCCGCAGCTACGACCAGCACTGCGCCGCCGCGCGCGCCCTCGACCTCGTCGGCGACCGCTGGACCCTGCTCGTCGTCCGCGAACTCCTCGCGGGACCGCGCCGCTACACCGACCTCCACGCCGATCTGCCCGGCGTCAGCACCGACATGCTCGCCGGCCGCCTCAAGGACATGGAGGGCGCCGAGCTCGTCACCCGCCGCCGACTGCCCCCGCCCGCCTCGGCGTTCGTGTACGAGCTCACCCCGCGCGGGCGCGACCTGCTGCCCGTGCTGCGTGCCCTCGCCGCCTGGGGAGCGCCCGACCTGGGCGAACCGCGGCCCACCGACGCCGTCCGCGCGCACTGGTACGCGATCCCGCTGCTCGGGGCGCTCGCCGAACTGGGCGAGGGAGTCGTTCAGGTGAGCCTGGACGAGGGCGAGTTCCATGTACGGGTGCGGGGCGACGGGAGCGTCTCGTACGGGGACGGGGTGTACGGGGCCGGTACGGCGGAGCTGCCCGACGCGCGGCTGCGGACCGACACGGCGACGTGCCGTGCCCTCGCGGCGGGGGAGCTGACGCTCACCGAGGCGATCGCTTCGGGCCGAGCCGCCCTCGAGCGGACGGCGCCGGCGGCGGGGACGCGCTGACCGCCTTCCGGTCCTGGGGGTGTCCTGTCTCCCAGGCCGGATGGTCGTCGCGAGCCCGGCCTGATCGGCAGGTCCCGGACAAGCGCCCACCCGCCCAGCTCCCTCCGGAGCAGGACACCCCCTGGGAGGTCAGGCGCCGTCGGACGCGGCGGCCAGGGTGCGGGCGAGTCGGTCCCGGGCCGCGGTCTGCGCCGCGATCCGCGCGTCGAGCACGGCGAGGCGCTCGCGGGCGATCTCCAGACCACGAGGTGACGGCGGGACCGACGGCAGGTCCCCGTCGAGACAGGACCGGAACGCGGACACGTCCTCCAGGGTCAGCCCGGCGTCCAGCAGGTACCGGATGTTCGCCACCCGCGCGACGGCGCCCTCCCCGTACACCCGATAGCCGTTGACAGCACGGTCCGACGAGATCAGCCCCGCCGTCTCGTAATGGCGCAGCGCGCGGGGCGACACCCCGGTCCGCTTGGCCAGTTCACCGATGCGCAAGGGCGCCACCTCCTCACGCAGTCGTATCACGTGACCAGCGCGCCTCCGTCGACGGGCAGCACGGTGCCGGTCAGGAAGGCGGCGTCCGGCGCGGCCAGTGCGGTGATCGCCCAGGCGACCTCCTCGGGCCTGCCGATCCGACCCAGCGGGGTGTGCGCGAGCTGCCACGCCCGCACCGCCTCCAACTGCTGGGGGGAGAGGCCCATGTGATCCCCGATCGGCGTCTCGATCGCGCCGGGGGCGACCGCCACCACCCTGACGCCGTCGGGCGCGAGTTCCACCGCCCAGCAGCGGGTCAGGGTCTCCAGGGCGCTCTTGGTCGCCGGATAGACGGAGTTGGCCGGCCAGCCGCGCTGGCCGATCGTCGTCGTCACGTTCACGACGACGCCCCGGGACTCCCGGAGCGCGGGGACGGCGGCCTGGGTGAGCAGGACCGGGGCGACGAGGTTGGTCTCCAGGAGCGGGGTGATCACGGAGCGGTCGAGGGTGCCCAGCGGACCGCCGGCGGCGATCCCCGCGTTGTTGACGAGCACGTCGAGCCGGCCGTGGTCGCCCAGGGCGGTACGGACGATCTCCTCGGCCGCGCCCTCCGCCGTGACGTCGCGGACGTACGGCCGGATTCCGGGATGGCCCTCGGCGGTCTGCCGCAAGGGCTCCTCCCTGCGGCCGACGGCGACGACCGTCGCCCCCTGTCCGGCGAAGGCGCGCGCGGTCGCCCGGCCGATGCCGGTGCCCGCGCCGGTGACGACGACGACCCTGGTGGGTGTGGTGGTGTCCATGCATCGGATGGTCGAACAGTGACGCCAGTGTCAAGGTCAAACCCGGAGTGCGACCGGGTGCTCGCGGACCGGCCCCGGGTGCCTGTGTGGGGGACCCGGTGACGGCGGTCCCGTGGATCTGCGGGCAGGATGAGGGGGATGCGATACGAGGCGATCACCTGGGAGCGGCTGGCGGAGACGCTCGCCGGGCACATCGACGCGGCCACTCCCGGTGACGGCGGCGACTGGCTCAAGGTCGGCATCGACGGTCCGCCCGCCGCGCCCGGTGACGACCTCGCCCGGCTGCTCGCCGAGGCGCTGCGGACGCGCGGGCGCTCCGTCCATGTCGTGGGGACCGCCGGCTTCCTGCGGCCCGCGTCCCTTCGGTACGAGTACGGGAAGCGGGACCCCGACGCGTACTACGACGGGTGGACCGACATCAAGGCCCTCTGGCGGGAGGTCTTCGGCCCGCTGGAGCCCGGCGGCACCGGCCGCGTGCTGCCCGACCTGTGGGACTCGGCGCGGGACCGCGCGACCCGCAGCCCGTACGTCACGCTGCCGCCGGGCGGGATCCTCGTGGTGCACGGGCCCTTTCTGCTCGGGCACTGGTTCCCCTTCGACCTCACCGTGCACCTGCGACTCTCGGCCGCGGCCCTCGCCCGGCGCACCGAGGAGACCTGGACCCTGCCCGCCTTCGCCCGCTACGAGACGGAGGTCGACCCCAGTGCGGCCGCCGACGCCGTCGTACGCGCCGACGACCCCCGCCACCCGGCCTGGACGGGCATCGGGCGGTAGCCGCACCGGATCCGGCTTCGGTCAGGTGTCGCCGCGCCGGTCCGGTGGGCGGCCGCCCACCACCGTGACCGCCTCCGCGCCCGCGCGGCAGCCCTCCTCCGCGGCCCGTGCCGCGTCCGCGCCCGCGAGCCGGGCGGCCAGGAACGCCCCGGTGAACGCGTCACCCGCGCCCGTCGAGTCCACCGGCCGCACCCGCGGCGCCGCCACCCGCGCGGTGACCACGCCGGCCTCGGCGACCAGGGCGCCCGCCGCCCCGAGGGTGACCACGACCAGAGGGAAGAGACGGCTCAACTCCGCTGCCGCCGCCTCCGGTTCGGCGCGGCCGGTGAGCGACCGGGCCTCGTCGGCGTTGGGCAGCAGGATCTCGGCGCCCGCCGTCGACGCCAGGAACCCGTCCGCGCCCAGTGCGGTCAGGAACCCCGCCGACGCCGGGTCCACGCTCACCGGAACCCCCGCGTCCAGGGCGTCCCGCAGCGCCCGCAGAGCCGTCTCACGGCTCTGCGGGGCGAAGAACAGATAGCCGGAGAGATGGAGCCGGGCCACCCCGTCGAGGAGGGCGGGGGACCAGTCGCCGGGGGAGAGGCGCAGGGCGGCGCCGCTGTCCGTCAGGAAGGTGCGCTCCGCCGAGGAGTCCACGAGCGCTATCACGGTGGCCGTCGCCGTCTCCGTGTCCGGCACAAGCAGGGGGCGCACGCCCGCGCGCCGCAGCGCCCGCTCGTGCCAGGCCGCCGCGTCCGTGCCCACCCGGCCGAGCAGCCGCACCTCCCCGCAACCGGAACGCGCCGCCCAGCAGGCCGCGTTGGCACCGGCGCCGCCCGGCAGGGTCCGGATCGTCGCCGCCGTGTCCGTGGCGGGGGAGAGCGGGGTCCGGTGCCGGGCGACGACATCCGTGACCACGTCTCCGACGACGAGCAGCGCGCCCGCCGCCCGGCTCACCGGCCGCCCGCGCCGGGCGCCGTCGTCCCCGAGGGGTGCGGTCCCCTGGCGGGCGCCGCCGTCTCCGAGGCTCCCCGCTCCGTGCCGGGTGCCGTGCCCGAGCCGTCGGTTCCCGCGCCGTACGGTCCCGTGCCGGGTGCCGTCCCCGAGCCGTCGGTTCCCGCGCCGTACGCTGCCGCGATCCTCGCCGCGAGCCGCACATTGCCCCGTACCGCCGCCAGATTGGCCTCCAGGGACGCCCCTTCCGTGTGCACCGTCAGGTACTCCAGCAGGAACGGCGTCACCCCCTGGCCCGTGATCCCCTTCTCCTTCGCCGCCGCGAGGCCGCCCGCGAGCACCCGGTCGTGGAGCGCGGGATCCAACTGCTCCGTCACCGGGACCGGGTTGGCGACGACGAGTGCCGCCCTCGGTTCGCCGAGCCGGTCCTGCGCCCGTATCACCCCCGCCACCTCCTCGGGGCTCCGCAGGGTCCAGTCGACGGGCTCGCCCGATGAGGAGAGGTAGAAGCCCGGGAAGTGCTCCGTGCCGTAACCGACGACCGTCACCCCCAGGGTCTCCAGGCGCTGGAGCGTCGCGGGCACGTCGAGGATCGACTTGACCCCGGCGCACACGACGGTGATCCCGACCCGGGCGAGCAGCCGCAGGTCGGCGGACTCGTCCTGGGTCTCGCTCCACTCGCGGTGCACGCCGCCGAGGCCGCCGGTCGCGAACACCCGTATGCCTGCCGCGTCCGCGAGCCGCGCCGTCGCCGAGACCGTCGTCGCGCCCGTCGCCCCGGTCGCGAGGGCCGGAGCCAGGTCGCGGTGTCCGAGCTTGCGCACCGCGGGGTCCTCGGCGATCCGGGTCAGCGCCGCCCGGTCGAGGCCGACCCTGGCCGTGCCGTCGACCACGGCGACCGTGGCGGGGACGGCGCCACCGGCCCGCACCAGCTCCTCCAGTTCCAGGGCCACGGCCAGGTTGCGCGGGCGCGGCAGGCCGTGGGCGATGATCGTCGACTCCAGCGCGACGACGGGACGCCCCTCGTGGAGCGCCTCCCGTACCTCTTCGGACACCTGTGTGGACATGTCCCATTCCTGGCGCGACCACGCGCCCCGCAAACCTCGGTGGCGACCACCGGCCACACGGGGACGCCGCCTTCGGAATCCGTCACGGGATACGGCGCGGTCGCCAGGACCGGACGCCCCCGCCCGTCGGACGCCACGGCGAGGCGCCGGTACGGATTTCGTCGCCGTCCCGGGAGGGAGGCATCGTGCCTGGTGGAAGCCCAAGCGGAGGGCTTCCGTCCATCCGGTCCCGGCCTCGGGGCGGCCCTGGACCCCGCTACAGTCACCGCCCATGACCACACACGACCAGCCCTCCTTCGCCGTGCACATCCCCGACGCGGAGCTCGAGGCGGAGCCGCTCGACCCCGGCCAGATCGTCTCCGGCACGCCCGAGGTGACGGGCAAGGTGCTGTGGGAGTCGGCCGACGGCAAGCAGCTGCGCGGCATCTGGCAGATCACGCCCGGCGTCGTCACCGACACCGAGGCCAACGAGCTCTTCGTGGTGGTCTCCGGCCGGGCGACCGTCGCCGTCGAGGCCGGGGAGACCCTGGAGATCGGGCCCGGTGACGCCTGCGTGCTGCGCGAGGGCGACCGGACGACCTGGACCGTGCACGAGACCCTCCGCAAGGCGTACCACATCAGCCTCTGAGGGCCGCGAGAGCACCGGCGGAGGCGCCGAATCCCCCCGATGTACAGGGCGGTTGAAAGTCTGGTAGGAAACCTTCCTATCGGCTAGCATCCCGGCAGCGGCTTGGCGCGGCGACCCACCCCGAGGGCGTGACGCGCTCAGCGAGAGCTCTGACCCGGCCGCCGAGCACCACCCCGCCGCGTGGCGCCCGCATCGCCACCCGGCCGGTCGCCCGTGTCCGCGTCCCGCGGCACAGGCGCCCGGCCGTGCCGTGCGGCCGGTCCGTGGTGCGCCGCACCGGTGTCCAGCTCTCGCCACCCCACAGGCCAGGGAGCCAGGTATGCGCCTGAACGCCTCCGCCCCACCCCGCCACACCGCCCCCCACCGTCTGCCCCTCGTCCTCACCGCCGTCCTGATGCTCGTCGGCGGACTCCTGCTCGCCCTCCCGGACCGGGCCGGAGCCGCCGCCGACGTCCTGATCTCCCAGGGCCGGCCGGCCACGTCCTCCTCCGTCGAGGACAGCACGTTCGGCCCGGAGAAGGCCTTCGACGGCGTCTCCACCACCCGCTGGGCCAGCGCCGAAGGCATCGACCCGCAGTGGATCCGGGTCGACCTCGGCCCCTCCGCCACCGTCTCCCGCGTCAAGCTCGTCTGGGAGGTCGCCCACGCCAAGGCGTACCGCGTCGAGATCTCCGCCGACGGCACCACCTGGACCAGCCTCGCCACCGAGACCGCCGGCAACGGCGGCACGGACGACTGGACGGGCCTCACAGGGACCGGCCGCTACCTCCGCGTCTACGGGACCGCCCGCGGCACCTCGTACGGCTACTCGCTCTACACGGTCGAGGTCTACGGCACCGCCGGCACCACACCCCCGCCCACCGGCGCCTTCACCGTCGTCGCTGCCGGCGACATCGCCGCCCAGTGCACGGCCTCCAGCAGTTCCTGCGCCCACCCCAAGACCGCCGCCCTCGCCCAGCGGATCGCGCCGTCCTTCTACCTGACGATGGGCGACAACCAGTACGACGACGCCCGGCTCTCCGACTTCCGCAACTACTACGACAAGACGTGGGGCGCCTTCAAGGCGAAGACCCGACCCGTGCCCGGCAACCACGAGTCCTACGACCCGGCGGGCGCGTTCGCCGGCTACAAGTCGTACTTCGGCGCCATCGCCTACCCGCAGGGCAAGCCGTACTACAGCTACGACCAGGGCAACTGGCACTTCATCGCCCTCGACTCCAACTCCTTCGACGACTCCGCGCAAATCCAGTGGCTCAAGGACGACCTCGCGCGGAACACCAAGGGCTGCGTCGCCGCCTACTTCCACCACCCCCTGTACTCCTCCGGCGGCCACGGCAACGACCCCGTCTCCAAGCCCGTCTGGCAGATCCTCTACGCGGCGAAGGCCGACCTCGTGCTGGGCGGCCACGACCACCACTACGAGCGGTTCGCCCCGCAGAACGCGAGCGGACAGGCCGCGGCCGACGGCATCGTCGAGATCGTCGGCGGCATGGGCGGCGCCGAGCCCTACGACATCGAGACGGTCCAGCCCCACAGCCAGAAGCGGATCAGCGGAACGTACGGCGTGCTGAAGCTCGACCTCACCGACACCACCTACACCTGGCAGTACGTCGGCACCGACAACCTGGTGAAGGACTCCGGCCCGACCTACACCTGCCACTGATGTACCTCGCGACCACCGGTCGCCGCGACGCGCCGCCCGCCCCCTCGGGGGTCCGGCGGCGCGTCCCCGGCACCGTCCTCGCCCTCGGCGCGGTCAGCCTGGTCACCGACGTCTCCTCGGAGATGGTGACCGCGGTCCTGCCGCTCTACTTGGTCCTCGGACTCGGCCTCTCCCCGCTCCAGTTCGGGCTGCTCGACGGTCTCTCCACCGGCGCCACCGCGCTCGTACGGCTCCTCGGCGGCACCGCCGCCGACCGCGGCGGCCGCCACAAACAGGTCGGCGGACTCGGCTACGCCCTCTCCGCCTGCTCCCGGCTCGGCCTCCTCCTCGCGGGCGGCGCGACCGGCTGGATCGCCACCGCCATCGCCGCCGACCGGCTCGGCAAGGGCGTCCGCACCGCCCCGCGCGACGCCCTCATCACCCTGCACAGCCCGCCCGAGGACCTGGGCCGCGCCTTCGGAACCCACCGCGCCATGGACACCACCGGCGCCCTCCTCGGCCCGCTCGCCGCCTTCGCCCTGCTGTGGGCGACGGCCGACGCGTACGACGCCGTCTTCGCCGTCAGCTTCTGCGTCGGGGCGTTCGGCGTCCTCCTGTGGGTGCTGCTCGTCCCCGGGCGGACGCGGGAGAAGCGGGCGACGAGGCCGGCCGCGCCGAGGGCGCCACGCGCGCGTGGCGGGCTCCTCGCCGGACTGCGCTCGTCGCCCGGCTACCGGCGGATCGTGCTCTGCGCCGGTCTCCTCGGCGCCGCCACCGTCGGCGACTCGTTCCTGTATCTACTGCTCCAGCGGCGGCTGGAGTTCGACCCGACCTGGTTCCCGTTCCTGCCGCTCGGCGCCGCCGCCGGCTACCTCCTGCTCGCCGTCCCCGCCGGGCGCCTCGCCGACCGGATCGGGCGGCGCGGACCCCTCCTGTACGGGCACGGCGCCCTGCTCCTCGCCTACGGACTGCTCCTGACGCCACTGCCCGACACGGCGGTCCTCCTGGGCGTCCTCGCCCTGCTCGGGGTCTTCTACGCCGCCACCGACGGCGTCCTGATGGCCCTGACCGGCCCCTTCCTGACCGAGGGACGGCAGGCGGGCGGCCTCGCGCTCGTCCAGACCGCGCAGGCGCTCGCCCGGCTCGGAGCCGCCGTCGCCTTCGGCGCCGTCTGGACCGCGACAGGTCCTGAGACCGCCCTCGTCGTGGCCCTCCTGGCCCTCACGGCGGCTCTCTGCTGCGCCGCCCGCCTGCTGCCCGCTGCCGCACCGGAGAGGCACGCCCCGAGCGCACCGGAGAGGCACGCCCCGAGCGCACCGGAGAGCGACACCCCGCAGCCACCGGCCCACGCCCCCGAGCCCTCCGAGAGGACCGACTGACCCATGCCTGCCCCGACCGGCGCCCGCCCGTCCGCCCACGCGCGCGCGTGGATCCTCGTCCTCGCCCTCCTGCTGCTCGGCGGCGGAGCCACCGCCTACACCCTGCGGGCGGCCTCGGGCCGTGAGGCCGCGACCACCGGCACCGCGGACCCCGGCTTCACCCTCGACGCCGGCACCGGCGCCCTCCACGTCCGTGACACCGCGAGCGGCCGCGTCGCGCGCGTGGACCCGTCCGCGCCCGGCGGACGCGTGGTGGGCGGCCCCTCCTGCGACCGCTTCCACGCGGCCGGCGGGACGGCCCTCTGCCTCCAGCGCCGACCGGGCGTGCCGGCCCGCTCGTACGCCCTCGTGCTCGACCGGCGACTGCGCGAGGTGCGCCGCATCGGCCTGCCGGGCATCCCCAGCCGGGCCCGCGTCTCCGCCTCCGGGAACATGCTCTCCTGGACGATGTTCGCGACCGGCGACTCCTACGCCCGCTCGTCCTTCTCCACCCGCACGTCCCTCCTCGACCTGCGCACCGGCTATCTGGTCAAGAACATGGAGCAGATCCCCCTCACCCTGGGCGGGCGCCGCTACCACGCCCCCGACGTCAACTACTGGGGCGTCAGCTTCGCCGCGGACGACAACCGCTTCTACGCCACCGTCTCGACGGCGGGCCGCACCCATCTCGTCGAGGGCGACCTGCGGAACTGGTCGGCCAGGGCCCTGCGGGAGAACGTCGAGTGCCCTTCGCTCTCCCCGGACGGCACCAGGATCGCCTTCAAGAAGCGGGTGTCCGACGGCCCCCGCGAGCCGTGGCGGCTGTACGTGTACGAGCTCGCCACCGGGCGCGAACACGCGGTCGCCGAGCGGCGCGGCATCGACGACCAGGCACTGTGGACCGACCGCGCCACCCTGGCGTACGGATACGGCGGAGACGTCTGGACGGTGCCCGCCGACGGTACGGGGGCCCCGCGCCGACTGGCACGAGCGGCGTCCTCCCCGGCGGTGCCGCGCTGACCCGGGAGTGGCGTGCGGGACGGTTCTGCCGAATGGCGGGCGGCCGGATCAGGCCTTCCGGAACGAGCCGCGGAGCGCGAGCGCCGCCATCGGCAGCAGCAGACAGGCGGCGATCGCGTTCAGCGGCCCGTAACCCGCCTTGGCGACGATCAGGCCGGCCGCGAGGCCGCCGACACCGGCGGCGGTGTTCATGATGAAGTCGGAGAGCCCCTGGACCGCCGCCCGCGCGGCGGTCGGCACCGAGTCCGTGAGCAGCGCGGAGCCGGACACCAGACCCGCCGACCAGCCGAGCCCGAGGACGAAGAGGCCGAGGGCGGTCCTGCCGTGACTCGGCCCCGCCGTGCCCGCGACGAGCGCCGCCACCCCGATGAGCCCGACCGCGAGCCCGATCACCGACAGCCTTCCCAGCCGGTCGGACAGCCAGCCCATCAGGGGCGAGAAGGCGTACATGCCCGCGATGTGCCCGCTGATCACGAGCCCCACCAGCTGGATGTCCGCACCGTGGTGGGTGAGCGCCACCGGGGTCATCGACATGATCGACACCATCGCGGTGTGCGAGCCGGCGACGGTGACCAGGGCGAGGCGGGCCCGCGGTGACTCCCGTACCACCCGCATCCCGGCCCGCAGGGAGCGTTCCGCCGCCGCCTCGCCGGTCCCGGCCTCGGCCTCGGTCAGCGCGCGGGCGGTGAGCAGCGGATCGGGGCGGAGCAGCAGCGCCACCACGGCCGCGGCGATCACGAAGACCCCGGCCGCCCAGACGAAGGGGCCGGCGGTGGCCGGTATCCCCAGGCCCGCGACGCTCTCCCCGGCCGGTGCGGCGATGTTCGGTCCGAGCACCGCCCCGAGGGTGGTCGCCCACACCACCGTGGAGATGGCCCGCGCCCTGCGCTCCGGTGCGGCCAGGTCGGCGGCGGCGAAGCGGGCGGCCAGGTTCGCCGATGACCCCGCGCCGAAGCCGACGAGTCCGACGAGCAGCAGGGGGAAGCTGGCGAGGACCGCCCCGAGCACCGCCACCCCGGCGCCGAGGGCTCCGATCAGATACGCGAGGACGAGTCCGGCCCGGCGGCCCCGCGAGGCCATCAGGGCGGCCAGCGGCATGGCGAGCAGCGCGGGACCCGCCACCGTCGCCGTCGACGCCAGACCGGACAGGGCCTCGGATCCGCTGACGTCCCTGGCGAGGACGGCGGACAGCGCGACACCGGTGGCGATGCCGAGGCCCCCGAGGATCTGGGTGGCGATGAGCACGGCCTGGATCCGCCGACGGAGCGCGGGCAGCTCGGCGAGGGTGACGGACGGATGCCCGGGGACGGCGGTGTCAGGGGCGTCGGGGGTGTTGGTCACTGACATGAGTGTGCCAGCCGCCCCACCCGAGGGGAACGCCCCCACGGCTCGGCGGAACGGCGAACTCCGCTCAGAACAGCGGCGCGGGCAGCACGCCCTCAAGGGCCAGCAGGCGCCGCTTGGTCTCCAGACCGCCCCCGAAGCCGCCGAGCCCGCCGTCGCTCTCCACCACACGGTGGCACGGCACCACGACGGGCAGCGGATTGGAGCCCATCGCCGCCCCGACCGCCTGCGCCGCCCCCGGCTGCCCCACGCGCCGCGCCAGCTCCCCGTACCCCACGGTCGTGCCGTACGGCACGCCGGCCGCCAGCTCGCGCAGCACCTGCCGGTTGAACCCGGCCGTCAGGCTCCAGTCCAGAGGTAGTCCGACATCGCCCGGCTCGCCCGCGAAGTACCGGTCGAGGCGGCGTATCGCGCCCGCGAGCAGTCCCGAGGCGCGCTCCACCGGCTCCGCGCCGAGCTGCCCCGCCAGTCGGGCGAGCATCTGCTCCCGGCGCGCCGCGTCGGCGTGGAACTCCACCCGCACGAGCCCGCGCGCGGTCGCGGCGAGGAAGAGCGGCCCGATGGCGCTCTCCATGACCGTCCACTCCGCCGGGACGGCCCGCTCGCCGCCCGTCGGCCCCGCTTCGATGTCCATGCCGCCCACGGTACGACCCACCACTGACAGCGGGACCGGGACGACGAATCCGCCGTACCCCCGAGATCCCCGCATCCCCGAGTTCGCCGAGATCACCGGGCCCGGCAAGATCACGGACTGGTCTCGCTCCGGTCTCACGAACGGCAATTCCCCGGTCACGTGCTCGCGGAGCCCCCCGCGCGCCATAATCTCGGCCCGGTAGCAGTAACCAGCGGTACCGACTGTTTTCGGACGACGTTGCACCAGGGGTGGAGGGCACACGCTCATGCAGGGCACGGTCGACGGATTCAGCTACGGGCTCGTCACGCCGGTGGCCGCCTTTCTCATGGCGTGCCTGGGCGGCGCCCTCGGGCTTCGGTGCACCACGAGATCGCTCCGCCACCGCGACAGCTTCAAGGCGGGCTGGCTCGCCCTCGGCGCCACCTCGATCGGCACCGGCATCTGGACCATGCACTTCATCGCCATGATGGGGTTCTCCGTCCACCAGGCCCCCATCAACTACGACCGGCCCATCACCTTCGCCAGCCTGGGCGTCGCCGTCGTCATGGTCGGGATCGGCATCTTCATCGTCGGCTACCGCGGGGCCACCGCCCTCACCCTGGTGACCGGCGGCACCATCACCGGCCTCGGCGTGGCCACCATGCACTACCTGGGAATGGCCGGTATGCGCCTCCCGGGGCGGATCGAGTACGACACGCTCACCGTCGCGCTCTCCGTGGTCATCGCCGTCGTGGCCGCCACCGCGGCCCTCTGGGCGGCCGTCTCCGTCCATGGATTTCTGGCCAGTCTCGGTGCGAGCCTGGTCATGGGCGTCGCCGTCAGTGGTATGCACTACACCGCCATGTCGGCGGTCAGCGTCCACCTGCACGGCACCGAGCCGGCCACCGGCACCGGCGACAGCGCCACCTCGCTCCTGCTGCCGATGCTGATCGGCCCCGCGGTCTTCCTCATCCTCGCCGCCGTCGTCGTCATGTTCGACCCGCTGCTCGTGATGGGCGATCCGGACTGGCAGGGGCCCGCCGCCCGGACCCCGCACCGCCCCGGCGTGCCCGCGCCCCGCCACGTCCCGTCCTACGGTGAGCCCGCCAACTGGACGTCCCGGCCCCCCGGCCGCTCCGCCCGCGGGACCGCGGCCAGGGGCGGCCACCGCTCCCAGGACTGGTGATCACCGCCCGACTGTCAGTCCCGGGTCGTACGGTGGTTGCATGCGGCCCGTTTCCAAGATCGAACGTTCGGTGGCGCCCTTCGAGGTCGTCAGTGACTACAAGCCCAGCGGCGACCAGCCGGCGGCCATCGCCGACCTGGAGCGGCGTATCCGCGCGGGCGAGAAGGACGTCGTGCTCCTCGGTGCCACCGGCACCGGAAAGTCGGCCACCACCGCCTGGATGATCGAGAAGCTCCAGCGCCCCACCCTGGTGATGGCGCCGAACAAGACGCTGGCCGCCCAGCTGGCGAACGAGTTCCGCGAGCTCCTGCCGAACAACGCGGTGGAGTACTTCGTCTCGTACTACGACTACTACCAGCCCGAGGCGTACGTGCCGCAGTCGGACACGTACATCGAGAAGGACTCCTCCATCAACGAGGAGGTGGAGCGGCTCCGCCACTCCGCGACGAACTCCCTGCTCACCCGCAGGGACGTCATCGTGGTCGCCTCCGTCTCCTGCATCTACGGCCTCGGCACGCCCCAGGAGTACGTGGACCGGATGGTCCCCCTGAAGGTCGGCGAGGAACTCGACCGCGACCAGCTGCTCCGCCGCTTCGTCGACATCCAGTACACGCGGAACGACCTGGCGTTCACCCGCGGCACCTTCCGCGTCCGCGGCGACACCATCGAGATCTTCCCGGTGTACGAGGAGCTCGCCGTCCGCATCGAGATGTTCGGCGACGAGATCGAGGCCCTCTCCACCCTCCACCCGCTCACCGGCGAGGTCATCAGCGAGGACCGCGAGCTGTACGTGTTCCCCGCCAGCCACTACGTCGCGGGCCCCGAGCGCATGGAGCGGGCGGTCAACGACATCGAGCGCGAGCTGGAGGGCCGGCTCGCCGAGCTCGACAAGCAGGGCAAGCACCTGGAGTCCCAGCGGCTGCGCATGCGGACCACCTACGACCTGGAGATGATGCGCCAGATCGGCTCCTGCTCCGGCATCGAGAACTACTCGATGCACTTCGACGGACGCGAGCCCGGCTCCGCGCCCAACACGCTCCTCGACTACTTCCCCGAGGACTTCCTGCTCGTCATCGACGAGTCGCACGTCACCGTGCCGCAGATCGGCGCCATGTACGAGGGCGACGCCTCCCGCAAGCGGACCCTCGTCGACCACGGCTTCCGGCTCCCGTCCGCTCTCGACAACCGCCCGCTGAAGTGGGAGGAGTTCCAGCAGCGGATCGGCCAGACCGTCTACCTCTCCGCGACCCCCGGGACGTACGAGCTCTCGCGGGGCGACGGCTTCGTCGAGCAGATCATCCGCCCCACCGGCCTCGTCGACCCCGAGGTCGTCGTCAAGCCCACCGAGGGCCAGATCGACGACCTGGTCCACGAGATCCGGCTGCGCACCGAGCGTGACGAGCGCGTCCTCGTCACCACCCTCACCAAGAAGATGGCCGAGGACCTCACCGACTACTTCCTGGAGCTCGGCATCCAGGTGCGCTATCTGCACAGCGATGTCGACACCCTGCGCCGCATCGAGCTCCTCCGCGAGTTGCGCGCCGGCGAGTACGACGTCCTGGTCGGCATCAACCTGCTCCGCGAGGGCCTCGACCTCCCCGAGGTCTCCCTCGTGGCCATCCTCGACGCCGACAAGCAGGGGTTCCTGCGCTCCGGCACCTCGCTGATCCAGACGATCGGCCGCGCCGCCCGGAACGTCTCGGGCCAGGTCCACATGTACGCGGACCGGATCACCCCGGCGATGGAGCAGGCCATCGACGAGACCAACCGGCGCCGCGAGAAGCAGATCGCGTACAACACGGAGCACGGCATCGACCCGCAGCCGCTCCGCAAGAAGATCAACGACATCGTCGCGACCATCGCGCGCGAGGAGATCGACACCGAGGAGCTGCTCGGCACCGGCTACCGCCAGGCGAAGGAGGGCAAGGGCGCCAAGGCCCCCGTCCCCGCGCTCGCCGCGCACGGAGTCAAGGGCAGGGGCAAGGCCGGATCCACCGTGGAGCTCGGCGACCGGCCCGCCACCGAACTGGCCGCGATCATCGAGGAGATGACCGACCGGATGCGCGCGGCCGCCGCCGAGCTGCAGTTCGAGGTGGCGGCCCGGCTCCGCGACGAAGTGGGAGAGCTGAAGAAGGAGTTGCGCCAGATGAAGGAGGCGGGACTCGCCTGACCGGACGCGGTCCGGTGTGTTGCAAGACCGACACAAAACCGGACCGCGCCTCCTCGGTGTCAGTGGCGCTGCGTAGGGTGACCGACAACCGCACGCACCGGATCAGCGGGCGCGGGGAACGCTAACGAGAGGGGCAATCGCGTGTCGGTCAACATGACCAAGGGTCAGGCCATCAGCCTGGAGAAGCAGGGTGGGGGCAGTCTCACCCAGGTGCGGATGGGCCTCGGCTGGCAGGCCGCGCCGCGCCGCGGTCTCTTCGGCAAGCGCACGCAGGAGATCGACCTGGACGCCTCGGCCGTCCTCTTCGCGGACAAGCAGCCGGTCGACGTGGTCTTCTTCCGTCACCTGGTCAGCGACGACGGCTCGGTCAAGCACACCGGTGACAACCTCGTCGGCGGAGCGGGCCAGGGCGGGGACGACGAGGCGATCCTCGTCGACCTCCAGCGGGTTCCCGTCCACATCGACACGGTCGTCTTCACGGTGAACTCCTTCACCGGCCAGACGTTCCAGGAGGTGCAGAACGCGTTCTGCCGCATCGTCGACGAGACGAACGGCCAGGAGCTCGCGCGCTACACCCTCGACGGCGGCGGCAACTACACCGCGCAGATCATGGCGAAGGTCCACCGCGTCGGCACCGGCTGGCAGATGACCGCCCTGGGCAACCCGGCCAACGGGCGCACCTTCCAGGACCTCATGCCCGCGATCCTGCCGCACCTGTAAGCGGCCCGCGCGGCACGCACCACAGCTCCCGGAGGCGGCAGGCCACCGGGAGCTGTCCCGCATGACAACACGATGTGCTTCAACCGAGCCCGGAAACGCTGAGGGGACAGAGTCGATGACGGCCGAGCTGGTCCGGGGGCAGAACCACCCCCTGCCCGACACCCGCCTCGAGATCCGGGTGTCGGCCGGTCACCCCGTCCTCGCCGGAGCGAGCCTCGGCGACGAGCAGGGCAGAGTGCAGGGCGCCGAGTGGATCGCGCACCCCGGCGCGCCCTCCCTCCACGGCGTCGAGGTCCCCGGACAGGCCGCCGCCGACCACCGCCTGACGGTCGACCTGGAGGCGGTTCCCGGGGCCGTCCACCGCGTCTCGGTCCTCCTGGCGCTGCCCTGGCCGCGCGCCGGCGAAGCCGCCCGTTTCGGGGCCGTCGCCGCCCCGTTCGTCACCGTCTCCGGCCTCGACGGCGCCGAGATCGCCAGCTACACGATCACCGGCCTCGACACCGAGTCCGCCGTCGTGGCCCTTGAGCTGTACCGGCGCCAGGGCGCCTGGAAGGTCCGGGCCATGGGCCAGGGGTACGAGGGCGGTCTCGCCGCCCTCCTCGGCGACCAGGGCCTGGAGCGCCCCGCCGATCTGGCCGCCTCGATCCTGGAGACGGTCGCACCGGGGCCCGCCCCGGTCGCCGCCCCGCCGCAGCGCGTCCCCGAGGCGGAGCGCGTACGGCACACGGCGCCGGTGACGACCCCGGACCCGGCCCCCGCACAGGCCGCCCAGACGCCCCGGCCCCCTGCGACGGGCCCGACCGCTCCGACCCCCGCGACGGGCACCGCCACACCCGCCTCCGCGATCGGCGCCACGTCCTCCGCCTCCGCCCCCGAGCCTCCGGCCGGCGGCACGCACACCGGCGGCCCCATCGACTACGCGCACCCCCGCCGCCGGGCGACCGCCGCCCCGGACCCGGAGCCCCGGGAGGCGCCGCCCGTGCCGGTCGCCGGGGACGCCTCGGGCTGGTCCCTGGACGAGCGGCTGTACAACCAGGTCTGGGGCATGTTCGAGGACCTGGCCCGTACCGCCGCCGCCTACCGCAGCGCCTGCGACTTCGCGGAGTCCCGGCTCGACCGGGAGCTCGACCAGACGCTCTCCGACTACCGCTCCCGCGTCGGGGGCGCGAACGACGAGGCGCGAGCCGCCGCCCGCGCCCGGCACGACGAGCTGGTGGAGCGGGCCCAGGCGGTCCTCGACCGGGACCTCGCGCAGCTCGCGGCCGAGTCCGAGGTCGTCGAACCGGCCCTGCCCGCCGCCTTCGCCCGCTGGGACAACCCCGTCTGGCACGCCTACCGCGTCCCCTCGGAGGAGCCGATGGCCGTCCGTCTCGGCGACCTCCACCTCCCGGAGCGGGCGGATCTGCGGATCCCCATGCTCGTCCGGCTGCCGCTGGAGCGAGGGCTCTGGGTGGACAGCGGGCGGGGCCGCTCCGAGGCGGCCGGGCTCCTCGACGAGACCGAGCTGCGCCGGCTCGCCCTGGACAGCGCCGTCGCGCACACGGCCCGCCTGCTCGCGGCGCATCCGGCGGGGCAGTTCGCCGTCCATGTCCTCGACGCGGCGGGCGCGGGCGCCGCCGCGCTCGCGCCGCTGGTGGACTCGGGCGTCCTCGCGGCCCCGCCTGCCCGGGGCGCGGCCGGGGTCTCCGCGGTCCTCGAGCAGCTCACCGAGCGGGTCGACCTGCTGCAGATGGCGCTGCGGGGCGGGGCCCACGACGCGCTGCCGCCCGGGCTCGACACGGCACGGCAGCTCCTCCTGGTGCACGACTTCCCGCACGGCTTCGACGACCGGGCGGTCACCCGGCTCCGGTACCTCGCCGACGAGGGGCCTTCGGTCGGCGTCCATCTGCTGATGGTCGCGGACCGGGAGGACGCCGCCGCGTACGGACCGCTGCTCGATCCTCTGTGGCGTTCGCTGCTGCGCCTCACGCCCGTACCCGACGACCACCTCGCCGATCCCTGGGTCGGCCATGCCTGGTCGTACGAGCCCCCGATGCTTCCGCGGGGCAGCGGAGTCCTCCGGCAGGTCCTCGCGCAGGTCGCGGAGGCCCGACCGGCAAAGCGGCTCTGAGCTGCGCTTTTGGTGGCCCTTTACCCTGCCCTTTACCTTCTCTTGGTCTTTCGGGTAGTCTTCTTGGTGCGGAGGGGAGTACTCCCCATTGCGCGGCGTACCCGTCAATACGGACGGATCCACATGGGTCCGATCCCGGGGCGTCGGCCCGGCGGCGATCGTCCGTCGCCCGGGTGGAAGAGACCTCCGGCAGCGACGACGCTGATCAAGTAGCCGTACGACGCCGGAGGCGCAGTGGACGTTTCAATGACTCTCTGGGTGCTGACCATTCTCGGTCTGGGCGCCCTGATCGGAGCCGACTTCTTCATCGGGCGCAAGCCCCATGACGTGTCGGTCAAGGAAGCCGGAACGTGGACGATCGTCTGGATCGTCCTCGCCGCCCTCTTCGGACTCGGGCTGCTGCTGTTCGGCAACAGCCAGGCGTCCGGCGAGTTCTTCGCGGGCTACATCACCGAGAAGTCGCTCAGCGTCGACAACCTCTTCGTCTTCGTCCTGATCATGGCGAAGTTCTCGGTCCCCTCCCACCTCCAGCAGCGCGTGCTGCTCGTGGGTGTGCTGATCGCCCTGGTGCTCCGCGCGATCTTCATCGCCGCAGGCGCCGCGGTCATCGCGAACTTCTCCTGGATCTTCTACATCTTCGGTGCGTTCCTGATCTACACCGCCTGGAAGCTCATCCAGGAGGCGCGCTCCGACGACGAGGAGGACGACTGGGAGGAGAACCGTCTCCTCAAGAGCGTCGAGAAGAAGTTCGGCGTCGCCGACCGGTACCACGGCACGAAGCTGTTCATCCAGAACAACGGCAAGCGGATCATGACCCCGCTGATGATCGTCATGCTCGCCATCGGCACCACCGACATCCTCTTCGCCCTCGACTCCATCCCGGCGATCTTCGGCCTCACCCAGGACCCGTACATCGTCTTCACGGCCAACGCCTTCGCCCTCATGGGTCTGCGCCAGCTGTACTTCCTGATCGGCGGCCTGCTCAAGAAGCTGGTCCACCTCAGCTACGGCCTGTCGGTGATCCTCGGCTTCATCGGCGTCAAGCTCGTGCTGCACGCCCTGCACGAGTCCGGGGTGCACGTCCCGGAGATCTCCATCCCGTTCTCCCTCACGGTCATCGGCGGTGTCCTGGTCATCACCACGATCACCAGCCTGATCGCCTCCAAGAAGCAGGCGGAGCGGGAAGCGGCCGAGAGCGTGGCCGACGCCGACGGTGTCGAGAAGGACAGCATCGGCGCCTGACGCGGCACACACGGCGACGGCCGGCCGGGGTTCTTCCCCCGGCCGGCCGTCGCCGTTTCCGTTTCCTCCGGGCAGGAGACGCCCGCCTCCGGTACGCCCCCGCGACCTACACGGGGTCCAGATCCGCCACGGGCTCCGGGACGGTCCTGGCCGGAAGGGTCTCCGGGAGGAGGGCGAAGCAGCCCAGGCTGACGAGAGCGACCAGGGTCAGATACGCGGCGACGCCCCACGGCGGCCCTGAGCCGCCCCCCTCGGAGAGTGCGGTGGCGACCAGCGGGGTGAGCGCGCCGCCGAGCACACCGGCGAGGTTGTAGCCGACGGCGGCGCCGGTGCAGCGGACCCGGGGCTCGTACAGCTCCGGCAGATACGCGGCGACCACCGCGAACATGGTGATGAAGGCGAGCAGCGCGCCCAGGAAGCCGAGGAACATCAGGAAAGGCCGCGCGGTGTGCAGCAGGGCCACCAGCGGGAACATCCAGAGCGCGGAGGCCGCGCACCCCGCGAGACAGAGCGGGCGGCGGCCCCAGCGGTCGGCCAGCAGGGCCACGAAGGGAGTGGCCGCACCCTTGATCGCCACCGCCGCCATGACACAGGTCAGCATCACGGTGCTGCTCACCCCGAGGTGCTCCGTGCCGTACGCCAGGGCCCAGGTGGAGACCGTGTAGAAGGTGGCGTACCCGACCGCGAGCGCCCCGGCCGTCAGCAGGACGAGCCGCCAGTGGTCGCGGGCGACCTCGGCCAGCGGGGCGCCGGAGCGCTTCCCGGACGCCGACAGCTCCTCGAACTGCGGGGTCTCCGCGAGGGAGGAGCGCAGCAGCAGCCCCACCGCCGCGAGCAGGCCCGCCGCCCAGAACGGCACCCGCCAGCCCCAGGAGCGGAACTCCGCGTCGCTCAGGCCCGCCGAGAGCGCCAGCATCACCCCGTTCGCCAGGAGGAAGCCGATCGCCGGGCCGATCTGCGGGAAGCTCGACCAGAGCGCGCGCCGGTGCGCGGGGGCGTGCTCGGCGGTGAGCAGGACGGCCCCGCCCCACTCGCCGCCGAGGCCGAGGCCCTGGAGGAAGCGCAGGACGAGCAGCAGCACGGGGGCGGCGATGCCGAGCGTCGCGTACGTGGGGACGCAGCCGACCGCGACCGTGGCGCAGCCGGTCAGGAGCAGCGAGGCGAAGAGGACAGGGCGCCGGCCGTACCGGTCGCCGACATGGCCGAAGAGGACCGAGCCGAGCGGGCGGGCCACGAAGCCGACGGCGAAGGTGCCGAAGGCCGCGAGCGTCCCGGCGAGCGGGGAGAAGGTCGGGAAGAAGAGCGGCCCGAGGACGAGGGCGGCGGCGGTCCCGTAGACGAAGAAGTCGAAGAACTCGATGGCGGTGCCGACGAGCGAGGCGGCGGCGAGCCGCCCCATCGACGGCGCGGCCGGAGGAGCGGGCGGCGACGGAGAGTGACTGAGGCGCATGTGGCGCCAACTACCCGGCGGGCGTCCCGGTTACGGGGGCGTGCGGGAGCGCGCCGCTGCTCGGCCGCGCGCTCCGTGGTTCACCAGCCGCGCTCGCGCCACGCTCCGAGGGAGGGGCGCTCGTCACCGAGCGTGGTGTCCTTGCCGTGGCCCGGATAGACCCAGGACTCGTCGGGGAGGACCTCGAACAGCTTGGTCTCCACGTCGTGGAGGAGGCTCGCGAAGGCCTCCGGGTCCTTCCTGGTGTTGCCCAGGCCCCCGGGGAAGAGGCAGTCGCCGGTGAAGACGTGGGGGTGGCCGTGCGGGTCGTCGTAGATCAGGGCGATGGAGCCGGGGGTGTGCCCGACAAGGTGGCGCGCGGTCAGCTCCACCCGCCCGACCCGGATCGTGTCGCCGTCCTCGACGGGGACGTCGGTCGGGACCGGGATGCCCTCCGCGTCGTACGCCCCCGCGTACGTCACGGCGCCGGTCGCGGCGACCACCGCGGCCAGGGCCTGCCAGTGGTCGCCGTGCCGGTGGGTGGTGACGACGGACGCGATGCCGTCGTCACCGATCAGCGTGAGGAGCGTGTCGGCGTCGTTGGCCGCGTCGATCAGCAGCTGCTCGCCGGTGGCCCGGCAGCGCAGCAGATACGCGTTGTTGTCCATCGGGCCGACGGCGACCTTCGAGATCATCAGCTCCGACAGCTCGTGCACGTCCGCAGGGCCGCCGACCTTCACCACTCCGCTGTACGTCATGGGCTCAGCCTATCGCCGGGCGCCTGGAGCGGTCCGCTACAGGGCGGGGAGCTCCGGGAGGCCGGCGCCGGAGAGCACGGCCAGGTGGGCGCCCTTGTCGCCGCGGCCGGCCAGCCAGCCGAGCAGCTCGGCGCCGGTGCCGCCGAGGACGACCGGCGTGCCCTCCGTGCCTCCGGTGCGCCAGCTCGGGCCGTCCTCGCCGTGGCCGAGGCGGAGCGTCACCGGCGGCACGTCGGGGCGCCCGGACCAGCGGTCGGCCAGGAACTCGATCTCCCGGGTGACGAACTCCTCCGGCAGGTCTTCGAGCTCGTAGCCGACTCCGAGGTCGACGTGGTGCAGTTCCACCTCCACCCAGCGGCGGAAGGGGACGCGGGAGGCGCTGTCCGTGACGCCGTTGCGGAGCTCGACCGTCCGGCTCCAGTCGGCGGGCTCGGCGCCCACGGCCTGGAAGCGGTCGGCGCTCTCGCGCAGGTCGGCGAGGTGGACGGCCGGCGACCGGCCCGCGTCGCGCTCGATGTCGAGGTCCCGGGTGGCGGCGTCGGGGTACATGGGGCGGCCCTGGAGGACGTTCACCAGGGCGTCGGCGTTACGGGCGACGTGGGCGAGCACGTGGCCGCGGGTCCAGCCGGGCAGCCGTGACGGTCCTTCGACCGCCGCGTTGTCCAGTGAGGCGGCCGATTTCAGCAGCCTTTCGGTCGCTTCGCGGACGTGAGCGAGGTCGCGTTCGTGGTCGATCATGCCGCAGACCCTAGTGCCACCAGGGGCCGCCGCCACTCGTTCGGGTGAAGAGGTCTCCGAGCGGCCGGAAATCGAATGTGCGTGCTATAAGCTCGAAGGAAGCATCCGGCATCCTTGAAGTGTTGGGTGTTCAGGCACATCCGCTCTCTGAAGAAAGGTGCGGACCGGCGTGGCCGACCGTCTCATCGTCCGTGGCGCTCGTGAGCACAACCTCAAGAACGTCTCGCTCGACCTCCCGCGTGACTCCCTGATCGTCTTCACCGGGCTCTCGGGGTCGGGCAAGTCCTCCCTCGCGTTCGACACGATCTTCGCCGAGGGGCAGCGCCGCTACGTCGAGTCGCTCTCCTCCTACGCCCGGCAGTTCCTCGGCCAGATGGACAAGCCGGACGTCGACTTCATCGAAGGTCTGTCGCCCGCCGTCTCCATCGACCAGAAGTCGACCTCGCGCAACCCGCGCTCGACGGTCGGCACCATCACCGAGGTCTACGACTACCTCCGTCTGCTCTTCGCCCGCATCGGCAAGCCGCACTGTCCCGAGTGCCACCGGCCGATCTCCCGCCAGTCGCCGCAGGCCATCGTCGACAGGGTCCTGGAGCTGCCCGAGGGCAGCCGCTTCCAGGTGCTCTCCCCGCTCGTGCGCGAGCGGAAGGGCGAGTTCGTCGACCTCTTCGCCGACCTCCAGACCAAGGGCTACAGCCGCGCCCGGGTCGACGGGGCGACCATCCAGCTGAGCGAGCCGCCGACGCTGAAGAAGCAGGAGAAGCACACGATCGAGGTGGTCGTCGACCGCCTCACCGTGAAGGACAGCGCCAAGCGCCGCCTCACCGACTCCGTCGAGACCGCCCTCGGGCTCTCCGGCGGCATGGTCGTCCTCGACTTCGTCGACCTCGCGGAGGACGACCCCGAGCGCGAGCGGATGTACTCGGAGCACCTCTACTGCCCGTACGACGACCTGTCCTTCGAGGAGCTGGAGCCGCGCTCCTTCTCCTTCAACTCGCCCTTCGGCGCCTGCCCCGACTGCACCGGCATCGGCACGCGCATGGAGGTCGACCCGGAGCTGATCGTCCCCGACGAGGACAAGTCGCTCGACGAGGGCGCCATCCACCCCTGGTCGCACGGCCACACCAAGGAGTACTTCGGCCGGCTCATCGGCGGTCTCGCCCAGGCGCTCGGCTTCCGTACGGACATCCCGTACGCGGGGCTGCCGCAGCGCGCCAAGAAGGCCCTGATGTACGGCCACAAGACCCAGGTCGAGGTCCGCTACCGCAACCGGTACGGACGGGAGCGGGCGTACACCACCCCGGCCTTCGAGGGCGCCGTCTCCTTCGTCAAGCGGCGCCACACCGAGGCGGAGAGCGACTCCAGCCGCGAGCGCTTCGAGGGCTACATGCGCGAGGTGCCCTGCCCCACCTGCGAGGGCACCCGCCTGAAGCCGATCGTGCTCGCGGTCACGGTGATGGACAAGTCCATCGCCGAGGTCTCCGCGATGTCGATCAGCGACTGCGCCGAGTTCCTCGGCCGGCTGACGCTCAACGCGCGGGACAAGAAGATCGCCGAGCGGGTCCTCAAGGAGGTCAACGAGAGGCTGCGCTTCCTCGTCGACGTCGGCCTCGACTACCTCTCGCTCAACCGGGCCGCGGGCACCCTCTCCGGCGGCGAGGCCCAGCGCATCCGGCTCGCCACCCAGATCGGCTCCGGCCTGGTCGGCGTGCTCTACGTGCTCGACGAGCCGTCCATCGGCCTGCACCAGCGGGACAACCACCGGCTCATCGAGACCCTCGTACGGCTCCGCGACATGGGCAACACGCTCATCGTGGTCGAGCACGACGAGGACACCATCAAGGTCGCCGACTGGGTCGTCGACATCGGCCCCGGCGCCGGCGAGCACGGCGGCAAGGTCGTCCACTCCGGCACCATGAAGGAGCTCCTCACCAACGAGGAGTCGATCACCGGGCAGTACCTGTCCGGCCGCCGGGCGATCCCCACCCCGGAGATCCGCCGCCCGGTGGACCCCGGGCGCCGGCTCACCGTGCACGGGGCCCGCGAGAACAACCTGCGGGACATCGACGTCTCCTTCCCGCTCGGCGTCCTCACCGCCGTCACCGGCGTCTCGGGCTCCGGCAAGTCGACCCTGGTCAACGACATCCTCTACACCCACCTGGCGCGCGAGCTCAACGGCGCCAAGTCGGTGCCCGGACGGCACACGCGGGTGGACGGCGACGACCTCGTCGACAAGGTCGTGCACGTCGACCAGTCCCCGATCGGCCGCACGCCGCGGTCGAACCCCGCGACGTACACCGGCGTCTTCGACCACGTCCGCAAGCTCTTCGCCGAGACGATGGAGGCCAAGGTCCGGGGCTACCTGCCCGGCCGGTTCTCCTTCAACGTCAAGGGCGGCCGCTGCGAGAACTGCTCCGGCGACGGCACGATCAAGATCGAGATGAACTTCCTCCCGGACGTCTACGTCCCGTGCGAGGTCTGCCACGGCGACCGGTACAACCGGGAGACCCTGGAGGTCCACTACAAGGGCAAGTCCATCGCCGAAGTCCTGAACATGCCGATCGAGGAGGCCCTCGACTTCTTCGAGGCCGTCCCGACCATCGCCCGCCACCTGCGCACGCTCACCGAGGTCGGCCTCGGCTACGTCCGGCTCGGCCAGTCGGCGCCGACGCTCTCCGGCGGCGAGGCCCAGCGCGTCAAGCTCGCCTCCGAGCTGCAGAAGCGCTCGACGGGCCGCACGGTCTACGTTCTGGACGAGCCGACCACCGGTCTGCACTTCGAGGACATCTCGAAGCTGATCACGGTCCTGTCCGGCCTCGTCGACAAGGGCAACTCGGTGATCGTCATCGAGCACAACCTCGATGTCATCAAGACCGCCGACTGGCTCATCGACATGGGCCCCGAGGGCGGCAGCGGCGGCGGCATCGTCGTCGCCGAGGGCACGCCGGAGGAGGTCGCCTCGGTTCCGGCGAGCCACACCGGCAAGTTCCTCCGCGAGATCCTCGGCGCGGACCGGATCAGCGACGCGGGAGGGACCGTGCCGGCGGCCCGCGGGGCGAAGAGGACGGCGGCGAAGAAGGCCCCGGCCAAGGCTCCGGCCAAGAAGGCGACCACCGCCAAGGCCGCCGCGCCGGCGAAGAAGACGGCCACGAAGGCCGCCGCGAAGAAGGCGACGACCAGGGCCCCCAAGGCCTGACGTCCGAGGCGGGGCCCCACTCCGGGGGCCCCGCCTCGCCGCCGGTATCGTCGGTTGGGTCACGCTTGCCCCGATCCACCGTGGAGCGCTCATGTCCGGCCAGTCCAGCCGCCGCACCGTACTGAAAGGCGCCGCGCTCGCCGGTGCCGCCGGGCTGGGAGTCGCCGCCTGCTCCACCGAGTCCAAGCTCGGCCACGCCGAGGTCCCGACCCCGACCGCCCCGGTCGCGCTCGGCGCTCCGGACGAGATCCCGGTCGGCGGTGCCAAGCTCTACCGCGAGCAGCGGGTCCTGGTGAGCTGCCCGGCCAAGGGCCAGTACAAGGCGTTCAGCGCCCAGTGCACCCACGCCGGCTGCGTCCTCGACAAGATCGAGGACAACGAGGGCAACTGCCCCTGCCACGGCAGCCGCTTCGACGTGACGACCGGCAAGGCGCTCAAGGGCCCGGCCACCGTGCCGCTCCCCGAGGTCCCCGTCCGCGTGGAGAACGGCAGGCTGGTCGCGGGCCCGGAGACCGCGCCCAAGGCCTGAGCCCGCGCCCAAGGCCTGAGCCCGCGCCACCCGGTGTCGCGCACCCGGCCCGTACCGCTGCGCCTCCGACCTACGCCCAGTCCCAGTCGATCCCCAGGATCCCCGGGCGTACCCCCTGTTCCACGGTGTGCACCGTCCGGTGCACACCGCTCAGGGTCAGCTCCGTACGACCCCCGCGCGGCGCGCCCGTCGAGGCCTGCGCGAACCTCCGGCACCGCACCGGGAGCGCCGCCTCGTCGAAGCGCACCTGCAGCACGTACTGCCCGCCGGCGAAGCTGAACCCCCGCACGTACTCCCCGCTCGGCCCCGCCGTACCGTCCTCGAAGCCGTACGAGAAGAGGTACGTGTCCCCGGCCCGCAGTCGCGCGTCGAAGAGCAGCTCCGCGACCAGCACCCCCGTCGCCGCGTGCCACCGCACCCGACCGGTCCGGCAGTTCTCCACCGCCCGCACCGCCACCCGCGACGGGTCGCAGCCCGGATCCCCGTGGTGGATGGCCACATAGCGGTCCACGCCGTCCCGGTGCGCCCGCACCACGTGCTGCGACTCGCGCCCCACCAGCTCCCTCCCCGCCCCGATCCGCACCCGCTCGTGGTGCCCCACCGTGTGCAGACCGCCGTCCGTCGGCGACTCGAGCTCCGCGAGGAGCTCCTCGACCGAGCCGGAGGCCTCCACGAGCGAGCGGTACGAACGGGCCGCCGGACGCTCCACGTCGGACCGCGCCGCCGCGTCCCCCGCGAGCAGCCGCAGCAGCGAGTTCTCCGGCAGCTGGAGCACCTCCTCCAGGGCGCGCACGGCCTTCAGCGACTCCGGCCGCTGCGGACGGCGGGCGCCCTGCTGCCAGTAACTGAGACTCGTCACCCCGACCTTGACGCCCCGGTGCGCGAGATGGTGCTGGACCCGCTGGAGCGGCAGCCCGCGCACGGCGAGCGCGGTGCGCAGCGCCAGATGGAAGGGGCCGGTGTGCAGCAACTGCGCCAGATCGGCCTCGGTGTGGCTCACGAGGACTCCTCAGTGAACGTTCACGACGGGGATGCGGACCGTCGTGCCGCGCGGGGTGGGCGGGCAGGTGGGCCGTGGGCGTCGGTTCACACCCGGGTCACACCGTTCACAGTCCGATGTCACCCCGCATTGAAGCGTGTTGACCTGATCCGGACAACGGCAGATGCTCCTGACCAGCGTCCGGACGCGCTCCTCCACCCCCACATCCCCATCTCCTGGGAGGAACGCGATGCGCAGAAGAAAGCTGAACCTCGCGGCACTCGCCGCGGCCGCCCTCTTCCTCGTCCCCACCACCTCCGCCTCCGCCGCACCCGCCGCCGAGGACACCGCCGCCCTCGGCTCCAAGCGGCTGAACATCACCATGCAGGCCCAGCAGAAGACCAACTGGTGCTGGGCGGCCGGCGGCAACACCATCGCCACCTGGTTCGGCCGGAACCACAGCCAGAACCAGTTCTGCAACGCCGCCTTCAACCGGCAGCAGGGCTACGACTGCCCCAACTGGCAGGCCACCCTCGGCAACGTCCAGACCGGCCTCCGCTGGGCGGGCGTCAACCCCGGCTCGTACGTCGACGGCTGGCTGCGCTACGCGACCGTGCAGACCGAGATCAACGCCGACCGGCCCGTCGAGACCCGCATCCAGTGGTCGAGCGGCGGCGGTCACATGCACGTGATCTACGGCTACGACGACGCCGGCAGCTGGGTCTACTGGGGCGACCCCTGGCCCTCCAGCGACCGCTACAACTGGGCCTCCCACGCCTGGTACGTCGACAACGGCTCCTTCTCCTGGACCCACTCGCTCTACCGGATCGGGGCGTGACGACGATGAACGCACGAGCCATGGGCGCCGGGCTGCTCGCCGCCGCGACCCTGCTGCTCCTCGGGGCGCTTCCGGAGGCCGCCGCGGCCGAGGGGCTGCCGCCGGCCACGCCGACCGCGCCGACGCCCGAGCGGGCCGCCTCCGCGCCGGGGACGCTGGACACCCTCGCCCGGTTCTTCGCCCGGGACGGCGCCGTCGCCCGCTCGGCGGCCGCGCCGCGCGTCGAGGGCACGTCCGTGCCGGTACGGATCCTCTCCCCGGACTTCGTCGCCGGGAAGACCGGGGCGCCGGTCGCCCGGGTCGAGTTCCGGGCCAGCCGGGCGGTGTCGTCGGACGGACAGAAGGCCTCGCTGTGGACGGTGCGGCGGGCGGGCGGCTGGCAGGTGGTGAACATCGCCACCGGCGACGACGAGATCCGCTACGCGGAACAGGGCGGCCGCGTCCTGCCCGGCGGGCTGGTCTTCCGTGAGCCGCAGATCGACGCCTGGTACGTCCAGAAGGGGGCGAAGGTCCTCCCGCTGGACGAGGACGCGATACGGGCGGTCGGCCGGAACGGGACCAGCCTGACCGCGTACCGGGGGCGGGTCGTCCGGGCGTACGGGGACAAGCTGCCTGGCTCGGCCTACGCGAAGAAGGGGGCGGCGGGGGGTTACGACGGGGTGCCGCCGGCGGAGGAAGGGTCCGGGGCCGGTATGGCGGCGGGGGCGGGGGCGGGGGCGGTGCTCGTCCTCGGCCTGACGGCCACGACAGCGATACGCCGCCACCGAGACGCCCGAAGGACCTGAGCCCGGGGCACCCGCGCCACCACCGGGGCGGCGCCCCCACGTCGAGCTCCCACTGGGACGCCGCCCACCCCGTTGTGGGCAATCGTTCCGCTGGGGCGGAACGGGTGGGCACAACGGACGGCGCCCCTTGCCGGGCCTAGGCTTCCGGGCCTGTACCCGCACCCGTTGTGCGGCGCGACTGGTGGTGCGGGCCCAGGCACAAGGGGCGGAGGCGCCCGCCGAAGGGCGCCGTCCCGTGTGCCCACCCGTCCCGCCCTGCGGGACGATTGCCCACACGGGAGGGGGTGGGTGGGGGCGCGGGCGGTTGCCCGCACGGGGGTGCAGAGGCGGCGGTTGCCCGCACAGGGGGGCGGGGCCAATAGTTGCCGTGCGGGCACGGCGGTGGGCGCACGCTCGTGCGGGGCGGTGTCGGCGGGGTCTGTGGGCGGTTGGGGTGTCTGTGGGCGACAGTAGGGTGGGGAGCATGGCCGACCCCTCCAGCTATCGCCCCAAGCCGGGTCAGATCCCCGACTCCCCGGGGGTCTACAAGTTCCGCGACGAGCACCGCCGGGTGATCTACGTGGGCAAGGCGAAGTCCCTGCGCCAGCGGCTCGCCAACTACTTCCAGCCGATCACCGGCCTGCACCCGCGCACCGCCACCATGGTGACCACCGCCGCCTCCGTGGAGTGGACCGTCGTGTCGACCGAGGTCGAGGCGCTCCAGCTGGAGTACTCCTGGATCAAGGAGTACGACCCCCGGTTCAACGTGAAGTACCGGGACGACAAGAGCTACCCGTACCTCGCGGTCACCATGAACGAGGAGTTCCCGCGCGTCCAGGTCATGCGCGGCCACAAGAAGAAGGGCGTGCGCTACTTCGGGCCGTACGCGCACGCGTGGGCGATCCGCGAGACCGTCGACCTCATGCTGCGCGTGTTCCCGGTGCGGACCTGCTCCGCGGGAGTGTTCCGGAACGCCGCCTCGGCGGGCCGCCCCTGCCTCCTCGGCTACATCGGCAAGTGCTCCGCGCCCTGCGTCGGCCGGGTCACCCCCGAGGAGCACCGCGAACTCGCCGAGGAGTTCAGCGACTTCATGGCCGGCCGTACCGGGACGTACATCCGCCGTCTCGAGAAGCAGATGATGCTGGCCGCCGAGGACATGGAGTACGAGAGGGCGGGCCGGCTGCGCGACGACATAGAGGCGCTGCGCCGGGCCATGGAGAAGAGCGCGGTCGTGCTCGCCGACGCCACCGACGCCGACCTGATCGCCCTCGCCGAGGACGAGCTGGAGGCCGCCGTGCAGATCTTCCACGTGCGCGGCGGACGCGTGCGCGGCCAGCGCGGCTGGGTCACCGACAAGGTCGAGGCCGTCGACACCGCGGGACTCGTCGAGCACGCGATCCAGCAGCTGTACGGCGAGGAGAGCGGCGACACGGTCCCCAAGGAGGTCCTGGTCCCCGCGCTGCCCGAGGACACGGAGGCCGTGACCGCCTGGCTCACCGGCCGCCGCGGGTCCAACGTCTCGCTGCGGATCCCGCAGCGCGGCGACAAGAAGGACCTCATGGCGACCGTCGCGCGCAACGCCCAGCAGGCGCTCGTCCTGCACAAGACGAAGCGCGCCAGCGACCTCACCACCCGCTCCCGGGCCCTGGAGGAGATCGCCGAGGCCCTGGACCTGGACTCGGCGCCGTTGCGGATCGAGTGCTTCGACATCTCCCACCTCCAGGGCGAGGACGTGGTCGCCTCGATGGTGGTCTTCGAGGACGGGCTGCCCCGCAAGAGCGAGTACCGCCGCTTCCAGATCAAGAGCTTCGAGGGGCAGGACGACGTCCGGTCCATGCACGAGGTGATCGGCCGCCGCTTCCGCCGCTATCTCGCCGAGAAGGAGAAGACGGGGGAGTGGGACCCCGAGGGCGTCGTCGAGGACCCGGAGGAGAGCGGGCGGCGCAAGCGCTTCGCGTACCCGCCGCAGCTGGTCGTGGTCGACGGCGGGCAGCCGCAGGTCGCCGCGGCCCGGCGCGCCCTGGACGAGTTGGGGATCGACGACATCGCGGTCTGCGGGCTCGCCAAGCGCCTGGAGGAGGTGTGGCTGCCCGGCGACGACGACCCCGTGGTGCTGCCCCGCTCCAGCGAGGGTCTGTACCTCCTTCAGCGGGTGCGTGACACGGCTCACGACTTCGCCATCCGCTACCAGCGGTCCAAGCGGACGAAACGCATCCGGACCAGCCCTCTCGACGACGTCCCCGGCCTCGGGGACACCCGGAAACGCGCGTTGATCAAGCATTTCGGCTCGGTGAAGCGGCTCCGGCAGGCGACAATCGAGCAGATCTGCGAGGTTCCCGGCATGGGCAGGAAGACCGCGGAGGCGGTCGCCGTGGCCCTGGCCCGGGCGGCCCCGGCCGCACCCGCCGTGAACACCGCGACAGGAGAGATCATGGAAGACGACGGGGGCGGCACGGCATGACCGCGCACGAAGAGCAGGACCGGCACGATGAGCACGACGCGCAAGGCCAGCACGACCGAGAAGACGGAGCAGGACACGTGAGTACGGGCACGAAGGAGACCCCCGGCGACAACGGCGCCGAGGCGGCCATTCCCGAGCTGGTGATCATCTCCGGCATGTCCGGAGCCGGCCGGTCCACCGCGGCGAAGTGCCTGGAGGACCTCGGCTGGTTCGTCGTGGACAATCTGCCGCCCGCGCTGATCCCCACCATGGTGGAGCTCGGCGCCCGCTCCCAGGGCAATGTCGCCCGGATCGCCGTCGTCGTCGACGTCCGCGGCCGGCAGTTCTTCGACAACCTCAGGGAGTCCCTCGCCGACCTGGACGCCAAGCAGGTCACCCGCCGGATCGTCTTCCTGGAGTCGTCCGACGACGCCCTGGTCAGGCGCTTCGAGTCGGTCCGCAGGCCCCACCCGCTCCAGGGCGACGGCCGGATCACCGACGGCATCGCCGCCGAGCGCGACCTGCTGCGCGAGCTGCGCGGCGACGCCGACCTGGTGATCGACACCTCCAGCCTCAACGTCCACGAACTGCGCGCCAAGATGGACGCCCAGTTCGCCGGGGACGAGGAGCCCGAGCTGAGGGCCACCGTGATGTCCTTCGGCTTCAAGTACGGCCTGCCGGTCGACGCCGACCTCGTCGTCGACATGCGCTTCCTGCCCAACCCGCACTGGGTCCCCGAGCTGCGCCCCTTCACCGGCCTCAACGAGGAGGTGTCGAACTACGTCTACAACCAGCCCGGCGCCAAGGAGTTCCTCGACCGCTACACCGAGCTGCTCCAGCTGATCGCCGCGGGCTACCGCCGCGAGGGCAAGCGGTACGTGACCATCGCCGTGGGCTGCACCGGCGGCAAGCACCGCTCCGTGGCCACCGCCGAGCGCCTCGCCGCCCGGATCGCCGCCGAAGGGGTCGAGACCGTCGTCGTGCACCGGGACATGGGGCGCGAGTGAAGCCGTACCGTCGACGTGCCTCCACCCTTTCGGTGCGGCGTACGCTCCGCAGGCGCGGCGCCCAGCCCAAGGTGGTCGCGCTGGGCGGCGGCATGGGCCTCTCGGCCTCCCTCGCCGCCCTCCGCCGGATCACCGGCGACCTCACCGCCGTCGTCACGGTCGCCGACGACGGCGGTTCCAGCGGCCGGCTCCGGGAGGAGCTCGGAGTGCTGCCCCCCGGAGACCTCCGCAAGGCGCTCGCCGCGCTCTGCGGCGACGACGACTGGGGCCAGACCTGGGCCCGGGTCATCCAGCACCGCTTCCAGTCCAAGGGCGAGATCAACGGCCACGCCGTCGGCAACCTGCTGATCGTCGCCCTCTGGGAGCAGCTCGGCGACCCCGTCCAGGCCCTCGACCTGGTGGGCCGGCTGCTCGGCGCCCAGGGCCGGGTGCTGCCCATGTCCGCCGTACCCCTGGAGCTCCAGGCCCTGGTCAGGGGCCATGACCCGGAGCGGCCGGACGACGTGGACACCGTGTGCGGTCAGGCGACCGTGGCGCTCACCCCCGGCGAGGTGCAGTCGGTGCACCTCGTGCCGAACGACCCGCCGGCGGTGCCGGAGGCCGTCGAGGCGGTCCTGGACGCGGACTGGGTGGTCCTCGGTCCCGGCTCCTGGTTCTCCTCCGTGATCCCGCACCTCCTCGTCCCCGAACTGCTCGACGCCCTCGCCGGGACGAAGGCCCGGAAGGTGCTCTCGCTGAACCTCACACCGCAGCCCGGAGAAACCGAGGGCTTCTCCCCGCAGCGTCATTTGGAGGTTTTGGGACGACACGCCCCTAAACTCGCCCTGGACGTGGTGCTGGCCGACGAGGCCGCCGTGCCCGATCGCGAGTCCCTCTCCGATGCCGCCAAGCGGCTCGGTGCCGCGGTCGAGCTGGCGCCGGTGGCCGGGCCCGACGGCTCCGCGAAGCATGACCCGGAGCTGTTGGCCGCCGCGTACGACCGTATTTTTCGGATGCATGGAAGGATCGGCCCATGGCGATGACGGCAGCGGTGAAGGACGAGATCTCCCGGCTTCCCGTCACCCGGACCTGCTGCAGGAAGGCAGAGGTCTCGTCGATCCTGCGGTTCGCGGGCGGGCTGCACCTGGTGAGCGGCCGCATCGTGATCGAGGCGGAGCTCGACACCGCGATGGCGGCACGCCGCCTCAAGCGGGACATCCTGGAGATCTTCGGGCACAGCTCGGAGCTGATCGTGATGGCCCCCGGCGGACTGCGGCGGGGCTCGCGCTTCGTGGTGCGGGTGGTGGCAGGAGGTGACCAGCTGGCCCGGCAGACGGGTCTCGTGGACGGCCGGGGCCGTCCCATCCGGGGCCTCCCCCCGCAGGTGGTCTCCGGGGCAACCTGTGACGCGGAGGCGGCCTGGCGGGGTGCCTTCCTCGCGCACGGTTCGCTGACCGAGCCCGGCCGGTCCTCCTCCCTGGAGGTCACCTGCCCCGGTCCCGAGGCGGCGCTCGCCCTGGTCGGCGCGGCGCGCCGGCTCTCCATCGCGGCGAAGGCCCGCGAGGTGCGGGGAGTGGACCGGGTCGTCGTCCGTGACGGCGACGCGATCGGTGCCCTCCTCACCCGGCTCGGCGCGCACGAGTCGGTGCTCGCCTGGGAGGAGCGGCGGATGCGGCGCGAGGTCCGCGCCACCGCCAACCGCCTGGCCAACTTCGACGACGCCAACCTGCGCCGCTCGGCCCGCGCCGCGGTCGCCGCCGGGGCCCGGGTGCAGCGCGCCCTGGAGATCCTCGGCGAGGAGGTGCCCGAGCACCTCGCGGCGGCCGGCCGGCTCCGCATGGAGCACAAGCAGGCCTCCCTCGAGGAGCTGGGCGCGCTCGCCGACCCGCCGCTGACGAAGGACGCGGTGGCCGGCCGGATCCGCCGGCTGCTCGCCATGGCCGACAAGCGGGCGCAGGACCTGGGTATCCCGGGGACCGAGTCCAACCTGACCGAGGAGCTCGACGACAGCCTCGTCGGCTGACGGGACGCGCACGGGACCAACGCCGGGCCCGTACGGGACCCGTGCCGGACCCGTCCGTCGTACGGAACCGTGAACTCCGGGCTGCCGGCGCCTTTCTGAGGCACCGGCAGCTTTTTCGTACGCCCCGCGAGGCACCCTTGACAGGCCCATGAGCGCCCATGAGCCTGGCGTCTGTTCACCTTCGTGGCACACGACAACCAGGGGGGCTCATGAGACGCAGAGCGAGATCGATCCTCGCCGCGGCTTCACTGCTGATCGCGGGAGTGGCGGCGGCACCCGTCGCCGGAGCGCAGCCGAACGACCGGGACGGCGGTGACGCCCTCTCCGTATGGCGGGCCGAGGTCACCAAGGAGCAGGTACCGCTGCTCCTGGAGGCCGGAGCCGACGCCCACGAGATGACCGAACAGGTGCCCGACAAGGGCTCCGCGACGGTCGAGCTCTTCCTCACCGGCCGGCAGGCCGGGCAGCTGCGCGGCCAGGGCGTCGAGCTCGCCGAGCACACCCTGACCGCCCAGGCCGAGAAGCGGGTGGCCGCCGCGGGGGACGGCGTCTTCCGCCCGTACGGGGGCCCGAACGGTCTCAAGCAGGAGATCCTGGACACCGCCCGGGCCAACCCCGGGATCACCAAGGTCGTCTCCATCGGCAAGACCCTCAGGGGCCAGGACATCCTCGCCCTCAAGGTCAGCAAGGGCGCTCAGCGCGTCAAGGACGGCTCGAAGCCCGCCACCCTCTACATGTCCAACCAGCACGCGCGCGAGTGGATCACCCCGGAGATGACCCGCCGCCTGCTCCACCACTACCTCGACGGGTACGGCAAGGACGAGCGGATCACCCGGATCGTCGACTCCACCGAACTGTGGTTCGTGCTCTCCGCCAACCCGGACGGCTACGACCACACGCACGCCGACCCCGAGAACCGCCAGTGGCGCAAGAACCTCCGCGACAACGACGGCGACGGGAAGATCGCCCCGGGCGACGGCGTCGACCTCAACCGCAACTTCGCCTACAAGTGGGGCTACGACAACGAGGGCTCGTCGCCCGACCCGGCCGACGAGACCTTCCGCGGCGCGGGGCCCATGTCGGAGCCCGAGACCAAGGCTCTCGACGCCTTCCAGAAGCGCATCGGCTTCGCGTACGGCATCAACTACCACTCGGCCGCCCAGCTGATCCTCTACGGCGTCGGCTGGCAGGTCGCCACCGACACCCCCGACGACGTGGCCCTCAAGGCCCTCGCCGGCACCCCGCAGAACCCGGCCGTCCCCGGCTACCGGCCGCAGGTCTCCTCCGAGCTGTACATCACCAACGGCGAGGCGGACGGACACGCCGCCAACGTCAACGGGACACAGATGTTCACCCCGGAGATGTCGACCTGCGCCACCGCCTCCCGGGTCGACCCGAACGACGCCTGGAACCCGGCCGACTGCGCCTCCGTCTTCACCTTCCCGGACGACGAGAAGCTGATCCAGGCCGAGTTCGCCAAGAACATCCCCTTCGCGCTCGCCGTCGCCGAGACCGCCGCCCACCCGGACCGGCCCGTCTCCCCGGTCGGCATCGACGCCCCCGACTTCACACCGAAGGCCTTCACCACCTCCTACGCCCGCGGCGAGGAGCAGGAGGTCGCCGTCACCGCACGCAAGTCCCTGCGCGGCAAGACCCTGAAGTACCGGATCAACGGCGGCCGCACCCACAGCGAGGAGCTCGACGCCTGGAAGGGCGGCGAGACCTTCGGCGGCGAGGACAACCTCTACTTCGACGAGTACCGCGCCGAGGTCGAGGACGCACGGCCCGGCGACTCCGTCGAGGTCTGGTTCACCGCCCGCACCCGCGAGGGCCGGGCCACCACCTCCGCCCCCTTCACGTACACGGTGGCCGAGCGCCCCCGCGGCGACGTGCTCGTCCTCGCCGACGAGGGCGGCACCACCGCCGCCCGGCACACCGCCGCGTACGTGAAGGCGCTCGCCGACAACGGCCGCAAGGCCGCCGTCTGGGACGTCGCCACCCAGGGCACGCCCGACGCCCTCGGCGTGCTGTCCCACTTCCGCACCGTCGTCTGGTACACCGGCGCCGAGCGTCCCTCCGGCACCACCCAGCTCGCCGTACGTGCCTACCTCAACGAGGGCGGCAAGCTGATCAACGCCGGCGAGAAGTCCGGCGGTCTCACCCGCGTCGGCCGGGCCGAGTCCAACGACTTCGCTCAGTACTACCTCGGCGCCTACCACCGCGCCGGTCTGGGCAACCCGCCCGCCTTCGCCGGCACCGGCGCCTTCGCGGGCATCGGAGCGGGCCTCGGCGCCGCCGCCGACAACCCGCTCGACAACGCGGGCGCGTACACCGTCACCTCGGACACGCTGAGGCCGAAGGAGTTCCCGCAGTTCGCGAGCAGCGCCTCCGCCGGTGACTACCCCGGCATCCGCACCCCCTTCGAGCCCGCCGAGGGCGCGTCCTTCGCGGCCGTCAAGCACGCCGACAACACCTGGGCCCGGCTCAGCAGGACCGTCGACCTCACCGGCGTCGCGGCCGGCGCGGCCCCGCGCCTGGACTTCCAGGTCAGCTACGACACCGAGCCCGGCTACGACAACCTCGTCGTCGAGGCCCACACCGTCGGCCAGGACGACTGGACGACCCTGCCCGACACCAAGGGCGGCACCTCCAGCGAGCCCCCCGCCGACTGCGGCGAGGGCTACTACGTCCGCGGCCACCCCTTCCTCTCCCACTACCTCACCGTCGGCGAGGACGGCTGCACGGCCACCGGCACCACCGGCTCCTGGAACGCCTTCACCGGCCCCTCCAACGGCTGGCGGCAGGCCTCCGTCGATCTGAGCGCCTGGGCGGGCAAGCAGGTCGAGCTGTCGATCTCGTACGTCTCCGACCCCGGCACCGGAGAGATGGGCGCCTTCGTCGACGACACCCGTCTCGTCACCGGCGCCGGCACCGAGGCGGAGGGCTTCGAGACCGCCCTCGGCGCGTGGACCGTACCGGGCGCCCCGGCCGGCAGCCCCGCCAACGGAGCCGACTGGACGCGCTCGGGAGCGCTCTTCCACTCCCAGGCCGCCGTCACCACGCGTGACACGGTCCTCCTCGGCTACGGACTCGAGCACGTGCCCGCCGCGACCGAGCGGGCACGACTCCTCGGACGGGCCCTCGGGGCGCTCCGGCGCTGACGGAGAGTAGTCGGGACAAACGTCCCACGACGGCCCGTACCTGTCGGTAGGTACGGGCCGTCGGCCATGTGTCCTCACTTTCCGGGCACGCGTGGATGCGGCCGATGTCACTACGGGGCGCCTGTGGGGGTAGGGTCGTAAGCGGTCGGGGACATCCCAAAAAACAAAAATCTCGCCGGCGTCGAGCACACCGGCGTACCTAACGAGGAGATCGGTTCGTGACGATCCGCGTAGGCATCAACGGCTTTGGCCGCATCGGCCGGAACTACTTCCGCGCGCTCCTTGAGCAGGGTGCTGACATCGAGATCGTGGCTGTCAACGACCTGGGCGACACCGCGACCACGGCCCACCTGCTGAAGTACGACACCATCCTGGGGCGCCTCAAGGCCGAGGTCACCCACACCGCCGACACCATCACCGTCGACGGCCACACCATCAAGGTGCTCTCCGAGCGCAACCCGGCCGACATCCCCTGGGGCGAGCTGGGCGTCGACATCGTCATCGAGTCGACCGGCATCTTCACCAAGAAGGCCGACGCCGAGAAGCACATCGCGGGTGGCGCCAAGAAGGTCCTCATCTCGGCTCCGGCCTCCGGCGAGGACATCACCATCGTCATGGGTGTCAACCAGGACAAGTACGAGCCGGCGCAGCACCACGTCATCTCGAACGCCTCCTGCACCACCAACTGCGTCGCGCCGATGGCCAAGGTTCTCGACGAGAACTTCGGCATCGTCAAGGGCCTGATGACCACGGTCCACGCGTACACCAACGACCAGCGCATCCTGGACTTCCCGCACAAGGACCTGCGCCGCGCCCGCGCCGCCGCGGAGAACATCATCCCGACCACGACGGGCGCCGCGAAGGCCACCGCCCTGGTCCTCCCGCAGCTCAAGGGCAAGCTCGACGGCATCGCCATGCGCGTCCCGGTCCCGACCGGTTCCGCCACCGACCTCGTCGTCACCCTCGACCGCGAGGTCACCAAGGACGAGGTCAACGCCGCGTTCAAGAAGGCCGCCGACGACGGCGACCTCAAGGGCATCCTGGTCTACACCGAGGACCCGATCGTCTCGTCCGACATCGTCAGCGACCCGGCGTCCTGCACCTTCGACGCCTCCCTGACCATGGTCCAGGAGGGCAACACGGTCAAGATCCTCGGCTGGTACGACAACGAGTGGGGCTACTCCAACCGTCTCGTCGACCTCACCGTCTTCGTCGGCGGCCGGCTCTAAGCTTCAGGGCGGGCTTTCGATGTGAGCAGGGCTCGGGCAGCGCAACGCCGCGCTGTGCGAGCCCTGTTTGTGTGCTCCACCGCGTACCAAGGAGTCAGTTAACAGATGAAGACGATCGACGAGCTTCTCCACGAGGGCGTCGAAGGCAAGCGCGTGTTCGTCCGCGCCGACCTCAACGTGCCGCTCGACGGCACCACCATCACCGACGACGGTCGCATCCGCGCCGTCGTCCCCACGGTCAAGGCGCTCGCCGACGCGGGCGCCCGTGTCGTGGTCGCCTCGCACCTGGGTCGCCCCAAGGGCGCCCCGGACCCGGCGTTCTCGCTCGCCCCGGCCGCCGCCCGCCTCGGCGAACTGCTCGGCGCCGAGGTGGCCTTCGCGACGGACACGGTCGGCGACTCCGCCACCGCCACCGTCGCGGGCCTCGCCGACGGCCGGGTCGCCGTGATCGAGAACCTCCGCTTCAACGCCGGCGAGACCTCCAAGGACGACGCCGAGCGCGGCGCCTTCGCGGACCGGCTCGCCGCCCTCGCCGACGTCTACGTCGGCGACGGCTTCGGTGCCGTGCACCGCAAGCACGCCTCGGTCTTCGACCTCCCGGCGCGCCTCCCGCACGCCGCCGGCTACCTCATCGCCACCGAGGTCGGCGTCCTGAAGAAGCTCACGGACGACGTCCAGCGGCCGTACGTGGTCGCGCTCGGCGGCGCCAAGGTCTCCGACAAGCTCGGCGTGATCGACCACCTCCTGGAGAAGGCCGACCGCATCCTCATCGGCGGCGGCATGGCGTACACCTTCCTCAAGGCCCAGGGCCACGAGGTCGGCATCTCGCTGCTCCAGGAGGACCAGATCCCGGCGGTCAAGGAGTACCTGAAGCGCGCCAAGGAGCGCGGCGTGGAGTTCGTGCTCCCCGTCGACGTGCTGGTCTCGCCCGACTTCCCGGACCTGAAGACCAAGGCTCCGGCCCACCCCACCACGGTCGCCGCGGACGCCATCCCGGCGGACGAGGAGGGCCTGGACATCGGTCCGGAGACCCGTAAGCTCTACGCCTCGAAGGTCGCCGACGCTGGCACCGTTTTCTGGAACGGTCCGATGGGCGTCTTCGAGCACCCCGACTACGCCGAGGGCACCAAGGCCGTCGCCCAGGCGCTCGTCGACTCCCCGGCCTTCACCGTCGTCGGCGGTGGCGACTCCGCCGCCGCGGTCCGCATCCTGGGCTTCGACGAGAAGGCATTCGGCCACATCTCGACCGGCGGCGGCGCCTCCCTCGAATACCTCGAGGGCAAGACGCTTCCCGGCCTCGCCGCACTGGAGGACTGACCCCTAAATGAGCACTCGCACCCCGCTGATGGCGGGCAACTGGAAGATGAACCTCAACCACCTCGAGGCCATCGCCCACGTCCAGAAGCTCGCCTTCGCCCTGACCGACAAGGACTACGACGCCTGTGAGGTCGCTGTCCTGGTCCCCTTCACCGACCTGCGGTCCGTCCAGACCCTGATCGACGGCGACAAGCTGAAGATCAAGTACGGCGCCCAGGACATCTCGGCGCACGAGTCCGGTGCCTACACCGGCGAGATCTCGGGCCTGATGCTGTCCAAGCTGAAGTGCGCCTATGTGGCCGTCGGCCACTCCGAGCGCCGCCAGTACCACGCCGAGAACGACGAGGTCTGCAACGCCAAGGTGAAGGCCGCCTTCAAGCACGGCGTGACCCCGATCCTCTGCGTCGGCGAGGGCCTGGACG
Organism: Streptomyces sp. NPDC028711; assembly: GCF_055565415.1. Taxonomy (NCBI): domain Bacteria; kingdom Bacillati; phylum Actinomycetota; class Actinomycetes; order Kitasatosporales; family Streptomycetaceae; genus Streptomyces; species Streptomyces sp. NPDC028711. The sequence goes on along the minus strand of NZ_JBVHUJ010000001.1, from coordinate 140,848 downwards.
TCCGCAAGGCCGGACAGCAGGTCGAGTACACCCTCGCCCAGCTCGACGGCGGCCTGAAGGACGTCCCCGCCGAGCAGGCCGAGACCATCGTGATCGCGTACGAGCCGGTGTGGGCCATCGGCACCGGCGAGGTCGCCACCCCCGAGGACGCGCAGGAGGTCTGCGGCGCGATCCGCGGCCGTCTCGCGGAGCTGTACTCGCAGGAGCTCGCCGACAAGGTCCGCATCCAGTACGGCGGCTCGGTCAAGTCCGGCAACGTCGCCGCGATCATGGCGCAGCCGGACGTCGACGGCGCCCTGGTGGGCGGCGCGGCACTCGACGCCGACGAGTTCGTCAAGATCGTGCGCTTCCGCGACCAGTGAGTATGCGGTAGGCGAGTTACGTCGTACCCTTGCGGGGGTCGGGCAGTGCCCGGCCCCCGTCCGTATAAGTCCGAGGAAGTTGGTCCAGCCGTGGTTATGGGGTTCTCGATCGCCCTGCTCGTCTTCAGCGGGCTACTGATGCTGCTCGTACTGATGCACAAGGGGAAGGGCGGCGGTCTCTCCGACATGTTCGGTGGCGGCATGCAGTCCTCCGTCGGCGGCTCCTCGGTCGCCGAGCGCAACCTGGACCGGATCACCGTCGTGGTCGGTCTGCTCTGGTTCGCCTGCATTGTGGTACTTGGTCTGCTGATGAAGTTGGACGGGTAACTCCGAACACTGGACGCGCGTTGGGCCTTACGTAGACTGGGGCATCTTCGAGCACCATCACGCAGGGAGTTACGACCGTGGCAAGTGGCAACGCGATCCGGGGAAGCCGGGTCGGAGCGGGGCCGATGGGTGAGGCCGAGCGGGGCGAGTCGGCGCCGCGCGCCCGCATCTCCTTCTGGTGCTCGAACGGGCACGAGACCCAGCCGAGCTTCGCCAGCGACGCGCAGGTCCCGGAGACCTGGGACTGCCCGCGCTGCGGCTTCCCGGCAGGTCAGGACCGGGACAACCCGCCGGACCCGCCGCGCACGGAGCCGTACAAGACCCACCTCGCCTATGTGCGTGAGCGACGCAGCGACGCGGACGGCGAGGCGATCCTCGCCGAGGCGCTGGCCAAACTGCGCGGCGAGATCTGAACGTGGTGTGACGGTGTGACGAACGGGCCTTGCCCGCGAACCGAGTTCGCGGGCAAGGCCCGTTCGGCGTTCTCCCCATCGACTTCCGTACCGCCGCTCGCCCTCGCGTCACCGGCCCTCCTGATCAATTAGGTTGGAGAGGCAGCGGGGCAGACAAGCAGTACGAGAAGAAGTGGGCGATGTCCGAGATGAACAACGAAGGCCGCACCAGGCTCAACCGGCTGCCCGAGTGGGCGGCCCTCGGCAAGCACCGTGAGCAGCTGGGCGACACCCATCTGCGCGACCTGTTCGCCGCCGACCCCGAGCGGGGCACCGGCCACACCCTGCGGGTGGGCGACCTCTACCTGGACTACTCCAAGCACCTCGTCACCGACGAGACGCTGACCCTGCTGCGCGAACTGGCCGCCGCCACCGGCGTCGCCGAGCTGCGCGACGCCATGTTCCGCGGCGAGAAGATCAACACCACCGAGGACCGGGCCGTCCTCCACACCGCGCTGCGGGCCCCCCGCGACGCCGTGATCGAGGTCGACGGCGAGAACGTCGTCCCCGGCGTCCACGCCGTCCTCGACAAGATGGCCGCCTTCGCCGACACGGTCCGCGCGGGCGAGTGGACCGGCCACACCGGCAAGCCGGTCAAGAACATCGTCAACATCGGCATCGGCGGCTCCGACCTCGGCCCCGCCATGGCCTACGAGGTCCTCCGCTCCTACACCCAGCGGGACCTGACGTTCCGTTTCGTCTCCAACGTCGACGGCGCCGACCTCCACGAGGCCGTCCGCGACCTCGACCCCGCCGAGACGCTCTTCATCGTCGCCTCGAAGACCTTCACCACCATCGAGACGATCACCAACGCCACCTCCGCCCGCGACTGGCTCCTCACCGGCCTCCGGGCCGGCCAGGAGGCCGTCGCCAAGCACTTCGTGGCCCTCTCGACCAACGCCGAGAAGGTCGAGGAGTTCGGCATCGACACCACGAACATGTTCGAGTTCTGGGACTGGGTCGGCGGCCGCTACTCCTACGACTCCGCCATCGGTCTCTCCCTGATGATCGCCGTCGGCCCGGAGCGCTTCCGCGAGATGCTCGACGGCTTCCACCTCGTCGACGAGCACTTCCGCACCGCCCCGCCCGAGGAGAACGCGCCGCTGCTCCTCGGCCTCCTCGGCGTCTGGTACGGCGCGTTCTTCGACGCCCAGTCGCACGCCGTCCTGCCGTACTCCCACTACCTGTCCAAGTTCACCGCCTACCTCCAGCAGCTCGACATGGAGTCCAACGGCAAGTCGGTGGACCGCGAGGGCAGGCCGGTCGACTGGCAGACCGGCCCCGTCGTCTGGGGCACCCCGGGCACCAACGGGCAGCACGCGTACTACCAGTTGATCCACCAGGGCACCAAGGTCATCCCGGCCGACTTCATCGGCTTCGCCCGGCCCGTCGCCGACCTGCTGCCCGGTCTCGTCGCCCAGCACGACCTGCTCATGGCCAACTTCTTCGCCCAGACCCAGGCGCTCGCCTTCGGCAAGACGCCCGAGGAGGTACGGGCCGAGGGCGTCCCCGAGGAGCTCGTCCCGCACAAGACCTTCCGGGGGAACCACCCCACCACCACGATCCTCGCCGAGAAGCTCACCCCCTCCGTCCTCGGCCAGCTGATCGCGCTCTACGAGCACAAGGTCTTCGTCCAGGGCGCCGTGTGGAACATCGACTCCTTCGACCAGTGGGGCGTCGAGCTCGGCAAGGTCCTCGCCAAGCGGATCGAGCCGGTCCTGACGGACGGCGAGGGCGCCGAGGAGCTCGACAGCTCCACCGCCGGTCTCGTGACCGCCTACCGCTCGCTGCGCGGACGGTAGGAACATGACGGGGGAGAACGCGGTGCGGCTGCGGCCGCCCAGGAACGCCGTGGCCGAGCGGGCCGTCACCTGGTGGCGGAGCCGGCTCCTGGCGACCGCCGCCGTACCGGTGGTGGTCCTCGCCGTCCTCGGCGCCCTCATCGGCCCCGCCCGGTTCTGGCTGCTCGTCGCGGCCGGGACCGTGGCGGCCGTGGGCCTCGCCTGCGCCGCGTTCTTCCCCGCCTGGTGGTTCCGGGTGCACCGCTGGGAGGTCACCGAGGACGCCGTCTACGTCCGTACGGGGGCCTTCTGGCAGGAATGGCGCATCGCGCCGATGTCCCGGATCCAGACCGTCGACACCTCACGCGGCCCGCTCGAGCAGTTCTTCCGGCTCGCGACCGTCACCGTGACGACCGCCTCCTCCAAGGGCGCGATCCGCATCGAGGGCCTCGACCACGAACTGGCCGCCGGTCTCGCCGAGCGGCTGACCGTCATCACCCAGGCCACCCCGGGGGACGCCACATGAGCGTGGATCAGGACGCCGCGGCGGACCGGGACACCGACTGGCTGCTCCTCGATCCCCGTACGGTCCTCGTCCGCGTCGTCCTCTTCGCCGGCGTCCTCGCCGGAGCCGCGCTGCCCGTCGCGTTCGGCCTCGCCGGATCGCGTCCGCTGTGGCAGGCCTTCGCCTGGGTCGCCGCGGGCGTCGCGCTCGCCCTCGCCGCGGACATCGTCGCCGAGACGGTCCGCTTCCGCCGCACCCGGTACCGGGTCGGAGCGGAGCGGAGCGAGAGAGGAACACCCTCGGCCGAAGGCTCGGGGAGGGTCGAACTCCGCACCGGACTCCTCGTCGTCCAGCGCCGCTCGCTCGCCCGTGAGCGGATCCGCAGCGTCGACCTCACCGCCAACCCCCTCCACCGCGCACTCGGGCTCGTCAAGGTCCGCATCGGCACCGGCGAACAGACCGGCGGCGGCGAGTCCACCCTCGAACTCGACCTGGTCACCCGGGCGGAGGGCGAGCGGCTCCGCCACGAACTCCTCAGCCGCGCCGCCGCCCCCGAGGACCCGGACCACGACGACGCCGCCCTGGCCGTCCTCGACCCGCGCTGGATCCGCTTCGCCCCCGTCTCCTTCCTGGCCCCCGCCCTCGGAGGCGCGGCCGTCGGTGCCGTCATGCAGGTCAGCGAGTGGTTCGGCGCCCAGGGGAAGGTCATCGACTGGATAGGGGACCGCTTCCAGGACGTCTCCGTCGCCTGGATGATCGTCGACCTGGTCCTCCTCGCCACCGTCGCCGGAGCCGTCGGCGCCCTCGGCCTCTGGGTCGAGATGTGGTGGAACTACCGCCTGGAGCGCGCCCCGGGAGGCACCCTGCGGGTCTCCCGGGGTCTGCTCACCGCCCGCTCGGTCTCCCTGGAGGAGCGCCGACTGCGCGGCATCGAACGCGTCGAGCCGCTCGGCGTCCGGATGTGCGGGGCCGCTCGCCTCGACGCCGTCGCCACGGGTCTCGTCAAGGACGACGGCGACAAGCACGGCGACCTCAAGAACCTGCTGCCGGCCGTGGAGCGGGCCGTCGCCGACCGGGTCGCCGCCCAGGTCCTGCGCGAGCCCGAGCCGCCCACCGGGGCTCCCCTCGCCGCCCACCCCCGTGCGGCCCGCGTCCGGCGGCTGCGCTGGGCACTGTGGAGCGCCCTCGGGCCCGTCGCGGTCCTCGCCCTCCTCGGACTCCTCCTCACCCCGGTCCTGCTGTACGTGGCGGCCGGCTGCGCGGTCGTCCTCGTCCCGGTCGCCGTGCTGTTCGCCCTCGACGCCTACCGCGCTCTCGGACACGGTGTCAGCGGCGCCTATCTGGTGACCCGTTCGGGCACGGTCCGGCGCGCCACGGTCGCCCTGCAGCGCTCCGGCGTCATCGGCTGGACCGTGAAGCAGTCGTACTTCCAGCGGCGCGCCGGCATCCTGACGCTGACCGCCACGACGGCCGCGGGGGCGGGCGCGTACGACATCCTCGACGCCGGGGAGAGCCAGGGCCTGGCCTTCGCCGCCGAGGCCGTACCGGAGCTCCTCGCGCCCTTCCTGGAGCCCGTACATACGCCGGAGGCCCGGTCCACCAGAAGGTGAACCGGGCCTCAGCGGGCGTGAATCAGGCCGAAGCCGGCGGATACAGACTCCGCGGCAGCTCCGAGGCCGCCGCCGCGTCCAGCAGCCACAGGGTGCGCGAGCGGCCGTAGGCACCGGCCGCCGGGGCCTGCACCTCGCCCGCGCCCGACAGCGCGATGGCCGCCGCCTTCGCCTTGTCCTCACCGGCCGCGAGCAGCCAGACCTCCTTCGCCGCCCGGATCGCCGGAAGGGTCAGCGAGATCCGCAGCGGCGGCGGCTTGGGCGCGCCGTGCACGCCGACCACCGTCCGCTCGGTCTCGCGGACCGCCGGCAGCTCCGGGAAGAGCGAGGCCACATGGGTGTCGGGGCCGACGCCCAGCATCAGGACGTCGAAGGCCGGCACGGCGCCGCGGCCACCCGTGGCGGCCGCGAGCTCCGTCGCGTACGCGGCCGCGGCGGCGTCGACATCGCTGCCGTACGGGCCGTCCGACGCCGGCATGGCGTGCACCCGGGCCGGGTCGAGCGGCACCCGGTCGAGCAGTGCCTCACGGGCCTGGGTGACGTTCCGCTCGGGGTCGCCCTCCGGCAGGAAACGCTCGTCGCCCCACCACAGGTCGAGCCGCGACCAGTCGATCGCGTCCCGCGCGGGCGCCGTACCGAGCGCCGCGAGCAGACCGTTGCCGTTGCGCCCGCCGGTCAGCACGACCGAGGCGGAGCCGCGGGTGGCCTGGGCGTCGACGATCCGGGTGATCAGCCGGGCCGCGGCCGCCTGCGCCATCAGCTCCTTGTCGCGGTGGACGACCAGCTGAGGGGTGCTCACTTGGCCGCCGCCTTCTTGCTCGCCGGTGCCTTCTTCGCGGCGGGCTTCGCCGCGGGCTCGGGCTCGGCCTCGGGACCGGCCTCGGTCACGACGGCCTCCGGCTCGGGAGCCGTGACGGCCGCCTCCTCGTCCAGACGCTCGAGACCGAACTTGAGCGCCGTCGCGTACGTGTCGTCCGGGTCGAGCCGGCGCAGCTCCTCGGCGATCAGCTCGGCCGTCTCACGGCGCTTGAGCGCCACGGCACGGTCGGGCTGACCCTGGATGCAGAGCGAGGCGAGCGAGCCGTCCGGCCGGTCGAGCACGATCGGTCCCGAGCTGGTCTGCATCCGTACGGAGGTGAGACCGGGGCCGGCCGACTTCGAGCGCCGCACCGGCACCTTCAGCCGCTCCGCCAGCCACATGGCGAGCAGTTCGACGCTCGGGTTGAACTCCTCGCCCTCCACCTCGGCGGAGGTCACCTCGCACACGACCTGGTCGAGCGCGGCGGCCAGCATCGAGCGCCACGGGGTGATCCGGGTCCAGGAGAGGTCCGTGTCGCCCGGGGTGTACGCGTCCGCGCGCGCGGCCAGCTCGTGGATGGGCTGCTCGGCGGCGTACGTGTCGGTCACCCGGCGCTGGGCGAGGGCGCCCAGCGGGTCGTTCGCCGGGTCGGTCGGCGCGTTCACCGGCCACCAGACGACGACGGGGGCGTCCGGGAGGAGCAGCGGGAGCACCACCGACTGGGCGTGGTCGCCGACCTCGCCGTAGAGCCGGAGGACCACCGTCTCCCCGGTGCTGGCGTCGGCGCCGAGGCGGACCTCGGCGTCGAGCCGTGCCTTGGCGCGGTCCCGCGGGGAGCGCGAGACCCGCTTGATGACGACGAGGGTCCGCGAGGGGTGCTCGCGGGACGCCTCGTTCGCGGCCTTCAGCGCGTCGTAGGCGTTCTCCTCGTCGGTGACGATGACGAGGGTGAGCACCATGCCGACGGCCGGCGTGCCGATCGCCCGCCGCCCGAGCACCAGCGCCTTGTTGATCTTGGAGGACGTGGTGTCCGTCAGGTCGGTCTTCATGGCCGCCGCCAGCTCCGTCCGTCTCGTGCGAGCATCTCGTCCGCCTCGACGGGACCCCAGGTCCCGGACTGGTACTGCGCGGGCTTGCCGTGCCTGTCCCAGAACTGCTCGATCGGGTCGAGGATCTTCCAGGACAGCTCGACCTCCTCGACGCGCGGGAAGAGGTTCGAGTCGCCGAGCAGGACGTCGAGGATGAGCCGCTCGTACGCCTCGGGGCTGGACTCCGTGAAGGACTCGCCGTACGCGAAGTCCATCGACACGTCCCGGATCTCCATCTGGGTGCCGGGCACCTTGGAGCCGAACCGCACCGTCACGCCCTCGTCCGGCTGGACCCGGATCACGATGGCGTTGCGGCCGAGTTCCTCGGTCGCGGTGTGGTCGAAGGGGGAGTGCGGGGCACGCTGGAGGACGACCGCGATCTCGGTGACGCGGCGGCCCAGGCGCTTGCCCGTACGGAGGTAGAAGGGGACGCCCGCCCAGCGGCGGTTGTCGATCTCCAGCTTGATGGCCGCGAAGGTGTCGGTCTTCGACTGGGGGTCGATGCCGTCTTCCTGGAGGTAGCCGACGGCCTTCGCGCCGCCCTGCCACCCGGCCGCGTACTGGCCGCGGACCGTGGACGCGCCGAGGTCCTTGGGCAGCTTCACCGCGCCGAGGACCTTGGTCTTCTCGGCGGCCAGCGCGTCGGCGTCGAAGGAGGCGGGCTCCTCCATCGCGGTCAGCGCGAGCAGCTGGAGCAGGTGGTTCTGGATGACGTCACGGGCGGCGCCGATGCCGTCGTAGTAGCCGGCGCGGCCGCCGATGCCGATGTCCTCGGCCATGGTGATCTGCACGTGGTCGACGTACGACCGGTTCCAGATCGGCTCGAAGAGGGTGTTGGCGAAGCGGAGCGCCAGGATGTTCTGGACGGTCTCCTTGCCGAGGTAGTGGTCGATCCGGAAGACCGCATCGGGCGGGAAGACCTCGTGGACGACCTCGTTGAGCTCCTTGGCGGAGACCAGGTCGTGGCCGAAGGGCTTCTCGATGACCGCGCGGCGCCAGGAGCCGTCCTTCTGGTCGGCAAGACCGTGCTTCTTGAGCTGCTGGACGACGAGCGGGAAGAACTTCGGCGGCACGGACAGGTAGAAGGCGAAGTTGCCGCCCGTTCCCTGTGCCTTGTCGAGCTCCTCGATCGTCGACTTGAGCTGCTCGAAGGCCGTGTCGTCGTCGAAGTCGCCCTGGACGAACCGCATGCCCTGGATGAGCTGCTGCCACACCTCCTCGCGGAAGGGGGTGCGCGCGTGCTGCTTGACGGCTTCGTAGACCTCCTGCGCGAAGTCCTCGTCCGCCCACTCGCGGCGGGCGAAGCCGATGAGCGAGAAGCCCGGCGGCAGCAGGCCGCGGTTGGCCAGGTCGTAGACGGCAGGCATCAGCTTCTTACGGGACAAATCGCCCGTGACGCCGAAGATCACCAGACCCGACGGCCCCGCGATGCGCGGGAGCCGTCGGTCTGCGGCGTCACGGAGCGGGTTGGCTCCGTGGACTGCGCTCAAAGTGCTTACGCCTCCGAAGGTGCGAGGCGCTCGAGCTCCGCCTCGGTGGACTTGAGCAGGTCGTTCCAGGACGCCTCGAACTTCTCGACGCCCTCGTCCTCCAGGAGCTGCACGACGTCGTCGTAGCTGATGCCCAGCTTCTCGACGGCCGCCAGCTCGGCGCGCGACTGGTCGTACGTGCCGCGCACGGTGTCACCGGTGACCTCGCCGTGGTCGGCGGTGGCCTCCATGGTCGCTTCCGGCATGGTGTTGACCGTGCCGGGGGCGACCAGGTCCACGACGTACAGGGTGTCCTTGTACGCCGGGTCCTTGACGCCGGTCGAGGCCCACAGCGGACGCTGCTTGTTGGCCTGCGCCTTGTCGAGGGCGGCCCAGCGCTCGGAGGAGAAGACCTCCTCGAAGGCCTCGTACGCGAGACGCGCGTTGGCCAGGGCGGCCTTGCCCTTGAGGGCCTTGGCCTCGTCGGTGCCGATGCCGTCGAGGCGCTTGTCGATCTCCGAGTCCACGCGGGAGACGAAGAAGGAGGCCACCGAGTGGATCTTGGAGAGGTCCAGGCCGCGCTCCTTGGCCTTCTCCAGGCCCGCCAGGTAGGCGTCCATGACCGCGCGGTAGCGCTCCAGGGAGAAGATCAGCGTGACGTTGACGCTGATGCCGAGGCCGATGACCTCGGTGATCGCCGGCAGACCCGCCTGGGTGGCCGGGATCTTGATGAGCGTGTTGGGACGGTCCACCAGCCACGCCAGCTGCTTGGCCTCGGCGACGGTGGCGGTCGTCTCGTGGGCGAGACGGGGGTCGACCTCGATGGAGACCCGGCCGTCCTGGCCGTCGGTCGCGTCGAAGACCGGCCGCAGGATGTCGGCGGCGTCACGGACGTCCGCCGTCGTGATCATGCGGATGGCCTCTTCGACGGTCACCTTGCGGGCGGCGAGGTCGGCCAGCTGCTGGTCGTACCCGTGACCTTCCGAGATGGCCTTCTGGAAGATGGACGGGTTCGTGGTGACACCGACCACGTGGCTCTGGTCGATCAGCTCGGCCAGGTTGCCGGACGTGATCCGCTGGCGCGAGAGGTCGTCCAGCCAGATCGCGACGCCTTCGTCGGAGAGGCGCTTGAGAGCGTCTGTCATGGGAGTTGCATCTCCAATTAAGTCGTACGTATGGACGTCAGCGCGCGGCGGCGTCGATCGATTCCCGCGCGGCGGCGACGATCGCCTCCGGCGTGAACCCGAACTCACGGAACAGGACCTTCGCGTCCGCCGAGGCACCGAAGTGCTCGAGCGAGACGATCCGGCCGGCGTCCCCGACGTACCGGTGCCAGGTGAGACCGATACCGGCCTCGACCGCGACCCGAGCCCTGACCGACGGCGGCAGGACCGAGTCCTTGTACGCCTGGTCCTGCTCCTCGAACCACTCCACGGACGGCATCGAGACGACGCGGGTCGGGACACCGGCGGCCTGGAGCTGCTCCCGGGCCTCGACGGCCAGGTGCACCTCGGAGCCGGTCGCGATCAGCACGACCTCGGCCTCTGTGTTCTGCCCGGAGGGCCCTTCGGCGTCGAAGAGCACGTAGCCGCCCTTGACGGTGTCCTCGTTCGGCGCGTACGTCGGCACGCCCTGGCGGGTCAGCGCGAGGCCGTGCGGGGCGCCCTTGCCGAAGACCTTGGTGTGGCGCCGCATGATCTCGCGCCAGGCGATCGCCGTCTCGTTGGCGTCGGCCGGACGGACCACGTTCAGACCCGGGATCGCGCGCAGCGAGGCGAGGTGCTCCACCGGCTGGTGCGTCGGGCCGTCCTCGCCCAGACCGATCGAGTCATGGGTCCAGACGTACGTCACGGGCAGGTGCATCAGCGCGGAGAGACGCACCGCGTTGCGCATGTAGTCGGAGAACACCAGGAAGGTGCCGCCGTAGACGCGCGTGTTGCCGTGCAGCGCGATGCCGTTCATCTCCGCGGCCATGGAGTGCTCGCGGATGCCGAAGTGGATCGTGCGGCCGTACTTGTCGGCCTCCGGCAGCGGGTTGCCCTCGGGCAGGAACGACGAGTCCTTGTCGATCGTCGTGTTGTTGGAGCCGGCGAGGTCGGCCGAGCCGCCCCACAGCTCCGGGATGACCGCGCCGAGCGCCTTGAGGACCTGGCCCGAGGCGGCACGGGTGGCGACACCCTTGCCCGGCTCGAAGACCGGGAGCTTCTCGGCCCAGCCGGCCGGCAGCTCGTTCGCCTGGATCCGGTCGAACTCGGCGGCACGCTCCGGGTTGGCCGTACGCCACTCGGCGAGCGACTTCTCCCATGCGGCGCGGGCCTCACGGCCGCGGTCGCCGAGCGAGCGGGTGTGCGCGATGACCTCGTCGGAGACCTCGAAGGTCTGCTCCGGGTCGAAGCCCAGGACGCGCTTGGTGGCCGCGATCTCCTCGTCGCCGAGCGCCGAGCCGTGCGCGGCCTCGGTGTTCTGCGCGTTCGGCGCCGGCCAGGCGATGATCGAGCGCATCGCGATGAACGACGGACGCTCGGTCTCGGCCTCGGCGGCCCTGATCGCCGCGTACAGCGCGGCCGGGTCCAGGTCGCCGTTGGCCTGCGGCTCGACGCGCTGCACGTGCCAGCCGTACGCCTCGTACCGCTTCATCGTGTCCTCGGACACGGCCGTCTCGGTGTCGCCCTCGATCGAGATGTGGTTGTCGTCCCACAGCAGGATCAGGTTGCCGAGCTTCTGGTGGCCCGCGAGCGAGGACGCCTCCGCGGAGATGCCCTCCTGCAGGCAGCCGTCACCGGCGATCGCGTAGACGCGGTGGTCGAACGGGGAGGTGCCGGTGGCGGCCTCCGGGTCGAACAGACCGCGCTCGTAGCGGGCGGCCATCGCCATGCCCACGGCGTTCGCGACGCCCTGGCCCAGCGGGCCCGTGGTCGTCTCGACGGCGGCGGTGTGACCGTACTCCGGGTGCCCGGGGGTCTTCGAGCCCCAGGTGCGGAAGGCCTTCAGGTCGTCGAGCTCGAGCCCGAAGCCACCCAGGTACAGCTGGGTGTAGAGGGTCAGGGACGAGTGGCCGGCGGAGAGGACGAACCGGTCGCGCCCGACCCACTCGGGGTCGGCCGGGTCGTGCCGCATCACCTTCTGGAAGAGGGTGTACGCGGCGGGCGCCAGGCTCATCGCCGTACCGGGATGGCCGTTGCCGACCTTCTGTACGGCGTCCGCGGCCAGGATGCGGGCGGTGTCGACGGCCCGCTGGTCCAACTCGGTCCACTCGAGGTCTGTGGTGGTCGGCTTAGTGCTCACCCTGGGTCAGGGCTCCTCTCCACATGTCTGAAGCCGGTGACTGAGGGTGTACCGGCGGTGTCGAGCCTACCCCCGCCGGACGTCCCTCTTTTCGTGTGCGCGCCCCTCAAATGAGCGGACAGAGCAAGACTGCCGCCGCCCGTGTGAGTTCGCCTCCCGGGGCGTGTCCACCCCTTGGGACGTACCCCCTCAACACGACCCCACCCCCGCGAAGATCGGTGTCTGGGCAACGTCTACAGTGGCGTGGTACGCGCAAGCTTCACCCCGCCTTCATCCGGGGGGCTTGCTGGGAATTTCTCTGTCAGGGGTGTGCGTGACGGCCGTCGAGTCCCGACCCGCAGGGGTCGTCTTGACTCCCAGCCCGGGGGGCCATCGGCCGTTCGGGGCCCGTGTCAAGGCATACGTGGCGCTGACCAAGCCGCGGATCATCGAACTGCTGCTCATCACGACCGTCCCGGTGATGTTCCTCGCCGAGCAGGGCGTGCCCGACCTGTGGCTGGTGCTCGTCACCTGCTTCGGCGGATACCTCTCGGCGGGCGGCGCAAACGCCCTGAACATGTACATCGACCGCGACATCGACGCGCTGATGGACCGCACCTCCCAGCGTCCGCTGGTCACCGGCGTGCTGACGCCCCGCGAGGGCCTGGTCTTCGGCCTCACCCTCGCCGTGGTCTCCACGCTCTGGTTCGGCCTGCTCGTCAACTGGCTCTCCGCCGCCCTCTCGCTCGGCGCGCTCCTCTTCTACGTCGTGGTCTACACGATGATCCTGAAGCGGCGGACCGCGCAGAACATCGTCTGGGGCGGCATCGCCGGCTGCCTGCCGGTGCTCATCGGCTGGTCGGCCGTGACGAACTCGATGTCCTGGGCCGCGGTCATCCTCTTCCTCGTCATCTTCTTCTGGACGCCGCCGCACTACTGGCCGCTGTCGATGAAGGTGAAGGACGACTACGCGCGCGCGGGCGTGCCGATGCTGCCCGTCCTCGCCTCCAACAAGGTCGTCGCCAAGCAGATCGTCCTCTACAGCTGGGTGATGGTCGCCGTCTCGCTGCTGCTGACCCCGCTGGGCTACACGGGCTGGTTCTACCTGGCCGTGGCGCTGCTCACCGGTGGCTGGTGGCTCTGGGAGGCGCACGGGCTCCTGGCCCGCGCGAAGGCCGGCGCGACGGGCGCGAAGCTCAAGGAGATGCGCCTCTTCCACTGGTCCATCACCTATGTCTCGCTGCTCTTCGTGGCGGTCGCGGTGGACCCCTTCCTCCGATAGGGCTTTTGTCGGAGACGTACCGCTCAGATGATCTGCTCGGTCCGACGGCCGGGTCACGTGGGATAGGCCACGTGGCCCGGCCGTCGTCACTCGATCTACGCGTCGGTAGCATCGCTGTCATGGCAGAAACGAAGCACGAAGAGCGCAAGGCGGCCAAGCTCGCCAAGGAGATCCGGGCCTTCGCCAAGGAGCACGGCGGCTCCGAGGGGCACCTCGCGCACATCGGCCAGGCGGGCACCCGGATCGTCCTCGTCGGCACCGACGGCGGCTGGGGCGACCTCGTCGCGCCGACGTACGCGATCGCGCAGCAGGCGGCGGAGAAGGCCGGTCTCACCCTCCACGAGGAGTTCGACGGCGAGATCGCCGCGAAGGTCGTCACCGGACCGTACGAGTGGACCCGGATGGCCGGGATCCAGATCGGCGGCCCCTCCAACGGCTGAGGCAACAACCTCGCGTGGGGCTCACCCGTTAGGACCTGTGGAGACGCGACACGTCCACGCAGGGAGCCCCCCGAGATGATCGACATGCCGAGCCTGGTGGACCAGTACTGCCACGGGGTGCTCCGTACGGAGCTCGGCCTCGGCACCTTCGAGGCCCACCTCGGCGCCCAGCTCGGCGGGAGCTCCGCGCCGCCCGCCGCGGGCACCACCTTCTTCGACACCCAGACCGGCTTCGCCGTGCGCCGCTGGTGCCCGCCGCTCCTCGGTCTCGAACCGCACTGCCCGCCAGCCCGGTATCTCGCGCGCCGCCGCGAGCTCGGCGTCGCCGAGGCGGGCCGCCGGCTGCTCCGCGCCTCAGGTATCGCCACCTACCTGGTCGACACCGGGCTCCCCGGCGATCTGACCGGGCCCGCCGAGCTGGCCGCCACGGGCGCGGCCGAGGCCCACGAGATCGTCCGCCTCGAACCCCTCGCCGAACAGGTCGCCGACACCTCGGGCACCGTCGAGGGCTTCCTCGCCAACCTCGCCGAGGCCGTCCACGGGGCAGCCGCCGGCGCCGTGGCCTTCGCCTCCGCGTCGGGCGTGCGCCAGGGGCTCGCGTACGCGTCCGAGCCGCCGGGGCCCGGGGAGGTGCGCGGGGCGGCGGGGCGCTGGCTGGCCGGGCGCCCGGCCGGCGGCAGGCTCACCGACTCCGTCCTGCTGCGCCATCTGCTCTGGGTCGCGGTCACCGCCGGACGCCCCCTCCAGCTGCAGACCGGGGACCGGGACCCGGCCGCGGTCGCCGGTTTCGCCGCCGCCACCACGGGCCTCGGTACCGATCTGGTGCTGCTGCACTCCTATCCGCACCACCGCGCCGCCGCGCGGCTGACCGGCACGCACCCGCATGTGTACGCGGACCTCGGCCCGGTCCTCGCGCACACGGGGGCGCGGGCGGCGGCCGTCCTCGCGGAGGTCCTGGAGCGGGCACCCTTCGGCAAGCTGCTGTTCTCCAGCGGCGCCCACGGGCTGCCCGAGCTGCACGTGGTCGCCGCCGGCGTCTTCCGCTCCGCGCTCACCCGGGTGCTCGGCGAGTGGGTCATGGACGGCGCCTGGACCCGTACGGACGCGCAGCGGGTCGCCACGATGATCGCGGGGGACAACGCACGCCGGGTCTACCGGCTCGCGGGGAGCCGGTAGACCCGGGCGGTCCGTGCCTGTCGGAGCGGAAGGTCAGGCCCTCGCCGGCTCCGGCTCCGCCTGGGCCGGGATGTCGGCGGTGGGCGCCGGGCGCTCGCGCATGCTCAGGGCGAGCCGCAGCACCGCGATCCACATCAGCGAGGAACCGAGCATGTGGACGGCGACGAGCAGCTCGGGGACGCCGGTGAAGTACTGGACGTAGCCGATCGCTCCCTGGGCGAGCAGCACGACGAGCAGGTCGCGGGCGCGTGCCCGGGTGTCGACCGGGGCGTCGACCACGCGGAGGACCAGCCACATCGCGAGCGCCAGGGCGCAGACGACCCAGGCGGCGATGGCGTGGAGGTGGGCGGCGTCCGTCCAGTCCCACGGCATGCGCGGGACCTCGCTGCTGTCACCGGCGTGCTTGCCGGCGCCGGTCACGGTCGTACCGAGCGCGATCAGCAGACTGGAGGAGATCGCGACGGCCCAGGACAGCTTCCGCACCGGGCGCGGCACGCGCGGGCGTGGGGCGGCGTCGCCCTCGGCGGTCCGGTGCCAGGTGATGACCGCCACCGTCAGCAGGGCGTTCGCGGCGAGGAAGTGGCCGGCCACCGTCCACGGGTTGAGGCCCATCCACACCGTGATGCCGCCGAGGACGGCGTTGCTCATCACGATCCAGAACTGCGCCCAGGCCCAGCGGGTCAGGTTCCGGCGCCACGGCTTGGTGGACCGGGCGGCGATGATCGCCCAGCCGACGGCCGCCGACAGGACGTACGTCAGCATCCGGTTGCCGAACTCGATCAGGCCGCGGTAGCCCTGCTCGGGCGTCACGATCAGGCTGTCGTCGGTGCACTTGGGCCAGGTGTCGCAGCCGAGACCGGAACCGGTCAGCCGGACCGCGCCACCCGTGACGATGATGAGGACGCTCATCACGACGGCGGAGAGCGCGGCGCGCCGGAGCGTCCTGGGGGACGGGGTCCAGCGCCTGGCGATGGAGGCGAGGGGGGTCAGCACGGGCCCTATCGTAGGGCGGCGCTTGTGCGCGCTTTCACGAGGGGGGCGTATGTGGCCGAACGGAACCTTCCGGTTACTCCCAGCGGAAGAACCGCGCCGCCGCCCCGAGCCCCAGGACCGCCCAGACCGCCAGGATCAGCGCGTCGCCCCAGGGCATCGCCGCACCCTCCTGGAGGACGTCCCGCAGGCCGTCCGAGAGGGCGGAGATCGGGAGCAGCGCCAGCATGTCGCCCGCCGCGCCGAACCTCTCCAGCGGGACGATGACCCCGCCGCCCACCAGGAGCAGCAGGAAGACCAGGTTGGCGGCGGCCAGGGTGGCCTCGGCCTTCAGCGTGCCGGCCATCAGCAGGCCGAGGCCCGAGAAGGCGGCCGTGCCGAGGACCAGGAGCAGCAGGACGGACGCGGGGTTGCCCCGCGGGGACCAGCCGAGTGCCAGGGCGATCGCCGTCAGGAGGGCGATCTGGAGGACCTCGGTGACCAGGACGGAGAGCGTCTTGGCGGTCATCAGCGCCCAGCGGGGGAGCGGTGAGGCGCCGAGCCGCTTGAGCACCCCGTACCGCCGCTCGAAGCCGGTCGCGATGGCCTGCCCGGTGAAGGCGGTCGACAGGACGGCGAGGGCGAGGACGCCCGGGGCCAGGAAGTCGACGGCCTTGTCGGCTCCGGTGTCGACGATGTCGACCGTCGAGAAGAGCACCAGGAGCAGCGAGGGGATGATCACGGTGAGGAGCAGCTGCTCGCCGTTGCGCAGCAGCATCCGGGTCTCCAGGGCCGTCTGCGCGGCGATCATCCGGCCGACGGGGGCGGCTCCCGGCTTCGGGGAGTAGGTGCCAGTGCTCACGACCGCAGTTCCTTGCCCGTCAGTTCCAGAAACACGTCTTCGAGGGTGTGGCGCTCGACGGAGATGCCGTCGGCCATGACGCCGTGCTGGGCGCACCAGCTGGCGACCGTGGCGAGCAGCTGGGGGTCGACGCCGCCGGTGATCCGGTACGTCCCCGGGAGGGTCTCCGCGGCGGCCGTGCCGTCCGGCAGTGCCTTGAGCAGGGAGCCGAGGTCGAGTCCGGGACGTCCGGTGAAGCGCAGGGTGTTCTCGGCGCCGCCCCGGCACAGCTCCTCGGGACTGCCCTGGGCGGCGACCCGGCCGGCGTCGACGATGGCGACGTCGTCCGCGAGCTCCTCCGCCTCCTGCATGAAGTGCGTGGTGAGGACGGTGGTCACGCCGTCGGCGCGCAGCTCCCGCAGCAGGTCCCAGGTGGCCCGGCGGGCCTGCGGGTCGAGGCCCGCGGTCGGCTCGTCGAGGAAGACGAGCTCGGGGCGGCCGACGACGGCCATGGCGAGCGCGAGGCGCTGCTGCTGGCCGCCGGAGAGCCGCCGGTAGGTCGTACGGCCGCAGGAGCCGAGGCCGAGCCGCTCGATGAGGGCGTCCACGTCCAGGGGGTGGGCGTGGAGCTTCGCCATGTGGCGGAGCATCTCGTCGGCGCGGGCGCCGGAGTAGACGCCGCCGGACTGGAGCATGACGCCGATGCGGGGGCGGAGGGCCGCCGCGTCGGCGACGGGGTCGAGGCCGAGGACGCGGACGGTGCCGGCATCGGGCCTGCGGTAGCCCTCGCAGGTCTCGATGGTGGTGGTCTTCCCGGCCCCGTTGGGGCCCAGGACGGCGGTGACGGTGCCGGAGCGTACGTCGAGATCGAGGCCGTCGACGGCGGTCTTGCCCCCGTACCGCTTGACCAGGCCGCGTACGCGGACGGCACTGACGGTGCCACCGACGGGCGTGTTTCGCATGCCGGGAAGTCTAGAGAGCCTCCGGGGGTCCTCCGGTCGCGGGGCCCGTGGGCGGACCTCATTCGTCCTACGAATGATCATTTCCGCAGGTCAGGTAAGCCTTACCTGAGTGACGCACGGCACCGTCGCCACTTTCGGCGCCGCTTGTCAGTCCGAGATTAATTACGCAACAATGGCGTTGTGAAAAACGTTGGCGCGGCTCCTGTGGAGGAACTCGCGACCCGTGAGCGTTCGACGCGCAACCGGGTCGCGCGGTCGATCCTGGACCACGGTCCCTCGACCGTCGCCGATCTGGCCGGACGGCTCCGCCTCACCCAGGCGGCCGTGCGGCGCCACCTCGACTCACTGGTCGCCGACAAGGTCGTCGAAGCCCGTGAGAAGCGCGTCTACGGGGCACGAGCCCGCGGCCGCCCCGCGAAGATCTTCGCGCTCACCGACTGCGGCCGGGACGCCTTCGACCAGTCGTACGACTCGCTGGCCGTCGAGGCGCTCCGCTGGATCGAGCGGAACGCCGGCGGGGAGGCGGCCGTCGCCGCCTTCGCCCGGGACCGGATCGAGGCCCAGGGCGGCGCCTACCGGGCAGCCGTCGAGGCCGCCGAGCCCGAGCAGAGGACCGAGGCTCTCGCCAAGGCCCTGACGGCGGACGGGTACGCTGCCACTGCGCGGAACGCGCCGGTCGGCGAGCAGCTCTGCCAGCACCACTGCCCGGTCGCCCACGTCGCCGAGCAGTACCCACAGCTGTGCGAGGCGGAGACGGAGTTCTTCTCCCGCCTCCTGGGAACGCACGTCCAGCGTCTGGCCACCATCGCGCATGGTGACGGCGTCTGCACCACGTTCATCCCGCACAGCGCCCCACAGACCACCACCCCATCAGCATCCGTCAGTACCGCCGGGAGGAACCCCGCATGACCACCGAGATCAGCCACCCCGAGCTTGAGGGCCTGGGTCGGTACGAGTACGGCTGGGCCGACTCCGACGCGGCCGGTGCCACCGCCAAGCGTGGCCTCAACGAGGACGTCGTCCGCGACATCTCCTCGAAGAAGAACGAGCCCGAGTGGATGCTGAAGCTGCGTCTCAAGGGTCTGCGGCTCTTCGGCAAGAAGCCCATGCCGACCTGGGGCTCCGACCTCTCCGGCATCGACTTCGACAACATCAAGTACTTCGTGCGGTCCACCGAGAAGCAGGCCGAGTCCTGGGAGGACCTGCCGGAGGACATCAAGAACACGTACGACAAGCTCGGCATCCCCGAGGCCGAGAAGCAGCGCCTCGTCGCCGGTGTCGCCGCCCAGTACGAGTCCGAGGTCGTCTACCACCAGATCCGCGAGGACCTGGAGGAGCAGGGCGTCATCTTCGTCGACACCGACACCGCGCTGAAGGAGCACGAGGAGCTCTTCAAGGAGTACTTCGGCACCGTCATCCCGGTCGGCGACAACAAGTTCGCCTCCCTGAACACGGCCGTGTGGTCCGGCGGCTCGTTCATCTACGTGCCGAAGGGCGTGCACGTCGAGATCCCGCTCCAGGCCTACTTCCGTATCAACACGGAGAACATGGGCCAGTTCGAGCGGACGCTGATCATCGTCGACGAGGACGCCTACGTCCACTACGTCGAGGGCTGCACCGCCCCGATCTACTCCTCGGACTCGCTGCACAGCGCCGTCGTCGAGATCATCGTGAAGAAGGGCGGCCGCTGCCGCTACACGACCATCCAGAACTGGTCGAACAACGTCTACAACCTGGTGACCAAGCGCGCCGTCGCCTACGAGGGCGCCACCATGGAGTGGGTCGACGGCAACATCGGCTCCAAGGTCACCATGAAGTACCCGGCCGTCTACCTGATGGGCGAGCACGCCAAGGGCGAGACCCTGTCCATCGCCTTCGCGGGCGAGGGCCAGCACCAGGACGCCGGCGCCAAGATGGTCCACATGGCCCCGAACACCTCCTCCAACATCGTCTCCAAGTCGGTGGCGCGAGGCGGCGGCCGCACCTCCTACCGCGGTCTCATCGAGATCGGCGAGGGCGCGCCCGGGTCCAAGTCGAACGTGCTCTGCGACGCGCTGCTCGTCGACACGATCTCCCGCTCCGACACGTACCCCTACGTGGACGTGCGCGAGGACGACGTCTCCATGGGCCACGAGGCCACCGTCTCCAAGGTCTCCGAGGACCAGCTCTTCTACCTGATGAGCCGCGGCCTCACCGAGTTCGAGGCCATGGCGATGATCGTCCGCGGCTTCGTCGAGCCCATCGCCAAGGAACTCCCGATGGAGTACGCCCTTGAGCTCAACCGGCTGATCGAGCTGCAGATGGAAGGCGCGGTCGGCTAACAGCCCGCCCGCACCAGCAGCGACCGACTTCGTACGTACGCAGGAAGAGAGCAACACGACAGCCATGGCTGAGGCTCAGCAGAACATCCCGGCGGGTTCCACGACCGCGGGCTCGATCGCGGTGGCCGCCGATTCCACCGTCGCCACGCGCATGAGCGCGCCCCCGTCCTTCGACGTCGCGGACTTCCCCGTCCCGCACGGCCGCGAGGAGGAGTGGCGGTTCACGCCGCTCGAGCGCCTGCGCGGGCTCCACGACGGCACCGCCGTCGCCTCCGGCGAGGGCGTCAGGGTCGACGTCGAGGCCCCCGAGGGCGTCACCGTGGAGACCGTCGGCCGTGACGACGCGCGCCTCGGCAAGGCCGGCACGCCCGTCGACCGGATCGCCGCCCAGGCGTACTCCTCCTTCGAGAAGGCCTCGGTCGTCACCGTCGCCAAGGAGGCCGTCCTCACCGAGCCGATCCGCATCGCGGTGCACGGCCAGGGCGGGGTCGCCTTCGGCCACCAGGTGATCGAGCTCGGCGCCTTCGCCGAGGCCGTCGTGGTCATCGACCACACCGGTGACGCGGTGCTCGCCGCCAACGTCGACTACGTCCTCGGCGACGGCGCCAAGCTGACCGTCGTCTCCGTCCAGGACTGGGACGAGAAGGCCGTCCACGTCGCCCAGCACAACGCGCTGGTCGGCCGCGACGCCTCCTTCAAGTCCGTCGTGGTCACCTTCGGCGGCGACGTCGTCCGCATCCACCCGCGCGTGGCGTACGCGGCCCCCGGCGGCGAGGCCGAGCTCTTCGGCCTGTACTTCACCGACGCCGGGCAGCACCAGGAGCACCGTCTCCTGGTCGACCACAACACCCCGCACTGCAAGTCCAACGTGGCGTACAAGGGCGCGCTGCAGGGCCAGGGCGCGCACGCCGTCTGGATCGGCGACGTGCTCATCCAGGCCGCCGCCGAGGGCACCGACACGTACGAGCTCAACCGGAACCTGGTCCTCACGGACGGCGCCCGGGTCGACTCCGTACCGAACCTGGAGATCGAGACCGGCGAGATCGCCGGCGCCGGTCACGCCTCGGCCACCGGCCGCTTCGACGACGAGCAGCTCTTCTACCTGATGTCCCGCGGCATCCCGGAGGTCGAGGCCCGCCGCCTCGTCGTCCGCGGCTTCTTCGCGGAACTGGTCCAGCAGATCGGTCTGCCGGACGTCCAGGAGCGCCTCCTCGCCAAGATCGAGGCCGAGCTGGAGGCCTCCGTCTGATGGCCTTCGTCCGAGTCTGCGCACTGAGCGAGCTGGAGGCCGACACCCCGAAGCGGGTCGAGGTCGACGGCACGCCGGTGTCGGTCGTGCACACCGAGGGCGAGGTGTACGCGATCAACGACATCTGCTCGCACGCGAACGTCTCCCTCTCGGAGGGCGAGGTCGAGGACTGCGCCATCGAGTGCTGGCTGCACGGGTCGAGCTTCGACCTGCGCACCGGCAAGCCCTCCGGCCTTCCCGCGACGCGCCCCGTCCCCGTATACCCCGTAAAGATCGAAGGGGACGATGTGCTCGTCTCCGTCACCCAGGAGTCCTGAGTCACCCATGGCAACGCTTGAAATCCGCGACCTGCACGTCTCTGTCGAAGCCGAGAACGGCACGAAGGAGATCCTCAAGGGCGTCGACCTGACCGTGAAGCAGGGCGAGACCCACGCCATCATGGGCCCCAACGGCTCAGGCAAGTCGACCCTCGCGTACTCGATCGCGGGGCACCCCAAGTACACGATCACCAGCGGCACCGTCACGCTCGACGGCGAGGACGTCCTGGAGATGTCGGTCGACGAGCGCGCCCGCGCCGGCATGTTCCTGGCCATGCAGTACCCGGTCGAGGTCCCCGGCGTCTCGGTCTCCAACTTCCTGCGCACGTCGGCGACGGCGATCCGCGGCGAGGCCCCCAAGCTGCGCACCTGGGTGAAGGAGGTCAAGTCCGCGATGGAGCAGCTCCAGATGGACCCGGCCTTCGCCGAGCGCAACGTCAACGAGGGCTTCTCCGGCGGCGAGAAGAAGCGCCACGAGATCCTCCAGATGGAGCTCCTCAAGCCGAAGATCGCGATCCTCGACGAGACGGACTCCGGCCTGGACGTCGACGCGCTGCGCCAGGTCTCCGACGGCGTCAACCGCGTCCGTGAGACCGGCGAGGTCGGCACGCTGCTGATCACGCACTACACCCGGATCCTCCGCTACATCAAGCCCGACTTCGTGCACGTCTTCTCCGGCGGCCGCATCGTCGAGTCCGGCGGCGCCGAGCTCGCCGACAAGCTGGAGAACGAGGGCTACGAGGCCTACAGCACGAAGGGTGGCGCATCCGCGTGACATCTGCCCATCAGGGGCTCTCCGGCCTCCTCGACACCGAGGCGATCCGCAAGGACTTCCCGCTCCTGGATCGCGTGGTCCACGACGGCAAGAAGATCGTGTACCTCGACTCCGCGGCGACCTCGCAGAAGCCGCGGCAGGTCCTCGACGCGCTCAACGAGTACTACGAGCGTCACAACGCCAACGTCCACCGCGGCGTCTACACGGTCGCCGAGGAGGCGACGGCGCTGTACGAAGGCGCTCGTGACAAGGTCGCGGCCTTCATCAACGCCCCGAGCCGCGACGAGGTGATCTTCACCAAGAACGCCTCGGAGTCGCTCAACCTGGTGGCCAACATGCTGGGCTGGGCCGACGAGCCCTACCGTGTGGACCACGAGACCGAGATCGCCATCACGGAGATGGAGCACCACTCCAACATCGTGCCGTGGCAGCTGCTCTCGCAGCGCACGGGCGCGAAGCTGAAGTGGTTCGGCCTCACCGACGACGGCCGTCTCGACCTCTCGAACATCGAAGAGGTCATCACCGAGAAGACGAAGATCGTCTCGTTCACGCTGGTCTCGAACCTGCTGGGCACGATCAACCCGGTGGAGACGATCATCCGCCGCGCCCAGGAGGTCGGTGCGCTCGTCTGCATCGACGCCTCCCAGGCCGCGCCGCACATGGTCCTGGACGTGCAGGCGCTCCAGGCCGACTTCGTGGCCTTCACCGGCCACAAGATGGTCGGCCCGACCGGCATCGGCGTGCTGTGGGGACGGCAGGAACTCCTGGAGGACCTGCCGCCCTTCCTCGGTGGCGGCGAGATGATCGAGACCGTCTCGATGCACTCCTCGACGTACGCTCCGGCCCCGCACAAGTTCGAGGCGGGTACGCCCCCGATCGCCCAGGCCGTCGGCCTCGGCGCGGCCGTGGACTACCTGTCGGCGATCGGCATGGAGAACATCGCGCGCCACGAGCACGCGATCACCGAGTACGCGGTCCGGCGCCTCCAGGAGGTGCCCGACCTGCGGATCATCGGCCCCACCACGGCCGAGGACCGCGGCGCGGCGATCTCCTTCACGCTGGGCGACATCCACCCGCACGACGTGGGTCAGGTCCTCGACGAGGAGGGCATCGCGGTCCGGGTCGGCCACCACTGCGCGCGGCCGGTCTGCCTGCGGTACGGAATTCCCGCGACCACGCGAGCGTCGTTCTATCTGTACTCCACGCCGGGCGAGGTCGACGCGCTCGTCGCCGGTCTGGAGCACGTACGGAACTTCTTCGGGTAGGGGATTCTCGTGAAGCTGGATTCGATGTACCAGGACGTCATCCTGGACCACTACAAGCACCCCCACGGGCGCGGTCTTCGGGACGGCGACGCCGAGGTGCACCACGTCAACCCGACGTGCGGCGACGAGATCACGCTCCGCGTGAAGTACGACGGCTCGCGCATCGAGGACGTGTCCTACGAGGGCCAGGGCTGCTCCATCAGCCAGGCCTCGGCCTCCGTCCTCAACGAGCTGCTCGTCGGCAAGGAGCTGGCCGAGGCGCAGAAGATCCAGGGCACGTTCCTGGAGCTGATGCAGTCCAAGGGCCAGATCGAGCCGGACGACGCCATGGAGGAGATCCTGGAGGACGCGGTCGCGTTCGCGGGGGTCTCCAAGTACCCGGCCCGGGTGAAGTGCGCGCTGCTCAGCTGGATGGCGTGGAAGGACGCGACCGCCCAGGCGCTGGGTGACGACGAGAAGTCTGTGAGGAAGTCGGCATGACCGAGAACGCCGAGGCCACGATGAAGCCGGCCTCCGAGGAAGAAGTCCGCGAGGCGCTGTACGACGTCGTCGACCCCGAGCTGGGCATCGACGTCGTCAACCTGGGTCTGATCTACGGCATCCACGTCGACGACTCGAACGTCGCGACGCTGGACATGACCCTGACGTCGGCGGCCTGTCCGCTGACCGATGTGATCGAGGACCAGGCGAAGTCCGCGACGGACGGCATCGTCAGTGAGCTGAAGATCAACTGGGTCTGGATGCCCCCGTGGGGCCCGGACAAGATCACCGACGACGGCCGCGAGCAGCTCCGCGCGCTCGGCTTCAACGTCTGATCGACGCGATGCACGAGAACGGCCGTGCCCTTCGGGGCACGGCCGTTCCGCGTGTCCGGGTGTGTCAGACGATCCCCGCGGCCCGCGCGAGCTCCGGGCCCAGGTTCTCCTTGCGGAGGCGCTGGTCGACGTAGAGCAGGGAGGTGACCAGGGGCGGGAAGACGGAGACGACCGCCTGGCTGATCAGCTGGCCGAGTGCGACGAACCCGAGGACGACCGCCACGGTGGCCACCACGGTGGCGGAGTCCTCGCCGGAGAAGTCGGTGGCCGCCAGCGGGGCCGACACCAGCATGGAGAGGACCTGCTGGATCAGCATGCCGACCACGGAGGCCATCACCGCGGCGGCCAGGACGCAGCCGAAGATCCGCCACCAGGAGCCGCGCACCAGCTGCGAGGAGCGGCGCATGGACGCGATCGCGCCCTGGTTCTCCATCACCGCCGCCGTCGGGGCCAGGCTGAACTTGATCCAGAGCCAGAGGGCGAGCGGGACGACGGGCAGAGCGGCGAGTGTCGCGCCGCCGAAGACCGTGATCAGCAGGGCCACCGGACTGCCGCCGTCAAGGTAGAGCAGCAGGGCGACAAGCGTCCCCAGGTACACCACGACCAGGAGCACCATCGGCAGGCTCGTCAGGATCACGGCGCCGAGGACGGCCGGCATCCGGGCCCAGGACCGGCGCCAGATCGCACCGAAGGTCGTGGGCCGGCCGAGGACCGCCTCCTGGACCACGGCCGGACACGCCGCCGCCACCACGGCGTTCGCGCAGAGGGCCGCGATCATGCCGGCGATCCAGACACAGACGAAGGCGACGATCAGCGGCCGGATGTCGTCCCACCGCGGTTCCTGGCCGGGGGGCAGGTCGAACAGGGCGGGGAAGATGTCGCCGACGGCCGCGTACGCGATGCCGATCGCCGCCCCGACGACCAGCAGGGCGCACAGGTAGACGACCGACGCCACTCCGAGGAGCTGCTTCCAGTAGCGGCCGAAGGTGGCGAAGGCGCCGGTCAGGATCGTGCTGAAGCCGAGCGGCGCCAGGGGTATCACGCCGGGCTTCGGCGGCGGGGGCGGGGGCGGATAGCCGTAGCCGTAGGGCGGCCCTGGGGGAAACGTCATGCGGGACACCGTATCGGGCGGCGATGTGTACGCCCGTACGCAGGCGCCCGTGCGTTCGGACGCCGACGCGCGGGCCGGTCTGTGTACGGTCGTACACAGGCGTGGGTACGCTCCCGCGCATGGGTTACGGACTGCTGGCGGGTGCCATCGCGGCGGAGATCCTCGCCACCACCTCGATGAAGTACAGCGAGGGCTTCACCAGGCTCTGGCCCTCGATCGTCACCGGCGCCGGGTATCTGATCGCCTTCGCGCTCCTCGCGCAGGCGCTCAGGACGCTCCAGGTCGGCACCGCGTACGCCATCTGGTCCGGGGTCGGCACCGCCGCCGTCGCCGCCATCGGCATCCTCTTCCTCGGCGAGACCCTCAGCCTCGCCAAGGTCGCCGGAATCGTCCTCATCGTCGCCGGGGTCGCCGTCCTCAACCTCGGCGGCGCGCACTGATGGGCCGCCCCCGCCGCCACGACCCCGCACGGCGGGAGCGGATCGTGGACGCGGCCCTTCGGGTGGCCGGGCGGGCCGGGATCGCCGGGATCAGCCACCGCACGGTGGCCGCCGAGGCGGACGTGCCGCTCGGCTCGACCACGTACCACTTCGCCTCCCTCGACGACCTCCTCGTCGCCGCGCTCCGCAAGGCCGGCGAAGGCTTCGCGCGGCTGCTGCGCGAGAGCCCCGCCCTCGCCTCGCGGGACGGCGACCTCGGGGCCGCGCTCGCCCGTCTCCTCGGGGAGTGGACGGGCGGCGGACGCGCCCGCGTGGAGCTGGAGTACGAGCTCTACCTCGCCGCCCTGCGGCGCCCCGCGCTCCGCCCCGTCGCCGCCGAGTGGACCGAGGCCGTCGCCGCCGCCCTGGCCCACCGCACCGACCCCGCCACCGCGCGCGCCCTGGCCGCGCTCATGGACGGCATCTGTCTCCACGTCCTGCTCACCGGCGGCGCCTACGACGAGGAGTACGCGCGCGTGATGCTGACCCGGATCCTGAACGAAACACCGAACTCCCCGGTCCGGGGCCTGTCGGAACCGCCGACGCGCCCGACCGGGACCTGAGACCGGTTGGCCCGGGCGGGGCTTCGCCGGTTAGGTTCTCCGTCATGACCACTGCTCCTCGCACCACCGGCGCCGTCGCCGCCGGCCTCGCCACCATCGCCGCCGACGGCACCGTTCTCGACACCTGGTTCCCCGCCCCCGAGCTGACCGACGCGCCCGGCCCCGCCGGCACCGAGCGGCTGACCCCCGACGCGGCCGTGAACGCCCTCGGCGAAGGCGCCGCCAAGGCCCTCGGCGTGGACGCCCGCCGTGGCGTCGAGGTGGTGGCCGTCCGTACCGTCATCGGCTCGCTCGACGAGAAGCCGCTCGACGCCCACGACGCCTACCTGCGGCTGCACCTGCTCAGCCACCGGCTGGTCAAGCCGCACGGCCAGAGCCTGGACGGCGTCTTCGGCCTCCTCGCCAACGTCGCCTGGACCTCGCTCGGTCCCGTCGCCGTCGACGACATCGAGAAGGTGCGGCTCAACGCCCGCGCCGAGGGCCTGCACCTCGCCGTGACCAGCATCGACAAGTTCCCCCGCATGACCGACTACGTCGTGCCCGCCGGCGTCCGCATCGCCGACGCCGACCGGGTCCGCCTCGGCGCCCACCTCGCCGCCGGCACCACCGTCATGCACGAGGGCTTCGTCAACTTCAACGCCGGCACGCTCGGCACCTCCATGGTCGAGGGCCGGATCTCCGCCGGCGTCGTCGTCGGCGACGGCTCCGACATCGGCGGCGGCGCCTCCACCATGGGCACCCTCTCGGGCGGCGGGAACGTCGTCATCGCGATCGGCGAGCGCTGCCTGATCGGCGCGGAGGCGGGCGTCGGCATCGCCCTCGGCGACGAGTGCGTCGTCGAGGCCGGCCTGTACGTCACCGCCGGCACCCGGGTCACGATGCCCGACGGCCAGATCGTGAAGGCCCGCGACCTCTCCGGCGCCTCGAACATCCTCTTCCGCCGCAACTCGGTCACCGGCGCCGTCGAGGCCCGCCCGAACAACGCGGTCTGGGGCGGACTCAACGACATTCTCCACAGCCACAACTGATCCGGTGACTCTGCGTCACTGTCGGCGTTAGACAGGCGCAGACTCACTGCAGTCAGACAAGGCGAGGGGTCGACATGAAGACGAAGTCCACGGTCGTCGGGGTGCTCACGGTTGCGGCGGTGCTGATGCAGGCCGGCGCGGCCCTGGCGGACGAGACGCACACGCACAACGGGCCCACCGTGACCAACGGGCCCAGCCTCCACACGGGACAGATCGACGACCCGCTGGAGGACGTCCTGGAGCACGCCGCCGTCCTCGGCAGGACCTACACCACCGACTCCGCCTGAACCAGCGCCTCGTACACCGCCCGCAGCCCGTCGGCCGTCTCCCGGTCGGCGGGCTGCAGCGGTTCGCGCACCGGTCCGCCGAGCAGCGCCTTGGCGGTCACCGTGCCGGGCAGGCCCGAGGCCATCATCCGTTCGACGAGCGGCAGGAGCCGGGCGTGCAGCCGGGCCGCCCCGGCCGTGTCGCCCGCGTCGAAGGCGTCGAGGACGGCGCGGAGCTGACGCGGCGCCACGTTCGCGACCGTACTGACGTAGCCGGCGCCGCCGACCGCGTACAGCGGCAGGTTCAGTTCCTCGCTGCCCGAGTAGTACGCGAGCGAGGTCTCCGCGATCACCCGGGCCGAGCCGAGCAGGTCGTACGCGCAGTCCTTGACCGCCACGATCCGGGGGTGCCGGGCGAGCCGCAGCATCGTCGCCGGCTCGACCCGGGTGCCGGTGCGCCCCGGGATGTCGTAGACCATCACCGGCAGTCCCGTCGCGTCCGCGACCTTCAGGAAGTGCGCCTCGACGGCCGCCTGCGGCGGGCGGCTGTAGTACGGGGTGACGACGAGCAGCCCGTCCGCCCCCGCCTCCTCGGCCCGGCGCGCCAGTTCGGCGGTGTGCCGGGTGTCGGCGGAGCCGACGCCGGCGACGACCGAGGGGCCGGGGCCGAGGGCCTCGCGGACGGCCCGGACGAGCGAGGTCTTCTCCGCGTCGGTGGTGGTCGGGGACTCGCCCGTGGTGCCGTTGAGGACCAGACCGTCGCAGCCCTCCGCGACGAGACGGACGGCCAGGTCCCGCGCCGCGTCGAGGTCGAGCGTGCCGGCGGGGGTGAACGGGGTGATCATCGCGCAGAGGGCGCGGCCGAAGGGGCGTTCAGTGCTCATCCCCGAAGTCTGGACGGACCGGACGGTGAAGGTCCACTTAGATCTGCTTGGTTCGAGGGATAAGCAGCGCTGAAGACTCTCTCGCGCAGGGAAGGGGCTTGACCTCAACCAAGGTTGAGGGACGAGGGTGGAGACATCCGAGGAACAGAGACAGGAGACCCACCCATGAACGCCGTCGCGCACCCCGACGCCCGCCCCGACTTCCGCCGCCCCGGAGTCGGCGCCGTCCTCGCCAGCACCTGGCGGGTCGGCACCCCCGAGCGCCAGCGGGCCGCCGTCGAGGCCATCCGCAAGGCCTGGGAGGGCAGGGAATGGCCCGACCTGGGGCTGCTCTCGTACAGCGTGTACGCCGGCACGGACGGGGACACGCTGCTGCACTACTCGCAGTGGACCGCGGAGCAGGCCTACGAGGACTTCGTCAGGACCTACCGCGACGACCGGAACGCCGAGATCGACGCGGCCGTGCCCGGCATCGAGCGGGTCGTGCTCCACCGCTACACGCCCCCGTACCGCTCCACCGCCCTCGACGACCGGGGCGCGCAGGCGCTGCCCGGGGCCCTCGCGGTCGTCGAGATCGACTTCGACGGGCCGGACGAGGGGCGCCAGAAGGCCTGGGTGGACGCCGTGTTCACCGCCATGGACGACGAGGCCGACGCGCGGCCGGCGCGTGGCGGGATCGGCGCGCACTTCCATCTGTCCACCGACGGGACCCGTGTCCTGAACCTGGCCGAGTGGGAGGACGAGCGGGCCCACGAGGAGTGGCTGGCGGCGGACGCGCCGGCCGGCGACGCCTGGGCGCGCGTGCACGGATACCCGGGGCTCGCCGGCAGCCGGGTGCGGCGGTACACGCCCGCGCTCAGCCTGAGCGCGGGCGCGTGACCGGACCGGTCCTTCCTGCGACCGGTTCCTCCTACGGGCGGAAGCGCAGCACCTGCGGGTCGTGGTCGCTGTCCTGGTCGGCGAACTCCGCGTTGATGTGCACGCTGTCGTACTCGAAGTGGTGCACGCCGGGGCTGGTCAGGATCTGGTCGAGAACCTGGCTGTTGCCCTGGTAGACGTACGAGTAGCGCTCGCTGCGGGGCAGCGACCTGACCGCCGGGTACAGCGCGCCGCCGTCGGTGAGGGCCCGCGTGGTCTCCGAGAACTCGAAGTCGTTGATGTCGCCGACGACGAGGACGTCCGCCTGCTTCTCCAGGGCGACGATGTCCTTCACGAAGGCGTTCACGGCCTGCGCCTGGAGCAGGCGCTTCGCCTCGGAGGAACGGTTCGGCGGCTGGTGGTGCGAGACGAGGGACTCGTCGCCGCCCTTCGAGCCGAAGTGGTTGGCGATCACGAAGACCGTACGGCCCCGGAAGACGAACTCGCCCGCGAGCGGCTTGCGGCTGTTGTCCCAGGCCGTGTTCGCCGGGTCGATCCTGCCGGGGGAGAGGGTCAGCGCGGCGCGGCCCTTCTCGCCCGTCACGGCGGTGGCCGTGGTGGTGGCGTCGGCGCCCGTACGGTCCGTGAAGGAGACCCGCTCGGGGTTGAAGAGGAAGACCTGACGGATATTGCCGCCGGGCTCGCCGCCGTCCTTGTTGTTCTGCGGGTCGACCGAGCGCCACTCGTACGCCGGGCCGCCGGCCGCCACGATCGCGTCCGTGAACTTCTTCACCGTCGCGTCGGCGGTGACCGTGCCGTCGTTCTTGGCGCCGTTGTTGTCCTGGATC
The DNA here is from genome assembly GCF_055565415.1 of Streptomyces sp. NPDC028711. Taxonomy (NCBI): domain Bacteria; kingdom Bacillati; phylum Actinomycetota; class Actinomycetes; order Kitasatosporales; family Streptomycetaceae; genus Streptomyces; species Streptomyces sp. NPDC028711. Next base: position 110,742 of record NZ_JBVHUJ010000001.1, on the reverse strand, counting down.
TCCTCCAGGGCGAGGATGTCGGGCGAGGCGAGGTTGTCCACGACCGCCTTGGCGAGCGCGTCGAACTTCTCCTGCGGGTCGCTCGGGTCGAGGTTCTCCACGTTGTACGTGGCCACGGCCAGCTCGTTCTTGTGCTGCCTGTCCGTGGTCTCGCGCTCCAGGCCCTGGTCGACGACCGTGCCGAGGGTGCGGGCGGTGAGCGTGTAGCCGCCGAACTGGTTGAAGTCGAGCGGGCCCTCGGTCGTACCGGTCAGCCGGTCACCGACGTTCGCCTTGGGGAACGGCTGCTGGGCGAGCGGGGTCAGCGACTGGATCTGGAGCCGGCCGGTGTTCTGCGACGTGTACGAGCCGTAGACCGTGCCGCCGCGCCGGTTGGCGTTCTCCCACGGCTTCACCGACACCCACAGCTCCGCGTACGGGTCCGTGGCGCCGACCACGCGCGAGGAGCCGATCCGGACGTTGGTGCCCTCGAGGGACTCGTAGTAGTCCAGGGCGTACGTCTCCGGGTCGAGCGTCAGGCCGTTGATCGAGCCGCCGGCGGCCGGGTCGCCCTCGGGGGCGTACGTGTCGGGGACGGACCAGCCGGAGATCGTCACCGGCTCCGGGACGGCGTTGCCCTTCGAGACGACGGTGACGACCGGCTTCGACAGCTGGGTGAGCGACTGGTTGCCCGAGTTCAGACCGCCGGGGACGTACTCGGTGACGGTGCCGTTGAGGCTGACCGCGTCGCCGACGGCGACCGTCGGGACGGAGCTGGTGAAGACGAAGAGGCCCTCGCTGGTGGCCGGGTTCGCGTCGGATTCCGGATCCTGGATCCAGAATCCGCGCGAGCCGTAGGTGCGGACACCGGTGACGATGCCCGTGACGCCGGTGACCTGCTTGCCGACGAGGGGGGAGACCCGGGTCGTGCCCTGGATGTCGTGCACGCGGACGCCGGCGGCGTCATCGGCGGCGGCGCTCGTCGAACCGGCGAGCAGACCCGCGGCCAGGGCCGAGGCGACGACGGCGGAGACCGCGGCGGAGCGCGCGACGGTGCGGCCGGCAGATCTCGGTATGGAGGAAGGCATCAGGGGACTCCGAGGGTGCTTGGAGGAACGGCAGAAGCATCTACGCGCGTCAATCTCTTGGCAGAGCGCCCCCCTTGTCAAGAGTCGACGGGTGTACGAAGGCTGACGGATCCGTGAACCGCCGGACGCCCTCGCGGATGCGTCTACGCTGGGAGCCGCTCTTTGAGCCCCCTTCACCCACGTACGCGCCGAGGAGACCCCCCAGATGTCAGCGGAGCACCCCACCCTTCCCCCCGTTCGGCTCCGTGCGGACGCGGAGCTGGCGCGGGACGCGCTGGCCGCACCCCTCCTCGCCCACGCGGTACGGCTCGCCCGCTGGGCCGGGCCCGACACCCGGGTCGACGCGGGCGGCGAACTCGTCGACGAGCAGCTGCCCGAGGCCGTCGAGGTCCTCGGCCTCGGCGACGACGAGGCCGCCGAGATGTGGGCGGGCGACGCCTGGCGGCTCGCCGTCGACACCGGCCTCGTGGCCGTGGAGGACGGGCAGGAGACGGAGGACGGCGACACCCCCGGGCGGGCCGCGCCCGGCGAGAACCTGGCGGTCGTCACGGGCGGTTCGCCCCAGGACGTCCTCGCGCTCTGGCTCGACGGATTCGACACCGTCTTCGCCGACGCCGTCGCCCCCGTCCTCGACGACCTTGACGCCCTCGTCGGGGACGACGGCGAGATCGACATCGAGGGGCTCGACTGGGACCCCGAGGTGGAGGCCGAGTTCCTGGAGGGGGTCCTCGGCAACCTCTACCTCCTCACCGTCAGCGAGAGCGGGCCCGGCGAGGGGCCGGTGCCGCTGCCCGCGCTCGCCGCGTCGATGGTCGTCCCCGACGACATGGGCGAACCCACCGACGACGTCCTGGAGCAGGTCTCCGACGCGATGATGCGGCTCGACGAGCAGTTCCGGCTCCTCGAACCGATCGGACTCGTCGAGTACCAGCCCGTCGACGAGGCCCTGATGGCCGAGGAGGGCGAGGAGCCCGCGCCGCCCGTCGACGACGAGGACGTCACCCGCTACGGCATGGTCCGGCTCACCCCGCTCGGCCTCTACGGCGTCCGGGCCAGGATGCTGGAGGCCGGCGTGGACGCGCCCGCCGTCGGCGACCTCGCGGACAAGGGCGCCGACGCGCTCCTCGACGGCATCGCCGGCTACCCCGAGGCCGCGGCCCGCGAGGAGACCGCCGCCTGGCTCGAAGGGCGGGACGTCCTGGGCGCGGCCCGGGAGCTGCTGCACGCGGCACGGGGCTCGGACGCGGCCTCGCCGCTGCGCCGCCTCCACTGCCAGCAGACGCTCTCCCTCGTGGGCGCCGAGGCGGAGCCCGCGCTTCGGGAGGTCCTGGACGACGCGGAACTCGGCGGCCTCGCGCGGGTCTGGCTCGCGGAGCGCGGCGCGGCGGACGTGCCCGCGCCGCCGGAGTCGATGATCTTCTGGCTGGCGATCGACACGATCGCGGCCCAGCTCGACGCGGAGGGCGACCTGCAGGAGCTCCAGGAGCTGATCGAGGGCCTCACCGGCCGCCACGGCGGCTTCTTCGAGGCGGCCTGGCGGGTGGAGCACCCGGCGACGGCGGAGGTCCTGGAGGCGATGGGACGGCTCCACCGGGACAAGGGCACGGCGAAGGAGGCCCGCAAGGCCGCGTTCAAGGCGCGGTCGCGAGCGGGGGCGTGAGGGCGGGCGTGGCCTGACGGCCGGTCGGTGGGGCGAGGCCCTGGCGGCGCCGGAGTCCTGACGGCGGGTCGGGGCCTGACGGCGGGTCGGCGGAGGCCGGGGCCTGACGGCGGGTCGGGCGGCTCGGGATGCCGGCGGGGTTCGGTGCCGGACCTCCGGCGTACGGCTCCGGTGACGGTGGCCCGCCAGGCTCCGTCGGGAGCGCGGGACCGGGGGCTCGCGCCCGGCGGTGTTCCCGTGGTGTTCAGGCGGTGTTCGTGGCGGCGCGGCAGGGTGGCCCGCGAGATCCGGCCACCACAGGGAGAACGCCACACCATGCCCCTCAACCGCAGAGAGTTCGCCAAGCAGTCCGCCGTCGCCGGTGCGGGCCTCGCCCTCACCGGTGTCGTCGGCGCTCTCGCCACCGCCCCCGAGGCGCTCGCGTCCGACGAGCCGGAGGCGTACGGATCCGGCCACGGCCACGACCACGACCACGGCCATGGGCACGGCCACCGGCTCGGCTACGGGCCGCTCGTCGCCGACCCCGACGGGATCCTCGCCCTGCCCGCCGGGTTCTCCTACCGCGTCATCACCCGCAGCGGCGTGACCCGGCTGGAGTCCGGCGAGTTCACCCCGGAGAAGCACGACGGCACCGCCGCCTTCGCCGGGCCGCGCGGCTCCACGTACCTGGTCAACAACCACGAGCTCAAGGGCACCCGCGACCGGTGGGCGCACCCCGTCCCGCTCACCGAGGGCCTCGTCTACGACCCCGCCGCGGCCGGCGGCTGCACGGTCGTCGAGGTCCACCGCGACGGCACGGTCGCCGAGTGGGTCGGCATCGCGGGCACCTCCACCAACTGCGCGGGCGGCAGCACCGCGTGGGGTACCTGGCTGACCGGCGAGGAGAACTCCGACCGCGCCGGCGTCAACGGCATGACCAAGGACCACGGCTACGTCTTCGAGGTCGACCCGCGCGACCGCCGCGCCAACCGCGACCCGAAGCCGATCAAGGCCTTCGGCCGGTACGACCACGAGGCCGTCGTCATCGACCCGAAGCGCGGCCACGCCTACCTCACCGAGGACGCCTCCAACCCCAACGGACTGCTCTTCCGCTGGGTGCCGCCGAAGGGCTTCGAGCACGGCCGCGGCAGGCTCCGTACCCTCGCCGACGACGCGGGTGTCCTCCAGGCCGCCAAGTGCGTCGACTCCTCGGGCCGCTTCGTGGACGACCTCTCCCGGGCGAGCCGCATCGGCACCGTCTTCGGCGTGGACTGGGTCGACGTCCCCGACCGCGACGGCCGCACCACCGCCGTCCGCAAGCAGTTCACCGACGGCCAGGTCACCCGCGCCCGCAAGCTGGAGGGCATGTGGTGGGCCGACGGCGGCGCCTACGTCGTCTCCTCGTACGCGCGCGCGGAGAGCCCCGGCGCCGCGCACGACGGCCAGGTCTGGTTCTACGACCCGAAGCGCCGCACCCTCACGCTGAAGGTGCTGCTCGGAGTGAACGCGAACCCGGATGAGGACGGCGCCTACGACGGCCCCGACAACATCACCGTCTCCCCGTACGGCGGGCTCGTCATCGCCGAGGACGGCGAGGGCGTCCAGCACCTCTTCGGCGCGACCGACTCGGGCCGTACCTACCCGATCGCCCGCAACGACCTGAACGACAGCGAGTTCGCGGGCGTCACCTTCTCGCCCGACGGCGACACGCTGTTCGCCAGCATCCAGAACCCGGGCATCATGGTCGCCATCACCGGTCCCTGGCGCCACCAGCCCCGCCGCTGACGCCGCACCCCTGGCGCCGCCGCCCCCGCCGCTGACCCCTGGTCAGTTCCATGGACTGACATCTAACATGTCAGTCCATGGACGTACTACGGCCCGTGGGCCGGACCCTGCTGCGCGACCGGGCGTACGAGGCGCTGCGCGAGGCCATCGTGCGCGGCGACCTCGCCCCCGGCGCCCAGCTCAAGGACGCCGACCTCGCCGGTCGGCTCGGGCTCTCGCGCGCACCCGTGCGCGAGGCCCTGGCCCGGCTCGGCGACGAGGGGCTCGTCGAGTCCAAGCCGCAGAGCTACACCCGGGTCACCCGCCCGGTCAGCCGGGTCGTCAGGGACGCCGCGTCGGTGGTGCGGGTCATGCACGAACTCGTCGCCAGGACCGGCGTACCCCTCATCGGGCCCGAGGGCGTCCGGGCCATGCGCGAGGCCAACGAACGCTTCGCGGCCGCCGTCCGCGCCTCCGACGTGGAAGCCGCGCTGACCGCCGACGACGAGCTCCACCAGGTCCTCGTCGTCGCCAGCGGCAACCACGCCGCCGCCGCCACGATCGCGCGGTACACCCCCCTGATCCGCCGCGTCGAGCGGCGGCTCTTCGGCGACGCCGGAAGCTGCGGATCGGCCGAGCTGCACGCTCGGCTCATCGACGCCTGCGCGGCGGGGGACGCGGCGGAGGCCGTCCGGGTCACCACGGAGATCTGGGCGGCGCTCGAACAGCTCGCGGACGACGCCATCGAGGTGGCCGAGGTCACCGGCATCCCGGGGCCCGCGGTTCCGTAGGAGCGTCCAGGACCGTCCGTAACAGCGCCCAGGACCAGCAGCCGTCACTCACCGGGAGCCGCTTTGCCGATCACCGACTTCGACCGCTACCCGCTCCTCTTCGGGCCCTCGCCGGTCCACCCGCTCGAACGGCTCACCCACCACCTCGGCGGCGCCACCCTCTGGGCCAAGCGCGAGGACTGCAACTCCGGTGTCGCGTACGGCGGGAACAAGACCCGCAAACTGGAGTACCTGGTCGCCGACGCCCTCGCCCAGGGCTGCGACACGCTCGTCTCGATCGGCGGCGTCCAGTCCAACCACACCCGCCAGGTCGCGGCCGTCGCCGCCCGCGCGGGCCTCCGGTGCGTCCTCGTCCAGGAGAGCTGGGTCGACTGGCCCGACTCCGTGTACGACAAGGTCGGCAACATCCTGATCAGCCGTCTCGCGGGCGCCGACGTACGGCTCGTCCGGGCGGGCTTCGGCATCGGCTTCAAGGAGAGCTGGGAGCAGGCCCTGCGGGAGGTCGAGGAGGGCGGCGGCAAGCCGTACGCGATTCCGGCGGGCGCCTCCGACCATCCGCTCGGCGGTCTCGGCTTCGCCAACTGGGCGTACGAGGTGGCCGAGCAGGAGCGCGCGCTCGGCGTCTTCTTCGACACGGTGGTCGTCTGCTCGGTGACCGGCTCCACCCAGGCCGGCATGGTCGCGGGCTTCGCCGCGCTCGCGGAGGAGGGCGGCCCGGCCCGCCGGGTCATCGGCGTCGACGCCTCGGCGAAGCCCGGCCCCACGCATGAGCAGATCACCCGGATCGCCCGGGACACCGCCGCCCTCATCGGGGTCGAGCGGCCGGTGACGGCGGCCGACGTCGAGCTGGACGAGCGCTACCACGCGGGGGTGTACGGCGTCCCCGACGAGGCCACCCTCGACGCGATGCGGCTCGCTGCCCGCACCGAGGGCATGGTCACCGATCCCGTGTACGAGGGGAAGTCGATGGCGGGCCTGGTCGACCTGGTGGACCGGGGAGAGATCGGCCGGGACTCGACCGTGCTCTACGCCCACCTCGGCGGCCAGCCCGCCCTCAACGCCTACAGCGCGCTGTTCTCCTAGCGGCGGTGGAGGCCGGCCGCTCAGAGGGACTGGGCGGCCGGCTTCACCATGCCCCTGACGGTCCGGGACTTCACGAACTCGCCCATCGCCGTCATCTCCCACTCACCGCTGAACTGCTTGATCAGCTTGGCCATCATCACGCCGGTCTGCGGCTCCGCGGTGGTCAGGTCGAAGCGGACCAGCTCCTCGCCCGTCGCCGCGTCCATCAGCCGGCAGTAGGCCTTGGCGACCTCGGTGAACTTCTGGCCGGAGAAGGAGTTGACCGTGAAGACCAGGCCGGTGGCCTCGGCCGGGAGACGGCCGAGGTCGACGACGATCACCTCGTCGTCGCCCGCGCCCTCACCGGTGAGGTTGTCGCCGGAGTGCTTCACCGAGCCGCCCAGGATGGACAGCTTGCCGAAGTAGCAGCTGTCCAGGTGGTTGCGCTGGGGGCCGTACGCGATGACGGAGGCGTCCAGGTCGATGTCCTTGCCGCGGTACGCGGGCTCCCAGCCGAGGCCCATCTTGACCTGGGAGAGCAGCGGGCGGCCGCCCTTGACGAGGGACACGGTCTGGTTCTTCTGGAGGCTGACCCGGCCCTTGTCGAGGTTGATCTTGCCGCCGGGGGCGGCGGCCGGGGGAGCGGCGGGCGCACCGGCCGCGATCCGGGGGTCGACCGGGGCGACGGGCGGCGCCGGCGGGGCCGGGGGCGCGGACGGGGCGACGGGGGCGGGCGCGACGGGGGCCGCCGCTGCGGGGGCGGCGGCGGGCTCGTCGTCCACGGAGACGCCGAAGTCCGTCGCGATGCCGGCGAGCCCGTTCGCATAGCCCTGTCCGACGGCGCGGGCCTTCCACGCGCCGTTGCGCAGGTAGATCTCGACGACCACGAGCGCGGTCTCGGTGGCCAGCTGGGGCGGGGTGAAGGTGGCGAGGACACTGCCGTCGTCCGCGTTGCGCAGGGTGGCGGTGGGTTCGACGCCCTGGAAGGTCTGGCCCGCGGCGTCGGGGCTCGCGGTGACGACGATCCTCTCGATCCCGGCCGGGACGGCGCCGGTGTCCACCAGGATCGCGTCGGGGGCGGTACCGCCGCCGGAGCGGTAGGTGACACCGGGTCCTGACGGCTGGTTGTAGAAGATGAAGTCGTCGTCCGAGCGCACCTTGCCGTTGGCGCCGAGCAGCAGGCCCGAGACGTCGAGCCGCACCGGGGCGGCGACGTCCACCGCCACGCGCGTGACGGTGAGAGGGATGTTCGAGCCGGGGGTCATAGCGGTCATGCCAGGGCTAACGATCCGGACACCCGCCCCGTTCCCTCACGCCCGCCCGGTTCGGCCACCCTGGTTACTTCGGCCACCCTGGTTACGCGGATGGTTCCTGGCCTGCCGCTCGTTGCCGAAGCGGTACGCGCCCGTCCAGCGGGCCATCACCAGCTGTTCGTCGCCCGATCCGACCTCGGCGAGGAACTTCTCGGCCCGCCCGCCGCGCAGCACGCCCGCGGCGCGGCCGAGGTGGGTGAGGACGACGGAGCCGTCACGGCGCCGCTCGTAGGTGAATCCATGAGGTCGTGGCATGACGGGCATCCTGTCGTTCCCGGTCAGATCCGTCATATGAATATTCTTTCGACCCATGGGTGGGGCAGGGGAAGACACTGTGGCGGGGAGCCGTTTCCGGACAAGGGACGTGGACGAGGCGCGCGAGGAACTCGACGCCCGCTACTACGCGAACCGGATGGACGTCGTCGACCGGGAGCGGCGCCCGTTCGCGGCGCGCTTCGACACCGTCGCGCTCGGCCCGCTGGTCATCGGCGACCTGAGCTGCGGTGCCGATGTGCGGATGAGCTTCGGGGAACTCGGCGCGTACCACCTGAACGCGCCGCTCAGCGGCAGGATGGAGATGCGCCAGGGCGGGTCGTCGATCGTGGCGACGGACGGCGAGGCGCTGCTCCTCGACCCGGCGGGCGACACCTTCCTCGACCGCTGGAGCGGGGACTGCAGGACCCTGTCGGTGAAGATCGGGGCGGCGGAACTGCGCGACCGCCTTGAGCGGCTGATCGGCCGCGCGCCCCGGGGCCCGCTGGTCTTCGCGCCCGGCCTCGACATCACCCGCGGTCCCGGTCTGAGCTGGGTGCGCTTCGCCCGCCAGGTCGCCGCGGAGGCGCTCGCGGGGGAGGGCCTCGCCCGGCACGAACTGGTGGCGGGACCCTTGCAGGAGGCGCTGCTCAACGGGCTGCTGCTCGCCGCCGAGCACCCTTGGCGGGAGGCGCTCGCCCATCCGGGGGAGCCGCGGCGGCCGGCCCCCGTCAAGCGCGCGATGGACGCGGTGCGGGAGCGGCCCGAGCACCCGTTCACGACCACGGAGCTCGCGGCCCTGGCCCGGGTGAGCGTGCGCCGCCTCCAGGAGTCGTTCCGCGAGTACGTGGGGATGTCGCCGATGGCGTACGTACGGGAGGTCCGCCTCGACCGGGTCCGCGAGGAGCTGCGGGCGGCCGCGCCGGACGAGGTGAGCGTGAGCGAGGTGGCCTGGCGCTGGGGCTTCGCCCACCAGGGCCGGTTCGCGGCGAGCTACCGGGAGAGGTTCGGCGAGTCGCCGTCCCGCACCCTGCGCGCGTCACGCTGATGGCGCCCGCGCCGCCCTCCGTCCGTGGCGCGGCGTCGGCGGGCGCCACCGTCCGTGCGCCCGCGCCCCCCCGCGTGCCTCCGGCCGTGCCCGCCCGCGTGCCTCCGTGCGTCGACCCACCGCGCAATCCGGACAGGTGCCGCGTTCCGCGGCTCGCGATGATCTTCGGCCGGGCCTACGGTGATCACGTCCGGTCTGCCAGCGCGCACCGTGACCCGGGCCCCGGCCGGCTCCCCCGTATCAGTCCGGCCGGGTCCTGCGTATCTCCGCGTCGGCGCGGTCCGGCCGGACCTGTCCTCAGGCCAGACCGCCGTTGCTCATCAGCAGCTGCCCGTTGATCCACTGGCCTTCGGGCGAGCAGAGGAAATCCACCAGGTGCGCGGTGTCCCGGGGCGTGCCGAGCCGGCCGAGCGGGGTGTGCCGGACCATCTCGTCCCGCAGCTCCTCCGTCATCCAGCCGGTGTCCACTGGGCCCGGGTTGACGGCGTTGGCGGTGACCCCGAGGTGCGCGAGCTCGCGCGCGGCGGCCAGGGTGATGCGGTCGAGCGCGCCCTTGCTCGCCCCGTAGGGCAGGTTCCCCACGGTGTGGTCGCTGGTCAGGGCGACGACGCGGCCGCTGCCGGCAGGGCCGGTGAAGCGACGGCCGTACTCCCGGATCAGCAGCCAGGACGCGCGCGCGTTGACCGCGAAATGGCGGTCGAAACTCTCGACCGTGGTGTCGAGCAGGCCGGAGTCGACCGACTCGCAGTGGCACATCACCAGGGCCGTGACCGGGCCGCCGAGCCGCTCCTCCACCGTGGCGAAGACGCGCGCGGGCGCCTCGGGGTCGGCGAGGTCGGCCTCGACGGCGGTGCAGGCCGCGCCCCGCTCGACCAGCTGATCGGTGATCGCCCCGGCGGCGCCCCGCTCCTCGCCCCAGGTCATGCGCCGGTCGTAGGGGGTCCAGTACGTGAACGCGATGTCCCAGCCCGACTCGGCGAGCCGGCGGGCGATGCCGGCGCCGATGCCGACGGTGCGCCCGACCCCGGTCACGAGGGCGAGGGGGCGGTCGTCCATGGTGTCGCTCCTGTCGTCGGTTCCGTTCCGTCGTTCAGTGCGGCCAGCGGGGCGGGTCCACGCAGAAGTGGCCGCCCAGGTAGAGGTCGTCGGCGCTGCCCTCCGGCGGGAGGCCCTTCTCGGCGATGAGCTTCTCCGCGTACGCCTCCGAGTCGTCCCGCGGTTCGAAGCCGAGCGCGCGGGCCGTGGAGAGGTCCCACCACGCGCGCGTGTTGGCCGAGGAGCCGTACACCACCGTGTGGCCGACGTCCGGGGCGGTGAGCGTCGCGTGCAGCAGTCGGGCGCAGTCGGCGGGGCTGAGCCACATCGACAGCATCCGGACCGAGGTGGGCTCGGGGAAGCAGGAGCCGATGCGGACGGAGACGGTCTCGATGCCGTGCTGGTCCCAGTAGAGCTGCGCCAGGTCCTCGCCGAAGCACTTGGAGAGGCCGTAGAAGGTGTCGGGGCGGTGCGGGGTGCCGACGGGGACGAGCGGTTCGCCCTCGCGGGGGCGGTGGGTGAAGCCGACGGCGTGGTTGCTGGAGGCGAACACCACGCGCCGCACGCCCTCCTCGCGTGCGGCCTCGTAGAGGTGGTAGGTCCCCGCGATGTTGGCGGCCATGATCTTCTCGAAGCTCGACTCCAGGGAGATGCCCGCCAGGTGCACGATCGCGTCGACGCCCCGGACCGCCTCGGCCAGCGCCGCCCGGTCCGCGAGGTCGGCGACGATCGCGTCGGGTGCCCCCGGCACCGGGGCGACGTCCAGGAGGCGGAGCTCGTAGCCGTACGGGGGCAGCAGCTCCCGCATCAGCGTGCCGACGCCCCCGGCGGCGCCGGTGAGCAGGACGGTGCGGGGTGCGGACATGGAGCGGGTCTCCTCTGATGGGCGGCATTCACAACCGTGGACACGCTAGGGAGCCGTGCGACGGAGCGTCAAGAGTGTGCGATACGCGGTGTTCACTCCTTGACCGGCCCTTCGGCGCTGTTCTAGCGTGCGGAGCGTCCTCGTTCAAGAATATGGATGACAGTCATAACTGTGCACGCGACGGCTGTGCACGACGGATTCCCAGGAGCGCCCGTGACCACTGCCCCGCTCGCCGGCCGGCTCGACGGCCTGCTGTTCTTCCCCGTCACCGCCTTCGCGCCGGACGGCTCCGTCGACCTCGACACCTTCCGCGCGCACGTGCGCGCGGGCGTCGACGCGGGTGCCGCGGCCGTCTTCGCCTGCTGCGGCACCGGCGAGTTCCACGCCCTCACCCCCGAGGAGTTCCGGGACTGCGTCGCCGCCGCCGTCGAGGAGGCCGCCGACCGCGTCCCCGTCGTCGCGGGCGCCGGCTACGGCACCGCACTCGCCGTCCAGTACGCCCGGCTCGCCGAGGAGGCGGGAGCCGACGGGCTCCTCGCCATGCCGCCGTACCTCGTCGTCGCCGACCAGGCGGGACTGCTCCGCCACTACACCGAACTCGCCGCCGCCACCTCGCTCGACGTCATCGTCTACCAGCGCGACAACGCGATCCTCACCCCCGCCACCGCCGTCGCCCTCGCCCGCACCGACGGGATCATCGGGCTCAAGGACGGCCTCGGCGACCTCGACCTCATGCAGCGGATCGTCAGCGCCGTCCGCGCCGAGGGCCTCGACCTGCTCTACTTCAACGGCCTCCCGACCGCCGAACTCACCGGCGCCGCCTACCGGGGCATCGGCGTCACCCTCTACTCCTCCGCCGTCTTCTGCTTCGCCCCCGACATCGCGCTCGCCTTCCACCGCGCGCTCACCACCGGCGACGACACCACCGTGAACCTGCTCGTCGACGGCTTCTACCGGCCCCTCGTCGAACTCCGCTCCCAGGGACGGGGATACGCCGTCTCGCTCGTGAAGGCGGCGGTACGCAGGGGAGGCCTGGACGTGGGCGGCGTGCGGCCGCCGCTCAGCGAACCCGCCCCGGAGCACATCGACGCACTCATGATGCTCGTCGAACGCGGCCGGGCCCTCCTGAAGGAGGCCGGAGCATGAGGGCGGGAGCCTTCGCCTACCCCTGGGACGTCGACGGCGACCCCGACGCGCCCGCGTTCCTCGCCGGGCTCGGCGTCGCGCAGGTCACCCTCGCCGCCGCCTACCACTCCACCCGCGCACTGACCCCCCGTCACCCGGCACACCGCGTCGTCACCGCCGAGCACGCCGCCGTGCTCTACCCGCCGGACCCGGAGCGCTGGGCGGACCGCCCGCTGCGCCCGTACCCGGCCGGGCAGTGGGCGCCCGGCGACTCCTTCGGGCGGGCCGCCGAGGCCCTCGCCGCCACCGGCGTCGAGGTGCACAGCTGGGTCGTCCTCGCCCACAACTCCCGCCTGGGCGCGGAGCATCCCGAGACCTCCGTCGTCAACGCCTACGGCGACCGCTACCCCTGGGCCCCCTGCATCGCCCGCCCCGAGGTCCGCGCCCTGCTCGTCGACCTGGCCGCCGAGGCCGCCGTACGGCCCGGCGCGGCCGGCACCGAGCTGGAGTCCTGCGGCTGGTACGGCCTCGCCCATCTGCACGCCCACGACAAGACCGGCGGCGTCGCCCTGGGGGAGCGGGAGCAGTACCTGATGTCGCTCTGCTTCTGCCCCTCCTGCCGTGCGGGGTACGCGGAGGAGGGCGCCGACCCCGACGAGCTGGCCGCCGCCGTGCGCGGCGCCCTGGAACCGGTCTGGGCCGGAGCGGGACCGGCCGGCGGGCTCGGCGCCCCGGAGGCCCCCGCCCTCGCCTGGCGCGCCAGGACCGCGCGTACCTTCCAGGAGGCCGCCGTGGCCGCCGTACGGGCAGCGGCGCCGCCCGGCTTCCGGATCCTGCTGCACGCCGACCCGGACCCGTACCGCTGCGGCGCCGACGCCGGTACGGACCCGGCGCACGTCCTGGGCCTCGCGGACGGCGTGGTCGCCCGCCCGCCCCGGGTCGCGGCCTTCGCCGCCCACGCCCGCCAGGACACCGTCGTCGCCGCGAACCTGTCCGTCGTCTCCGGCATGGGCGGCGCCCCGGGACGGCTGGCCCACGACGCCGAGGACGCCCGTGACGCGGGCGCGACGGAACTGCGGCTCTACCACGCGGGACTCGCCTCCGACGAGGACCTGGCCGCCGTCCGTACGGCCCTGCGGAAACTCAGCTGAGACCGCCCCGGCGGATCAGGACCGCCCCTGCCCTGATCCGCCGGACACCGTCCCCACCCCTCACCAGGCTAGATCCTCGAGGGCGTCCAGGTCGGGCACCGGGGGCGCCGGTTCCGCGCCCTCCGCGCCCACCCGCAGCTCCGCCCAGATCGTCTTGCCCCGCCGGGCGTACCGGGTGCCCCAGCGCTCCGCGTACTGCGCCACCAGATAGAGCCCGCGGCCGCCCTCGTCCGTCGCCGCCGCGTGCCGCAGATGCGGCGAGGTGCTGCTGCCGTCCGACACCTCGCAGATCAGCGTCCGGTCGTGGAGCAGCCGTACGCGCACCGGATCGGCCCCGTACCGCACCGCGTTCGTGATCAGCTCGCTGAGGATCAGCTCCGCCGAGAACGCGAGCCCTTCGAGCCCCCACTCCGCCAGCTTCGCCGCCGCCGCGTTCCGTACCGGCGACACCGCCGACGGGTCACGGGCCACCTCCCACTCCGCGATCCGGTCCCGCTCGAGCAGCCGCGTCCTGGCCACGAGGAGAGCGATGTCGTCACTCGGCGTCGGCGACAGCAGGGTCGCGAGGACGTCCGCACAGGTCTGCTCCGGATTCCGGTCCGGCTGGGCGAGCGCGGACCGCAGCAGCCCGAGCCCCGTGTCCAGGTCACGCGCCCGGTCCTCCAGGAGACCGTCCGTGAAGAGCACCAGCTTGCTGCCCTCCGGCAGCCACAGCTCCGTCGCCTCGAACGGCACGTCACCCAGACCGAGACCCAGCGGAAGCCCCGGCGACAGCTCGGGGAACTCCACCCGCCCGTCCGGACCCACGAGCGCCGGCCCCGGATGTCCCGCGCTCGCCACCGTGCAGTGACCGGACGCCGGATCGTAGATCGCGTACAGACAGGTCGCCCCGGTGATGCCCTCCTCGCGCCGCCGCCCCTCGCCCTCCGGCCCCTCCGACTCCCGGGAGTCGATCCGGCCGGTCAGCTCGTCCAGATGCCCGAGCAGCTCGTCCGGCGGCACGTCGAGCGTCGAGAAGTTGTGCACCGCCGTCCGCAGCCGCCCCATGGTGGCCGCCGCGTGCAGCCCGTGCCCCACCACGTCCCCCACCACCAGCGCCACCCGCGCCCCCGGCAGCGGGATCACGTCGAACCAGTCGCCCCCCACCCCCGCCTTCGCCGGGAGATAGCGGTACGCCACGTCCACCGCGCTCTGCTCGGGCAGCACCCGGGGCAGCAGGCTCCGCTGGAGCGTCACCGCCATCGCGTGCTCCCGGGTGAACCGGCGCGCGTTGTCGATCGCCACCGCCGCCCGCGCCGCCAGCTCCTCCGCGAACGACAGGTCCTCCTCCCCGAACGGCTCCGGCGTGTCCGCCCGCCAGAAGTTCGCCATCCCGAGGACCACCCCACGGGCCAGCAGCGGCACCGTGAGCAGCGAGTGCATTCCGAAGGCGAGCGCCTGCGCCGCCCCCTCCGGGTCCTGCGCCCGCCAGCCCTCCGCCGAGGCCAGCTCCGCCTGCACCACCGCGTGACCCGCGTCCAGGGCCCTCGCCATCGGCGTGCTGGGGACGTCGAACCGTACGGTGTCCCCGACCGGCTGCAGCGGCTGGTCGGGCCGCAGCCCGCTCAGCGCCGTCCGCCGCATCTCCGTCGTCGCCGACGAGGACTCCGGCGGCTCCTCGCCCCGCAGCACCGGTTCGAGCAGCTCCACCGTCGCGAAGTCCGCGAACCGCGGCACCGCCACCTCCGCCAGCTCCTCCGCCGTCCGTACGACCTCGAGCGTCGTCCCGATCCGCACCCCCGCCTCGTAGAGCAGCTGGAGCCGGCCGCGGGCCACCGCCGCCCGGCCGCTGAGCGCGGCCAGCTCGGTGGTGTCCCGCATCGTCATCACACAGCCGGACTCGCGCCCGGCCGGGAGCGTGGGCCGCACGCTCACCGCGAGCAGCCGGTCGCCCGCGCGGTGCACCTCGTCCGTCGCCGACCGGCCCGACTCCAGGAGCTCCACCGTCCGCGGGTCGAGGCCGAGGTCCGAGACGGGCCGCCGCTCCGCGTCCTCCGTGAGTCCGAGCAGCCGGCGCGCCTCGTCGTTGGCGAGCAGCAGCCGGTGATCGGCGCCCACGATCAGGACCCCTTCGCGGACCGCGTGCAGGACGGCCTCGTGGTGCTCCTTCATCCGGGTCATCTCGGCCGGGCCGAGGCCGTGCGTCTGCCGCCGCAGCCGCCGGCTCACCAGGGCGGCCCCGCCCACCGCCATCACGAGCGCGGCGCCCGCCGCGCCGATGAGGAGCGGCAGCCGCTCCTGTACCGCGTCCGCGATGTTCTCCACCTCGATGCCGCTCGTGACCAGGCCGACGATCCTGCCCCGGTCGTCGACCACGGGCACCACGGCCCGTACAGCGTCGTTGGGGGCGCCCCGGAACAGCTCGGTGTACGACTCGCCGTCCACCGTCGCCCGCGTCAGGTCGCCGGTCGCCTTGCGGCCGATCAGCTCCGGCTGCGAATCGGTGTACCGCACGCCGTCCCTGCTGAGGACCGCGATGAAGTCCACGCCCGTCGCCCGCCGGGTCGCCTCCGCCCGGTCCTGGAGCTCGGCCGTCGGGTCGGGCGAGGTCAGCGCGTCGTCGACGCCGGGCGCCTTCGCGAAGGCCTCCGCGACCGCGAGCGAACGGATCTGGGCGTCGTGCTCGCTGTCGCCGCGCGCCTGGTGGAACGTCACGAACACGGCGGCCGCGATCACCAGGAGGGCGATCAGCGCCTCCAGGGCGAACACCTGCCCGGCGACGCTCCGCAGCCCGGTGCCACGCCCGCCGTCGCCGGGACGCCGCTCGCGCGCCCGCCGCCCGGACCGCCGGTCCCGGGCCGTCATCCCGTGCTCCGGGCGATGAGCAGTGCCACGTCGTCCGCGGCGCCGGGACGGCGCAGCGCCCGGAGCAGCAT
Organism: Streptomyces sp. NPDC028711; assembly: GCF_055565415.1. Lineage (NCBI taxonomy): Bacteria > Bacillati > Actinomycetota > Actinomycetes > Kitasatosporales > Streptomycetaceae > Streptomyces > Streptomyces sp. NPDC028711. Next base: position 94,715 of record NZ_JBVHUJ010000001.1, on the reverse strand, counting down.
GTCGCAGGTCTCCTCCAGGGGCCCCCGCGCCTCGTCGAGCAGCCCCACGAGCAGGGCGAGCCGTTCGTCGATCGCCTCGTCGCGGGTCTCGATCAGACCGTCCGTGTACAGCACGAGCAGGTCCCCCGGCCGGAACGGCACCCGGGTCGTACGGAACGTCGCGCCGCCCACCCCGAGCGGAAGTCCCGGCTCCACCTCCACCAGCTCGGCCGGCCCGTCCGCGGGCACCCGTACCGGCGGGAGATGGCCGGCGTTCGCGATCCGGCACCGGCCCTGGACCGGGTCGTGCACGGCGAACAGACAGGTCGCGATGTAGTGCTCGAGGCCCGCCGTGATCCGGTCCAGATGCCGCAGTACCTGGGCGGGCGCGAGATCGAGGTCCGCGAACGCGCAGGTGGCGGTCCGCAGCCGCCCCATCGTGGCCGCCGCGTCGATTCCGCTGCCCATGACGTCCCCGACGACCAGGGCCGTCTTGTCGTCGGGCAGCGGGATCACGTCGTACCAGTCGCCGCCGACCTCGCTCGACGCCTGCGCCGGCTGGTAGCGGGCCGCGATCTCCAGGCCCGCGCGCTCCGGTGGCGTGCCGGGCAGCAGACTGCGCTGGAGTGTCACGGCCGAGTTCCGCACGCTCTGGTACCAGCGCGCGTTGTCGATGCTGACCGCCGCGCGGGCCGCGAGCTCCGTCGCGAGCAGCACGTCGTCGCCGTCGAAGGGCAGCGCGTTCCGGTCCCGCTTGAGGTCGAGCGCGCCGAGCACCTCGCCGCGCGCGATCAGCGGCACCGCGAGATACGAGTGCACCCCCGCCCGGGCGAGGAGCTCCGCCGCCTCGGGGCTCCGCGCGATCCGGGACAGATCACCGGGGCCGACGTGCTCCACCAGGACCGGCAGACCGGTGTGCACACAGCGGGTGACCAGCCGGTCCGCCCCGTACATCGCGACCGCCCCCGGCGGGTCCGCCGCCGGCAGCGCCTCCGTCCGGGCCGCCGCCTTCACCGCGAGCGCCCGGAACAGCTCGGGCCCCTCCTCCGGCGCGCCCGGCCTCCGCAGCGTCAGGACGGAGTCGAGGACGTCGACGGCGGCGATGTCCGCGAGCTCCGGGACCACCACCGAGGCGAGCTCGTCGGCGGTCCGCTCCACCTCCAGGGTGGTGCCCACCCGGGCCGAGGCGTCCGCGATCAGCGCGAGCCGCCGCCGGGACCGGTCCGCGACCGTGTCGGCGCGGTGCCGCTCGGTCACGTCGATCACCGAGGTCGCGGCCCCCAGGACCCGGTCCTCGGCCCCTTCGAGCCGGTAGAAGGACACCGACCAGGCGTGGTCGCGGTCGGGGTCCGCGGGCGTCCGTCCGACGATGTGCCGGTCGAGCAGCGGCGCCCCCGTGGCCAGTACGGTCCGCAGCGAGGCCTCGATGACCCGCGTGTCGAACAGCGGCAGCACCTCGCCGATCCGCCGTCCGATGTGCAGCGCGGCCGGCACGCCGTTGATCCGTTCGAGCGCCGGGTTGACCAGGACGTACCGCAGATCGCCGTCCACGACGGCGAGGCCGATCGGGGACTGGGTGACGAGCCGGTCCGAGAGGGCGAGTTCGGTCTCGACCCGTTCGACGGCGGAGTGGTCGGCGGCGATCCCGAGCGCGTACAGACCGCCCAGGTCATCGGTGAGCCGCATGTTGCGGAACTCCACACGCCGCACACTGCCGTCCTTGTGCCGTACGGGGAAGGTCCCGGCCCAGGCCGTGCCCTCGCGCAGCACCTCCCCGAAGAGGCGCATCGCCTCCTCCCGGTGCTCGGCGCCGACGATCAGCCGGGCCAGATAACGGCCGAGCGCCTCGTCGGAGCGGAAGCCGAACAGGGTCTCCGCCTGCGGGCTCCACAGCACGATCCGGCCGCGCGCGTCCACGACGATCGCGGCGACCCCGATCACGTCGAGGAGACCCTTGCCGTCCTGGGGCACACCCACCCGCCCCGTCGCCCCCGGGAAGGAACCGGCCGTCACACTGCCCTCCTCCCGCCGCGCGCGCCTCCTTCCATGCTCGCCGCCCGCCGGTCGCCCCGCACCGCGAGCGGCGCCGGTCACGCGCGACGGTCGGACATCCGTACGGCGAGGCCCACCGCCCACGCCGTGCCCGCCACCGCGAGCAGCGGCAGCAGGACGCGGACGTCGACCAGGGCCACCAGGCCTGCGCCGAGGGCCAGGGCCAGCGCGTTCGGGGCGAGGACCAGGGTGTTCGCGGTCGCCGCCATCCGGCCCAGGGCCTCCGCCGGTGCCTCCCGCTGCACCGCCGTGACCACCGCGACGAGCACCCAGGGCAGGCCCACGCCGATCAGCGCGCTCGCCGCGAGGGCCGTCGCCTCGTACGGCAGCGCCCGCGCCCCGGCGGCCGCCGCGAACAGCGCCAGGCCCGCGGTGGCGAGCGTCCGCTCGGGGACACGGCGGAGCAGCGGGCCGGTGACCAGGCCGGCGACGACCGAGCCGGTGCCCTGGACGGCGTACAGCACTCCGGCGTACGCGGGGGCGTGCCCGAGCCCCCGGTCCACGACGGCGTAGATCGCGGCCCCGTTCACCCCGGCGAGCAGCATCGTGAACGCCCCCGTCGCCACCAGGGGCCGCAGCACCGGCGAGCCACGGAGCAGCCGTACGCCCTCGGTGGTCTCCCGCCACCAGTCGCGGGACCCGGAGGGGGCGGGGCGCGCCTCCCGTACGGGCATCAGCGCGAACACGCCCGCCGCGAGCGCGAAGCTCACCGCGTCGAGGAGCGCGACCGGGCCGCCCCCGTACCGGGCGAAGAGCCCCGCCGCCACCAGCGGGGCGATCAGCTTCATCGACTCGTTCGCGGTCATCCGCAGCCCGTTGAAGGTGCCGAGCCGCTTCGCGTCCAGAGCGGTCGCGACCAGGGCCTGCTCCGCCGCCTCGTGGACGGCGCCCTGCGTCCCGTACAGCACGAGCACCGCGAACAGCAGCCACACCCGGTCCGCGGAGTCCACCCAGAGCAGCAGCGGCAGCAGGGCCGCCATCGTCAGGTTCAGGACGACCAGGAGCGGCCGCCGCCGCACCCGGTCGGCGAGCGTCCCGAGCACCGGCCCGAGCAGCACGGGCGCCCAGAGGGCGAAGGCGGCCAGAGCCGCCAGACCGTCGGACCCCGTCAGGGACTTCACCCAGATCCCGGAGACCAGCCACATCGCCGTCGTACCGAATCCGGACACGACGACACCTGTCAGATACCAGCGCATGGCCGAAGACTGACGTCTGAGGAGGGCCTCGCGGATCGGTCGGTTTCCCTAGAGGGCGCCCAGGACCACGGCTTCCCTAGGGGGTGTCCGGGACCACCGCTTCCCTAGGGGTACCCCGCCTTTCGTACCGCAGCGCCGCCCCCGTCACCACCGCGCCCAGGCCCTCCCACAGGCCCACGCCCAGGAAGCCGGCCGGGGCACGGCCGCTGACGACCGCGAGGGTGAAGACCGCGCAGGTGAGGAGCCGGAAGGGGACCGTCCAGCGGAAGAAGGACTTCCAGTCGGCGAGGGCGGCCAGGAGGTAGTAGGCGCCCATGTTGAGCGCGGCCATCGAGGACGCCGTGAGGAAGACGAGGGTGTGGTCGCCGGCCGCGCGCTCGCCCTCCGGCACCGCCTCGAAGCCCATCACCGTGAGCAGGACGTCCGGGATGACCAGCCCCACCACCCCCAGCGCGGCGGCGAGCCCGCCGAAGACCGCGATGGTCCAGCCGGACAGGGAACGGGGCAGGCGCACGGCGGTCCTCCGCGAGGTGAGTACGGGGTCAGTGGCTCGCATACGTGCTCGAACGCGAGCGTGTGCCCTGCATATCGTGTGACCGGGGCCGACGGCCAATCGGCCCCCCTCAGCTCACTTCAGCGCCGCCGCCATCATCTTCTGCGCCACCGGCGCCGCCAGGCCGTTGCCGCTGACCTCCGAGCGGGCCGCGCCCGAGTCCTCGATCATCACCGCGACGGCGACTGCCTTCCCGGTTGAGGGGTCCTTCGCGTACGACGTGAACCAGGCGTACGGCGTCTTGCTGTTGTTCTCGCCGTGCTGGGCCGTACCCGTCTTGCCGCCGACCTCGGCGCCGTCCACCGCCGCGTTGCCGCCCGTGCCCTTCTCGACCACGGTCACCATCGCGCTGCGCAGCTGCTCCGCCGTCGAGGCGGAGACGATCCGCTCGCTGTCCCCGTCCTTGAACGAGGTCAGCGCGTCGCCGTCGGAGTCGACGACCTCCGAGACCATGTGCGGGGCCGCGAGGAGGCCGTCGTTGGCGATCGCCGCCGACACCATGGCCATCTGGAGCGGGGTGGCGGTCACGTCGAACTGCCCGATGCCGGTGAGCGCGGTCTGCGCCTCGTCCATGCCGGACGGGTAGACGCTCGGGTAGGCGCGGACCGGGACGTCGAGCTCGGCGTCGTCGAAGCCGAACTTCTCCGCCATCGCCTTCACCTTGTCCTGCCCCAGGTCGGCGGCCATCTTGGCGAAGACGTTGTTGCAGGAGTACTGGAGCGCCGTGCGGATCGTGGCGTTCTCGCAGGGCGCCGAGGCGTTCTCGTTCCTCAGCACGGTCCGGGTGTTCGGAAGGGTGTACGGGTCGGGGCTCTCCGTCGCCGTGTCCACCGAGCCGTAGAGCCCGTCCTCGAGGGCCGCCGCGGCGACGACCAGCTTGAAGGTGGAGCCGGGCGGCAGCGGCTGGCGCAGGGCCCGGTTGACCATCGGCTTGTCCTCGTCGGTGGTCAGCTCCTTCCAGGCGGCGCCGTCCGTCGTCCCGGCGATCTTCGACGGGTCGTAGGACGGGGTGGAGGCCATGGCGAGGATCCGGCCGCTCGCCGGGTCGATCGCGACGGCCGCGCCCTTCTTGTTCCCGAGCGCCCGGTAGGCGGCCTTCTGCACGTCCGGGTCGATCGTGGTGACGACCGTTCCCGGTTCCTGCTGCTTGCGGGTGAGGGCGTCGAGCGGGTTCTTCAGCCGGTCGTCGGTGCCGTCGAGGACGTCGTCGTAGATGCCCTCCAGCTGGGTGGCGCCGTACGCCTGCGAGCTGTAGCCGGTGACCGCCGCGTACAGCTCGCCGTCCGTGTAGGTGCGCTTGTACGCGAGGTCGTCCCCCTCCGTTCTCTTCGAGCCGGTGACCGGCGAGCCGGCCACGACGATGTCGCCGAGCGGCTGCGCGTACTGCGCGATGGTCTTCCGCCGGTTCTTCGAGTCGTCCGCGAGCGCCTTGCCTTCGTACGCCTGCACCCAGGTGGCCCGGCCCAGGAGGGCGAGCACCAGGAGCAGTACGAAGACCGACGTGTGCCTGATCGTCTTGTTCATCGCACCCTGGGGGACGAACGGGCCGGTGGGAGGCGTTCCTGATGTGTCCGGTTTCTCAGGGAACGTTCATCCGGGACGGTCGCGCGGGCCCGGTCTCACCCCACCTGGTCTCACACCACCCGGTCTCATCCCACCCGCTCTCACCCAGCCCGCTCTCACCCCGCCCGTACGAACCCCGACTCGTACGCCAGGATCACCGCCTGCGTACGGTCACGGGCGCCCGATTTCGCCAGGACCGCCGCCACATGCGTCTTGACCGTGGCCGCGCCGACGCCCATCCGGCCCGCGATCTCCGCGTTCGTCAGGCCCGTCGCCACCAGGCGCAGCACCTCCGCCTCCCGTTCGGTGAGACGCCCCACCCACGGCGGCGCCACCGGCGGCCGGTGCCGGGCGTGCTCGGCGGCCAGGCCCCGTACCGCCGCCGGGTAGAGCAGCGAGTCGCTCCGCGCGACCAACCGGACCGCGCCGACCAGCTCCTCCGCCGCGGCCCGCTTCAGGAGGAAGCCGGCCGCGCCCACGCGCAGCGCGTCGTACACGTAGGAGTCGTTCTCGAAGGTGGTCACCACCACGATCCGCGGCGGCTCCGCCATCCCGGCGAGGATCTGCTCGGTGGCCCGGATGCCGTCGATCTCCGGCATCCGCACGTCCATCAGGACGACGTCCGGCCGCTCGGCCCGCACCACCGACACCGCCTCGGCGCCGGTGGACGCCTCCCCGACGACCTCGATGCCGGACTCCGCGTCCAGGATGACCCGCAGCGCGGTCCGCACCATCCGCTCGTCGTCGGCCAGGACGACCCTGATCGCGGCCGCGCTCACCGGGGGATCCTGACCGCGAGGCGCCAGACGCCGTCCACCGGGCCGGCCTCCGCGGTGCCGCCGAGCAGCCGGGCCCGTTCCGCGACTCCGCGAAGCCCGCGCCCGCCGTTCGGACGGGCGACCGTGGGCCGCTCGGGCAGGGGGTTCTCCATGGTGATCTCCACCTTCTCGGTACGGGCGTCGAGCCGTACGGTGACGGGCTCCCCGCCCGCGTGCCGGGCCGCGTTCGTCAGCCCTTCCTGAACGATCCGGTACGCCTCCCGCGACAGCGTCTCCGGTACGGGGCCCAGGTCGCCCGACACGGTCAGCGCCACCCTCGGTCCCGCGCCCCGCACCAGGGAGCCGAGCGCGTCGAGCCCCGGGCCCACGCCCTCCTCGACCTCCTCGCCCCGGCGCAGCAGGCCGAGGGCCCGGTCCAGCTCGCCGACCGTGCGCCGGGTGGTCTCCTCGATCGCGGTCAGCGCCTCCCGGACGAACGCCAGGTCCGTCCCGGCGCCGGCGTCCAGGACCCGGCGGGCCGCCCCCGCCTGGAGGGTGACCGCGCTCAGCGCGTGACCGACCGAGTCGTGCAGCTCCCGGGCCAGCCGGTTGCGGGACTCCGCCTCCGCCGCGCGCCGCTCGGCCGCCGCGAGCAGGTCCCTCGGGCTCGGACCGAGCAGCCGGGGCGCCTGCCGGGCCAGCAGGGCGCCGGTCACGGCGGCCGCGCCGGCGAGCGCGAGCAGCATCAGAAGCCCCGCGGGGAGCGCCGCCCAGCTCCACCAGGGCCGGTCGAGCCCCCACAGCCGGCCGAGCTCCGACTCCCGGAGCGCGGGCGAGAACGGCAGCGCCATCACCGACACCGCGAACGGCGGCAGAGCCAGGGTCGCCCCACTGATCAGCGCCCCCACGCCCAGGTGCAGGGTGAACCAGCCGGCCGTCCTGGCCCGCGCCCCGGGCCCCCGCGCCGGGCCGTCCGCGAACCGGTCCGCCGGCACCCCGCAGAGTGCCCGCGCCGCCGCCACCGACATCGGCCGGGTCAGCGGGAACAGCGCGGCGACCGCGACGAGCGGCAACCCCACCGCGTACGCCCCGAACTGCGCCCCGATGCCCCCGTAGAAAATTCCGCCGCCGTCGAGCAGCGGCGCCACGACCACGGAGCCGACCATCCAGAACGGCATGAACAGCGCGCCGCCCACGATGAGATGGAGCCAGCGCCGCCTGGCCCGCTGCCCGAAGAGGGCGGCCGCGTACCGTCTCACGCCTCGGCGCTCCGGCGCCGCAGGACGACGGCCACGCACGCGGCGAGGAGGAACCCGGTGATCATGTCGCCAGCGTAGGACAGTTGTACGAGTCCGGGGACGTGCTTGGTGGGATCCGTCTCCGGCAGCAGCGCGACGAGCGACATGTAGGCGCCCCAGCAGCCGATCGCGGCCGACGCCGTCCAGGCGAGGGCGAGGGTGGTGCGGACCGGGAGCCGGGCGGGCCGGCGCAGGACGAGGAGGAGCGTCGAGACGACGGCGACGACGAGGAAGCCGAGCCACTGGGCTTCCAGGACGTGGAAGTCGGCGTCCCGTTCGGCGATCCGCCGGGCGGACAGGCCGGTGGTCGCGCCCACCGCCCACAGCAGGTGCGGCGCGGCCGACATGAGCGCGGTCACCGAGCCGGCCAGAGCGGTGGCGCGGACCCAGGGCCCGGACGTACGGGCGGACAGGCCGCCGAGCCGGCCGCTCCAGAGGTAGCCCCAGCGGTCCCGGGCGTACAGGACGAAGAGGGCGCCGAGGGCGAGGCCCTGGAGGATGAAGCCGCCGTAGACGACACCGAAGACCCAGGGGTCGAGGAAGGGTTCGGCGGGTGCGGCGGCCCGCTCGTCGCCGGTGACGGCGGCGACCGCGAGCTGCGCCGGATATCCGGTCATGATCGGGACGAGCAGCCCGGTCGCCGCCCACATGGGGAGGGCGAGCAGCCAGGCGGGGAACCGCCGGCCCCAGTCCTGGGTGAGCAGCAGGGCGAGGACGATCACGAGGAGGTCGGCGACCACCGTCACCGAGTTGGCGACCGCCAGCATCCGGGGGTGCTCCAGGAGCACGCTCCCGGCCGGGATGCCGATCTCGCTGCCCGCCACCCAGGCGATCTTGAGCGAGACGTACGGGAGACAGGCGAGGATCGCGAGCGCGCGCAGCGCCCGGCGGGCGGTGGTCGGACGGCGGGTCCCGGCCGGCAGGACGGCGCGGGGGAGGGGAGCGGTCGGTGTCATGGCTCCACGCTCCCGCGCGCACCCCGGGCGCCACCTCCTGCCGAGCGGTGATCCGCCTCCGCCGCACGGGGGAGGAGCCCTCGTCCCCTCAACGGCAATTGGCCCATGCTCTTGGTGATCAATTGGACCCTTGAGGGCGGTCAATGGCCCTCTAGAGTAATGATCATGAACGAGAACGCGCCCTTCACCCCGCTCCTGACCCGCGCCGCCGACGCCGAGACCACCGCCGACCCGAGCAGCGTGATGACCCTGCTCGCCGACTCGGACACCACCGGCGGACAGCTCACCAGCTACCGCTCCTCCTTCGCGAAGGGGGCGGTCGGCGCCCCGGCGCACTTCCACACCAGGGCCTCGGAGATGTTCTTCGTGCTCGGTGGCTCGCTCCAGGTCCTGGTCGGTGAGGAGCTGTCCGTCCTGGAGCAGGGCGACTTCCTCCTCGTCCCGCCCCACACGCCGCACGCCTTCGCGGCGGCGCCCGGCGCCGAGGCCGATGTGCTCTTCGTCTTCACCCCCGGCATGGCCCGCTTCGACTACCTGCGCCTCCTCGGCCGGGTCATGCGCGGTGAGGCGAGCTTCGAGGAGATCAAGGCCTCGTCGGAGCAGTACGACAACCACTACGTGGACAGCCCGGTCTGGCAGGCGGCGCTGGCCGAGCGCGCGTGACGGTGTGATCAGAGGCGGCGGGTCGCCAGGGTCAGCCGGTCCCGCGCGTCGAAGAGCGCGTCCTTGATCATCTGTTCATGGGCCGGGGTGAGCCGCGCCACCGGCACCGAGCAGCTGATCGCGTCCCGCGCCGGGGTCCGGTACGGGATCGCGATGCCGAAGCAGCGCAGCCCGAGCGTGTTCTCCTCGCGGTCCACCGAGAAGCCCTGCTCGCGGATGACGCGCAGCTCCTCGATGAGCTGCTCGCGGTCGGTGATGGTGTGCTCGGTCAGCGCCGGCAGGGTCTCCGGGAGCAGCTTGCGCACCTGCTCGTCGGTGTGGGTGGCGAGCAGCGCCTTGCCGAGCGAGGTGGAGTGCGCGGGCAGCCGGCGCCCGACCCGGGTGAACGGCCGCAGGTAGTGCTGGGACTGGCGGGTCGCCAGATAGACGACGTTGGTGCCGTCGAGTCGCGCCAGGTGGATGGTCTCGGTGGTGTCGTCGGAGAGCCGGTCCAGGGTGGGCCGGGAGGCGGCCACCACCTCGTCGCCGTCGATGTACGAGGTGCCGACGAGCAGGGCCCGCACCCCGATGCCGTACCGGGTGCCGGTCGCGTCCGTCTCCACCCAGCCCAGTTCGACCAGGGTGCGAAGGAGCATGTACAGGCTGGACTTCGGGTAGCCGACGGCCTCCTGGACGGCGGCCAGCGAGTGCATCCCGGGGCGTCCGGCGAAGTACTCGAGCAGCTCCACGGTCCGCACAGCGGACTTCACCTGCGCTCCGCCCGCGTCGGCAGTCGCCATGACCCTCGCCCCTTTTCCGTCGTCCGGTCGTCCCGTGGCCACCTGGCCGAACGGGGCCCCTTGTGGGAACGGCCTGGCCGTCCCTAGAGTCCCGTACAGATGCGTTCATCTACGGGAACAGTGTTCAGAATAGCGAACAGGGGCGTGGCGGTGGCGGCAGAACCAGTGTGGAGTGTGGACCCCCGGACGGGGAAGCCGCGCGAACAGGTCGGGGTGGAGTCCACGGCCGAGGACGTCGACCGGTCCGTACGGGCCGCCCACGACGTCCGGGAGAGTCTCGCCGACCGGAGCGTACGGGCCTCCTTCCTCCGTACCGCGGCCGACCTCCTCGACGGGGCGCGCGAGCGGATCGTCGAGACGGCCGACGCCGAGACCGCGCTCGGCCCGGTCCGGCTCACCGGCGAACTCGCCCGCACCACCGGTCAGTTGCGCGCCTTCGCCGATGTCGTCGAGGAGGGCTCCTTCCTCGACATCCGGATCGACCCGCCCGACCCGGGAGCCGTCCCGCCCCGGCCCGACATGCGCCGCTGGAAGATCCCGCTCGGCGTCGTCGCCGTCTACGCCGCCAGCAACTTCCCGCTCGCCTTCTCCGTCCCCGGCGGCGACACGGCGAGCGCCCTCGCGGCCGGCTGCCCCGTGGTGATCAAGGCCCACCCCGACCACCCGGCCACCTCCGCGCTCTGCGCCTCCCTGCTGCGCGGGGCCGCCGCCAAGACCGGCCTCCCCGAGGACGTCGTCACCCTCGTCCATGGCTTCGACGCCGGCGTGGAACTGGTCCGGCACCCGCTCGTCGCCGCGGCGGGCTTCACCGGCTCGGTCCGCGGCGGACGGGCCCTCTTCGACGCGGCCGCCGCCCGGCCCGTGCCCATCCCCTTCCACGGCGAACTCGGCTCCCTCAACCCGGTCGTGCTCACCCCCGCGGCGATCGAGGAGCGGGCCGAGGAGATCGGCGCGGGCCTGGCCGGCTCCATGACCCTGGGCGGTGGCCAGTTCTGTACCAAGCCCGGCTTCGTCCTGGCCCCCTCGGGCGAGGCAGGCGACCGCTTCCTCGACGCCCTCGCCGCCGGCGTCTCCACGGCGGGACCGGCCGTGCTGCTCGACCACCGGATGCGGGACGCCTTCGTCGCCGGGGTCACCGAGCGCGCCGCGCTCACCGGGGTGGCGGCCCCCGTCACGCCCGGCGCGGGCGACGAGCACACCGTCAGCGCCGGAGTCCTCGCCGTCGACGCCGCACGGCTCACCGAGGGCGACCGGCACCACCTGCTCCTCGAGGAGTGCTTCGGCCCGGTCACCGTCGTCGCCCGCTACGACTCCCGGACGGAGATCAGCGAGGTCCTCTCCCGGCTGCCCGGCAACCTCACGGCCACCCTCCATATCGCCACGGAGGCCGCCGAGGACGCCGACGCCGCCTCGCTGCTCGCCGAACTCACCCCGCTCGCCGGCCGCGTCCTCGTCAACGGCTGGCCCACCGGCGTCGCCGTCGCCCCGGCCCAGCACCACGGCGGCCCCTACCCGGCCACCACGTCCACCTCCACCTCGGTCGGCGCGACCGCGATCGAGCGCTGGCTGCGCCCGTTCACCTACCAGTCGACCCCCGACCACCTGCTCCCGCCGGAACTCCGCGACGGCAACCCGCTCGGGGTGCCCCGCCGCTGAACCCCGGTCCGGGCGGTGTCCCTCCGCTAGGGGGCCCGCCCGGACGGTGTCCCGCCGCCGACCCTCCTCGGTCCTGGCGAGCGCCCCGTTGGCGTACGTGTGGACGGTCTGCGGCCAGTTCGCCGACAGGGCGACCGGCCCGAGTACGGAGTGGCGCCGGGGCAGTACCGCAAGGGCGCCTGAGCGAGCCCGCTCAGCTCCGGCGACCGGGCAGGCGCAGGGACGCCAGGGTCGTCACGGTCAGGAAGGCCGCGCTGATCAGGAGGCTCGTGCGGAGGGCCGACTCCATGGAGCGGGCCGCGAGCGATCCGAAGACCGCGACGGCCAGGGCGCCCGCCGTCTGACGGACCGCGTTCAGAAGGCCCGCGGCCGTGCCCGCGCGCTCCGCGGGGACCGCCTCCATCATCGACGCGATCAGCGGAGGGAGGGAGAAACCCGCGCCCAGGGCGAGCGGCACGAGCAGCAGGGCCTGCGCCACCCGCGAGGAGTCCGCGTCCACCGTGAGCAGACCCAGCAGCCCGGCCACCGCGACCGCCTGGCCCAGGACGATCGGCAGCCGCGCCCCGTACCGCGCCGCCACCCGCGCCGAGAGGATGTTCACTCCCGCGAGCAGCCCCGTCATCGGCAGGAACATCAGCCCCGCCGCCAGCGCCGAAAGCCCCAGCACCCGCTGGAAGAAGAGACTGAACACGAACAGCGTCCCGTAGAACGCCACGCTGTTCGCCGAGCCCGCCGCCACCGCCACGGCCACCGTCGTGTTCCGGAAGAGCCCCAGCGGCACCATGGGATGCCGCCGCCGCGCCTCGATCATCAGGAACGCCGCGAAGGAGCCGCCCGCGAGCCCCACCGCCCACCAGGCCTCCGGGCCACCCTCGATGGCGGCGAAGGTCAGCGCCCCGAGCGCCGTCACCGCCGTCAGCTGCCCCGGCACGTCGAGCGGGGCGGTCCCGCGCGCCGAACGCGCCACCCGGGCCAGCGGGACGAGCGCGAGCAGCCCCAGCGGCAGGTTCACGAAGAAGACGCCCCGCCAGCTCCACCCCGTGGTCAGCGCCCCGCCCACGACGGGCCCGAGCGCCACCGCGACCGTGCCGCCCGCCGCCCACAGCGACACCGCGCGGGCCCGCCGCCCCGGATCACCGTACGCCTCCCGTACGAGCGCGAGCGAGGCCGGCAGCATCACGGCCGCCGCCGCGCCCTGCACCGCCCGGGCCGCGAGGAGCGCCGGAAACCCGGGGGCGAGACCGCAGGCGGCCGAGGCGAGGACGAAGACGACGACCCCCGCCCCGTACGCCTGGCTCGCCCCGACCCGGTCGGCGAGCGCCCCGCTGGACAGCAGCAGCGCGGCGAGGACGAGCGTGTACGCGTCGACGACCCAGGGCAGTCCGGCCATCCCGGCCCCCAGGTCGGCGCCGATCGCGGGCAGGGCCACGTTCACGACGGAGGTGTCGAGGGTGATGAGGGCGAAGCCGAGCATCGCGGCGGTCAGGGCGGGACGGGGAGAGACGGGCCGGTCGACGGGGGTCTCGGTGCGGAGCGCGGAGGACATGCCCCCAGCTTCATGATCGGCGGAGCCGTACAGTAGTGGCCCGAATGCCATACGTCCGGAGGTTCTGGCCATGACGGTCCCGTCCGGGGTCCGGCGCGTCGCCGTGATCGCCGTCCCGCCCGTCTCGATGTTCAACCTGGCCATCCCCGAGATGCTGTTCGGCAAGGTCGAGATCGACGGCGGGCCCGGGTACGAGACGGTCATCTGCGCGCCCGACCCCGGGCCCGTCGCCACCACCGGCGGACTCGACCTGGTCGTCCCGCGCGGCCTCGACGCCGTCGCCGGTGCCGACACCGTGGTCCTCGCGGGCAGCGGCTCGTACACCGACCCCGACCCGCGCGTCCTCGACGCCCTGCGCGCCGCCGCCGCCGCGGGCAGGCGCATCGCGTCGATCTGCACCGGGGCCTTCGCGCTCGCCGAGGCGGGACTGCTCGACGGCCGCGCGGCGACGACGTACTGGGCCTACCGGCCGCTGCTCGCCGCCCGCCACCCGGCCGTCGACCTCCAGGACGACGTCCTGTTCGTCCAGGACGGGCCCGTGCTCACCTCTTCCGGGTACGCGGCGGGCATCGACCTCTGTCTGCACGTCATCCGGACCGACCACGGCGCCGCCGTCGCCAACACCGTCGCCCGGCTCGCCCTCGTCGCACCCGTACGGCCCGGTGGCCAGGCCCAGTTCACCCAGACCCCGCTGCCGCCCGAGCGCGGGGTCTCCTTCGCCGACACGCGCGCGTGGGCGATGGAACACCTCGACGTACCGCTCGGCCTCACCGACCTCGCACGGCACGCCGGGGTCTCGGTCCGCACCCTCTCGCGTCGCTTCCACGCCGAGACCGGGGCCAGCCCGCTCCAGTGGCTGCTGCACCAGCGCGTGGAGCGGGCGAAGGAACTCCTGGAGACCACCACCCTCCCGCTGGACGGGGTGGCCCGGGCCAGCGGCCTGGGCACGGCGGACTCCCTGCGCCGGCACCTGCTGCGGCGCACGGGCCTCACCCCGAGCGCCTACCGGTCGGCCTTCACCCGCCTGACGGAGCCGCCCACGCGCGCGCGTACCGCAACCGGTCCCTCCCCCCGCGCGTCCTGAAGGGACATGATCAGAATCGCGAGCGCCGCCGACCTCGACGCCGTCGTCGACCTCCACACCGAGGCCCGTGCCACCTACTACCGCGGACACGTCCCCGACGCCGAGTTCCTCGGCCCCGAGGAGGTCGCCCGCGCCCGGGCGGGATGGGCGGCGGCGATCGACCGCGGGGCCGTGCTCTGCGCCGTACGGGACGGGGAGATCGCCGGGATCGCCGCGTACGGGGAGCGCGACGGCCTCACGCACCTCACCCAGCTCCATGTGTCCCCCGCCCGCTGGCGCGCCGGCGTCGGCACCGAGCTCCACGCCTCCTGCACCGCCGCCTGGCGGGCCGCAGGAGTGACCGAGGCCCGCCTGGAGGTCTTCGGTAAGAACGAACGCGCCCAGGCTTTCTACGCGGCCCACGGCTGGACCCCCGACCCGGAGAAGCCGCGCGACGGCACCCACCTCGTGCTCCGGCTCACACTGGACCCGGAAACGGAATGAACCCGGCCGGTGGGGACGTTGTCGCGACCGGACACCCCCACCGGCAACCCTCGGAGAGAAGTCACATGCGCGTCGAGATCTGGAGCGACATCGCCTGCCCCTGGTGCTACATCGGCAAGGCCCGCTTCGAGAAGGGGCTCGCGGAGTTCGCCCACCGCGACGACGTCGAGGTCGTGCACCGCTCCTTCGAGCTCGACCCGAACCGCGCCAAGGGAGACACCGGGCCCGTCCTGGAGATGCTGGCGAAGAAGTACGGCCGCACGCTCGACGAGGCCCGCGCCATGGAGGCGCACGTCGCGTCCAACGCGCACTCCGAGGGCCTCGGCTACCGCACCGAGGGCCGCGACCACGGCAACACCTTCGACATCCACCGGCTGCTCCACCTCGCCAAGGACCGCGGGGTGCAGAACGCGCTCCTGGACCTGGCCTACCGCGCCAACTTCGCCGAGGAGCGCTCCGTCTTCGACACGGAGACCCTGGTGACCCTCGGCGTCGAGGCCGGTCTCGACGAGACCGAGGTCCGGGCCGTCCTCGCCGACGACTCCGCCTACGCCGACGCCGTACGCGAGGACGAGCGCGAGGCCGCCGAACTCGGCGCGAACGGCGTGCCGTTCTTCGTCCTCGACCGCCGCTACGGCATCTCCGGCGGCCAGCCCGCCGAGGTCTTCACCCAGGCCCTCGAACAGGCCTGGCAGGGGCGTGTCCTCCAGCCCGTCGGCTCCGGCTCCGAGGTCTGCGGACCGGACGACGCCTGCGAGGTACCGGGGGCCTGACCCTCCGTCCTACCCCTCTGACCTGCGGAGATAAGCGCGGCTTGGGTTTCCCCACGATCGGATCGCCATTGACGGGTGATCGCGGGGAAACCAGGGTGGGGCCATGGATTCTCTTGACCAGCCCCTCGGGGGCGCCGAGTTCGCGCCCAAGAAGACGTATCTGAACACCTCCGCCTGCGGGCTGCTGCCCCGCCGGACCATCGAGGCCGTGACGCTCCTCGCCGAGGAGACCGCCGACGGACGTCCCGACGGGGCCGGAAGCTTCGCGATCGTCGACGAGGCCCGCGCCGCCTTCGCCCGCCTCGCCGGGGTCTCGCACGAGCGCGTCGCCGTCGGCAGCTCCGTCGCCGTGCACTGCGGAATGATCGCCCAGTCGATACCCGCCGGGTCCGAGATACTCTTCCCGGAGGGCGAGTTCTCCTCCGTCATCACCCCCTTCACGATCCGCGGTGATCTCAAGACCCGGTTCGTGCCCCTGGAACGGCTCGCCGACTCCGTCCGCCCCGAGACCGCGCTCGTCGCCTTCTCCGCCGTGCAGTCCGCGGACGGCCGGACGGCCGACTTCGCGGCGATCCGGGCCGCGGCGGCCGCGCACGGCGCCCGTACGCTCCTCGACGCCACGCAGTCGGCCGGCTGGCTGCCGCTGCGCGCGGGGGAGTGGGACTACACGGTCGCCGGCGGCTACAAGTACCTGCTCTGCCCGCGCGGGGCGTCCTTCCTCACCGTCACCGAGGAGGCGCAGGACTCGCTCCTCGCCATCCACGCCAACTGGGTCACGGGCGAGGAGCTGTGGGTGAACAGCTACGGCCCGGTCCGCGAACTGGCCCGCACCGCACGCCGGTTCGACGAGCCCGCGGCCTTCCTCTCGTACCACGGGGCGGCCCGCTCGCTCGCGCTCCTCGAAGAGATAGGCATCGAGCGGATCGAGGCCCACGACAAGGGGCTCGCGGCCCGCTTCCGCTCCGGACTCGCCGCCCTCGGCCACGAGCCGGTCGCGGACGACTCGACGGTCGTCGCCGTTCCCGGCCTCGGGGACCGCGCGGACGCCCTGCGCGAGGCCGGCGTCCTGCTCTCCGCCCGCGCGGGCAACCTGCGGGCCTCCTTCCACCTGTACAACACGGTGGCGGACGTGGACCGGACCCTGGACGTCCTGGCGGGCTGAGATCCGTACCGCGGGCTGCGGCCCGTACGGATCCGACGGGGTGTGCGCCGGACCGGCGGCGTACCGCTCCGAGGGGGTACGCGCCGGACCGGCGGCGCCGTACCCCGCGCACGGCGAAGGGGCGGGTTCCGGACACCGGACCCGCCCCCTGCCGTCACGCCGTCACGCCCGCTCCGCTCAGGCCCACGCCTCGGTGACCGCCCGGCGCGCGCCCTCGAGATCCACCGCGCGGCCCGTCTCGCCGAGCGCCGCACCCAGCGCGGCGAGCGAGGACCGCACGGCGCCCGGCGTCGCGTCCACCCCGTAGTGGTTGACCCGGATCATCTCCGAGGCGAGCGCCCCGCCGCCCGCGATCAGCGGCAGCGACGGGTCGGCGGCCAGCGCCTTCGCCACAAGGTCCGAGGCATCCACCCCGGCCGGTGTGCGCAGCGTCGTCGCGACCGGGGCCGCGTCCTTCGCCTCGTACACATACGGTTCGAGACCGCCGCCGAGGGCAAGGGCGCCCGCCCGGGTCGCCGCGGCGGCCGAGGCGTGCCGCGCCATCAGGGCGTCCAGACCCTCCGCCTCGATCCGCTCCACGCACGCCTCGAGGGCCAGCATCTCCAGCTGCGCCGGAGCGTGGAGCAGCGCCTTCCGGCCGCCGTCGATCCAGCGCTCCTTCCAGTCGAGGAGCGAGAGGTACGAGCGGCGCGGCGCCGCCGGGTTGGCGGCGAACCGCTCCCAGGCCCGCGCGCTCACCGACACCGCCGACACACCCGCGGGACCGCCCATCGCCTTCTGCGCGCCGATGACGCACATGTCGACGCCCCACGCGTCCGGAAGCACCGGCTCCGCGCCGATCGACGCCACCGCGTCCAGGTAGAACAGCGCGCCGTGGGCCCGTACGACCTCACCGATCTCCGCCACCGGGTTGGTGTTGCCCGTCGCCGCCTCCGCGTGCACGAGGGACACGAAGTCGATCTCCGGGTGCGCCGCGAGCGCCTCCTCCACCTGGGCGGCCGTCACCGCCGTGTGGAAGGGCACCTCCAGGTCGACGACGGTCGCGCCGCAGTCCCGCAGCCAGTTGCCGAAGGTCTGCCCGTACGGCCCCGTGACGATGTTCAGCGCGGTCGAACCGGCCCGCGCCCCGCTGCGGATGCACCCCTCGAGGGGCAGCAGCGCCTCGCCCTGGGTGATCACCACGTCCTGCTCCGTGGAGAGCAGCGCGGCCACCCGCCGCTCGATCGACGCGAAGTGCGCGGCGGTCAGCGGGGCCAGGTCCAGGAGCGGATGTGTCACGGTCACGGCGGTGCCTTCTTCGACTCGGTGCGGTGCGGGTAGAACTCCGGATCAGGGTACCGAGGCACCCCGTGCCACGGCCGCCCCGGAAGCCCCCGGCCCGGACTCCCCGGCGGGCACCCGTCCTCGTACAGTGCAGACATGAGCGATCACGCGGTGCTGCACGTGAAGGGACGGGTGCTCGTCGGCCCCGAGGACGTACGGGACGAACTGTGGTGCGTCGACGGACGGATCACCTTCGACCGGCCCGCCGCCGAGGCGGTCACCGTCGAGGGCTGGGCGCTGCCCGGACTCGTCGACGCCCACTGCCACGTCGGCCTCGACCGGCACGGCCCCGTCGACGAGGCCACCAGCGAGAAGCAGGCCCTCACCGACCGGGACGCGGGCACCCTGCTCATCCGGGACGCCGGCTCGCCCTCCGACACCCGTTGGATCGACGAGCGCGAGGACCTGCCGAAGATCATCCGCGCGGGGCGCCACATCGCCCGCACCCGGCGCTACATCCGCAACTACGCCCATGAGATCGAGCCCGCCGACCTCGTGGCGTACGTCGGCCGGGAGGCGCGGCGCGGCGACGGCTGGGTCAAGCTCGTCGGCGACTGGATCGACCGCGAGGCGGGCGACCTCACCGCCTGCTGGCCGCGCCCCGAGGTCGAGGAGGCCATCGCCGAGGCGCACCGGCTCGGCGCCCGCGTCACCGCGCACTGCTTCGCGGAGGACTCGCTGCGCGATCTCGTCGAGGCGGGGATCGACTGCGTCGAGCACGCCACCGGGCTCACCGAGGACACGATCCCGCTCTTCGCGGAGCGGGGCGTCGCGATCGTGCCGACCCTGGTCAACATCGCGACCTTCCCGCACCTCGCCGACGGCGGCCAGGAGAAGTTCCCCCGCTGGTCGGCCCATATGCGCCGGTTGCACGCGCGCCGCTACGACACCGTGCGCGCCGCCTTCGACGCGGGCGTCCCGGTCTTCGTGGGCACCGACGCGGGCGGCTCCCTCGCGCACGGCCTCGTCGCCGAGGAGGTCGTGGAGCTGACCCGGGCCGGCATCCCGCCGATCGACGCGCTCGCGGCCACCGCCTGGGGGGCCAGGGCCTGGCTGGGCCGCCCGTCCCTCGAGGAGGGCGCCCCGGCCGACCTCGTCGTCTACGGCGAGGACCCGCGCGCGGACGTCCGCGTCCTCGCGGCGCCGCGCCGGGTCGTCGTCAACGGCAGGGTGGTCGGCTGACCGGGCTCCGGAGAGTCCGTGCCGGTCGGCCGTCGGCCGGTCAGCGGCGGCTCAGGAAGGCCAGCCGGGCCTTCTTCTCCGGGATGAAGACCTCCGGCAGGTCCACCTCGGGCAGGACGACCTCCGGACCCAGCTCGAACCCCGCGCGCACCATGCGGGCGATCGCCTTCTCGTTGGCGGCGTCCGGGTCGACCACGACCCGGGTGCGGTCCTGGAGCGCGAAGGCGATGAGCGCGCTGAGCAGCCGGCCCGTCCAGCCGGGCTTCGGGGCCGCGCTCGGGGCGACGAGGATGTGGACGCCGATGTCCCCCGGCAGCGCCTCGTAGCACTCGCTGACGCGGTCGGCCTCGGGGTCGTACGTCTGGAAGAGCGCGACCGGCTCGTCGTCCAGGCTGACCAGGAACCCGTGGTGGGTGGTGAGCGAGTCGAGGTGCGCGTAGATCTCCCTCACCTGCTCGACGGTGGTTCCGGCCATGCCCCAGAAGCGGGCCCGCTCCTCGTTGACCCAGCCGTGCAGGAGCGGGGCGTCCTGCTCGGGTTCGACGGGCCGGACCGTGACGGTGCCGAAGCCCTCGACGGGGTGGACGTATACGGCGGTGGTCATCCCTGCTCCTCGGTGAGGTTCTGCCAGTCGGTGGTGACGGGGGCGAGTTCGCCCCTCAGCCACAGGGGGAGTTGGTCGCGGTGGTGCGGGTCGCCGGGCACGCCGGACGCGCCGAACGGAACGATCCAGCCGCTCCGTTCGCGGTCGGCGAGGTCCCAGACGTAGCGGGCGGCGGAGGCGCGGGCGCTGCGGTCGGTCCATCCGGGCACGCTGGACGTGGAGAGCACGCAGTCGTGGTCCCCGCCGAGCCCCGGCCACTGCTCGTCGTCCGCGTCGGGCAGCGCCTGCCAGGGCGCGAGCCGGTGCGTGACGCCCCAGGCGGCGGGCGGCTCTCCGGCCCCGACCTCGTCGAGCGCCTCCCGTACGATCCGGTCGACGTCCGCGGCGGGCACGGGCCCGGCCACGAGCAGCGTCTCCAGGGCGTAGGCGACGCGCGGCCCGAGGGCGAGCCAGGGCCGGAACATCTCGGGGTACGGCGCGGGGTCGCGCAGGGGGGCGAAGGCCTCGTGGGCGGCGAGCCGGCGCACCACGGCCCCGCGCACGGCGGCGTAGAGCCCCGCGTCGGTGCTCTCGGCGTCCATCCGCCGGTCCCAGGCGAGCAGCCGGTCCCTCACGGCGGACCCGGCGGGGGAGAGCCGGGCGTCCCCGGTGGGGCCTTCCGCCCCCGCGTCGTCCGCCCGCGCCACCGCCGCGAGGAGGCGGGCCGCCGACGGGTTGTCCGTGTCCCGGTGGACCTCGGCCGTCGTCTCCGGGGTCCACTCCGCCGAGGCGCCGAGCAGCGCGTCGATCCGGGCCGCCCGGTGCGGCGGGGCGAATTCGATGCCCAGGGGCGCGGCCAGGCCCCGGGCGTTGGCCATCACGGCGTGCCCGCGCACCTCGGCGCGGGGCAGCGGCGCCGGGGACGCCGCCCAGTCGTGCGCGCGGTCCCACGCGGGCACGATCCGGAGGGAGTTGGCCCGGTCCCGTACGGGGACGTGGCCGGCGACCCGGTGCAGCAGACCACCCCCGGTGTCGGCGGCGAGGACGACGTTCACGGGTTCGATCCAGCCGTCGAGGGCCGCGTCCACGTCGCCGACGGTCCGGGCGCGCAGCAGCGCGGGCAGCACGCCGAAGCCGAGCTCGCTCGTGACGCGGGGCGGGTACCGGAGGCTGACGGCCTCCCACGCGGCGGAACCGGGCTCCTCGTCGGCTCCGATGATCACCGGGCCGCGGTCCGTCTCGATCACCTCGACGACGACCGGTTCCGCGCCCGCGACCTCGATCGTCTCGGTGTGCGTGGCCGCCGGGCGCCAGCCCTCGGGGCCGTACGCCTCCACCCCGCCGTCCGGGAGCCGCCGCAGCCGCTCCCGGTAGAGGTCCTGGTAGTCGGCCATGGCGTTGGTGATGGCCCACGCCACCGGGCCGGTGTGGCCGAAGTGGGCGAGCCCGGGGACGCCGGGCACGGCGATGCCCACGACGTCGTACGCCGGGCAGGCGAGCCGGATCTGCTGGTAGACGCCGGGTGCCTCGATGAACCGGTGCGGGTCGCCGGCCACCAGGGCCGCACCGCTCGCGGTCCGCTCGCCCGCGACCAGCCAGCCGTTGGAGCCGGAGGTGCCGGGGCCGTCGGTCGCGAAGAGCTCCGTCCACTCCTCGCCGAGCCGCCGGGCCACCTCCTCGCGCCACAGCTTGGTGGGGAAGCCGGCGAACAGGATGTGGGTGGAGAGCCAGACGGCGAGCGGGGTCCACGGCTCCCACCGGCCGGGCGTGAGGCCGGTCTCCGCGAACTCGGGGGCGCGCCGCGCCCCTTCCGCCAGACCGTCGTTGACCCCGTCCACGTACGCGCGTACCCACGCCGCCGTCCCCGCGTCCTCGCCTTCGAGCCGCTCGAAGCAGCGACGGGCGGTGTCGGCGAGCCGGGACCTGCGGGCGAAGGTGTCCCAGCCGAGTTCGGCGGCGCCGAGGAAGGCGGCCGTGGTGCCCTGGGCCCGGTGCCGTTCGACCTCCAGCTGCCAGGCCCGGTCGCGGGCGGTGACCCGGCCCTGCGCGAAGGCGAGTTCGTCCGGGTCCGCGGCGCGCAGATGGGGGACGCCCCAGGCGTCCCGGTAGACCTCGATGCTCACGGAGACCCCGATCCCGTCCTTGTGTCGTGCCATGGCCGGCGGCCATGCCGTCCTGCGTTTTTCTTAGGTTAGGCTGACCTAATCTACAGGAGCTCAGGGGAGGGGATCGCGGTGGGTCACGGCTGGCAGGGTGCCGTTCTCAAGCTGATGCGCGGCAAGGACTTCACGTTCACCGTGACGGGGGCCGAGCAGGTCACCGAGGACTACCGCAGGGTGCACTTCACGGACGGCGGTCTGCTCGCCGCCACCGGCGTCCATCCCACGATGTGGGTACGCGTCTGGTTCGACGGCGCGGGCAAGCCCCACCAGCGGGCCTACACCCTGGTCGACCCGGACGTGGAGGCCGGCACGTTCAGCCTGGAGTTCGCCCTCCACGACGGCGTCGCCAGCCGCTGGGCCCGCACCTGCGCCCCCGGCGACACCGTGGACGCGACCCTCCAGGGCACCGGGTTCGAGGCCCCCGAACCGCTCCCCTCGCGGCTGCTCGTGGTCGGCGACCCGGCCTCCCTGCCCGCGGTCAACTCCCTCCTCGACGCGCTTCCCGGCGTCCCGGCCACCCTCTGGTTCGAGACCCAGCACGCCTCCGACGAGGACCTTCCGATCCGGCTCGACGTCGAGCGGCACGAGCTGCGCCGGGTGCCGCGCAGGGACGGCGGCGCCGACCTGGTCGCCCGGGTGAAGGCCGAACTGCCCGCGCTCGCCGACGCCTCCTCGTACGTCTGGATCGCCTGCGACACCGCGACCACCCGCACTCTCGCCACGTACGCGCGCAAGGAGCTGGCCCTCCCCAAGGAGCGCGTCCACGCCCTGGGGTACTGGCGCCCGAGCTGAACGCACCGCGTTGACGATCCGTTACCTCGGCGGTGAGCGGATCGTTCTCACTCCCCTCGCGTGGCGGTGTTCCCGCCCGCACGCGCGAGAGACGCGGGACGCCCGGGAACGGTTGTGTCGAAAAAAATCGAAAATGAACACGGAAACCCCCCTTTGGAGTGAACTCACGCCAGGCGACTGCCGGTTCACTCTCCGTGCGTAAAGATTCCGGTGTCTCAAGTCGCCGAGGCCGCGCCGACCCACCGTCCCCGTGGTGAGCGGCCGGCGACGCCATGTCTCTTGTGGGGGTTCCACCACCTTGAACAGCAACACCTTCCGCATGCCCGTGCGCCGCACCGCCGCCGCCGCGACCGTCGCCGCCCTGACCGCCGGCCCGGTCCTCCTCCTGGCTCCGGCGGCGCGGGCCACGGGCGGCGAAGGACGGGCCACCGCCGTCGTCCTCCGGACCGGCCTCGACGTCTCCCTCCTCGGCAAGGCGGTCCACGTACCGCTGCGGACCTCCCTCAACGAGGTCGAGGCACCGGAGACCGAGAGCGAGACCGCGCTCTCCGTGAAGGTGCGGGGGGCCGAGGACGGGCAGCCGATCGACATCCTCGCCGCCGACGTGGCCACATCGGAGGCCACCGTCGACGAGAAGAAGGCCGAGGGGTACGTCAACCTCGTCAAGGCGCAGGTGCACGTGCCCGGCATCCCGCTGCTCTCCCTCATCGAGGTCGAGAAGGTCACGTCCAAGGCGCTGTGCGCGGTGGGCGAACGGCCGGTCGCCGAGTCCAACGTCCTCGGCCACGTCACGGTCTTCGGCAAGAAGACCACCCTCTCCGCGGGCGGCCGGACCCAGGTCACCGTGCCGGGCGTCGGCCAGGTCACCCTGGACCTCTCCCGTACCTCCACGACCTCCCGTACGGCGGCGGCGACGGCCCTCGAACTCACGGTGGACGTCGACCCGCTGAAGCTCGGCGTGGCCGAGGTCAACGGGACCGTGACCCTCGCCGAGGCGACCTGCGAGACGCCCAAGGGCACGGCCCCGACCGAGAAGCCCACCGAGAAGCCCACCGAGAGGCCGACGGAGAAGCCCACCGAGCGGCCCTCCGAGCAGCCGACGCAGCAGCCCACGACCGAGCCGAGCGATGCCGGCGGCATCACCACCGACAACGGCGGCACCACGCCCACGGAGAACCTCGCCGAGACCGGCGGCAGTTCCACCACCCCGTACATCGCGGGCGGAGCGCTCGCCCTTGTGGTGGCAGGCGGCGGCGCTCTCGCCCTGACCCGCTCGCGCGCCCGCACCCGAGGCTGACGGCCCGAGGGGGACGGGGGCCTGGGGAGCCCGTAGGGGGACGGCGCGGGGGCTCCGGGGGGAGCCGTGACGGGGGACGGGAGGCCAGAGGAGGGGGAGGTCCGGGGAGGGCGACGGTGACGACGTCGCCCTCCCCGGACCCGCGTCAGGCGTCAGGCGTCGTACGTCGGACGTCGGGCGTCAGCCGCCGATCAGCAGCGCCTGGTCGAGGGCCTGGAGGAAGCGGTTCGTCGTCGCCCGGTCCCGGACCGCGAGCCGCAGCCAGTTCCGGTCCAGCCCGGGAAACGTGTCGCCCCGGCGGACCGCGAACCCCAGCGACCGCAGCCGCTCCCTGACCGTGTCCGCCCCGTCGATACGGATCAGCACGAAGGGACCCTCCGATCCCTCCACCGTCCGCACCTCGTCGAACTCCGCGAGACCGGCGAGCAGATGGGCCCGTTCCACCC
The DNA here is from genome assembly GCF_055565415.1 of Streptomyces sp. NPDC028711. NCBI lineage: Bacteria > Bacillati > Actinomycetota > Actinomycetes > Kitasatosporales > Streptomycetaceae > Streptomyces > Streptomyces sp. NPDC028711. The sequence continues at coordinate 70,429 of NZ_JBVHUJ010000001.1, read as the reverse complement.
CTGTCCGGTACGCCGCGTGCTCGGCCTCCGCGAGCGCCCCCCGCGACATGCACGCCTCCGCCGCCACCAGGGCCGGAGTCGACACCGGCCACAGCGGCTGCGCCCGCTCCAGGGCGGCGATCGTGTCCGGCTCGGCCAGCACGTACCCGATCCGCAGCCCGGCAAGACCCCAGGTCTTGGTGAGGCTGCGCAGCACCACGAGCCCCGGCACGTCCGTCCGCCCGGCCAGCGACTCGCGCTCACCCGGCACCGCGTCCATGAAGGCCTCGTCCACCACCAGGATCCGCCCCGGCCGGGCGAGCGCGGCGATCGAGGCGGCGGGGTGCAGCACCGAGGTCGGGTTCGTGGGGTTCCCGATCACCACCAGGTCCGCGTCCTCGGGGACCGCCGCCGCGTCGAGGCGGAAACCGTCCCTCTCGCGCAGCAGCACCCGGCGCACCTCGTGGCCGGCGTCCCGCAGCGCCGCCTCCGGCTCGGTGAACTGCGGATGCACCACCACGGGTCTCCGCACCGGCAACGCCCGTGCGAGGAGTACGAAGGCCTCCGCGGCGCCGGACGTGAGCAGCACCCGGTTCGGCGGCAGGTCGTGCCGCTCGGCGACCGCCGCCCGCGCGACCCGGCCGTCGGGATAGGCGGCGAGCCCGGTCAGGGAGTCCGCGATGCGCTTCCGCAGCCAGTCCGGTGGGGTGTTCGTCCGGACGTTGACCGCCAGATCGATGAGCTTCTCGTCCCGGACCTCCGCGTCACCGTGGTGGCGCAGGTCGTGGGCGTCGGTATGCGTGTGCATGTCCATGGCCGCCGTCGTGTGGGGGGTGGGGATGGTGGGGGGTGAGCCAGGCTCGCCAGCGATGTACCCGTGGGGCAGGGGCAACAACCGTACGTCTGAAGCGTCTTCGTTCGGACGAAACGGGACAGAAGCGGCGAGGGCGCACGTTACGCGCCGGGTTTTCCGCTTCGGCACGAGCAACACGGCCCCCCAGGCCGCCCCATCCGGGCCCCCGACACCCGCCGCCAGGAGCGCCGCCGCCTCCGCCACGGACGCGGTGCCCGTCGCCGCAAGGGGCAGCGCCGACGGATGCGGTACGGACACGGCCGCCAACTCCGCGGCCGCGAACCCCCGTACGGGCACGCCGAGTACCGCCGCCGCCCCCGCGAGGCCCGGCTCCGCAGCCCGCGCGTCGAGCGTGGCGAGCGACCGGACGTCCACGCGCGTCAGCCCCGCCTCCCCGAGCACCTCGTCGACGAGACCGAGCACCTCGTCCACCGTGACCCCCGACCGGGCACCGACGCCGACGTGCGCGGCGGACGCCCCCGCCGCGCCCCCGGCCCGGGCCCCGGCGCCGAGGTGCGCTGACGCCGCCCGATCCGATACCAAAGGCCCATGGCTGTGGTCGTCGCGCTCGGCGCGTTCCTCATGACGCTCTTCGGCGGCTGGGTCGCGGGGCGCGTCACCGACCGGCGCCACCTCGTCCTCGGCCTCGCCGGCGGGCTCATGCTCGGCGTCGTCGGACTCGACCTGCTGCCGGAGGCGCTGGAGGCGGCGGGCGGCGAGGTGTTCGGCGTCCCGGAGGCCCTGCTGCTCTTCGTCGGCGGTTTCCTCTTCGCCCATGTCGTGGAACGCCTCCTCGCCGTCCGCCGTGCGGCACACGGGGTCGGGGCCGATTGGGGGGCAGCGCAGAGCGCTTCGATGAGGGGTGGCGGTCGGGAGACGGGCGGGCGGGTCCCGCAGGTCGGCCTCACCGCGGCCGCCGCGATGGTCCTGCACAGCCTCATGGACGGCATCGCCCTCGGCGCCGCCTTCCAGATCGGCGGCGGCATGGGAGCCGCCGTCGCCGTCGCCGTCATCACCCACGACTTCGCCGACGGCTTCAACACGTACACGATCACGAGCCTCTACGGGAACGCCCGGCGCAAGGCCGTCGGGATGCTCGTCGCCGACGCGCTCGCGCCGATCCTCGGCGCGGCCTCCACCCTCCTGTTCACCCTTCCGGAGGAACTTCTCGGCGGCTATCTGGGTTTCTTCGGCGGCGCCCTGCTCTACCTCGCGGCCGCCGAGATCCTGCCGGAGGCCCACCACGACCACCCCGCCCGTTCCACCGTGCTGTGCACGGTGGCGGGCGTGGCCTTCATCTGGCTCGTGGTGGGCGTCTCCGGCGGCTGAACTCACGCGACCCGACCGCCCGCGCACCGCTCGACGAACCGCGCGGCCACCTCGGGAGCACCCGCCCAGTGGGTGTGCACGTAACTGGCGTGCACCCCGCCCTGGACGAAGCCCTCCACCCGCCGCACGGGCTGCCGCAGCCCCCAGGCCGCCCGCACCCCGGCACCCGGCTCGATCACGGTCCGGTGGAACTCGTGCCCCCGCATCCGGGCCCCGGCGGGAGCGAGCACGCTGTCGCTCACGGCGACGGCGTCCCGGTACCCGAGGGTGAGCCGTTCCGACATCCGCGCGTCCGCGTCGAGCACCCCGCACATGGGCCTGCCGTCGAGCGACCGCGCCAGATACAGCAGCCCGGCGCACTCGGCGGCGATCGGCGCCCCGGAGGCGGCAAGCTCGGCGACGGCCTTCCGCAACGGCTCGTTGGCGGACAACTCGGCCCCGTACACCTCGGGAAACCCACCACCGATGACGAGCCCGGAGGTCCCCTCGGGAAGGGACTCGTCCCGCAGCGGATCGAAGGTGACGACCTCGGCCCCGGCGGCGGTGAGCAACTCAGCATGCTCGGCGTAGGAGAACGTGAAGGCGGCCCCACCGGCGACGGCGACCCGTCGTGGTGGGCAATCGTCCCGCAGGGCGATGGGGGTCCCCCCGGACGGAGTCTGGGGGAGGGTGGGCACCACGGGACCACCGGCGTGCAGCCGCTCCCCGACGTCAGCCACCCACGGCTCGGCGCCCAACGGCGGCGCAGACCGCGCCAACGCGAGCAGCGCCTCCAGGTCACAGCCGGCCCGCACCTGCTCCGCCTGCGCCGCGACCGCGGCCACCGCGGCGGCCTGCCGCTCGGCAACCGGCACAAGCCCCAGATGCCGCGAAGGCGTAGCGACAGCAGGCGCCCGCCGCAGCACCCCGAGCACCGGCACCCCCGACTCCCCGAGCGCCTCCCGCAACAGATGCTCGTGCCGGTCCGTCGCGACCTTGTTGAGGATCACACCCCCGATCCGCACCTCCGGGTCCCATGACGCGAACCCGTGCACCAGCGCCGCCACCGACCGCGACTGCGAGGACGCGTCGACGACGAGCACCACCGGCGCCTTGAGCAGCTTCGACACCTGGGCGGTGGAGGCCAGTTCACCCTGGTCGGCGGCGCCGTCGTACAGGCCCATCACCCCCTCGACCACGGCCAGGTCGCAGCCGCGCGCCCCGTGCTCGAAGAGCGGCGCGATCAGCCCCGTACCGCACATGTACGCGTCGAGGTTGCGGCCGGGACGGCCGGTCGCGAGGGCGTGGTAGCCGGGGTCGATGTAGTCGGGGCCGACCTTGTGCGGGGAGACGGCCAGACCACGGCCGGCGAACGCGGCCATCAGGCCGGTCGCGACCGTGGTCTTGCCCGCGCCCGAGGACGGCGCGGCGATGACGAGACGTGCTACCACTCGATGCCCCGCTGGCCCTTCTGACCGGCGTCCATCGGGTGCTTGACCTTGGACATGTCGGTGACGAGGTCCGCGAAGTCGACGAGCTCCTGCGGCGCGTTGCGGCCGGTGATGACGACGTGCTGCTGCCCGGGACGGTCGCGCAGCACCTCCACGACCTCCTTGACGTCGATCCAGCCCCAGTGCAGGAGGTACGCGAACTCGTCGAGGACGTAGAACCGGTACTTCTCCTCGGCGAGGTCCCGCTTGACCTGCTCCCAGCCCTCGCGGGCCTTGTCCTCGTGCGACTGCTCGCCCTCGGCGACCTCGCGCTGGATCCAGGACCAGCCCTCACCCATCTTGTTCCAGGTGACGGTGCCGCCCTTGCCGGTCTCGCCGAGCGCCTTGAGGGCGTTCTCCTCGCCGACCTTCCACTTGGCGGACTTGACGAACTGGAACACCCCGATCGGCCAGCCCTGGTTCCAGGCGCGCAGTGCCATGCCGAACGCGGCGGTCGACTTCCCCTTGCCGACGCCCGTGTGCACCATCACCAGTGCCCGGTTGCGGCGCTGACGGGTGGTGAGGCCGTCGTCGGGTACGACGGTCGGCTGTCCCTGCGGCATTAAGCGGCCCTCCATGCTGTCTGCGGTGTCTGTCCTGCTGCCTGTACGTCTCTGACGAGGCCGGCGATCGAGTCGGCGCGCAGCTCGTCCAGGGTGACGGCGGTGCCGCCGAGTTCGAGCGCGAGGGTCCCCGCGAGCCCGAGCCGCACGGGCCCGGTCTCGCAGTCCACGACCACGCTCGCCGTGCCCTCGGCGGCGTGCAGCCGGGCCGCGCGGGCGGCGAGCGCCACCGGGTCGGCGCCGCCGCCGGTGGCCCGTCCGTCGGTCACGACGACGAGCAGCGGGCGGCGCGAGGGGTCCCTGAGCCGCTCGACCCGCAGCACGTCATGGGCCTTGAGGAGCCCGGCCGAGAGCGGGGTGCGGCCGCCGGTCGGGAGCTTCTCCAGGCGGGCGGCGGCCGCGTCGACGGACGAGGTCGGCGGCAGCGCGACCTCGGCCTCCCGGCCCCGGAAGGTGATCAGACCGACCTTGTCGCGCCGCTGGTAGGCGTCGAGCAGCAGGGACAGGACGGCGCCCTTGACGGCGCTCATCCGCTGGCGGGCGGCCATCGAACCGGAGGCGTCCACGGCGAACAGCACCAGGTTCCCCTCCCGTCCCTCCCGGGTCGCCTGCCGCAGGTCGTCCCGCCGGACCACGAGCCCGCGCCCGGTCCGCCCGCGCGCCTTCTGGTGCGGGGCAGCGGCCTGCACGGTCGCGGCCAGGTGCAGCTTGGTCAGCGTGCCGCGGGGCCGTACGGAACCGGTCGTACGGCCGTGCTCGGTACGGGCCCGGGAGCGGCGCCCGGCCGCGCCCTCGCCGAGACCGGGGACGCTCAGCACCTTCGTACGGAAGGGCTCGGCGGCCTTGACAGTGGCCCGCTCCCCGGCGCGGGACCCCTGCGGCGCGGGCGCGGGTTCGGGCGCCGGCGACTCCTCAGGAGCGGGTACGTCCTCGGGAGCGGACACGTCCTCGGACGCGGGCCCCTCACTCTGCGGCGGAATGCCCCCGCCGGGACCGCCCCCGTCAGGGCCGCCGTCCCCGCCGTCACCCGGACCGTCGGGCTCCGGGTCCTCCCCGGGCTCGTCCCCCTTGAACTGCTCCAGGGTCTCGTCGAGCTTGTCCTCGTCGAGGCCGGGCGCGTCGAAGGGCGAGCGCCGCCGCCGGTGGGGGAGGGCGAGCAGCGCCGCCTGCCGTACATCCTCGGAGGTGACCTCGGTCCGCCCCGCCCACGCGGCGAGCGCGGTCGCGGTCCGGGCCATGACGATGTCGGCGCGCATGCCGTCCACCTCGAACGCGGCGCAGGTGGCGGCGATCTGGAGCAGTACGGCGTCCCCGAGCGTCACCCGCGGCAGCAGGGCGCGGGCGGCGGAGATCCGGCCGCGCAGCTCGGCCTCGTCGTCGGCCCAGCGCGCGGCGAACGCGGCCGGGTCGTCCTCGAACGCGAGCCGCCGGCGGACGACCTCGACGCGCTGTACGGGCTCGCGCGACGCGGCGACCTCCACGGTGAGCCCGAACCGGTCGAGCAACTGCGGCCGCAGCTCGCCCTCTTCGGGGTTCATCGTGCCGACGAGCAGGAACCGGGCGGCGTGCCGTACGGAGACGCCTTCGCGTTCGACGTACGAGGAGCCCATGGCGGCGGCGTCGAGCAGGAGGTCGACGAGGTGGTCGTGGAGCAGGTTGACCTCGTCGACGTACAGGATGCCGCGGTGGGCGTCGGCGAGGAGCCCGGGCTCGAAGGCCTTCACGCCGTCGGCGAGCGCCTTCTCGATGTCGAGCGAGCCGACGAGCCGGTCCTCGGAGGCACCGACGGGCAACTCGACCATCCGCGCGGCCCGTTCGGCCCCGGGGCCGTCGTCGTGCGGCCCGTCGGGGCAGCCGGGGTCGGGCGAGCCGGGATCACAGCTGAACCGACAGCCCGGCACGACCGGCACGGCCGGCAGCAGCTCGGCGAGCGCCCGCACGGCGGTGGACTTGGCGGTCCCCTTCTCCCCCCGGACGAGCACACCGCCCACGGCGGGGCTGACGGCATTGAGCAGCAGCGCGAGCCGCAGGTCGTCCATACCGACGACGGCGGTGAACGGATACCGGGTGCTCATCGGTCGGTCACTCCTTCAACTCGTTGATGTTCGGCGGTCGTCATGCTCACGGCGCGCCCGGCGGCACGAACGGCAGTCCCCCCGGAGCCCCCTCCTCGATCAACCGCAGCAGCGCGTCCGTGTCCGCGTGCTCCTCGATCAGATCGCCGAGCCGGTCCAGCTGCTCCTCCCGAAGCGCCCCGAACGACGTGTCCGGGGCCGGTACGAACCGCCGCCCGGCCGCCGCCGCGACCTCGCGCAGGAACGCCCGCCGGAACCCGTCGCTCTCCAGGGAGCCGTGCCAGTGGGTGCCCCACACGGAGCCGACCCGGCACCCGTCCAGGAACGGTTCCCCGCCGTCCACGGAGGCGACACCGTGGTGGATCTCGTACCCCTCCACCCGCTCGCCGAGCGCCTCGCCGACCGGCCGCGCCAGCGTCTTCTCTCGCGCGAACCGGACCCGTACGGGCAGCAGCCCGAGCCCGTCGACGGCTCCCGCCCGGGACTCGACGTCGTCCTCGATCCGTTCGCCGAGCACCTGGAAGCCGCCGCAGATGCCGAGCACGGGACGTCCCGCGGCCGCGCGGCGGGCCAGCTCGTCCGCCAGGCCCCGCTCCCGCAGCCACGCCAGCGCCTTCACCGTGCCGCGCGTGCCGGGCACGACGACCAGGTCCGCGTCGACGAGCTCCTCGGGCCGGTCGACGAACCGGACGACGACCCCCGGCTCGGCGGCCAGCGCGTCGACGTCCGTGAAGTTGGACATCAGGGGGACGGCGCAGACGGCGACCCGCAGGACGTCGGCGCCGACCGGCGGCGCCACGACGGACTCCCGGACGGTCCCGCGCAGCGAGACCCGGAGCCCGTCCTCCTCGTCGATGCCGAGCCCATGGGCGTACGGCAGGACGCCGAAGGTCCGGCGGCCGGTGAGGCCGTGCAGCATGTCGAGCCCCGGTTCGAGCAGGGTCACGTCGCCGCGGAACTTGTTCACGAGGTATCCGGCGACGAGCGCCTGGTCCTCGGGGCTCAGCAGCGCCGTCGTACCGAAGAACTGGGCGAAGACCCCGCCCCGGTCGATGTCCCCGACCACGACGACGGGCAGCTTCGCGGCCCGGGCGATCCCCATGTTGACGATGTCGGTGCGCCGCAGGTTGATCTCGGCCGGGCTGCCCGCGCCCTCGCAGATCACCGCGTCGTACGTGCTCCGCAGCTCCTCCAGGCACGCGAGGACCGGCTCGAAGAGCTCCTTCTGACGGCCTCCGTGGTAGCCGCGGGCGCTCAGCTCACCGACCGGCTTCCCCATCAGGACGACCTGGCTGGAGCGGTCGCTGCCCGGCTTGAGCAGCACCGGGTTCATCAGCGCGGTCGGCTCCACCCGGGCGGCCTGGGCCTGCATGGCCTGGGCCCGCCCGATCTCGGCGCCCTCGCGGGTGACGAAGGAGTTGAGGGACATGTTCTGTCCCTTGAACGGCGCCACCTTCAGGCCCTTGCGGACCAGCCAGCGGCAGATGCCGGCCGTCACGACGCTCTTGCCGGCGTCGGACGTGGTCCCGGCGACGAGCAGCCCCCCACCCCTCATGCGTTCCTCCGCTTCAGCGCGTATCCGAGCAGCCGGCCGCCCACGCAGACGGCCAGGGTCAGTCCGGTGACCCGGCGGGACAACCGGACCGCCCGGTCGATGTCGGCGACCTCGACGGGCCGCCCCTCCCCGTTGAGCACCGGCCGGTGCTCGACGCGTCCGCCGTACGAGAGTGTCCCGCCGAGCCGTACGCCGAGGGCGCCCGCGAAGGAGGCCTCGACCGGTCCCGCGTTGGGGCTGGGGTGCTTGGCCGCGTCCGCGCGCCAGGCCCGGACGGCCCCGCGCGGGTTCCCGCCCGCGACGGTCGCGAGGACGGCCGTCAGCCGCGCCCCGGGCCAGCCGGCCACGTCGTCGAGCCGGGCCGAGGCCCAGCCGAAGCGGCGGTGGCGGGGGGACTTGTGGCCGACCATCGCGTCCAGGGTGTTGACGGCCCGGAAGCCGACGAGGCCCGGCACGCCCGCGACCGCGCCCCAGAAGAGGGCGCCGACCACGGCGTCGGAGGTGTTCTCGGCGACCGATTCGACGACCGCGCGGGCCATCGCCGGTCCGTCGAGGGACTGCGGGTCGCGGCCGCACAGGTGCGGCAGCCGCTCCCGGGCCACGTCCAGGTCGCCCGCGGCGAGCGCCCCGCCGATCGCGCGGGCCTCCCGGCCCAGGGTCGTACCGCCGACGACGGCCCAGACGGAGGCGGCGGTCAGGGCCGCGGCCGCGGCCGGACGGTTCCGTACGGCCCGTGCGGCGAGCGCGCCCAAGGCGATCGTGGAGCCGGCGCAGACGGCGGTGTGCAGGGCGCCCCAGCCGCGGTGGTCGTGGTGGAGGCGCTGTTCGACCGCGGCGGCCGCCCGGCCGAACGCGGCGACGGGGTGTCCGCGGCGGGGGTCCCCGACGAGCAGGTCGAGGGCGAGACCCGCCGCCGCGCCGAACGCGAATCCGTGCGGGGAGAGGCGGCCGGCTCTCGGAAGGCTGTGGTTGCGGCCGGGCATGGGCGCATGTCCTCACTCAGGGTCCGCGCCCTGGATCGACGTGACCGGCGGCGTGAGTTCCTGACTCCCGGACCCTTCGGATCCGGTCACAGTGGCGGGACCGCGCCGGATTCGCACCGGACTTCCTCTACTGCCGCCGTAAATGGCCTCGGCAGTCCACCACGCCCCGAGAACACCCGTCAACCCGCGCTTGACCTGCGCCGTGTCACTGTGCGAAGCACCACAGACACGACGGCGGGGCGGCCCGCACCCGAAGGTGCGGACCGCCCCGCCGGTCCTGCTCGTCGCGTCAGACGACGATCAGGTAGATGCCGTACGCCACGGCCGCGAGGCACAGGGCGAAGCAGGCGTAGGCGCCGGTACGGGCCAGGGTGGCGGAGCCGCCCTGGGCGGCGGCCTGCTCCTGCTTGCCGAGGCCGACGATCCCGAGGGTGAAGAGGCCCACGAGGGCGACGGTCGCCACGAGGCTGACCCCGAAGACGGAGCCGAGAGCTGCCCAGTCGATCTTCATGTCGTTCGTTCCTTACACCGCTGCGGCGGGGGCGGGGGGCGCGGCCGGGTCGGTGGGAACCGGCGCGGGGATGGTGGTCTTGAGGTCCTCGTCCGCGACGGCGGCGACGGAACCGGCGGCCGGCGGCGGGGTGACGGCCGCGATCGCGGTGGTCACGACACCCGCGGGCTGCTCGTCCAGGTCGTCGTCGGTGACGTTGGTGTGGTCGACCGGCTTGCGGCGGGACAGCGACCAGATGACGCCCGAGCCGCCGACCAGGAGGACCGCGACGGCGGCGATGCCCCAGGGGCCCTGCTGGGTGAGGAACTCGGCGGCGGCGGCGACCAGGCCCGCGGCGGGCAGGGTCAGACCCCAGGCGACGAACATCCGGGTGGCGGTCGACCAGCGGACGACGCCGCCCTTGCGGCCGAGGCCGGCGCCCATCACGGCACCCGAGCAGGACTGGGTGGTGGAGAGGGAGAAGCCGAGGTTCGAGGAGGCCAGGATGACCGTGGCGGCGCTGGTCTGGGCGGCGAAGCCCTGCTGCGGCTGGAGGTCGGTGAGGCCCTTGCCCATGGTGCGGATGATGCGCCAGCCGCCGAGGTAGGTGCCGAGGGCGATCGCGACGCCGGCGGAGACGATGACCCACATCGGCGGGTTGGAGCCGGGGACGAGGACGCCGCCGGTGACCAGGGCCAGGGTGATGATGCCCATCGTCTTCTGGGCGTCGTTGGTGCCGTGCGCGAGGGAGACGAGACCGGCGGAGGCGATCTGGCCGGCCCGGTAGCCCTTGGCCGTGGTCTTCGCCTCGGGGTTGGTCTTGATCTTGTACGTCAGCCTGGTGGCCAGCATCGCGGCGAGGCCGGCGACGAGCGGCGCGGCGACGGCCGGGATCAGGACCTTGGTGACGATGGTGGAGCCGTTCACGGCCGACCAGCCGGCCGACATGACCGCGGCGCCGATGAGGCCGCCGAAGAGGGCGTGGGAGGAGCTGGACGGCAGGCCGACGAGCCAGGTCAGCAGATTCCACAGGATGGCGCCGACCAACGCGGCGAAGATCACCTCTGTGCGGATGCCCTCTTCGTTGATGATCCCGCCGGAGATCGTCTTGGCGACCTCCACGGACAGGAAAGCGCCGACGAGGTTGAGCACGGCGGACATGGCCACCGCCGTCTTCGGTTTGAGCGCACCGGTCGAGATGGTCGTTGCCATCGCGTTGGCGGTGTCGTGGAAACCGTTCGTGAAATCGAACACGAGAGCTGTCACGACCACAATGGCGAGCAGCAGCGTGATGTGTTCCATTTACCCAGGCAATCGTTTGACGTCAGTGGCTCGTCGAACGTAAGCAACCTGAGTGAACGGAAGGTGAACTGAGCCGGGCGGTGTGGTGTCCCGATCCGGTGTCAAGAGATTCCGTTTACGGCCCCCGGCGGAGGAACTGTCCACCATGCGGTCACCCCCGACCCCGGGTAATCCCGGCCTTCACGGGGCACATACGACCTGCCCCGGTTCCTCCCCCGCCACCCGGTTCCGCTCCCCGGACGGAATCATCCGACCGGGCGACCCCGCCGGGGAGACCCATGTCACTCCCCGGGGTGACCCAGGGAGGCCCCACACCCTCCGGGCCCGAGGCCCCCGCCCCGCCCCGGCCGGGTCCGTCCGGTGGCAGGTCCTCCCCGCCCTGCCGAGACTGGGAGCGTGCGCCCGGCTACAGCGACGGCAGCGGCCGTCACCACCCTGCTCGGTCTCGGCGCGGTCGCGGTCGCGGCCGGCCGGTACGCCAGCGACGTCGCCCTCAAGGCGCCGTCCGGACGTCCCCTGCCCGGAGATCCACGGCTGACCGTGCACGCCACGGGCCCCGAGCGGATCACCCTCACCCGCAGCCTCGCCTCGCTGCGCCCCGGCACGTACGGCCTCGAAGGCCCCGACCTGCACGCCGTCGTCGGCCCCGTCCTCGACCGGGTCCCGCACACCGCCGACACCGTCGTCCGCCGCCTGGAACGCGTCGAGCTCGGGGCGCTCGGCCCCGGCGTCCGCGTCCGGTTCACCCCCCAGCTCCACCGCGGCACACCGCTCGGCGCCCTCGGGCTCTCCCACGACGACGTCGAGATCCCCGGGGAGCTCGGCCCGCTGCCCGCCTGGCTGGTGCCCGGCCCCCGCCCCACCTGGGTGATCGCTCTCCACGGCCTCGGCACCACCCGCGAGCACCCGCTGAACGTCGTCCCCTTCTACAACCGCCGCCAGGTCCCCGTCCTCGTCCCCGCCTACCGGGGCGACGAGGGGGCGCCCGCCGCGGCCGACGGTCTGGCCCGCCTCGGCGACTCCGAGTGGCGCGACGTCGACGCCGCCATCCGCTACGCGGTCCGCAGGGGCGCGGCCACGGTCGTCCTGCACGGCTGGGGGACCGGGGCGTCGATGGCCCTGCGCGCCGCCGCCGAGTCGGGAGTGCGCGACAGGATCAGCGGCCTCGTCCTCGACTCCCCGGTCCTGGACTGGGAGGCCACCCTCCGCAACCTCGCGGCCGCCCGGCACGTCCCCGCCCCGCTGCTCCCGCTCGCCGTCCGCGCCGCGCAGGGCAGGACGGGACCGCACGGCGACCTCCTCAGGGCCGCCTCCGCCCCGGACGCCCTGCGCGTTCCGGTCCTCCTCCTGCACGGCCCCGACGACACCCTCGCCCCCTGGGAACCGTCCGTCGAACTCGCCGCCCGCCGCCCCGACCTGGTCACCCTCCAGACCGTGCGCCAGGCCCCGCACGCGGCCATGTGGAACGCCGACCCCGTCCGCTACGAGGAGTCCCTGCGCCGCTTCCTCACCCCGCTGCTCTGACACCTGCCCGGAGAGCCGCCCCCCCCGGGCGGACGCCGCCGCTTTCCGGACAGGCACGGTGCCTCCGGTACGCCCCTCCCGGGCCCGTCACCGGGCCCGGGCCGACGGGGTGTCCGATTCCGATTGGGCTTTCGGGCCGTCAGCGGGAAGACTGCCCCCGTGACGTCTCGAAAGCCCGATGAACCATTGGCGCGCAACTCCAGACTCCGACTCGTCCGCCCGCGGTCCCTCGCCACCGCCCGACGGGCCGTGACGACCCGGCGCACCCGGCCGGCGCCGCGGCCGCCCGAGGGCACTCCGCCCCGCGCGGAACTCGCCCGCCAGGCCCGGCACGTCCTCGCCGACGCCGTACGGATCGCCCGCTGGGCCGCCGTCGAGCGCGGCGCCGAAGCGGCACCCCGCACCGGCGCCGGGGCCGTCACCGCCCAGGAACGGGCCGCGGCCGCACTGGACCTGACGCCCGGCCAGGTCCGGGCCGGCTGGGACCGCGCCCGGCTCGCCGGACTCGTCGAGCTCCACGGCGACACCGCCCGCCCCGGCTGGCGGCTGCACGCCTGGGACCGCGACGACTCCGCCGTGCTCCGCGGCTGGGTCGCCCTCTTCGACGCCTGGTCGCTGGTCCACCCGGCCCCCGAGGGGGTCGAACCGAGCGCCGTCGCCGAGGTCGTCGAGGCCGTCCCGCAGGTCCTCTCGCTGCTTCAGCTCTCGCAGGGCCCGGTCCTCGTGCCCGCCCTCCTCGACCTGCTCGGCCAGCGCGTCGAGGAGCTGCGCGAGGAGCGCTGCGAGGTCCCGCCGGCCGAAGGGGCCCCCGAGGCGGCCCCCGCCGTGACCAGCGGCACCGACGGGCTCCCCGCCCTCCTCGACTGGGCGCTCGAAGGCCTCGCGGCCGTCGGCGCGCTCACCCTGGGCCCCGGCGCGGAGGGGCGGCACGCCACCCTCACCCCGCTCGGCAACTGGGCGGTCTGGGTCAAGCTGGAGCAGATCTGCGTCGCCGCGCAGAGCCCCGCGGGGAACATCGAGCAGTCCGCGGAGGACATGCTCCGCGGCTGCGCCCGGCTCACCCCCGGCCCGGCCCGCGCCGAGTACCGCGCCTGGCTCGCGGCCCGCACCCTCTCCAGCGCGGTGGCCGAACTCCTCGCCGTCGCCCGTGGCGAGGACGCCCTGCTGCGCGGCCTCGCCTTCGAGGCGCTCCGGGTCGTCGGCGCCCCCGCCGAGGCCGAGGTGCGCGCCACCGTCGCCGAGCCCTCGCTGCGCCCGTACGCGCTGCTCTGGCTCGCGGAGTACGACGGCGCCGACCCCGACGACGCCCAGGAGGTGCTCACCCGCGAGGAGGCGACCTGGCTCTGGGTGGACACGGCAGCCGCCGTCGCCGACCACGGCGAGAGCGCGCTGCTCGTCCGGCACCTCGACTCGGCCGTGCAGGGCACCGTCCCGGCGCTGCTCGACGAGATCAGGGCCGTCGGGCATCCCCGTACCGTCCAGGTCCTCGTCGCCCTCGCCGCCGCCCATCCGGACCCGGCCCTGGCCAAGGCGGTCCGCAGGGCCGCCTTCCAGGTGCACACGGGCGGCGCCTGAGCCGAGGGGTCACGCCCGGCGCCCGGCTACTCCGCGGCGCCGGGGGTGTACGTCCCGAAGCTCCAGATGTTGCCCTCGGCGTCCCGGGCCATGTAGTCCCGGGAGCCGTACTCCTGGTCCTTGGGCGGCATCACGATCTCGACGCCGTGGGCGACCGCGCGCGCGTGGTGCTCGTCCACGTCGTCCACGTGGACGAAGACGCCCGCCGGGCCGGCTCCGGCCATCAGCTTGTCGAACTCGCTGCCGGTGCCCTTGCTGCCCAGCATCACCATGCCGTTCCCGTACGACAGCTCCGCGTGCGCGATCCGCCCGTCCTCGCCCTCGTACACGGCGGTCGCGGTGAAGCCGAACCCCTCCGTGAGCAGGGTGATCGCCGCCTTCGCGTCCTCGTACGTCAGCGTCGGACAGATGTGGGGGGCCTCAGCCATCCCGATCACTTCCCTTCGATGCGGCCGTATGTGATCCGGGTCTCAGTCTGGCAGTCCCCGCCGACAACTCAGCGGAAGGTGTTGCACCGGGCCATGTCGCCCGTGCGGTAGCCCTCGAAGAACCACTGCTGCCGCTGGGCCGCCGAGCCGTGCGTCCAGTTCTCCGGCGTCACCCGGCCCTGGAACCTCTCCTGGATCCGGTCGTCGCCGACCGCGGCCGCCGCGTCCAGGCCGTCCCGGATGTCGGCGTCCGTGAGCGTGGTGAGCAGCGGCCGGCCCGTCCGGTCGTCGGGCGTGGCCGTGGCGTGCCGGGCCCACACGCCCGCGTAGCAGTCGGCCTGGAGCTCGACCCGCACGGCGTTGGAGTCGGCGCCGGTCCGCCCGTCCTGGGCGCGGCTCAGGGTCCCCATCAGGTTCTGGATGTGGTGGCCGTACTCGTGCGCCACCACGTACGCCTGGGCGAAGGGGCCGCCGCTCGACCCGAACTTCGTGCGCAGCTCGTCGAAGAAGCCGAGGTCCAGATAGACCTGCCGGTCGCCGGGGCAGTAGAAGGGCCCCACCGCGGAGGTGGCCGAGCCGCAGGCGGTCCCGACCCGCTGGCTGAACATCACGGTGGAGGCGTTCCCGTAGGTGCCGCCCCGGCGCGCGTACTCGGTCCGCCAGTAGTCCTGGACGCTGTTGACGACGGCGACGATCCGGCAGTCCTCGCGCGTGTTGGCGTCCGAGCCCTTCCGGCAGGCCTGGTTCACCTGGGCCGCGGAGGAGGAGACGGCCACCGGCTCGTCGCCGTCCGAGGAGAGCCCGAGCTGATCCGGTCCCACCCCGAAGAGCACGCCGAGGACCAGCGCGATGAGGCCGACGATCCCGCCGCCGACGGTCGCCCTGCCGCCGGGGACGCGGCTGCTCCGGACGTCCTTGACCTCCGAGGTGTCCAGATCGGCGTCGTCGTCGAACTGCACGGCCCACCACCCTCCGCGTCTCCGCCGCGGCAGAGGCCGCCGCCTTGCGCCGAGTATCGGGCCATACCTGCGCATTCGCCCCTTTTGTGTGACATCGGCAGGAATGTGAGAAGGTTCCCGATCCGGCCCTCGCACCCCGCATGGCCGAAAAGCAGTTGCAGGGGCCCGTTAGACTGGCCGTATGGCCATTCTCCCCGTGCATTAGCGGCGTCGAAGCCCTTCCCAGCCGTCCTTCCGCCGTTTCCCACCGCCCTGGAGTCTGTCCGTGATCACCGCTTCCGGCATCGAGCTGCGCGCCGGCGCCCGTGTCCTCATCGAGTCCGCTTCCTTCCGCGTCGCCAAGGGCGACCGCATCGGCCTCGTCGGTCGCAACGGAGCGGGCAAGACCACCCTCACCAAGTGCCTCGCGGGCGAGGGCGTCCCGGCCGGCGGCACCATCGCCCGCTCCGGCGAGGTCGGCTACCTCCCGCAGGACCCGCGCACCGGCGACCTCGACGTCCTGGCCCGCGACCGCATCCTCTCCGCCCGCGGCCTCGACGTCCTCCTCAAGAAAATGCGGATGAACGAGGAGCGCATCGCCACCGGTTCCGGCGGCACCCGCGACAAGGCGATGCGGCAGTACGAGCGCCAGGAGACCGAGTTCCTGACCAAGGGCGGCTACGCGGCCGAGGCCGAGGCCTCCACCATCGCCGCCGCCCTCGGCCTCCCCGACCGGGTCCTCGGTCAGCCGCTGCACACCCTCTCCGGCGGTCAGCGCCGCCGGGTCGAGCTCGCCCGCATTTTGTTCTCGGACGCCGACACGCTCCTCCTCGACGAGCCGACGAACCACCTCGACGCCGACTCCATCGTCTGGCTGCGCGACTACCTGAAGACCTACCGCGGCGGCTTCATCGTCATCTCCCACGACGTCGACCTCGTCGAGACCGTCGTCAACAAGGTCTTCTACCTGGACGCCAACCGCTCCACGATCGACGTCTACAACATGGGCTGGAAGCTCTACCAGCAGCAGCGCGAGGCCGACGAGAAGCGCCGCAAGCGCGAGCGCCAGAACGCCGAGAAGAAGGCCGCGGCCCTCAACTCGCAGGCCGACAAGATGCGCGCCAAGGCCACCAAGACCGTCGCCGCGCAGAACATGGCCAAGCGAGCCGAGCGGCTGCTCTCCGGCCTCGAGGCGGTGCGCGCCTCCGACAAGGTCGCCAAGCTCCGCTTCCCCGACCCCGCGCCCTGCGGAAAGACCCCGCTGACGGCCGAGGGGCTCTCCAAGTCCTACGGTTCGCTCGAGATCTTCACCGATGTGGACCTCGCGATCGACAAGGGCTCCCGCGTCGTCATCCTCGGCCTCAACGGCGCGGGCAAGACCACGCTGCTCCGGCTGCTCGCCGGCGCGGAGAAGCCCGACACGGGTGAGGTCACCCCGGGCCACGGCCTCAAGCTCGGCTACTACGCCCAGGAGCACGAGACGCTCGACCCCGAGCGCAGCGTCCTGGAGAACATGCGCTCGGCCGCGCCCGACCTCGACCTCGTCCAGGTCCGCAAGACGCTCGGCTCCTTCCTCTTCTCCGGCGACGACGTCGACAAGCCGGCCGGGGTCCTCTCCGGCGGCGAGAAGACCCGCCTCGCCCTGGCGACCCTGGTCGTCTCCTCGGCGAACGTGCTCCTCCTGGACGAGCCCACCAACAACCTGGACCCGGCGAGCCGCGAGGAGATCCTCGGGGCCCTGCGCACCTACAAGGGCGCCGTCGTCCTCGTCACCCACGACGAGGGCGCGGTCGACGCGCTCGAGCCGGAGCGGATCATCCTGCTCCCCGACGGCGTCGAGGACCTGTGGGGCCCGGACTACGCGGACCTCGTGGCGCTCGCCTGACGCTCGCCTGACCACCCCGGGACCGCTCCGGAGCCCCGGAACCCGTCCCGACGCCCCGGTGAACGTCCCGGGTGATCATGGCGGGCTGGATCATTCGGCTCATGCGTGATCCTTCATCTGAGTGAGGGCGTCTCGTACCTCCCGGCGCGGTGCTCTGCTGAATCCTTCCGGCAGACCCGCGCCGTACGTGTGTTCCCACCGCGTCGCTGACCTGGCACTTCCTTCGCCGAGTGGCGTGGGACCACGCTTCCCGTCCGGCGGAATTCAAGCTTCCGGTCGTGTTGACGCGGCACTCGTCCACAAACCCGGCGGCATGGACCTTGTCGAATGGGTGGCCAGGACGGACGGGAGGGGTGATCATGAGAAGTCCAGAGCGCACTTCCCATGAGGAGGCACGGGTGGCCGAGACTCTGAAGAAGGGCAGCCGGGTGACCGGCGCCGCGCGCGACAAGCTCGCGGCAGACCTGAAGAAGAAGTACGACTCCGGTGCGAGCATCCGGGCGCTGGCCGAGGAAACGGGCCGCTCCTACGGATTCGTCCACCGGATGCTGAGCGAGTCCGGAGTCACGCTGCGCGGACGCGGCGGAGCGACCCGGGGCAAGAAGACAGCCTCGGCCTGACATCGGGGCGGCTCGACCGCCGGCCACCGGGTCTCTCGGTGGCCACCCGGTCGGTCCTCGGACCGGCCAGGTGGTTACTGTGCAGTCACTTAGCATCGGATGCAGTGCTGCACCGGAACCGGAGGCGCCCCATGACTACGCTCGACGACTCTGAGCTCGTATTCGACAAGGACGGTGTACGGCTCACCGTCGAGGACGCCGTTGCCACGGTGACCCTGACCAATCCGGCGAAGCGCAACGCTCAGTCTCCCGCTCTGTGGCGGGCGTTGACAGAAGCCGGCCGGTCGTTGCCCGGCAGCGTGCGGGTCGTTGTTCTGCGCGGCGAAGGCAAGTCCTTCTCCGCCGGACTCGACCGGCAGGCGTTCACGCCCGAGGGCTTCGACGGAGAGCCGTCCTTCCTCGATCTCGCGCGCGGTTCCGACGAGGACCTCGACGCGGAGATCGCCGCCTACCAGGAGGCGTTCACCTGGTGGCGCCGCAGCGACCTCGTGTCGATCGCGGCCGTCCAGGGGCACGCCATCGGCGCGGGCTTCCAGCTCGCCCTCGCCTGCGACCTGCGGGTCGTGGCCGAGGACGTGCAGTTCGCCATGCGCGAGACCAGCCTGGGGCTCGTCCCGGACCTGACCGGGACGCACCCGCTCGTCTCGCTCGTCGGCTACGCCCGCGCGCTCGAGATCTGCGCGACCGGCCGCTTCGTCCACGCGGAGGAGGCCGAGCGCATCGGTCTCGCCAACCTGTCCGTGCCCGTCGACGAACTCGACGCCGCGGTACGGGATCTGGCCGCCGCCCTGCTCGCGGCGCCGCGCGACGCGGTCACCGAGACCAAGGCGCTCCTCCAGGGTGCCGCCGGCCGCTCGTACGAGGAGCAGCGCGTCGCCGAGCGCGCCGCCCAGGCCCGCCGCCTGCGCGACCTCGCGGGCCTCGGCGACTGACGCCGACGCGACCTCGGGGGCCTCGGGGGCCGACGCCCGCCCGCCGGGCTCCGCTCACCCCCGCAGTTCCGACACCACAACCGTGACCGCGGCCTCCTCCGGGAGGGCCGCGGTCACGGCCGTCCGTACGGCCCGCGCCACGTCCAGGGGGCGGGCGCCGAGCGTCACGGCCAGTTCGACCCGCACCCCGTCGGGGCCCCGGCGCACCGGTGGGCCCAGCGCGTCCGTCACCGCCGCGACACCCGCCGCCCCGAGCGCCGCGAGGGCCACCGGGTCGTCCGTCGCGGGCGAGGTCCGGCCGGGTGGGGGAGCGGCCGGTCCCTCCTTCGGCGGTGCCGCGTCGAGAAGATCCGTCACCCGTAGGTCCACCGCCGCCGTCACCAGGCCGAGCCCGTCCCCGGCCGCCGCGAACAGGGCCGCCCTGAGCTCGTCGACGACTTCCGGGAGCGGCCGCCCGGCCACCACGCCGAACGAGGCGGAGACCCGCAGGGCCCCCGGTTCAGGGCGCGGTTCCGGCAGGGTCGAGCCCTCCGGCTCCGGTTTCCGCAGGGGCGGGCCCTCCGGTTCCGGCTCCCGGTCCGCGGGGCCGATCCGCAGTTCGCCGGGCACCACCCCCCGTACCGTCGCGGCGGCTCTGCCGAGCGCCTCGCGCGCCGCCCGCTCCGTGATCCACGCACCGTCCGCCGCCGTCCCGAGCGGCAGCAGCCTGCCCGGGGCGAGGCGGTCCCTCACCGCCGCGGTCCAACCGTCACTCGTCGTCATTGCCCCAGCCTGCCGTATCCCCGGGGCGAGACCGGGTAACCGCCCTTAGTGTGGGCGAAGAACCCCGAAATATCCCAGAAGGGGCGAAATCTGATGACGGACACCACCCACTCCGGCGCCACCGCCGCCGACGAACCCCGCCGCACCTCGGTCACCAAGCGGGGCGGCGGCGACCCGGCCTCCCGGGGCAGGACCACGATCGCCGACGGAGTCGTCGAGAAGATCGCCGGTCTCGCCGCCCGCGACGTCGACGGCGTCCACGCCATGGGCAGCGGCCTCTCCCGCACCTTCGGCGCCGTACGCGACCGGGTGCCCGGCGGCAGTGCCAAGTCGAGCGTCACGCGAGGCGTGAAGGCCGAGGTCGGCGAGGTACAGACCGCGCTCGACCTGGAGATCGTGATCGTCTACGGCGTCTCCATCGCGGATGTCGCCGGCGACGTCCGAGAGAACGTCATCGCGGCCGTCGAACGCATGACGGGCCTCGAGGTCGTCGAGGTGAACATCGCGGTCAGCGACGTGAAGCTGCCCGAGGACGAGGAGGAGGAGCCGGAACAGAGGCTCCAGTAGCCACCGGCGGCTGGGCACGGCACAGGGGGCCAGAAGATCCTCAGGAAGGGGTCAGGAATGAGCATGGCTGTGGTCGGCCTATTGGCCGGCATGGCCCTCGGCTTCGCCGGATACTTCGGCGGATTCGGGGCGTTTGTGCTGGTCGCGGCGTTGGGAGCGGTCGGCTTCGTGGCGGGCCGCTTCCTCGACGGCGACCTCGAACCCGGCGATCTGTTCCGCGGCCGCGAACGCGGCGACCGGCGGCGGTGACGGATGGCCCCGGAGCCGGCCCCGGACCCCGTACGGGGCCGGGGCGCGACCGTGATCGCCGACCGGGTCGTCGCGAAGATCGCCGCCCAGGCGGCCCGGGAAGCCCTGGACGCCGTCCCCGAGGGCGGCGCGCGGCCACACGCCTCCGTCGTCGTCCACCGGGACGTCGCCAGGGTCGCGGTGAGCCTCGAACTCGACTACCCCTCGGACGTCGGCCGCCGCTGCGGCGCCGTCCGGGGCCGGGTCCGCGCGCGTGTGGAGGAGCTCGTCGGCATGGAGGTCCACGAGGTCACCGTCCATGTGGAGCGCCTCCACTCCCCGCTGACCCGGCAGGCCACACGGAGGGACCGCCTGTCATGACGACCACGCCCGACCTGGACCCGGGCCCCGCCGCAGGCCGCGACGTACCCGTCCTGGCCGACGCCCCCGCCTCACCCGTCCGGCGCTTCTGGGCCGTACGCCGCATCCCCGCCGCCGTGCTCGCGGCCCTGTTCCTCGGAGCGGCCGGGCTGCTCCTCTACGACGTGGCGGCCGTACGGGCCGACCGCACCGCCATGGCCTGGCGGCGTGAACTCGCCGACGCCCTCGCGACCCGCCCGCTCGACGACCCCCTGATCCTCGTCGGCGCCTCCCTCGCGGTCGTCGTCGGCCTCTGGCTCCTCGTCCTCGCGACGACCCCCGGCCTGCGTGCCGTCCTGCCGATGCGCCGCGCGCACGCCGACGTACGGGCCGGACTCGACCGCGAGGCCGCGGCCCTCGCCCTGCGGGACCGCGCCATGGAGGTCTCCGGCGTGCAGTCCGTCCGGGTGCGCGTCGGCCGCGCCAAGGTGAACGCCAGGGCCGTCTCGCACTTCCGGGCCCTCGACGAGGTCCAAGCCGACGTCGAGAAGGCCCTCGCCGACGGCGTCGACGAACTGGCCCTCGCCCACCCGCCCGCCGTGACCGTACGGGTGGCCCGGCCGCCCAGAAAGGGGTGAGCGAGGTGACGGTCGTCCTCCGGCGCGTCAACCGCGTCCTGCTCGGCCTCGCCGGGCTGCTCCTCGTCCTCGGCGGCGGGGGAGTCCTCGCCGCCGCCCTCGACCTCTCCGTACCGTCCTGGTGGCCCTGGTCGGGCCCTTCGGACGTCCTGCTCTCCACCGCCGACCGGCAGCGCTGGCGGGACGAGGGCTGGTGGTGGCCGGTGGTCATCGCCGTCCTCGGGCTCGTCGTCCTGCTCGCCCTGTGGTGGCTGCTCGTCCAGTTCCGGCGGGCCCGGCTCGCCGAGGTCGCCGTCGACAGCGGCGACGGCGACGAGGCCGTCCTGCGCGGCCGTGCCCTGGAAGGCGTCCTGGAGGCGGACGCCGCAGCCCAGGAGGGCGTGGCGAGGGCCAGGGTCCACCTCACCGGCCGCAGGAGCGCCCCCCGCACCCGGGTCGCGCTCCACCTGGAGCCGTACGCCTCCCCGGGGGACGCCCTGGACACCCTCAGCACCCAGGCCCTCGCCCACGCCCGTACGTCCACGGGCCTTTCCGCCCTCCCCACCGAGGCGCGGCTGCGGGCGGTCAAGCACCGGGCCCGCCGGGTCACCTGATGGCGGGCCGGCCGGGGACGCCCCTGCCGGGTGCTCAGAAGCCGCTGCGCGCCCCGCCGTCCACCGGCAGCATCACGCCCGTCAGGTACGAGGCGGCCGGCGAGAGCAGGAAGGCCGCCGTCCGCCCGAACTCCTCGGGGGTGCCGTAGCGGCGCAGCGGGATGGCGGCCTCGTTGGCCGCGCGGGCCGCGTCCGCGTCGCCGGAGAGCGCGTCGAGGGACCGCACCCGGTCGGTGTCGATCCGGCTCGGAAGGAGTCCGACGACCCGCACCCCGCGCGGCCCCAGGTCGTTGGCGAGGGACTTCGCGAAGCCGGCGAGACCCGGGCGGAGCCCGTTCGAGAGGGTCAGACCGGGGATCGGCTCGTGGACCGAGGCGGACAGGACGAAGCCGATGACCCCGCCGTCGGTGAGGCTCTCGGCGGCCGCGCGGGCCAGCCGTACCGCCCCGAGGAAGACGGTGTCGAAGGCGGCCGCCCACTGCTCGTCGGTGTTGTCCGCCGCGAAGCCGGGCGCCGGACCGCCCACGCTGATCAGGATGCCGTCGAAGCCGCCGAAGCGGGCCCGCGCCTCGGCGACGAGCCGCGCCGGGGTCTCCGGGTCGGCGTTGTCGGCGGCGATCCCGGCCGCGCCGGGCCCCAGGCCCTCCACCGCGTCGGCGACGGTCTTCTCGTCCCGCCCGGTGACCAGCACCCGGGCGCCTTCGGCGAGCAGCGTCTCGGCGGAGGCACGCCCGAGCCCCCGCGTCGCCCCGGTCACCACGTACACACGGTCCTTCAGTCCAAGATCCATGGCCCTATCCTGCCGGGTCCCGATCCTCCCGGGCCAGCGCGAGCGCCGTGCCCACCAGGCCGATGTGGCTGAAGGCCTGCGGGAAGTTGCCCAGCTGGCGTCCCGCCACCGGGTCGTACTCCTCCGCCAGGAGGCCGACGTCGTTGCGCAGGACCACGAGGCGCTCGAAGAGCTCGCGGGCCTCCTCCGGCCTGCCGATCAGCAGGAGGGCGTCC
The DNA here is from genome assembly GCF_055565415.1 of Streptomyces sp. NPDC028711. Classification (NCBI taxonomy): domain Bacteria; kingdom Bacillati; phylum Actinomycetota; class Actinomycetes; order Kitasatosporales; family Streptomycetaceae; genus Streptomyces; species Streptomyces sp. NPDC028711. The sequence continues at coordinate 47,776 of NZ_JBVHUJ010000001.1, read as the reverse complement.
GCCAGCCAGAACGAGCAGACCAGGAAGGTGCCCTCCTCGCCCGGCAGGCCGTCGATCGCGCCCGAGTCGGTGCTGTACCGGCGGAGGTATCCGCCGTGCGTCAGCTCCGCCCGTACCGCGTCCACCGTTCCCACCACCCGCGGGTCGTCCGGCGGCAGGAAGCCGACCTGGGGGATGAGCAGGGTCGCCGCGTCCAGTTCGAGCGAGCCGTACGACTGGGTGAAGGTGTTCCTGACGGGGTCGTAGGACCTGGCGCACACCTGCGCGTGGATCTCGTCGCGCATCGCCCGCCACCGGGCCGCGTCCCCCGGCAGTGAGGGATCGGCCTCCAGGGTGCGGACGGCGCGGTCGGCGGCGACCCAGGCCATCACCTTCGAGTGGGTGAAGTGGCGCCGCGGCCCGCGCACCTCCCAGAGGCCCTCGTCCGGCTCGCGCCAGGTCGACTCCAGGAAGCCGAGCAGGCTCAGCTGGAGGTTCCAGGCGTGCCGCTCCGGCGGGATCCCGGCCTCACGCGCGCGGTGGAGCGAGTCCATGACCTCGCCGTACACATCGAGCTGGAACTGGTCCACGGCCGCGTTCCCGGTCCTGACCGGCGCCGAGTCGGCGTACCCCCGCAGCCACGGCAGGGTGGTCTCGGGGAGCCGGCGCTCCCCGGCGGGCCCGTACATGATCTGCAGGTCGGCCGGGTCGCCCGCGACCGAGCGGAGGAGCCAGTCCCGCCAGGCGCGGGCCTCCTCGACGTATCCGGCGGCGAGCAGCGCGCCGAGGGTGAGGGAGGAGTCGCGCAGCCAGCAGGCCCGGTAGTCCCAGTTCCGTACGCCGCCGACCTCCTCCGGCAGGGAGGTGGTGGGGGCGGCCACGATCCCGCCGGTCGGGGCGTACGTGAGGGCCTTGAGGGTGATCAGGGAGCGCAGCACCGCCTCCCGGTACGGGCCCCGGTAGGTGCAGAGCGCCGCCCACTCCCGCCAGTCCGCGAGGGACTGCTCCAGGGCCTCGTACGGGTCGACGAGCGGGGGGCGCGGCTCGTGCGAGGGGTGCCAGGTCATGACGAAGGCCACCTTCTCGCCGGCGGCGACGGTGAAGGAGGAGCAGGTGGAGAACTGCTGGCCCCAGGTCTTCACGGGCGGTTCGCTGCGCAGCCAGACGGCGTCGGGACCCGCGACGGCGACACGGTGGCGGTCGGCGCGGCGCATCCAGGGCACGATCGAGCCGTAGTCGAAGCGGAGCCGCAGGACGGAGCTCATCTCGACGCTGCCGCTGACGCCCTCCACGATCCGCATGACGTCCGGGGCCCTGTCCCGCTGGGGCATGAAGTCGACGACCTTGACGGTGCCCGTACGGGTCTCCCAGTAGGTCTCGAGGACGAGGGTGTCCTCGACGTACCGGCGCGTGGCGCACGTCGTGGCGCCCTTGGGGGCGATCCGCCAGTGGCCGTTGTTCTCGTCGCCGAGGATCGAGGCGAAGCAGGCGGCCGAGTCGAACCGGGGCAGACACAGCCAGTCGACCGACCCGTCGCGGCCGACGAGCGCGGCGGTCTGGAGATCGCCGATGAGGGCGTAGTCGTCGATACGTTGCGTCACGCTTTGGGCTGTTCCCGGTTGAGGCGACGGCCAATCAGCGGGACGGAGTGGCCTGGATCGCGTCCGCGTCCTTCTCCGGGGCTCCGGAGTCGTCCGAACGGGCCGCCGCTTCCTGGTCGCGCTTCTCGCGGCGGACGAGGATCACCCAGCCGACGGGCACTCCGGCCGCGAAGAGCCACCACTGCACCGCGTACGCCATGTGGGCGCCGATCGAGTCGTGGTCGGGCTCCGGGATCAGTTCGGGGGTGTCGCCCGCGGGGGCGGGCTCGATCTGTTCGAGGTAGCCGCCGAGCACCTCGCGGCCGATGAGCTCGGCCTGCTGCCCGCTGTTGATCAGCATGACCTGACGGTCCGGCAGGCCCTTCAGGTCCTTGATGCCGCTCGCGCCGGTCGTCTCGTCGGCCTTGAGGCGGCCGATGATCGTGACCTCGCCCTTGGGGGCGGGCGGCACCGGCGGGAAGGAGTGCTGGTCGGCGGCGGCCGGGATCCAGCCGCGGTTGACCAGGACGATCCGGCCGTCCCGGAGGACCAGCGGAGTCAGGACGTGCACGCCGACCCGGTCGTCGGAGTTGGTGCGCCGGCGGACGACCACCTCGTGGGCGGTGTCGAAGGTGCCGGTGGCCGTGGCGGGCTTCCAGTAGTCGGAGCGCGGGACGGTGTGACCGGGGGAGGTGAGCCGCTCGACCGGGACCGGCTTCGCCGCGACGCTGTCCGCGATCAGGGCGTTCTGGGCGACCCGCCGTTCGTGCCGGTGGAACTGCCAGAAGCCCAGCTCGATCATCGTCGGAACGAGGACGAGAGCGATGAGGGTGAGGATCACCCATTGCCGGGACAACAGGAAGCGGTACACGCCGTCGACGGTACAACGTGACGAGAGGCCCCCTCACGGCGGGTGCCGCAGGGGGCCGGAAGCCATCAGAGGATCGTTTCATCACGTGTTGTCCGGACGCCGGGTCCGGTCACACCCTGTCCACGATGCCCACCTTTCCCTCCGCGCGGGCGCAGTGACCGCCGCAGTACCAGTTGCCGTCGACCTCGACGCCCTGTCCGATGATCTGGACCCGGCAGTGCTCACAGATGGGCGCCATGCGGTGGATGGCGCAGGCGAAGCAGTCGAAGACATGGATCGCGCCCTGCGCGTGGACTTCGAAGGACATGCCGTAATCGTTTCCGCAGACCTCACAACGTGCCATGCGCCACAGGGTGGGGGCTCCCGGCGGGCGTGCGCAGCTCGGCACGCCCGCAGGGCCCGGGGCGTCACCCGTCTGCCGGGCTCACGTCCCGGAGGAGCTGGGTGTACGCGGCCTCGTCGACGACCGGTGTGCCGAAGGACCTGGCCTTCAGGATCTTGGAGGTGGCGGAGTCCGGGTCGTTGGTGACGAGCAGGCTGGTCAGCCGGGAGACGCTGCCCGCGACATGGAGGCCGGCTTCCACGGTCCGGTCCTCAAGGAGCTCGCGGTCGACGGAGGTGTCCCCGGAGAAAGCCACCCGCATGCCCTGCTTGAGCGGTTTGTCCGTCTCGTACCGGCCGGGGTTGGGGTACGGGCACGCCGGACGCCTCCGCGAGGGACGCCAGCTGTTCGCCCGGTACGCCGAGGAGCCCGAGGCCTGGTGACCGATCCGGGGCCGCTCGGGAGACGGGGCCCACTCGGTCAGCGGCCGGCATTCGAGCAGCGGCAGCCGTACGCCCTGCTCGGCCGCCGCGTGCAGACTCGGCCGGAACGCCTCGGCGAGCACCCGCGCGTCGTCGAGCGCGTTGTGCGCGCGCCGCTGCACGACGCCGAAGTGAGCGGCGAGCGACTCCAGCTTGTGATTGGGCAGCGGCAGCGACAGCTCCTTGGCGAGCGCGATCGTGCACAGCCGCTGCCGCACGGGGGCGGCGGACTCCGCGCGCGCGTACTCCCGGGCGATCATCTGCCAGTCGAACATCGCGTTGTGCGCGACGAGGACCCGCCCGTCGAGCCGGGCCGCGAACTCCGCCGCGATCTCCGGGAAGAGCGGCGCGCCCTCCAGGACGTCACTCGTCAGGCCGTGGATCCAGACAGGACCCGGATCACGCTCGGGGTTGACGAGGGTGTACCAGTGGTCCTCGACGTTCCCCTGGGTGTCCAGCCGGTAGACGGCAGCCGACACTATCCGGTCGTCGCGGGCGAGTCCGGTGGTCTCCACGTCGACGACCGCGTACCCCTGCGGGTAGGCGGCCGGCCACGTCGCTGCTGTCGTACGGTCGTCAAGCACGGTCACTGAGAATACGGCCCGCGACCGACAACTCCGTCCCCGGTGTCCCGGCAGGCCGCCGGAACCGGCCGCGCCCGTCATCGGTGACGCGCCGTCCGTCGGGCGTCCCCCATGTCCGGATCCGGTCCGCGAAGGCCTCCACCGCCTCGTCGGTACCCCGCTCGTACACGCGCAGTTCGTCCGGCCCTCGTGGCCGCGCCGCAGCACGTGCACCGCGTCGGCCCGGGCGGCGGCATGCCGGAACGGCGACGTCGAAGCGGGACGCGGTGCCGAGCCGACGCGGCAGCTCGCTCTCCAGGAGGGCGCAGACCTCCTCGGCGAGCGCCGCCGACAGGGGCGCGCGCCGGTCGTCCGTCGTGTACGCGTGCGTGACCCTGCCGCGGGGGAAGAACTCCCGCCGTTCGCCCGGGAGAAGGTCCCGGAGGGGGCGACCGGCCCCGCCTTCGCCCCGGGCGGGTCGGTCCGTGTCTCGTGACGGACGGGGTGAGACCCTCCCGGGGTGACTGACGCACCCCTCGACGACTCCGCCCACGAGGGAGGACTCGGCACCCGTCTCAACTGGCTCCGGGCCGCCGTGCTCGGAGCCAACGACGGCGTCGTCTCCACCGCCGGTCTCGTCGTCGGCGTCGCCGGTGCCACCGAATCCCGGGCCACGCTGCTCACCGCCGGTCTCGCCGGGCTGCTCTCCGGTTCGCTGTCGATGGCGGCGGGGGAGTACGTCTCGGTCTCCACCCAGCGCGACTCCGAGAAGGCCGCGCTCGCCCAGGAGAAGCGCGAACTGCGGGACGACCCGGAGGCCGAACTCGACGAATTGACCGGGCTGCTGTCCGCCCGCGGCCTCTCCCCGGCCGTCGCGCGCGAGGCCGCCGAGCAGCTCACCGAGCGCGACGCCCTGCGCGCCCACGCGCGCGTGGAGCTGGGCATCGATCCGGACGACCTCACCAACCCGTGGCACGCGGCCGGGGCGAGCTTCCTCGCCTTCACCGTCGGCGCCCTGCTGCCCCTCCTCGCGATGGTCCTCCCGCCGGCCGCCGCGCGGCTCTGGGTCACGGTGCTCTCCGTCCTCGCGGCCCTCGCCCTCACCGGCTGGTGGAGCGCCCGCCTCGGCGAGGCGCCCCCGCGCCGCGCGGTCCTCCGCAACATGGCCGGCGGAGCCCTCGCGATGGCCGTCACCTACGGCGCGGGCTCCCTGCTCGGAGCGGCCGGGGTCTGAAGGCGCCCGCGTTGTCGGAAGGTGCCAAAGCTTGCTGACAAGTCGTCTCGCATACTTGTTGGTAACACCGTCTAGCCCCGCACCGCTCCCCGCCCCTACCGTCGACGGCATGCCGAACCTGCCCGATGTCGTGCTCTGGTCCATACCGGCGTTCGTCCTGCTCACCGTCCTCGAGATGGTCAGCCACCGGATCCACCCCGACGAGGACGCCGCCGGGTACGAGACCAAGGACGCCGCCACCAGCATCGGCATGGGCCTCGGGAGCCTGGCCTTCGACGCGCTGTGGAAGATCCCCGTGGTGGCGATCTACACCGCCGTCCACGAGCTGACCCCGCTCCGCGTCCCCGTCCTCTGGTGGACGATCCCGCTCATGCTGCTCGCGCAGGACTTCTTCTACTACTGGCAGCACCGCGGACACCACGTCATCCGCATCCTCTGGGCCTGCCACGTCGTCCACCACAGCAGCCGGAAGTTCAACCTCACCACCGCCCTGCGCCAGCCGTGGACCAGCGTGACCTCCTGGCCGTTCTACCTGCCGATGATCGCCCTCGGCGTCCACCCGGCGGCCGTCGCCTTCTGCTACTCGGTCAACCTCGTGTACCAGTTCTGGATCCACACCGAGCGGGTCGGCACACTGCCCCGGCCCTTCGAGTACGTCCTCAACACCCCCTCCCACCACCGGGTCCACCATGCCTCCCAGGGCGGCTACCTGGACCGGAACTTCGGCGGGATCCTCATCGTCTGGGACCGGATGTTCGGCTCCTGGGTCGGCGAGACCGACCGGCCGGTCTACGGGCTCACGAAGAACATCGAGACGTACAACCCGCTGCGGGTCGCCACCCACGAGTACGCCGCCATCGCCCGCGACCTCCGGGCCGCGCACGACTGGCGCGAGCGGGCCGGCCGGGTCTTCCGGGGCCCCGGCTGGCAACCAGGGCCGCCGGCCGAACCCCGGGCGCCGAAGACCACGGCGGCGGAGCCGGCCGCGTGAGGAACTCCTCACGGGCCCTGCTCGTCGCCTTCGGGCTCGCGGCCGCCGCCGACCTGATCTCCCTGCTCGCCGGCGCCGAGCTCGGCCACCAGCTCGCCAAGCCGCTCCTGATGCCGCTGCTCGCCGCGTACGCCGTCACACGCGGGGCCCCCAGGCTGCTGACCGCCGCGCTCCTCCTCGGCTGGGGCGGCGACGTCTTCCTGCTCTCCGACGCCGACTGGGCCTTCCTCGTCGGCATGGGCTCCTTCGCCGCCGGACACGTCTGCTACCTGGTCCTCTTCGGACGGCGCCGTACGTCCGTCCCCCTGGGGATCGCGTACACCGCCGCCCTCGCCGGCACCGTCGTCCTCCTCTGGCCCGACCTCCCCGCCGATCTGCGGATCCCGGTCGCCGGCTACTCGCTGCTCCTCACGGCGATGGCGTACCGCGCGAGTTCGCTGGGCCTCCTGGCCGGACTCGGCGGCGCCCTGTTCCTGCTGTCCGACACCCTCATCGCCACCGGGGTCGCCGAGTGGCCCCAGCTGCCCGTGCCCGACTTCTGGGTCATGCTGACGTACATCGCGGCGCAGTACCTGCTGACGGCGGGAGCGCTTCGCGCGATGTACGGTGAATGTCGTACAACCGACTGACAGCAAGGAACCACCGCGATGCGCGCCACCACCATCCACGCCCCGTTCGACATGCGCGTGGAGGACGTGCCCGACCCGGTGGTGCAGGATCCCACCGACGTCGTCGTCCGCGTCCTGCGCGCCTGCGTCTGCGGCAGCGACCTGTGGGCCTACCGCGGCGAATCCGCCCGGCAGGCCGGCTGGGGGTCCCCCCAGGCCCTCAGGGCCTAGGGGGAGGCACCGGACTCGACCTCTCCGTCGTGTTCGACCGGAACATCGCGCTGCGCGGCGGCGTCGCCCCCGTGCGCGCGTACATCCCGGAACTGCTCCCGGACGTCCTCGACGGCACCATCGACCCGTCCCCGGTCTTCGACCTCACCGTCGGCCTCGACGGCGTCCCCGGCGGCTACAAGGCGATGGACGAGCGCACCGCGCTCAAGGTCCTCGTCACGCCCTAGTCCAGGCAGGGGCATCGGTCCCGGCGACACCCGGCGGGCGCGACCAGCCCGCCGGGCCGCCCTCGTACGCGACCGGCGACAGCGCGTGCCGCAGCCGCCCGAGGGGGCCCTCCGACCCGGTGAGGTACCGCTCGGGCTCGTAGCGCGGCAGGCCGTGCGTCAACCAGTGGCCCGTCTGCGCGAGAGCCAGGCGTACGAGCCGTGTGCCGCCGTCCCGGTCCTGCTCGGTCAGCGAGCGCAGGACCGCCGCCGCGAGCAGATAGCCGGTGCCGTGGTCCAGGGCCTGCGCGGGCAGCGCGCCCGGCTCGTCGGCCGAGCCCTCGGTCGCGGCGATCCCGGTCGCCACCTGCACCAGGGAGTCGAAGCCGCGCCGCCCGCCCCACGGCCCGTAGTCGCCCCAGGCGGAGAGCCGGGCGGTGACGAGCCCCGGGCGGTGGAGGCCGAAGCGGTCGAGGGTGCCCGGCCGATAACCGGTGACGAGGACGTCGGCGGAGTCCAGGAGCTCGTCGAAGGTACGCCGGTCCGACGGCCGCTCCAGATCGAGCGCGGCGGTCCGCTTCCCGACGTCCGTGTCCGCGTGCTGGTCCGGCAGTTCGGGGTTGCCCGGCGGGTCGATCCGCAGCACGTCCGCGCCGAGCAGCGCGAGCGTCCGGGTCGCGACGGGACCGGCGATCACCCGGGTCAGGTCCAGGACCCGCAGGGGGCCCGTACGGCGCCGGGGCGGGGTCTCGTCGAGCCGCTCCCGGGTGAGCAGAGGGCTCGCCGCCACCGCACGGCCCTGTTCGTGCGCCGCCCACTCGCCGGGCGTGCGCAGGGCGACGGCCAGGCCTCCGGCGGCGAACACCGCCGTCTCGACCTCGACGGCCCTCCGCGCGCCGATCGCGGCCGCGACCGCCTCCACCGAACCCGAGGGAACCGCGAGCGCGGTGAGCAACGCGGCCCGGTGGTGCGGGTAGTTGGCGTGGGTGCGGACCCAGCCGTCGGCCGCGCGCCAGAACCGCGAAAGGGGCGCGAAGTTCACCGGCGCCCGCCCGTCGACCCGCAGATGACGCTCGCTCACGAAGGCGGTGGCGACGGCCCCGTCGTCCACCCGCACCCGCCCCGGAGCCCCCGCCCGTTCGGCGGCGGCGAGCCCGGCGACCGCGACCGTCGCCCGCGCCAGGTCCATCACCGGCAGCCGGGCCGGCAGCAGCCCCGAGGGCCCGACGAACGACACCCGGTCGACGAGGGCGGGATCGCCGCCGAGGGCCGACCACAACATCTCCGTACCGGAACGCACCGTGCTGTCCAAGACGTTGTCCATGACGGCAGTCTGGCACTCGGTGCCATGCGAAAGGGCCCCGGTGTGGCGCACCACACCAGGGCCCTCCGTCCGGCCGTACCGCTTACTTCACGGCGTCCAGCGCGTCGATCAGACCGGCCCCGTAGAAGCCGTTCTTGTTCGTGCCACCCTCACAGACGGCGTCGATCTTGCCGTCGCCCTCGATGTCGTACGGGTTCGTGCAGGCGCGGTCGTCGGCCTGCGCGTACAGCAGCGCCTTCAGCGCCGCCGGGCTCGCGTAGGGGTGCGTCGACTTGATGAGCGCGAGGACGCCCGCCGCGTGCGGCGCGGCCATCGACGTGCCGGCCTTGTAGTTGTAGCCGCCGTTGACCGTGGTCGACAGGATGCGGCCGTTGACCGCCGGGGCGCCCGGGGTCTGGTACTCGGTGCGGTCGCCGCCGGGGGCGGAGACGTCGATGACGCCGAGACCGTAGTTCGAGTAGGACGCCTTCAGGTCCTTGGCACCGGTCGCGGAGACGGTGACGACGCCCGGCAGCATGGCCGGGTAGTCGAGGCACACCTTCGGGTCGATGACCCGCTCGACCGGGGTGGTGTCGTTCGGGCTGCTCTTGTCGACGATCGAGTCGGCCGCGAGGTCGAACTTCGAGTTGCCGGCCGCCGCCACGTTGACCGTGCCCTTGTGCTCCGCGTAGCGGGTCGCACGGGTGACCGCCTCGATGAGGGCCTTCTGGTCCTCGTCGGTCTTGCAGGCGAACATCCACGGGTCGGTGTAGTAGCTGTTGTTCGTGATCTCGACGCCCTGCTCGGCCGCCCACATGAAGCCGCAGACCACGGCCTCGGTGTAGAAGAAGCCGTCCGGGGTGGACACCTTGATGCCCGAGACCTTGACGCCCGGGGCGACACCGGTGACGCCGACGCCGTTCTTGGCGGCGGCGATGGTGCCGGCGACGTGGGTGCCGTGGTCGCTCTCGCCCGGGTTGGGCCGCCACGAACCGGGGGTCGTGTCCGGCTTGCCGGACACGCAGTTGGCGGAGGCGGCGACGTCGAAGTTCGGCGCCAGGTCCGGGTGGGTGTCGTCGACGCCCGTGTCGATGACGGCGACCGTCACTCGCTTGCTGCCCAGCGTCTTCTGGTGGGCCTTGTCCGCCTTGATGGCGGGGAGGTCCCACTGCAGGGGCTCCAGCGGGTCCTGCTCGTCCGAGGCGGTGGCCGCGGCGGCCTTGGCCTCGGCCGCGGAGAGCGACTGGGCGCCCTCGTCGACGGCGGTGTCCGTCTGGGCGGACAGCGGGGCGGTACGGGTCGCACCGGCCGACACCACACCACGCGCCGTACGGATCGTCTTCGCGAACTCGGGGTTCTGCGAGTGGACGACGATCACGCCTATCTGGTCGTACGAGACGACCACCTCGCCACCGGCGGCGGCTATCGCCTTCTTCACCGAGGCGGCGGTCCAGCGACCCCCGGCCACGTTGACGACGTACGTCAGCTTCGGCCCGTTCGTCGCCACGGCGGACGTCGGTGCGTCACTCAGTTCCGCGGCGGAGGCGGCGCCGGAGGGAAGGAAGCCGAGCGAGGCCGTGAGCGCGAGACCAACCGGCAGAGCAAGAGCTCGGCCGCGCCTCGATCCCAGATGAGCCATGGGTTCTCCACATCATCCGTATGTACTGCCGACGCGCGGGTTTGCGCGCGGGCAGGTGCATGACGAGTGAAGCTATCGCTGATCTTCCCGGTGCTTCAATGAGTTGAGAAGACTTCATGAAGATCTGTGCGAATAAATCCCTCCGGTGAACCGCTTCGCTTCTCGCTCCGTGCCGTTGTGCAGGGGAGGGGTTCCGCTCGGAACCCCGGTTCCCGCACCCCTGGTGAGGCCCCCTTGACCAAGCCGTCCGCCCCCGCGTCACGAGGAGATTCCGTGGCTACCGAAGCACCGCCGCCGCCCAGAAAAGGGACGGAGGCCGCATCTGCTCCCGTATCGCCCACGACGGAACAGTTCGTCGAGGTACAGGAGGGCGCCGAGTTCGGCGAACTGCGCCAGACCTACCGCTCCTTCGCCTTCCCCCTGACTCTCGCCTTCATCGCCTGGTACCTGCTGTATGTGCTGCTCTCCAACTACGCGGGCGGCTTCATGGGGACCAAGCTCTTCGGCAACATCAACGTGGCGCTCGTGCTGGGCCTCGGCCAGTTCCTCACCACCTTCCTCATCGCCTGGCTCTACTCGCGGCACGCGGCGAACCGGCTCGACCCCAAGGCCGAGGCCATCAGACACCGTATGGAGGGCGACGCATGACCACCCCCGTCCTGCTCGCGGCCGACAGCGCCACCAGCGAGCACCGGCCCCTGATCATCGCCCTCTTCGGCGCCTTCGTCATCGGGACCCTGATCATCACCGTCTGGGCCGGCCGCCAGACCCGCAGCGCCGCCGACTTCTACGCCGGCGGAGGCCAGTTCACCGGCTTCCAGAACGGCCTCGCGATCTCCGGCGACTACATGTCCGCCGCGTCCTTCCTCGGCATCAGCGGCGCCATCGCCCTCTACGGCTACGACGGCTTCCTCTACTCGATCGGCTTCCTCGTCGCCTGGCTCGTCGCCCTGCTCCTGGTCGCCGAACCGCTGCGCAACTCCGGCCGGTTCACCATGGGCGACGTCCTCGCCTACCGGATGCGCCAGCGACCCGTCAGGACCGCCGCCGGCACCTCCACCATCGTCGTCTCGATCTTCTACCTGCTCGCGCAGATGGCCGGCGCCGGCGTCCTCGTCTCGCTGCTCCTCGGCATCACCAGCGACGGCGGCAAGGTCGCGATCGTCGCCCTCGTCGGCGTTCTGATGATCGTGTACGTGACCATCGGCGGCATGAAGGGCACCACCTGGGTGCAGATGGTGAAGGCCGTCCTGCTCATCGCGGGCACGCTCCTCATCACCTTCCTCATCCTGCTGAAGTTCGACTTCAACCTCTCGCAGCTGCTCGGCGCCGCCGCCACCAACAGCGGCAAGGGCGACGCCTTCCTGGAGCCCGGCCTCAAGTACGGCGCCAGCGCGCTCTCGAAGCTCGACTTCCTCTCCCTCGGCATCGCCCTCGTCCTCGGCACCGCCGGCCTGCCCCACATCCTGATCCGCTTCTACACGGTGCCGACCGCCAAGGCCGCCCGTAAGTCGGTCAACTGGGCCATCGGCATCATCGGCGCCTTCTACCTGATGACGATCGTCCTCGGCTTCGGCGCCGCCGCCCTGCTCAGCGGCGACACCATCACGGCGTCCAACAAGGCGGGCAACACGGCGGCCCCGCTCACCGCCCTCGAGGTCGGCGGCGGCGCCGACTCCACCGGCGGTGCGATCCTCCTCGCCGTGATCTCCGCCGTCGCCTTCGCCACCATCCTCGCCGTGGTCGCCGGTCTGACCCTGGCATCCTCCTCGTCCTTCGCGCACGACATCTACGCGAACGTGATCAGGCGCGGGAAGGCCACCGAGAAGGAGGAGATGCGGGCCGCCCGCTGGTCCACCGTCCTCATCGGCATCGTGTCGATCGCACTCGGCGCCCTCGCCCGCGACCTCAACGTCGCCGGTCTCGTCGCCCTCGCCTTCGCGGTCGCCGCATCGGCCAACCTGCCGACGATCCTCTACTCGCTCTTCTGGAAGCGGTTCACCACCCAGGGCGCGCTCTGGTCGATCTACGGCGGCCTGATCTCCTCCGTCGTCCTCGTCCTCTTCTCGCCGGTCGTCTCCGGCGGGCCGGCCTCGATGTTCAAGGGCGTGGACTTCCACTGGTTCCCGCTGGAGAACCCCGGCCTCGTCTCCATCCCGCTCGGCTTCCTCCTCGGCTGGCTCGGCTCGCTCCTCTCCAAGGAGGAGCCGGACGCCGGCAAGTACGCGGAGCTGGAGGTCAAGTCCCTCACCGGGGTCGGCGTCGCCGCCGCCGTCAAGCACTGAGGCGTCGCCGCCCCGGTCGAGCGGTGACCGGAGCGCAGCGGGTCGTATACGTTCCGCGACTCCCCGTCGGCCGCGTCGTAGAGTTCTACGACGCGGCCTCACCGGTCCTCGTGACAATCTGCCCTGCTCGTTGTCCGTGCGCTCACGTAGGCTCGAACCACACGCAACCGCTAGACGGGGAGGGGGCCCACAGTGCTCATCGACACCTATGGCCGGGTGGCCACCGACCTGCGCGTCTCGCTCACGGACCGGTGCAACCTGCGCTGCACCTACTGCATGCCCGAAGAGGGACTGCAGTGGCTCGCGAAGCCGGATCTGCTCACCGACGACGAGATCGTCCGACTGATCCGCATCGCCGTCACCGACCTCGGCGTCACCGAGGTCCGCTTCACCGGGGGCGAGCCGCTGCTCCGCCCCGGCCTCGTCGGCATCGTCGAGCGCTGCGCGGCCCTGGAGCCCCGCCCTCGGATGTCCCTCACCACCAACGGCATCGGCCTGAAGCGCACGGCCGCCGCCCTCAAGGCCGCCGGTCTCGACCGGGTCAACGTCTCCCTGGACACGCTGCGCCCCGACGTCTTCAAGACCCTCACCCGCCGGGACCGCCACCGGGACGTCCTCGACGGCATGGTCGCCGCCCGGGACGCCGGCCTCACCCCGGTCAAGGTCAACGCGGTCCTGATGCCCGGGCTCAACGCGGACGAGGCCCCCGACCTCCTCGCCTGGGCGGTGGCTGAGGGTTACGAGCTCCGCTTCATCGAGCAGATGCCCCTCGACGCCCAGCACGGCTGGAAGCGCGACGGCATGATCACCGCCGGTGACATCCTGGAGTCCCTGCGCACCCGCTTCACGCTGACGCCCGAGGGCTCCGACGAGCGCGGTTCGGCGCCCGCCGAGCGCTGGGTCGTCGACGGCGGACCGCACACCGTCGGCGTCATCGCCTCCGTCACCCGCCCGTTCTGCCGGGCCTGCGACCGCACCCGGCTCACCGCCGACGGCCAGGTGCGGAACTGCCTGTTCGCCACCGAGGAGACGGACCTTCGGGCCACGCTCCGTTCGGACGCGCCGGACGACGAGGTCGCCCGGATCTGGAAGCAGGCCATGTGGGGCAAGAAGGCCGGCTCGGGCCTCGACGACCCGAGCTTCCTCCAGCCCGACCGCCCGATGTCGGCGATCGGCGGCTGAGCGCGGGGGTCCTCAGTCCTCGCCGGACTCCCACTCCGCGAGCGGCACGACATCCTTGAGGAAGCCCCGTACGCCCAGGAACTGGGAGAGGTGTTCGCGGTGCTCCTCGCACGCGAGCCAGGTCTTGCGGCGCTCGGGCGTGTGCAGCTTGGGGTTGTTCCACGCGAGCACCCAGACGGCGTCGGCGCGGCAGCCCTTGGCGGAACAGGTCGGCTTCTCTTCGCTCACGGGACCATTGATCACCTGATCATTGTCCAGCAAGGGCGATGCCGAGCAGCCACGGGGGGAGCTGCCCGGCATCGGTCCGTCGCTCCGACGGGGGATGCGGAGCGCGTAGGCAGTATGTCACGGCACATGGGGTGCGGTGCACCGGAACTTCACGATTGATCTGAGCTTTTCTTGAGCTTTCCGGCCACTGTCCGTGATCAGTTCCGGCCGTACGGACGCTCCGTCTCGGCGTCCTCCGAGGCCTCGGCCGCACCGAGCGCGGGCCGCGTCGGAGCCGGTACGAAGGTGGAGGGAAGGGACGGAGTCGTCTCGCGGCCCGCGTTCGCGATGACCACGGCGACATAGGGGAGCAGGATGCCCAGGGCGAGGGCCACGACGGCCACGTGCCGTTCGACGTTCCACAGCACCGCGGCCGCGATCACGGAGAGCGTCCGCACCGTCATGGAGATGATGTAGCGCCGCTGCCGTCCGCGGACGTCGTCGGTGAGCCCCTGCCGCGCTCCCGTGATCCGGAAGACCTCGGTTCCGCCACGCTTCGGCATCGCCGTCACCACCCACCGGTCGCGCCGGACGCTCCCCGGTCCGGACCTCCACTCCACGGTACGCCCGCCCTCCGGCGGCGACGAGACCGGGGCACGTATGGCGCTGTCCGACATGCGCCGCATGGCCGGTACGTCGAGACTGGGCCCACATGCGTACAAGGAGGAGACGATGGGTTGGTTGTGGGCGATCATCGTGGGACTGGTCCTCGGCCTGATCGCGAAGGCGATCCTGCCGGGGAAGCAGCAGATCCCGCTGTGGCTGACGGTCGTGTTCGGCATTCTCGGCAGCGTGCTCGGCAACGCGGTCGCGACCTGGATCGGAGTCAACGACACCAAGGGCATCGACTGGACCCGCCACCTGCTCCAGCTGGCCGGCGCTGTCGCCGTGGTCGGGGTGGGCGACATGCTGTGGGCTTCGATGAAGGGCACCCGCCGACGAGCGTGACGCCCGCCGGGAGACCGGAAGCCCGGAAGGCCGGAATACCGAAAGACCGGAAGACCGGAGGCCCGGTACCGCACACCGTTGTGTGCCGTACCGGGCCTCCTGGCGTACGCGTACCGGTCAGGCGCCGGCGAACTCGATCGCCGCCAGGTTCTTCTTGCCTCGCCGCAGCACCAGCCAGCGGCCGTGCAGCAGCTCATCCGCCGCCACCTCGGCGTCCTCGGCGGTCACCTTCACGTTGTTCACGTAGGCCCCGCCCTCCTTCACCGTGCGGCGCGCGCCCGACTTGCTCGGCGCGAGCCCGACCTCGGTGAACAGGTCCACGACCTGGCCGAGCTCGGTCACCCGCGCGTGCGGCAGCTCGGACAGCGCGGCGGCAAGCGTCGCCTCGTCCAGCTCGGCCAGGTCGCCCTGACCGAACAGCGCCTTGGAGGCGTTGATGACGGCCGCGCACTGCCCGGCGCCGTGTACGAGGGTGGTGAGCTCCTCGGCGAGCGCCCGCTGCGCGGCACGCGCCTGCGGCCGCTCGGTGGTCTGCAGCTCCAGCTCCTCCAGCTCCTCGCGGGACTTGAAGGACAGGATCCGCATGTACGTCGAGATGTCCCGGTCGTCCACGTTCAGCCAGAACTGGTAGAACGCGTACGGCGTCGTCATCTCCGGGTCCAGCCAGACGGCCCCGCTCTCGGTCTTGCCGAACTTGGTGCCGTCCGCCTTGACCATCAGCGGGGTCGCGAGCGCGTGCACCTCGGCGCCCGGCTCCACGCGGTGGATCAGGTCGAGCCCGGCCACCAGGTTGCCCCACTGGTCCGAGCCGCCCTGCTGGAGCGTGCAGCCGTAGCGGCGGTACAGCTCGAGGAAGTCCATGCCCTGGAGCAGCTGGTAGCTGAACTCGGTGTAGCTGATGCCCTGCTCGGACTCCAGACGCCGGGCGACGGAGTCCTTGGTCAGCATCTTGTTGACCCGGAAGTGCTTGCCGATGTCCCGCAGGAACTCGATCGCCGTCATGCCGGCGGTCCAGTCCAGGTTGTTCACCATGATCGCCGCGTTCTCCCCCTCGAAGGAGAGGAACGGCTCGATCTGGGTCCGCAGCCGGTTCACCCAGTTCGCGACCGTCTCGGGGTCGTTCAGGGTGCGCTCGGCCGTCGGCCGCGGGTCGCCGATCTGACCGGTCGCCCCGCCGACCAGCGCCAGCGGCCGGTGCCCGGCCTGCTGGAGCCGGCGGACGGTGAGGACCTGGACCAGGTGGCCGACGTGGAGACTGGCCGCGGTCGGGTCGAAACCGCAATAGAAGGTGACGGGACCGTCCGCGAGAGCCTTGCGCAGTGCGTCCTCATCGGTGGACTGGGCGAAGAGCCCACGCCACTTCAGCTCGTCGACGATGTCCGTCACGACCGTCAGTCTCCTCAGGTTGTTGGTGGTACGACGACTCAGTCTAGGTGGGTCAGACCCCCTTGCTGACCGAGCTCATGTTGAAGTCGGGCACCCGCAGGGCGGGCATCGCCGCCCGGGTGAACCAGTCGCTCCACTCGCGCGGCAGCGTCTTCTCCGTCCGGCCCGCCTCCGAGGCCCGCGACAGCAGGTCCACCGGCGACTCGTTGAACCGGAAGTTGTTCACCTCGCCGACCACCTCGCCGTTCTCGACGAGGTAGACGCCGTCCCGGGTCAGACCGGTGAGCAGCAGCGTCGCCGGGTCGACCTCGCGGATGTACCAGAGGCAGGTCAGCAGCAGACCGCGCTCCGTCGCGGCCACCATCTCCTCCAGAGAACGCTCGCCGCCGCCGTCCAGGATCAGGTTCCCCGCTCCGGGAGCCATGGGCAAGCGAGTAAGTTCCGCGGTGTGCCGGGTGGTGATCAGGCGCTCGAGCCGCCCGTCCCGCATCCAGTCCGTCGGCGCGATCGGCAGCCCGTTGTCGAAGACGGAGGAGTCGTCGCCCGAGGAGTGCGCGATCACGAACGGCGCGGACTCCAGACCCGGCTCGTTCGGGTCGCTGCGCAGCGTCAGCGGCAGCGGGGAGAGGGTCTCGCCGATCCGGGTGCCGCCGCCGGGCTTGGAGAAGACCGTACGGCCCTCCACCGCGTCCCGGGCCGCCGACGACCACAGCTGGTAGATCAGCAGGTCGGCCACCGCGGTCGGCGGCAGCAGCGTCTCGTACCGCCCGGCGGGCAGCTCGATCCGCCGCTCCGCCCAGCCGAGCCGGGTCGCGAGCTCGGCGTCGAGCGCGGCCGGGTCGACGTCCTTGAAGTCCCGGGTCGACCGCCCGGCCCAGGCGGAGCGCGAGCGGTCGGGCGACTTGGCGTTCAGCTCCAGGGTGCCCTTGGGCTGGTCGTGCCGGAGTCGCAGCCCCGTGGACGTACCCAGGTAGGTGGAGTTCAGCTCGTGGTTGGCGAACCCGTAGAGCTCACGGCCGCCGGCCCGGGCACGGGCGAAGGCCTCACCGAGCGCCGGGGCGAAGTCGGCGAAGACGGCGGAGGAGGTCTCCGCCGGGGCGTCCGTGAAGTCGGGCGACGAGGGCACGTCCGCCACCAGCGGCTGGGCGTCCTCGGCGGGCCCCGCGGTACGCGCGGCGGCCTCGGCGGCCCGGACCAGGGGCTCCAGGTCGTCGACGGTCACGGCGGACCGGGAGACGACACCGGAGGCGGTGCCCTGCGCACCGTCGACGGTCGCGATCACCGTGAGGGTCCGGCCCCGGGTGACACCGTTGGTGGTCAGCGCGTTCCCGGCCCAGCGCAGATTCGCCGAGGACTCCTCGTCGGCGATGACGACACACCCGTCGGCACGGGACAGCTCAAGGGCCCGCTCGACGATCTCGTACGGCTTGCTGACGCGGCTCATCGTCCCGCCTCCTGCGTCGTGTTCAGAATGTTGACGCCCCGGAAGAGGGCGGAGGGGCAGCCGTGGGAGACCGCGGCGACCTGGCCCGGCTGGGCCTTGCCGCAGTTGAACGCGCCGCCGAGGACGTACGTCTGCGGACCGCCGACCTGCTCCATCGAGCCCCAGAACTCGGTGGTCGTCGCCTGGTACGCCACGTCCCGCAGCTGCCCGGCGAGCCGCCCGTTCTCGATGCGGAAGAACCGCTGCCCGGTGAACTGGAAGTTGTAGCGCTGCATGTCGATCGACCAGGACCGGTCACCGACCACGTAGACGCCCCGCTCCACGCCACCGATCAGGTCCTCGGTGGACAGGCCGCCCGGATCCGGCTGGAGCGAGACGTTCGCCATCCGCTGCACCGGCACGTGCGCGGCGGAGTCCGCGAAGGCGCAGCCGTTCGACCGGCCGAGGCCCGTGAGCTTCGCGATCCGCCGGTCCAGCTGGTAGCCGACGAGCGTGCCGTCCTTCACCAGGTCCCAGGACTGCGCCTCGACGCCCTCGTCGTCGTACCCGATGGTCGCGAGACCGTGCTCGGCGGTCCTGTCACCCGTCACGTTCATGATCGAGGAGCCGTATGCCAGCTTGCCCAGCTGGTCGAAGGTGGCGAACGAGGTGCCCGCGTACGCCGCCTCGTAACCGAGGGCCCGGTCGAGCTCGGTCGCGTGCCCGATCGACTCGTGGATCGTCAGCCAGAGGTTCGACGGGTCCACGACCAGGTCGTACCGCCCCGCCTCGACGCTCGGCGCACGCATCTTCTCGGCGAGCAGCCCCGGGATCTCGTCGAGCTCCTTGTCCCAGTCCCAGCCGGTGCCCGTCAGGTACTCCCAGCCCCGCCCGACCGGCGGCGCGATCGTCCGCATCGAGTCGAACTCACCGGTCGTCTCGTCGACGGCGACCGCCGTGAGCTGCGGATGCAGCCGGACCCGCTGCTGCGTGGTGACCGTGCCCGCCGTGTCCGCGTAGAACTTGTTCTCGTGGACGGTGAGCAGCGAGGCGTCCACATGCGCCACGCCCTCCGCCCGCAGCAGCCGCGCGCTCCAGTCGGCGAGCAGCGCGCTCTTCTCCTCGCCGGGGACGGAGAAGGGGTCGATCTCGTACGAGGAGACCCAGGTGCGCTCCTCGTGCACCGGCTCCTCGGCCAGCTCCACCCTCTCGTCGGACCCGGCCGCCGCGATCACCTTCGCCGACAGCTTGGCCATCGCCACCGCCTGCGAGGCGACCCGCGCGGCCCCGTCCATGGTCAGGTCGACCCCGGACGCGAAGCCCCAGGCCCCGCCGTGCACCACCCGCACCGCGTAGCCGAGGTCCGTGGTGTCCGAGGAACCGGACGGTTTGGCGTCGCGCAGCCGCCAGGAGGCGCTGCGCACCCGCTCCAGACGGAAGTCGGCGTGCTCGGCACCGAGCGCACGCGCTCGGGCGAGCGCCGCGTCGGCGAGCGCCCGCAGGGGCAGCGCGACGAACGAAGGGTCGATCTGATGGACCACGAGCGGCCTCGCTCTCGGTGATCGGAAGGGGGGTCGATCTGCCCCGGAAGTCAATCACGGGACGCGTCTCCGGGTCGGCGCATTGATGTGCGCCCGCAGCGGAACCCGCGCCAACCCGCCTGCCCGACAAGCCGATTGGGCGGTCGGAATAGGGCACGGGCATAGCACGCGTGGTGGTGGGATGAGATGATCGACGCCATGCACGGGTGGGTGAACGGAGTCAGGTCCTGGCTGTCGTCCCTTGACGAGGACGCACTCCGATCCCTGCTGACCTGGCACCACTGCCTACGGGGCGACAGACACCCCCACACCTCGGACCGGCCCCCGTCCCCTCCCTCGCGACGGGAACTGCACGCCGCTCGGGTACGGCTCGCCAAGGCGCAGCAGGGACAGCTGACCGGCATCGCCGCCTGTGGACTCGTCTGGGCCGTGAAGGCGCTCCACACGGAGTACGGGTTCTCGCAGCGCGCCCTGACGGACCCCACCCTCGACGAGCTCCACGCCATGCTTAGGGTGCTCGACCCGCCCCTCGCCCGCTGCGCCCTCTACGGGATGCTCCTGCCCGGCACCAGCCGGCTTCCGGTCGGACCGCTGGCGGCGCTCCACGAGGCGGCGTTACGGACGGCGGCGGACAGCAGCCCGCCGCCCGACGCGCACGAGATCGGCCCGCGCTTCGAGGACCCGGAGAGCGTTGCCGTCTCCGGCTCCACACCCCTGATGACGAACCCCGAGTGTGAGGGAGCCGCTCCCGTGGCCGTACCCCAGGCGCCGGCCGGCCTCGCCGCGTCGCTCGACCTCCTGAAGCTGTCCGGCGAGCGGCTGGCCGTCGTCCTGCGCGGTGCGGCGGACGCCGTCGAGGCCGGACTCCTCCCCGTGGACGCCCCCGGCGACGGGTTCGCCGCCTGGACGCGGGAGCGCGAGCGGCTCGCCGGGGCGCTCGCCGCCGAGGGGGTCACCTGGGGACCGGACCTCGGATACGCCGAGGCGGGCGCCGAGTTGAACCGGCTGCGGGAGGCGCGGGCGGAGCAGATCGACGCACTGCGCCGCAAGGCGAGCCGGTACGCCGAGCTCCTGGAGTGGGCCGACGACGAGGAGGAGGCCGCCGACCTCCGCCGCCACCTCGAACGCACGGAGACGCAGCTGCGCGAACTCGACGCCGTGCCGGGGGAGGAGCCCGTCGCGGCCGTCCCCGGACCGGCCGGGGCCGCCGAGGCGCCCGCCGGGCCGGTCGGCGAGAGCGCCGCACCGGGGGAGGAGGTCCCGTCGGGGCGGACCGAGCACGGCACCGGTGACGCGACCCCGCTGACGGGCCGGGCCCGCGTGGGCGCCTCCGCGATCGAGGCCGTCCGCCGTGCGGTGGAGCCTCGGCCGCCGGCCCTCCCGCCCACGACGACGGCACCGCCCCTGACGACCACACCGCCCCCGACGGCCCCGACCGCCACGCCGTCCCCGACGACCACCCCGCTCTCGCCGTCCCCGTCCCGGGCGCTCCAGCCGCCACCGTCCCCGCCCGCGCCACCGTCCCCGCCCGCGCCGCCGTCCCCGCCCACGCCGGCCTCCGCGCCGACCCCCGTCCCCGCGCAAGCCCCCGCCCCCGCCTCGGCCGTCGTCCCCGCGCAAGCCCCCGCCCCCACCCCCGCCCCCCTCCCCGTCGAGGACGAGTCGTGGCCGCCCGGGGTCGACGCGCCCGACTGGGACCCGTACGCGCCCTGGGAGACCGGGAGCGAGCCGCCCGTCGGCAGGCTGCTGCGGGAGGGGCGGGCCGCCGAGGCGTACTGGATGACCGTGGCCTCCCGCGAGAGCGCCGCACGGGCGCGGGCCCTCGCCTTCGCCGCCGCCGCGTTCAGCTGCGTCTCGGACAGCGAGGCCACCCCCGTACAGATGGCGCACGAGCTCGACCCCGCCCTCGCCGCACAGGACCGCGAGGCCCACCTCGTGGCCGTCGCCGCCGCCCTGCGCACCGGACTCACCACCCGCTGGCCGCACGTCCTGATCAGCGGTTTCGTCATGCCGTCCGGGCTCACCACCCCCTGGCAGCAGCTGCTCACCGTGCTCGTCGCCGCCGTCCGGGACGGCCGCGCCTTCGAACCCGGCATGCTCCAGGGCAGCGCCGAGGACCAGGAGGCCGCCACCCGCGAGGAGATCGGGCTCACCGCCCGGCAGCTGCTCGACGACCTGCCGCGCCGCAAGATGAAGTACCAGCGGGCGTCCCAGGTGCTCCAGTACCTCGTCGGCCCCTCCGGCCCGGTGCGCCACGCGTTGAACGAGGTCATCGAGTGGTCCGGCCAGAGCCCGGCGCAGTACACCGGCACGCCCGGCTTCCGCGCCCTCGGCGAGGAGCTGTGGCGGGCGGAGGACATCGACCGGCTCATCGAGGACACGGACGCCCTGTTCCGTACGTCGAAGCAGGCCAAGGAACCGATCACCGCCGGCGCGCTCCGGCAGCTGCACACCGCCTGCCGGTCCGTCGGCGAGCTCCTCATGCGCGCCGAGGCCGCCCACACCGCCGCCCGGCCGCACCAGGGCGTGAGCGACCGCGGCATCCCCGAACTGACCTCCGTCCTCCGGGACGTCGCCGAGGAGCCCGCCCCGGCCGGCACGGGAGGCGCGGCGCTCGCGCTGCTGCGGTCCTGGCTGACCGGCGAGCACGTACGGTCCGAGGACACGGACGCCGACCGGCTCCGCGAGGACGGCGGCCCCGTGCCGCCCGCCGACGTCCTCCTCCGCCTGCCCGACCTGCCCCGGGACACCGAGGGCGACCCGGACCTCACCGACCCCAGGGCGGCCCGCCGGATCGCCGCCCTGCTGACCCCCGCCGACGCCGAGTACGCCCTCGTCCGCTACCTCGACGACGGTGACCTGCACCTCGCGAAGGCACTGATCGCTGCGGTCGAGCGTGAGCCGGAGGAGTACGGCTGCACCGACCCCGACTGGCACGAGACGGCGGTCCGGCGGCTCGCCCAGAGCCACGAGGAGTGGCGGCGCGAGGTCGCCGAACGCCACCGCGCGGCCGCCGGACGGCTCGCCGAGATGCGGACGCTCAACCAGCTGGCGGCCGACCAGGAACGGGAGTTCGTCGGCCGTCTCCAGCAGTTCGCCGACGGCGAGGAGTCGGGCCGCTACCGCTTCGCCGTGAACTCCCTCCGCACCCTGGAGGCCGAGCTCCGCACCCTCGTCGCGGACTACACCCGGCAGCTCCGCGAGAACCTCGCCCAGCTGCGCTCCCGCCCCGACCGGCCGCTCTCCGCCGGTGACCACGACCGCATCGCCCGGCTCATCGACGAGAAGGACACGGTCACCGCCCAGGAGTTCCTCGCCCTCGCGACCAGCCACAAGCCGCTGCCGGAACGCCCCGCCGACGACGGCTCCGAGCTCGCCGCGTTCCTCACCGGCGTCACCGCGCCCGACGCCCCGAAGGCCGGTGGCGAGGGCATCGACGCCGAGTGGTGGGCGAAGCACTACGGCGACCCGGACGCCTCCCTCACCCCGGCGGCGGGCAACGGCCTGGAGTCCTGGGCGGCCCTCTGCACCCCCCAGGGCCGGCGCGGCGAATGGCAGCAGCACATCCCCCGGCTGCTGCGCCTGCTCGGCCTCGAACTCTCCACCCACCAGGTCACCGCCGAGCGGGTGGCCCTCGGCCAGGGCATGCGCCGCTTCAAGGTGCGCGCCCGCGTCGCCGAACGCGCCGGGTACGTCGCCGCGCTCGGCTCCCGGGCCTCCTCGTACACCGTCCTCCTCATCTGGGAGGAGCAGCCGGCCGACGGCCCGCTCGCCCACCTGGAGGACGCCGACGTCGGCGCCAACATCGTGCTCTACCTGCACCCGCTCGGCATGGAGGGGCGGCGCGGCCTCGCCGAGTCCGCCCGCTCCTTCGCCCAGCAGGCGCTGGTCGTCGACTCCGCGGTGATGGGCTGGATGGCCGCCCGCGCCCCCGGCTCCTTCCGCTCGCTCCAGCGCGTGACCCTGCCCTGGGCCGCCTACAACCCGTACACGCCGTTCGTCGCCGGCCTCGTCCCGCCCGAGGTGTTCTACGGCCGCGACGAGGAGATGCGGGAGGTCATGGGCCGTGAGGGCGGCATGTTCCTCTACGGCGGCCGCCAGCTCGGCAAGTCCGCGCTGCTGCGCCGGGTCGCCGAGATCTTCCCCAGCCGCGCCGACGCCCACGTCGCCGTCTACCTCGACCTGCTGAAGGCGGAGATCGGCCACGCGGAGGCCCCCGACCGGATCTGGAGCCGGCTGGTCGAGGACCTCAAACGCAAGGGTGTCTTCACCAACAAGATGTCGGAACAGGCCAACCCCGACGTCGTCGTACGCAATATCCAGTCCTGGCTGGAGGCGGACGACACCCGGCGGATCCTGGTCCTCGCGGACGAGGCGGACGCCTTCCTCAACACCGACTCGCGCCGCGCCTACCGTGTCGGCAGCGAGTCGACGTTCCCCAACGTCATGCACTTCCAGCGCCTGATGGAACAGACCGAACGACGCTTCAAGATCGTCTTCGCGGGTCTCCACCAGGTCCAGCGCTTCGGCCACCTCTCCAACGTCTCCACCGTGCACGGCGGCCCCGACGTCCTCGTCGGCCCGCTCGGCACCCAGGCCGCCGTCCGGCTCGTCACCGAACCCATGGCCGCGCTCGGCTACTTCTTCGAACGCCCCGAGCTGGTCTGGCGGATCCTCGCCATCACCAACTACCAGGCCAACCTGGTGCAGATCTTCTGCCGCGAACTCGTCCGCGTCCTCCACGACCGCCCGTACACCTGGTCCGGGAGCCCGGTCCGGATCACCGAGGACGACGTCCAGAAGGTCGCCGCGTCGGAGACCGTACGCCGGCAGATCGCCGAGCGGCTCCGCTTCACCATCAACCTGGAGGACCGCTACCGGGTCCTCGCCCTCGTCATCGCCCTCCGCAGCCTCAAGGACAGCTACCGCGGCGACTACTCCGCGAGCGAACTGCTCCAGGAGGCCCGGGAGGCGTGGCCCGAGGGCTTCGAGATGCTCAGCGCCAAGCAGGCGCAGATCTTCCTCACCGAGATGGTCGGCCTCGGCCTGCTCATCCAGCTCGGCGACCGCTCCCGCTTCGCCGTTCGCAGCCCCAACGTCGTCAACATGCTCGGCACCCGGGAGGAGCTCGAACTCGAGCTCCGCGAGACCGAGTTCGGCCTCCCGTACGACTACAACCCGCACGCCGCCCGGCGCATCCTCGGCCGCGACGCCCGGCACGTGCAGACGTACAGCCCGCTCACCGAGGAACAGCTCCACGAGACCGCCCAGTCCGGCGTCAGCCTGATCGGCACCACCGCGCTCCACCGGCCCGAGCTCGTCCGCCAGGCCGTGACCGCCTTCGCCGTCAACCGGGGCGTCGACGTCGTCCCGTACGCCCACGGCGAGGACCTCGCCACCCTCCTCAAGAGCCGCCGCCGCAAGGCCCATGTCATCGTCGCGGACCTCCGCGGCGCCCCCACCGCCGCACTGCGCGAGACCGTCCGCGCCCTGCTCGTCCACGCCGGTCCCGCCGCCGACCGCCTCGTCCGGCAGACCGAGCGGCGCAGCGGCGGCAACGAGAACCGCTCCGTCGTGGTCCTCGCCGACGCGGCGGGCCTCGCCGAACTCGCCGCCGACGACGGACACGAGGAGCTGTCCGTACGGTGGCTGCGCCCCGAGCGGTGGACCGCGGACGCCCTGCGCGCCTGGTCGGAGTGCCCTTTCGTCTCCCGTGAGGACCGCGACCGGCTCGTCGCCGCGACCGGCGGCTGGCCCCGCTGGATGGAGGCCGCGGTGACCGACGTGTCCGTGCACGGGGCGACCCTCGACAGCGCCGTCGAGCGGATACGCGCCCTCATCGCCGGCCCCCGCAACATGGAGGAGCACCTGCGGCTCTCCGGACTCGACGCCCGGGACCTGGACCTCCTGACGGCCTGGACGGGCTATGTGGGGGAGGGCCAGGGCGTGCCGCGCGACGACGTGGCGGCGGCGGTCGAACTCTCCGACGCGGACACCGACGCCTGGCTGCACCACCTGGGCCGGTTCGGTGTCCTCGACGAGACGCCCGAGGGCTTCGCGGTGGAACCGGTGACGTACCGCGCGGTGCGGTCCCGGGCGGCCGCCGGGGAGAAGTGAGGTGACGGAGACGGACTCCCGCACGGACCCGCCCGCCGCGCGGACGGGCAGGTCGCCGGATCTCACGGACCCGCCCGCCATGCGGACGGACAGATCGCCGTTTCTCACGGACCCGCCCGCCGTGCCGACCGGTGACCTGCCGGGCGTGCGGGGCCGGCTGCGCGGGGTCGTCGCGGACCTCGCCGCCGGGCTCAACTGCCTCTGGCTCGTCACCGACGCCATGGTGGAGTCGGGGCTCGCGGACGAGCTGTACCGGGGTGCGCTGTACGGCACTCCGGTACGCGTCGACGTACCGGCACCCGCGTCCGCACGCGCGCGCGAGGAGGAGCCCGCGCCGGAGCCGGCCGCCGCGGAGGAGGAACCGGACTGGTGGGCGGACGCCGATGAACTGCCCTTTCTCGACCTGCCCGACGACGGCTTCGACCTCGACCTCGGCTGGTCCCTCGAAGGCCGCCCGCCCCGCGTGCCGGCGCCCCGGGCACGGCCCGCCGGCCCCCGGCACGACCCCCACGGGCTCCTCGCCCGCCTCGGCAAGGAGCTCTCGGTCGACGCGGACGACGCCGTCGCCGCCCTGGTCGCCCCGGGCCGTGACCGCCGCCCGGTCGTCGGCATCCGCGCCTGGGCGGAGAACGACGGCGGTACGGGGACGGGCCCGGGTGACGGCCGTACGGACACGGACACGCGCGCGGGTGGGCGGCCGCCCGCCGGCACCGGAACGCGCGGCACCGACGTCGAGCGGCTGTTCCGCCTCCTCGCCGCCGCCGTCAGGGCGGCCGGGCTCCCCCCGGGCGAACGCCCCCGCCTCCTGGTCGTCGCCCGCGTCGGCGACCTGCCGGAATCGCTCCCCGACGAGCTCCGGCACGGCCTCGGCGACACGGCCGTGCACTGGTGGTGGGGCGCGCTCGGCAGGCTCGACACGGCCACCGCGATCGCGCCGATCCTCGACCACGTGCCCGACACCTCCGGACGCGACCGCGACCCGCTGAGGGAGCGGATACGCCGCGCGGTGCGGTCCGAGACCGTCGTCGAGATCTGCGGCCCCGACCTGGAGCTCGCGCGGCTGCTCGCCCTGGAGTGGGACGGCACCCAGCACACCCTCGGCGCCGTCCTCGGCCACTGCCTCGCCCGGCTGCCCGGCGGCCCCGCCCCGGCCGACTGCCCGCCGCTGCGACGGATCGGCGCCCTCCTCCGGCCCGGCGCGGAACTCCGCCAGGCGTGGGCCAGGGGCGCCGTCGTCTCCTGGGAGGGCCGGCTCCGCGCGCACGTGGGCGTCTGGCACCCGGCGGCTCCGACGTACGGTCCGGGCGACGCCGACGTACGGGCCCGGCTCGACGCCCTGGTCTCCCAGGCGCAGCAACGGGTCCTCGCACCCTGGATCGAGGAGGCCCGGCAGCGCCTCGCCGTCCGGGCGCTCGGCCACCTCAACCGGCCGGTCGCCGCAGTCGTCGCCGACCACGCCGACCGTCCCCCCGCCCACCTGGGCGCCGCCCCCGAGCGGGCCTTCCTGGAACTACAGGTCGGGGAGCTGCTGCGGGCCCACATCAGCGGGGCGCTCGCCCTCCCCCCGGCCGACGCGCGGCTCCTGCGGCTCCTCGTCACCACGAGGAACGTGCTCGCGCACCGGTCCGTGCTGTACGACCGGACACTCGACGAGCTGTGCGGCGAGCTCTCCCAGGCCGACCTCAGGGCCCCGTAGAGCCACGGAGGGCCACGTCAGGGACGGCCCGGGGCCGTCCGGCGGACGGCGGGCCGCCGACCGGCACCGCCCCCGAGCTGTAGGGACCCGACAGTGACACCCGTACGCCACTGTCGGAGGTCGATTCCTCATGTCGGGGGCGATACCGATAGGTTTTCGGCTACCAGACCGCTATCGAAAGGGTGATCCGTTGAGCCGCTCGGTTCTCGTCACCGGAGGAAACCGGGGCATCGGCCTCGCCATCGCCCGCGCGTTCGCCGAGGCCGGCGACAAGGTCGCGATCACGTACCGCTCCGGCGAGCCGCCCGAGGGCTTCCTGGCCGTCCGGTGCGACATCACCGACGGCGAGCAGGTCGAGCAGGCGTACAAGGAGATCGAGGAGAAGCACGGTCCGGTGGAGGTCCTCGTGGCCAACGCCGGCGTGACGAAGGACCAGCTCCTCCTGCGCATGTCCGAGGACGACTTCACATCCGTCATCGACACCAACCTCACCGGCACCTTCCGGGTCGTCAAGCGTGCCAACCGGGCGATGCTGCGCGCCAAGAAGGGCCGCGTCGTCCTGATCTCCTCGGTCGTCGGTCTGCTGGGCTCCGCGGGTCAGGCCAACTACGCCGCCTCCAAGGCAGGCCTGGTCGGCTTCGCCCGCTCCCTCGCGCGGGAGCTCGGCTCCCGCAACATCACCTTCAACGTCGTCGCCCCCGGTTTCGTCGACACCGACATGACCGCGGTGCTCACCGACGAGCAGCGCGCCGGCATCGTGTCCCAGGTGCCGCTGGGTCGCTACGCGCAGCCGGAGGAGATCGCCGCCACGGTGAAGTTCCTCGCCTCCGACGACGCCTCGTACATCACTGGAGCCGTCATCCCGGTTGACGGCGGATTGGGCATGGGTCACTGATCACCATGAGCGGAATTCTCGAAGGCAAGCGCATCCTGATCACCGGTGTGCTGATGGAGTCCTCCATCGCCTTCCACACCGCCAAGCTGGCCCAGGAGCAGGGTGCCGAGATCATCCTCACGGCGTGGCCGCGGCCGTCGCTGACCGAGCGCATCGCCAGGAAGCTCCCCAGGCCCGAGAACGTCAAGGTCCTGGAGCTCGACGTCTCGAACGACGAGCACCTCGCCCGTCTCGAGGGCCAGGTCCGCGAGCACCTCGGTGACCGTCTCGACGGCATCGTGCACTCGATCGGCTTCGCCCCGCAGGACGCGCTCGGCGGCAACTTCCTCAACACGCCGTTCGAGTCGGTCGCCACGGCGATGCACGTCTCCGCCTTCTCGCTGAAGTCGCTGACGACGTCGCTGCTGCCGCTGATGACGGAGGGCGGCTCGGTCGTCGGCCTCACCTTCGACGCGCAGTACGCCTGGCCGCAGTACGACTGGATGGGCCCGGCCAAGGCCGCCCTCGAGGCCACCAGCCGCTACATGGCCCGCGACCTGGGCAAGCAGAACATCCGCTGCAACCTGATCTCGGCGGGCCCGATCGGGTCGATGGCCGCCAAGTCCATCCCGGGCTTCAGCGAGCTGGCCGCCGTCTGGGACAGCCGCTCCCCGCTGGAGTGGAACCTCGCCGACCCCGAGCCGGCCGGCCGTGGCGTCGTGGCGCTGCTCTCCGACTGGTTCCCGAAGACGACGGGCGAGATCGTCCACGTGGACGGCGGTCTGCACGCGATCGGCGCCTAGCGCGCGCCAAGCAGCTGAAGAGGGCCGTGGCCCGCCCCCCCCGGCGGCCCACGGCTCTCGCGTTTCCGCAACTCCTGCCCGAGTCGAAAAGTCGAGCGAACCACCCCAGACTGGGGCAGAGCGTGAAGTTCCTGCTACTGCGGTTCCTTTTACGGACGGGGAGGAGGTACGGGTATGCACGCCATACGCAACGGCTTCGGAGCCTTCGCCTCCGTAGCCGTACTGCTCACCGGAATAGCCGTCGCCGCCGAGGTACGAGCCGCCCCCGCCCCCACCGAGGAACTCCCCGTCACCGCCCCCGCGGCCGACGAGCCGGAGAACTTCGGCGCCTCCTGCCGCACCGTCGTCCAGGGCTCCCGCGTCACCGCCCACTGCCGCAACCCGTTCCCGAGCACCGACCGGGTTCGCCTCCACGTCGAGTGCGAGCGCTGGTGGGACGTCGACAGCGACAGCGCGCCCGTGGACGTCGAACCCGCCGCCCACGCGCAGGTCACCGGACGCTGCTGGAAAGAGGTCCGGGCCGCCTGGGTCACGCACCAGCCGGCGGACCAGGCTCCGTGACCGCCTCCCGCTCGGGGCTCCGCAGGCACATGAAGGGGTAGCCGGCCGCCTCGGTACCGGCCCGCTCCGCGTCGCCGTCCCGGATCGCGTCCACCAGACGCGCGTGGTCCATGTGGTTCTCGGGCCGAAGGACCTGCCCCACGTCGTCGCGCAGCCACTCCCGCAGCAGATCGCCGAGGTCCGCGTACAGCTCCGTGAGCACCTCGTTGCCCGAGGCGGCGACGACCGCGTGGTGGAAGGCCGCGTCGGTCGTCACGAACCGCTCCGCGTCACCGGACTCCCACGCCTCCTCCCGGCGTACGAGCAGGGCGTCGAGCTGCTTCAGATCCCGCTCGGTGCGCCGCCCGGCCGCGAACCGCGCCGCCGCGGACTCCAGCGTCGAGCGCAGCTCGGCGACGTGCCGGGGGTCGGAACCGGCGAAGCGGCGGTGCATGACGCCCGCCAGCTCACTGGTGGCGATGACGTAGGTGCCGGAGCCCTGGCGGATGTCGAGCAGCCCGTTGTGGGCGAGCGCCCGTACGGCCTCGCGCACGGTGTTACGGGCCACTCCCAGCTGCTCGACCAGCTCGGGTTCCGTCGGGATGCGTGAACCGACCGGCCACTCGCCCGAGGTGATCTGGTTCCGCAGCTCGGCGATCACCTGGTCGGAGAGGCCTGAGCGCCGCGGGTGACCGAGGGCCATGAAGCACCTTCCCATTCGTTCGGGACTGGTCGTTCGACATTGGACAACCAATCATCCCATGATTCTATGATGGCCTCATGCCTGACGAGCCGAAGACCCTCGACCCTGCCGCGCGAACGGCCAGGACCACCGCTCCGGCGGCCACCAAGGCGGCGCCGGGACCGGCCGCCACCGCAGCGGATTCTCCCGCACCGGACCGCGACCACCGGACCGGCGGGGGCGCCCCCTCCGGCACCGCGGCCCCCGCGCACCGCTGGACCCTCGGGCTCGTCACCGTCGGACTCGTCCTGGCCGCGCTGAACCTGCGCCCCGCCATCACCAGCCTCGGCGCCCTCCTCGAAGAGGTCAGCCAGGGCCTCCACATGAGCGGCAGCGTCGCCGGCGTCCTCACCTCCGTACCCCCGCTCTGCTTCGCGGTCTTCGGCATCACGGCCCCCCGCCTCGCCCGCCGCTTCGGCCCCGTCGCCGTGGTCTGCGCGGGCATGGCCGCGATCTTCACGGGCCTCGTCCTGCGGCCCTTCGCGGGCGGCACCGCCGGCTTCCTCGCCGCCAGCGCCCTCGCCCTGATGGGCATCGCCGTCAGCAACGTCCTGATGCCCGTCATCGTCAAGCGGTACTTCCCCGACCGCGTCGGCAGCATGACCGGCCTGTACTCCATGGCGCTCGCCCTCGGCACCTCCGTCGCCGCGGCCGCGACCGTCCCGATGACCGACGCCCTCGGCGGGGACTGGCGCGCCGGACTCGGCGTCTGGGCGGCCGTCGCCGCACTCGCCGTCCTGCCCTGGCTCCCGCTGCTGCGCGACCGCGACGGCTCGGGAGGCACGGGGAAGGGCGCTGCCGCAGAAGCGGTCACGAACGCGGGAGGACCCCCGGCCGCGACCCCGACTGCGACCCCGGCCGCGTCCTCGTCCCAGGCCCCGGCCTCGATCCCGGCCCCGGCCCCGGCCCCGGCCCCGGCCCCGGCCTCGTCCCCGGCCCCGGCCTCGATCCCGGCCCCGACCCCGCCCACCGTCACCGCGCGGGCCGCCGCCGCCCCGTCCCGCATCACCCGCAGCCGTACCGCCTGGGCCCTCGGCTGCTTCTTCGGCCTCCAGGCCACCGGCGCCTACATCACCATGGGCTGGATGCCGCAGATCTTCCGCGACGCCGGCGTCCCCGCCTCCACCGCGGGCGTGCTCCTCGCCGTCACCATGGTCATGGGCGTCCCGCTCGCCTTCGTCATCCCCCGGCTCGCCACCCGGATGAGGACCCAGGGCCCGATCGTCGTCGCGCTCGGCCTCTGCGGCCTCGGCGGGTACACCGGACTCCTCCTCGCCCCGGCCGCCGGCGCCTGGGCCTGGGCGCTGCTGCTCGGCGTCTCCAACTGCGCCTTCCCGCTCGCCCTCACCATGATCGGCATGCGCTCGCGCACCGGCGGCGGAGTCGTCCGACTCTCCGCCTTCGCGCAGAGCGTCGGCTACCTCATCTCGATCCCGGGCCCCCTCCTCGTCGGCGTGCTCTACCAGCACAGCGGCGGCTGGGAACTGCCGATCGCGCTCATGGGCGGACTCATGGTGCCGCAGATGATCGTCGGCGTCCTGGCGGGCCGGGACCGGACCGTCGAGGACGAGTACTGAGATGAGAGACTGGGGCCATGCCAGTTCTCGAACCCAACCCCCCGAACGGCCAGAAGAAGCTGCTCATCGTGTTCGGCGCGATGATCGGCATCACGGTGGTCATCGGCGTCATCGCCTCGCTCGCCTCGCCGTGACCCCCGGGGGTGGGGACAACCCCCGCATCCCCTAGGGGGTGAGTGTCAGGGTGAACTGGGTGGATCACCTGATGGGCCGGAGGACCCCCGATCCGTACGTTGGAGACAACGCGGAAAAGCGGTTCCCCACCCCTCGGAGGCGGCCATGACGGCCCGATCGCACACCAGCACCCGGCCCCTGCCGACCGGCGTCGACACCCGGCTGCCCTGGTGGGCGCTCGTCCTCCCCGTGGCCGCGTTCACCGCACTGCTGCTGCTGATAGCAGGGCCCGGCGGGGCTCACGCGGCGGCTGGTGATCCGGGGGTCGGCGGCGTCCTGGAGCAGATCCAGCAAACGTTCTCTCTCTGAGTCGGCGCGGGCCGTTTCGTGCGAAGCTGATGACCATGAGCGTCGATACATCCCGCAGGATCGTGCTGCTCCGACACGCGAAGGCGGACTGGAACCAGGAGTCCGACCACGAGCGCCCCCTCGCCGAGCGAGGCCGCGCGGACGCCCCCGTGGCGGGCCGAAGGCTCGCCGAGACCGGTATCGCCTTCGACCTTGCCCTCTGCTCGACCGCCGTCAGAACGCGCGAGACCTGGAAGCTGGCCGTGCAGGCACTTCCGGAGCGCCCCAAGACCGTGTACGAGGAGCGGCTGTACGAGGCCTCGCTCGGCGAGCTCATCGCCCTGCTCAACGAGACCTCGGACGACGTCTCCGACCTCCTGGTCATCGGCCACAACCCCGGCGTGCACGCGCTCGCCGACGCCCTGGCCGGCGACGCGGAAGGCGACACCCTCTCCCGGATGAACCGCAGCGGCTTCCCGACCTCCGCCTTCGCCGTTCTCACCTTCAGCGGCGACTGGAAGTCCCTGGAGCACGGCGCCGGACGGCTCGTCGACTTCTGGACGCCCCACGCCTGACCGGCATGCCTGACCGGCACGCCTGACCGGCACGCCGGCCGGGCCACCCCGACCGGCACCCCCTGGACCGTACGGAGAAGGGCCCGGCCGTCCCACGACGACCGGGCCCCTTCGGCGTACACGCGCCGTCGGCACCGCTCAGTGCAGCAGGTCCTCGGGACCGTCCGCCGCCTCGACCTCTTCCCGCGTGATGCCGAGCAGATAGAGCACGGTGTCCAGGAAGGGCACGTTCACCGCCGTGTGCGCGGCCCGGCGCACCACCGGCTTCGCGTTGAACGCCACCCCGAGCCCGGCCGCGTTCAGCATGTCCAGGTCGTTCGCCCCGTCGCCGATCGCCACCGTCTGCGCCAGCGGCACACCGGCCTCCGTCGCGAACCGGCGCAGCAGCCGCGCCTTGCCCGCCCGGTCCACGATCTCGCCGGTCACCCGCCCGGTGAGCTTGCCGTCCACGATCTCCAGGGTGTTGGCCGAGGCGAAGTCGAGCCCGAGCCGCTCCTTCAGATCGTCGGTGACCTGCGTGAACCCGCCGGAGACGACGCCCACCTGGTAGCCGAGCCGCTTGAGCGTACGGATCAGGGTCCGCGCCCCGGGCGTCAGCCGCACCTCGGCGCGGACCTTGTCGACCACCGAGGCGTCGAGCCCGGCGAGCAGCTCCACCCGCGCGTGCAGGGACTGCTCGAAGTCCAGCTCGCCGCGCATCGCGGCCTCCGTCACCTCGGCGACCTTGTCCTCACAGCCGGCGTGCGCCGCGAAGAGCTCGATCACCTCGTCCTGGATCAGGGTCGAGTCGACGTCCATGACGACGAGCCGCTGGGCGCGCCGGTGCAGCCCGGCCGACACCACCGCCACGTCGACCCCGATGGTGTGCGCCTCGGTGGCCAGTGCGGTCCGCAGCGGCTCGGTCTCGCAGCCGGACACGGCGAACTCGACGGCCGTGACCGGATACTTCGCCAGCCGGAAGATGCGGTCGATGTTGCCGCCGGTCTCCGCGATCCTGGCCGCTATGGCCGCCGTCTGCTCCGCGGTCAGCGGGTGCCCGAGCACGGTCACATGGGAGCGCCCACTGCCGCGCGGCCGGTTGTCACCCGTACCGGAGATGATCTCGGCCTGCAGCTTCTGCGACTCGGCCCAGCTGTGCACGGTGGCCCTGAGCTCGCCCTGCGAGGCGACCGTCGGTTCGGTGACGAGCGCGCACAGGACGAGTCGGCCGCGGGAGACGACCTGCTCGATGTCCACGACGTCGACGGAGTAGGCGGCGAGGGTGTCGAAGAGTCCCGCGGTGATCCCGGGACGGTCCTTCCCGAAGATCTTGACGAGAAGGGTGGGAACGTCTGAGGTCTGCGATGCGCTCATGGTGCTTCCACCGTATCGGGCACCGCGTGCCACCCGACCCCCCGTCCCGCCCAGCGGACACCCGAGTGGCCGCGCCCCCGCCCGGTGGAGGCCCGTGTGGTACCGCGCGGGCACTTCCCGGAGCGTTCTCCCGCGAGCCCGCGCGGGGTCTTCACGCGGCCCGACTTTCGGAGAGGGGACCGGGCCTGAAATAGTTCCCCACGATGTTCGCCATCCCTAGACTCCCAGCGACGGGGGTACATCGGGGGACAAGTAGTGGGGCATGGAGTGCCAGAACTCGTACTGGAATTGAATGGAAGGACCTGGACGCTCGATCCGTCCAGGTCGTACACCCTGGGGCGTGATCCGCAGGGTGACCTGGTGATCGACGACGCCCGGGTCTCGTGGCGCCACGCCACGATCAGCTGGGGAGGCCGGAGCTGGGTCATCGAGGACCACGGCTCGACCAACGGCACGTTCCTGCACGGGCAGCGGATCCACCAGGTGGAGATCGGTCCCGGCTCGGCCGTCCACCTCGGCAACGCGACCGACGGCCCGCGGCTGAATCTCGCCGCCGGAGCCCAGGGAGCGCCGCAGGGCCGGCAGCCGCAGGCGCAGCACGTCCCCGCGCACCAGGCGGCGGAGCAGGCCGCCCAGGCCGAATGGATCGCGCACCAGGCCCCGCCGCAGCACCAGGCCCAGCAGCACCAGGCCCCGCCGCAGCAGCAGGGCTGGCAGCCGCAGTCCCCGCCGCCCGCGCAGCAGCACGTGCCGCCGCAGCAGCAGGTGCCGCACCAGCAGGGACACGGTCAGCACGGCGCCGCCGCGGGGGCGTCGTCGGCCTACGCGGACCGCAGCCCCACCACGTTCCACCAGCTGGCCCTCGGCCACGTCATGCGGATCGGCCGTGCCCTCGAGAACGAGCTGGTCGTCTCCGACCTCCAGGTCTCGCGGCACCACGCCGAGTTCCACGCGACGCCCGACGGCCGCTTCGAGATCCGCGACCTCGGCTCGC
Organism: Streptomyces sp. NPDC028711; assembly: GCF_055565415.1. Classification (NCBI taxonomy): domain Bacteria; kingdom Bacillati; phylum Actinomycetota; class Actinomycetes; order Kitasatosporales; family Streptomycetaceae; genus Streptomyces; species Streptomyces sp. NPDC028711. Next base: position 13,002 of record NZ_JBVHUJ010000001.1, on the reverse strand, counting down.
ACAACGGCACGTACGTCAACGGTCAGCCGATCACCAAGGGCGGCACGGCCCTCCTCGGCCCGCAGGACATCGTCGGTGTCGGTCACTCGACCTTCCGGCTCGTCGGCGGCCAGCTAGAGGAGTTCGTCGACACCGGCTCGGTCTCCTTCTCGGCCCGCCACCTCACGGTCACCGTCGACGGCGGCAAGCAGATCCTCAAGGACGTCTCCTTCGGCGTCCCGGAGAAGTCGCTGATCGGTGTCATCGGCCCGTCCGGCTCCGGAAAGTCCACCCTCCTCAAGGCGCTGACCGGCTACCGCCCGGCCAACGAGGGCGATGTCCTCTACGACAACCGGAGCCTCTACAAGCAGTTCGCCGAGCTGCGCCAGCGCATCGGTCTGGTCCCGCAGGACGACATCCTGCACAAGGAGCTGACCGTCCAGAAGGCGCTGCGGTACGCGGCCAAGCTCCGCTTCCCCGGTGACACCGCCACCGCCGAGCGCGAGGCCCGGATCGACGAGGTGCTGCGCGAGCTCAAGCTCGACATCCACAAGGAGAAGAAGGTCACCTCCCTCTCCGGTGGTCAGCGCAAGCGCGTCTCGGTCGCCCTGGAGCTCCTCACCAAGCCCTCGCTGATCTTCCTGGACGAGCCGACCTCCGGCCTCGACCCGGGCATGGACCGCGACGTCATGCAGCTGCTCCGCGGCCTCGCGGACGACGGCCGCACGGTCCTCGTCGTCACCCACTCGGTGGCCGAGCTCGGTCTCTGCGACAAGCTCCTCGTCATGGCCCCCGGCGGCTCGGTGGCGTACTTCGGCCCGCCGGACGAGGCGCTGAACTTCTTCGGCTACTCGACCTGGGCCGATGTCTTCTCCGCCTTCGAGAACTACCGCGACTACGACTGGGCGGGCCGCTGGAAGGGCTCGCAGCACTACCAGCTCTACGCCGCGGACATCGACGCCGTCGCCGCCCAGCCCGTCCAGATGCCGCAGCAGGCGATGTCGAGGCCGCCGAAGCCGCAGGGCTGGGGCTCCCAGCTGTGGACCCTGATGCGCCGCTACGTGTCGGTGATCGCCTCCGACAAGGGCTTCCTCGGCCTGATGGTCATCCTGCCCGCCGTCCTCGGCGCGGTCTCGGTGGTCATCCCCGCCGACTTCGGCCTGGGCTCCCCGAAGCCGCCGTCCCGCTTCAACGGTGACGCCGGCACGATCATGCTGATCCTCGCGGTCGGCATGTGCTTCAGCGGCGCGGCCAACTCCGTCCGAGAACTGATCAAGGAACGGGTCATCTACGAACGGGAGCGCGCCACCGGCCTCTCCCGCTCGGCGTACCTGATGTCCAAGGTCATCGTCCTCGGTGTGATCACGGCCTTCCAGGGCGTCATCATCTGCGGCATCGGCTTCTCCACCCGGGCGCTGCCCGAGGAGGGCCTCTTCATGCCGCCGGCCGTCGAGCTGTGCGTCCAGGTGATCGCGCTCGGCCTCACCTCGATGATGTTCGGCCTGGTCATCTCCGCGCTCGTGAAGACCGCCGAGAAGACCATGCCCCTGCTGGTCATGTTCGCGATCATCCAGGTCGTCTTCACCGGCATCCTCTTCCAGGTGTACGGCTCGCCCGGCCTGGAGCAGTTCGCCTGGCTGATGCCCTCCCGCTGGGGCATCGCGGGCGCCGGCACCACGCTCGACCTGGCCCGCCTCATGCCGCCGTGGGACCCGAAGAACCCCACCAACACCGACCCGCTGTGGGAGCACACGGTCGGCCAGTGGAGCATGGACCTCGGCATCCAGCTGCTGATGGCCGTCGTCTGCTGCGTCGTCGTGGCGCGGCTGCTGCGCCGCCACGAGCCCGAGGTCATGCGCAAGTAGCCACGGGAACGGCAGTACGCCGAAGGGCGGCACCCCGCACGGGGGTGCCGCCCTTCGGCGTACGACAGCGGACCGACCGGGATCAGTAGGCGCTGTTGACGTTGTCGATCGAGCCGTAGCGGTCGGCCGCGTAGTTGGCGGCGGCGACGAGGTTGGCGACCGGGTCGTACTGGTCGAACTTGGTACCGGGGATGTGGTACGCCTTGAAGGTCGGGTAGATGACCTGCAGCAGACCCTTGGACGGGACGCCGTTGATGGCGTTGATGTCCCAGTTGTTGATGGCCCGCGGGTTGCCGCTGGACTCCCGCATGATGTTCTTGTGCAGGCCGTTGTAGGTGCCCGGGATGTTGTGCTTGTCCATGATGAACAGCGCCTCGCGGATCCAGCCGTCGAGGTTGTTCGCGAAGACCGGGGTACGGGCCACGGAACGGCTCGCGGCCGCCTTCTCCGCGGCGCGCTTCTTCGCCGCGGCCTTCGCCTGAGCCTGGGCCTTCGCCTTGGCGTCCGCCTTGGCCTTCGCATCGGCCTTGGCCTTGGCGTCAGCCTTCGCCTTCGCCGCGGCGGCCTTGGCCTGCGCGTCGGCCTTGGCCTTCGCCTCGGCCTCCTGCTTGGCCTTCAGACCGATGGTGGTCTGCTGCTCGGTGACGCTGGCGGCCAGCGCCTTCGCCTGGGGGCTGTTCGCGTTGTACGACCAGGCCACCTGCTGGGTACCGGAGAGAGCCACGGGCTCCGTCTCGGTGCTGCCGTTGCCGGGTACGAGGGAGAGAGTGAGCGCTGCGGCGCCCAGAGCGGCGACGCCGGCGATCGTGGCCTTGTGGGTCTTCTTCAGACCACGACTGTGGCCAGGGGTGTTCGTAGACATACCGGACTACCTCTTCGAATCGCTGGGGTGTCGCTCCGCCAGGAGTGGCGCTGCGCCTGCTCGGCGGCGACGTTGGCAATTCTTAGCGGCAGCAAAATCCTGTGGCAAAGGTGTGACGTACGATCCCGGGTAGTGGATCAGGGGCCCGTGCACGGGCCACGGAAGGGCCCTTATGTCGGACTCACCCCACCATGCCCAGGCCTCTGGACGTCCACTAGGGGACTTCGTAAGTGATGTGGGTCCTATGCCCGGGCTCACATCGGGCCGGTACCCACCTCACGACCCGTTGCGGCAGCAATGCACACAGTGAGCCCCCTCCTCCTGAGGGATGACACCACCCCCGGGGGCCGTGCGACCTAGGTCCCCGGTCCCCCTCCTCCGAGGTCTCCGGACGGATACGCACCGTCACGGCCCGCCGGTACGGTGACCCCATGAGCCATCGACCGAGCTCCGGCCTGGCCGCCGTGAGCACCGCCCTCCTGGCGATGAGCCGCCACCTGGAGGTCCGCGACGTCCTCAAGACGATCGTCGCCTCCGCCCGCGAGCTGCTCGACGCCGAGTACGCCGCCCTGGGCGTCCCCGACGACCACGGCGGCTTCGCCCAGTTCGTCGTCGACGGCGTCAGCGACGAGCAGTGGAAGGCGATCGGCCCGCTGCCCCGGCAGCACGGCATCCTCGCGTCGATGCTCCACAAGGCCGAGCCCGAGCGGCTCGCCGACGTCCGCGAGGACCCCCGCTTCATGGGCTGGCCCGACGCCCACCCCGAGATGTCCGACTTCCTCGGCCTCCCCGTCAGGGACGGGGACGAGATCCTCGGCGCCCTCTTCCTCGCGAACAAGCGCTGCCCGAAGGAGGGCGGCGGCTGCGGCTTCACCGCCGAGGACGAGGAACTGCTCTCGATCCTCGCCCAGCACGCGGCCATCGCCCTCACCAACGCCCGTCTGTACGAGCGCAGCCGCGAGCTCACCATCGCCGAGGAGCGCTCCCGCCTCGCCCACGAGCTGCACGACGCCGTCAGTCAGAAGCTCTTCTCCCTCCGGCTCACCGCCCAGGCCGCCGCCGCCCTCGTCGACCGCGACCCCGCCCGGGCCAAGGGCGAGCTCCAGCAGGTCGCCTCGCTCGCCGCCGAGGCCGCCGACGAACTGCGCGCCGCCGTCGTCGAGCTCCGCCCCGCCGCCCTCGACGAGGACGGCCTCGTCCACACCCTCCGTACCCAGATCCAGGTCCTGGACCGCGCCCACACCGCCCGGGTCACCTTCGAGAGCCAGGGGACCCGCGCGCTGCCCGCCGCCCAGGAGGAGGCCGTGCTCCGCGTCGCCCAGGAGGCCCTGCACAACGCCCTGCGGCACGCGGACGCGCAGCTCGTCACCGTCTCCCTCACCCGCGCCGGCCAGGGCGCGCGGCTCACCGTCACCGACGACGGCAAGGGCTTCGACCCGCGTACGGTCCGCAGCGCGGGGCGCCACCTCGGCCTCGTCTCCATGCGGGACCGCGCGAGCGGCGTAGGCGGATCGCTCACCGTGACCTCGGCCAGGGGCGAGGGCGCCACGATCGAGATGGAGGTTCCCGGTGGCTGACAACCGGATCCGTGTCCTGCTCGTCGACGATCACCAGGTCGTCCGACGGGGGCTGCGCACGTTCCTGGAGGTACAGGACGACATAGAGGTCGTGGGGGAGGCCTCCGACGGCGCCGAGGGCGTCGCCAGGGCCGAGGAGCTCCGCCCCGACGTCGTCCTCATGGACGTGAAGATGCCCGGTACGGACGGCATCGAGGCGCTGAAGAAGCTCCGCGAGCTCGCCAACCCGGCCAGGGTCCTGATCGTCACCAGCTTCACCGAGCAGCGCACGGTGGTCCCCGCGCTCCGCGCCGGCGCCTCCGGATACGTCTACAAGGACATCGACCCCGACGCGCTCGCCGGCGCGATCCGCTCCGTCCACGCGGGGCACGTCCTGCTCCAGCCCGAGGTCGCGGACGCGCTCCTCGCCCGGGACGACTCCCCGGGGGGCACGGGACGCGGCTCGACGCTCACGGAGCGGGAGCGCGAGGTCCTCGGCCTGATCGCGGACGGCCGGTCCAACCGCGAGATCGCCCGTGCGCTCGTCCTCTCGGAGAAGACGGTCAAGACGCACGTCTCGAACATCCTCATGAAACTCGACCTCGCGGACCGCACCCAGGCGGCCCTCTGGGCGGTCCGCCACGGCCACACCAACTGACGCGCCCCCTCGCGCGCCGGGCGCACGACCGTTCAATACTTCATACCGTCGTGTGTATGTCCCCCGTTCGGCGCAACCTATGGGGATGTACGGCGTTCTCCATGGCGTGCTGCGGCTGACCGGCCGCAGCGATGACCAGGAGGATGTACCAAGTGAAGAACCTCAAGAAGGCCGCTGCCCTCACCATGGTCGCCGGTGGCATCGTCGCCGCCGGCGCGGGTGTCGCCTCCGCCCACGGCGCCGAGGCCACGGGCAAGGCCCTCAACTCGCCGGGCATCGCCTCCGGCAACCTGGTGCAGGCCCCGGTCCACGTCCCCGTGAACGTCTCCGGCAACACGGTCAACGTGATCGGCCTGCTCAACCCGGCCTTCGGCAACCACGCCCTCAACGGCTGACCCCCGCCCCCGAACCCCCGGCCACGGAAGATCCCCCCGCGGCCGGGGGTTTGCCACGCCACCCCGAAGCTCACCGCGCAGCGGAGAATCAGACCCCCCGCTCCCGCTCCCTCTCCTCCACATACGCGTTGTACGCCGCGACCTGCGCCCGCCGAGCCACCCGCTCCACCGGCCGCAGCGCCTCCCCCCGCGCCGCCATCTCCGACGCGCTCACCGCACCCCCGTGACCGTGGTCGTACGCCAGGTCCACAAGCAGGCCGATCCGCTGCGCCAGCTCAAGGACCCGGACCGCCCGTGGCGGGTACCCGGGGGCCAGTACCTCGCGGCCCACCTCCGCCCGCGCCCGGTACGCCTCACGTGCCGCGTCCGCCGCCGGGCCCGAGGCCGCCACGTCCAGACGCGTCAGTACCGCCGTCGCGTCCCGCAGGGCCTCCGCGAGTTCCCGCTCGGCCTCGCCGAGCGAGGGCACGTCCGCCGGCGGGGCCTCCCGCACGGTGAGGCAGCGCCAGACCACCTCCACGTGCACGTCACCCACGGGACCCGCCTCGGAGACCTCCGGCACGAGACCGTACGGCGCTCCGAAACCCACCACCGCCTCCTCCGCCTCCAACGCGCGCGCGTTGAAGTCCGGCGGCCCGCTGAGCCCCAGCGGATGCCCCGGCGCCGGCAGTGCCACCCGCCACCCGGTCACCCCGAGCCGCCGCAGCCGGCCGAGCGCCAGCGTCAGCCCCACCGGCCGTGCCTCACCCGGCAGCCCCTCCACGCGGTGCACCGCGTCCTCCCCGACAATGGCAAGGGCCGCCTCGTCCGGCGACACCGCCCCGGCCAGCAGGGCGTTGCCCCAAGCGGCCAGGCGTCCTGAGCGTGGTTCCGAAAGCATCCCCCCAGACTAGAGGGGCGCCCTAGGGACGGCCCCGCTCCGTCGATAACGTAGGTTTTCCCCTGGACGCCGCGCCCACCCGGCGCAAGGCGACGACTCGACTCGACCGCAAGGGGAGACAACGCGCTCATGAGCGATGTACTGGAGCTGGTGGACGTATCCGTGGTCCGCGACGGACGGGCTCTGGTGGACGATGTCTCCTGGTCGGTCAAGGAGGGCGAGCGCTGGGTCATCCTCGGCCCGAACGGCGCCGGAAAGACCACCCTCCTCAACATCGCCTCCAGCTACCTCTTCCCCACCAACGGCACCGCCGACATCCTGGGCGAGCGGCTCGGCGGCGTCGGCACCGACGTGTTCGAGCTCCGCCCCCGCATCGGCATGGCCGGCATCGCCATGGCGGAGAAGCTCCCCAAGCGCCAGACCGTCCTCCAGACCGTCCTCACCGCCGCGTACGGCATGACCGCCACCTGGCACGAGGACTACGACCCGGTCGACGAGGAGCGCGCCAAGGCCTTCCTCGACCGGCTCGGCATGAACGACTACCTGGACCGCAGGTTCGGCACCCTCTCCGAGGGCGAGCGCAAGCGCACCCTGATCGCCCGCGCGATGATGACCGACCCCGAGCTCCTCCTCCTCGACGAGCCCGCCGCCGGCCTCGACCTCGGCGGCCGCGAGGACCTGGTCCGCCGTCTCGGCCGCCTGGCCCGCGACCCGTACGCCCCCTCCATGATCATGGTCACCCACCATGTCGAGGAGATCGCGCCCGGCTTCACCCACGTCCTGATGATCCGTCAGGGCAAGGTGCTCGCCGCGGGCCCCGTGGAGATGGAACTGACCTCCCGTAACCTCTCGCTCTGCTTCGGCCTGCCGCTCGTCGTCGAGCGCGTCGCCGACCGCTGGACCGCCCACGGACTGCCCCTGAAGTAGCGGACACAGCGCCGGCGTCCCGCACAGCCGCCCGCGCCCTGTCCCCGAGGACCCCACCGCCCTACCATGACCATGTGGACATCGACGCATGGGTCTGGTGGCTGATCGGCGCGGTGGGGCTCGGCATTCCGCTGGTCCTGACCGCGATGCCGGAGTTCGGCATGTTCTCCGTCGGAGCGGTCGCCGGGGCGGTGACCGCCGCCCTCGGCTTCGGCGTCGTCGCCCAGGTGCTCGTCTTCGTCGTCGTCTCGGTGGCGCTTCTCGCGGTGGTACGCCCGATCGCCGCCCGCCACCGCGACGGCAGACCCGGACTGAGCACCGGGGTCGACGCCCTGAGGGGCCGTCAGGCCGTCGTCCTGGAAAGGGTCGACGCCACCGGCGGCGGCAGGATCAAGCTCGCCGGCGAGATCTGGTCCGCCCGCGCGCTCGACACCGGACAGACCTTCGAGCCGGGCGACCAGGTCGACGTCGTCGAGATCGACGGAGCGACCGCCGTCGTCATGTGACCGAACCTCGCCCATGACGTTCCGTCGTCTGCGAAACTCGATCTTGCAAGGCCAACCGGCAGTCAACCGGCAGCGAAGGGCACGGGGAACACGATGTCAGCAGTCATCATCGTCCTGATCATTCTGGTGGTGCTCGTCTTCATCGCCCTGATCAAGACGATCCAGGTCATCCCGCAGGCGAGCGCGGCGATCGTGGAGCGCTTCGGCCGCTACACCCGCACGCTCAACGCGGGACTGAACATCGTCGTCCCGTTCATCGACTCGATCCGCAACCGGATCGACCTCCGCGAGCAGGTCGTCCCGTTCCCGCCGCAGCCGGTGATCACCCAGGACAACCTGGTCGTCAACATCGACACGGTCATCTATTACCAGGTGACCGACGCCCGGGCCGCGACCTACGAGGTCGCCAGCTACATCCAGGCGATCGAGCAGCTCACCGTCACCACCCTGCGCAACATCATCGGTGGCATGGACCTGGAGCGGACCCTCACCTCCCGCGAGGAGATCAACGCGGCCCTCCGCGGCGTCCTCGACGAGGCCACCGGCAAGTGGGGCATCCGCGTCAACCGCGTCGAGCTCAAGGCGATCGAGCCGCCGACCTCCATCCAGGACTCGATGGAGAAGCAGATGCGCGCCGAGCGCGACAAGCGCGCCGCGATCCTCACCGCCGAGGGCACCCGCCAGTCCGCGATCCTCACCGCGGAGGGCGAGAAGCAGTCCGCGATCCTCCGTGCCGAGGGCGAGTCCAAGGCCGCCGCCCTGCGGGCCGAGGGCGAGGCCCAGGCCGTTCGTACGGTCTTCGAGGCCATCCACGCCGGCGACCCGGACCAGAAGCTCCTCTCGTACCAGTACCTCCAGATGCTCCCGAAGATCGCCGAGGGCGACGCCAACAAGCTCTGGATCGTGCCCAGCGAGATCGGCGACGCCCTCAAGGGCCTCTCCGGCGCCTTCGGCAACAACGGCATCGGCGGCACCCCCGGCTTCAACACCAAGGACGGCGGGACCGAAAGGCGAGACGAACCGTCGGTTGACTGACACGTACACGTAAGCCTCGTGCATGATCGGTGCGAGCCCCTCGACCCTGACGACCTCAGGGCGGGGAGGCGACTCACTGACCATGTAAGGAGATGGCGTTGTCCATCTGGGAAGCCCTGGCAGTCCTCGCCGCCGGCATCGGCGCCGGCACCATCAACACCATCGTCGGATCGGGAACGCTCATCACGTTCCCCGTCCTCCTCGCGACCGGACTCCCCCCGATCACCGCGAACGTCTCCAACGCCCTCGGACTCGTCCCCGGTTCCCTCAGCGGAGCCATCGGCTACCGGCGCGAACTCAAGGGCCAGAAGAACCGCATCCTCCGCCTCGGCGGCGCCGCCCTCCTCGGCGGTCTCGTCGGCGCGATCCTGCTCCTGGCGCTGCCGTCCGAAGCCTTCGACGCGATCGTGCCGGTCCTCATCGGCCTCGCGCTCGTCCTGGTCCTCTTCCAGCCCCGGATCTCCGCCGCCGTCAAGCGCCGCCGCGAACAGACCGGCACCGAGGCCCACCCCGACGGCGGCCCCGTCCTCCTCGTCGGCCTCTTCCTCGCCAGCATGTACGGCGGATACTTCGGCGCCGCCCAAGGGGTGCTCTACCTCTCCCTCATGGGCCTGCTGCTCCACGACAACCTGCAGCGGATCAACGCCGTCAAGAACATCCTCGGCGCCCTCGTCAACGGCGTCGCCGCCGTCTTCTTCCTCTTCGTCGCCGACTTCGACTGGACGGCCGTCCTGCTCATCGCCGTCGGCTCCACCATCGGCGGCCAGATCGGCGCCAAGGTCGGCCGCAAGCTGCCCCCCGGCGTGCTGCGCGGAGTCATCATCGCGGTCGGCGTCGTCGCGATCCTCCAACTGACGCTCCGCTAGCGGAGACGACGGAAGGGCCCGCCTCCCCCCACGCGGGGAAGACGGGCCCACACCGTACGAGACGGGTCACGCGGCCGCTTTCGCCAGCCACTCCGGAAGCTCCGACCGCTCGCTCGCCCTCATCGCCAGCAGCATCGCGTCGGCCGGCGTCGGCTCGAACGGCTGGTGCAGCAGCGGCATCCCCGCCTGCTCCGGCGTCCGGTCGGCCTTGCGGTGGTTGTCCTCGGTGCAGGAGGCGACCGTGTTCAGCCAGCTGTCCCCACCGCCCTGGGCACGCGGCACCACGTGGTCGACGGTCGTCGCCCGCCTCCCGCAGTACGCGCACCGGTGCTGGTCCCGCACCAGCACCCCCCTCCGCGACCACGGGGCCTGTCTTCGGAAGGGCACCCGTACGTAGCGGCAGAGCCTGATCACCCGCGGCACCGGAAGGTCGACCGCGGCACCCCGCACCCGCAGATCGGGATGGGCGTGCTCGACGACGGCCTTGGCCTGCAGGACAAGCACCACCGCACGGTTGAGAGTGACCGTCGAAAGCGGCTCGAAGCTCGCGTTGAGTACCAGCGTGTCCCGCATTGTGCCCACCTCCCGTGTGCAGGCCCGGCCCCGGACGGGGCTGTCGGGCCTGGATCAACGATGGCCGGGCCGGCCGGGGTCGGACAACGCAATTTCCCGCGCAACAAAAGATGCCCGCTTCTGATCTCTCCAAGACCAGAAGCGGGCAAACAACAAACGAACGATCAGCCCGCCGCGGGAGCCGCGTACTCACCGATCAACTGGGCCCGACCGAGCGTGTGGAAGCGGAGGTTGAACCCGACGGCCGCCGGCGAGGCATCGGCGTCCGGGCCGAGCTTCTCGCTGTCGACTGCGTACACCGTGAAGACATAGCGGTGCGCCGGATCCCCCGCCGGGGGAGCCGCACCGCCGAACTCCTTGGAGCCGTAGTCGTTCCTGGCGTGCACGGCCCCGGCCGGCAGCCCCTTGAACGAACCCGACCCGGCACCCGCGGGCAGCTCCGTCACCGACACCGGAATGTCGAACAGCACCCAGTGCCAGAACCCGCTGCCCGTCGGGGCGTCCGGGTCGAAACAGGTGACGGCGAAGCTCTTCGTCTCCGCCGGAAACCCCTCCCAGCGCAGCTGCGGCGAGGTGTTCCCCTTCGCGTACACCTGAGCGTCCTTCAGGACCCCACCCGCCGCGATGTCGTCGCTCACCACGGTGAACGCCGGCACCGGCGGATGGAAATCATGGGGGAGCGGCGCCCTCTTGCCCTCGGACACGTCGAAACCTCCGTATCGCCCGTACTGCCTCAGAAGCCTTACGGGGCCGAGCCTAGAGCCAGTTGCGACGGCCACCGACCTCGGCGAGCCACTGGTTCAGATATGCCGCCCAGTCGGTGGTGTGGAAGTCGTCCAGACCCACCTTGAAGGCACGGAAGGAGTCGCTGCCCTCACCGAACAGACCCGGCTTCTTGTCCATCTCCAGGACGACGTCCATCTCACGGTCGTCCGCGACGAAGCTGACCTCGACCTGGTTCAGACCGCGGTACTGCTGCGGCGCGAAGAACTCGATCTCCTGGTAGAAGGGCAGCTTCTGCCGCGTCCCCCGGATGTGGCCGCGCTCCATGTCCGCGCTCTTGAAACGGAAGCCCAGCTGGAGGAAGGCGTCCAGGATCGCCTGCTGCGCCGGCAGCGGGTGCACGTTGATCGGGTCCAGGTCACCCGAGTCCACGGCACGGGCGATCTCCAGCTCGGTCGTCACACCGATGTTCATGCCGCGCAGCCGCTGCCCGGCGACGGAGGTCACCGGCGTCTCCCACGGGATCTCCAGACCGAACGGCACCACGTGCACCGCGCCGGCCTTCACCTCGAAGGCGCCGCCCAGACGGAGCTTGGCGAACTCGATGTCCTGCTTCTGCTCCTGGTCGCCGCCCTCCACCTCGACCCGCGCCTGAAGCCCGACGGAGAGCCCCTCGATCTGCTGGTCGACACTGCCGCCCTGGATACGCACCTCGCCCTGGACGACACCGCCCGGAACCACGTTCTCCTCGGTGAGCACCGTCTCCACGGAGGCCCCACCGGCACCCAGGCTCGCGAGCAGCTTCTTGAATCCCATGAACTTCACTCCTTCTCGGTTCTGACCCCTACATACGCGCGACGACCGTAGCCGGTTCCCCGCGGGTCACCGTTACGCTCGGACGCCATGAGCGAGAGCCCCGACCGTACGCCGCTCCCGCGGACCTTCTTCGAGCGCCCGGTCCTCGAGGTCGCCCCCGACCTCCTCGGCCGCATCCTCGTCCGCAACACCGACGAGGGCCGGATGGAACTGCGCCTCACGGAGGTGGAGGCGTACGCGGGCGCGATCGACCCCGGCTCGCACGCCTTCCGCGGCCGCACGGCACGCAACGCCGTCATGTTCGGCCCGCCCGGACACGCGTACGTCTACTTCACGTACGGCATGTGGCACTGCCTGAACCTGGTGTGCGGCCCCGAGGGCCACGCGAGCGGGGTCCTGCTCCGCGCGGGCGAGATCCTGCGGGGCGCCGACCAGGCCCGCCACCGCAGGCGCTCGGCCCGCTACGACCACGAGCTGGCCAAGGGCCCGGCACGTCTTGCCACGGCCCTCGACGTCGCCCTCTCCCTGAACGGCACCGACACCTGCGACGGCCCGGACGCCCCGCTGACCGTCCTCACCGGCACCCCTCCCGACCCGGACCGCATCCGCACCGGCCCCCGCACCGGAGTGGGCGGAGAAGGCGCCCCCCACCCCTGGCGCTTCTGGATCGACGAGGACCCGACGGTGAGCCCGTACCGCGCCCACACCCCCCGGAAGCGGAGACTTGACTCCGGAGAACCGAACGCCTAACGTAGCCCGAGCAGCTGGTTAAGGGCCTGCTTCTTCAAGCACCCCCTCAGCAGCCACCCACTACTGAAGACCATGCCCCCGGCGGGGGTCTGGTCGGCGTGCTGGAATTCGAATTCGAATGGCTCGGTTATGAGTCACCGAATGGATCAGCTAAAGTAGTGACAACGCCGAGAGGCGAAAGGCAGCCGACAGGCCGCCGGATTCAAACTCCGAACCGGAAACGGAACGGAAACGGATCTGGTAAGGTTGGAAATACGAAATACCGAAGGGAAGCCCGGAGGAAAGCCCGAGAGGGTGAGTACAAAGGAAGCGTCCGTTCCTTGAGAACTCAACAGCGTGCCAAAAATCAACGCCAGATTAGTTGATACCCCGTCCATCTTCGGATGGCGAGGTTCCTTTGAAAGTCCTGCCGGCCCTTGTGGCGGGTAGGCAACATACACAGCGAGGACGCTGTGGACAGTCGGCCTTATTCCGGCCTGACTGTCCCGCTCAACGCGAGTGTCTCACCGGATAGCCGGTAAACATTCACGGAGAGTTTGATCCTGGCTCAGGACGAACGCTGGCGGCGTGCTTAACACATGCAAGTCGAACGATGAAGCCCTTCGGGGTGG